>NZ_JBIVIO010000007.1:0-356655 GCF_044749745.1 Streptomyces sp. NPDC088923 | reverse complement strand
TCCCGCAGCTCACCGAAGAGGTCAACACCCGCAAGGGCTGACCGACCGGTTTCCACGGCCCCGCGTCCCCACCCGGCGGACGCGGGGCCGTCCCGCGTCACCTCCGAAAGGGCGGGATGCGCCAAGAGCGGCGACCGATCCTTGTCGCGGCCGGGGGCTCCGCGTGGTCCGCCGCACTCGCAGACTTGCCGTACGTGGTGATGCGACGTGCCGGTTCAGCGGGACCGCGCACTTGCCGCCCCCCTCTCCCCGACGCAAGGACTGCCCTTCATGACCGAGCGCGTTCTCACCCCCCGCAACCGAGGCTTCCTCTTTCTCGACGCCCACCCGGCGGGCTGCGCGCGCCTCGTCACCGACATGTGGGACGCGTGCCCGGAGCCCGTCGTGGCGCCGCCGGCGGGCGAGGGACCTGTCGCCCTCGTCATCGGCTCGTCGGCCGGGTACGGGCTCGCGGCCACGCTCGCCGGGCTCAAGCGGGCCGGGATACGTGGCATCGCGGTGTCCTTCGAGAAGGGGCCCACCGCGCGGCGTACCGCGACGGCGGGCTGGTACCGCACGGCCGCCACCGCCGCGCTCGCACAGGACGCCGGGCGCGACCTGGTGTTCCTCAACGGGGACGCGTTCTCCGACGGGCTGAAGGACGAGGTGGCCGACCTCGTCGAGCGCCGCTTCGGCGGCCGGCTCGACCACCTCGTCTACTCCGTGGCCGCGCCCCGCCGTACCGACCCCGACACGGGCACCACGTACACCTCCGTCCTCAAGCCGATCGGCGCCCCGCACCGCACGAAGACCCTCGTCTTCGACGCGGACGGCACCCCCGACGTCCGCGAGGTGGGGGCGGAAGCGGCCGAGGGGGACGACATCGCGCAGACCGTCGCCGTCATGGGCGGCGCGGACTGGGAGCGCTGGATCGACCGGCTCGCCGCGCGCGGACTGCTCGCCGAGGGCTTCACGACCGTCGCGCTCTCCTACATCGGCTCGCCGCTCACGGCGGCGATCTACCGGCAGGGCACGATCGGCGCGGCCAAGACCCACCTGGAGGCCACCGCGCGCACCCTGCACGAGCGCCTCGCGAAGACGGTCGGCGGCCGGGCCGTGACCTCCGTCAACGGCGCCGCCGTCACGCAGTCGTCCACGGCCGTCCCCGGCATCGCCCTGTACACGAGCCTGCTGCGCGCCGTGCTCGGTACGCGCCTCGTCCCGCCGGTGCGTCAGCTCGCCCGCCTGTGGGACCAGCTCACCGGGACGAGCCCGCTCACCGCCGACGCCGAGGGCCGCGTCCGCCTCGACACCTGGGAACTCGCGGAGAACGTACAGGCGGCGGTCGCGGAACGCTGGGAGGCCGTCACCACGGAGACGGTCGCGGACCTCGCCGACGTCGACTGGTTCCGCGCGGAGGTGCGCCGCCTGTACGGCTTCTCGGTGCCGGGAGTCGACTACACGGCCCCGGTCGAGACGGACGTCCCGTGGCCGGGGCTTATCCCGGCGTGATCCACCGGCTTCTAGGGTGGCCTCTCGCGACCAGGCGGGAGGAGCCCCTGTGACGGTGTTCGACGAGAGTGAGCGGCTGATCTGGGCCGGACGCGGGGACGCGTACGCGGCGAGCTTCGCCAAGCTGTGCGCGTACCCGGTGGAGCACCTGCTCGACGCGGCGGGTGTGGGGGATGGCACGCGCGTGCTCGACGTCGGGACGGGGACGGGGACCGTCGCGGCGGCGGCGCTCGCGCGCGGGGCGCGCGTGACGGCCGTGGACCCGGAGCCGAGCATGCTCGCTCTCGCGGCCCGGACCGCTCCTCAGGCGGAGCTCCGGACCGCGCTGCTGCCGGAACTTCCCTTCGAGAGCGGTGAGTTCGATGCCGTCGTGGCCAATTTCGTACTGAACCACGTCGGCCGGCCCCGCGCAGCGCTCGAAGAGCTGCGTCGCGTCGTACGGGCCGGAGGGCGCGTCGCCGTGACGATCTGGGCGAAGCCCCCGGCGCCGGGGCAGGCGCTCCTCGGGCGCGCGATCGCGGCGGGCGGTGCCGTGCGGCCCCCGCACCTCCCTGGCGGTCTGGAGCCGGACGAGGACTTTCCGCGCGACGAGCAAGGGCTCGGCGCGCTCCTCGCGACGGGCGGTCTCGGGGACGCGGCGTGCGAGACGCTGAGCTGGGACCACCGGGCGAGTCCCGAGGAGTGGTGGAGCGCCCCGGCGGGCGGGGTCGCCTCCAGCGGACAGCTGGTGCGGGCTCAGACGCCGCAGGTGCGGGCCGCGATCAAGCGGAGTTTCGACCGCTTCAGCGTTGAATTCGCAGACCCGGACGGCATGTTGCGCCTGCCCCACGCGGCGCTGCTCGCGCACGGGCGCCGGTGAGGAGCGCGCGGGGGACCGGGGTACGGGGCGGCGCGGACACCGCGGCGCGCCTGCTCGCCGCGCTCGGGCGCTTCCACGACGCGCGCCCCTGGGACCACAACGCCCACTACCACCGCGCGGTCCTGCGCCGCCTGCCCCGCCGCTTCGGGCCCGCGCTCGACGTGGGCTGCGGCAGCGGGGACCTCGCCCGGCTCCTCGCCCGCCGGGCCGATGCGGTGACGGGGATCGACAAGGACCCGGGCATCGTCGCGAAGGCACGCGCGGCCACCCCGGAAGCGGTGCCGGTCGCCTTCGCCACGGCGGACGCCCTCGACGAAGGGGCAGCCCCGGGCCCGTACACCGTCGTGACCTGCGTCGCCGCGCTCCACCACCTGCCGCTCGTCGAGGCCCTGGCCTCGTTCCGCGCGCGTCTCGCCCCCGGCGGCACCCTCGTGATCGTCGGGCTTTACCGGGAAGAGACTCTCGCGGACCGCGCCGTGAGCCTCCTCGCCCTCGTCGTCAACACCGCGGTGGCCTGGTGGAAGCACCCCGGGGGCGGGCGGGTTCCCCGGCCCCTCGCCATGACCGCGCCGACCCGCCCCGCGACGACGGGCCTCCCCGAGATCCGGCGCACCGCCGCACGCGTCCTCCCCGGCGCGCGCGTGCGCAGACGCCTCCTCTGGCGGTACGTGCTGGTGTGGCGGCGCCCTGAGCGGCCTACCGCCCCTCCACCACCGGGCTCAGCCCGCGCAGCGGCTCCCACCAGGCGCGGTGGCTCGCGTACCAGTGGATCGTCTCGCGCAGGCCCGTCGTGAGGTCGACGCGGGGGCGCCAGCCCAGTTCCGCGCGCAGCTTCGAGGAGTCCAGCAGGTAGCGGCGGTCGTGCCCCGGGCGGTCCGGCACCGTGCGCAACAGGGAGAGCGGGAGGCCGAGTTCGGTGAGGATGTGCTCGGCGAGGGCGCCCACGCCCAGCTCGCTCCCCGTCCCCACGTGGTACGTCTCACCGATGCGGCCGGCGTGCAGCACCGCCGCGATCGCCCGGACGTGGTCGCGCACGTGAATCCACTCGCGGCGGTTCTCGCGCGAGGCGTACACGGGCAGGTCCAGGCCGTCGAGCGCGCGCGTCGTGAAGAGCGGGAGCACCTTCTCAGGGAACTGGTGCGAACCGTAGTTGTTCGCCGAGTTCGTCAGCGTCACCGGCAGACCGTACGTCTCGTAGTACGCGCGCACCGCGTGGTCCGCGCCCGCCTTGCTCGCGCTGTACGGCGTGCGAGGGCGGTACGGCGACTCCTCGGTGAACGCCTCCTCCGCGTCCAGCGCGAGATCCCCGTACACCTCGCACGTCGAGACGTGGTGGAAGCGCGCGACACCGAGCCGCCGGCAGGCCTCCAGGAGCGTCTGCGTGCCGAGCACGTTCGTACGGAAGAAGCGGTCGGGGGCGAGCACGGCGAGGCTGTTGTGCGACTCGGCGGCGAAGTTCACGACGACCTCGACCCGGTGCTCGGCGAGGACACGGGCCACGAGCGGGCCGTCCGCGATGTCGCCCCGCACGAACGTGATCCGGTCCGCGACGTCCGCGAGATTCGCGCGTACGCCCGCGTAGGTGAGCGCGTCGAAGGCGACGAGGGAGTCCTCCGGGTGCTTCTCCAGCCAGTAGCGGGTGAAGTGCGAGCCGATGAAACCGGCCGCACCGGTGACGAGGAGGGAGGTCATGCGCGGGCGCTCCTGGTGGGGGTCATGCGGAGGTGTTCCTGACGGGGCCTTGAGCATTGCTGCGCACCTGGTACGGAACCGTGGGGCGCCGGTCGGGGTCGATCGCGAGCAGTCCGCCCGCCGGGGGTCTCGCCCGCTGCGCGCAGTCGCGGCGCTCGCAGATCCGGCAGCCCAGGCCGATCGGGGTCGCGGCGCGAGGGTCGTCGAGCGCGATGCCCTCCGCGTACACGAGGCGGTGCGCGTGGCGCAGTTCGCAGCCGAGCGCGAGCGCGAACTCGGCGCGCGGCGCGTGGTGCCCGAGCCCGCCCCGCACCACCGTGCGCGCGACCCAGAAGTACCGCTTGCCGTCCGGCATCTCCGCGACCTGCGTGAGCATGCGCCCCGGCGCGGAGAACGCCTCGTACACCGTCCACAGCGGGCACGTGCCGCCGAGCCGGGAGAAGTGGAACGCCGTCGCCGACTGGCGCTTGGAGATGTTCCCCGCGCGGTCCACGCGCAGGAACGAGAAGGGCACGCCGCGGCGGCCCTCGCGCTGGAGGGTGCTCAGGCGGTGGCACACCGTCTCGAAGCCGACGCCGAAGCGCGCCGACAGCAACTCGATGTCGTAGCGCGTCTCCTCCGCCGCGCCGTGGAAGGTCCCGTACGGCATGAGGAGGGCGCCCGCGAAGTAGTTCGCGAGCCCTATCCGCGCGAGCGTCACCGAGGCGGGCGAGGTCAGGCGCGTCCCGTCGCCCGCGACCTCGTCGATCAGCGCGCCCTGCTCGATGAGTGCGAGCTGGGTCGCGAGCTGGAAGGCGCGCTGGCCCTCGGTGAGCCACGGCGAGAGGAAGAGCCGGCGGGTCTCCGCGTCGAAGCGGCGGGCGTCGGCCGTCCTGCCGGGCGCGGCGGTGAGGACCCGGACGCCGTGGCGCTCGGCCAGGTGCGTCGTGAGCGGGTCGGCGCAGCGGCCCGGGGCGAGGCCGAGGGCCTCGGCGGTCCGCTCGGCGGCGGCGTCGATGCGCGCGAAGTGGTTGTGGTGCGCGTAGAAGAAGTCCCGTACCTCGTCGTGCGGCTCCCCCGCGGGCGGGGGAGGGGAGCCCGAGGCGGGGTCCGCGAGCACCGCCGCCCGCTCGGCGGCGTCCCGGTAGCGGCGGTGCAGGGCGACGAGAGCGCGGGCGAGGCCGGGGTGGTCGCGCACCGCCTCGGCGATCTCCTCGGGCGGGGGCGACGCGATGCCGCTCGCCTCGTCCGCGAGCGCCGCCCGCACGTCGGTCGTCAGACGTGCCTCGTCGGCGACCGAGAAGTACTCGGCGCCGACCCCGAAGACCTCCTCCAGCCGCAGCAGCACCGGGACGGTCAGCGGGCGCTGGCCCTGCTCGATCTGGTTGGCGTAGCTCGTCGAGATGCCGAGCGCGCGCGCCATCTCGACCTGGTTGAGGCCCCGCTCGCGGCGCAGCCGGCGCAGCTTGGCGTGCGCGTACAGCTTGCCGTCCCTGCCGGCCATGCCCCGTACCTCCTCGCGTGCCCTGCCGCGCCCCGCAGGCGCCCCACCGCGCGCCGTAGCCGCCGCGCGCCCCCCGTCGTCCACCGCGCGCCCCCGTCCGGCGAAGAGACGCTTTCCTTGCGAACAGCGGTTCCACTCCCGGCGAAAAGCCGCCGCCCCGGTGGCCCGGGACCGCTTGTGAATTTACCATTCGCAGATTTCGCAGAACCGTCCGTGGCGACTGTACGGATTCCACACCCCTACGGACTGGTAACCGGCGGCTCCGAGGGGCAGGGTTGATGATCTCAGTTAAGTTTCCCGTCTTCGTGAGGAGCCCTGTGATCGAGCACCACGTCCGCGTGCACCCCAGTGCGGACCGCCTGCCCCGTGAGGACCAGCTGGCCTGGAAGCTCGCCACCGTCGCCACCGGCACCGTCGAGCCCGACCCCGAGAGCGCCGCGATGGCCGTCAACCGGGTCATCGACAACGCCTCGGTCGCCATGGCCTCGCTCGTCCGCCGCCCCGTCGCCGTCGCCCGGGCCCAGGCCCTCGCACACCGCGCGGGCGCCCCGGGCACCGGGGCGAGGGTCTTCGGCGCGCAGGGCCGGGTGAGCCCCGAGTGGGCCGCGTGGGCCAACGGAACCGCGGTGCGCGAGCTGGACTTCCACGACACCTACCTCGCCGCCGACTACTCGCACCCCGGCGACAACATCCCGCCGATCCTCGCCGTCGCCCAGCACACCGGGCGCACCGGCGCGGACGTGCTCCGCGGTGTCGTCGCCGCGTACGAGCTCCACGTCGCGCTCGTCAAGGGCATCTGCCTGCACGCGCACCGCATCGACCACGTCGCGCACCTCAGCGCCGCGACCGCGGGCGGGCTCGGCGCACTCCTGCGGCTGCCCACCGAGACCGTCTACCAGGCGATCCAGCAGGCCGTGCACACCACCACCTCGACCCGCCAGTCCCGCAAGGGCGAGATCTCCAGCTGGAAGGCGTACGCCCCGGCCTTCGCCGGCAAGGCCGCGATCGAGGCCGTCGACCGCGCGATGCGCGGCGAGAGCTCGCCCTCGCCGATCTACGAGGGTGAGGACGGCTTCCTCGCCTGGATGCTCGACGGCCCCGGCTCCGACTACACGGTGTGGCTGCCCGAGGCGGGCGAGGCCCGGCGCGGCATCCTCGACACGTACACCAAGGAGCACTCCGCCGAGTACCAGGCGCAGGCGCTCATCGACCTCGCCCGCCGCATGGGCGAGAAGATCCCGCTCGACCGCGTCGCCTCGATCGTGCTCCACACGAGCCACCACACGCACAACGTCATCGGCTCCGGCGCGGGCGACCCGCAGAAGTACGACCCGAAGGCGAGCCGCGAGACGCTCGACCACTCGGTCCCCTACATCTTCGCCGTCGCCCTCCAGGACCGCGCCTGGCACCACGAGCGCTCCTACGCGCCCGAGCGCGCCGCCCGCCCCGACACGATCGCGCTGTGGCAGAGGATCACCACGGTCGAGGACCCCGAGTGGACCCGCCGTTACCACGACCCCGACCCGCAGCAGCGCGCCTTCGGTGCCCGCGCCGTCGTCACGCTCGACGACGGCACCGTGATCGAGGACGAGCTGGGCGTGGCCGACGCGCACCCGGCCGGGGCCCGGCCCTTCGACCGCCCGGCCTACCAGGGCAAGTTCCGCACCCTCGCCGAGAACATCGTCACGCCCGAGGCGCAGGACCGCTTCCTCGGCGCGGCCGAGCACCTGGCCGAGCTGAGCGCGAGCGACCTCGACGGCCTCTTCCCCGAGGTCGACACCGAGGCCGTCGCCGCCTACGACGCGAAGCTGCCGAAGGGCGTCTTCTGATGCCCGGGACACGCCCCACGCGTACCCGCGTCCGCACCAAGCGGAAGGACCCGTCCTGATGCTGCACACCCGCACCACCCCGGCCCAGCGCCGCCGCGCCCTGCGCGAGCGGCTCGCGACGGGCCGCCTGCTCCAGATGCCGGGCGCCATCAACCCGCTCTCGGCGAAGCTCATCGAGGACACCGGCTTCGAGGCCGCGTACCTCTCGGGCGCGGTCCTCGCCGCCGACCTCGGGCTGCCGGACATCGGCCTGACGACGGTCACCGAGATCGCCGCGCGCGCCCAGCAGACGACGCGCGCCACCGACCTGCCCGTCCTCATCGACGCCGACACCGGCTTCGGCGAGCCCATGAACGCCGCGCGCACCGTCCAGCTCCTGGAGGACGCCGGGCTCGCCGGGCTGCACCTGGAGGACCAGGTCAACCCCAAGCGCTGCGGGCACCTCGACGGCAAGTCCGTCGTCGAGCGCGACACCATGAGCCGCCGTGTCCGCGCCGCCGTCGACGCGCGCCGGGACCCGGACTTCCTCCTCATGGCACGCACCGACGCGCGCGCCATCGAGGGCCTGGAGGCCGCGATCGACCGCGCCAAGGCGTACGTCGACGCGGGGGCCGACGCGATCTTCCCCGAAGCGCTCGCGAACGAGGCGGAGTTCGAGGCGTTCCGCAAGGCCGTGGACGTTCCGCTGCTCGCCAACATGACCGAGTTCGGCAAGGGCAGGCTCCTCACGGCGCGGACCCTCGAAGACCTCGGCTACAACATCGCGCTCTACCCCGTGACGTTCCTGCGGCTCGCGATGGGCGCCGTCGAGGACGGGCTGCGCACCGTCAAGGCGGAGGGCACGCAGGAGTCGCTCCTGCCGAAGATGCAGACCCGCTCGCGGCTGTACGAACTCCTCGACTACGAGGCGTACTCGTCCTTCGACTCCGCGGTCTTCGACTTCACGCTCCCGCCGGACGCCTGAGCGGCCGGTACGTTCCCGGGCGGTCCGGGCGCCGAGCCCCCTCGCGCGCCCGGACCCCGGCCCGTGCCGCCCCACGTGAAGCATCCGTACGCACCCCGGCACCACCACTCCTCCCGGAGGCACCACCCATGACCAGCACCCCGGAGATCCACCGCGGTCTCGCCGGCGTCTACGCCGACACCACCGAGGTCTCCACCGTCATCCAGGAGACCAACTCCCTCACCTACCGCGGCTACGCGGTGCAGGACCTCGCCGCGCACCACTCCTTCGAGGCCGTCTCCTACCTGCTGTGGCACGGCGAACTCCCCGACGAGAAGCAGCTCGCCGAGTTCGAGGCCGCCGAGCGCGCCCTGCGCCCCCTCAACCGCACCGAGTCCGAGCTGCTCGCCCGGCTGCCCGAGACGTGCCACCCGATGGACGTCCTGCGCACCGCGGTGAGCCTCTTCGGGGCCGAGGACCCGCGCGAGGACGACAACGGCGAGGACGCCAACCTCGCGAAGTCGCTCTCCCTCTTCGCGAAGCTCCCCACCGTCGTCGCGGCCCACCAGCGCCGCCGCCGCGGTCTCGACCCGATCGCCCCCGACCCGGAGCTCGGCTACGCCGAGAACTTCTTCCACATGTGCTTCGGGGAGGTGCCGGACAAGGAGGTCGTGCGCTGCTTCGAGATCTCCCTCACGCTCTACGCCGAGCACAGCTTCAACGCCTCGACCTTCACCGCGCGCGTCATCACCTCGACGCTCTCCGACCTCTACAGCGCGGTCACCGGCGCGATCGGCGCGCTCAAGGGTCCCCTGCACGGCGGCGCCAACGAGGCCGTGATGGACATGCTCGACGAGGTGCGCGACCCGGCCGACGCCGCGCGCTGGCTGGACCAGGCGCTCGCCGAGAAGCGCAAGATCATGGGCTTCGGGCACCGCGTCTACAAGAACGGCGACTCGCGCGTCCCGATCATGCAGGGCGCGCTCGACCGCCTCGTGGAGCAGAGCGACAACCCCGAGGCCCCGCGCCTCGACAAGCTCCACGCGGCGCTGCGCGAGGCCATGTTCGAGCGCAAGCAGATCCACCCGAACCTGGACTACCCGGCCGGTCTCGCCTACCACCTCATGGGCTTCGACACCCCCGTCTTCACGCCCATCTTCGTGATGAGCCGCATCACGGGGTGGACCGCGCACATCATCGAGCAGCTCTCGCACAACTCGCTGATCCGCCCGCTCGCCTCCTACGACGGCGTGGCGCAGCGCGAGGTGCCGAAGGGCTGAACGGTCGTCCGCCGGGCGGTGACGGGGAGGTCCCGCCCGGCGGATACGGGACGGGGCGGGACGCCGTGACGCGTCCCGCCCCGCCTCAGGAGGTCACGCGTCCAGCTCGCCCCGCACCGTACGGGCCGCCGCCACGAGGTGCTCCAGCGACTCCCGCGTCTCCGCCCACCCGCGCGTCTTCAGACCGCAGTCCGGGTTGACCCACAGCCGCTCCGGGGGGATCGCCTTGAGCCCCGTGCGCAGCAGCGCCGCGACCTCGTCCGCTCCGGGGACGCGCGGCGAGTGGATGTCGTACACGCCGGGTCCCGCCTCGCGGGGGTACCCGTGCGCCGCGAGCTCGTGCGCGATCCGCATGTGCGAGCGCGCCGCCTCCAGGCTGATGACGTCGGCGTCCAGGTCGTCGATCGCGTCCACGATGTCGCCGAACTCCGCGTAGCACATGTGCGTGTGCACCTGCGTGGCGTCGGCGACGCCGCTTGTCGTGAGGCGGAAGGCCTCGGTCGCCCACGCCAGGTAGGCGGGACGCTCCGCGGCGCGCAGCGGAAGCGTTTCGCGCAGCGCGGGCTCGTCCACCTGGATGACACGCGTCCCCGCCTCCTCCAGGTCCCGCACCTCGTCCCGCAGCGCGAGCGCGACCTGCCGCGCCGTCTCGGCGAGCGGCTGGTCGTCCCGCACGAAGGACCACGCGAGCATCGTCACGGGTCCGGTCAGCATCCCCTTGACCGGCTTCGCGGTGAGCGACCGCGCGTACGAGGTCCAGCGCACCGTCATCGGCGCGGGCCGCGAGATGTCCCCCGCGAGCACCGGCGGGCGCACGTACCGCGTCCCGTACGACTGCACCCAGCCGTGCCGCGTCGCGAGGTAGCCGTCCAGTCGCTCGGCGAAGTACTGCACCATGTCGTTGCGCTCGGGTTCGCCGTGCACGAGGACGTCGAGCCCGGTCTCCTCCTGGAAGGAGACGGCCCTGCGGATCTCCTCCTCGACGCGCTGCTCGTACCCGGCCTCGTCGATGCGCCCGGAGCGCAGGTCGGCGCGCGCCGCGCGCAGCGTGTCCGTCTGCGGGAAGGACCCGATCGTCGTGGTGGGCAGCGGCGGCAGCGCGAGATGCGCGCGCTGGGCGGCGGCGCGCTCCTCGTACGGGGACCTGCGGCGCGTCTCGGCGTCGGTCACCGCCGCCGTACGGGCCCGGACCGCCGGGTCGTGGGTGAGCGAGGACGCTTCGCGCGAGGCGAGCACGGCGCGGTTGGCGGCGAGTTCGGCGGCGACCGCCTCCGTGCCGCGGCTCAGCGCCTTGGCGAGCGTCGCGACCTCGGCGGTCTTCTGCCGGGCGAAGGCGAGCCAGCGCAGGACCTGCGGATCGACGTCCTTCTCGCGCGCGGCGTCCAGCGGCACGTGGAGCAGCGAGCAGGACGCGGCCACGTCGACGCGGTCCGCGAGACCGAGCAGGGTGCCGAGCGTCGCGAGGGCCCGCTCCAGATCGCCGGTCCAGATGTTGCGCCCGTCGACGACCCCGGCGACGAGCCGCTTGCCGGGCAGGCCCCCGGCGGCGGCGAGCGCGTCGAGATTCGCGGCGGCCGCTTTGGTGAAGTCGAGCGCGAGCCCGTCCACGGGGGCCTTCGCGAGGACGGGGAGCGCCTCGCCGAGCCGGTCGAAGTAGCTCGCGACCAGCAGCTTCGGGCGGTCGCCACGGCCGCCGAGATACGCGTAGGCCCGTTCGGCGGCGGCGAGTTCGGCGGGGGTGCGGTTCTGGACGAGCGCGGGCTCGTCGAGCTGGACCCACTCCGCGCCGGCCGCGCGCAGATCGGCGAGGACTTCCTCGTACACGGGAAGGAGCCGGTCGAGCAGGCTCAGCGGCGCGAAAGTGTCCTCCGTACCGGGGGCGGCCTTGGCGAGCAGGAGGTAGGTGACCGGGCCGACGAGGACGGGCCGCGCGCGCAGCCCGAGCGCGAGCGCCTCGCGCAGCTCGCCCACCTGCTTCGAGGAGTCGGCGGTGAACTCCGTGTCCGGGTCCAGCTCGGGGACCAGGTAGTGGTAGTTCGTGTCGAACCACTTCGTCATCTCCAGCGGCGCGACGTCCTGCGTGCCGCGCGCCATGGCGAAGTAGCCGTCGAGCGCGTCGGCCGCGACGGCGGCGCGGTGCCGCGCCGGGATCGCGCCGACCATGACGCTCGTGTCGAGCACGTGGTCGTAGAGGGAGAAGTCCCCGGTGGGGACTTCGTCGGCGCCGTCGGAGGCGAGCTGCCGCCAGGCGGCGGCGCGCAGTTCGCGTGCGGTGTCGTGGAGGCGCGCGGCGTCGACGCGGCCCTTCCAGTAGCCCTCGACCGCCTTCTTCAGCTCCCTGTCGGGGCCCTGACGGGGGTAGCCGTACACGGTGGCCCGTGCTGCCGCGGCTGCGGACTTCGGTGTCACGGAGATCTCCTTCGCGAGATGAATCCCTGAGATCCCGGGTGTCCACGGGGCGCGAAGGAACGGCGAAGGGGGCGGGAGCTGACGCGTCCGCCCTCTGTGCACGCCGACCCGCCCACGAGGTCACCGGGATGTCCGGGCGCGCTTTCGGCGCGCGTCCGGGCGGCTGGCAGGTCTTCGGACTCGCGGGCACGCCCTCCTGACGGAGGACACCTACTGGCCGTCGCTTCCCAGACCCGTACCCGGGCCCAGTGCGTATGACGGCGGTCGTTCCCGCTCACCGCTGCGGGGCAGTCCCGGATTCCCACCGGGTTCCCTCTTGCGACGCTCCCGCCTGGCGGACGGGGCGAACCAGCTGCTGCGGGCAGTGTAGGGGGTGGGGGGACGGAGGAGGCGGGGGAGTTCGGGGAGTGGACTTCCGGCTCAGCCCTCGCTGTGATCCCCGTGGTGTCGACGGGGTCGAGAATGCGGCGGCCCCGCAGCAGGACGCGGCTCACCGGTTCCGCCGGGTCGAGATCGAGCCCCGGCCTGGGGAGCATGTCGACGTCGGCGGCTTCGGCCCGTACGCGCCGGGCTGCGAGGTCGACGTACTGCGTGCCGGGGGGGCGCATCCCTACCTCGCCCTCGGCACCACCACGGGCGCGCCGTCGCCGGGGGCGCGCAGGATGTCGGCGTCCAGGCCGTAGACCTCCTTGACCAGCGCTTCGTCCACGACCGCGGCCGGGGCCCCCTCCGCCACGATCCGGCCGTCCTTCATCGCGATCAGGAGATCCGCGCTGCGGGCCGCCGCCGAGAGGTCGTGCAGGACCATCACAACCGTACGGCCCGCCGCCGCGACCTCGCGGACCAGGCGCAGCACGTCCACGACGTGGCCCGGGTCGAGCGCCGACGTCGGCTCGTCGAGCAGGACGAGCGGGGTGTCCTGGGCGAGGACCATCGCGAGCCAGCAGCGCTGACGCTGGCCGCCCGAGAGCCGGTCGAGGCGCTCCCCGGCGAGGTCGAGCGTCCCCGTCGCGGCGAGCGCGGCCCGTACCGCCTCCTCGTCGGCGCGCGACCACTGGCGCAGCAGGCCCTGGTGCGGGTGGCGGCCGTACCGTACGAGCCCGGCGACCGTCACCGCCTCGGGTGCCCGGGGGGATTGGGGGAGCAGCGCGACGTGGCGGGCCGCCCGACGGCGGTCGAGCGCCCACAGATCGGCGCCCGCGGCGTGGACCGTACCGGCCTCGGCGGGGTGCAGGCGCGCGATCGTGCGCAACAGGGTCGATTTGCCGCAGCCGTTGGGGCCGACGATCGCGGCGACCTGTCCGGCGGGCACGGTGAGGTCGACGTCCCGGACGACGGGGCGGCCCGGATAGCCCGCGCGCAGGCCGCTGATCAGGAGCCCCGCGGGCGTCCCGGTGGTGGTGGTCATGGGAGCGCTCACGCCTTTCGGGAGGGGCGGCCCCGGTCCTGACGGAGCAGGACCCAGAGCAGGAAGGGGCCGCCGAGCACGCTCGTGACGACCCCTGCGGGTATCTCGACGGGCGCCACGACCCGGCCGAGGGCGTCGGCGGCGGCGACGAGGAACGCGCCGGTGAGGGCCGCGCCCGTGACGGGTACGCGCGTGGGGCCCGCGAGCCGGGCGGCGAGCACCGGTGCGGCGAGTGCGACGAACCCGATCGGCCCGCCGACACCGACCGCGACCCCCGCGAGCCCCACCGCCACCGCGAGCGCGAGGGCGCGCACGCGGCGCGGGTCCGCGCCGAGCGCGGTCGCCGTGTCGTCGTCGAAGCGCAGCAACTGCAGCCGGTGGCCCGCGGCGAGCGCGAACGGGAGCAGCACCGCGAGGATCACGAGGAGCGGGCCGCCCACCGCCCAGTCGCGGCCGTTGAGGCTGCCCACCGTCCACAGGAACACGCCGCCCGCCGTCGCCTGGTTCTGGCGCGACATCACGAGGTCGCTCACCGCGCCGACGAACGTCGAGACGCCGATGCCCGTGACGAGCAACCGGTACCCGGCCGCGCCGGCACCTCCCGCGCACAGCACGACGAGCACGGCGGCCCCCGCCGCGCCGAGCGGTCCGAGCCACCAGGCGCCGAGCATCCCGGTCGTGGACCCCGCGACCGAGGCCACGACGGCGGCCGTCGCGCCCTCGTTGACGCCGACGAGGTCGGGCGTGGCGAGACGGTTGCCCGCGAGCGTCTGCGTGAGACACCCCGCGACCCCGAGCGCGGCCCCGACGAGCAGCCCCACGACGATCCGCGGCAGCCTGAACTCCCGTACCACCATGGTGCTCGCCGCGTCCCCCGCTCCGAAGAGGCCCCGCAGGCTCTCCCCGGCGCTCATGCCGGTCGAACTGGCGAGCACGGCGAGGCAGACGACCGCGAGGAGGACGGGCGCGAGACACGACGCGAGGAGGAGGGAGCGACGGGGGAGGAGCCAGGAGAGTGCGCCGGTGCGCAGCACCGTGCTGTCGGGCGGGGTGACAGGGGCGCCCGCGCCGGGAGGCAAGGCATGGCCGGTGTCGCGCTCCGGCCGGGCCGGTTCGTACGTGCTCATGCCGCACCCGCCGTCGACAGGCGCGGCGAGCGCGCGATCCAGACGAGCAGCGGGCCCCCGACGAAGGCGAGGAGCACGCTCACCGGAGTCTCCCAGGGGCGGATCACCAGGCGGGCGAGGAGATCGGCGAAGAGCAGGATGTTCACGGCGAAGAGCGCCGACAGGACGAGTTGCGCCGCGAGCCGGGGGCCCGTCAGGGTGCGAGCCGCGTAGGGGGCGAGGAGACCGAGGAAGGCGATCGGGCCCGCGAGGGCCACCGCGCAGCCGGTCAGCAGCGAGACCGCGGCGGCGACCGCGAGCCGTACGCGCCCCGGGTGGTGGCCGAGCGCGCGGGCCGTGTCGTCGCCGAGCCCCAGCGCCGAGAGCGGTCGCGCGCACAGCAGCGCGCCGGTGAGACCGAGCGCGGCGAGCGGGGCGAGGAGCGCGAGGTCGCCGAGCCTCACCCCGGCGAGCGAGCCGATCGTCCAGTAGCGGTACGTGTCGAAGGTCGACTGCGTGCCGAGCAGCACGTACGCCGTGAGGCCGTGAAACGTCGCGCCGAGCGCCGAACCGGTGAGCACGAGCCGCAGCGGCGCGCCCGCCGCGCGCCCGCTCGCCGCGAGCAGCAGCACGATCGCGCTCGCCACCGTGCCCCCGAGCAGCGCGCACACCATGAGCCCCCCGGCCGAACCGACCCCGCCCCACGTCAGTCCGAGGACGACGGCGAAGGCGGCACCGGAGTTGACACCGAGAAGCCCCGTCTCCGCGAGCGGATTGCGCGTCGCGGCCTGGAGCAGGCAGCCGGAGACGCCGAGGCAGCACCCGACCACGAGCGCCGCGAGGGTGCGCGGCAGCCGTACGTCGTGCACCGCGAGCCGCACCTGCGCGTCGGCGCGCGCCGCCGGGTCACCCGTGAGGTAGTCCCAGGCGCGGCCCGGGCCCGTCGAGCCCGTACCGAACAGGAGCGACAGCAGTCCGAGCGCGAGTACGAGGACGAGAAGTCCCGCCGCGCTCCACCACACCACCGGCGCGCGGCCCGTGAGCGGTGCGGTGCGCCGGCCGGGGGGAGCCGGACGCCCTTGCGTAATGAACATGAGGTTAGCCTAACCTAAGTAACGCGCCGTCCGGTGGGCGGTGCGGCGGGCTGCTCGCTGCCCGAAAACCCTCCGTACGCAGGGGAAACGGCGCCTTGCGCCCCCTTTGTCCCTGCGGCGGCATGTCCCTCGTCCCCCCTTCACGGAGAACTCGATCCATGGCACACCGCCCGTCCGCCCCTCGCTCCTCCACCCGCCGCACGACCGTGCTCGCGGCGCTGCTCGCCGGGGCCGGTCTGCTGACCGCGACCGCCTGTTCGGGCGACGACTCCTCCGACGCGGCCGGTACGGCGAAAACGGACAAGAGCACCGTCAGCGTCACCGACGCGACCGGCACGGCGGTGAAGACGCCCGCCCACCCGCGACGCGTCGTCGTACTCAGCGAGATGGACCTCGACTCCGCACTCACCCTCGGCGTCGACCCGGTCGGCCTCACCGCCGCCCGCGGCCAGAAGGGCGCCCCCGGCTACCTCGCCGACAAGGCCGCGAAGATCCCGCTCGTCGGCACCGTGACCGGCCCCGACATCGAGAAGGTCGTCGCCGCGAAGCCCGATGTGATCCTCGCCGGGCAACTCGCCGACACCCAAGTGCTCGCCCAGCTCAGAAAGGTCGCCCCCACCCTCGTCACGATCGGGAAGGACAAGGACTGGAAGTCCTCGCTCACCCTCACGGGCAAGGCGCTCGGCAAGAGCAACGAGGCGAAGAAGTTCCTCACCGGGTACGACGAGAAGGCCGCCGCGCTCAAGAAGGACCTCGGCGCCCGCGCGGGCAGCGAGGTCTCCGTCGCCCGCTACTCCGCCAAGGGCACCGCCGTCATGCAGCAGGGAGTCTTCGTCTCCGACGTCCTCGAGGACCTCGGTCTCACCCGGCCCGGCATCCAGGCGGAGCAGGGCGAGGGCCACTCGACGCCGATCAGCAACGAGAACCTCAAGGAGATCGACGGCGACTGGCTCTTCATCGGCACCCTCGACCCCACAAGCGAGTCCGGACTGCTCAAGCAGCTCCAGGCCGAACCCGCCTACCGGGCCCTCAAGGCGGTCAAGGACAAGCACGCGACCGTCGTCGACGGCTCCAAGTGGACCAGCCTCGGTGGCGCCCAAGCCGCCGAATCCGTCCTCGCGGACATCCGGGCGGCGATGGTCAAGTGAGCGCGGCAGAGGGAGAGTTCGCGGGCCAGGCCGTCTTCGTCACCGGTGCCGCGCAAGGGATCGGCGCCTCGGTCGTGGCGGCCTTCGTACGCGAGGGGGCGCGTGTCTTCGCGACGGACGCCGACGCGGACAAGCTCCGCGCCCTCGCCGCCCGCCGTCCGGGCGCCATCACCGCGCACCCGCTCGACGTCACCGACGCGGCGGCCGCCGAAACGGCGCTCGCGCTTGCCGAGGACACCCTCGGCCCGCTCGACGTCGTCGCGTGCGTCGCGGGCATCCTGCGCACGAGCCCCGTCACCGAACTCACCGACGCCGACTGGTCCGCGAGCCTCGCCGTCAACACCACCGGCGTCTTCCACGTCACCCGCGCCGCCGCGCGCCGCATGACCCCGCGCGGCCGCGGCGCCCTCGTCACCGTCGCGTCCAACGCGGGGGGCGTGCCGCGCGCCGGGATGGCCGCGTACGCCGCCTCGAAGGCCGCGACCGTGATGTACATGAAGTGCCTCGGCCTCGAACTCGCCCCGCACGGCATCCGCTGCAACACCGTCTCGCCCGGCTCCACGCTCACCGCGATGCAGCGCGCCATGTGGGGCGAGGACCAGGAGGCGGGCGCCCGCCGCGTCATCGAGGGCCACCCCACCGCGTTCCGTACCGGCATCCCGCTCGGCCGCATCGCCGAACCCGCCGACATCGCGGACGCCGTCACCTTCCTCGCCTCGGAACGCGCACGCCACATCACGATGCACGACCTGTACGTGGACGGAGGCGCGACCTTGCGCGCGTGAGACGCCGCCCCGCTCCCGCGAGACGCCGCCCACCCCCCACACCCACGGCACCCCCCATCCCCAGGAGGCCCCCATGACCGCCCCCGTGCACGAACCCCTCACCCGCGCCCCGGAACCCCCCGCCGTCACCCCCGGCGGCGCCACGGCGCTGCTCGACGCCTATCGCCCGGGCGACCGCTTCCTCGCCACGCCCGGACGCACCCTGCTCGGCTCGGGAACGGCCGCCGAGATACCCCACGAACCGGCCGTCCCCCTCGGCGAGCGCGTCCGCCGGGTGCTCGACGCGCGGCGCGCCGCGGGAGACGCCGCCCCCGTCGTCATCGGGTGCCTCCCCTTCCTGCCCGACGCGCCCCCCGCGCTCGCCGTACCCGCCCGGCTGCGCCGGGGACCCGCGCTGCGCCACGACCCGCTCACCGCGCTCGAACCCCCCGTACCGGCCGCGCCCGGCGGCTGGGACCTGCGCGAGGTACCCTCGGCCGCCGCCTACGCACGCGCCGTCGACGCCGCCGTGGAGCGGCTGCGCGCCGGCGAGTTCGCGAAAGTCGTCCTCGCCCGCACCCTCGAACTCACCGGACGCGCCGCGCCCGGACTGCCCCGCATGCTCGGCCGCCTCGCCCGCCGCGACCCCGGCGGCTACGCCTTCGCCGTGCCCAGCGGCCCCGGACGCACGCTCCTCGGCGCGAGCCCCGAACTCCTCGTCGCCCGGCAGGGCGGCCGCCTCGTCGCCAACCCCCTCGCGGGCTCGGCCCCGCGCGGCACCGACCTCGCGGACGACGTGCGCGCCGCCGCCGCGCTCCTCGACTCGGCGAAGGACCTCCACGAGCACGCCGTCGTCGTCGACGCCGTACGCGACGCACTCGCCCCGTACTGCGCGCGCATCGATGTGCCCGCGCGCCCCACCCTCGTCCGCACCGCCACGATGTGGCACCTGTCGACCACCGTCACCGGAGACCTCGCGTCCCCCGCGACGACCGCGCTCGACCTCGCCCAGGCCCTCCACCCCACCCCCGCCGTGTGCGGAACCCCGACCGCGACCGCGCGCGAGGTCATCGCGGCGAGCGAACCCTTCGACCGCGGCGCCTACACCGGCATGGTCGGCTGGCAGGACGCCGACGGGGACGGCGAGTGGGTCGTGACGCTGCGCTGCGCCGAGGCGGAGGGCGACACGCTGCGCCTCTTCGCCGGGGCCGGGGTCGTCGCCGCGTCGACGGGCGAGGCCGAGGCCGCCGAGACCGCCGCCAAGTTCCGTACCTTCCTCGACGCCGTCGGAGCCGCCCTGTGACCACGTCCGCCACCGCTCGCGCGACCGCGCCGTACGCCACCACCCCCGGCACCGACGCGCCCACCTGGCCCGCCGAGACCGCCGCCCGCTACCGCGCCGCCGGGTACTGGCGCGGCGAGTCCTTCGGCGACCTCCTCCGCGCCCGCGCCGCCGCACACCCCGGGCACCTCGCCCTCGTCGACCCCGCGCCCGAACGCCGCACCTGGACGTACGCGGAACTCGACGCCCGCGCGGACACGCTCGCCGCCGGGCTCGCCGGTCTCGGCATCCGCAAGGGCGACCGCGTCGTCGTGCAACTCCCCAACATCGGCGAGTTCATCGAGACCGTCTTCGCGCTCTTCCGCCTCGGCGCCCTCCCCGTCTACGCGCTCCCCGCCCATCGCGAGCGCGAGATCGACCACTTCTGCGCGCTCAGCGAAGCCGTCGCCTACGTCGTCCCCGACCGCCACGCGGGCTTCGACCACCGCGCGCTCGCCACCCGGATGCGCGCCCGGCACCCCGCGCTGCGCCACGTCCTCGTCGTGGGCGACCCCGGCGGGCACACCGCGCTGCGCGACGTCACGGGCGACCCCGCGGACCTTCCGCCCGGCCCCGAAGCGAACGAACTCGCCTTCCTCCAGCTCTCCGGCGGCACCACGGGTGTCCCCAAGCTCATCCCGCGCACCCACGACGACTACGCCTACTCGCTGCGCGGCTCCAACGAGATCTGCCGCGTCGACGCGCGCACCCGCTTCCTCGTCGTCCTCCCCGCCGCCCACAACTTCCCGATGAGCAGCCCCGGCTGGCTCGGCGTGCTGCTCGCGGGCGGCACCGTCGTGCTGAGCCCGGCGCCCGACCCCGGGACGGCGTTCGCGCTCATCGAGCGGGAAGGGATCACGATGACCGGCATGGTGCCGCCGCTCGCCCTCGTGTGGACCGAGGCGGCGCCCTCGACCCCGTACGACCTCTCGAGCCTCGACCTGGTCCTCGTCGGCGGCGCGAAGTTCGGCGAGCGGGCGGCGCGGCGCCTGCGACCGGCGCTCGGCGCGCGGCTCATGCAGGTCTTCGGCATGGCCGAAGGGCTCGTCAACTACACGCGGCTGGACGACGACGTGGAGACGGTGCTCACGACGCAGGGGCGCCCCATCTCGCCCGACGACGAGGTACGGGTCGTGGACGACGCGGGGGAGGACGTCCCCGACGGCACGGTCGGGCACCTGCTGACGCGCGGCCCGTACACGATCCGCGGCTACTGGCGCGCGCCCGAGCACAACGCGCGCGTCTTCGACGCGGAGGGCTGGTACCGCACCGGGGACCTGGTGCGACGGCTATCGAGCGGGCACCTCGTCGTGGAGGGCCGCGCGAAGGACCAGATCAACCGGGGCGGTGAGAAGTTCGCGCCCGAGGAGGTCGAGAACGTGCTCCTCGGCCACCCGGCCGTGCTCGACGCCTCCGTCATCGGCGTGCCGGACGACTACCTCGGCGAGCGCTCCCTCGCGTACGTCATCGCGCGCGCCGGGGCCGAAGTGCCGCGGGCCGCCGAACTCAAGCGCTACGTGCGCGAGTCGGGACTCGCGGCGTTCAAGGTGCCGGACCGGTTCTCCTTCGTGGACGCCTTCCCGCAGACGGGGATCGGGAAGGTGAGCAAGAGGGGGCAGCGGGAGGGGGCGGGGGGTGGGTGAACAGCCCCCTCCCGCCCGGGGGGCGACCCCAATACCAGTCTCTCGCAACTCCCACCCCCACCCCGCCCCACCACCCAAATCTGTGGATAACTCCGGGAAAGCCGCCACACGCCTCACTCGAAAGGGTGGCAGGCGCCCTGTGGATAACCGCAGCTTTGGCCAAAGGCGGCCCACCTCTTGGCCCGTCCCCCCACGCACCCCCACCCCCACCGAAAGGCCCCCATGCCCCTCCCCACCGCCGTCACCTACCCCCACCCCACCCCCGCCGAGCTGCCCGCCAACCGCGTCGGCTGGCGGCTCGACCCCTCCCGCGCCGCGCTCCTCGTCCACGACCTGCAACACCACTTCCTGCGCTGCTTCCCCCCGGGCACCGAACCCCTCACCGGCCTCATCGACCGCACCGCCCGGCTCATCGAGGCAGCCCGCGCCGCCGGGATGCCCGTCATCCACACCGCCCAGCGCGGCGGCCAGACCCCCGCACAGCGCGGTCTCCAGCTCGACTTCTGGGGTCCCGGCGTACCCGCCGACCCGGCCGCCCACGGCAGCCCCGAGCGCGTCGCCCCCGCCGGGGACGACATCCGGCTCACCAAGTGGAAGTACAGCGCCTTCGCCCGTACCGACCTGGAGGAACGGCTGCGCGCCGCCGGGCGCGACCAGCTCGTCGTCACCGGCGTCTACGCCCACATCGGCGTCCTCATGACGGCGGCCGACGCCTGGTCCAGGGACCTGCGCGCCTTCGTCGCCGCCGACGCGGTCGCCGACTTCTCGCGCGAGGACCACGACATGGCGCTGCGCTGGGCGGCGGGCCGCTGCGCCCGCGTCGCCCCCACCGCCGAACTGCTGAAGGAATTCTGATGCCGCTCCCCACCCTCACCCCCGAACTGATCCGCGCCGACGTCGCCGACGCGCTCGGCGAGGACCCGGCCGACATCCCCCTCGACGAGAACCTCCTCGACCACGGGCTCGACTCCGTGCGCCTCATGAGCCTCCTGGAGGGCTGGCGCCGCGAGCACGGCGTCGAGGCGGGCTTCGCCGACCTCGCCGAGGACCCCGTCATCACCGCCTGGGCCGCTCTCCTGGGGGCACGATGACCACCATGACGAGGCGCGAGGCCGCCGTCCTCCCGCTCACCGCCGCCCAGACCGGCATGTACTACGCCCAGGCCCTCGACCCCGGCAGCCCCGCGCAGAACACCGCCGAGTGCCTCGCGATCGACGGCCCCCTCGACCCGCACGTCTTCCGCACCGCGCTGCGCCGCGTCGCCGCCGAGACCGACAGCCTCCGCCTGCGATTCACCGAGACCCCCGAAGGCCCTCGGCAGCACCTCGCCGCCGAGGTCGAACCCCCGCTGCTCGTACGGGATTTCCGCGACGACGGCGGTGAGGAGGCGGCCCGTGCGTGGCTGCGCGCCGACCTCGCCGAACCCTTCGACCTCGCCACCGGGCCGCTCTTCCGGCACGCCCTGCTCCGCGTCGGCGAGGAACGCTGGCTGTGGTACCAGTGCGTGCACCACCTCGTCATGGACGGCTACGGCTACTCGCTCCTCGTGCGCCGCACCGCCGAGGTGTACTCGGCACTCGCGGCCGGCCAGGAACCGGCACCGCGCTCCTTCGGCACCCTGGCCGAACTCCTCGCGCTCGATGAGGAGTACCGCACGGGACCCGACCGGGACACCGACCGCGCCTACTGGACGGGCGCCTTCGCCGACCGTCCCGAGGCCCCCCTCCTCGCCGGTCGCTCCGCGCTCCCTTCGCGCACCTTCCTGCGCCGTACCGCACACCTCGCCCCCGAGGACACGGCCCGCCTGCGCGCCCTCGCCCGCGAACTCAAGGCCACCTGGCCCGACGTCCTCCTCGCCGCGCAGGCCCTCCACGTCTCGCGCACCACCGCGCGCGAGGACGTCGTGCTCGGGCTGCCGCTCATGGGACGGCTCGGCTCGGCGGCACTGCGTGTGCCGGGCATGGTCATGAACGTCGTACCGCTGCGGCTGCGCGTCGACCCGGCGGAGAGCTTCGCGCGGCTCGTACGGCGTGTCGTCACCGCGGTGCGCGAGGCGCGCCGCCACCAGCGCTACCGGTACGAGGACCTGCGCCGCGACCTCGGACTGCTCGGTGCGGGCCGCGCCCTCACCGGGCCGCTCGTCAACCTCATGCCCTTCGACTACGGCGCGACCTTCGCCGGAGCCCCCACCCGCGCCGAGAACCTCTCGGCCGGACCCGTGGACGACCTCAGCGTGCACGTCTACGACCGCGCGGACGGACGCGGACTGCGCGTCGACCACGACGCCAACCCCGCCCTCCACGACGAGACCGCGCTCGCCGCCCACCAGGACCGCTTCCTCGCCCTCCTGCACCGCCTCGCCACGAGCGACCCCGAAACCCCCACGGCCCGGCACCCCCTCGCCACCGACGAGGAACTCCGCCTCGTCCTGGAGGAGTTCAACGCCACCGAGCGCGCCCTGCCGCCCACCACCCTCATCGGCCCGATCGAGGCGCGGGCAGCGCACACCCCCGACGCACCCGCCCTCGTCCTCGGCGCGACGGTCCTTACGTACGCCGAACTCACCGCGCGCGCCAACCGCCTCGCCCACCACCTCACCACGCTCGGCGCCGCTCCCGGGGCCACCGTCGCCGTCTCGCTCCCGCGCTCGGTGGACCTCGTCGTCGCCCTCCTCGCCGTCCTCAAGACCGGCGCCGCCTACCTGCCGCTCGACCCCGAATACCCCTCCGAACGACTGGAGTTCATGCTCTCCGACGCGGCCCCCGTGTGCGCGCTCACCGACACGGACGGGCGCCTGCCGCAGGACGCCCCGGTGCCCGTACTGCCGCTCGACACGCTCGACACGCGCGCGTACCCCGCCTGCGACCCGCCCCGTGCCCTCACGCGCCACCACCCCGCGTACGTCCTGTACACCTCCGGATCGACGGGCCGCCCCAAGGGCGTCATCGTGTCGCACGCGGCGATCGACAACCGCCTGCGGTGGATGCAGGGCACGTACCCGCTCGCGCCGGGCGACCGCGTGCTCCAGAAGACGCCCTCGTCCTTCGACGTCTCCGTGTGGGAGTTCTTCTGGCCGCTGCGCGAAGGCGCGACCCTCGTCCTCGCCGAACCGGGGGCGCACAAGGACCCCCGCCGCATCAGCGAACTGATCACCCGACACGCCGTCCAGGTGTGCCACTTCGTACCGTCGATGCTCCAAGCCTTCCTCGCCGAGCGGGAGTCCGCGCGCTGCGCGAGCCTGCGGGACGTCTTCGCGAGCGGCGAGGCGCTCTCGCGCGAGTCCGCCGACGCCTTCGCGCGCGCCCTGCCCGGAGCGCGCCTGCACAACCTCTACGGGCCGACCGAGGCGGCCGTCGACGTCACCCACCACACGTGCGTACCCGGCGACTCGGGACCCGTTCCGCTCGGCCGCCCCGTCTGGAACACCCGCCTGTACGTGCTCGACGCCGCAGGGCAGCCCTGCCCGCCCGGCGTGCCCGGTGAACTCCATCTCGCCGGAAGCCAGTTGGCGGATGGCTACCTCGCGCGCCCCGAACTCACCGCCGACCGCTTCCCCGTGGACCCCTACGGCCCGCCCGGCACCCGCATGTACCGCACGGGCGACCTCGCGCAGTGGACGCCCGAGGGCGAGCTCCTTTACCTCGGCCGCACCGATCACCAGGTGAAGCTGCGCGGCCAGCGCATCGAACTCGGCGAGATCGAGGCCGCGTTGAGCGCCCTGCCCGGTGTCGACGGAGCGTGCGCGCTCGTCCGCGAGGACACGCCGGGCGACCAGCGGCTCATCGGCTACGTGACGGGACGGGTCGACCCTTCCGCACTGCGTACCGCACTCGGCCGCACCCTGCCCGCGCACATGGTGCCCGCCGCCGTGCTCCGCCTCGACGCCCTCCCGCTCGGCCCGGCGGGCAAGCTGGACCGCAAGGCACTGCCGGCCCCGGTCTTCACCGGCTCGGGAGGGGAGCGCACCCCGGCGAGCCCCCAGGAGGAGACCCTCGTCCGCCTCTTCCGCGAGGTCCTCGGCGTCCCCGGCGCCGGCCCCGAGGACGCCTTCTTCGACCTCGGCGGCTCCTCGCTCCTCGCGGTCCGGCTCGTCGGGCGGATACGGGACGAACTCGGCGTCGAGCCGACACTCGGCAGCCTCTTCGAGTCCCCCACCCCGGCCGCGCTCGCCGCCCGCCTCACCGCCACCGGCCCCCTCGCCCGCGCCGCGCTCTCCACGGTGCTGCCGCTGCGCACGAACGGCGAGGGCCCCGCGCTCTTCGCGATCCACCCCGCCGGCGGCCTCGCCTGGTGCTACGCGGCCCTCGCCACGCTCCTCGGCCCCGGCCACCGCCTCTACGGCATCCAGGCACGCGGCCTCGACGGGCCCGCTCCGCTCCCGGTGAGCCTGGAGGAGGAGGCCGCCGACTACGTACGCGAGATCCGCGCCCTCCAGCCGCACGGCCCGTACCGCCTCCTGGGCTGGTCCGTGGGCGGCGTGCTCGCGCACACGGTCGCGACGCTCCTCCAGGAGACGGGCGAGGAGGTCGACCTGCTCGCCCTCCTCGACGCCTTCCCAGCCGAGCAGTGGCGCGACAACCCCGCCCCCGAAGAGGGCGACGCGCTCACGGCGGTGCTCCGCATGGCGGGCCTCGAACGGACCGGGGAGCGCACGAGGGAGGACGTCATGGCCACGCTGGCGCGGGGCGGCAGCTCCCTCGCGGGCCTCGCCGACGACACCCTCGCGCGCATCGTCGACATCGTCCCCAACCACGCCCGCCTGATGCGCGCCCACACCCACCGCCGCCCCTACGAGGGAGACGTCCTCTTCTTCACGGCGGCGACCCCGCGCGCCCAGCACTGGCTCCACCACACGGCCTGGCTCCCGCACGTGCGAGGAAGGATCGAGAACCACGACCTGCCCTGCACCCACCCCCAACTCCTCGCGGCGGAACCGCTGGAGGCGATCGCGGAGGCCCTGAGGGAGCGACTGGGCGAGCCGAGGCGCTGAGCAAGCGGGCGACGGCGGAGAAGGGGGACGGGGACGGAGGGCGGCCGGGGGAGCGGGACGCCGCGCGTGCGACGCCCACGCCGGACGCCTCGCGTACCGCCCCGGGAGCGGTCCGCCGCCGGAGCCCGCCGCCGCGCTCCGGACCGCCGCGCTCCGGACCGCCGGGCGGGCCCGGACCGGACGGCGGGCCTATGCCGCCGGTCCCGGGAGCAGCTTCGGCAGCCCCGCCGCCAGTTCGGTGCGCCAACACAGGTAGTCGTGGCCGCCGTTGAACTCGTGGTACTCGGCGTCGTCGTACCCGGCCTCCGCGAGGGCGGCGCGCAGGCGGCGCGCCGCCGGGAGCGCGACCCATTCCTGTCGTCCGGAGGAGAGCCGGAAGCGGACGGGCCGGCGCGGGGTGGTGGCGAGCGTGCGCGTCAGGCACTCGGCCTCGGGGCCGTTGGGCCACCAGAAGGACCCGGACTGGGCGAGGACGTTGCCGAATCGGTGCGGAGCCGCGAGCGCGGCCCACGCGGCGGTGAGGCCGCCGAGGCTCTGCCCCGCGAGCACCGTACGTGCCGGATCGCTCGTGAGCGGCAGCCGCTCGGCCGCCCAGGGGATCAACTCCTCGGTGAGGAAGGCGAGATACTCCGGGCGGCAGGTCAGCTCCGCCCACCGCGTGTCCGCGTCGACGGAATCCGGCAGGAGCGCCGCCATAGGAGGCACGAGACCGGCCGCGATCAGCCCGTCCAGCAGCCCCGCGACACCGAGCACGGGCCCCCAGTGCTCCCCGTCGAGGAGGACGAGCAGGGGGAGCCCGGAGCCCGGTGCGGGCGCGGCACCGGCGGCCGGGCGGCAGGCGGCGGCCGGCGTGTAGAGCCACGTGCGCCGGGTCCCGCCCAGGCGGACGCTCGGCACCGCGTGCTCGCTGAGCGTGCCGCGCGCCCCCACCGGGCACGGGAGCGACCAGGCGCCTTGCCCCGGCGCCTGCGGCAGCGCCGCCCAGTGCAGCGGCTCACCTCCCCAGCGGCGCGGCAGCGTCTGGGAGTTGAAGGGGTCGGGGCGGCGCCTCGTGCGCAACCAGGCCGCGTACTTCGGGGAACCGGGCGCCGGGCCCCCGCCCTCGTCGACCAGCAGCTCGTACGTGCCCTGCCAGTCCGCGCCGAGCCGCAGCGTCACGTGCCACACATCCGTGTCCGGCACGCGCTCCATCGCGGTGGCGCGCGGATCGCGTGGGTCGGCGAGCTTGTTGGGCACGGCCCGCACCGCGCGGGTCGCCGGACTGCCGCGCCACAGGAAGGTGACGCTCCTGTGCCCCGGATCGCCCGCCGGGTCGGGCCCCACGACGGGTGTGCCGCGCCGGGCCACCTCCGCCCAGAAGTCCCCCGTCACCGTCCCGGGCCCGGGCAGCGGGAGGGCGGCACCGCTCACGCGGGGTACCGGGACCGGGCGCGGGGTGCGCGGCGGATGCCGCAGCGCACTGGGCGGGGGAGAGGCGAACATGGAGCTTCCTTTCGGTCCTGGACGCGGCGGACCCGCGGCGGACCCCGTAAAGATCAAGTCAGTATGGTTAGGCTAACCTAAGCACATCTGAGTGCTGTGGGGCCTCCCGTGTTCCGCCCCCGCCTCCTTCTGGGCCGGATGGCCGGGCTGTGTCCGCCTCGGCCGCATCGCCGCCGCGCGCCTCTCGCGTATCCGCAACTCGATGGCGCCGTACGGGGATTGAGATGTGATTTGTGGCGGAGGCCACACGCCCCCCTTGATCGAAGTTAGGTAAGCCTAAGCTAACTTTGAAGAGCGCGCCCCGCTCCGGAGCGCCCTTGCAGAAGGAGACCCGCATGTCCGTTCTCGTCCCCCGGCTGCGCCGCGCCGCCGCCGTGACCGTCGCCTGCGCCGCCGGTGCCACGCTCTTCGCCACGGGCACGGCCCAGGCGCACGGCAAGGGCCACGCCCCGGCGCCGAAGACGACGGTCGCGCCGCTCGCGACCGGCCTCTACCAGTCGGCCTACTCGGAGCGGAACCACGTCCTGTGGGCCACGACCGCCGTGGGCCGGCCCCCCGTCACGCAGTCGGCGCTGCTCAAGGTCGACCCCGTGACCCTCGCGGTGAAGGCCACCTACGAGGCGCCCGTCACCGACACCGCGACCGGCGCCCGCCAGGCCGTCTACGGGGTCGCGGTGGACGACGAGCACAACACGGTGTGGACCACGAACACCCGCGACAACTCCGTCTCCGCCTACAGCCAGCGCACCGGCAAGCTCCTCGCCACCATCGGGGACGTGGCCCACGGCCGCGAGGTCGTCGTGGACGAGGCGCACGACACCGTGTGGGCCAGTGGCAACGGCGCCGGCACCCTCGTGGGCATCGACACCAAGACCTTCAAGGAGAAGAAGCGCGTCACCGTCGAGGGCGCGAGCCCGGCCGGGCTCGCCGTCAACGAGCGCACCGGCGCCCTGTACGCGACGGACCTGGGCAACGACCGCGTCATCGAGGTCGACCGGGGTTCCTCGGTGCCCCGCTTCATCCCCGTCGGCGAAGGCCCCATCTCGGTGAGCCTGTCCAAGGACGGCCGGACCGCGTACACCGCCAACCAGACCGGCGGCGACGTCTCCGTGGTCGACCTGCGCAAGGGCGTCGTGACCAAGTCCGTGCCCACGGGCGAGGGCCCCCTCTCCGTCGCCACCGACACCCGGACGGGCAACGTCCTCGTCGCCAACCGCACCGCCGCGACCGTCTCCGTCGTGGACCCCCGCCAGGGCAGGGTCGTCGACACCGTCGCCGTCAACGCCAACCCCAACCACGTCGAGATCAAGGGCGGTTACGCCTTCGTCGTCGACAAGTCCGGCGCCGTGGACGGCAAGGACACGCTCACCCGCATCCGCCTCGCCCACTGAACGGCGACCGGGCGGCCCGGGGGGAAGCCCCGGGCCGCCCGGCCGGTCAGCCCCTGCCCACCGGGTGCAGCGCCGCGTACTCCAGCGGCGCCGAGGGGTCTACCGAGACGTCGAGCGGCGCGGGCTCGGCTCCCGCCCGCACGAGCAGATCCCCCACCGCCGCGATCATCGCCCCGTTGTCCGTGCACAGCCGCAAGGGCGGTACGCGCAGGGTGATCCCGGCGGCGCGGCACCGCTCCTCGGCGAGCGCGCGCACCCGCGAGTTCGCCGCGACCCCACCGACCACGACGAGCGTGCCCACGCCGTGCTCCGCGCAGGCCGCCACCGCCTTGCGCGTCAGCGTGTCGGCGACGGCCTCCTGAAGCGCCGCGGCGCCGTCGGCGACCGGCAGCACCCCGCCCGCGTGCCGCTCCGCCCAGCGCGCCGCCGCCGTCTTGAGCCCCGAGAACGAGAAGTCGTAACCCCCCGGCAGCGGACGCGGGAAGGCCACCGCCCCGGGGTCGCCGTCGCTCGCGGCCCGGTCGATGGCCGGACCGCCCGGGTAGGGGAGGCCGAAGACGCGCGCCACCTTGTCGAAGCACTCGCCCGCCGCGTCGTCCAGCGTGTCCCCGAGGTGCGCGATCGGCTCGCGCGCCAAGTCCCGTACGAGCAGCAGCGAGGTGTGCCCGCCCGAGACGATGAGCACGACGCAAGGGGAGGGGAGCGGCCCGTGCTCCAGCGTGTCCGCCGCGACGTGCCCCGCGAGGTGGTGCACGCCGTGCAGCGGGACGCCGAGCCCGTACGCGAGGCCCTTCGCCGCCGCGAGGCCCACTTGGAGCGCCCCGGCCAGGCCCGGACCCGTCGTGACCGCGACCGCGTCGATGTCCCGCGCCCGTACCCCCGCTTCGTCGAGCGCGCGTCGGATCACCGGGCGCACCGCGTGCACGTGCGCCCGCGCGGCGATCTCGGGCACGACGCCCCCGTAGCGCGCGTGCGCGTCCATGCTCGACGCCACCGCGTGCCCGAGCAGCTTCCCGTCCCTGACCAGGCCCGCGCCGGTCTCGTCGCAGGAGGACTCGATGCCCAGTACGAGCGGAGCGGCCACCCCGCACCTCTTTCCCGTCGCCCCGGCGGTCTCCCCGCCCGGTTGTGCAAGTGATTTGTTGTTGCGCATAGTGTGCAACAAGCTGGCGACCCCGCACGCACCCCCAGGTCACACCCCCGTAGGCTGGGCGGGCACCGCCCCCGACCCGAGCCCGAGGACCCCGCACGTGACCGCAGCGCCCGCCGCCACCCCGCAGGACGCCGTCACCGTCGTCGGCATCGGCGCCGAGGGCTGGCCCGGAGTCCCCGAGGCGTCCCGCGCCGTCCTGCGCGCGGCCGACGTGGTCTTCGGCGGACCCCGCCAACTGGACCTCCTGCCCCCCGAGTGCGCCGCCGCCCGCGTCCCCTGGCCCTCCCCGCTGCGCCCCGCGCTGCCCGGCCTGCTCACCGCGCACGCCGGGCGCACCCGCGTCGTCCTCGCGAGCGGCGACCCGATGTTTTACGGGATAGGGCGGACCCTCACCGAACTCCTCGGCCCCGAGGCCGTCCGCGTCCTGCCGCACCCCTCGTCCGTCGCGTACGCGTGCGCCCGCCTCGGCTGGGCCCGCGAGGACGTGGACGCCGTCTCCGTCGTGGGGCGTCCCCTCGCCCGTGTCGCCGCCGCGCTCCACCCCCGCCGCCGCCTCCTCGTCCTCGGTTCGGGACCCGGCACACCGGCGGAGGTCGCCGCGCTGCTCCGCGCGCGCGGCTTCGGGCCCAGCCGCATGCGGGTACTCGAACAACTCGGCGGCCCCGCGGAACGTACGAGCCCCGAGGCCACCGCCGAGGAGTGGAACGCGCCGCCCGCCGACCCGCTCCACATCGTCGCCGTCGAGTGCCACCGCGCCCCCGGGGCCCCGCGCCTCGGCGCCGTCCCCGGACTCCCCGACGAGGCGTACGCGCACGACGGGCAGCTCACCAAGCGCTACCCGCGCGCCGTCACTCTCGCCGCGCTCGCGCCCGCGCCCGGAGAAGTCCTGTGGGACGTCGGCGGCGGCTCGGGCTCGATCGCGATCGAGTGGCTGCGCACCCACCCGTCCTGCCGCGCGTTCAGCGTCGAGCGCGACGCCGCGCGCGCCGCGCGCATCACCGAGAACGCGGACCGCCTCGGCGTCCCGGCGCTGCGCGTCGTCACCGGTGCCGCGCCCGCCGCACTCGTCCAACTGCCCACGCCCGACGCCGTGTTCATCGGCGGCGGACTCACCGCACCCGGCCTGCTCGACGCCTGCTGGGCGGCGCTGCCCCCGGGCGGCAGACTCGTGGCCAACACCGTGACGCTGGAGTCCGAGGCCGTGCTGAGCGCGGCGCGCAAGCGGTACGGGGGCGAGCTGGTGCGGCTCTCGGTCGCGCACGCCGTCCCGGTCGGCGGCTTCACGGGCTGGCGCCAGGCCATGCCGCTGACGCAGTGGCTCGTGGAGAAGACCGCACCGGAAGCGACGGAAAAGCCCGCGCCCGCGACGACTGGAGCCGACACCCCATGACCGTGTACTTCATCGGCGCGGGTCCCGGCGCCGCCGACCTCATCACGGTGCGCGGCGCGCGCACCCTCGCCCGCTGCCCCGTGTGCCTGTACGCGGGCAGCCTCGTCCCCGCCGAACTCCTCGCCGAGTGCCCTCCCGACGCGCGCCTCGTCGACACCGCGCACCTCGATCTCGACGCCATCAGCGCCGAGTTCGCCCGCGCGCACGAGGCCGGCCAGGACGTGGCCCGCCTGCACTCGGGCGACCCGGCCGTCTTCAGCGCGGTCGCCGAGCAGATGCGCCGCCTCGACGCGCTCGGCATCCCGTACGAGGTCGTCCCCGGCGTCCCCGCCTTCGCCGCCGCGGCGGCCGCGCTCAAGCGGGAACTGACCGTGCCCACGGTCGGCCAGACCGTCGTCCTCACGCGGGTCTCGCAGGAGGCGACCCCCATGCCCGAGGGCGAGGACCTCGCGACCCTCGGCCGCAGCGGCGCCCTCCTCGTCCTGCACCTCGCCGCCCGCTACGTCGACCGCGTCACCGCCGAACTCCTCCCGCACTACGGGGCCGACTGCCCCGCCGCCGTCGTCGCCCACGCCTCCCGGCCCGAGGAGCTGATCCTGCGCGGCACCCTCGGCACGATCGCCGCCGAGACCAAGGCCGCCGGGATCACCCGCACCGCCGTCATCATGGTCGGCCGCACCCTGGGCGCCTCCGCGTTCCGCGACAGCCACCTCTACTCGGCCGCGCGCGAGCGCCACACGTGCTGAACGAGCCCCATGTCCTGATCCTCGGCGGTACGACCGAAGCCCGCCGTCTCGCCGAGGCGTTGACCGGCGCCCCCTGGCGCGTCACCACCTCGCTCGCCGGCCGCGTCGCCGCCCCGCGCGCCCTTCCCGGCACCGTGCGCGTGGGGGGCTTCGGCGGTACGGAGGGACTCGCCGCCTGGCTGCGCGCGCACGCCGTCAGCGCGCTCGTCGACGCGACCCACCCCTTCGCCGCCACGATGAGCTTCCACGCCGCCGAGGCCGCCGCCGCGACAGGCGTCCCGCTCCTCGCCCTGCGCCGCCCCGGCTGGACCCGTACCCCCGGCGACGACTGGCACGACGCCGACTCGCTCCGCGAAGCGGCCTCCCTCCTGCCCCCGCTCGGCACCCGCGTCTTCCTCACGACGGGCCGCACCGGGCTCTCCGCCTTCACCGGGCACCCCGCCCTGTGGTTCCTCGTCCGCGCGGTCGACCCGCCCCAGCCGCCGCTCCCCGCCCGTACCGAAGTCCTCCTCGACCGTGGACCGTTCACCCTCGAAGGCGAACGTGCCCTGCTGGCCCGCCACCGCGTCGACGTCCTCGTCACGAAGGACAGCGGGGGAGCGGCCACCGCGCCGAAGCTCACGGCGGCGCGCGAGGCGGGCATCCCGGTGGTCGTCGTGCGCAGGCCGCCCGTACCGGACGGGGTGCCGCGGGCGGCGGACCCCGCGGGCGCCCTCGACTGGCTGGCGGCGCTCGCCCCGTAGCCGTGCGCCGCCCGCGTCATCGCCTCCGTGCCGGAGCTTCCCCGACGGCCCCCGCCCACGCCGTACCCCCGTCCTGCGCGGGGAGAACGCCGGGTTCAGGCCGGGTACCGCCTCGGCGTCCACACGATCTCCTCGCCGTCCCCGCGCCGCACCACCCGCGTCCGCGAGGAGCCCACGAGCAGGATCGTGCGCATGTCCACCTCGGCCGGGTCCAGCTCGGCGAGCCGCACGATCCGCACCCGTTCGCCCGCGCCCCCCACATCTCGCGCCACCACGACGGGCGTGCCCGGCGCACGGTGCTCCAGGAGCACGTCACGCGCCGCGCCCACCTGCCACGTACGGCTCCCCGAACCGGGGTTGTACAGCGCGAGGACGAGGTCGGCACCCGCGGCCGCGCGCAGCCGCCGCGCCACCACCTCCCACGGTTTGAGCCGGTCCGAGAGGGAGAACACCGCGTAGTCGTGCCCCAGCGGCGCACCCGCCCGTGCCGCCGCCGCGTTCGCCGCCGTCACCCCGGGCAGGACGCGCACGGGCACGTCCGCGTACTCCTTGCGCGAGGCCACTTCGAGCACCGCCGTCGCCATCGCGAACACCCCCGGGTCGCCCCCCGACACGACCGCGACCCGTCGCCCGCGCGTCGCCAACTGCAAGGCGAACTCAGCCCGTTCGGACTCCACGCGGTTGTCGGACGCGTGCCGCGACTGCCCCGGACGCTCCGGCACGCGGTCGATGTAGGTCGCGTACCCCACGAGGTCGTCCGCCGCCGCGAGCGCGCCCCGCGACTCCGGGGTCAGCCACAGCGGCCCCGCCGGTCCCGTCCCGACCACGACCACCTCACCGCGCCCCGCGCGCGGCTCCGCACGTCCGGCGGCCACGCGGCTCGGCAGCAGGGCGACCGAGAAGTACGGCACCTCGGCGGCGTCCACCTCCGCGAGCGCCGCCGTCCGCTCCCCGTCCATCGTCGCCCGCTCCACGTACCGCGCCTCGTCGAGCCGCCCCGAACTCTCCAGCGCACGGCGCACCTTGGGGAAGGTGCGGCCCAGTTTCATCACGACGGCCGAGTCCGTAGCGGCGAGCCGCGCCGCGAGTTCCTCCTCGGGGAGCGTGCCCGGCAGCACCGTCAGCACCTCCTCGCCCTCGACGAGCGGCCGTCCGAGCCGCGCCGAGGCGGCGGCGAACGACGTGACGCCGGGCACCACCTCGGTCTCGTAGCGGTGCGCGAGCCGCTTGTGCATGTGCTGGTACGAGCCGTAGAAGAACGGGTCGCCCTCCGCGAGCACCGCGACCGTGCGCCCCGCGTCCAGGTGCGCGGCGAGCCGCGCCGCCGCCTCCTCGTAGAACTCCTCCAACGCCCCCCGGTAACCGCCGGGATGGTCCGTCGCCTCCGTCGTCACCGGATAGACGAGCAGCTCCTCGACGTGGTCCTCGCGCAGGTAGCGCGCCGCGATCCCGCGCGCGATCGACCGGCCGTGCCGCGCGCTGTGGTACGCGACCACGTCCGCCTCGCCGATGACCTCCACGGCCCGCACGGTCAGGAGCGAGGGGTCGCCGGGACCGAGCCCGACCCCGTACAGCTTGCCGCTCATTCTTCCTCGCTCGCGATCGCGTTGAGCGCGGCGGCGGCGAGGGCGCTGCCCCCGCGCCGGCCCCGCACCACGAGGTGGGCGAGGCCGCCGTGCGCGGCGAGGGCGTCCTTCGACTCCGCGGCGCCGACGAAGCCGACGGGCACCCCGATCACGGCGGCGGGCCGGGGCGCGCCCGCGTCGACGAGTTCCAGGAGCCGGAAGAGCGCGGTCGGCGCGTTCCCGACCGCGACCACGGCGCCGTCCAGACGGTCGCCCCACAGGTCGAGCGCGGCGGCGCTGCGCGTCGTGCCCAGCTCCTTCGCGAGGGCGGGCACGGCGGGGTCCGGGAGCGTGCACACCACTTCGTTGTCCGCGGGCAGCCGCTTGCGCGTCACACCGCTCGCGACCATCTTCACGTCCGTGAGGATCGGCGCGCCCGCGCGCAGCGCCGCCCGCGCCCGCGTCACCACGTCCGGCGAGAACGCGAGGTCCCGCACGAGGTCGACCATGCCGCAGGCGTGGATCATCCGGACCGCGACCTGCGAGATCTCCGGTGGCAGCCCGTCGAGTTCGGCCTCGGCGCGGATGGTGGCGAAGGACTCCCGGTAGATCGCCGGGCCGTCCTTCTCGTAGGTGTAGCGGGTGCTCACGGGTCTCGCTGCTCTCGGTGTGGTGGTGCGGGTACGGGGCTTGGTCAGGGGGTCGGCGCGGCGATGGCCGCCGCGAGGCGCACGGGGTCCACCGCGTCCACCGGGCGTGGCTCGCGACCCGGGACGGAGAGGAGATAGCCGCCGTCCGGCCCGGCGACGACATCGGCGTGCGGCTCCGCGGGCCGGCCGCAGCGCCGCTCGCACGCCGACCAGTACAGCGGGAGCGGCGAGGCGGCGACGGCGGGCAGCGCCCGCCCGGCGTCGGCGCGCACGTCGGCGCGGGCCCGCGCGCACCCCGGACGCCCCACGCACGCCCCGACGCGCGGCCACGGCGAACCGGGCGCCGTGACGAGCCCGGCCGCGGCGAGCCGCGCGGCGGCGTCCCCGGCGGGTCCGACGACGACGACACCGCGCCACGGGGTGAGCCGCAGCTCCGTCCCCGCGTGCGTCAACTCCCGCCAGGCGGTGGGGGAGAGGCGCCCCAGGGGGACGTGCACGGCGAGCGCGCCCGGGTACGGTCCTGGGGCGGGCGGGGCCGCTTCCGGGAGCGGCGGCCCGGCGACGGCGGTACGGGTCGGCACGCCCTCGTCGGCGAGCCGACCCCGTACCGCTTCCGCGAGGGGCGGGCCGTCCGGCAGCTCGGCGACCCGCCACGCGCGGGTGCCTTCGGGGGCGCGCGCCGCGGCGTCGAGGAAGACCTCGGCCGCGCGCAGGGCCGCGCGCGGGGCGTGCCCGGCGGCTACCGTGAAGCGCTCACCGCCGAGGGACACCAGGGCCTCGTCCCCCGGCAGGGCGCGTACGGTGACGTCGGCCTTCAGCGCGGTCATGTCGCCGCGGCCGTCGTCGAGCGCGAAGAGGAAACGTCCCGAGAGAGCGGCGGCCCGCGCACTGCCGCACAACGCGGCGTCGAGCGCGCCCAGCCAGTCGCGCACGGGACGCGCCCCGCCGCCGTCGAGCCCGGAGAGCGGGGAGGCGGCGATGTTGCGGACGCGTTCGTGGGCGGGCGAGGGGAGCAGGCCCGCCTCCGCGAGGGCCAGGCCGAGCGCGTCCCCGGAGGCGGGGTCGAGGCCGCGCAGCTGCACGTTGCCGCGCGAGGTCAGATGCAGGTCCCCGTCACCGTGACGCAGGGCCAGCGCGCCCAGGACCTCCCACTGCCCCGCGTCGAGGACCCCGCCGGGTATCCGCACCCGCGCGAGCCCGCCGTCGTCGGCGAGGTGCAGCCGCAGCGCACCGGGACAGGCGTCACCACGGCTCCCGGCGGCGCTCGCCGGAGGCGTCGGGGACGCCGGAGGCACGGCGGGGCGCGGAAGAGGGGAGGGCATGGCGGCGAGCATACCGATCCACCGTCCGGTGAGCCCGCCCCGCCCGTCCCCGTACCGCCGACGTCCGTGCCGTCTCCGGCCCGCGCCCGGTACCGCCGGCCCCCGCCGCGCCCCGTACCGCCGACCGCCGGTCGCTGCCGCTCTTGCCCCCTGCCCCGTATCCCCGCCGCGCGACCCCCCGTACTATGACCACTCGGCGGCCCCACCCGGTCCGCCACCGCCAGACGGCGACATGGGAGGAAGCCCGGTGCGAATCCGGCGCGGTCCCGCCACTGTGAGCACGCGCAGCCGCCGCGTGTGAGTCAGGAACTCCCGCCGTCCGAACACCGCCCGGGGCGTGGACACCCCGAGGAAGGGCCGACGCCGCATGTTCCTGCTCCTGTCGACGTCCGACACGGACCTGCTCAGCGCCCGCGCCGCCGCGGGCCCGGTCCCGTACCGCTTCGCGAACCCCTCGCGGCTCGCGCTCGAAGAGCTCCCCGCCCTCCTCGAAGGCGTCGACCTCGTCGTCGTACGGCTCCTCGGCGGCATCCGCGTCTGGCAGGAGGGGCTCGACCTGCTCCTCGCCGACGGCAGGCCCGTCGTCGTGCTGAGCGGCGAGCAGGCCCCGGACGCCCAGCTCATGGCCGCCTCCACCGTCCCGGTCGGTATCGCCGCCGAGGCACACGCCTACCTCGCCCACGGCGGCCCGGCGAACCTCGACCACCTCGCCCGTTTCCTCTCCGACACCGTGCTCCTCACCGGGCACGGCTTCGACGCGCCCGCGCCCGCCCCCTCCTGGGGCCCGCTGGAGCGCACCCCGCGCACCACCACCGGGCCCGTCGTCGCGGTGCTCTACTACCGCGCCCACCACATGAGCGGCAACACCGGCTTCGTGGACGCCCTGTGCGAGGCCGTCGAGGACGCGGGCGGCCAGGCGCTCCCGCTCTACGTGGCCTCGCTGCGCACCCCCGAGGAGGGGCTGCTCGACACGCTCCGCACCGCCGACGTCCTCGTCACCACCGTCCTCGCGGCGGGCGGGACGCGCCCCGCCGAGGCGAGCGCGGGCGGCGACGAGGAGGCGTGGGACGCGGGCGCGCTCGCCGGGCTCGACGTACCGATCCTCCAGGCCCTGTGCCTCACCGGCTCGCGCGCCGACTGGGAGGAGAACGACGAGGGCGTCTCGCCGCTCGACGCCGCCAGCCAGATCGCCGTGCCCGAGTTCGACGGCCGCCTCATCACCGTCCCCTTCTCCTTCAAGGAGATCGACGCCGACGGCCTCCCCGCCTACGTCGCCGACCCCGAGCGCGCCGCACGCGTCGCCGGGATCGCCGTGCGCCACGCCCGCCTGCGCCACATCCCCGCCCCCGACAAGCGCCTCGCGCTCGTCCTGTCCGCTTACCCCACCAAGCACTCCCGGATCGGCAACGCGGTCGGTCTCGACACCCCGGCGAGCGCCATCGAGCTCCTGCGCCGCCTCCGTGCCGAGGGCTACGACTTCGGCACGGACCCCATACCCGGCGTCGAGTCCGGCGACGGGGACGAGCTGATCCGCGCGCTGATCGACGCGGGCGGCCACGACCAGGAGTGGCTCACCGAGGAACAGCTCGCGGCCAACCCCGTCCGCATCCCCGCCGCCGACTACCGCCGCTGGTTCGCGACCCTGCCCAAGGAGCTGCGCACGGCGGTCGAGGAGCACTGGGGGCCCGCGCCCGGCGAGATGTTCGTCGACCGGAGCGCGAACCCCGAGGGCGACATCGTGCTCGCCGCGCTCCGCTTCGGGAACCTCCTCGTCCTCATCCAGCCCCCGCGCGGCTTCGGCGAGAACCCCATCGCGATCTACCACGACCCCGATCTGCCGCCCTCGCACCACTACCTCGCCGCCTACCGCTGGATCGCCGCGCCCACGGCCGAGGGCGGCTTCGGTGCCGACGCGATGGTGCACCTCGGCAAGCACGGCAACCTGGAGTGGCTGCCCGGCAAGAACGCGGGGCTCTCCGCCGCCTGCGGCCCCGACGCCGCGCTCGGCGACCTGCCCCTCGTCTACCCCTTCCTCGTCAACGACCCCGGCGAGGGCACCCAGGCCAAGCGCCGCGTCCACGCGACCCTGGTGGACCACCTCGTCCCGCCGATGGCCCGCGCCGAGTCCTACGGGGACATCGCGCGCCTCGAACAACTCCTCGACGAGCACGCGCAGATCGCCGCCATGGACCCGGCGAAGCTCCCCGCGATCCGCGCCCAGATCTGGACCCTCATCCAGGCCGCGCGCCTCGACCACGACCTCGGCCTGGACGACCGCCCCGACGACGACGGCTTCGACGACTTCCTCCTCCACGTCGACGGCTGGCTCTGCGAGGTCAAGGACGCCCAGATCCGCGACGGCCTCCACATCCTCGGCAAGGCCCCGGCCGCCACCGACCGCGTCAACCTCGTCCTCGCGATCCTGCGCGCCCGCCAGATCTGGGGCGGCACCCAGGCACTCCCCGGGCTGCGCGAAGCACTCGGCCTCGACGAGTCCGCCGCGACCCTCGCGAGCGCCGACGCCGCCGAGGAGCGCGCCCGCGCGCTCGTCCAGGCGATGGAGGACGCGGGCTGGGACCCGGACGCCGTGCCGCGGGACGAGAACGAGGACGTCCGCGCGGTCCTCGCCTTCGCCGCGCGCGAGGTGGTCCCGCGCCTCGCGGCGACGACCGACGAACTCGACCACACCCTGCGCGCCCTGCGCGGCGGTTTCGTCCCCGCCGGGCCCTCCGGCTCGCCGCTGCGCGGCCTCGTCAACGTCCTCCCGACCGGCCGCAACTTCTACTCCGTCGACCCGAAGGCCGTCCCCTCGCGCCTCGCCTGGGAGACCGGGCAGTCCCTCGCGACCTCGCTCCTGGACCGCTACCGCGCCGACCACGGTGAGTGGCCCACCTCGGTCGGGCTCTCGCTGTGGGGCACGAGCGCGATGCGCACGGCCGGGGACGACATCGCCGAAGCCCTCGCGCTGCTCGGCGTCCGCCCCGTGTGGGACGACGCCTCGCGCCGCGTCACCGGGCTCGAAGCGATCCCGTACGGGGAACTCGGCCGCCCCCGCGTTGACGTGACCCTGCGCATCTCCGGCTTCTTCCGCGACGCCTTCCCGCACACGGTCGGTCTCCTCGACGACGCCGTCCGCCTCGCCGCCTCGCTCGACGAGAGCGCGGACGTCAACCACATCCGCGCTCACGTACAGCGCGACGTGGCCGAGCACGGCGACGAACGCCGCGCCACGACCCGTATCTTCGGCTCCCGGCCGGGCACCTACGGCGCGGGACTCCTCCAGCTCATCGACTCGCGCGACTGGCGCACCGACGCCGACCTCGCGGAGGTCTACACGGTGTGGGGCGGGTACGCGTACGGGCGCGGCCTCGAAGGACGGCCCGCGCGCGAGGAGATGGAGACCGCGTACCGCAGGATCGCCGTCGCCGCGAAGAACACCGACACGCGCGAGCACGACATCGCCGACTCGGACGACTACTTCCAGTACCACGGCGGCATGGTCGCCGCCGTGCGCGCGCTGCGCGGCACCGCGCCCGAGGCGTACATCGGCGACTCGACCCGCCCCGAGACGGTCCGCACCCGCACCCTCGTGGAGGAGACCTCGCGCGTCTTCCGCGCCCGCGTCGTCAACCCCCGCTGGATCGAGGCGATGCGCCGCCACGGATACAAGGGCGCCTTCGAACTCGCCGCCACGGTGGACTACTTGTTCGGCTACGACGCGACGACGGGCGTCATCGCCGACTGGATGTACGACAAGCTCACCGAGACGTACGTCCTCGACGAGACCAACCGCGCCTTCCTCCAGGAAGCCAACCCCTGGGCCCTGCACGGCATCGCGGAACGCCTCCTGGAGGCCGAGTCGCGCGGCATGTGGGCCGAGCCCGACCCGGCGGTGCTCGACGCGCTGCGCCAGGTCTACCTGGAGACGGAGGGGAATCTGGAGGGCGAGGCGGGCTGAGCGGGCCCCGGCGGGGGGAGGTACGGGGCAGGGGTGCCGTCCGGGCGCGGCGTCCCGCGTGATCGACTGGCCCGCATGCCGGTTCGCCCCCACACCCCCCGGACTCGCGGTGCCCTCCTCGCCCTCGCGGCGTGCCTCGCCGGGGTGGTCCCTCTCACGACCACCCCGGCCGCGGCGGCGGACCCGCACCTCAGCGCCCCCGCCACGTACCACGTCGCACCACCAGGGGGCCCCAAGCGCCCCGCGCGCGACAAACGCCTGCACGTCCTCTACGACGCCGACGTCGCGACGGGCGAGAAGTCGGGGCGCCTGATCATGGACGTGCGCGGGGCCGAAAAGGTCCTGCATCTCAAGAAGTTCGGCAACGGCTGTTCGGGCGACGGTACCCGGATCGTCTGCGCGGTCGGCGCGAGCTACAACAGCTGGGCCGACTGGGCCGGCGCCCTCCCGTACGCCGCGCCGGGCAGCACGGCCGGGGACACGGGGGACCTGCACCTGCGCTACGAGGCCCCGGGCGGCCGCGTGAGCGAGGCCACCACGCGCGTCGTGGTCGGCGGGCCCGTCCTGGAGATACGCCGCCCCGAACAGGTCACCCACCTGCGCCCCGGCGCCCGTACGCACTTCGCCCTCGTCGTGCGCAACGCGGGCGAGACCCCCGCGCACGGCCTCGGGCTCACGTACACCACCGACACCGTGACCTCCGTGACGGAACGCTTCTCGAACTGCCGCTACCACGGCACCACCGCCACCTGCCGCTTCCCCTCGCTCGACCTCGCCCCCGGCGAGAGCGTCGACCTCGCGCCCGGTCTCGACCTGCGCGCCCCCGAGGTGGAGACCGGCGGAGGCCTGCACCAGTCCGCCTGGCCCCTCGACCTCGGCCCGTACGACGGCGTCGTCGTCCCCGAGCGGGGCGAGCCGGGCAAGGGCCCCGCCCTGCGCCCGCAGCCCGGCACCGGGACCACGGGGACCTGGAGTCGCGAGGCCACCGCCTGGACCCGGTTCTCCGTCGACAACCCCTCCGACTACGCGGCGGTGGGCGCCCGGGTACGCGGTCACGAAGGCGAGGAGCGGGACGTCCGGGTGGGCGCCGCGAACAAGGGCCCGGGCGACCCCGGCGGATACCCGTCCGTCAAGGTCGAGTTCACCCCGCCGAAGGGCTCGCGTGTGCTGAAGGAGCCCATGGAGGAGCTGGACGAGGACTACTTCGAGCCCCTGTGCGAGCACGACAGGACCGGCGTCTACACGTGCCCCCTCACCGTCCACGAACCGGGCGACACGCAGCTGCTCACCTTCCGCCTGCGTCTGGGCGCCCTCCCCGCCGAGGGCTCGGTGCGGCTGCGCGGCAAGGACGGCGAGGAGTACCCGGCCGACCCGGAACCCGCGAACGACACGGCGCGCGTCGCGGCCGAGGCCGGCGAGGGGCCGCGCGCGAGCGGCGGCGGGCAGGCCGCCGGGTGGGGAACGGCCGGGGGAGTGGTGGTCGTCCTGGCCGGGGCGGCTTTCCTGGTACGGGCACGCAGGCGGCGCTCCCGCGCGCGGTGAGGCGCCCCGCACCCCGCTCCACGCGCTGACGCGGCCCTCAGCGCACCCCGTCCGACCTGCGGCTTTCTCGACGCCCTCGTGCGGAGGCTGGATTTACTAGGACGTCCAACTATATAGTCCGGGCAGTTCCGGGGCGCGGTGATCCGGGATCGGTGACCGCCCGTGGGACGATCCGTGCTGCCCTGACAGCCCGATATATCCGTGAGGGGTGAGTCGTCCGCACTCGTCCGGCCTCGTACCGGCCGGCCCGCACCGCCCGGTCCCGAACCGCTGGGTCCCGTATCGCCCGATCCCGTACCGCCCGATCCCGTACCGCTCGCCCTCCGCACCGCCCGACGAGAGCAGGCCCCCATGGTCAGTGCGCCCCACCGCGCCCCCGTACGCGAACTCACCCACTTCATCGGCGGCAAGCACACCCCCGGCACCTCCGGGGCCTTCGCCGACGTCTACGACCCCAACACCGGCGAGGTGCAGGCCCGCGTGCCGCTCGCCAGCCGCGCCGAGACCGAGGCCGCGATCGCCGACGCGGCCCGCGCGCAGCGGGAGTGGGGCGAGTGGAACCCCCAGCGCCGCGCCCGCGTGCTGCTCAGGTTCCTCCAGCTCGTCGACCAGGAGAAGGACGAGATCGCCCGTCTCCTGTCGAGCGAGCACGGCAAGACCATCGCCGACGCGCACGGCGACCTCCAGCGCGGCCTCGAAGTCGTCGAGTTCGCCGCCGGTATCCCGCACCTGATGAAGGGCGAGTTCAGCGACAACGCGGGGACCGGCATCGACGTGCACTCGCTGCGCTCCCCGCTCGGCGTCGTCGCGGGCATCACGCCCTTCAACTTCCCCGCGATGATCCCGCTCTGGAAGGCCGCCCCCGCCCTCGCCTGCGGCAACGCCTTCCTCCTCAAGCCCTCCGAGCGCGACCCCTCGGTGCCCCTGCGCCTGGCCGAACTCTTCCTCGAAGCCGGACTGCCCGCCGGGGTCCTCAACGTCGTCAACGGCGACCGCACGGCCGTGGACACCCTGATCGAGGACCCGCGCGTCCAGGCGCTCGGCTTCGTCGGCTCCACGCCCATCGCCGCGCACATCTACGCGAGCGCCGCCGCGAACGGCAAGCGCGCCCAGTGCTTCGGCGGCGCCAAGAACCACATGATCGTGATGCCCGACGCCGACCTCGACCAGGCCGTGGACGCCCTCGTCGGCGCCGGGTACGGCTCGGCGGGCGAGCGCTGCATGGCGATCTCCGTCGCCGTGCCCGTCGGCGAGGAGACCGCCGACGCGCTCGTGGCCCGCCTCAAGGAGCGCATCGCCGGACTCAGGATCGGCACGAGCGACGACCCCGAGGCCGACTTCGGGCCCCTCGTCGGTCCTGACGCCCTCGCCCGCGTCCGCTCCTACGTCGGCATCGGCGTCGAGGAGGGTGCCGAACTCGTCGTGGACGGCCGGGGCTTCACCCTCGCCGGGCACGAGAAGGGCTTCTTCGCCGGTGCCTCGCTCTTCGACCGCGTGACCCCTGACATGCGGATCTACCAGGAGGAGATCTTCGGGCCCGTCCTCTGCGTCGTACGCGCCGCGGACTACGAGGAGGCCCTGCGCCTGCCGAGCGAGCACCCCTTCGGCAACGGTGTCGCGATCTTCACCCGCGACGGCGACACCGCCCGCGACTTCACGCGCCGCGTCAACACCGGCATGGTCGGCGTCAACGTGCCGATCCCGGTGCCCGTCGCGTACCACACCTTCGGCGGCTGGAAGGCGTCCGGATTCGGCGACCTCAACCAGCACGGGCCCGACTCGATCCGCTTCTACACCCGCACCAAGACCGTCACCTCGCGCTGGCCCAAGGGACTGCGCGAAGGGGCGAGCTTCACCCTCCCGACGATGGGCTGAGGGCACCACCATGAGCACCACCACACACGGCACCACCACGTACGACACACAACTGACCGAGGACCAGCGGGCCCTCGTCGAGACGACACTCGACTTCGCGGGGGACCACCTCGCCCCGCACGCCCTGGAGTGGGACCGGGAGAAGCACTTCCCCGTCGACGTCCTGCGCAAGGCCGCGGGGCTCGGCCTCGGCGGCGTCTACGTCCGCGAGGAGTCCGGCGGCTCCGGCCTCAGGCGCGCCGACGGCGTCCTCGTCTTCGAGGCGCTCGCCACCGGCTGCCCCTGCGTCGCCGCCTACCTGTCGATCCACAACATGGTCGGCTGGATGGTCGACACCTACGGCGACGAGGCCCAACGCGCCCGCTACCTCCCGGGGCTGTGCGCGATGGACGACCTCGCGAGCTACTGCCTCACCGAGCCGGGCGCAGGCTCGGACGCCGCAGCGCTCTCCACCCGCGCCGTGCGCGACGGCGACGACTGGGTCCTCACCGGCGTCAAGCAGTTCATCTCCGGCGCGGGCGCCGCCCGGCTCTACCTCGTCATGGCCCGTACGGGAGGCGCCGGACCCGACGGCATCACCGCCTTCCTCGTCGACAAGGACGACCCCGGGCTCGGCTTCGGGCCCAACGAGCACAAGATGGGCTGGAACGCGCAGCCGACCCGGCAGGTGATCCTCGACGGCGTGCGCGTGCCCGCGGACCGCGTACTCGGTGAAGAGGGACAGGGTTTCCGCATCGCCATGAACGGCCTCAACGGCGGCCGGCTCGGCATCGCGGCGTGCTCGCTCGGCGGCGCCCGCTCCGCGCTCGACCGCTCGCTGACGCACCTCAGCGAGCGCGAGGCGTTCGGGCAGCCGCTCATCGAGTCCGAGGCCCTGCGCTTCCGCCTCGCGGACATGGCCACCGAACTCGCCGCCGCGCGCGCCCTGCTCCACCAGGCCGCCGACGCCTTGGACCGCAAGGACCCGCAGGCCCCGCAACTCATCGCGATGGCCAAGCGCTTCGCCACCGACACCGGCTTCCGGATCGCTGACCGCGCGCTCCAACTCCACGGCGGCTACGGCTATCTGCACGAGTACGGTATCGAGAAGATCGTCCGGGACCTGCGGGTCCACCAGATCCTCGAAGGGAGCAACGAGATCATGCGCGTCATCGTGGCCAGGGGTCTCACCGGAGCCGCCCGGTGAGCGGCGCCCAGGAGCGCGGCGCCGAGGAGGGTCCCGTCCTCACGTCGGTCGTGGGACGGGCCGCCCACCTCGTCCTCAACCGCCCCCGCGCCCTCAACGCCCTCACGCACGAGATGGTCGGCCTCATCGACGCCGCCCTCACCGCCTGGGAGGAGGACGACGCGATCGAGACCGTCGTCCTCACCGGCTCAGGGGAGCGCGGCCTGTGCGCGGGCGGCGACATCCGCGCCATCCACGAGGCGGCGCGCGGCGGCGACGGGCAGGAGGCCGCGGACTTCTGGCGCGACGAGTACGTGCTCAACGCCCGCATCCCGCACTATCCCAAGCCGTACGTCGCCGTCATGGACGGCATCGTCATGGGCGGCGGCATCGGTGTCTCCGCCCACGGCTCGGTCCGGATCGTCACCGAGCGCACGAAGGCGGCGATGCCCGAGACGGGGATCGGCTTCGTACCCGATGTCGGCGGTACGTGGCTCCTCTCGCGCGCCCCCGGACACCTCGGCACCCGCCAGGCCCTCACCGGCACGGTCGCGGGGCCCGGGGACGCGCTGCGCCTCGGCCTCGCCGACCACTACGTACCGTCGAGCGCCCTGCCGGAACTCCTCGAAGCGCTCGGCACCCTGCCCGCGAAGGAGGCCGTCGGACGGTACGCGACCGAGGCGCCGCCCGCCGCGCTCGACGCCGACCGCCCCTGGATCGACGCCTGTTACGCGGCGGACACCGTCGAGGAGATCATCGCGCGGCTGCGGGCCCGCCCCGAGGAGGCCGCGCACGCCGACGCGGCGGCCCTCGAAGGCCGCTCCCCGACGAGCCTCAAGGTGACCCTCGAAGCGCTCCGCCGCGTCCGCGCGCTCGGCACGCTGGAGGAGGCGCTCGACCAGGAGTACCGCGTCTCGCTCGCGTGCCTCGCCACGCCCGACCTCGTCGAGGGCGTCCGCGCGCAGGTCATCGACAAGGACCGCGACCCGCACTGGAACCCGGCCTCGCTGGCCGAGGTCGGCGCCGCCGACGTCGCACGCTTCTTCACACCCCTGGGCGAGCGGGAACTCGGGCTCGCCCCGACACCGGAGGTGACACGGTGAGCAGTACCGACAAGAAGGTCAGCACCGTCGCGTTCATCGGGCTCGGACACATGGGCGCTCCCATGGCCGCGAACCTCGTGCGCGCCGAGTACACCGTGCGCGCCTTCGACCTCGTGCCCGCCGCGCTCGAAGCGGGCGTCGAGGCGGGGGCCGAGGCCGCGGTGAGCGCCGTCGAGGCCGTTACCGGCGCCGACCTCGTGATCTCCATGCTCCCCGCCGGGCGCCACGTCCTCGGCCTGTACGAGGACATTCTCGGCGCCGCGCGTCCGGGCACCCTCTTCGTCGACTGCTCCACGATCGACGTCGCGGACGCCCGCGCCGTGCACGCGCTCGCCGAAGGGCGCGGGATGCGCTGTCTCGACGCGCCCGTCTCGGGCGGCGTCGTCGGCGCCGAGGCCGGGACGCTGACCTTCATGGTCGGCGGGGGAGAGATGGAGTTCGCCGAGGCGCTGCCGCTGCTCGACGTCATGGGCAAGAAGGTCGTGCACTGCGGCGCGGCGGGCGCCGGGCAGGCCGCGAAGATCTGCAACAACATGATCCTCGGCGTCTCGATGATCGCCGTGAGCGAGGCGTTCGTCCTCGCCGAGAGTCTCGGCCTCTCCCACCAGGCCCTCTACGACGTCGCCTCGACCGCCTCGGGCCAGTGCTGGGCGCTCAGCGTCAACTGCCCCGTCCCCGGACCCGTTCCGGCGTCCCCGGCCAACCGCGACTACCGGCCCGGCTTCGGCGCCCCGCTCATGGCCAAGGACCTCGGCCTCGCGGCCAACGCGGTCCGCGCGGGCGGTGTGCACGCCGAACTCGGGCTGCGCGCCGCGGAGATGTACGCGGCGTACGCCGAAGGGCGCGGCGCCGACGAGGACTTCTCGGGCATCGTGCGGGTCCTGCGGGACGACTCGGGGAAGGCGGCGGAATGAGTACGTACGAGACGATCCTCGTCGAGCGCAGGGGCCGCGTCGCCCTGCTCACCCTGAACCGCCCGAAGGCGCTCAACGCCCTCAACGCGCGGCTGATGGAGGAACTCGTCGGCGCGGCGGAGGGGCTGGACCGGGACCCGGACATCGGCTGCCTCGTGATCACCGGCTCCGAGCGGGCCTTCGCGGCCGGGGCGGACATCACCGAGATGGCGCCGCGCACGTCCGTCGAGATGTACCTGCACGATTGGTTCTCGGCCTGGGACCGGCTCGGCAGGCTGCGCACGCCCACGATCGCGGCCGTCGCGGGGCACGCGCTCGGCGGGGGGTGTGAACTCGCCATGCTGTGCGATCTGTTGATCGCCGCGGACACGGCGCGGTTCGGGCAGCCCGAGGTCAAGCTCGGCGTGATCCCGGGGATCGGGGGCTCGCAGCGGCTGACCCGCGCGGTCGGCAAGGCGAAGGCGATGGACCTGTGCCTGACCGGGCGCACGATGGACGCGACCGAGGCCGAACGCGCGGGCCTCGTCTCGCGGATCGTCCCCGCCGCCGACCTCCTCACGGAGGCGCTCGCCGCCGCCGAGACGATCGCGGACCTCTCGGCCCCGGCCGCGATGATGGCGAAGGAAGCGGTCAACACGGCGTTCGAGACGACCCTCGCGGAGGGCGTCCACTTCGAACGGAGGCTCTTCCACTCGGTGTTCGCGTTCGCGGACCAGAAGGAGGGCATGGCGGCGTTTACCGACAAGCGGAAGCCGGAATTTCGGCACCGTTGAGGGTGGGAGCACCCTCTGTCGGGGCCGGCGGCCAGGGCTCCGCCCCGGACCCCGCTCCTCAAACGCCGGAGGGGCTGGATATGCCCCTCCGGCGTTTGAGGCGTCAGCTCGCCACATACTTGTCGTACCCGTACTGCGTGAAGAACAACGGCAGTTCAGCCCCCAACGCCGTCGCCGCGAACAACTCCCGCACTGCGGCAGGATCACTGCAGCCTCCCTCCGCGGCCAGCGCGTTCAGCTCCTCGTCGAGGTGCCGCTCCACCGTCTCGCGGCGCACCGCGCCATGCCGCAGCCACTGCCAGATCTGGGTGCGGGCGATCTCGGCGGTCGCCGCGTCGGCGATGAGGCCGCCCTGGTCCAGCAGCCCCGTACCGCCGAGCCAGCGGTCGAAGTAGCGGACCGCGAGCGTCACGCTGCCGCGCACCCCCTCGGGACCGGGCGCCCCGGTCAGGCGTGGCACGGCGAGCAGTTCCGCGGCCTGGACCTCGACGTCGTCGCGCGTACGGTCGAGCTGGTGCGGCCGCTCGCCGAGGACGCCCCGGAAGACCTCGCGGCCGACCGGGACGAGCCCCGGGTGCGCGACCCACGAGCCGTCGAAACCGTCCTCGGCCTCCCGCTCCTTGTCGCGCCGCACCTCGGCGAGCGCCGCCTCGATGGCCGCCGGGCCGCCCTCGGGCGCCTGCGCGGCCATGCCGCCGATCGCGTGCGCGCCGCGCCGGTGGCACGTGCGCACGAGGAGTTCGGTGTACGCGCGCAGGAAGGGCGCCGTCATGGGGAGCCGGGCGCGGTCGGGCAGGAGGAAGTCGGTGCGGTGACCGAAGGTCTTGATGAGGCTGAACAGGTAGTCCCAGCGCCCGGCGATCAACCCCGAGCTGTGCTCGCGCAGTTCGTGGAGGATCTCCTCCATCTCCATCGCCGCGGTGATCGTCTCGATGAGCGCGGAGGCCCGCACGGTCCCGGCCGGGAGGCCGACCAGTTCCTGGGCGAGCAGGAAGACGTCGTTCCACAGCCGCGCCTCGTACCGGTTCTCCAGCTTCGGCAGGCAGAAGTACGGTCCGTGGCCCGCGTCGAGGAGCGCCTTGGCGTTGTGGAAGAAGAAGAGCGCGAAGTCCGCGAGCGCGGCGGGCACCGGCTGCCCGTCGTACTCCAGGTGCGCTTCGTCGAGGTGCCAGCCGCGGGGGCGCACGACGAGGGTGGGGCGCTCGCCGGCGCGCGGGGTGCGGGCGAGGTCCTTGAGGAGGAGGTGCCCGTCGAGGACGGCGTGCCAGGCCGGTGAGGTGGCGTCCTCGAAGTCGGCGGTCCACGTCGAGGCGCCCGAGCCGTACGCGGCGGCGGCGGCCCCCGGCGTGGGCGGGCCCACGAGTTCCACGTGCCGCTCCGCGAGCCCGGGCGCCGGGGGCGCGACGCGCCAGGAGCGGTCGGTGCGCACCGGCGTCGTGACGAGCGGGAAGTCGAGCCGGATTCCGGCGGCGAGGCGGTGCGCCTGGCGGCGCCGCTCGCGCAGCAGCCACTGGCGGCGCTCGCCGAAGGCGGCCACGAGAGCGCCGAGGAAGTCCAGTGCCGCAGGCGTGAGGATCTCTTCGTGACGCGCGCCGGGGGCGGCGATGACCCGGACGGTACGGGCCGGGGCGAGGGTGGGCATCGGGGACCTCCTGAAGCGGGGCCGGGACGGCGGATCACTCGTGATGCGCGGGCCCCAGGGACCGGGTGAGGGTGCGAGGAACGGGGGCCGGACGGAGACGGGTGCCCGGCCCCCGTTCGACTCGGGGGGTACGGGGACGCGCGCCGACGCGAAGGCGCGCGCCCCCGGTGCGGCGGCGCACCCGCACAGGTGCGCGCCGCGAGGAGAGGACGAGGGCGGGCGAGGAGTGGGGCCCGCCTTCGTCCCGGTCCGGCTAGTGGAACTGCTCGGCCTCGGTGGAGCCGGCCAGCGCGGTGGTGGACGAGGCCGGGTTGACGGCCGTGGAGACGAGGTCGAAGTAACCCGTGCCGACCTCGCGCTGGTGGCGCACGGCGGTGAAGCCCTGGGCCTGCGCGGCGAATTCGCGCTCCTGGAGGTCGACGTAGGCGGTCATGCCCTGCTCGGCGTAGCCGCGCGCCAGGTCGAACATCCCGTGGTTGAGGGAGTGGAACCCGGCGAGGGTGATGAACTGGAAGCGGTAGCCCATCGCACCCAGCTCGCGCTGGAACTTCGCGATCTGGTCGTCGTCGAGCGCGGCGCGCCAGTTGAAGGACGGCGAGCAGTTGTACGCGAGCATCTGGTCCGGGTGCTCGGCGTGGATCGCCTCGGCGAACTCCCTGGCCTGCGCGAGGTCCGGGGTGCCGGTCTCGACCCAGATGAGGTCGGCGTACGGGGCGTAGGCGAGACCGCGGGCGATGACCGGAGCCATGCCGCCTCGCACGTGGTAGAAGCCCTCGGAGGTGCGCTCCCCGGTGACGAAGGGCGCGTCGCGCTCGTCGACGTCGCTGGTGAGCAGGGTCGCGGCGAGCGCGTCGGTGCGGGCGATGACGAGGGTCGGCGTGTCCGCGATGTCGGCGGCGAGACGGGCCGCGTTGAGGGTGCGGATGTGCTGCGAGGTCGGCACGAGGACCTTGCCGCCGAGGTGGCCGCACTTCTTCTCGGAGGCGAGCTGGTCCTCGTAGTGGATACCGGCCGCACCCGCGGCGATCATCGCCTTCGTCAGTTCGAAGGCGTTGAGCGGGCCGCCGAAACCGGCCTCCGCGTCGGCGACGATCGGCGCGAGCCAGTCGGTCGTGTCGCCCTCGTCCTCGGCGGTCGCGATCTGGTCGGCGCGCAGCAGCGCGTTGTTGATGCGGCGCACGACCTGCGGGACCGAGTTGGCCGGGTAGAGGCTCTGGTCGGGGTACGTCTGCCCGGCGAGGTTGGCGTCCGCCGCGACCTGCCAGCCCGAGAGGTAGATGGCCTGGAGCCCGGCCTTGACCTGCTGGACGGCCTGGCCTCCGGTGAGGGCGCCGAGCGCGTGGACGTAGTCGCGCTCGTGGAGCTGGCGCCACAGGCGCTCGGCGCCGCGCCGGGCGAGCGTGTGCTCCTCGCGGACGCTGCCGGCGAGACGCACGACGTCCTCGGCGGAGTAGGTCCGCTCGATGCCCTTCCAGCGGGGGTCCTCGGCCCAGCGGCGGGTCAGTTCGGCTGCGCGGTCGGTCGTCTTGCCCATGAGGGTCACCGTCTCCCTGAAGGTGTCGCAGTGATGTCGCTGTGGTGAGGTGTCACGGTTGTGAAGCTGGGGGAGGGGACTCAGCCCTGTGCGGCACGGAGTGTCGCACTAAGTCCTCTGGAGCAATCCGCCCCGCCGTGACGCCCTTGTTTCCCTTGCGGGATCGGGGCGATGACTCGACTGTGGCACTGGCACTGAGTGCCATCAAGGGGGGAAATCTGTGAAGTCTGTGAATCTTCCCCCGCCACCTTTGCGAAGCTTGCCAATCCCCGAGCGGCCGCTAAGGTGGCTCCCACTCTCGCCGGGAGTGACGTGGAGTGACGGAGGAGGCCTGTCATGGCCAGGACTTATGCGGGCGCGCGACTGCGCCGGCTGCGCGAGGAACGCCGCCTGAGCCAGGCCGAACTCGCCCGCACCCTCGGCATCTCGCCGAGTTACCTGAACCAGATGGAGCACGACTCGCGACCGCTCACCGTCCCGGTCCTGCTCAAGATCGGCGAGACCTTCGGCATCGACGCGTCCTTCTTCTCCGCCCGCGACTCGACCCGCCTCCTCGCCGACCTCCGCGAAGCCCTCGCGGCGCCGCTGGACGAGGGCCGGGTCCTGCCCGGCGAACTGGAGGAGATCGCCACCCGCACCCCCGGCGCCGCGCGTCTCCTCCTCGACCTCCAGCGCCGCTCCCAGCGCCTCGCCGAACAACTCTCCGGACGCGGCGGAGGCCCCGAGGACCACCAGGAGACCCCCGGCTCACCGCACGAGGAGGTACGCGACTTCTTCTACGAGCGCCGCAACTACTTCCACCCCCTCGACCTCGCCGCCGAGGACCTCGCCGGCGAACTCCGTGTCCGCCCCGGCACGGCGGGCCAGACCCTCGCCGAACACCTGGAGGCCCAGCACGGCGTCCACGTCGCGACCACGGCCGGCCCCCACCTGCACCGCTACGACGCCGCGAGCCGCACCCTGCACCTCTCGCCGCGCCTGCGCCCGGGCCAGCAGACCTTCCGCATGGCCGCGCAGCTCGCCCTCCTGGAGTACGGCTCCGAACTCGACTCCCTCGCGGCCGAGAAGTTCCCCCGCCAGTCACCCGCCCACGCGCTCACCCGCATCGGCCTCGCACACTACTTCGCCGGTGCTCTCGTCCTCCCGTACCGCGAGTTCCACGCGCGCGCCGAGGAGTACCGCTACGACATCGAACGCCTCGGCGACCACTACGGCCTCGGCTACGAGACCATGTGCCACCGCCTCAGCACCCTGCAACGCCCCCGCCTGAGCGGCGTCCCGCTGTCGTTCGTCCGCGTCGACCGTGCGGGGAACATGTCCAAGCGCCAGTCCGCGACCGGGTTCCCCTTCTCGCGCTCGGGCGGCACGTGCCCCCTGTGGAACATCTACGAGGCGTTCACCGCGCCAGGGCGCGTGCACGTCCAGCTCACCCGTATGCCCGACGGCAGCCGCCACCTGTGGACCGCGCGCACCGTCACACGGCGCGGCGGCGCCTGGGGCGAGCGCGGCAGCACGTACGCGATCGGCCTCGGCTGCGAGGTCCGCCACGCGGGCCGCCTCGTCTACTCCGAAGGGCTCGACCTCGACAACCCCGCCTCGGACACCCCCATCGGCATGGGCTGCCGCGTCTGCGAACACCTCGACTGCCCCCAGCGCGCGACCCCGCCGGTGGGTCACACCCTCACGATCGACGAGCGCAGCAGCACGTTCGTGCCGTACCGGGTGCGAGGGGAGCGGGGGCGCGGGTGAGGGGCGGGGCCGGGAGCGCGGCAGGGCGTCAGAGGGAAAACGTTCCACAACATGGGAAGCGGCCCGCGTGCATGTGCAGAGGGGTCTCGACAGCGCCGGAGTAAATCGGTATACCTGACCGGCGAGACCTCCCACCCCCACCGAAGGACCCACCCGGTGAAGATCCACGCAGCGGACGTCGTCGTCACGAGTCCCGGCCGCAATTTCGTCACTCTCCGCATCACCACCGAGGACGGTCTCACCGGCCTCGGCGACGCGACCCTCAACGGCAGGGAACTGGCCGTCGCCTCCTACCTCGGCGACCACGTCGCCCCGCTCCTGACCGGCCGGGACGCCGACGCGATCGAGGACACCTGGCAGTACCTGTACCGGGGCGGGTACTGGCGGCGCGGACCCGTCACGATGGCCGCGATCGCCGCCGTCGACATGGCGCTGTGGGACATCAAGGCCAAACGTGCCGGGATGCCGCTCTACCAACTGCTCGGCGGCGCCTGCCGCACCGGCGCCCTCGCCTACGGCCACGCCTCCGGGCGCGACATCCCCGAACTGCTCGACTCCGTCCGCGCCCACCTGGAGGCCGGCTACCGCGCGATACGGGTGCAGAGCGGCGTACCCGGTCTCGACTCCGTCTACGGCGTCGCCGCCTCCGCCAACGGCGCGGGCGAACGCTACGACTACGAACCCGCGCGCCGCACGACCCGCCCCACCGAGGAACAGTGGGACACCCCCGCCTACCTGCGGCACATCCCCACCGTCTTCGAGGCCGTACGCGCCGAGTTCGGCCCCGAACTGACCCTCCTGCACGACGGCCACCACCGCATGACACCGCTCCAGGCCGCGCGCCTGGGCAAGAGCCTCGAACCGTACGACCTGTTCTGGCTGGAGGACGTCACGCCCGCCGAGGACCAGGCGGCGCTGCGCCTGGTGCGGCAGCACACCACGACGCCGCTCGCGATCGGCGAGGTCTTCAACTCCGTGCACGACTACACGACGCTGCTCGGCGAACGCCTCATCGACTACGTCCGCTCCTCGGTCACGCACGCCGGCGGCGTCACGGGCATGCGCCGCATCCTCGACCTCGCCGCCGTGTACGGCGTCAGGTCGGGGATGCACGGACCCACCGACATCTCCCCGGTGGGCATGGCCGCCGCCCTCCACCTGGACCTCGCCGTGCACAACTTCGGCATCCAGGAGTACATGCGCCACTCCCCGCACACGCTGGAGGTCTTCCGCACCTCCTACCGCTTCACCGACGGCCTCCTGCACCCGGGCGAGGAGCCCGGCCTCGGCGTCACGCTCGACGAGGAGGCCGCCGCCCGCTTCCCCTACGCGCCCGCCCACCTCCCCGTGAACCGGCTCGCGGACGGCACCGTGCACGACTGGTGACCAGGGCGCAGGCCCACAGCGCGGCCCCGCGCCCGGCCCTCCCTCAGCGCTCCCGCCCCCGCGGCTTCAGCGGCACGGGCGGCAGCGCGGGCGCGGGCAGGCGTGTGCCGTCGTAGCCGTGGACCTCGCCGAAGCGGTCGCTCGTCATCCAGTCCTCGCGGGCCCGCTCGATCTCCTCCTGCGTACGGCCCACGAAGTTCCACCACATGAGCAGCTTCTCCGCGAAAGGCTCCCCACCCAGGAGCATCGCGCCCGCGTCCGACAGGGCCCGCAGCGGCAGGCTCGTGCGCCCGCAGCCCAGGTACAGCATCGACCCCGGCGTCACGGGCACCCCGTCCACGGACAGCTCGCCCGACATCGCGAGGACCCCGTACTCGAAGTCCGGGTTCAGCGGCAGGTCCGCCTCCGTGCCCTCGCGCAGCGCGAGATCCGCGCCGACGAGCGGGGAGTACGTCGTACCGGGCGACGTCGCCGTGTCGAGCGTGCCGAGGACCACGGTCGCGTCGAGTCCCGGCGCCGTGACGTGCGGAAGGTCCGCGTGGTGCTCGAAGTGCGCAGCTTGGTGGCGCGCCTCGTCCGGCAGCGCCACCCACAGCTGGGCCCCGTGCAGGTAGCGCGCGTGCGGGCGGGGGCTCTCCTCGGAGTGCGAGATCGCGCCGCCGGAGGTCATGAGGCCCAGCTCGCGCGGCCTGATCGTCTGGAGTGAGCCGAGCGAGTCGCGGTGCAGCACCTCGCCCTCGTGCAGCCAGCTCACCGTCTGGAGCCCGATGTGCGGATGCGGCGGCACCTGCATCCCGGGCTCGTCCGCGATGTCGTCGGGCCCGTAGTGGTCGACGAAGGCCCAGGCGCCGATCATGCGGCGGCCGAGGTTCGGCAGCAGCCGCCGTACCTCCGTCGACTCGCCGAGCGGCACCCGACGGGGGCTCAGCAGCTCGCGCACGGGCGCCGCGAGGACGTCCTCGCGGCCGCCGCACGGCTTCGGCACGGGGTGGGTGTCCAGATTGCTCATGCCGCTCAACCTAGCGCTCACCGTCGCACGCCACCCGGACGGTCCGTCCGAACGTGCCCGCACCCCGTGTCGCCGCTGGAATGGGGAGGTGAGCGCCAGCCCAGCCACCCCCGACGACTGCCTCGCCCGCAACGAGTGGATCTGCGGCACGTACCTGACCACCCGGCGGCACGTGCTGCTCGACGCCGTCGCGCAGCACGTCGAGCTGACCGCCGCCGCCGTCGGCATCGCCCTCGTCATCGCCGTCCCGCTCGCCGTCCTCGCGCGCCGCCTGCGCTGGACGGCCGGGCCGCTGCTCGCGCTCACCACGGTGCTCTACACGATCCCGTCGCTCGCGATGTTCTCGCTGCTGCTGCCGGTGTACGGGCTCTCGGCGACCCTCGTCGTGGCGGGGCTCGTCCTGTACTCGCTCACGCTCCTGGTCCGCAACCTCCTCGCCGGGCTGCGCGCCGTGCCCGAGGAGACCCGGCAGGCGGCGCGCGGCATGGGGTACGGGCCGCTGCGGCTGCTCCTCGCGGTCGAACTGCCCCTCGCGCTGCCCGCCGCCTTCGCGGGCCTGCGCATCGCGATGGTCTCGGCCGTCTCGCTCGTCACCGTGGGCGCCATCGTCGGCTTCGGCGGCCTCGGCAACCTCATCTACCAGGGCATGAACACCTACTTCAAGGCCCAGGTGCTCACCGCCTCGGTCCTGTGCGTCCTCCTCGCCATCGCCGCCGACCTGCTCCTGCTTCTGATCGGCCGCCTCCTCACCCCCTGGACCCGCGCGTGAACGTACTCGGCGACACCTGGGACTGGCTGAGTGACCCCGCCCACTGGTCGGGCGAGAACGGCATCGCGCACCGCCTTGCCGAACACGTCCTGCTCACCCTCGTCTGCCTGCTCGTCAGCTGCCTCGTCGCGCTCCCCGTCGCCCTCGTCCTCGGCCACATCGGGCGCGGCGGCGCCCTCGCCCTCAACCTCGCGAACATCGGCCGCGCCGTCCCCACCTTCGCCGTCCTCGTCCTCCTCCTGCTCACCCCGGTCGGCAAGCTCAGCGAGGGCCCCACCGTCATCGCGCTCGTCCTCTTCGCGGTGCCGCCGCTGCTCACCAACGCCTACGTCGGGATGCGGGGCGTGGACCGCGAGGTGGTCCGCGCCGCGCGCGGCATGGGCATGACCGGGCGGCAGCTCCTGTGGCGCGTCGAACTGCCGCTCGCGGCCCCGCTCGTCCTCACCGGCGTCCGCATCGCCGCGGTCCAGCTCGTCGCGACGGCCACGATCGCCGCGCTCGCGGGCGGCGGCGGCCTCGGCCGCATCATCACGGCCGGGTTCAACCTCGCCTCGACCCCGCAGGTCGTCGCCGGCGCCGTCCTCGTCGCAGTCTTCGCGCTCCTCGTCGAGGGCGCCTTCGCGCTGGGGGAGCGGTGGCTGCCGGTGCGGGAACAGGAGGCCGCCCGGTGACCCGCGCCCCGGGCGCCGCCCGGCCCCGTACCCGTCGCGCCGCCGCGCTGCTCACCGCGGCGCTCCTCCTCACCGCCTGCTCCACCGGCCCGTCCCTGGAGAACCGGAACGAGGTCACCGCGCCCCCGGGCGACAGCGAGCAGCTCACCATCGGCTCCGCCGGCTTCACCGAGAGCGACCTGCTCGCCCACATGTACAAGCTGCTCCTCGACAAAGCCGGCTACCGCACCCGGCTGCTCACCGTCTCCAACCGCGAGCTGTACGAGCCCGCGCTCGAATCCGGGCAGATCGACGTCGTCCCCGAGTACGCCGCCACGTTCGCCGACTGGCTGAACGCCAAGAAGAACGGCGCCGACGCGAAACCCGTCGGCTCTCCCGACCTCGACCGCACCATGCGCCACCTGCGCGCCCTCGCCGCCGCACGCGGACTCGACGTCCTCGACCCGGGCAGGGCGGTCGACCAGAACGCGTACGCCGTCACGCGCGCCTACGCGAGGAAGCACGGGCTGCGCACCCTCTCCGACCTCGGCCGCGCGAAGCTCCCCGTCCGCATCGCGGCGGGCGACGAGTGCGCGACCCGCCCGTACTGCGCCCCGGGCCTGAAGAAGACGTACGGCATCGACCTCACCGCGATCGACCCCAAGGGCCTCGGCACGACGCAGGCGAAGAAGGCCGTGCAGGACGGCCGCGACCAGCTCGTCGCCACCACCACGACCGACGCCACGCTCGACGAGTTCGGGCTCGTCCTGCTCCGCGACGACAAGAAGCTCCAGAACGCCGACTACCTCGTCCCCGTCGTCAACCGCTCCCGGGCCGGCTCGCGCCGCGTCGCCACCGCGCTCGGCCGCCTCAACAAGGTCCTCACCACCGCCGACCTCGCCGACCTCAACCGCCGCGTCGACAGCTGGCGCCGCCTGCCCGAGGACGTCGCCCGCGACTACCTCGACCGTCACCACCTGCTCTGAGCCCGTCAGGAAGGCAGCCCGATGACCGAGGAGACCCCCGAGCCGCGCGGCCGCGGCGCCGCACTCGCCGACCTCGCCCGCACCCTCGCGGGCGGCCTGTGGTTCCCGCTCCTGTTCTTCTTCGGCTTCCTGCTCTGCTACGCGCTGCCCTTCCACAACCCGACGCCGCACGACGTGCGCGTCGCCGTCTCGGGCCCGCAGGCGGCGCGCGAGATCCGCGCGGGATTCGACAAGGCGTCACCCGGCGCCTTCGACATCGTCACCGCCGACTCGCCCGCCGACGCGCGCCGCAAGGTCCTCGACCGCGACACCGAGGCCGCCTTCGCCGCCGACGCCCGCCGCCCCACCCTCTACCTCGCCAAAGCCGAGGGCGCCCTGCTCGAACAGGCCGTCACGACCGCCTTCCGCGCGCTCGTCGAGCGCCAGGGCGGACAGCTCGACACGGTCGAACTCGTCCCCACCGCCTCCGGCGACACGAGCGGCACCGGCCTCTTCTACCTCACGATGTCCCTCAACATCTCCGCCTACATCTCCGTCATGATGCTCATCCGCGCCCACCTCACCCGGCGCGGCAAACTGCTCACCCTCGCGGGCCTGTCCGCCTTCATGAGCCTCGTCGCCTACTTCATCGGGCGCGGCCTCGACATCGTCCCCGGCGAACCGCTCGGCATCCTCTACCTCTTCCTGCTCTCGCAGGCGGTCGCCTGGGTCACCTACGGGCTCGTCCCCTTCGTGAGGCAGTTCATCCCCGGCGTCGCCATCACGCTCTTCGTGCTGCTCTCGATCCCGTCGAGCGGCGGCGCCATCCCCTACCAGATGGTCCCCGCCTTCTTCCGCGCCCTGCACCCGGTCTTCCCGCTCGGCAACGTCATCGAGGCACTGCACGGCATCTTCTACTTCGACGGCAAGGGCGTCCTGCGCCCGACGCTCGTGCTGTGCGCGTGGCTCGTGTTCGGCCTGCTGCTCGTCGTCGTCGGGGCGGTGCTCGCCCGGCGCAAGGAACACGAGCGCGCCGGGGCGGCGGCGCCCGAGGAACCCGTCGAGGACCCGGCCCTGGAGGCCCCCGTGCCCCACGCCGTCACCCCCGGCGCGCACGACCCCTTCGGGGAGCGCACGGCGGTGCTCGGCGGCGAGGTCTTCTACGACGACGGCCGCCCCGTGCCCGGCGTCTTCATCACCGTCCTCGGCCACGACGGCCGTCAGCTCCTGAAGACCGTCACTGACGAGGAGGGCCGCTGGGGCGCGGCGGGCCTGCCCGAGGACTGGGTCAGCGTCCTCGCCCTCGCCAAGGGCCACCGCCCCGCCGCGAGCCGCGTCCTGCCCCGCGAGGGCCACGTCACGCGCCAGGACTTCGTCCTCGCGGCCCCGAGCGCCCACGCGGTGCCGAGCACCTGACGGCTCGGGGGGACGGCACGGGGCAGAGCGGTCGCGGTACGGCGGAGGGGGCGCCGCCCGCCGGGAGGCCGTCCCGTCCCCGTACCGCCCCTCAGGCGTCCGCCACCGACTCGAAGTCCACGTCCCCGCGCCCCACCCCGCGCGCGTCCGCGTCCACCGAGCGCCGCAGCGCCTCGTGGAGCTTGCCGGGGGTCAGTACGCCCAGGAAGCGCGCCCCGTCGAGGACCGCGACCCAGCCCGCGTCGTGCTGGAGCATCTCGCCGAACGCCTGCTTGAGCGGGGCGCCCACCGGGACCCACGCGTTCATCCGGTGCGCCAGCTCACCGACGGCCCGCTCCCCGCCGCCGCTCACCTCGTCCACGCCCACCCAGCCGTGCAGCTCGCCCGCCCCGTCGAGCACCACCGCCCAGCGCGCCCCCTCGGCCCGCAGCCGCTCCGCCGCCCGCGCGGCCGGCTCGGACTGCCGCACGAGCGGCGGCTCCTCCAGGTCCTCGGGCCTGATCTCGGTCACCGAGAGCCGCTTCAGGCCCCGGTCCGTGCCGACGAACTCCGCGACGTACGGGGTCGCGGGCCGCCCGAGAACGGCCTGCGGCGTGTCGAACTGCTCGATGCGGCCCGGCCCGTACACCGCCATGCGGTCCCCGAGCCGCACCGCCTCCTCGATGTCGTGCGTCACGAACAGCACCGTCTTGCGCAAGCGCCGCTGGAGGTCGGTGAACTGGTTCTGGAGCCGCTCGCGCACCACCGGGTCCACGGCGCCGAAGGGCTCGTCCATGAGCAGCACGGGCGGATCGGCCGCGAGCGCCCGCGCCACCCCGACCCGCTGCCGCTGCCCGCCCGAGAGCTGGTGCGGATACCGGGGACCGTACGTCTTCGGGTCGAGCCCCACGAGGTCGAGCAGCTCCCGCGCGCGCTCCCTGGCCCGGCCCCGCTTCGTACCGAGCAGCGACAGCACCGTCGCCGTGTTGTCGAGCACCGTGCGGTGCGGGAAGAGCCCGACCTGCTGGATGACGTAGCCGACGCGGCGGCGCAGCGCGACCGGGTCGACGTGCGCGATGTCCTCGCCGTCCACCTCGATGCGCCCCGAGGTCGGCTCGACGAGCCGGTTGACCATCATCATGGTCGTCGTCTTGCCGCACCCCGAAGGGCCGACCAGGGTGACCAGCTCTCCCTCGGCCACGTCCAGGGAGAGGTCGTGCACCGCGACGGTGCCGTCCGGGTACCGCTTGCCGACGTTCTCGAAGCGGATCATCGGGCGGGGCCGGGCGGCCGTGGCGCTCACCTCCCGCCGGGCACTACGACATCCAGGCGGCGCGGCCCGAGCACCCCCTCGACCCGCGACCGGGCGGCGCGCACCGCCGTGCGCGCCGGGCGCGGGAAGGGAGGCACCCCGACGCGGGTGCCTCCCGGTCCTCTCGGGACGGGCTGAAGGGTACTCATCCCAGCGGCTCCTCTCGTGTACCGGCCAGCATCTCCGCGAGGTGGCCGGGGCGCATCCCGGCGTCCATCCGGCGCAACGTGCCGCCGCGGCGGCGGGGCTTCCCGGGCCCGCGGCACCTCCCGATGCGGGTCCCGTACGGACCGAGCCGGGGCGCAGGCCTCCCGGGCCGTGTGCTCCACTGGGAAGCGACCAGGCACGACCCACCCCGGCAGGAGCACCATGGCCGCCACGTACCGCCAGCCCGGCGTCGTCCTCACGGACCGCATGTTCACCGTCCCGCTCGACCACGAGCGGCCCGACGGGGAGCAGATCGAGGTCTTCGGCCGGGAAGTGGTCTCGACGGAGCGCGGCGGCGGCGAGCGGCCCTGGCTCCTCTACCTGGAGGGCGGTCCGGGCAACGCGGCCCGCCGCTTCGTGGGACGCGAGGCGTGGCTGGAACGCGCCCTCAAGGACTACCGCGTCCTCCTCATGGACCAGCGCGGCACCGGCCGCTCCACCCCGGCCAACCGTCAGACCCTGCCACTGCGCGGCGGCCCGCGCGAGCAGGCCGACTACCTCGCCCTCTTCCGCGCCGACTCCATCGTCAAGGACGCCGAACTGATCCGGCAGAACCTCACCGGCGGCACCCCCTGGACCGTCCTCGGCCAGAGCTTCGGCGGCTTCTGCGTCACGCGCTACCTCTCCAGCGCCCCCGAGGGCCTGAGCGCCGCGCTCGTCACGGGCGGACTGCCCTCGCTCGACGCCCACGCGGACGACGTCTACCGCGCCGCCTACCCACGCGTCGAACGCAAGGTCGCCGCGCACTACGCCCGCTACCCGCAGGACGTCGACCGCGTGCGCCGCGTCGCCGAGCACCTCGCCGAGCACCGCCCCGTGCTCAACGGCGGCTACCGGCTCACCGTGGAGGCGTTCCAGTCGCTCGGCATCGCGCTCGGAGGCGGCTCGGGCAGCCACACGCTGCACTACCTCCTGGAGAACGCCTTCGCCCGCACCCCCACCGGGCTCCAGCTCTCCGACGCCTTCCAGGAGGCCGCGCAGGCCGCCCTCTCCTACGCGGCCCACCCGCTCTACGCGATCCTGCACGAGTCGATCTACGCGCAGGACCACCGCCCCACCGGCTGGGCCGCCGAGCGCGTACGCACCGAGTTCCCGCAGTTCGACGCCGAGCGCGCGCTCGCGAGCGAGGCCCCCGTCCTCTTCACGGGCGAGTCCGTGCATCCCTGGTCCTTCACGTGCGACCCCTCGCTCTCGCCGCTGCGCGAGACCGCCGAACTCCTCGCCCAGCGCACCGACTGGACCCCGCTCTACGACGCGGGCCGGCTCGCCCGCAATGAGGTCCCCGTCGCCGCCGCCGTCTACCACGACGACATGTACGTCGACACCGCGCACTCGCTGCGCACCGCGCACGCGATCAAGGGCCTGCGCACCTGGGTCACCGACGAGTACGAGCACGACGGACTGCGCCAGGGCCCGGTCCTCGACCGGCTGCTCGCGCTCGTCCGCGGGGACGCGTGAGCGCCGGACGGGCGGGGGCCGGGGACGCCGGGGCCGCCGCCGAAGCCCTCGCCGGGGCCGGTGACGAGGGCTCCGAGCAGATCCTCGCCGGGGTCGGGGAGCGGCTGCGCGGGCTGCGCAAGGAGCGCGGCATGACCCTCGCCGCGCTCTCCGCGAGCACCGGCATCTCCGTCTCGACCCTCTCCCGGCTCGAATCCGGGCTGCGCCGCCCGACCCTCGAACTCCTCCTCCCGCTCGCCCGCGCCCACCGGGTCGCCCTCGACGAACTCGTCGGCACCCGCCCCGTCGCCGACCCCCGCGTCCGCGCCGAGCCGATCGTCCGCCACCACCGCCGCATGTACCCGCTCAGCCGCCATCCCGGTGGCGTCCAGGCGTACCGGATGGTCATCGAGGGCGGCTCGCTCGATCCCGAGCCGCGCACGCACGAGGGCTACGAGTGGATGTACGTCCTGCACGGCAGGCTCCGTCTCGTCCTCGGCGAGCACGACCTCGTCCTCGAACCGGGCGAGGCCGCGGAGTTCGACACCCGCGTCCCGCACTGGTTCGGGCTGCTGGACGACCGCCCCGTCGAACTCCTCGTCCTCTTCGGGCCGCAGGGGGAGCGCATGCACGTGCGGGCGAGGCCGAAGCGGAGGAAGACGGACTGACGCCGCACCGCCGTGGCGGGGGGCGCGGGGCTTCCACTCGCCCTTACCGACCGCTTAGTATGCCGCTCGACGGGGCCGTTCGACGGCGCGGGCGCACAAGCGCGGTGCCGGCCGGGCGGCCGAGGCGCGAACAGGCGGGAGCGAGCCATGCGGGCATGGCAGGTGGCGGAGACCGGCGAACCCGAGCAGGTGATGAGGCTCGCCGAGACGGAACGGCCCGAGCCGGGCCCGGGGCAGCTCCTCGTCGAGGTGCTCGCGGCGAACGTCAACTTCCCCGACGCGCTGCTGTGCCGCGGCCAGTACCAGGTCAGGCCACCGCTGCCGTTCACGCCGGGCGTCGAGCTGTGCGGGCGCACCGCGGACGGACGCCGCCTCATCGGCACGCCCGTCCTGCCGCACGGCGGCTTCGCCGAGTACGCGCTCCTGGAGGAGGCGGCGAGCCTGCCCGCGCCCGACGCCCTCGACGACGCCGAGGCGGCGGCGCTGCACATCGGCTACCAGACCGGCTGGTTCGGGCTCCACCGCCGGGCCCGTCTCCAGGCCGGCGAGACGCTGCTCGTGCACGCGGCGGCGGGCGGCGTCGGCAGCGCGGCCGTCCAGCTCGGCAAGGCGGCGGGGGCGCGTGTCATCGGCGTCGTCGGCGGCCCCACGAAGGCTGAGGTCGCCCGCGAGCTCGGCTGCGACCTCGTACTCGACCGGCACGCGGACGACATCATCGCGCGGGTCAAGGAGTTCACGGGCGGCCGGGGCGCCGACGTCGTCTACGACCCGGTCGGCGGCGACTCGTACGCGAAGGCCGCGAAGTGCGTCGCCTTCGAGGGCCGCGTCATCGTCGTCGGCTTCACGAGCGGCACCATTCCCGCGCCCGCGCTCAACCACGCGATGGTGAAGAACTACGCGATCCTCGGCCTGCACTGGGGGCTCTACGCCACGTACGCGCCGCAGACGATCGCCGAGTGCCACCGGGAGCTGACCCGCCTCGCGGCCGAGGGCACCATCAAGCCCCTCGTCTCGGAGCGCGTCCCGCTGGAGGGTGCGGCATCGGCGGTACGGCGTGTGGCCGAGGGGCGCTCGACGGGGCGGATCTGCGTGCTTCCCTGAGCCGGGACGCCGGCGCGCGGTGTGCGCGTCTGAGCCCGGTGCGGTGCGTACCTCTCGGCCTGGTGCGATCCGTGCGTGTCGGCCCGTGTGATGCCTGTCCGCGTGCCTGCCTGCCGGCCGTCCCGCCACGCTTCAGCCGCGCCGTCTCCCCAGCCGTCCGCGCAGCCGGGCGGCGCGGGGGCGGGGGCGCGGCCGCTCCGGCGTGGCGGGGGCCGGCACGCGTAAGCCGAAGTACGAGTTGGCGCCCCGGCTGCGGGCCTCGATCTCGACGGCCGCGAAGCGCAGCGTGGCGGCCTCGGTGATCTCGGTGCGCACGACGGGCAGGGCCAGAGTGCCCTCGTCGTCCACGACCGGGTGCCCCGCGGCCTGCGGAGCGGACACGTCCACGCGCCGCATCCGGGCCGCGTCGACCGACTCGGCGAGCAGTTCGTACTCGGTCGCCTCGTCGTGCCAGCGCACCTCGACGAGATCCCCCGCGAGGAGTTTCTCCGCGAGCAGGAGGTGGCCGTTGATGTCGTTGCTCCACGCGCGGACCGTCTCCGGCACCGCCCACGCCCGCTCGGCCGACTCCACGAGCGTGCCGGGCGGCAGCCAGGGCGCCTCGGGGCTCGGATCGAGCATCCGCGAAAGCCATTCCGCACGCTCACGCAGCCAGTTCACGGCGAGCGGCAGTGAAGGGGCGCGGTAGGTGCCGAGCGGGACGCCGACCCTGGCCCCCGCGCTCATGCCATAAGCGGTGAGATGACACACGAACTCTTCGTGCACAGCAGGCAGTCCTCCGCGTCGGCAGCCGCGATTCCCTCGCCGTCTGTGATTATTCCGCCTCCCGACGTCCTCATTCCGCTCAATTCCCGCCACATTTTCACGGCAATTGCCGAGTGGCGTGAATGATGCGGAGAGCCGTGAAAACCGTTGACGTTCGCCTCGCTGACCAGGCGTTACGTGTCGGTCGATCGGGAATCCGGGTGGCGGATTCCCGCATTCCGCCGCTGCCCGATTCTCCTGGAGCGCGAAAACGCGCCCTTGATCTTGAAATCCGCACCCTGTGCGATGCGACTCTGTGTGAAACAGTGAGGACGCGTCATTCTGCATTGTGCAGAGTGCAGAATTCCTTGGCCTCCGCGCCCGCGCGCGGCCCGCTATTTCCCGGCCTTTCCGGAAGCACCGCCACCAGTACGTGACTCGTCCCCACCTGCCACACGGGACCCGCGTGCGCGAACCCCGCCGCGCGCAGCAGTTCGACGTGGGTGCCCAGGCTCAGCCCGCTCGTCCCGCCGAACCGGCTCGGCTCCCGGCGCGCGCACAGCTCGCCCAGCTCGGGATCATCCGCCGCCGCCGCCCACCAGCTCTCCCAGTCCTCGCTGTCCACGGCCCCCGCGCGCCGGGCCCGCCGCGCGCCCACGTGCGCGGCGATCCCGGCGAGCGCGGCCGAACCGCAGCCGAGGTGGTCGGCGTTGACGAGCACCCCGCCGGGCCGCAGCACCCGCGTCAGGTCCGCGTACGCGCGCCGCAGGTCCTCCTTCGGCAGGTAGTGCAGCGCCGTCGTGGACACCACCGCGTCCACCGGGCCGCTCAGCCCGAGCTGCCCCGTCCACCCCTCCTCGCCGATGACCGCCTGGACGTACCGCGCCGCGCGGGGATGGCGGGTGCGGGCCAGTTCGAGCAGCAGCGGGTCCATGTCCACCGCGACGATCCGGGCCTGCGGCAGGCGCGCGCTGAGCCTGGCGGGCAGCGACCCGGGACCGCAGCCCAGATCGAGCACGTACGGGCGCGCCTGGCCCTCCGTCACGTGCTCCACCACGTCCGTGACGACCGTGAAGCGTTCCTCGCGGTCCACCGCGTACCGCTGCTGCTGCCGTTCCCAGCGGTCCACCCACCGCTCGGCCGTGGGCAGAGAGAGCCCCATGCCGCACCACCCTTACCGTCTGTTCCTGTTGAGGCCCCCGAATCTACAGGTGAAAATGGTTCCCATCAGCTCGACGTCAAGCCGCGCAGCGTCACCAGGAGCCGGTCGATCTCCTCAAGGGTGTTGTACACATGCAGGCTTACCCGCACTGAGCTGCGCTTTTCCCCGCCACGCGCCTGGCACAGGCCGTCCGCCCGCACCATGAACCCTTCACTGAAGAGGATGAATCCCAGATCGACCGACTCGATGTCCCGATGGCGGAACGTGACGATGCTCTGCCGCTGCTGCACACGCGTCCCCCGCGCGAGGCTCAGCGGGCAGCCGAGCACCTCGTACGCCGGCAGCGCGCTCAGCCCGTCGGTGAGCCGCGCCGCCAGGCCCCGCGTCCAGCGCTCGATCCGGTCGAGACCGGCGTCCTCCAGCCAGGCGAGCGCCGCGCCCAGACTCGCGATCCCCACCGTGTTCGGCGTCCCGTCCCAGCCTCCCGGCTCCAGGGGGGCGCCGCGCAGGCCGCGCGACCACACCGCGCCCGTGCCGGGCAGGGCGAGCGCCTTGTGCCCCGAGAAGACGAGGAAGTCCACGTCGAGCGCGCCCAGCGAGATCGGCAGGTGTCCCACGCTCTGCGCCGCGTCGAGACACAGCACCACGTCGTCCCCGGCCAGCGCGCGTATCCGGTGCACGTTCATGTCCGCGCCGTAGACATGGTGCACGTGGGTCAGTGCGAGGAACCGGGTGCGCGGGGTGAGCAGCGCGGCGAGCGCCGTCAGGTCGTAGTCGCCCGAGCCGCTCTGCACCGGCATCTCGCGCACCGTGATCCGCACGCCGCGCGCCGCGAGCAGCTCGCGAGCCTCCAGCCACGGCGAGGCGTTCGCCTCGTGGTCCGCGAACGGCACCACGATCTCGTCCCCGTCCCGCAGGTACCCCGGCAGCCAGTCCCGTGCGATCGTCCGCAGACCCTCGCTCGTGCCGCTCGTGAAGTGCACGCGCGAGCGCGCCGGTTCGGGATCGCCGAGAAAGGACTTCACCCGCTCGCGCACCTCCTCGATCATCCGCGTCGTGCGGTTGGCCCACGGGTACGTGCCGCGCGCCGCGTTGGCGTTGCTCGTGGTGAGGTACGTCGTGACGGCGTCGAGCACCGCGCGCGGCTTCTGCGCGGTCGCCGCGCTGTCGAGATACGCGAGACGCGGTTCCGCCGTGAGGATCGGGAACTGCTCACGTATCTCCCGCTGCCAGACTGCCAGTTGCTCCCAGTGGTCCTTCTCCTCGGCCATGACCGCCCCCCTCACTCCCGCACCAGCGGCGCGCCCGCGTCGCGCCACGCGATGACCCCGCCGTCCAGGCTGCGCACGTCCGGGTGTCCCATCCGGCTCAGCACCGCCGCGTACCCCACCGACTTCTCGCCGACGGGACAGGCGAGGAGCACCGGGCGGCTCTTGCTGAACGGCAACCCGCCGCGCAGGAGTTCGGCGAACAACTCGTCCGCGATGTTCACCGAGCCCTCGATGTGCTGCGCCGCGTACGCGTGCGGGCCGCGCAGGTCGACCACGAGCGGCTGCTCGTGCAGCAGCCACTTCTGGGCCTCGGCGACCGGCATGCGGTGCACCCCGGCCCGCTCCTCCTCGCCGACCGAGGCGGCCGTGCGCGTGGCCAAGGACGTGGTGGCGCCGAGGAGTTCGGGACGTCGGGCCCGCACGTAGCTCAGGTAGCTCTCGACGCGGTCGCACACCACGAAGACCGCCGTCCGCCGCCGCTCCGGCTCGCTCGCCTCGACCTCGCGCAGCCGCCGCACCGCGCCGTGATAGGCCGCGCCGCCGGTCGGGCCGGCGAGGATGCCGCAGCGCCGGATCAGCTCGACCATCCCGTCGATGGCGTCGAGCGAGCCGACCGCCTCGATGAGGTCGTACGTCGCCGGGTCGAAGAGACCCACCTCCTGCACCTCGTCGAGATTCCTGATCCCCGGCACGAAGTCCGACTTCTCCGCGACGAGGCCGAGCACCCGCACGTCCCCCTCGGCGGCCCGCAGTGCCCGCGCGACGCCGGAGGACGAGCCCGCCGTGCCTACCCCCGCGACGAACCAGTCGGGTGCCCGCCCGCCGAGGTCCGCGATGATCTCGGGACCCGTGCCCTCCTCGTGCGCCCGCGCGTTCGCCGGGTTGAAGTACTGGTCGGTGTGGAGGAACGAGCCGCCGGGGGTGCTCAGTTCGCGGTGGAAGCGGGTGAGCGGGTCCTCGGTGTCGGTGGGGTCCAGGCACTCGCTCTGCCCGGGGAGTTCCTCGATCTCGGCCCCGAGTAGGAGCAGCAACTCCTTGACCTCGGGGATCTTCATGCGGTTGGTGACGCTGCGGAAACCCAGGCCGTGCATCGAGGCGATGACGGCGAGCGCCTTCGCCGTGTTCCCGCTGGACAGCTCGACGACCTCGGCGCCGCGCTCGGCCGCCTCGGCGATCGCGGGACGTGCCATGCCCCAGGCCGCGCGGTCCTTCACCGAGCCGAAGGGGTTGAAGAACTCCAGCTTCGCGTACAGCTCGGTGGAGCGCAGCCCGTGCACCGCCGGGTCGATCCGTACGAGCGGGGTCTGCCCGATGGTGTCGAGAATGCTGTCGTACTTCATACCCGTCCCTTGGTCGTGCCGGGCAGCGGTGGGACGCCCTGCGCCCGTACCGCCGTCGAGCCCGGTGTGCCGCCCGGTCGGGCGGCCGGAGTGCTCGTCGTGGGGGTGGTGGCCGGGGGCGTCGTGTCCGGGTCCGCCGTCGTGGGCCACCACTGCTCGTCCAGGGTCCAGCGCCAGCCGCCGTCCCGCGCCTGCTCCAGCGCCACCTTCCGTGCGGGCGGGCGGCGTTCGGCGTACTGGGCGCTGAAGTCCATGGCGTATCCGGCGGTATTGGCGAAGGCGAGCAGTTCACCGGGTGCCGGGAGCCGGGGAAGCTGGACGAGTCTGCGCGTGATCAGGTCGGACTCCAGGCACAGGTTCCCGTGCAGGTACACGCCGGTCGCCGCGCCCGGGCCCGGGTCGGGCACCGGGGCGCCGCCGGGCCGCGGCAGCAGCAGCGGGTCCACGAGGATGCCGTGCTCCTCCAGGGCACAGTCGTCCGCGTTCATCGCGAGGCGCACCTGCGGGATTCCGTCCGCGCCGGGGCGCACGTCGAGGACGCGGGCGAGCGTCGCCCCGCACTGGTCCATGAGCGCGCGGCCCGGCTCCACCGCGAGGTCGTACAGGCCGTCGAGCAGCAGCTCGCCGAGCGGGCGGCCGAAGGCGGGGGAGTCCTGGCGCAGGAGCGCGTCGAGGTAGTCCGCGCCGGCGAGCGGGCGGTGGCCGGGGTAGAGGTCGAGTGCACCGCGCAGCGTGCCGCCCTCGTTGGCGAGCCCGTAGCCGTGCCCGCGCCAGGTCAGCGGCGGGCGGCGGCCGAGCGCCGCGAGCGTCAGCTCGGTCGTGTACGCCTCCCACTCGCGCGCGTCGGCCAGGTGGCTCACGCCGAATCCGCCGCCGATGTCCACCGTCGCGGGGCGCAGCCCCCGCTCCAGGCAGAGATCGAGAGCGCGCAGGCAGCCGTCGAGCGCGAGCGCCTTCTCGGGCAGGCCCGTCGTGTCGATGTGGTAGGCGACCCCGACGACCTCGATCCGCTCGCGCACCCGCCCGACCGCGTCGAGCAGCGCCGGCAGCCCCGCGTACGGCGTTCCGAACCGGCTCGGGCGGCTGAGCTGCCGAACCCCCTGCGAGGGGAAGCCCGACAGGCGTAACTGCACTTTGACGCGCGGCAGTTCGTACCGTGCGACGAGGCCGGCCAGCCGTTCCAGCTCGCCCTGGTCCTCGACGGTCACCGTCACTCCCGCGCGGGCCGCGAGCCACAGGAACTCGGGCTCCTTCGGGCCCGTGGCGCCGATCCGGTCCGGCGTGAAACCGCTGCCGAGCCCGTGCCGCAACTCCTCCAGCGAGGCCACGTCGAGCCCGGCGCGGCTCGTGGCGAGCGCGCGCACCAGGGCGCTGGAACGGTTCGCCTTGTGCGCGAAGTACACCGTGCCGCGCAGGTGGTGGCGGTCGCGCGCCGACTCGAAGCGCCGCACGTTCTCGACAGCCTGCTGCGGCAGCACGACGTTGAGCGGGCTGCCGAGGCCCTCGACGAGCGGGTACAGGACCTCGGGCGCGCGCAGCAGCGCCCCGAGCCGCGCCTCCAGCCTCGGCGTCAGGAGCAGGGGGGACGGCGGCAAGGCGGGCGCCCTCACCTCGCGGACCCGGCGCCCCGCGCGGGCCACCCCGGCAGGCCCTCCGCACCCGGAACCGCCCGCGCCACCTTCTCCGACATGATTGTCATAACGCCATGAGTCATGCCGTCATGCTGTCCACCCGGCCCCCACTCCATGCCTTCCCCCGCGCGCTACCCGGAGCAGGCCGCACCACACCCGGCGCACGGACGCGCGGGGGCGCGCGACCGGGCGGGGCAGAGGGCACGGGGCCGAGTCTGCGGGACGGGGTGCTGTGCGGGCTCCGGAGCGGCAGAGAGCGCACGGGGCCGAGTCTGCGGGACGGGGTGCTGTGCGGGCTCCGGGGCGGGGCCGTCCCTCCCGTCCTCAGCCCGTCGTCGGCGGGATCTCCCAGCTGAGCGCGCTCCCCGGGTCCCCCACCGTCAGCTGGCCCTCCGCCGTCGCGCGCAGCGCGTACGTGTCCGGAGCGCCCGCCGCCTCCCACGCCTGCCGCACGGCGCGCGTCGCCGCCGCGCCGCCCTCGCGCGGCAGGTGCGCGGCGGCGAGCCGCAGCCCGGGAGCGGTGCCCCGGGGCCCTGGGACGGCGGCCCGGGGGAGCGGCAGCAGCGTGCCCGCGCAGTCGCCCCCCTCGCGCGGGCGCCGCAGCACCGCCACCGCGGGCCACGCCGTGCCGGGCGCGAGGAGCGCGGCGACGAGAACGCCACCGGGCGAGAGCCGTCCCGGAGCCCCGGCGGGCAGCCCCGTGGCGAGCCGTGAGACGAGTACGCGATCCCAGCGGAGATCGGGAGGCGCGCAAGAGGTCACCCCGGCGCGCAACCCCAGCGCCGTGAGCCCGTCGTGCGCCCCTACGGCGAGCAGCGGATCGGGTTCCACGGCGTGGACGCGCCCGCTGAGCGCGCAGAGGAGCGCGGTCGTCGTCCCCGCCCCGTACTCCAGCACCCTCGACCCCGCTTCCGCGCCCAGGTGCTGGAGCAGGACGAGCGCGAGGTACGGCGAGGCGGCGAGGCCCAGCGGCCCGTGAGCCGGTACGACACGCCCCGCCGGGCGCTCGCAGGGGCGCTCGTCCCCGTACCGCACGACGAGCGGTGCCTCGCCGTGGACGAGGCCGAGCCACTCGGCGAGTTCGCGCGGCACCTGGCAGTCGATCAGCTGGAGCATGCCGTCGTGTCCGCGCGGCCCCGGGCGGGGCGCGTAGACCTGCGGGAGCAGGAGTTCGACGGGCGTCGCGACGAAGACCTCGCGCAGCCGCTCGCCGCTGAGCAGCCCGCGCTCGGCCAGTCGCTCCGCGAGGGCGAGGCGGGCCCCGCGCGCCTGCGTGGCGAGCCGCTCGGCGGGCGCCGTGCGCGGCACGCCGTCGTGGAGTTCGGCGAGTTCCCCGTCGCGCTCGGCGACGAAGGCGGCGGCGAGCCGCTTCGCCAGTTCCTCGGGAACGCGCCGCAGCGCCTCCTCCTCGCTCACGAACTCGGCCGCCGCGATCTCGCCCGGGTCGAGCCGCAGCGCCTCGATCCGCACCTCGTGCGGCGGGTGCCCGGCGTAGATCCGCGCGACGATCGAGCGGCCCCAGCGCCCGCGCGGCACGGTGTCCTCGACCAGGAGTCGCCCGGCGAACACCTCGATGCCCAGTTCCTCGCGCACTTCGCGCACCGCCGCGTGCGCGGGTTCCTCGTCCTCCAGCATCCCGCCCGGCAGGTCCCAGCCGTCCTTGTACGTGGGCTCGACGAGGAGCACCCGGCCGTGCGCGTCCCTGATCAGGAGATCGGCGCAGCCCGCGGGAGCGGCGTGCTCCGCGAGATAGCCGCGCAGGTTCTCCGCGCTCAGCACGAGCCTGCCCGCTCCCGTCACGTGCGCCGACCAGCTCACCCCCGCGTCGCAGGCCCCCTCGCTCAGCGCCTTCTCCAGCGCGGCGGCGAGCCGCGAGCCCTCGGGCCCCGTCCAGGCCGCGCCCGCCTGCCAGGTTCCCTCCCCGCCGTCCTCGTCAGGGCGCACGACGAGGTAGGCGAGCGAGTCGCCGGTCGCGAGCGCGGGAGTCGTGGCGGGCCCGGCGGGTGCCAGCAGCCCGGGCCCCGTACCGAGGGCGTGCAGCGCGCACGCGCGGGAGTCCGTCGCGGCGAGCCGCAGCGCGAGCGCGTCGAGCCCGGCCGTGTCCCGCAGCGTCGCGCGCGTCCACACCGCCTGCCCGCCGGGGGCGAGCCCGGCGGCGATCCCGCTGCCCGCCGGGGGCTGCTCCGCGTCCCGTACGAGCCGCACGAGGCCGTCGGCCGTGCAGGCGGCGCGCTCACCGGCGACGAGCGGCACGGGCTCGCGGTCGGGCAGTGCCCGTACCTCGTCCGCGCGCAGGCCGCCGTCCGCGAGCCGCGTCCAGCACAGCTCGTACGTGCGGCCCCGCAGCCGCTGCCGGGTCAGCAGCCGTCCTCCCGGGCGCAGCGCGGCGGCCCAGGCGGCGGACGGCACGTCTGTGACGGGCTCCGGCACCACGATCCAGTCCCAGGGCCCGGCACCGGGGCCCGCCTCGGGCGAGCGGAGGCAGAGCGCGGCCGCCGCGAACCCCTGCGGGGGTTTATCGCCGTCCGCCGACAGGAGGCACACCCGCTCGCCCCCGCCCGGCCGTCGGGGGGCCGGGGAAGCCGGCGCCCACGGCAGCCGGGCGGGGCGCTGCGCCGCGAGCGGCGGGACGGGGGAGACGAGGGGCGCGGTCATATGGGCGACTCCGGGCCCGCGCGCGCTGGCGCGGACGTGCTGGGGAACAGGGGAGGGGCGCCGTGCGGGCCCCGTACCGGAGAACGCGCGGCGCCCTCCGCGCGTCACGGGGCGTCACGGGGGCAAAGGCGTACGACGCGCGCGGGCCCGCGCCGCACCCCTGCCCGCGCCCCCGGGGTGATGGGATGGCGGCGCGGGAACCACCCGCCCGCGCCCAAGGCCCCCACGCCGCCCCGGAGGTACGCCCCATGCGCCCCGCCCGTATCCGCCCCGCGCTCCTCGCCGCCGCGCTCTGCCTGCTGCCGCTCACCGCCTGCGGGAGCGACACCGGCCGGGAAGCGCCCGCGCGGCCGGGCCCCGCGCGCCAGTCCAGCGGCTCACCGGCCGCCCGTACCGTCGACGAGGCCGCCGAGTTCACCGCACTGGAGCGCAGGTACGGGGCCCACCTCGGTGTCCACGCGGTGGACACCGGCAGCGGGCGCGAGGTCGCCTGGCACGCGGACACCCGCTTCTCGTACAACTCGACCTTCAAGGCGCTCCTCGCCGGGGCCGTCCTCAAGAAGCACGGCCTCGCCGGGATGGACCACGTGCTGCGCTACGAGAAGAAGGACCTCGTCGCCAACTCGCCCGTCACCGAGAAGCACGCGGGCACCGGGCTGAGCCGCGACGCGCTGTGCGAGGCCGCGATCCGCTACAGCGACAACACCGCCGCCAACGTCCTCCTCGCCGATCTCGGCGGCCCGCGCGCGCTCGGCGCCCTCGTGCGGACGGCGACCGGCGACCGCGTCACCCGCATGGAGCGCGTCGAACCGCTCCTGAGCCGCTGGACACCCGGGGAGACCCACGACACGACGACGCCGCGCCGGCTCACCGCCGATCTGCGCGCCTACGTGCTCGGCGACGTCCTCGCCGCACCCGAACGCGAGCGCCTGGCCGGCTGGTTGCGTGCCAACACGACCGGGGACGCGACGATCCGCGCGGGCGTGCCGAAGGGCTGGACGGTGGAGGACAAGACCGGGACGGGGAGCTACCACGGCGCGCGCGGCGACATCGCGGTGATCCGCCCGCCGGGGCGCGCCCCGCTCGTCCTCACGCTGCTCAGCTACCGCGACGAGCGCGGAGCCGAGGCCGACGACCGGCTCCTCGCCGAGGCCACCCGGGTCGTCGTCAGCGCCCTCGGCTGACACGCCGTCCGGCGCGGCCCAGGCGCACCGGGCCCGGCCACCGCGAGAGCTAGCATGCCGGGCAGCCGACCGTCAGGAAGAGCGTATGAGCCTCGACTTCCCCCTCGACCGCACCGCCGCCCCGGTCCCCGGTGCCGAGCGTCGCGCGATCCTCGCCGACCCCGGCTTCGGCCGCTGGTTCACCGACCACATGGCCGTGGCCGCGTGGGACGCGGAGCGCGGCTGGCACGACAGCGGTGTCCGCCCGCTCGCCCCGTTCACGCTCCACCCGGGCGCCGCCGTCTTCCACTACGGGCAGGAGATCTTCGAGGGGCTCAAGGCGTACCGGCACGCGGACGGCGGCGTGCGGCTCTTCAGGCCGGGCGACAACGCCCGCCGCTTCGCCCGCTCCGCCCGCCGCCTCGCCCTCCCCGAGCTTCCCGAGTCCGCCTTCGTGCGGGCGGTGGAGGAACTGGTACGGGCCGACGCGGCATGGGTGCCGGAGGCGGACGGGGGCCCGGCCGACCACCGGGGCGACGGCGGCGGGTCCGCTCCTTCGGCCTCCAACTCCCCGGTCCTCGCCGACTCGGCCTCCGGCTCCGGCTCCGGCTCCGGCTCCGGCTCCGGCGAGCAGAGCCTCTACCTGCGCCCCTTCCTCATCGCCACCGAGTCCTTCCTCGGCGTCCGCCCCTCCGCCCAGGCGCTCTTCCGGGTCATCGCGAGCCCCGCCGGACCGTACTTCCCCTCCGGCGTCACCGGCGTCACCCTCTGGATCACCGAGACCTACTCGCGCGCGGCCGTGGGCGGCACGGGCGCCGCCAAGTGCGGCGGCAACTACGCGGGGAGCCTCGCCGCGCAGATCGAGGCGCGCGAGAACGGCTGCGAGCAGGTGCTCTACCTCGACAGCGCGGGCCACCGCACGATCGAGGAGTCCGGCACGATGAACCTGTGCCTCGTGACGCGCGACGGGGAACTCCTCACCCCGGCCCTCGGCACGATCCTCGAAGGCGTCACGCGCGACACCGTCCTCGCGCTGGCACCCGGACTCGGCCTCAGGCCCGTCGAACGGACCATCTCCCTCGCGGAGTTGCGCGCGGGCGCGGAGGACGGCACCGTGACCGAGGTCTTCGCCGCGGGGACGGCGGCCGTCCTCACCCCCGTCACCGGCTTCAAGGGCGCGGGCTACGCCTTCACGGTCGGCGACGGTGCCCCGGGCCCGACGACGCTCGCCCTGCGCCGCACGGTCCTCGACCTCCAGTACGGCAGGACCGAGGACCGGCACGGGTGGCTCCACCGCGTGTGCTGAAGTGCGTTGCTCTCAAGCGAGGTTGACGAGCCGGATGTACTTCGTCCAGTCCCACAGCGCGCCGGGATCGGTGTGGTCGGTGCCGGGCACCTCGACGTGCCCGAGGATGTGCTCCCTGTCCTTCGTGATGCCGTAGCGGTCGCACACGGAGGCGGTGAGCGCGGCCGACGCCTCGAACATGGCGTTGGTGAAGTACTCGGGCCTGTCGACCCAGCCCTCGTGCTCGATGCCGATGCTGCGCGTGTTGTAGTCCCAGTTCCCGGCGTGCCAGGCGACGTCCTTCTCGCGCACGCACTGCGCGATGTGGCCGTCCGCCGAGCGCACCACGTAGTGGGCGGTGACCTGCTTGGCCGGGTTCTGGAAGATGGCGAGGGTGTCCGCGAAGTACTCCTGCGTCACGTGGATCACCACGTACTCGACCGGGTACTGCGAAGGCCGTTTCGCGACCGTGTAGTTGGAGGTGCTCGCGGGCACCCACTCGGCGCCCGGGTAGTCGACCGCGGCCGGTTTCGCGGCGGCGGCCGGGGGACCGGTGAGCAGCGCGGCGGGCACGACGGCGAGCGCGGTGCCCTTGAGGAGGGTGCGGCGGCTGGGCACAGATCTGGCGCGTTCCACGGTGGTTCCGCCTCCTGGTGGGGGGTGGGCCCCGCCCGGTCGGACGGGGTTCGGCTACGGGCACGGTACGGCGTGGCGCCGCCGCGCGGAAGGAGGCCAACTCCCGTACGGGGCAAGCGGGGTGACGCGCGTCCAGCTCGGCGTTCGCCCGGCCGCCTCAGCCCGCGGTGAGCGCCACCGGGTCGTCGAGCACCGCCCGCACCACCGAGTGCGCCGCGCCGAGGAGCGGGCCCTCGCGGCCGAGTCGCGAGACCGTCACCGGACGGTTCGCCGTCGCCGTGCGCCGGGTCAGCTCGCGGCGCAGCGGCGGCAGCAGCCACTGGGCGAGCGGCGAGAGCGAGCCGCCGAGCACGACGCCCTCCGGGTCGAGGAGGTTCACCGCGCCCGAGAGCGCGATCCCGAGCGCGCTTCCCGCGCCGCGCAGGGCCTTGAGCACCGCCTTGTCGCCCTCGGCCGCGCGCTGCGCGAGCAGCCCGACCGACTCCTGTCCCGGAGCGAGGCCCGCCGCGCGCCACACGGCCTCCTGCCCCGCGTACTGCTCCAGGCAGCCGCGCCCCCCGCACGGGCACGCCGGCCCCTCGGGACGCACCGGCACATGCCCCAGCTCGCCCGCGAACCCCCTTGTCCCGCGCAGCAGTTCACCGCCGAGCACGACGGCGGCGCCGATCCCGATCGCGGCCGAGACGTGCACGAAGTTCTCGTGCTCGCCCTCGCCGGTCCACAGCTCGGCGAGCGCGCCGAAGTTTGCCTCGTTGTCGACCGTCACCGCCAGCCCTTGGGGCAGCAGCGGGCCGAGGTCGGTGTCGGTCCAGCCGAGGTTGGGCGCGCGCACCACGAAGGGGCGGTCGCGCTCGACGAGCCCGGGCACGGCGACCGCGAGCCCGGCGGGCCGCAGCCCGAGGCCCGCGGCGGCCCCCCGCACCTCTTCGACGAGCCCACCGAGTTCGGCGAGCACGGGCTTCGCGGCGCGGTCCCGGTTGTCCACGGGCCGCACGACCCGCGCCCGCACCGCCCCGCCGAGGTCCACCGCGCACACGGACAGGTGGTCGACCCCGATCTCCGCCCCGAGCCCCGCGGGTCCCCGCGCGCTCACCGCGAGCGCGGACCCGGGCCGCCCCACCCGCCCCGGCCGCTCGGGCCCCAGCTCATCGAGGAACCCGGCCCGGATCAGCTCGTCCACGAGTGTCGAGACCGCGGCCCTGGTCAGTCCGATCCGCGCCGCGACAGCCGCCCGCGACAAGGGTCCGTGCGCGGCCACGGTGTGCAGAACCCGCGCGAGATTCCGCCGGCGCATCCCTTGCTGCGTATCCGGCAACGCGGCGGTCATCGCGACTCCTCCCATGGTCCAGCCTCTTCGGGGGTACCTCCCGGCCGAAGGCTGGGGGTGTTCGAGGAGCGGGGGCCGGGGCGGAGCCCTGAAACGGCCCCGCGCCGGGACCTCACTTCTCGGCCGGCCCCCCGTCCAGGAGGTTCACCGCGTCGGAGAGTACCCCGGAGATCCGCGCCAGCGTCTCGCGGTCCTTCGCCACCGGCTCCAGGAGCGGTCCGCGTGCCGTGTCCCAGCGCCGGGCCACGGCCGCCGGGTCCTCGCCCGTCAGGAGCCCCGCCGCCTGCGCCGCGGCGCCGAGCGCGACGAGTTCCTTCGCCTCGGGCACCCGCACGGGACGCCCCGAGAGCCGCAGCACGGTCTCCTGCCAGGCCCGCCCGCGCGCCCCGCCGCCGATGAGCAGCAGCGGCTCGTTCTCGTCCCCCTCGCCGTCGAGTACGAGGCCGAGCGCGTCCAGGAGCGAGTAGACGGCGCCGTCGTACGCGGCCTGGAGGAGCTGGCCGCCGCTCGTGTCGTGGCGCAGCCCGGTGAGCAGCCCGGAGGCGCCCGGCAGGTTCGGGGTGCGCTCGCCGTCGAGGTACGGCAGGAAGCTCAGCGCCCCGCCGGGTTCGACGGCCTCGCGGTCGAGGCCGAGGAGGGCGGCGACCCGGTCCACGGCGAGCGTGCAGTTGAGCGTGCAGGCGAGCGGCAGCCAGTCGCCGTGCGCGGCGGCGAAGCCGGCGACCGTACCGCTCGGGTCGGCGGGTCGGCGCGGCGAGAGGGCGTACACCGTGCCCGAGGTGCCGAGGCTCAGCACCGGCGTCCCGGGGCGCAGCCCGAGCCCGAGCGCGGCGGCGGCGTTGTCCCCGGTCCCGGCGGCGACGAGGGTGCCGCGCGCGAAGGGCAGCGCGTCGCCCCGTACCGTCCCCGCGACCTCACCGGGTCCCACGACGCGCGGCAGCTTCGCCGCGTCGAGCCCCACGAGGCCGAGGATCTCCTCGTCGTACGCCTCGGGGCCCGCCGCCCACCAGCCGGTACCCGAGACGTCGCCCCGGTCCGTCGTGCCCTGGCCCGTCAGCCGCTCGGTGAGGTAGTCGTGCGGCAGCCGCACGGCCGCAGCGGCCTTCGCCGCCTCCGGCTCGTGCTCGGCGAGCCAGGCCCACTTCGTGACGGTGAACGAGGACCCTGGCACGCTCCCGGTCCGCTCCGCCCACCACCCGGGGCCGCCCTGCCGCTCGATGAGCGAGCGTGCCTGCGGAGCCGAGCGCACGTCGTTCCACAGCAGCGCGGGCCGCACCGGCTCCCCGGCCGCGTCGAGCGTCACGAGCCCGTGCTGCTGACCGCCCACCGAGACGGCCGCCGCCTGCCGCGCGTACGGCCCGCACTGCTCCAGGGCGCTCAGCAGCGCCTCCCACCACTGCCGGGGGTCCGACTCGCGGCCCGCCCCCGTCGTCACCGTGTGCGGCGCCTGCCCGCTTGCCACGATCCGCCCCGTCGCCACGTCCACGACCAGCGCCTTCGTGGACTGCGTCGAGGTGTCGATCCCCACCACGTACGGCCCTTCGGCCTGCTCCCCGGCTGTCATCCTCGTCCTCCCATCGCGCCGCCGCCCGCGTCCCGGAGCGGCGTCCTGCCCGGCTGATCACACCACCGTGTCGTACTCCGTCCGGCGGGGCGAGACACCCGCCCGGAGGGGCCGAATCGGCACCCGCTCTTCACAGCCGGGCTCCGGGAGTCTAATTTGTTAAGCGCCATGACGAAATAGGCCACGGCGCGCACGACACGATGGCGAGGGAGCCGCATGAACTACCAGCCCACCCCCGAGGACAAGTTCAGCTTCGGTCTGTGGACCGTCGGCTGGCAGGGCCGGGACCCCTTCGGAGATGCCACCCGCCCCGCGCTCGACCCGGTCGAGTCCGTGCGCCGACTGGCCGAGCTGGGCGCGTGGGGTGTCACCTTCCACGACGACGACCTCATCCCCTTCGGCTCCACGGACGCCGAGCGCGAGCGGATCGTCAAGCGCTTCCGCGAGGCGCTCGACACGCACGGCCTCGTCGTGCCGATGGCGACGACGAACCTCTTCACGCACCCCGTCTTCAAGGACGGCGGCTTCACCTCCAACGACCGCGACGTCCGCCGCTACGCGCTGCGCAAGGTCATCCGCAACATCGACCTCGCCGCCGAGCTGGGCGCCGAGACGTACGTCGCCTGGGGCGGCCGCGAGGGCGCCGAGTCCGGCGGCGCCAAGGACATCCGCCTCGCGCTCGACCGCATGAAGGAGGCGTTCGACCTCCTCGGCGAGTACGTCACCGAGCAGGGCTACGGCCTCCGCTTCGCCATCGAGCCCAAGCCCAACGAGCCGCGCGGCGACATCCTGCTCCCCACCGTCGGCCACGCCCTCGCCTTCATCGAGCGCCTGGAGCGCCCGGAGCTGTACGGCGTCAACCCGGAGGTCGGCCACGAGCAGATGGCCGGGCTGAACTTCGCCCACGGCATCGCCCAGGCCCTCTGGTCGGGCAAGCTCTTCCACCTCGACCTCAACGGCCAGAACGGCATCAAGTACGACCAAGACCTCCGCTTCGGCGCCGGCGACCTGCGCAACGCCTTCTGGCTCGTCGACCTCCTGGAGACCGCCGGGTACGCGGGCCCGCGCCACTTCGACTTCAAGCCGCCGCGGACCGAGGACTTCGACGGCGTGTGGGCCTCGGCCGCCGGCTGCATGCGCAACTACCTCATCCTCAAGGAGCGCGCCGCGGCCTTCCGCGCCGACCCGAAGGTCCAGGAGGCACTGAAGGCCGCGCGCCTCGACCAGCTCGCGCTGCCCACCGCCGAGGACGGCCTCGCCTCGCTGCTCGGCGACAAGAGCGCGTACGAGGACTTCGACGTGGAGGCCGCCGCCGAGCGCGGCATGGCCTTCGAGGCGCTCGACCAGCTCGCGACGGACCACCTGCTGGGCGTTCGCGGCTGAGCGGGTCCGCTCCGCCGCCGGGGCCGCGCGGGGGTATGAGCCCTCTCGGCCTCGCGGCAGGCCCGGACAGAGCCGTGGGCCCCGCCTGCCGGAAGGAAGGCGGGGCCCACGGCCTGCTCGGAACCGCTCAGCAGTGGTTGGGCACGTTGCCCTTGTCGTTGCCCTTCAGGTAGACGGCGCTCACGTAGCCGATTCCGCCGCTGTTGAGCTGGAGGCGAACCCAGTTGCGGTTGCTGATGCCGTGGTCGTTGACGAGGTCGCCCTCCAGCCAGCAAAGGCCCGTGTAGCTGTAGTTGGCGTTGACGTAGCTGACCACCCGCTCGCCCTTGGCGGGACCGGCGTGGACGTTGCCGTGGGTCCAGGCGACGACGGTGGTGGCGGCGAAGGCGGGGCTCGCGGCCATGACGCCGGCCCCGGCGAGGGCGAGGCTCGCCCCGCCCATCGCGAGGGCGCGCTTCATCTTCGTACCGAGCATGCGGGTTCTCCCGTTGGGTGACGACAGCCGGGGGCACGGGCGTGCCCTCCGGTCCCGGCACGGCGTACTGCCCCGTGCCGCGCCGGTTGCGACGCGTCCCACGCTCTCGGACGCGGGCCGCTCTGCCAATCGCTGAAGCGAATGAAAGGCCGAGGCCGTGTTCCCGGCGCTCGTTCGACCGCGGGCAGGGGCCGGGGGGTGTGCTCCGTGGCGACAGTGGCGAAAGGTTTACGGCCGCGAATCGCGGGAGCGCGGGGGAGCGGGGCGGGGACCCCAGGAGGCGCTTCGAGAGGTCTGGCGCGGGTGTGCCGCAGGCGACCCCGAGAAAGATCAGGGTTGCCCCGGTGGCCGATCGGGTCTCCACTGGAACCGTGGGAACGGCAGAGCCGTTCTTGACGACAGGTGACCGGGACGGGGCCGCGAGACCGTGGCCCGGCCGGACGAGCACCGGGGGAGACGAGAGACATGTCCACAAACGCGAAGGTGGCGGCCGGCGGCGCCGTCGTCGGCCTCATCCTGCTCATCTGGCTGCCTTGGTGGGCCGCCCTGCTGATCATCCTCGGCGTCCCCGCCGTCGCCTACCTCACCCTCGACCCGAGCCAGCGCCGCAGGCTGCGCAGGGCGAGCCGCAAGCAACTGGGCCGCTGAAGGGCCGGGCCTCCGGAGGGCGAGTGTCGGAGCCACCGCCTACGGTGCCCGCATGACGCAGGAGAGCGAGTACGTCCGCGGCGACGCCATCCAGTACGTACGCGGCGACGCCACGGCCCCGCGCGGCGAGGGGCCGCGGATCATCGCGCACGTCTGCAACGACCGCGGCGGCTGGGGCAAGGGCTTCGTCCTCGCCCTCACCCGCCGCTGGCCCGAGCCGGAGCGCGCCTACCGCGCGTGGCACCGCGAGCGCGCGTCCCGCGACTTCGCCCTCGGCGCCCTCCAGCTGGTCCGGGTCGAGCATGCCGTGTGGGTCGCCAACATGATCGGACAGCACGGAACCGGCCGTGGCGGCAAGGGCGTCCCGGTCCGGTACGAGGCGATCGGCGAGGCGCTCGACCGCCTCGCCCCCGAGGCCCTGCGCCTCGGCGCCTCGATCCACATGCCCCGCATCGGCTGCGGACTGGCCGGGGGCCGCTGGGACCGGGTGGAACCGCTGATACGGGCGCGGCTGACGGAACGGGGGGTGCCGGTGACGGTCTACGACATCGGGTGAGAGGCAGGCGGTGCGGCCGGGCCCCGGTCTCAGGAACGCGCTGCCAGCGCTTCGAGCCCGGCCAGGAGGGCCGGGAGCCGGGGGCCGCGCTCGACTGGGACGACCTCTCCCGGCACCGCGTCCAGCAGGACGAAGGCCATGTCGTCGGTACGGGCCACGAGCGACCAGCCCGGGCCGTCGACCCGCAGCAGACGTGCTTCGTCGCTCGCGAACGCGGAACGGATGCGCCCCAGCGGCGGAGGCGTGTCGAGATAGGCGCGGGCCTCGGCGAGTGCCGCGCGGACCGAAACGGCGGTGGGCTCGGAGCCCGGAGCCGTGAAGGAACCCTCGGGGCTCGCGGAACCGTCGGGGCTCGCGGAACCGTCGCCCGCCTCCGCCGCCTCGGCCTCCTCCGCCGTGAACTCCCCGCGCCACGTGGCCCACTGGCGGGAGATCTCGTCGGCGCCCAGCCGCCGTTGGGCCGGGCCCCAGCCCGACGAGGACGGCGGGCGCAGGGCCTCGGGGGCCTCCGGGTCCCCCGAGAGGTCCGGGTCGTGCGGCGCGGGCACGCCGGGGGCGGCGACCGCGAGCGCCAGGGGCCAGCCCGGCAGGGTCGCCACGATCGCGCGCGGAACCGGCGTCAGCTCGTACTCCATCCCGCAGTCCCACGAGGCGATCGCGACGGCGACCAGCGAGACGTCGTCGACCACGACCGTCCACCGCGCCCCCGCCCCGTCCTGCCCGAGGACGAGTCCGTAGCCCTGGACGAGGGGCGGCAGCCCCAGCCGGCCGCATGCCTCCGGGTAGTCGTCGCCGAGGGCCCCGGGGAACTGGGCCGGGGTGAGCAGCGCGGCGGTGAGGACGAGCAGCGCGTCCTCCTCACCACCCGCGAGCCCTTCGCCCTCGCCCGCCGCGGCCACGTCCGGCCGCCCCGGCTCCTCACCCGTCGCCCGCGCGGTCTCCGGCACCTCCCTCACCACGGTCCCGTTCCCCGTGTCCTCCGGCTCGCTCACGTCCGCCTCCCGATCGCCGCCCGAGCGTCCCGTCCCGTGCGGAGGCAGGACGACGGGGGCCCGCCTCGTGCGGGCTGGCGCACCTTAACCAGTCGGTAACCACGGCGTCGAGAGGCCGCACAAGCCCGTCCCGAAGCCTTCACCCGGCATGCGAGTCGCAGGCGAGCGGGGGAGCGAGCAGGGACGGTACGGGGCGGGGCGACGGTCGCCGGTCAGGGTGAGGCGCCCCGATCACCGGTCAGGGTGAGCGCGCCTCCCCGGTCAGAGTGAGGCGTCCCGTCACGGGTCAGGGCGAGGCGTACCGGCAGCCCGTCAGGTCACGGGCCGCTCCGGCTTCCGTACCGCCACCGCGAGAAAGCGCGTGTCCTCGTCCACGTACGACACGAGCCGCCAGCCCGTGGCGTCCAGCAGCGGGACGAGACGCGCCCTGGTCCGTACATCGTCCTCGCTCAGCTCCCTTCCGTGGCGCGCCGCGAGGGCCGCGCGCCCGAGCGGGTGGAAGAGGGCGAGCCGCCCGGCGGGCCGGGTCACCCGCGCGAGTTCCCGCAGGCCGGTCTCCGGGCCCGGCAGGTGCGAGACGAGCCCCGCCCCGAACACCGCGTCGCAGGCCCCCTCCCGCAGCGGCAGCCGCGCCACGTCCGCCAGGACGAGTGTGCCGTGCCGCGCCCGGCCCTTCGCGTCCGCCTCGCGCAGCATCTGAGGCGTCAGGTCCACGCCGAGCACGGCGCCCGCGATCCCGACGCGTTCCCGCAGCGGCGCGAGCGCCCTGCCCGTGCCGCAGCCCGCGTCGAGCACCACATCACCCGGGCGCAGTCCGAGGACCGCCGTGGCCGCGTCGTAGCGCGGTTGATCGCCGGGGAACCTGTCCTCCCAGCCCGCCGCGCGCGATCCGAAGAACTCCCGTACCTCCTGCTGGGTCTTCTCGTTCATGCCGTCCATCCTGCCCGCGGGGACGCGGAACGGGGGAGGGGCCCGGGAATCGGGTCCCTCCCCCGTGGCGTACGGGATGTGGCTCAGGCAGCGGCCGAGGCCACCGAGCCGGCCCTGACGCGCCTTTCGGCGGGCGCGAGCATCCGCTGCGCCAACTCACCGAAGAGCAGGCCGAAACCGGTCCACAACGTGAGCTGGATACCGATCGAGGCCACGCGGAACTGCCACAGCAGCGTGGCGGGGAAGTCGTGTCCGACCTCGTTGACGGACGGCAGGAACGCGTAGGCGAGGCCGATCACGACGGCGAAGCCGGCGAGCGCGACGACCGTCGCCCACCAGTTGCCGAGCGTCGGCGCGAGCCGCTTGCCGATGATCACGGTCGCGAGCGCGAGCAGCACGCTGAGCAGCATCATCAGCCCGTACAGCGCCGTGCGCTTGCCGATCGTGTCGGGGTTCCCGACGGCCGGGGGGTTCGCCGGGTACTTGAGGAAGGGGACGATATAGACGGCGAAGAGGCCGCCCGCCGCCATGAGCGCGGCGGTCGCGCGCGGGCTGAAACGGCCCACACGGCCGAGCGCGAAGCAGTAGGCGAGGGCCACGATGCCGCCGAAGGCGACCCCGTAGGCGAGGACACCGGTCGCGAGCCCGGCGGTGGACTGGAGGCCGCGGCTGACGACCTCGACCTCGTGCTCGTGGCCGCCTCCCCCGTGGGAGTGCGCCTCCTCCAGAGCGATCGCCGAGTCCACCCGGGGCTCCCCGAGCAGGTAGGCGACGACGAAGGCGAGGACCCCGGCGGCGAGACCGGCGAGCATCCCGCGCACGAGGAGTTTCCTGACGATGGCGGAGTTCATGAGAGTACGAATCCGCCCGTCAGTGGCAGGGGAAACCGAGCAGGTGCCGGCCGTCGTGCACCCACTCGTGGACGCCCGTGCCGGAGAACAGCGAGGTGGCGCCTTGCTCGGCGCCGACGAAGTAGAGCGCGATGAGCATGAGGAGACCGACGAAGACCGCCCACGGCAGCACCGTGCGGATCGGCAGCCGAAGCGGGGTCTCGGAAGCGGAGGAAGAGCCCGAAACGGGCGGGGCGGCGGACTGCGCCATGGCAAGCCTCCTGGGGAACTCGCGTCCCGGTCGATGGAGCTTCGAATACGCATGACGGGTCTGACTCGCCGGGTCCGCGTACGGGGCCAGGCATACAGTGGCGCGACCGTTCCGGGCTCTCACCGGATTCCGTCATGTCGCTTGTAAGGTCATCGGGACGATATCGCTCACCCGTCCGAACGCCAAGTGCGCCTGCTGGACGTGGGACATGACAAACGGTGAAAGCGGGCCGGTATGACGATCCGAGTGATCCTTGTCTCGGCGGCGGAGAGCGAGGCGAGCCGTTCCGCCGCCTTCGACGACGGCACACCGCTCACGGACCGGGGCCGCGCGGCCGCCGCCGAACTGCGGGCGAGCGGTGTGCCGATGCGGGCGGAGAACGTACGGGTACGGGCTCGCCGCGCGCCCTCGCCGCGCTGCCGAGAGACATCCGCCCTCCTCGGCCACCCCGGGGCCGTCCCCGAACCCGCCCTCGCCGGGCAGGAGCCGGGAAGCTGGCGCGGCCGTCCGCTCGACGCGGTGGCCGCGGCGGAGCCCACCGCCCTCGCCGCCTGGCTCTCCGACCCGGCGGCACGCCCCGGCGGTGACGGCGAACCGCTCACCGACCTGGTGCGGCGCGTCGGCGCGCACCTCGACCACCTCGCGGAAACGGTGACGGGGCCGCTGCCCCTGTTCGTCGAACCGGACACGGTCCGCGCCGCCCTCGTCCACGCCCTCGGCCTCCCCCTCCCCGCGTACTGGCGCGTCGACGTCCGCCCGCTGGCGGTGACGACGCTCAGCGGGCACGGCGGGCGGTGGAACCTGGTGCTGTCCTGACCGTCCATTCGGTTCGTTCCTGGTTCGCGTGATCGTGAATTCCGTCGCTGGCGAACCCGGTGCGGTGCGAAACGGTCCGGTCCGGGCACGAACATGCCCATCCGGTAAAGAATCCCGCACTTCGCCCCCTTTGCCCGGTGGCTTGTCATCCTGGGCGCTTCGGCACCGGGACGGCTGGTGCCTGGGGTGCGCTGGCGAGGGAAGTGGCGGATGAGCGACGGACGGTGGCACGCGGCGGGGGAACGCCTCATCCTCAAGATCGTCGTCTCGGGTGGGCCCGCCACCGGCAAGACCTCGTTCGTCGGTGCCGCGCGGGGGAGAGGGCCCGCGTGGGGGAGTGGGCCCGCGTGGGGGAGTGGGCGGCCGGAGGGCCACGCCTTGGAGGGCGAGGCTCCGGACGGTGGTGGGCCGGATGGCGGTGGCTCGGACGGTGGTGGGCCGGGCGGCCGTGGCCCGGACGGTGGTGGGCTGGGTGGGGAGGCAGCCGTACCGGTGTCGCCGCGCCCGTACGGCCCCGTCGTCGCGTACGAGCCGGCCGGTGGTGCGGGGGAGCGGGGGAGCGGCGTGGGGGCGGTCGCGCTCGACTTCGGGCGGATCGTGCTGCGTCCCGACCTGACGCTGTGTCTTTTCGGCGTCCCGGGGCTCGAACGGTCGGCGGCGCTCTGCGAGGACATGTGCGGCGGCGCTCTCGGTGCCGTCGTCCTCGTCGACACCGGACGGCTCGCCGAGAGCTTCGCGCTCGTGGACCGGCTTGAGGAGCGGGCGCTGCCCTTCGTCGTGGTGATGAACCGCTTCGCGGGGCCCACCGCGTACACCCCCGGCCAGGTCGCGTCGGCGCTCGGCCTGTCCCCGGGCGTCCCCGTGCTCGCCGGTGATGTGCGCGAGGCGGCGACGGTCCGTCATGTCCTCGCGGAACTCGTGGCGTACACGGGGAGGTTCCGGGCGGCGCGACTGCTTCAGGCGGTGGGGCGGTAAGTCGCGGCGGAGCGGGCCGGCGGCGTCGGCCGGGGTGGCGGCCGGCGCCGCCGACGGGGCGTCAGTCGGCGACGCCGCCGTAGGCGACGACCTTCTCGACCTTGACCCGGACGAGGAGTTCCCCCGGCACCCCGTTGCGGCGCCCGTAGACCTCGGCTTCCTGCGGGCCCACGTAGCGCTCGGCGATCGCCGTGGCCCAGCGCAGCAACTCCTCGGGGTCTTCGCTGATTTCGGTGGAGCCCTCGATCGTGACGAACGAGAACGGCGGGCGCTCGTCGTCCACGCACAGCGCGACACGCCCGTCGCGGGCCAGATTCCGCCCCTTGACGGTGTCCTTGCCGGTGTTGAGGACCAGGTCCGAACCATCCAGAACGAACCAGATCGGGGCGATGTGCGGACTTCCGTCCGCCCGCACGGTGGCCAGCTTCGCCGTCCGTGTGCCTTCCGAGACGAAGGTCCGCCATTCTTCATCGGTCATTTTGTGGGTCATATGCTCATCATCCTTGCTGTCCGCCGGGTGGTGGGGAAGGCTTGCCGAAGGGTTCCTCCGAACAGGGGGAGCGGCTGCGGACGGGGAGAGCGGAACGTGGAACGGAACGCAAGACTCGGGTGGCTTCTCGACGAACTCACCCAGCGCGTCGAGCACATCAGGCACGCTCTGGTGCTGTCCAACGACGGACTCGTCACGGGGCTCAGCGCCGACCTCGCGCGCGAGGACGCCGAGCACCTCGCGGCGGTCGCCTCGGGTCTGCACAGCCTCGCCAAGGGCTCGGGCACGCATTTCAAGGTGGGCAAGGTCCGCCAGACGGTCATCGAGTTCGACGAGGCGCTTCTCTTCGTCACGGCGGCGGGCGACGGCAGTTGCCTGTGCGTGCTGAGCGGCTCGGACGCCGACGTGGGTCAGGTGGCCTACGAGATGACGCTGCTCGTGAGCAAGGTGGGGGAGCACCTGGGGGTGGATTCCCGGCGGCCGGGAGCGGCTGGGTGAGGGTGCGGGGAAGTCGCGGGTGGTCGCGGTGAGGTCGCGGGAGGGTGCGCTCGGGGGTGTGCGCGGAAGATGCGTGGACGGGGTGATTTTCCGATCTTCGCCGCGTTGGTGATCGGATGATCTGATTGCCGCTGAGTTATCCACAGGCAGGGTGAAGGTGGTGTCTGTCCTGTCCCATACGGTCTGTCCCAAGGTTCGGCTCCGAGGGGGACGGTATGGCGGTACGTGGCATGACGACGGTGGCGGCGACGCCGGGCGCGAGGTCGGTCCAGGGGGACTTGCTCACCCCGGAACAGGCCGCCGCCCTGCTGGGGTTGGCGACCGATGAGGTGGAGCGGGCGGCCGTCCTCGACGTGCTGCCCTCCGTACCCGGACGCGGCACGCTCCCGCGCCGTTTCACCGCCGAAGAGATCGAGCGGCGGCGGGCGGCGCCCGGCTTCCCGGCTGCTCTCCGCGAGGCGGTACGGTGCGTCGGCACCGCCGACGCCGCCGAACTGCTCGGCATCGCCCCGCACCGCTTCACCCGCCTCGCCAAGCTGGGCCTGCTCGCGCCGGTCGACGTCCACCTCAACCGCTACCGGGCCGTCGTCTGGGCCTACCTCGCCGCGGAAGTCGAGGAGCTGGGACGGCGCAGACCCGAGCTGCTGGTCGGCAGGCTCCCGGCCGGACTGCGCTCCATGGCGGAGGGGGACCGGCGTGCGGCGCGGTGGCGGGAGCGGCGGCGAGAATCCCTGCACCGGCTCAGCTCCGACCCGTGGGAGCGGGCGGCCCTCCTCGCGGTCCAGCTCGGCCCCGAGGAGACGGCCCGCGCGGCGGACCCCGACGAGTGCGGGTACCTGCGGCGCCTCGTCCCCGCGCAGGGAGATCCGGCGCTGACGTCCCTGATGAGCGCCCTGGGGGCTGATGAACTCGCGGACGTCCAGGCGCGATTCGCTGGCGAGCTGACACGCGCCCGAGCCGACCGGCCGGCGCCTCGGACAGTACGGAAGGTCCGGGTGGGGCCGGGCACGGAGGGGGTCGTCCTCAAGGGTGTCTCGTCGTCTCCGCCGGGACGCGTTTCGACACCCTCCGCCGCAGACAACCGGTCCTCTCCCGTCCCGCGACCCGCACCGTCCCCGGAGCCGACGCCGCCTCCCCGGCCCGCCGCTCCGCCCGCGCCCTCGCTCCCGCGCGGCTCCGCGCCCCGGACCACCCCGGCCTCGCCCGCGCACCCCGCACCGCGCGTCGTGTCCCCGCACCCGGTCGCTCAGACCCTGCCATTCCCGGAACCGGTGGCGTCTCCCGCACAACCGAGCACCACGCCCGCCACCACCTCGACACGTCCGGGTCCCTCTGAGCCGTCAACTCCCCAACGGCAGACGGCTTCTTCCTCTCTCGGGATGCCGACGGCCCCGGCGCCCCGTGCGCCGTCTCCCGCCACGAAGGGCACGGCGTCGTTCCCGGCCCCGTCCGCGCCGACGCGCTGGGGACCGGGAGCCGCTGCCCCGTCACTGGTGGACGCGCTTTCGGCCGGGCCCTCGCTCCCGGTCCCGTCTCCGCTCACGTCCCGGGAGCACGGCTCGGCGCCCACCGCGCCGCTCGCGTCCGGGACGCATGCCACGTCCGCGCGGCCCGCGCCCGCTGAACAGCCGAGCGCCGTGGCGCCGACGGCCTCGCCCACGGGGCCGGAGCCGTCTGCCGTTCCCATGGCTCCGGAGCCCGGTGGCTCGCCGCCTGTCACGCCGCCGGTGTCCCCCTCCCCGGGCGGGCCCACGCTCCCCGGGACCGCCCCCGCCAATCCGCCGCGCACCTCGCCCACCGGTCCGCCGTGCCCCTCGCCGCGCGCGGCCTCGCCTTCGGGGCCCCCGTCGCCTCCAGTAGGCCAGCAGGCCGGTGCCCCGTCGGCCCAACCGATCCCGGCTGCGTACCCGGCCGCCGAAGTCGACGCCCGTCGCCCGTCGCGTCACTCCCGGCCCAGTCCCCGGCCCCTCTTCGGCACCGGTGCTGTCCGCACGCGTGCGCCTCGGGTCCCTCGTCCGTTCCGCCCTCCTGCTGCCCCTCGCTGCGCGCCGACGAGGGTGCCGACCCCGGCGCGCGGCGGGCGCGGCGACGGTTCGTGCCGTGGCCCCGGCGGGGCGGCGGCACGGCGTACCGCGAGTGCCGCCGGACCGGCGGCACCGGCCAGGGGCGGTGCCGGTGAACACGGCCACGGTCGCGCGCGTTCTGGTCCGGCGGCTATGCGCCCGGCTCGTGCGGCGCCTCGCCGGGCCGCGCCCGGATATCGTGCGGCGCCTCGGACCGCACCTGGATGCCGCCGCGCGGCCGGAACAGCCCCTCCTGCACGACCGAGACGAGCAGCCTGCCCGCCCGGTCGTAGATCCGGCCCCTGGCCAGCCCGAGTCCGCCCGTGGCGACGGGCGACTCCTGCTCGTACAGCAGCCACTCGTCCGCGCGGAAGGGCCGGTGGAACCACATCGCGTGGTCGAGCGAGGCGAGGTCGAGCAGCCGCTCGCCCCACAGCGGCTCCACCGGCAGCCGCACCGCGTCGAGGAGCGTCGTGTCGCTCACGTAGGCGAGCGCGCACGTGTGCACGAGCGGGTCGTCGCCCAGCGGAGTCACGGCCCGCATCCACACGGCGCTGCGCGGCTCAGCCCCCGCCATCTCCTCGGACGTCCACCGCAGGCGGTCGACGTAACGGATGTCGAAGGGCTGCCTGCGGGCCATCCGCTCCAACTCGTCCGGCACCCCGCCGAGATGGGCGCGGACCTCGTCCGCGAGCCGGGGCAACGACTCGGGGTCGACGAGCGGCCCGGGGCCCGCCGGCGGCAACTGGTGCGCGAAGGCGCCCTCCTCGGGCACGTGGAAGGAAGCGGTGAGCGTGAAGATCGTGCGGCCCTGCTGCACGGCGGTCACCCGCCGCGTCGTGAAGCTCCGCCCGTCCCGTACCCGCTCCACCTCGTAGACGATCGGCACCCCGGGACGGCCAGGACGCAGGAAGTAGGCGTGCAGCGAGTGCACGGGGCGGTCCGCGTCCACGGTCCGGCCTGCCGCGATGAGCGCCTGCCCGGCGACCTGCCCGCCGAAGACGCGTTGCAGCGACTCGTCGGGGCTGCGGCCGCGGAAGATGTTCACCTCGATCCGCTCCAGGTCGAGGAGGTCCACCAGGCGCTCGGGCACGGGTTCGCCCGCGTCGGTCATGGTCACGTACGCCCTTTCACACAGCACGCCCCGCACCACAGCGGCACGGGCTCGGGGACGGAGAAGGAACACCGGCGCGGCCCCGGGGACCGCGCCCGCCGGAGGCCCGGCTCAGAGCTGCCCCACCGAGGTGACCCGGACCACCGCCCGGCCCTCCGCGTCCGACGCGGTGAGGTCCACCTCGGCGCTGATGCCCCAGTCGTGGTCGTCCTCCGGGTCGTCGAAGATCTGCCGCACCCGCCACAGCGCCTCCTGCGGCCGTTCCTCGATGAGCAGCAGCTTCGGGCCGCGCGCGTCAGGCCCCGTGCCCAGCTCCTCGTGCGCGTCCCAGTAGGCGTCCATCGCCTCGCCCCAGGCGTCCGCGTCCCAGCCCGCCTCGGCGTCCATCGTGCCCAGCTCGTCCACCCGGTCGAGCGCCGCCAGCTCGACACGCCGGAACATCGCGTTGCGCACGAGCACCCGGAACGCGCGCGCGTTGGCCGTCACCGGCTTGACCTGGTCGGCCTTCTCCTGCGCCTCCTCCGCGCTCATCTCCTCCGGATTGGCGAGCTGCTCCCACTCGTCGAGCAGGCTGGAGTCCACCTGGCGCACCAGCTCGCCGAGCCACGCGATGAGGTCCTCCAGATCCTCCGACTTCAGGTCATCGGGGACGGTGTGCTCCAGGGCCTTGTACGCGGAGGCGAGGTACCGCAGCACGATGCCCTCGGTGCGGGCCAGCTCGTACAGCGAGACGTACTCCGTGAAGGTCAGTGCCCGCTCGTACATGTCGCGCACCACGGACTTGGGCGAGAGCGGGTGGTCACCGACCCACGGGTGGCTCCTGCGGTACGTGTCGTAGGCGTGGAAGAGCAGCTCCTCCAGGGGCTTCGGGTAGCCGATCTCCTGGAGCCGCTCCATGCGCTCCTCGTACTCGACGCCGTCCGCCTTCATCGCGGCGACGGCCTCGCCGCGCGCCTTGTTCTGCTGCGCGGCCAGGATCTGACGCGGGTCGTCGAGCGTCGACTCGACGACCGAGACGAGGTCGAGCGCGTACGAGGGCGACTCGGGGTCGAGCAGGTCGAAGGCCGCGAGCGCGAACGTGGAGAGCGGCTGGTTGAGCGCGAAGTCCTGCTGGAGATCCACGGTGAGCCGGACGATGCGGCCCTCCGCGTCCGGCTCGTCGAGGCGCTCCACGATGCCGCCGTCGAGGAGCGAGCGGTAGATCGCGATGGCCCGGCGGATGTGCCGCAGCTGCTGCCGGCGCGGCTCGTGGTTGTCCTCCAGGAGGTGGCGCATCGCGTCGAAAGCGTTGCCCGGGCGGGCGATCACGGCGAGCAGCATCGTGTGCGTCACCCGGAACCGCGAGGTCAGCGGCTCGGGGTCGGAGGCGATGAGCTTCTCGAAGGTCTTGTCGCTCCAGGCGACGAAGCCCTCCGGAGCCTTCTTGCGCACGACCTTGCGCCGCTTCTTCGGGTCGTCCCCGGCCTTCGCGAGCGCCTTCTCGTTCTCGATGACGTGCTCGGGGGCCTGCCCCACGACGAGCCCCGCGGTGTCGAAGCCCGCGCGCCCGGCACGGCCGGCGATCTGGTGGAACTCCCGAGCGCGCAGCGTGCGCACCCGGTTCCCGTCGTACTTCGTCAGCGCGGTGAACAGCACCGTACGGATCGGCACGTTGACGCCCACGCCGAGCGTGTCCGTCCCGCAGATGACCTTGAGCAGCCCGGCCTGCGCCAGCTTCTCGACGAGCCGCCGGTACTTCGGCAGCATCCCCGCGTGGTGCACCCCGATCCCGTGCCGTACATAGCGCGAGAGGTTCCGCCCGAACTTGGTGGTGAAGCGGAAGTTGCCGATCAGCTCCGCGATGCGGTCCTTCTCCTCGCGCGTGCACATGTTGATGCTCATGAGCGCCTGCGCCCGCTCGACGGCCTGCGCCTGCGTGAAGTGCACGATGTAGACGGGTGCCTGCCGCGTGTCGAGCAACTCGGTCAGCGTCTCGGTGAGCGGCGTCAGCTTGTACTCGTACGAGAGCGGCACCGGGCGGGTCGCGGAGCGCACGACGGAGGTCGGCCGGCCCGTGCGGCGGGTGAGGTCCTTCTCGAAGAGCGCGACGTCCCCGAGCGTCGCGGACATCAGCACGAACTGCGCCTGCGGCAGTTCGAGCAGCGGGATCTGCCAGGCCCAGCCGCGGTCGGGTTCGGCGTAGAAGTGGAACTCGTCCATCACGACCTGGCCGACGTCCGCGTCCTTGCCGTCGCGCAGCGCGATCGAGGCGAGGACCTCGGCGGTGCAGCAGATGACCGGGGCGTCGGCGTTGACCGAGGCGTCGCCGGTGAGCATCCCGACGTTCTCGGTGCCGAACATCTTGCACAGGTCGAAGAACTTCTCCGAGACGAGTGCCTTGATCGGGGCGGTGTAGAAGGTGACCTTGTCCTGCGCGAGCGCGGTGAAGTGCGCGCCCGCGGCGACCAGGCTCTTGCCGGAGCCCGTCGGCGTCGAGAGGATGACGTTGGCTCCCGAGACCACCTCGATCAGCGCCTCCTCCTGGGCCGGGTACAGAGTGATCCCCTGGCTCTCGGTCCACGAGGCGAAGGCTTCGTAGAGGGCGTCGGGATCGGGGGTCGCAGGGAGCTGATCGATAAGGGTCACGCCCCCATCTTGCCCTTTCGCCACCGGGGAGGGGGAATCGGCGGACGGCACGAAGATCACGACCGGTAGGGTGAGGGACCGCTCGTCCGGCCGGAAGGAAGCGGGACGGGCCGTCAACTGCACAGCGGTGCGTCGAAGGTGGGGGACACGCTCATGATGGGACCGGCACACTCGCTCTCCGGGGCCGCGGCCTGGCTCGGGGTCGGGGCGCTCGCGGCGGCCAACGGGCACGAGATGCCCTGGCCGGTACTGCTCGTCGGCGCGCTCATCACCGCCGGGGCCGCCCTCGCACCCGACCTCGACCACCACGCGGCGACGATATCCCGGGCCTTCGGGCCGGTCAGCAAGGCGCTGTGCAAGTTCGTGGACGCCCTCTCCTACGGGGTCTACAAAGCCACTCGCGGCAAGAAGGACCCCCGCAGGAGCGGCGGCCACCGCACCCTGACGCACACCCTCCTCTGGGCCGTCCTCATGGGCGCGGGCGCCTCCGCGCTCGCCGTGGCCATCGGTCGCTGGGCGGTCCTCGGCATCCTCTTCGTGCACATGGTGCTCGCTATCGAGGGACTGCTGTGGCGGCAGGCGCGTGTCTCCAGCGACGTGCTCGTGTGGCTGCTCGGGGCGACCAGCGCGTGGATGCTCGCCGATTTCCTCGACCGGCCGGGGAACGGGGCGCACTGGCTCTTCACCGGAGACGGCCAGGCGTACATGTGGCTCGGCCTGCCGATCGTGCTCGGCGCGCTCGTGCACGACATCGGCGACGCCATCACCGTCTCGGGCGCCCCCATCCTGTGGCCGCTCCCGATAGCCCGTAGGCTCTGGTACCCGCTCGGCCCCCCGAAGTTCATGCGTTTCCGGGCCGGCAGCTGGGTCGAACTGAAGATCCTCACCCCGATCTTCATGGCCCTCGGAGCGATCGGCGCCCTCTTCGCCCTCAACGTGGTCTGAGCCGGGGCCCCGTTCCGTCACCTCCCGCGGCCCCGCCCCGTCACCCCGCAGGCGCCGACCAATCGTGCTCGGGGTGGACCACGCCGAGCAGCGCGCGCACCAGCGACTCTGGCTCGTCGAGCCCCGCCGCCGCGCGGGTGCGCGTCCCGTTCGCCACGAGATGCGGCAGACAGCCGTGCAGAGCCAGGGTCAGCACGCGGGTACGGCCCTCGTCCACCGGCAGGCCCGCTGCCCCGGCAAGCGCCGAGAAGCCGAGGAAGTCGCCGAGGGAGATCCCGTCGAGCACCTCGGCGAGCCACGGCCGCCGGGCCGCCTCGGCGTGCAGTTCCAGATAGGCGAGTACGCGCGTCCGGCCGACGCCCACCGCGTCGGCGAGGAGCGCGGACAACAGCTGTACGAGGGCCTCCTGCCTCTCCCGCTCCGGCCCGTGCATCGCCGTGGGGACCTCCGCGGCGCGTTCTCCGTAAGCGAGCGCGCACTCCTCGGCGACCGCCCGCAGCAGATCCTCACGCGTCGGGAAGTAGTTCTTCGCCGTTCCCACGGGGACCCCCGCCGCCGCGTCCACGGACCGGTGCGTCAACCCTCTGCCGCCCTCTGCCGCCAGCACGGCCAGCGCCGCCCGGCGCAGAGTCCGTCTGCGTCGCACGTTCTCCTGAGGCATCGCGTCTCTCCCTTTCCCCCGTGGCTTGCCCGGCTCTCCCAGCGCCCTCCCTCAGGCACCACATCCGTGGTACTACGGGTGTGGTGAAAGTTCAGGCTACCGGGGGCATCATGAACGACTCACGCGCTCATTCCGTACTCGTCGTCGGCGCCGGAGTCGCCGGGCTCACCGCCGCGCTGGGCCTGCGCCGCGCGGGCTGGGCGGTGCGCCTCGTGGAGAGCCGGGAGGAGCAGCAGCGGTACGGCACGGCTTTCGGTATCCATCCCACGGCGCAATCGGCCCTCGACCGGCTCGGCGTCGGCGAGGCCCTGCGCGCCCAGGCGGTCCCGTACCGCGCGGGCGGCATCAGGGCCTCGGACGGCTCGCGCCTCGCTCGGCTCCCGCTCGACCGCATCGAGCGCGCGGCGGGCAGGCCCGAACTCCTCATCTCCCGGCCGCGCCTGCTCGACATCCTGCTCAGCGCGCTCGCCGCCCGCGACGTACACCCCGTCTACGGACACCGACTGCGTGACGCGCACGCCGAGGCGGCGGGCCACGACCTGGTCGTGGGTGCCGACGGGCTGCACAGCGCCGTGCGCACCGCGTACTTCGGCACGCGCAGCGCTCCGCGGACGCTCGACGCCTCGGCCTGGATCGGCATAGCGGACACGGAGGACGGCGCGGACGTCGCGGGGAACGAGGTGCGCAACCCCCCGCGCGGCGGCACTGAGGGCCCGGAGTACGGCGAGATCTGGGGCGAGGGGCGGATCTTCGGCGTCACACCGGTCGAGCCGGGCCGCACCAACTGGTACGCCGTCGTCCCCGCCGGCACCCCGGGCGAAGAGCTGCCCGCGCTCTTCGCCTCCTGGCCCGAACCCGTCGGCAGGCTCCTCGCCGCCACCACAGCGGAGAACCGGCTCTGCTACCCGATGCGCCACCTGCACCCCGCGCTGCCCCGCTTCGTCAGCACCCGGCCCGGAGCGGTACCGGCCGCCCTCGTCGGGGACGCCGCCCACGCGATGACGCCGCACCTCGGCCAAGGCGCCTGCACGGCGATACTCGACGCCGAGGCCCTCGCCGCCGCCCTCGCCGCCGCCCTCGCACGGGACCCGTGGCACCCGGAGCGGGCCGTGCGTGCCTACGACAGGGCCCGCCGCCGCTCCGCGCAGCGCGTCGCACTCGCCTCGCGCACCCTCCACCGGGTCACGCGGACCCGGCACGCGCGCGCGAGGAACGCCCTGCTCCGCGCCCTGCCGCTCTAGGTGTGCTCAGCCCCGGCCGCCGTGCGAGCGACACCTCGCCGCATGCTCGCTCAGCCGTGCCACGACTCCCAGAGCCGCGCGTACGCCCCCTGCGCCGCCACCAGCTCCTCGTGGCTGCCCAGTTCGCTGATCCGCCCGTCCTCCACGACCGCGATGACGTCCGCGTCGTGCGCCGTGTGCAGGCGGTGCGCGATGGCGACGACCGTGCGGTCCGCCAGGACCTTGCCGAGCGAGCGCTCCAGGTGGCGGGCCGCGCGCGGGTCGAGCAGGGACGTGGCCTCGTCCAGGACGAGGGTGTGGGGGTCGGCCAGGACGAGGCGGGCCAGCGCGATCTGCTGCGCCTGCGCGGGTGTCAGCGTCGCCGCGCCGGAGCCGACCTCCGTGTCGAGGCCCTGGTCGAGCGCTTGCGCCCACGGCGTCGCGTCGACCGCCGCGAGTGCCGCCCACAGCTCCTCGTCGCCCGCCTCGGCCCTGGCGAGGCGCAGGTTGTCGCGCAGGGAGCCCACGAAGACGTGGTGCTCCTGGTTGACGAGCGCGACGTGGCGGCGGACCGCCTCCGCCGTCATCTCCGAGAGCGGTGCGTCTCCCAGCGTCACCGCGCCCGTGCGGGGGGCGTAGATCCCGGCGAGCAGCCGCCCGAGGGTCGACTTGCCCGCGCCGGAGGGGCCCACGAGGGCGAGCCTGGTGCCGGGCTCGACCGCGAGCGTCACCTCGCGCAGGACGTCGACCCCCTCCCGGTAGCCGAAGTGGACGTCGTCGGCGTCGAGCGTGCGGCCCCGCGGCGCGACGCTCTCGTCCCCGGCGGCAGGCTCGATGTCCCGTACCCCCACCAGACGCGCCAGCGACACCTGCGCGACCTGCAACTCGTCGTACCAGCGCAGGATCAGCCCCACCGGTTCGACGAGCATCTGCGCGAGCAGCGCGGCGGTCGTCAGCTGGCCGACGCCGATCCACCCCTGGAGCACGAAGGCCCCACCGACCATCAGCACCGAGGCGAGCACGGTCGTGTGCGTGACGTTGATGACCGGGAAGAGGACGGAGCGGAGCGAGAGCGTGTAGTTCTCCCATCGGGTCCACTGGGAGACCCGCTGGTCGGTGAGGGCGATGCGGCGCGAGCCGAGGCGGTGGGCCTCGACCGTGCGGCCCGCGTCGACGGTCTCGGCGAGCGCGGCGGCGACGGCGGCGTACCCGGCCGCCTCGGAGCGGTAAGCGGAGGGGGCGCGCTTGAAGTACCAGCGGCAGCCCACGACGGCGAGCGGCACGGCGATCAGCACGGCGGGCGCGAGGGGCGGCGCCGTCACGACGAGCCCGCCGAGCAGCAGCACCGCCCACACGAGCCCGATCGAGAGCTGCGGCACCGCCTCCCGCATCGCGTTGGCGAGCCGGTCGATGTCCGTCGTGATCCGCGAGAGCAGGTCGCCTGTTCCGGCGCGCTCCAGGACGCCGGGCGGCAGCTTCACGGAGCGTACGAGGAAGTCCTCGCGCAGGTCGGCGAGCATCTCCTCACCGAGCATCGCGCCGCGCAGCCGCACCATGCGGATGAACACCGTCTGCACGAGCAGCGCGAGCGCGAAGAGGGCGAGCGTGCGCGGCAGATGGATCTCGTCCGCGTGGTCAGAGACCCGGTCGACGAGGTCGCCGAGCAGGTACGGGCCGATCATCGAGGCGATCACGGCGACCGCGTTCACCGCGATGAGCGCGACGAAGGCGGTGCGGTGCCGGCGGAACAGAGCGCCTGTGTAGGCGCGTACGGTCGCCGGGCTGCCCACCGGCAGCGTCTCGGCCATCGTCGGCGCGGCCGGATCGTACGCGGGGGGCTTGGGCCCGGTCATGCGGTTTCCTCGATCCTCACGGTGTCCTTGCCGGGCCGCTCGTCGCCGGGAGTCGCGACGACGGCGCTTCCGGCGGGGCCGTCCGCGGCGGCTGCGGCCTCGCTGACCACCTGCACCTCGCGGAGCGCGCCGAGGTCCGCCTCCTCGTCCGTCTCGCGTGTCACGACCGCCCGGTAGCGCGGTTCCGTGGCGAGCAGTGCGCGGTGCGCGCCCTCGGCCACGACCGTGTCGCCCAGGACGAGCACGACCCGGTCGGCCGCGTCCAGCAGCAGCGGTGACGAGGTGAGGACGACGGTGGTGCGGCCCGCGCGCAGCGCGGCGAGACCGGCCGCGATGCGGGACTCGGTGTGCGCGTCGACGGCCGAGGTCGGCTCGTCGAGTACGAGGACGTCCGGGTCGGCGACGAGCGAGCGCGCGAGCGCGAGCCGCTGCCGCTGCCCGCCCGAGAGCGACCTGCCGCGCTCGGTGATCCGGGTCCGCAGCGGATCGCCGCCGCCGGTCCCCGGATCGGGATCGGCCTGCGCGAGCGCCGCGAGCACGTCCGCGCACTGCGCCGCCGCGAGCGCCGCGTCGGGCGCGACGGCCCCCGAGGACGGGACGTCGAGCAATTCCCGCAGCGTCCCCGAGAGCAGTACGGGGTCCTTGTCCTGTACGAACACCACGCGCCGCGCCTCGGCGAGCGGCAGCCCGTCGAGCGCCACGGTGCCGAGGAGTACGGAGGGGTCACCGGCGCGCTCGGGGGAGTGGCCGCCGAGCCGGTCGGCCAAGCGCCCTGCGGCGTCGGGGTCCCCGCACACGACGGCGGTGAGCCGCCCCTCGGGCACCCGCAGCCCGGTGAGCGGGTCGTACAGCTCGGCGGGACCCGCGTACGCACCGGCTCCGGCAGACTCGGTACCACCGGCCCCCGCGCCACCGCCCCGGGATTCCGCATCGCCGTCTGCCGACTCCGCGACCCGCCGCAGCGACAGCACGCGCGCCGCGCGCCGCGCCGAGGGGCGCGAGAAGGAGTAGGCCATCGCGATCTCCTCGAAGTGGCGCAGCGGCCACGCGAGCAGCGTCACCGTGCTGTACACGGTGACGAGTTCCCCGACCGACACGGTGCCCGTGCGGGCCAGACGCACCCCGTACCAGACCACCGCGATGAGCAGCAGCCCCGGGATGAGCACCTGCACCGCGGCGATGAGCGACCACAGCCGCGCGCTGCGCACCGCGGCCCCGCGCACCTCCTGCGAGGCCGCCCGGTAGCGGCCGAGGAACAGCTCCTCGCCGCCGATGCCGCGCAGCACCCGCAGCCCGGCCACGGTGTCCGAGGCCAGTTCCGTCGCGCGTCCCGCCTTCTCGCGCTGGACGTCGGCGCGGCGCACCGAGGGCGGCAGGAGCGGCAGGACCGTGAGCGCCACCACAGGCGCGCCGATCGCCACGACGAGCGCGAGGTGCGGCTCGTAGAAGAACAGCCCCACGCAGATGAGGACGACGGTGAGCGCCGCCGCCATGAAGCGCGAGAGCGCCTCGACGAACCAGCCGATTTTTTCGACGTCGCCCGTTGAAACCGCGACCACTTCTCCCGCCGCGACCCTGCGGGTGAGCGTCGAGCCCAACTCCGCGCTCTTGCGGATCAGGAGCTGCTGGATGCGCGCCGCCGCGGTGATCCAGTTGGTGACGGCCCTGCGGTGCAGCATGACGTCACCGAGCGCGACGCCCGCGCCGAGCAGCAGGAGCAGCAGCCCCGCGAGCACGAGCCGCCGCCCGGCCCCGTCACCACCGTCCGAGACGGCCTCGACGGCGATGCCCACCGGGTACGGCAGCGCCGCGAGCGAGCCGAAGTTGAGCAGCCCCCAGGCGAGCGCGCGCGCCTGCCCACCGAGCTGCTGTTTCCCCAGCCAGTACAGGAAACGGGGACCTGACCGGACGTCGGGGATGCCGGGGTCCGGAAAGGGAAGATCTCTGATGCGCATGTAAATCCAGGTCCGAGGAGCAAGCTCAGTGAGGTAAGGCTTACTTCTCGGACGCGGAAGGGCAAACGCTTTTCGGCTCAGAGGCGCCCGGCGGCGACCAACAGCGGGGCCACGGTGGAGAACGCGACCACCACGATCGTCACGACCGAACGCCGTACGCGGACGCCGCGCCGCTCAGTCACGGTCGGCGTGCTGCGCACTGAGGTGGCGACGCAGCCGCACATTCAGGTCACTCACGAGGCTCGCGTTCCCGTTGGCCACGGCGTACGACCGCTCGTGCGCGATGTTGTCGCACAGGTAACACCCCGGAACAGGCTTCGGGACTTCGTTCGACCACAGGGGAAGGGAAACCGGGTTCTCCTGCGTGGGGCGGTTCATCGGCGCTTCGTCCGTTCGTCGTCGGGTTGCTTGCGTTCAGAGAACGGCCCCGCGACCACGGTGGGTAGTGCCATCCTTGACACAACGTCAGAGTGGCAGGAACGGGGCAAAGCGATGGCCATGACTTACGGGCAGTGGCTGCGGGGCGCGCGCGAGGCGAAGGGATGGAGCCAGGACGAGCTGGCGGCCCGGGCCTTCATGTCGCGTTCGATGATCACGGCGATCGAGACCAACCGCCGCTTCCCGAGCGAGACGGACGCGATGGCTCTGGACGCGGCGCTTGGTACGGGGGATGTGCTGACGACGTTTCGCCCGAAAAAGCCGAACGAGAGTTTCGCGGCATGGTTCGAGGACGCGCGTCAATTCGAAAAACTGGCCACGATCATCAGGGAATACGCGCCGACCTGGGTACCCGGCATCCTCCAGACGGAGGCGTACGCGACAGCCGTGCTCGATGCCGGGTATCCCCGACAGAGTGCGGAAGTACGACACAAGTGGATTGTGTCAAGGACGGAGCGCACCCGACTGCTCGATGACCCGGTTACCCCCGAAGTGTGGGCAATGCTGGACGAGAGCGTGATCATGAGGCCTGTCGGCGGCTACGACGTGATGGCCGAGCAGTTGGATCATCTTGCCGATCTCGCTGAATCAGGGCGGATCAGGGTTCACATCGTGCCGTTCGGCCCAGTCCCGTACCCGGCGTTGGACGGCCTGATGAGCTTGATGTGGTTCAAGGACCAGCCGCCCGTTGCTTACACGGAAGGTCTTCGCGTGGGACTGCTCCACGATGATCCGGCGATGGTCGCCGACATTCAGGGGACTTATGATCTTTCTTTGGGTGAGGCCTTGGCCCTGGCGCCGTCCATCGCTCTCATGAGGAAGCAAGCAAGGGAATTCAGGAAGCGTGACTGAGCACTCCATCCCCAACACCATGGTCCTGAGCAGCTGGCGGAAGTCCTCCTACAGCGGCACGAACGGGGCGAGTTGCCTGGAAGTCCTCGACGGTCACCCAGCCGGTGTCCCCCTCCGCGACAGCAAGACCCCCCACGGCCCCGCCCTCCTCCTCTCCGCCCCCAGCTGGTCCGTCTTCGTCGCGGCCGTCAAGCGCGCGTAGCGCTCGCGCCCCGGCCTGCCTCTTCGCCGGGCAAACGGTTGGCCGCCACCCGGCAAAGTCCGGGCCCCCGCCGTCCCTCCGGCGCGGCACCTCTCCGCCCGGGTGGCAGGATGAATGCCATGCACAAGACGGGCGGCACGGTAAAGGTCCTGATCGGTACGGCGGCGGTGCTCGCGCTGCTCACCTCCTGCTCCGGGCAGGGCTCCGGCCAGGACGGCGGGGACGGTGCGAAGAAGGACGCCGCGTCCTCGCCCGCCGCCCACCGCGCCCCCGAGGCCGACCCGACCCGCATCCCCGGCGTCGGCGACCGCCTCCAGTCGCAGATCCCCGCCGCGAGCACCCAGGTCGTCACCGTCTACGGCAAGGCCATCGACTCCGCCGACTCGACCGTCGTGCTCTACACGAAGACCGGGAAGACCTGGAAGAAGGCCGCTTCCTGGCAGGGGCACAACGGCAAGAAGGGCTGGACCACGGCCCACCACGAGAACGACAAGCGCAGCCCCGTCGGCGTCTACACGCTGAGCGACGCGGGTGGCGTCCTCGCCGACCCGGGCGCCGCGCTCCCGTACACGCAGACCGCCTCGATCCAGGCGCCGCACTACTGGTCGAAGTCGCACTGGCACGACTTCGACTACGTCATCGCCATCGACTACAACCGCGTCAAGGGCACCGCGCCCAACGACCCCACGCGCCCCGAGGGCCAGACCAAGGGCGGCAGCATCTGGCTGCACATGGACCACGGCAGCGGCACCTCGGCGTGCGTGAGCATCCCGAAGGCGGGCATGCGGTCCCTGCTCACGACCCTCGACCCGGCGCGACACCCGGTCGTGGTCATGGGGGACAAGAAGAACCTGGCGGCCTGAGCGGGGTCCCGGGACGGTACGGGAAGTACGGGGCGGAGGCGGCGCGCAACCGGCCACCCCCCGCCGCCTCCGCCCCGCCTTCTCACCCCCGCGGCGGCCGCGTCGCCCGCTCCAGCTGCATGAGCACCGAGGCGTAGCCCTTGCCGCCCGTCGCGTGGTCCATCCCGACCTCGCACATGCGGTTCGCCGAGAGGTACGCGTCGAAGTCCCTGGACGTCACCTCGGCCGCCTCCGCCGCCGTCGCCGACTCGGTCAGCTCCCGGTGCAGCATCCCCCGGTCGCCCGCGAAGGCGCAGCAGCCGACGTCGTCCGGCAGCACGACCTCCTCGGCGCACGCCCCGGCCAGCTCCACGAGCTGGTCGACGTCCCCGAGGTGCTGCATCGAGCACGTCGGGTGGACGACGGCGGACTCCACCTTGCGGTGGACGGTCAGCTCCGGAAGCAGTTCCTCTGCCGCCCACACGAGCGAGTCCACGATCGTGAGCGCCTCGTGCAGCTCCTTGTTCTCCGGTGTCAGGTACGGGACCACCTCGTGGGCGATCCCGAGCGTGCACGAGGAGGCGTCGACGACGAGCGGCAGCCGTCCGCCGCCCGTCCAGCCCCACGCCGCCTCGACGATGCGGTTGGCCATGACGGTGTTGGCGTCCTCGTAGCCCTTCGAGTGCCAGATCGTCGAGCAGCACGTGCCCGAGACGTCCTCGGGAATCCACACCGGCTTGCCCGCGCGCCGCGCGAGCAGCACGACGGCCTGCGGCAGCGAGGGCTCGTAGTCGCCCTCGGGACCGCCGAAGATGCGGTTGACGCACGCCGGGTAGTAGACGGCCGTCGCCGCCGACTTCTCCGTACGGGGCAGCCGCCGGGCCGCAGCTCCCGGGAGCTCGGGCAGCCACTCCGGTACGAGATCGGGGCGCACCGCCTTGCGCGCGGTGCGCGTCACCGCGGTGAGCAGCCGGTCGCTGATCTTCTCGGCCGAGGCCACCGCGAGCCGCGCCCCGCTCTCCACGAGCTTGAAGTCCTTCGCCGTGTACGTGGCGATCTTCTCCTCGCGGTCGCTGTGCCGCTGGTGGCGGAACTCCTTCATCATGGCGCCCGTGTCGATGCCGACGGGGCACGCGAGCTTGCACGTCGAGTCGCCCGCGCACGTGTCCACGGCGTCGTAGCCGTACGCGTCGAGCAACCCGCTCTCGACGGCCGAACCGGCGGGCTGGCGCATCATCTCGCGGCGCAGCACGATGCGCTGGCGCGGCGTCGTGGTGAGGTCGTGGCTCGGGCAGGTCGGCTCGCAGAAGCCGCACTCGATGCACGGGTCGGCGACCGCCTCGACGCGCGGGATCGTCTTGAGCCCGCGCAGGTGGGCCTCCGGGTCGCGGTCGAGCACGATGCGCGGGGCGAGGACGCCCTCCGGGTCCATGACCTGCTTGATCCGCCACATCAGCTCGGTCGCGCGCGGGCCCCACTCCAGCTCCAGGAACGGCGCGATGTTGCGGCCCGTCGCGTGCTCGGCCTTCAGCGAGCCGTCGAAGCGCTCGACGGTGCTCGCGCAGAACGCGTCCATGAAGTCCGCGTAGCGCCGCACGTCCTCGGGCTTCGCCGCGTCGAAGGCGAGGAGGAAGTGGAGGTTGCCGTGCGCGGCGTGACCGGCGACGGCGGCGTCGAAACCGTGCGCGGTCTGGAGTTCGAGCAGCGCCTCGCACGCCTCGGCGAGCCGCGAGGGCGGCACGGCGAAGTCCTCCGTGATGAGCGTCGTGCCCGAGGGTCGCGTACCGCCCACGGCGGTCACGAACGCCTTGCGCGCCTTCCAGTACCCGCCGATGACCTTCGCCTCCCGCGTGAAGGCATTGGTCACCGAGGCCACCGGCGCCACCAGTTCGAGGCTCTCCATCACTGCGGCGGCTGCCCGCTCGTTCGCCTCCCGCCCCGCCTCGTCGGAGGCGCGGAACTCCACGAGCAGCGCCGCCGTGTCCTTCGGCAGCTCCGCCCAGTCCGCGGGCACCCCGGCGACGCTCGTCGAGGCGCGCAGCGTGTTCCCGTCCATCAGCTCGACGGCGATCGCGCCCGCCTCGTTGAACTTCGGCACGGCGGCGGCAGCCGCGGGAAGCGAGGGGAAGAAGAGCAGCGCCGTGGAGTTCAGGCGCTCCAGAGGCAGCGTGTCGAAGACGACCTCGGAGATGAAGCCGAAGGTGCCCTCGGAACCGACCATCAGCCCGCGCAGGATCGACACCGGGTCGTCCCCGTCGAGGAAGGCGTCGAGCCGGTAGCCGTTGGTGTTCTTGATCTCGTACTTCGCGCGGATACGGGCCACGAGCGCGGCGTCCGCCTCGATCTCCGCCTTCAGCGCCATGAGCCCCGTGCACAGCTCGGGCTCCGCCGCCGCGAGCCGTTCGGCCGCGTCGGGCGCGCCCGTGTCCACGACCGTGCCCGAGGGCAGGACGACGGTGAGCGAGCTGACCAGGCGGTACGAGTTCCGGGTCGTCCCCGCCGTCATGCCCGAGGCATTGTTCGCGACGACCCCGCCGACCGTGCACGCGATGGCGCTCGCCGGGTCGGGGCCGAGCACGCGCCCGTGCCGCGCGAGCGTCGTATTGGCCCGCACGATCGTCGTCCCCGGACCGAGCCGCACGCGCGCGCCCTCGTCGAGCACCTCGACGCCCGCCCAGTGCCGCCGCACGTCCACGAGGATGTCCTCGCCCTGAGCCTGCCCGTTGAGCGAGGTCCCGGCGGCGCGGAAAACCACCTTGCGCCCCTTTTGTCGCGCGTACCGCATGACCGCCGCGACGTCCTCGGCCGACTCCGGGACCACCACGACCTGGGGCAGGAAGCGGTAGGGGCTCGCGTCGGACGCGTACCGCACGAGGTCCGAGACGCCGGAGAGGATCTTCTTCGGCCCGAGCAGCGCGCTCAGCTCGCCGCGCAGCGGTTCGGGGGTGCCGCCGGCGAGCCCCGCGGGGACCAGGTCCGGTGCGGTCTCCTCGCGCCCGGAGGGGCGCAGGGCGTTCGGGCTCGGTTCCAGCAGCGGCATGGGGCGGCACTCCTTCGTCCACGGTTCGCCACCGGGAACGCGGGGCGCCCGGCGGCGGAGGTCCTGCCTATTCTCGCCCTTGGCCCTCCCGCCCAGGCGTCCGGGGCGGGTGCGCACAGTGCCCGTGCGCGTCCCCGGACCCCCCGCCGACCAGCAGCTCCAGCAGGCCACCGAGCTGGGCGCGCTGCCCCGGGTCCAGCGGCGAGAGCACCTCCTGGGCCGCCTCGCGCCGTGCCCGGCGCAGCGCCTCCAGCGTCTCGCGCCCCTCGTCGGTCAGCTCGATGCGCGTCACCCTGCGGTTGGCCGGATCGGGGACCCTGCGCACCCGGTCGCTCGCCTCCAGGGCGTCGACGAGCGTCGTGATCGCGCGCGGGACGACGTCGAGCCGCGTGGCGAGGTCCGCCATGCGGGGCGGCTCGGGGAAGACCGTCACGGCACGCAGGAGGCGGCTCTGGGCGGGGGTGATGCCGAGCGGCCCGAACTGGTGCTTCTGGAGGCGGTGCAGGCGGCGGTTGAGGCGGAGCAACTGCTCGGCGAGGGCGGCGTCGCTGTCGGGGGCGGCGTCCGGGGCGGCGTCGGGGGCGGGGGAGCGCATGCCGGAATATTATCAGGACACCATTCATTGTGTACATAGGTAACAATGACTTATGCTCTTCGAAGGTCACCCGAGCCACCCGCCACCTCGTTGAAGGAGCCCATGCGCCCGCCCGAGATCAACTGGACCCCGCCCGCCACCACCGCTCGCGAGGACCAGGAACCGCGCCAGATCCGCCGCATCCTGCGGCTCTTCCGTCCCTACCGGGGCCGCCTCGCCGTCGTCGGCCTGCTCGTCGCCGCCTCGTCGCTCGTCTCCGTCGTCACCCCGTTCCTCCTCCGCGAGATCCTCGACACCGCGATCCCCGACGGACGGACGGGCCTGCTGAGCCTCCTCGCGCTGGGCATGATCCTCAGCGCCGTCCTGTCGAGCGTCTTCAACGTCCTCCAGACACTCCTGTCGACCACGGTCGGCCAGCGCGTCATGCACGACCTGCGCACCGGTGTCTACGCGCGCCTCCAGCGCATGTCCCTCGCCTTCTTCACGCGCACGCGCACGGGCGAGGTCCAGTCCCGCATCGCCAACGACATCGGCGGCATGCAGGCCACGGTCACCTCGACGGCCACCAGCCTCGTGTCGAACGCCACCTCCGTCATCGCGACGGTCGTGGCGATGCTCGCGCTCGACTGGCGCCTCACCGTCGTCTCGCTCGTCCTGCTCCCCGTCTTCGTCCTCGTCAGCCGCCGTGTGGGACGCGAGCGCAAGCGCATCACGAGCGAGCGCCAGCGCCAGATGGCCACCATGGCCGCGACCGTCACCGAGTCCCTCTCGGTGAGCGGCATCCTGCTCGGCCGCACCATGGGCCGCGCCGACTCCCTCACCCGCTCCTTCGCGCGCGAGTCCGAGGAACTCGTCGACCTCGAAGTGCGCTCCAACATGGCCGGCCGCTGGCGCATGTCCGTCATCAGCGTGGTCATGGCCGCGATGCCCGCCTTCCTCTACTGGGCGGCCGGACTCGCCCAGGCCAACGGCGCCGCCATCTCGCTCGGCACCCTCGTCGCCTTCGTCTCGCTCCAGCAGGGCCTGTTCCGCCCGACGGTGAGCCTCCTCGCGACCGGCGTGCAGGTGCAGACCTCGCTCGCGCTCTTCCAGCGCATCTTCGAGTACCTCGACCTCCCGGTCGACATCACCGAACGCGAGGAGCCGGTCCATATCGACCGGGTCAAGGGCGAGGTCCGCTTCGAGGAGGTCGCCTTCCGGTACGGGGACGACAGCCCCGTACTCGACGGCATCGACCTGACCCTCCCGGCCGGCGGCTCCCTCGCCGTCGTCGGCCCCACCGGGTCCGGCAAGAGCACCCTGAGCCAGCTCGTGCCCCGCCTGTACGACGTCACCGGCGGGCGCGTCACGCTCGACGGCGTCGACGTGCGCGACCTCGATTTCGACACCCTCGCCCGCGCCGTCGGCGTCGTCTCGCAGGAGACGTACCTCTTCCACGCCTCCGTCGCCGACAACCTCCGCTTCGCCAAACCGGACGCGAGCGACGAGGAGCTGCGGGCGGCGGCCCGCGCGGCCCAGATCCACGACCACATCGCGGGGCTTCCCCAGGGCTACGACACGGTCGTCGGCGAACGCGGACACCGCTTCTCGGGTGGGGAGAAGCAGCGTCTCGCCCTTGCCCGCACCATCCTGCGCGACCCACCCGTGCTCGTGCTCGACGAGGCCACGAGCGCCCTCGACACCCGCACCGAACGCGCGGTCCAGGAAGCGCTCGACACCCTCGCCGCCGGACGCACCACGCTCACCATCGCCCACCGCCTCTCCACCATCAGGAACGCCGACCAGATCGTCGTACTCGACGGCGGCCGCATCGCGGAGCGCGGCACCCACGAGGAACTCCTCGCCCTCGACGGCGCCTACGCGGCCCTCGTGCACAGCGATTCCCGCCAGGGCGAGGCGCACGGGGACGAAGCTCCCGAGCCGGTGATCCTGCCTTCCACGCCGCCGTCCATCGTCAAGGCGTAGAAAACGGGCGATAAGTGATTAACGTGCCCTTATGACCGACCCCTCGCGCCCCCCGCGCTCCCGCTCCACCCCCGCTCCCGGCCGCCCGGGCCCGCCGGGCGGCCGCCGGACCCGTATCACCCGCAGGGGCAGGCTCGTCCTCCTCATCACGGCCCTCGCCGCCGTCGCCGCCGCGATCGCCGTGCCGTTCGTCCTGGGCGGCGACGAGGACGAAGGCCCGACGCACGCCGCCACGCTCACCGTCCCCGAGGGCTGGCGTGCGAGTCAGGTGTACGCCGCCGTCGACACCGCCCTGCACCTGAAGAAGGGGACGACCGGCAAGAAGGCCGCCGCCGCAGGGCTCTCACTCCCCGGCGACGCGGGCGGCAACCCGGAGGGCTACCTCTACCCGGCCACGTACCCGATCACCGACAAGACCACCCCGGAGCGGCTGCTGAGCACGATGGTCGACACGGCCAACCGCACCTACGCGGGCGGCACCGTCGCCGCCGGCGCCGAGCAGAACGCCGTCTCGCGCTACCAACTCGTCACCGTCGCGAGCATCGTCCAGGCCGAGGCGGCCACCGACAAGGACATGGCCCGCGTCGCCCGCGTCGTCTACAACCGGCTCGACGAGGGCATGCCGCTCCAGATGGACTCGACCCTGAACTACGGACTCGGCCGCAGCACCCTGCACACCAAGACCTCCGAGACCCGCAGCAAGACCCCCTACAACACGTACGTCCACAAGGGCCTGCCGCCCACGCCCATCGCGAACCCGGGCACCCAGGCACTGCGCGCCGCGACCCGCCCCGCAGAGGGCGACTGGCTGTACTTCGTCACGGTCAAGCGCGGCGACACCCGCTTCACCAGCGACTACGCGGAGCACCGGAAGAACGTGGCCGAGTTCAACAAGCTCCACAGCTCGCCGGGTCCGAGCGCTTCCTCCTGAGCGGGGGAGGGGGGAGTGGGAGTGGGGGAGCAGGGGGGGGAGGGGCGGCGGTGGCTCAGACGGTTGCCGGTACGAGGCCGGGTTCCGGTTCCGGTACGGCGGCGGGCGAGGACGCTTCGCCGAGCAGGTTGCGGATCTCCCGCACGGCCGCCCGACCCGCCCGGTTGGCGCCGATCGTGCTCGCCGAGGGCCCGTACCCGACGAGGTGCACCCGGGGATCGCGCACGACCTTCGTGTCCTCCATGCGGACGCCCCCGCCCGGCTCCCGCAGGCCGAGCGGCCGCAGGTGCTCCAAGGCGGGCCTGAAGCCGGTCGCCCACAGGATGACGTCGGCCTCGAAGCGGCTCCCGTCCGCCCACTCGACGCCCTCGGGCGTGATCCGCGCGAACATCGGGTGCCGGTCGAGGGTGCCGTCGGCGAGGCCCGCGCGGATCGCGTCGTTGAGGGGCAGCCCCGTCACGGAGACGACACTGCGCGGCGGCAGCCCGTCCCGTACCCGCTCGTCCACGAGCGCCACGGCGGCGCGTCCCGCCTCCTCGTTGAACGGCCCCTCGCGGAACTCCGGTTCACGCCGCGTCACCCAACGGGTCGCCGCCGCGTACGGCGCGAGTTCGAGCAGGTGCTGCGTCGCCGATATCCCGCCCCCGACCACGACGACTCGCTTCCCCGCGAAGTACTCGGGACCCGGGTATCCCACGGTGTGCGGCTGCTCACCCAGAAAGCTGTCCTGACCCGGGTAGCGCGGCCGGAAGGGGCGGTCCCAGGTGCCGGTCGCGCTGATGAGCGCGCGCGCCGACCACGTACCGTCCGAGGTCTCCACACGCAGCCGCCCGCCCTCGCCCTCGCGCACCGCGCGCACGTCGACGGGCCGCCGCACCGCCAGCGCGAACCGTTCCTCGTAGGCGCGGAAGTACCCCGCGACGACCTCGGACGAGGGCCGCGCGGGATCGGCCCCGGTCAGCTCCATGCCCGGCAGCGAGTGCATCCCGTTGACCTTGCCGTACGTGAGCGAGGGCCACCGGAACTGCCAGGCACCCCCGGGCGCGGGCGCGTGGTCGAACACCACGTACTCCATCCCCGTCCGCCGCAGGTGATACGCGGCCGAGAGCCCCGCCTGCCCGGCACCGACCACGACGACGTCCACCGCTCTGTCCTCACTCACACCCGCACCAACGACGCCGCGCCGCCGGATCTTCCCGCACCCGCTGCGCGAGGATGTCCCCCATGACCTTCCACACCGAAACCCTCGGCATCCGCACCGGCGGCCACGAGACCGTCCACGACCTGACCGCCGACTGCGAACGCTTCCTCGCCACCCACGCCGCCGGCCGCGACGGCCTCCTCAACCTCTTCGTCCCCCACGCGACAGCGGGCCTCGCGATCCTCGAAACCGGCGCGGGCAGCGACGAGGACCTCCTCGCCATCCTCCAGACCCTCCTCCCGCCCACCCACCCCTGGCACCACCGCCACGGCACCCCCGGCCACGGCCGCGACCACGTCCTCCCCGCCCTCATCCCCCCACACGCCACCCTCCCGGTAACCTCCGGCCACCTGGCCCTGGGCACGTGGCAGTCGGTATGCCTGGTGGACACGAACGTGGACAACCCGGACCGGCAGGTGCGGCTGAGCTTCCTGGGCTGAGCGAGATCGCTCATTTCCCTTTCAGAGCGATCCCTGCGCTACGTGAGTGTCCAGGAGAGTGTGACGGCGCCTCAGCCCTTCGCCTCGGGTGGGGCCAGGCTCGTCCCGGGTGATGAACGGGGCACCGTCCTGCTCGGACGAACCGTGGTCGTCGGCCCCGCAGGACGGCGTCGGAGACGACGTGGCAGACGAGCTGGGCAGGCTGTCGCGGAGATCGACAGCGGCCGGTGGCCGGACAGCCTGGTTGTAGCCTCGTCGGTGCCTGCCGCGCCCGCTTCCCTTGCCGCACGGGCCGCCTCGCACCGGGCAGTGGTGGGCGGCCGGATGGGATGCGCGTCGTGAGAGGGCGGGGCCGCGTATCAGGAGTCCCACGCGACCATGGGTGCCGGCATCGGGCCCGGGTTCCCCTCGCGGGCGAACGCGGCCCAGGCGGACCGCACGCGACGGCCGAACGCGTCCACTTCCTGCCAGGAGAGATCCCCCAGCATCGGGGCGTCCCGCCAGGCGTCCGCCGAGCCCAGGAGCAGGGGGATCTCGACGCAGTGGGTCGCTCCGTACGGGGAGCCGGGCGGACGCCAGTCCAGCCGGTATCCGTACACCTCGGCCCCGGCACTCTCCAGTTCCCGGCGCAGGGCCGTGAGCGGGATCTCGTAGGCGCGACGGGTGCGCTCGGCAACGCTCCCGGTGTCCTGCGGGCCCTCGGGGAAGGCGGACATGTCGTCGGCGTTCCATCCGTAGAGAACATCCGGGGCACCCTCCGCGAAGGCGGGCAGGCCGGTGGTGCTGGACAGCGGTCCCCTTGCGCACACCGGTCCGAAGGGCGGAGCCAGGAAACTCCCCGTACGACGCCGCTGCTCGGCGGCGGTCAGCGCCTGCGCTGCCAGCAGCCGCTCCGGTGCGGCGGTGCGCGGGTCGGTGCCGAGGTGGGCGGCGAAGACACGCCCGAGCTCGTGCGCCTCGTCCGCGGTCTGGGTGGCGATGGACAGCGGCGCGCTCTGCAGGATCGCGCGGCGGAAGAGGACGCGCGCCTCGGGCACGTCCATGAGCAGCCGGATCGACAACGCGCCGGCGGACTGGCCGAAGAGCGTCACATTGCCCGGGTCCCCGCCGAAACGGGCGATGTGGTCACGCACCCAGCGCAGCGCCTCCACCTGGTCCCACAGCCCGAGATTGCCCTCGCTGACCCCGTCGAGGAGGAGGTAGCCGAGCGCGCCCAGCCGGTAGCCGGCGCTGACGACGACCACGTCCTGCTCCGCTGCGAGGGAAGTGCCGTCGTACCAGTCGCGGATGCCCGCGCCGCTGCTGAAACCGCCGCCGTGGAACCAGACCAGCACCGGGCGGCCCGGCGAGCCGGGTGCCGGTCGGCCCTCCGGAGCGGTGACCGCCAGGTGGAGGCAGTCCTCGCTCTGCGGTCGCGGGTCGAGGGGTGGGCCCATCACCGCGTCCAGACGGGACGGTGGCTGCGGGCAGACGGCGCCGACCGGCCCGGCAGGGGCTTCGGACGCCGCGGGACGGGGCCGGGCGAAGCGCTCGGCGGTCGCGTACCGCAAGGGGCCGCTGCGGACGACGGGACGGTCGGTCATGCCTCACTCACCAGTTCCGGGGATGACGGTGCCCGCTCGGCCGGCGCCTCGGGAGCGATGCGGAAGAGAGCCACAGCGCCGCCCAGGCTCAGGGCGCAGACACCCACCAAATACCACGTCACCCCGGCCGAGGAGCCGACCGAATCGAGGAGTGCGCTGGAGATCACGGGCGCCAGGCCACCACCGAGCACGGCACCGGCCTGGAGGATGAGAGAGGTGCCGGAGTACCGCACCCGCACCGGGAAGGTGTCGGCGATGATGGCGCCCTGCACGCAGTGGGTGGGCGCGATGATCAGGCCCATCCCGGCGAGCGCCAGCAGCGCCATGGCGGTGTCCCCGGTGTTCAGCAGCGGGAAGAACACCGCGCACCAGACGAGGACGGCCACGGAGCCGCCGATGGGACCCGGAGCGGGCCGTGTGCGCATCCCTCGCCACGGCCCGCGCGCTCGGGCTCGACCCCGACGCCCTGCGGCGCCGCCCGCACGCGCTCTCGGGCGGACAGCTCCAGCGCGCCGCGCTCGTGCGCGCGCTCGGCGCCCGCCCCGCCCTCCTTGTCGCCGACGAGTCGACCGCCGGGCTCGACCCGGTGACCGCGCGCCGGGTCCTCGACGTCCTCGCTGAAGCGGCGGAGCGGTACGGCACGGCGGTCCTGCTCGTCAGCCACACCCTGGGCCGGGACCGGGCACGGCGACCGGGACGCTCACCATGGCCGGTGGGCGCCTCACTCCGGACGCGCGCTCTCCCCTCCCGCCTCCGCGAGCGGAGGCCCGGCCCCGGCCAGCGGCTCCGCCGCGTACCGGAGCCGAATGACCCCGTCCGCGTGCCGCTCGGCACTCGCCCGCACGCCGAAGACCTCCCGCGGAAGGTCCGGCGTGAGCACGTCGAGGACGGATCCGGCGGCCGCGAGGCGGCCGCGGTGGAGGACGGCGAGCCGGTCGCGGCGGGAACGCCGCCCACGCGGGCGGCGACGTCTCGGCCACCTACGTGCGCACCTCGGCCCCCGGCGAGGTGACCACGCTCTTCGGGAGCCGACACGTCGTACCGGACGTGTGGGACCCGATGGCGGGCGATGTCGTGATCGTGCCGGGCGGGGAGGAGTGGCTGACAGGCGACGCCGCTACGCATCGCGCACTCGTGCGCGCCCAGGAGGCGGGAGTGACCGTCGCGGGTGTTTGCACGGGCGTCATGGTCCTCGCCGCGGCCGGGCTCACGCGGCGGCGCCCCTGCACGACGCACCATCTGGTCAAGGCCGAGCTGGCCGCGCACGGCGGCACGGTGGTGGACGCCCGCGTCGTGGACGACGGGAACCTCGTGACGGCCGGAGGGGTCACGAGCGGGATCGACCTCGCCCTGTGGCTCGTCGAGCGGGAGTGCGGGGCCGAACTCGCGCTCTCCGTCGAACGGATCATGGAGTACGAGCGGCGCGGCACCGCCTGGCGCGCCGACCGGGAAACCGGCTGAGGAAAGCGGGGCCCGCCGGTCGCGGCCCGTACCGGGGAGGCGGGCGTGGCGACCGCCCGAGACCGGCGGGCGAGGGCCGGGCCACGCTCGGGAAGGCGCATTCCCCGTGGCCCGGCCTGCCGATCCTGGCACGTACTCGCTGGTAACGGGGTGCCTTGCCGCCCGGGTTCGCTCGTGAGGCGCGTCGCACTCCTCCTCGGGAACCGGTGGTGCCCGCGCGCCGACTTCCTGCCTTTGATCCCTCCCGGCGCAACCGGTGCACACCGCATCTCGGCCACCTTCGGTCCCAGGGCTGTCCTGCCGTCCGCGTACCTCCTACGCTCCTGCGCGATCCGCGTCACATCGTCTGCGCGGGAACTCCCGCACGCCTCGCACCGACTCCTGTACGTCACCGCCCCGCCGGTCCACGCACGAGGAAGAGCCGATGACCGAGACCACTTCCGCCGTTCCGCCACCGCCCGCGCAAGGCCGGTCCGCGGCGGCCGTTCCCCCCGAACCCCTCTCCCCGGACGAGGGCTTCGCGACGCCCACCCCCAGAAGCGGCGGCGCCTGGAGCGGACTACGCCCCCTCCTGCTCCGCCTGCACTTCTACGCGGGCATCCTCATCGGCCCCTTCCTTCTCGTCGCCGCCGTCACCGGGCTCCTCTACACCGCGACCCCGCAGATCGAGTCGGTCGTCTATCGCCACGAGCTCAAGGTCACCCCGCACGGCGAGGCCCGACCGCTCGACGCCCAGGTCGACGCCGCGCGCGCGGCGATACCGGGGGGCGAACTCGTCTCGATCACCAAGGGCGAGGGTCGCGAGGACACGACGCGTGTCACGTTCAACGTCAAGGGACTGCCCGAGGGCTACACGCAGACCGCCTTCGTCAACCCTTACGACGCGCAGGTGCGTGGACAGCTCCGCACCTTCGGTGAGTGGCTGCCCGTGCGCTCCTGGTTCGACAGCCTGCACCGCACACTCCACCTCGGCGACTTCGGTCGCAACTACAGCGAGATCGCGGCAAGTTGGCTGTGGGTCGAGGTGCTCGGCGGACTCGCGCTGTGGGTGGGCTCGCCGCGCGGCCGGGCACGACTGCGCAAGCTCTTCGTGCCGCGCCGGGAGCCGAAGGGCCGCAAGCGGACCCTGTCCTGGCACGGAGCGGTCGGCCTGTGGGTCTCGATCGGCTTCCTCGCCCTGTCGGCGACCGGACTCACGTGGTCCGCGCACGCCGGGATGAACATCGGTAAGATCCAGGATTCACTGGGTGGCGCGACTCCCGCTGTCTCGACGGCTGTCGGACGAGGCGACGGCTCGAATGGCTCGGACGGTGCTTCGGATGCTTCCGCCGCGCGGATCGATCTCGACGAGGCCGTTCGCATCGCCCGTGCCGACGGTCTGCGGGGCAAACTGGTCATCACCCCGCCCGCCGACGCGAAGAGTACGTACGTCGTCGGCGAGAACACCCGGCACTGGCCCGAACAGCAGGACTCGGTCGCCATCGACCCCACCACCGGAAAGATCACCGACAAGCAGCTCTTCGACGACTTCCCCCTCCTCGCCAAGCTCACCCGGTGGGGCATCGACGCCCACATGGGGCTCCTCTTCGGCCTCGCCAACCAGATCGTCCTGGCCCTGATCGCCGTCGCCCTCATCGGGATGCTCTTCATGGGCTACCGCATGTGGTGGTTGCGCAGGCCCACCCGTGCGAGCGGGCGCAGGTTCGGCAGGCCACCCGCGCGCGGCGCCTGGCGACGCGTGCCCGGCAAGGTCATGGCTCCGCTCGTCGTCGTCGGCGCCGTACTCGCGTACTTCCTGCCGCTGTTCGGTCTGCCGCTCGTCTGCTTCCTGCTCATGGACCTGGCGCTCGCCGGGACCCGCCGCGCGCGCAGCGCCCCGCGTCCCGCACCGGCCACCGCCCGCGAGGAGACCCCTCGCGACGACAACCCCCGTGACGAGAACCCCAAGGAGCTGGCCCGATGATCGCCGCCACCGGGCTGCGCTGGATACTTACGCTGCTCTTCGTCGCCCTCGCCGCGTACGGCCTCTGGCGCGCCGTCACCGCGCGCTCGCACCCGTGGACCGCGCGCCTCGCGCACGTCCTGCACGCCGTCATGGCCCTCGCGATGTTCGCCATGGCCTGGGAGTGGGGCATGGACCTGCCCGCGACCCCCCAGGTGGTCTTCTTCTCCGCCGCCGCCGCGTGGTTCCTCCTGATCGCGCTCGCCCTGCCGAACGCGGTCGAATCGCGCGGCCGGGCGCTCGCCGCGGCCCTGCCCCATGCCGTCATGACCGCCGCCATGGCCTGGATGGTCGCCGCGATGTCCTCGGGCATGTCCATGGACGGCATGGGCGGCGGCCATGCCCACGACATGCCGGGGATGGACATGTCGGCGCCCGGCGCGCTCGCCGCGATGACACTCAGCGGTACCGGCGATCGCTGGAGCGCGGGCCTCTTCGCGCTCGCTCTCCTCGCCCTCGCCCTGTGGTGGCTCGCGCGGGGCTTCGATGCCGGGCGCTTTGTCCCTCGTACGGCGAATCCCGGCCGCGCGGACGGCGGCATCGGCGGCGGTACGGCGGCGGGCGGCGCGGTCCACGCGGCCTGGGACCTCGGCTGCCACGGTCTCATGGCGCTCGGGATGGCGGTGATGTTCGTCGTCATGGTGTGAGCCGGTACGGCGAGTGGACGGACTCCTGCCGCACGGCCCCGGGAGCGCGGTGGTTCCTGGGCCGGTGTGACAGGAGTCCATTGTGTGACGCGGGTCACGCGCGGGCCGGGGAACTCACCGTGCCGGGCGTCCGACTCCTGGACCGTACACACGCCCCACGCGCCCCACGCGCTCTCACGCCGGAGCCCCGCTCATGGACCACTCGGTGACGCCGCCCGCAGGACGGCGTGCCACCCCCGTGCCGTACGCGCTGCTCGGGGGCTTTCTGCTGCTGCTCGCCGGCCTCTTCACCGTCTCGTACGGTGTCGGGCACCTCGCCGGGCCCGTCGCCCCCGACCTGCGCGGAGTCTCGCACCACGACGAGGACCCCGACCCGCACCACGGCGGCATGGACGGCATGGACGGGATGGGGCACTGATGGGCACCGCCTCCGCGCCCCGTACGGCGCCCGCATCCGGCCTCGACACGACCGATCTCCTGGTCGGCGGCATGACGTGTGCGGCGTGCGTGCGCCGCGTCGAGAAGAAGCTCGCCGCGCTCGACGGCGTCAGCGCCACCGTCAACCTCGCCACCGGCACGGCCCGCGTGAGCCACCCGGAAGGGCTCGCCCCGCACAAGCTGGTCGCCGCCGTCGAGAAGGCGGGCTACACGGCTCGGCTGCCCGCACCGGCCACCGCGGGGGAGGAGGAACCGGTGTCGCCGCTCCTGCCGCGCCTCCTGATCACCGCCCTCCTCGCCGTCCCCGTCCTCGTGCTCTCGATGGTGCCCGCCCTCCAGTTCCGCAACTGGCAGTGGCTGTGCTTCATGCTCGCCGCGCCCGTCGCCGTCTGGAGCGCGCGGCCCTTCCACGAACGGGCCTGGCGCGGGCTGCGGCACGGCACGGCGACGATGGACACCCTCGTCTCGCTCGGCGTCCTCGCCTCCTTCGGCTGGTCCGCCTACGCGCTCTTCCTCGGCGGCGCGGGCGACCCGGACATGCGCATGGCGTTCACACTGCTGCCGACCGCCTCGGACGGCATGGCCCACGTCTACCTCGAAGCCACGGTCGGCGTCCCGCTCTTCGTCCTCGTCGGCCGCCACCTGGAGGCCCGCGCCCGGCACGGCACCTCCGCGGCCCTGCGCGCACTGGCCGCACTCGGCGTGAAGGAGGTGACGGTACGGGACGGGGGCGTCGAACGGGTCGTCGCGGCCGACCGGCTCCGGGTCGGCGAGGTCTTCCTCGTCCGCCCCGGCGAGCGCGTCGCGACGGATGGCGAGGTCGTCGAGGGCGGTTCCGCGCTCGACCTGTCCCTCGTCACGGGGGAGACCCGACCGGTCGAGGCCGGGCCGGGCTCCGCGGTGACCGGGGGCGCCGTCAACGCGGGCGGCATCCTCCTCGTCCGCGCGAGCGCGATCGGCGCGGACACCCAACTCGCCCGGATCACCGCGCTGGTCACCGAGGCGCAGGCGGGCAAGGCCCGCGCGCAGCGCCTCGCCGACAGCGTCGCGGGCGTTTTCGTCCCCGTCGTCCTCGCTCTCGCCGTGACCGTTCTCGGCTTCTGGCTCGGCGCCGGCGCCGATCCGCAACCCGCCTTCACCGCCTGCGTCGCCGTCCTCGTCGTCGCCTGCCCCTGCGCCCTCGGACTCGCCACCCCGACCGCGCTCATGGCGGCGACCGGGCGCGGAGCCCAGCTCGGCGTCCTCGTCAAGGGGCCCCAGGCACTCGAAGCCCTCCGCCGCATCGACACCGTCGTCCTCGACAAGACCGGCACCCTCACCACCGGCCACCTCACCGTCACCGCCCTCACCGCCCGCCCCGACGGCGTGGGCACCGCTGAGGCCCTGCGGCTCGCCGCGACCGTGGAGACCGGCTCGGAACACCCGCTCGGCCGTGCGCTCGTCCCGCACGCCGAACGCACGCTGCCCGAGGGCGCCGTCAGAGCTTCCGCGCTCAGCGACTTCGCCGCACGCCCGGGCACCGGCGTACGCGGGCACGTGGAGGGGCGTCTGGTCGAGGCGGGCACGGCAGACGGCCTTCTGCCCCCCGAGTTGGACGCCGCCCGCACCGCCGCGCTCGACGCGGCCCAGACCCCGGTGCTCGTCCGCGTCGACGGCCGGCCCGAGGCGCTCCTGGCACTCGGCGACGTCGTCCGTCCCGGCAGCTACCACGCCGTGGACCGGCTGCGCCGCCTCGGCGTACGCCCCGTCCTCGCGACCGGCGACGAGGAGGAACCCGCGCGAGCCGTCGCCGCCGCGCTCGGCATCACCGAGACCTACGCCCGCTGCACCCCCGAGCGCAAAGCCGGACTCGTCCGCGCGCTCCGCGACGAGGGCCGGCGCGTCGCCGTCGTCGGCGACGGCGTCAACGACGCGGCGGCACTCGCGGGCGCCGACCTCGGCATCGCGATGGGCACCGGCACGGACGTCGCGATCGGCGCCGCCGATGTCACCCTCGTACGGGACGACATCGAAGCGCTCGCCGACGCCGTCCGCCTCTCGCGCCGCACGCTCGCCACCATTCGCGGAAACCTGCTGTGGGCCTTCGGATACAACGTCGTCACGATCCCGCTCGCGATGGTCGGCCTGCTCGACCCGATGCTCGCCGCCGCCGCGATGTCGCTCAGTTCCGTCCTCGTCGTGCTCGGGAGTCTCCGGCTGCGCCGCTGGCAACCCGCGCCCGCCGCCGCCCGGCGGCGCCCGTCCCCGAGGGCGGCCTTCTGATGCCCGGCACCTTCGCTCGCCTGCGCGCCCCGCTCGCCGCTGTCGGCGTCCCCGTCCTCGCCTCGGGCCTGGCGCTCGCCGGTCTCGGCGCCTGGACGGCGAGCGGACGCGCCGGCAGCCCCGCGCATGTCACCGTCACGAAGGCGTACGTCTACCAGCCGCTCGGGACGACCCCGGAGACCGCCGCCTTCTTCGCCCTCGGCAACGACGGCGGCTCCGCCGACCTGCTCACCGGCCTGACCTCGCCCGACACCACCACGTCCCCCCTGCTCAGCCGCCACCGCATGACGACCTCCGGCGCCGCGTACCGGCAGCCCGTGGGCTCCGTACGCGTACCGGCCGGGGACGGGCTCACCATGGCTCCGCACGGCATCGACGTGACCGTACGGCCCAAGAGCGCGTGGCGACCCGGAGACGAGGTTTCCTTCACTCTGCGCTTCGCCCATGGCGCGCCCCGCACGGTCCACGCCGTCGTGGTCCGCCCCGGCGCGGACACGGACGGGCTGCCCCGCCCGTAGCCCGTCCGTGACTCCTGAGAAGGCCGAACGTCCCGGCCGCACGCGCGCCGAATATCACCCTCGCATATGCCACAACTCCCCGCCTTACATGACCTTTCCGGCAAAGGTGGCGAGCCGGACGCCCCGCCGTGTTCTCCGGCGCCGTGCGATGGGAGGATGAGGCGCCATGGAGGCCGGGCCGGTGGGACGCGTGCTGAGAGCGGCGATGTTCGCCGCCGTCTCCGTGACGCTCGCCGCGACCGGACACGTCCTCATGTCGGCCACCCCGCTGCCCCTCTGGGTACTCGCCGTCGCCTTCGTCTCCCTCGCGCTCCCCGGCTGGTGGTTCGCCGCCCGCGAGCGCGGCCCCTGGCTCGTGACCGCCCTCGCCGTCGCCACCCAGGGCGTCCTGCACAGCGCCTTCACCGCCGCGCAGTCCGCCCTCGGTCCGGCAGGAGGTCCGCCAGGCGGTACGACGACGGCCGCGCTCACCGCGTCCCCGTACGAAAACCTGTGCTCCATCGACGCGGGCGGCCCCGTGAGCGCCGGTGGCGGAGCCGGGGGAGCCGACCTCATGGCGGGCATGGACCACTCCGGCATGGCCGGGATGGACCACTCCGCCATGGGCCACATGGCGGGCATGGACCACTCGGGATCGCTCGCGCCCATGGCCCACATGGGCCACGACATGGGCGGAATGTCCTCGACCGGCATGCTCGCGGCGCACGTCCTGGCCGCCCTCGTCTGCGGCATCTGGCTCGCCCACGGCGAGCGCGCGGTCTTCCAGGTCCTGCGCGCCGTCACCGGCTGGCTGCGCGCCCCGCTCCACCTCCTCCGCACAGCCCCGCTGCCCGCGCCCCGCCGTCGCCTGCGCCCTCGCAAGGGCCTCAGCGACCGGCTGCCCCAAGGGCTGCGCTGTGCCCGCGCCCTGGAGCGGCGCGGGCCACCGGGGGTGCTCGCCGCGTCCTGACGACGCGGCAGGCATTCCGGAGGACGCATCCAGCCGCACGCGACCGGTCCCCGACCGGCCGCCCGGTGGCGTACCCGCACGGAGCGGCGGCCGGCCGCACCGGCGTCGGCACGCCTCATCCGTACGAGGAGTCCTCCGGCACACCCGGCCCCCGAGGGCCAGGGTGCCCCCTTTCACCGGAGACCCGGAACCGCAGGCAGGCTTCGGCCCGCCCTGCCGCGTGTCCGCACGCCGCCCGTGTGTTCCGCCGTCCCCGGACCGATCCGTGAAGGACTCACCTGGCGATGAACACCACGCTGCCCGCCCCGCGCGGGCCACAGCGCGCCACCGTCCCCCGGGACAGAACGGCGGAGGACTCCGCCGCGACCGCCTGGGCACTCGCCGCCCGCGCCGGCGACCGCGAGGCCGCCGACGCCTTCGTACGGGCCCTGCACCGCGATGTCGTGCGGTACGTGGCCCACCTCTCGGCCGATCCGCAGGCGGCCGAGGACCTCGCGCAGGACACCTTCCTGCGCGCGCTGCGGACACTGCACCGCTTCGAGGGCCGCTCCTCGGCCCGTACCTGGCTGCTCGCCATCGCGCGCCGCGCAGTCGTCGACGACTTCCGCAGGGCCGCCGCGCGCCCCCTGCTCGCCGACACCGACGACTGGTGCCTGACCGTCGAGCGGAACCAGCCGACCGGACTGCCCGGCTTCGAGGACGGGGTGGTGCTCCAGGACCTCCTGGCGGCGCTCCCGTACGACCGCCGCCAGGCATTCGTGCTCACCCAGCTCCTCGGGCTCTCCTACGCGGAGGCCGCCCGAGAGGCCGGCTGCCCCATCGGCACCGTCCGCTCCCGGGTCGCACGGGCGCGCAGCGCCCTGACCACGCGACTGGAACAGGGAGAGGAGGAGACCGAAAGCCGGGCCCTCGCGGCATAGCCCGGCCGCATTCCGGAAGCGTGCGGACGGGACGGGAAGCCGCACCCCGTCCGCACGCACAAGGATTGGGCTGGACGCGCGCCCGCTCCGTCCTCGTCCCGGCGGGCGCACGTCCCCCTCGGTAGTCGGTGCGGTACCGAGGGGAGTTCCCCGGTTACGCGGAGGGACGACAAGAGTGAACTCCCGGCCATACGCGGGTACATCCGCCTCGTCCAAGGCCGCCACCAAGAGCGCGGCCCCGGCGGAAGGTGCCCCCATGACCCACGAGCCCAGCGTCCTCGACCTGACCTCCCTCGAACCGGTTGCCACGTTCTGCGGCAACTGCAATTGCGGCTGCCCCCAGCTCTTCGTGGACCCCGCCGCCACCGAGGATCGCCGGATCGTCCTCACCGACGACTTCGGCCAGCGCGTCCAGATGAGCCCCACCCAGTTCGCCGACCTCGTGAACGAGGCGAAGGCGGGCAGCCTGGACGCGGTGTTCGGCGCCTGACGGTGCTTCGGCGCGAAGCCCCGGCCTCCAGGCGGAGGGACCCGCCCGACCGTGGGGCACGACGCCGACCGGCGAATGACCGGACGACTTCGCGGATGGCCGGGTCCAGCGGGTAAGAGGGAGCCGGCCCTCGACTGCCGGGAGGTGACGCGGACCGCCTCGATCGCGGGGCGCTCCGTGCGGAAGGCGCGGCCGGTCAGGTCCGGGACCGGCCCCGCCTTCGCGTCCAGCCCGCCTCTGCCCAGCTCCCGGGCGACGGCTGCGACCGTCTTGCCCGGTGAGCCGACAGGCGCGAACGCGTATCCGCTCGGATTCCTCCGGCGGCGTCGCGGCGGTGGCTGTTCCGCGGGAGACGCCGAGTTGCCGGATCGGCGGCCGTCGGTCGCCGGCCGACGGTCGCCGGCCGGCGGGTGTCGTCGGCCGCACGGGGCCGGATCGACGAGGGGTGTATCGGTAATGAAAACCATTGTCGTATGCTGTCTCCCGACCCGCTGCGGAGCAGTCCGCGCGGGAGCCCCGCGAGGCGTGGGAAAGCACGTCCGCGCACGTACGAAGGACAGAGATGAAGACCGGTATCCACCCCCCGTACGGCCCCGTCGTCTTCCGCGACCGCGCGGCCGGATTCGCCTTTCTGACGCGGTCGACCATGACGAGCGAACGGACCGTCGAGTGGGAGGACGGCCGCACCTATCCGGTCGTCGATGTCGAGGTGTCGTCCGCGAGCCACCCCTTCTACACCGGCACCGCGCGCGTCATGGACACCGCGGGGCGGGTCGAGCGCTTCGAACGGCGTTACGGGCGCGGGACCGGCCGATGAGGCCGCGGGACAGCTCGCCCCTGCCGGTCGTGCTCGTGGCCGGGCTGCACGCCGAGGCGCGGGCGAGGACCGTCGACCACCTGCTGAGCGTCGTACCCGGCAGCGTCGCACTCCACCACGACCTGCGCGACGCCCTCTCCGGAGCGGTCGTGCGCGAGGTGCGCGATGCCTCCGGCACCCGCGCCACCGGTGAGACGCCCCTCGTCAACGACTGCGCCTGCTGCGCCTTGCGCGAGGACCTGGTCCCCGAGCTGCGGCGGCTCGCGGACGACGGCACGACGCGCCTCGCCCTCGTGGAGTTGTGGGACTCCGTCGAACCGCGCGCGATGGCCGAGGTCGTCGTCGCGCACGCGGGGGAGTCGCTGCGCCTCGGCACCGTGCTCACCGCCGTGGACCCCGCCCTCGTCCTCGCCTGCCTCGGCAACGGAGACGACCTCGCCGAAGCCGGTCTCGCCGCCGCGTCGACCGACGAACGCACCGTGGGCGACACCTTCGCCCGGCAACTGGAGTACCCGCGCGTCCTCGTACTCGCCGGACAGCAGGAGGAGTACGACCCCGACGATCTTGCCCTGCTCGCCCAACTGCACCCCACCGCAACGCGCCTGCCGCTGGGCTCCCCCGAACTGCGCGGCCTGCTCCGGGAGGGCTTCGACACCGAGGCGGCGGCAGCGGCCCAGCACCCGGCGATGGCACTCCTCCCGCAGGAAGCCCACGAGGCAGGGATCGGCACCCTCGTATGGCGCCACCGTCGGCCCTTCCACCCCGGGCGCCTCTTCGAGGCGCTGGAGGAGTTGTGCTGCGCGGCGGTACGCAGCCGGGGCCGTTTCTGGCTCGCCGACCGGCCCGACACGCTGCTGCACTGGGACGCGGCCGGCGGCGCGCTGTGCGTGGAGGCCGCCGGACCCTGGCTGCGCGGACTCCCCGACGCCGCCTGGGATCTCGTACCGCCGCTGCGCCGGGCCGCCGCCGCGCTCGACTGGCACCCCGAACACGGCGACCGCGAGCAGCACCTCGTCTTCACCTCACCCGACCTGGACCGCGAAGGCATCGCCGCCGTCCTCGCCTCCTGCTTGCTGACCGACGCCGAAATGGCCGGCGGCACGCAGGCGTGGAAGGACTTCCCGGCCTCCTTCGACCAGTTCCTCGACCCCGTCCACTGACCGGTTCCCTCCACTGACCTGTACCCCAGGAGCCCTCCCGTGCCCCGTCCCACCCACCGCCGCCGTGACGCCCGCGCCTCGCGCCCCAACCCGCTGGACGCCGCCGGGATCACGTACATCGACTACAAGGACACCGACCTGCTGCGGAAGTTCATCTCCGACCGCGGCAAGATCCGCAGCCGCCGCGTCACCCGGGTGAGCGCTCAGCAGCAGCGGCAGCTCGCGGCCGCGATCAAGAACGCCCGTGAGATGGCGCTCCTGCCCTACAGCAGCCGCTGACCACCCGCCGCCCACGCGGCACGGCCACCGCGGCCCCGACTACGCCGCACACCGCCCGTACGCCCCCGCCCCCACCGGCCTCCGATCCGCAACCCCGGTAACCCCGGTAACCCCAGTAACCCCAGAGAAAGGAAGGCCCCATGGCCGTCCCCAAGCGCAAAACCTCCCGCGCCAACACCCGTCATCGCAGGGCGCAGTGGAGGGCGAGCGCCCCCAAGCTCGTCACCGTCACCGTGGACGGAGTCGCCCACCGCGTGCCCCAGCACCTCGTGGCGGCCTACCGGCGCGGCCTGCTGCGCCCCGAGGAGTGAGCGCGATGGCCGGGCGTGAACTCCCCGTGACCGTGCTCTCCGGCTTTCTCGGCGCGGGCAAGACGACCCTGCTCCAGCACGTCCTCGACAACAGGGAGGGTTTGCGGGTCGCCGTCATCGTCAACGACATGAGCGAGGTGAACATCGACGCCGCCCTCGTACGCGGCGGCCCGGCGGCGCTCTCCCGCACCGAGGAACGCCTTGTCGAGCTGACCAACGGCTGCATCTGCTGCACGCTGCGGGACGACCTGCTCACCGAGGTGGACCGCCTCGCGCGGGAGGAACGCTTCGACTACCTCCTCATCGAGTCCAGCGGCATCTCCGAACCGCTGCCGGTCGCCGCGACCTTCGCCTTCGCCCGCGACGACGGCGCGAGCCTCGGCGAGGTGGCACGTCTCGACACGATGGTCACCGTCGTGGACGCGAGGAACTTCCTCGCCGAGCTGGACGCGGGCGACGACCTCGCCGAACGGGGGCTCGCCGCGTACGAGGACGACGAGCGCACCGTGAGCGATCTCCTCGTCGACCAGGTCGAGTTCGCCGATGTCCTCGTACTCAACAAACTGGACCTGGTCGGGGAGCGGGACGCGGAGCGGCTGCGCGCGGTCCTCGCGCGGCTCAACCCGCGCGCGCGTCCGCTGTCGGCGGTACGTGGCCGGGTGCCGCTGCGCGAACTCCTGGACACCGGGCGCTTCGACCTCGCCCGCGCCCAGGAAGCACCCGGCTGGGTGCGTGAACTCAACGGCGAACACACCCCGGAGACCGAGGAGTACGGCATCTCCTCCCTCGTCTTCCGCTCGCCGACGCCCTTCCACCCAGGCAGGCTCTGGGAGTTCGTCACCGAGCGCATCGACAGCGGCAGGTACGGGCGAATCCTGCGCTCCAAGGGCTTCTTCACCCTCGCCGGGCGCGAGGACGTGACGGGACTGTGGTCGCAGGCGGGTGCCGTCGCGCGCTTCGAGCCTTCGGCCGTGCGGGACCGCGAGGTGCCCGACGCTCAGGAAGTCGTTTTCATCGGAACGGAGTTGCGCGTCGAAGCGCTCCGCGCCGCCCTGACCGACTGTCTGCTGCGCCCGGGCGAGACGGTCCCCGCCGATGATCCCTTCCCGGCCTGGAACACCGGCGAGGAGTGCGCGCTGCCCCATGACCACGCGCACGCGTCCCTCGCGGCGCCGGCCCGATGAGCACCTCCCGCGAGGCCCGGCCGCCACAGGTCACGGTGCGCGCCGGGGTGTGCGTGGGCGCGGGGCAGTGCGTCCTCGCCGCCCCCCGGGTCTTCGACCAGGGCGAGGAGGACGGCCTCGTACGCCTTCTCGCCCCGCGCCCCGCGCCCGCGCTCCTCGCGGACGCTCGCGAGGCGGCCCGGCGCTGCCCCTCCGGCGCGATCACCGTGCACGAGGGGACAGGACACTGAGCGGCCCCGTACCGCACCCGTACCACCACGCCCCCCACGCCACCCGATCCCTTCTCCTGGATGGAGTCCGTCCATGTCCCCCTCCTCCCTTCCGCCGCACCCGGGCAGACGCCGCTTCCTCACCGCGGGCGCGGGTGCGGCGCTCGCACTCGGAGCGGGTGGCGGCCTCCTCACCGCGTGCTCCTCCGACGAGGAGAAACCGGCCCGGGGCGAGGACGCCGGCAAGGGGCGCTCCGGCGGCACCTTGCGGGCCGCGTTCGTCGGCGGCGGCGCCTCCGAGACCCTCGATTTCTTCCGCGGACCCACCGCGCTCGACATGGTGCGCGCCCGTGCCTGGCACGGCACGCTCGGCAACCTCGACCCGAAGGCCGAGGACGGGGTCCGCTACGGGGTCCTCAAGGACATTGGCATCTCCGCGGACCTCGGCACGTACACCCTGCGGCTGCGCGAGGACGTGCGCTTCACCGACGGTTCACGGCTCACCGCCGATGACGTCCTGCACTCCCTGCGGCTCGCGGGCGCCAGCACCCTGCCCGCCTTCAAGCTCATCGCGCTCAACTTCGACCTGAAGGGCGCGCGGGCACACGGCGCCCACGAGGTGGACCTGCCGACCCTGCGGCCCATCGCGGACGGGCGCCTGATCCTGTGCCAGGGCAACTTCCTCGTCGTCAAGGACGGCACCCGTGAGATCACCGCGCGCACCCCGAGCTGCGGCCCCTTCAAGCTCACCGAGTTCACCCCGGGCCAGGGCACCGCCTTCCGCCGCCACGACGACTACTACGGCGAGGGGCCACTGCTCGACGGCCTCGAACTGCGCTCGATCGCCGACGCCCAGGCCCGCGCGGGCGCGCTCACCAGCGGGCAGGTCGACTTCGCGCACGATCTCTCGCCGGTCGCCGCCCGCACGCTCGGCAAGGACGGCCGGGTCCGGCTCGCCCCGTCGAAGAGCCCGTACCTCGTCGCGCTGTCCTTCCGGATGAACATGCGAACCAAGCCCTTCGACGACGCCCGGGTCCGCGAGGCGTTCAAACTCGCCGTCGACCGCGAGGCACTCGTCCGCACCGTCTTCCACGGCGAGGCGACCGTCGGCAACGACCTGCCCTCGCTCGGCTTCCCCGACTACGCGAGCGACCTCCCGCGGCGCGCCCACGACCCGGAGCGGGCACGGCGACTGCTCGAACGAGCGGGCGCCGACGGCATGGAGATACGGCTCACGACCGGCCCGGAGACCCCGGGAATGGTCGAGGCGGCGACGTTGTACGTGGAGGACCTGCGCGCGGTGGGGGTACGGGCGAGTCTGCGCGAACTGCCCGCCGGGCAGCTCTTCGCCGACTTCGCCGCGTACAGCAAGCTGCCCTTCGTCGCGGCCTACCAAGTCCCCGTCCCGGCACTGCCCACCTACCAGATGAACACCGCCGGCGGCTCGCCCTCGGCACTCGGCTGGAACCGGCCCGACGTGGACGCGCTCGTGGCCAAGGCGCGGGCCGCCACCGGAGCGAAGGCGAGCGAGACCGGTGGCAAGGCGCAGCGCAAGCTGTGGGAGGAGGGCAATACGGTGCTGCCGGTCTTCAAGCCCTACCTCAACGCGCAGGCGACCGGGGTCGGCGGCGTCGCTGACGACCTCTTCGAGCAGTTCCCCGGCTTCTCGCACGCGTCGCTGCGATGAGCCTCCCGGTCTTCTTGGCCCGCCGGGCGGGCTGGGCCGCCGTCCTGCTCGTCCTCGTCACCGGCCTCGTCTTCGCCGCCACCGCCGCGCTGCCCGGTGACGCGGTGAGCGCGGTCGCGGGCACGGACGCCTCGCCCACCGAGCGCGCGGCGGTACGCCACTCGCTGGGACTCGACCGACCGGTTGCCGAGCGGTACGCGCGGTGGGCGGGGAAGGCGGTACGAGGGGACCTCGGCACCGGGTTCGTGGGCCACCGGCCGGTGACGCGGGTGCTCGCCGAGCGCCTGCCCGCGAGCCTGCTCCTCGCGGGGCTCACCCTGCTCCTCGTCGTGCCGTGCGCCCTGGTGCTCGGGCTGTGGGCCGGGCTGCGCCGGGGGAGGGCACCGGACAGGCTCGTCTCCCTCGTGGCCCTGACGGCGGCAAGCGTCCCCGAGTTCGTGACGGCTGCGCTCCTGATCGCGGTCTTCTCGGTGGGACTCGGGCTGCTGCCTCGCGTCGTCCTGGTGCCGCTCGGCGGCTCGCCCTTCCAGGCGCCGAGCGGGCTCGTCCTGCCGGTCCTGACCCTCGCGGGGGCCGGGCTCGCGACAGCCACCAGGCTCGTGCGCACCGCGGTCGCCGAGGTGGACCGCAGCGCGTACATCGAGGCGGCACGGCTCGACGGGGTGCGTGGTGCCCGGCTCGCGCTGCGACATGTCCTGCCGAACGCGTTGGGACCGGCGGTGCAGGGCCTCGCCCTCACGACGAGCGGCCTCGTGGGCGGGGCGGTCGTGGTCGAGAGCGTTTTCGACTACCCCGGCATCGGCCGGGAGCTCCAGCAGGCGGTGGCGGCGCGGGACGTCCCGATGGTCCTCGGCATCACCACGGCGCTCGCGGCCGTCGTCCTGCTCCTCCTGCTGCTCGGCGACGTCCTCGCCCGGCTGCTCGACCCGAGGGGAGGGACAGGGAGGTGAAGAGGCTCGGAAAGCGGGGAGTCCGGGAGACGGAGAGGGAAAGACCGGAGGTGCTGAAGGGGGACGCGGTGGCGCGGGTGAGTGGAGATGCGCGGCGGTCCCATGGCGTGCTGCCATGGCTCGCGGGGGCCGGTGCCGCCCTCGTGCTCGCCCTCGCCCTCGTCGGCCCCCTGTTCGCACCGCACGACGCGCGGGCCCAGCTCGGAACGGCATACGGTGGCCCGGCCCCCGGACTGCCGCTGGGGACCGACGCGCTCGGCCGCGATGTACTGAGCCGGGTGCTGTGCGGCGGACGCCGGATGGTCCTGACGGCGGGCACGGCGACCGTGCTCACGAGCCTGGTGGGCGGGGTCGCCGGCGTGCTCGCGGGGCTCGCGCCGGTACGGGTGGGGGAGACGGTGCAGCGGCTCTTCGACGTGCTCGCGGTCGTCCCGCCGCTGCTGCTCGTCCTCGTGCTCGCGGCCGGATTCCCCGGCAGCGGCCCGGCCACCGTCCTCGCGCTGGCACTGGCCACCGCGCCGTTCTCGGTGCGCGTACTGCGTGCGGCGACGGCCCGCGTCGTGACCACCGCTTACGTGGAGACGGCGCAGGCGCGCGGGGACTCGGCGCTGCGCGTGGCCCGCTACGACCTCCTGCCCAACCTCGCGGGAACCGCGCTCACGGAGGCGGGGCTGCGCCTCGTGGCCTCGCTGCACCTGGCGGCGACGGCGGGCTTCCTCGGCCTCGGCGGGAGCGGTGCGGAGCCGGACTGGGGGCGGATGGTGAGCGAGAACCTGGCCGGCGCCTCGCTCGTGGTGGTGCCCTTCCTCGTCCCGACCCTCCTGCTCGTGGCCCTCTCGGTGTGTGTCGGACTGCTGGCCGACCGGTTTGCCGGAGCGGAGGCGGCGGGATGAGGGCCGAGGGAGCGGGCCGGGGAGGCGGCGGAGAGAGGGAGCGCGTCACGAGCGCCGACGGCTTGCGGGTCCAAGGGCTCACGCTCGGCCCGGCCTCCGGTGGCGAGTCCGTCCTCACGGAGGCGAGCCTCGTGCTCGGCGCGGGACGGATTCTGGGCGTCGTGGGCCGCTCGGGTTCGGGCAAGAGCAGCCTCGCGCTGGCGCTCCTCGGCCACGTCAGGCCGGGACTCGCGCTGCGCGCCGGCCGGGTGCGCGTCGCGGGCACCGATCCCTTCACGCGACAGGGCGCACGGCTCGTACGGGGCCGGCTCGTCGCGTACGTGGGCCAGGACCCGGCGGCGGCCCTCAACCCCGCGCGGGGGATCGGCGCGCACCTCCTGGACGCGGTGCGGCGCGCCGGCGGACCGCGTGAGAAGGAGGCGGAGCGGGTCGCCACGCTCCTCGACCGGGTCCGGCTGCCCGCCGCACGCGCCTTCCTGCGGCGGCGTCCGCACGAGGTGTCAGGTGGCCAGGCGCGGCGCGTGGTGCTCGCCGCCGCGCTCGCGAGTGCGCCGCGCGTCCTGGTCCTGGACGAGCCGACGGCCGGTCTGGACGACGCGCTCGCCCGGGAGGTGCGGGAGCTGATCGAGGAGACGGTGCGGGAGGAAGGAAGGTCCGTTGTGCTCGTCAGCCACGATCCCCGCTGGGTGGGTGCGCTCGCGGACGAGGCCGTACGGCTGGAGGCGGGACGCGTCGTGGCGCGCGGAACGCCCCGGGAGGTCCTGGCCACCGACCCCGCACCGCCCCGGAGGCGGAGAGCGGCGGAGGCCGGGCGTGAAGGCGGGCTCCGTGCTTCGGGACTGGTGGTGGTGCCCGCGCGCGGGGCCGCGCCCGTCCTGCGCGGCGTCGGCCTCGCAGTGCCCCCGGGGACGTGCACCGCCGTGCTCGGTCCTTCCGGCGCGGGCAAAACGACTCTCGCGCGCTGCCTGGCCGGTCTCCTGGCCCCGGAGGCCGGCACCGTGGAGTGGCACGACCGGGAGGGCGTGGGCCAAGGCCCTTCCGCCGCTGCGCAGTTGGTGGCACAGGACGCGCATGGCGCGCTCAACCCCAGGGAATCCGTCCGGCGCGCCCTGACCCGCCCGCTCACCGGTCTTCGCGGTTTCGGCCCGGACCGCGCGGCGGCGGAAGCCGGCGCACTGCTCGCCAGGGTCGGGCTCGGCGCGGAGATCCTCGCGCGGCGTCCTGCCGCTCTCTCGGGCGGGGAGCGGCAGCGGGTGGCGCTCGCGCGTGCTCTCGCGGCGGCGCCCCGCGTACTGGTGTGCGACGAGGTGACCTCCGCTCTCGACCCCGACACCGCGACCGAGATCGTGGACCTGCTCGACGCACTGCGCCGTCGGGACGGGCTGACCCTGGTCCTCGTCTCGCACGACCTCGCGGCCGTCGCCCGCTGCGCGGATCGCGTCGTGGTCCTGGACGGCGGCGAGGTGGTCGCTTCGGGCGCCGCGTCCCAGGTGCTGGGGCAGCCTCCGTACGCGGTGCCGAAGCCGGCGCGAGGGCAAGAGCCGTCGCGACGGGGCCGTGCCACCCGGGGCGAGGAGCAGGAGTAGGCGACGCCGCGGTGCGGGAGCCGCCGAGGGTGCGCTGTGGCGGGGCCGGCCGTGCACGGTGCGGACGGCCGGCCCCTGCGCCGCGAGGCACGCGCGGCCGGGCTGTCGCGTCCCCGGCCGCTCGTGGTGCCCCGCCTCGGTGAGCACCACGAGCGGCCCTCCGGCCGGGCTCAGTCCGCGAGCCGCTCGGCCAGCGCCTTCTTGTCCACCTTGCCGACCGGCGTCAGGGGCAGCGCGGTGACGACGACGAACTGGTCGGGGACCTTGTAGGCGGCCAGTCCGCGCTTCTCGCTCAGGTAGCGGCTGAGCTCCGGTGCCTCCGGGGCAGGAGCGGCGGAGCACGTCACGAAGGCCACGGCCCGCTCGCCCCGCGCGGGGTCGGGCAGGCCGACGAGTGCCGCCGCGCCGATGCGCGGGTGTGTCAGGAGGTGTTCCTCGACCTCCGTCGCCGCGATCTTCTCGCCGCCGCGGTTGATCTGGTCCTTGACCCGCCCCACGACGACGAGATGCCCGGAGGGAAGGCGCCGCACGAGGTCGCCGGTGCGGTAGTGGCCCTCCGGGGTGAAGGCGCGCGCGTTGTGTGCGGCGGCCCGGTAGTAGCCGCGCGGGGTGTACGGGCCCCGGGTGAGGAGTTCGCCGGGTTCTCCCTCGCGGACGCGGGCACCGTCCGGCCCGACGACGAGGATCTCGTCGTCGGGGGAGAGCGGACGGCCCTGCGTCGTACGGATCAGCTCCGCGGGGTCGTCGAGCCGGGTCAGGTTCAGCAGTCCCTCGGCCATGCCGTACACCTGCTGGACCGTGGCCCCGAGCGCGGGACCGAGCCGGGCGGCGAGCGCGTCGGCCAGCCGGGCTCCGCCGACCTGGACGACACGCAGCGTGCGCGCGGAATCCGGGTCGGCGGCGGCTTCCTCCATCCAGTGCGGGACGAGCGGCGGGCTGAGCGCGGTGAACGTGACCCCCTCGCGGGCGATGAGTGCGAAGCCGGTCTGCGGACTCGGGTCGGGCGCCAGGACGACCGTGCCGCCCGCGAAGAGTGTCCCGAGGACGCCGGGACAGGCGAGCGTGAAGTTGAAGGCGACGGGGAGCACGGCGAGGTAGACGGAGCGCGCGTCAAGGCCGCACACCTCGGCGGCGGCACGGGCGTTGTAGGCGTAGTCGTCGTGCGTGCGCGGGATGAGCTTCGGCAGACCCGTCGTGCCGCCGGATAGCAGCAGCAGGGCGAGGTCGCCGGGCGCGGGCGGGTCCTCGACCGCCCTCCTCGCCGACTCCGTACGGCGCAGGGCGGCGTACGGCACGAAGTCCTCGTGCGGACCGGGGTCCCCGACCACGATCACCTGGCACGCGTCCTGTCGCGGCAGCCCGGCGAGCACTTCGCGCATGAGCGTGCGGTGGTCGTGGCGGGCGTGCCGGTCCGGCACGACGCAGGCGACGGCGCCGGAGAGGCGGATCAGGTGCGTCAGTTCGGCGCGGCGGTGTCCCGGCATCGCGTGGACAGGCACGGCACCGAGGTGTTGCAGGGCGAACCACAGCAGGACGAACTCGGCGACGTTGGGGAGCTGTACCACGACGCGGTCCCCGCGCCCGATACCGAGGGCGCGCAGGCCGGAGGCGAGCAACTCGCTCTCCGCGGCGAGTTCGGCGTACGTCCAGCGGCGCGTGCCGTCCACGAGGGCGGTACGGCCGGGGCGTTCGAGGCCCCACGCGGTCACTTCCTGGCCGAAGGCGCGCCCGCGCCAGTGGCCGGCGCGCCGGTAGCGCTCGGCCGCCTCCCGGGGCCAGGCGGGGTGGTCGGGGTCCTTCGGGTGTTCGTGCGGATCGTGCGAGTGCGGGGGGCGAGGCATGCCGTGCTCCTGGGGCCTGGTCGTAAGGGACGGGCGGAATGCGCCCTTGAACGTTCGAGAATCTAATGATAATCATTTTCAGGTGCGGCTGTGACCCCCTCGCGGCTCTCGCCCGTACGGGCGAACCGAGCCCCCCTCCACGCACCCAACCCCCCTGCTCCCACCGGAGGCTGACACCGCCGTGAACGACCACCACCCCGACCCCCGCGCCAGGACCGGGCAGCCCACGCCGCCCGGCGACGGACTCACCCCCGAGGAGATCCGCGCGACAGTGGCCGAAGCGCTGGGCGCCGGGACACTCGACGAGGACAGCGACCTCTTCGCGCTCGGCCTCGACTCACTCGTGCTGATGCGACTCGTGGGCGCCTGGCGGCGGGCCGGCAGTTCGGTGACCTTCCAGGACCTCGTGGACAAGCCGGTCCTGAGGGCCTGGTACGCCGTCCTGCGCGAACGGAGCGGCCTCCCCGCGGCGAATGCCGCCGCCCCCCTGCCCGCGAGCAGCCCGGAGGACGGCACGCCCTTCGCCCTTTCGGCCATGCAGCACGCGTACTGGATCGGCCGCCAGGACGGACAGCCGCTCGGCGGCGTCGCCCCGCACTTCGCCGTCGAACTCGACGGCACCGGACTCGATCCCGAGCGCCTGGGCACGGCACTCGGCAAGCTCGTGGACCGGCACGCCATGCTGCGCGCGTACGTCGACGCGGACGGCCGCCAGCAGTACGGCGACGGACCCGCCCGCTTCGCCGTGCACGACCTGCGCGAACTGTCCGGCGAGGAGCTGAGCGCGCGCCTCGCCGAGCTGCGCGAGCGGCACACCCACACCCGGCCCGACCCGGCGGCGGGAGAACTCTTCCGTACCGCCCTGTGCCTCCTGCCCGGCGACCGCACGCGGCTCCAGATCGGCCTCGACATGATGGCCGGCGACGCCCTGAGCCTGCGCGTCCTCCTCGCCGACCTGCGCGACCTCTACGCCCACCCCGGCGAACCGCTCCCGCCCCTCTCGCTCACCTACCGCGACTACCTCGCGGCGCGCGCCACCGACCCCGGCACAGCCGAGAAAAGGGCGGCCGACCGCGCCTGGTGGCACGAGCGGCTCGCCACCCTGCCCCGGGCCCCGGAGGTCCCGACGACCGTGCCGCTCACCCGGCCCGTCGCGGCCACCGACACCGCGCTCACCCGCGCGCGGCGGCTGCACCACTGGATCGGCCCGGCCGACAAGGAGACGCTCGCCGCACGGGCCAGGGGCCACGGGCTCACCCCGGCCGCCGCGCTCGCCACCGCCTTCGCCGAGGTCCTCGCGGCCTGGAGCGGCAACCGCCGCTTCCTGCTCAACCTCCCCCTCTTCGACCGCGAGCTCTACACGCCCGATGTCGCCGGACTCGTCGGCGACTTCAGCTCCTCGCTCCTGCTCGACGTGGACCTCACCGAGCCCCTCCCGTTCCTCGCCCACGCCCAGCACATCCAGGACGGCATCAGGGCGGGTGTCGTGCACGGCTCCTACGGCGGTGTCGAGGTGCTGCGCGACCTCACGCGCGCCGAGGGCTCCCCCGTCCTCGCGCCCGTCGTCTACACGAGCGCCCTCGGACTCGGCGAGATCTTCACCCCCGAGGTCCAAGAGCTCTTCGGGCGCCCGGTGTGGATCATCTCGCAAGGCCCCCAGGTCGTCCTCGACGCCCAGGTCACCGAACTGGACGGCGGGCTGCTGCTCAACTGGGACGTACGGGACGGAGTCCTCGCTCCGGGAGTCGCGGACGCGGCCTTCGCCGCATACCGCGCGCTGCTCACCTCCCTCACCGAGCGGGAAGCCGCGTGGGAGGAGCCGGTCGGCCCCCTCGTCCCCGCCGCGCGGCTCACGGCGCGCACGGCGGCGGCACGGCCCCGCACCCCCGAGTCCGAAGAGCCCCTGCACGGCCCGTTCTTCCGGCACGCCGCCGAACATCCCCAGCGCCTCGCCCTCGTCCGCGAGGACGGGACGCGGCTCGCCTACGGCGAACTGGACCGAGCGGCCCGCCGGGTGACGGCCCTGCTGCGCCACCACGGGGTCGGCGAGGGCGATACGGTCGCGATCACTCTGCCCAAGGGCGCGGCCCAGGTCGTCGCGGTGCTCGGTGTCCTCGCCGCCGGGGCCTGTTACGCGCCCGTGGGGATCGAGCAACCCGCCGCGCGGCGGCGGCACATCCACGCGCGGGCGGGGGCGCGCGTGGTCCTCACCGACCCCGGCCACGCGCACCTGTGCCGGGACGTCCCCGGTCTCACCTGCCTCACGATCGACGAGGCAGTCGGCCACCCCCCGGCCGCCGTCATCAGCACGCCCGCACCGGAGAGCCCCGCGTACCTCCTGTTCACCTCGGGCTCCACCGGTCTCCCCAAGGGGGTCGAGGTCCCGCACCGGGCCGTCGTCAACACACTCGACGCGCTGCGCGAGCGATGCGCCATCGGGCCCCGCGACCGCACCCTCGCCCTCTCCGCGCTCGACTTCGACCTCGCGGCCTTCGACCTCTTCGCACCCCTGTCGGCCGGGGGCGCGGTCGTCCTCGTCGGCGAGGACCACCGCAAGGACGCGCACCACTGGACCGCGCTCGTGCGCGGCCACGGCGTCACACTCCTCCAGTGCGTGCCGGCCGTCCTCGACCTCCTCCTCGCGGCCGGAGCAGATACCGGACTCGGCAGCACCCCGCGCTTCGCCCTGCTCGGCGGCGACTGGATCGGGCTCGACCAGCCGGCCCGGCTGCGCGCCCTCGTCCCCGGCTGCCGCTTCCTCGCGCTCGGCGGGATGACCGAGGCCGCCGTGCACTCGACCGTCTTCGAAGTCGAGGAGGTGGACCCGGCATGGCTCTCGGTGCCCTGGGGGAAACCCCTGCGCAACATGCGCGCACGCGTCGTGGACAGCCACGGGCACGACTGCCCCGACCGCGTTCCGGGCGAACTGTGGATCGCGGGGCCCGGTCTCGCCACCGGTTACCGCGGCGACCCAGAACGCACCGCCGAGCGGTTCGTGGAGCACGACGGCGAGCGCTGGTACCGCAGCGGGGACCTCGCGCGCTACCGCCCCGACGGGATCATCGAGTTCCTGGGACGGGCCGACCACCAGGTGAAGATCGGCGGGCACCGGATCGAACTCGGTGAGGTCGAGGCCGCTCTGGAAGCCGACCCCGCGGTCCTGCGCGCCGTCGCCGTGGTCGTCGACGAGCCCGTGCGCAGGCTCGCCGCCCTCGTCACTCCCGTACCGGGCGGCGCGGAGCCCCCCGTACTGCCCGAGGAGGTGCGCGCGCGGGCGGCAGGACGGCTCGTCGGCTACATGGTGCCCGAGTCCGTCCTCATCAGGGACGCCCTCCCGCTCACGCCCAACGGCAAGCCCGACCGCGCGGCCGTCGCCCTCCTGCTCACGGGGCACGCCGGCGACCGGTGGCAGACACGAGAGACCCCCGCGGGCACCGCGGAGGAGACGGTGGCGGCCGTGTGGGCGGAACTCCTCGGGGTGACCGGCATCGGCAGAGACGACAGCTTCTTCGCGCTCGGCGGCGACTCCCTTCTCGCCACCCGGGCGGTGGGACGGCTGCGTGCCGCCGGCTTCGCGGAGGCCGCAGTGGCCGCCCTCTTCGCCGCACCCGCTCTCCGGGATTTCGCCGCCCGCCTCGGACCGCGTGCCGCCGCCGGCACACCCGCACCGTCCGCCCCCGTCGCCGACGCGGTGCACGCCCACGAGCCCTTCGCGCTCACCGACGTACAGGCCGCCTACCTGCGCGGCCGGGACTCCGATTTCACGCTGGGCGGCGTCGGCACCTGGCACTACAGCGAGTTCGACGGCCCCGACGTGGACCTCGACCGCCTCGCCCGCGCCTGGAACCGGCTCGTGCGCCGCCACGGGATGCTCCGCGCCGTCGTCGAGGCGGACGGCACACAACGCGTGCTCCCCTCGGTGCCCGAGGTACGCGTCCGCGTCGAGGAGACGGACGCGGCTGGGGCCGGGCCCGCGCTCGCCGCCCTGCGGGAACGCATGGCGCACCAAGTGCGCGACCCCGGTACCTGGCCGCTCTTCGACCTCGCCGCGCTCCGCTACCCGGGCGAGAACGGCCGCACCAGGACCCGCCTCGCCGTGGGCCTCGACTACCTCGTACTCGACGCCCTCTCGCTCACGACGCTCTACGGGGAACTGAACACCCTCTACGACGACCCGGAGGCCCCCCTCCCGCCGCTCTCGCTCACCTTCCGCGACTACCTGACGAACCTCGCCCCCGATCCCGCCGCGCTCGCCCGGGCACGCGCGCACTGGGAGGAGCGGCTCGCAGAGCTTCCGCAGCCCCCCGCCCTGCCCTTCGCCACCGAGCCGGCGTCCCTGACGGGGCCGCGCTTCACGCGGCGCCGCCTGAGTCTGCCCGCGCCGCGCTGGCGGGCCGTCAAGGAGCGCGCGGCCCGGTACGGGCTCACCCCGGCGACGCTGCTCCTCGCCGCCTACGGGGAAGTCCTCGCCGCGTGGAGCGGGGCGGACGCGGTCGCGGTGACCCTCACGCTCTTCAACCGCCGCGAGACGCACCCCGACGTGCACCGCGTGCTCGGGGACTTCACCTCGCTCGCGCCCGCCGCCTACCGGCGCGCCGGAACGCACTGGCTGGAGCGGCTGCGCGAGACACAGGCACGGCAGGCCGCCGACCTGGACCACCAGGACGTGCCCGCGGCCTGGCTGTTGCGCGAGACGGCCCGCCGCTCGGCGCCCGGGACCCCCGCTGTCGTCTTCACCGGCGCGCTCGGGGTCGGCGACGCCTCGCTCTCCGGCCCGGCGACGGGCTTCCCGGCGAAGGTCTGGGGGCTGTCGCAGTCGCCGCAGGTGTGCCTGGACAACCAGGTCACCGAGGAGGACGGGGCCCTCGTCGTGACGTGGGACGCCGTCGAAGCCCTCTTCCGCGAAGGCGTTCTGGACGCCATGTTCGCGGCGTACGCGAAGCTGCTCGACCACCTCGCCGACGGCGACTGGGAGTCGCCGGTGCCCCCGCTCCTCCCCGCGCCCCAGCGGGAAGCCCGCCGCCGTGCCGCCGCCGAGGCGGCAGGACCCGTCACCGCGGCGCGCACCCTGCACGAGACCTTCTTCACGCATGCCGCCGCCGCGCCCGGCCGCACCGCGCTCATCACCCCGGACGGCACGCGGATCAGCTATGTGCGGCTCGCCTCGGACGCGCTCCGCTTCGCCGCCGCGCTGCGGGCCCGAGGGGTCCGCGAGGGGGAGCGGGTCGCCGTGGGCCTGCCGAAGGGCCCGGCGCAGGTGGCCGCGGTCCTCGGAGTGCTCGCCGCCGGCGCGGTCTTCGTCCCCGTGGGCCCCGCGCAGCCGGCCCACCGGCGCGCCCGGGTGCACGCGCTCGCCGGCATCCGCGTGAGCATCGCCGAGGAGGCCGAACCCGGGGCTCCGGCCGCCGCGAAGGCGGGGCCCGAGGTGCTGACCCCGGCACTGGCGCACGAGCACGAACCCCTCGAAGGTCCCGTGGTGCCCGCGCCGGGCACACCCGCGTACGTCATCTTCACCTCCGGCTCGACCGGCGAGCCGAAGGGCGTCAGCGTCTCGCACGCCGCCGCCTGGAACACCGTCGCCGATGTCAGCAGGCGCCACGGCATCCGGGCCAGGGACCGGGTGTTCGCTCTCTCGGCACTCGATTTCGACCTCGCCGTCTACGACCTCTTCGGCATCCTGTCGGCGGGCGGCTCGCTGCTGCTGCCGACGGAGGAGGACCGGCGCGACCCCGCCGGCTGGCCCGCGCTCGTACGCCGCTTCGGCGTGACGGTGTGGAACACGGTGCCGGCGCTGCTCGGGCTCCTCCTCGACGCGGACGAGCACGGCGAGGGACCGCCCGGAGACCTCCTCGGCCTGCGCACGGCCCTCGCCTCGGGTGACTGGATCGCGCTCGACCTGCCCGCTCGCCTGCGGGCGCGCACGGCGGGCGGCTGCCGGTTCGTCGCCATGGGCGGGGCGACGGAGGCCGCCGTGTGGTCCAACACGTACACGGTCACCGCGTCGCTTCCCGGCTGGCCGTCGATCCCGTACGGCAGTCCGCTCACCGGGCAGGAGTACCGGGTCGTGGACGGGGCCGGAAAGGACTGCCCGGACTGGGTGCCGGGCGAGCTGTGGATCGGCGGACTCGGGCTCGCCGACGGATACCTCGGCGACCCGGAACTGACGTCCCGCAAGTTCCCCATGAGCCAGGGGCGGCGCTGGTACCGCACGGGGGACGTGGGCCGGTTCCGGCCCGGCGGGCTCATCGAGTTCCTGGGCAGGCGCGACGCGCAGCTCAAGATCTCCGGGCACCGGGTCGAGGCCGGCGAGGTCGAGGCCGCGCTGGAGGCCCAGCCGGGGATCGCGCGGGCCGCTGTCGTCGGCGCGGGACCGCGTACCGCCCGCAGGCTCGTGGCCTTCGCCGTGCGCCAGGACGGGCCCGTACGGGAGGAAGGGGCGGACGGGTCCGTACGGCAGGACGGGGCGGAGGGGCGCATACGGGCCGGCGCGGGCGACTCCGGCGCGCCGGGAAGCGCCGACGACCTGCCGCGGACCGCGCACGTCCTGTCCGCGCTGCACTCACGGCTCTCCGCGCACGCGGTGCCCGCACGGCTCCACTTCCTCGACGCGCTACCGCTCACCGGCAACGGAAAGGTCGACCGGGCGGCCCTCCTCGCGCTCGCCGAGGAGCACGAGCCCGCGCGCGTCGCGGAGAGCATTCGGCCGCGTCCGGGCACCGAGGCCGAGGTCGCCGCGCTGTGGGAGTCCTGTCTGCCCGGCACCGCGAGCGACCGGTACGCCAACTTCTTCACCGCCGGCGGGGACAGCCTCGCCGCGATGCGGCTCGTCGCCGCGCTGGGACGCCACTTCCACATCCCCTTCCCGGTCCGCCGCCTCCTCGCGGCCCCGGACCTCGCCGCCCTCGCGGCCGACATCAGCACCAGCGTCGCCGCACAGGCGGCCGACACCGAGAGCGGAGCACTGTGAACATCAACGAACTACTGGCCGACTGCGCGGCCCTGGGCGTCGAACTGTGGGAGGAGGAAGGGCGCCTGCGCTTCCGCGCCCCCCGCGGGGTGCTCACCGGGGGACTGCGCGAGCGACTGGTCGCGCACAAGGAAGAGCTCCTGCGCCATCTCGCGGACCCCACCGACGAGATGCCGACCCCCGACCCCGCCGCGCGGCACGAGCCCTTCCCGCTCACGCCCGTGCAGTCCGCGTACCTCCTCGGCCGTGCCGAAGGCGTGCCCTACGGCGGCGTCGCCTGCCAGGCGTACGTCGAACTCGACTACCCCGAGCTGGACGCCGAGCGCGTCGCCCGGGTGTGGCAGGAGCTGACCGAACGGCACGACATGCTGCGCGCGGTCGTCCACGAGGACGGCTACCAGCAGGTGCTCCCCGAAGTCCCCGCGATCGAGGTCGAGGTCGCCGAGGCACCGCCCGGCCAGGAGGAGCGCACGCGTGCCGCCGTGCGGACCCGCATGACGGAGCGCCGATCCCAGACCGACCGGTGGCCGTTGTTCGAACTGGCCCTCACCCGGGCTCCCGGTGGCGACCGTCTCCACGTCGCCTGCGACATGCTCATCGTGGACCACGCGGGGCTGCGGCTCCTGCTCGCCGAGTTCGACGCCCGCTACCGGGGCACGGCGGAGCGAACGGCGCCGCTCACGCCGAGCTTCCGCGACTGCGTGCTCGCGCGGCGCGCGCAGGTGGGGACACCCGCGTACGAGCGCGACCGCGCCTACTGGTCGGCGCGCACCGACACCCTGCCGCCCGCCCCCGAACTGCCGCTCGCGGAGCGGTGGGCGCCGGTCCCCAACGCACCCCGTGACGCTCTTCCCGGTGCCCCCGTCTCCTTTCGGAGGCTCGAACGACTCCTCGGCGCCGAAGCCAGGGGACGGCTCGGCGAACGGGCCGCGCGACGCGGACTGACCCTGTCGGGTGTGCTCCTGACCGCCTACGCGGAGGTCGTGGGCCGCTGGTCGCGGACGCCGCGCTTCACCCTCAACGTACCGACGGCCGACCGGCGCCCCGGGACCGGCCACGTCGTCGGGGACTTCACCGCGCTGGAACTGCTCGAAGTGGACCTCGGCTCACCCCTGTCCTTCGCGGAGCGCACCCGGGAGCTCACCGGGCGGCTCCTGGAGGACCTGGAGCACGCGCGGTACGGCGGGACCGAGGTGCTCGCCGAACTGTCGCGCCGCTCGGGCTCGCCCGTCCTGATGCCGGTCGTGTTCACGACCGCGCTCGGCGGCCGTGAGACCGCTTCCCTGCCGATCGCCTACGCCGCGACCAGGACTCCGCAGGTGTGGCTCGACTGCCAGGCCATGGAACGCGGGGACGCGCTCGCCCTGTCCTGGGACGTGCGCGAGGGCGTGCTTCCCGAGAGCACGGCCGAGGACATGTTCACGGTGTACGCCGCGCTCGTCGAGGAGCTCGCCGCGCCCGGCGCCGACGCCGCCTGGGACCGGCCGGCCGCGCTCCCGCTGCCGCCCGCCCAGGAAGAGCGGCGTGCCACCTACCACGCGAGCGAGGGACCACTGCCCGGCGGACTGCTGCACGAGGCGTTCCTCGCCCGGGCGGCCGCGGCCCCGGACGCCGTGGCCGTCGAAGCGCCCGGGCGCACACTGACGTACCGGGAGCTGGCCCGGCGCGCGGGCGAGGTGGCGACGCGGCTGACCGCGCTCGGACTGGAGCCGGGCGAGCGGGTCGCGGTGTGGATGGACAAGGGCTGGGAGCAGCCGGTCGCCGTCCTCGGCGCACTCCTGGCGGGAGGCGCCTACCTGCCGGTGGACACCGCGCAGCCGGTCCGCCGCAGGGACACGATCCTGGCCGACGCCGCCGTGCGCCACGTCCTGACGCAGTCGTGGCTCGCGGAACTCGACGACCTGCCCAGTACCCTCACGGCGCACGCGGTGGACGCGCTTCCCGAGGCGCCCGCCGACCCCGTCTCCGCCCAGGGGACCGCCCCTGCCGACCTCGCCTACGTCATCTACACCTCCGGCTCGACCGGGACGCCGAAGGGCGTCATGATCAGCCACCGCGCCGCCGTCAACACGATCGCCGACGTGAACCGGCGGTGGGGGCTCGACGCCGGGGACAAGGTGCTCGGCGTCGCGGGCCTCGGCTTCGACCTGTCGGTGTACGACCTGTTCGGGCCGCTCTCGGTGGGCGGGACGCTCGTGCTGCCGCGGGAGGAGCGCCGGGGCGACCCCTCGCACTGGGCGGAACTGCTCCTCGACCGGGGCGTGACGGTGTGGAACTCCGTTCCCGGACAGCTCCAGATGCTCTGCGACTGGGTGCGTTCGGCGCCGGGGGCGCGGGAGGCGCCGCTGCGGCTCGCGCTCCTGTCGGGCGACTGGATACCCGTCGCCCTGCCGGACGAGGCCCGCGCGCTGTGGCCGTCCCTGGAGGTCGTCGCCCTAGGCGGCGCGACGGAGGCGGCGATCTGGTCGATCGCCCACCCCGCCGCCGACGTGGACACGGCGCGCCCGAGCATCCCCTACGGACGGCCGCTCACCAACCAGCGCGTGCACGTCCTGGACCACGCGCTGCGCCCCCGCCCCGAGTGGGTGCCCGGCGAGCTGTACCTCGCGGGCGCGGGGCTCGCGCTCGGCTACCTGGGTGACGAGGCCCGTACCGCCGAGCGCTTCGCGCACCACCCGCTGACCGGTGAACGGCTCTACCGCACCGGCGACATGGGACGCCAACTCCCGGACGGAACCGTCGAGTTCCTCGGGCGCGAGGACACCCAGGTCAAGATTCGCGGCTACCGGGTCGAGCTGGCCGAGGTGGAGGCCGCCGTGCAGGCACACCCCTCCGTGGGCGCGGGCGCGGTCGTCGTGGACGACGGAGCGAGCGGCGGACGCAGGCTCGCCGCCTTTGTGGAAAGCGGTCGGCGCGCGCCGGGCACCGCCTCGGCGCTCTCGCGGGAGGCCGCCGAGGCGGCGCGCGCGGCGATCGCACACGCCGGCGAGTCGGTGGACGGCGCTCGGCTGGGCGCCTTCCTCGACGCACTGGACGCCACCGCGCTCGACGTCATGGCGCATGTCATCGCCGCGGCCGGACTGTGCACGGGGCCTCAAGGCCACACCGCCGACGAGGTCTGCGCGGGACTGCGCGCGACTTCCCGCCACCGGCATCTGGTCCGCCGCTGGCTGCGTGCGCTCACCGCACACGGGCGTCTGACGCATGACGCGGTCAAGGGCGCGTACACGGGGCTGGCCCCGGTGGACGGGGCCGCGCTGGAGGCCGCGTGGCGCACCGCGGCCGGACTGGAGGCGGAGGTCGGCTGGTCGACCGAACTCCTCGGCGTCATGCGCACGTGTGCCGACCGGCTCCCCGAACTGCTCGCCGGTGAGGTGGAGGTGGCCGCGCTGCTCTTCCCCGGCGCGACGACCGCGGCCGCCGACGCCGCGTACCGCGACAACCTGGCGATCCGCCACCTCAACCAGGCGGTCGCCGCCGCGCTCACCCGTGTCGCCGCCGCACACACCGGCGAAGAACGACTGCGCGTCCTGGAGATCGGCGGGGGAGTGGGCGGCACGACCGCCGAACTCGTCCCCGCGCTCGACCGCTACGGTGTGGACTACCTCTTCACGGATGCCTCGCCGTTCTTCGTCGACGAGGCCCGCGAGCGCTTCGCCGAGCGGCCGTGGGTCCGCTGCGCGCGCTTCGACCTCGACCACGAGCCGCGTGCCCAGGGCCTCGTGCCCAATTCCTTCGACGTCGTGGTGTGCGCCAACACCCTGCACGCGGTGGCGGACACGGAGGCGGCGGTGGCGCGGCTGCGAGAACTCCTCGCGCCCGGCGGACGGCTCGTCTTCGTGGAGAACACGCGGGACCTGCACCCCCCGCTCCTCGTGTCGATGGAGTTCCTGGAGCTGGCGGGCGCCGAGTGGACGGACGAACGCCCGGCGCTCGGCCAGTCCTTCCTCACCGGTCCGCAGTGGCACGACCTGCTCGCGCGGCACGGGGCCACGGACGTGGCGGCGTTCCCCGGCGCGGGGGAGCCGCTCGCGCGCACGGGACAGGAACTCTTCCTCGCCGTCCTCAAGGACGACCGCGTCCCGCTCACCGAGGGCGAACTCGCCCGGGACGCCGCCAACAGGCTGCCCGCGTACATGCTTCCCTCGGTGTGGCAGGTCGTGGACGCGCTGCCGCGTACGGCGAACGGCAAGACGGACCGGGCCGCGCTGCGCGCCTGGCTCCCGCGCGAGAGCGCACGGCCCCGGACCGGGGCCACCGGGGCGGAACGGCCGATGGACCCACTGGAGCGCGAACTCGCCGCACTCTGGGCAGAGTTGCTCGCGGTGCCCGAGGTCGGCGCGCACGAGGACTTCTTCGACCTCGGCGGGGACTCCCTGCTTGTCGCGCGGATGGCCGGAAGGATTCGTGAACGGGTGGCCCACGCGGGGGATCTGGAGTGGGAGGCCGTCCTGCGACACCTGCTGCGGCGGCCCACCGTCACCGGTCTCGCCGCCTTCCTGCGCGAGCGGGCGGGCGAGGCGGCGCCGGACCCGGCGGCGCCGGCGGACCCCCTCGTGCACCTGCACGGCTCGCGGTCCACCGACGAGCCGGTGACGGTCCTCGTCCACGCGGGCACCGGCACCGTGATGCCCTACCGGGCCCTCGTCACCGAGATCCGGCGGCGCTCGCCCGGACTCGCCACCGTGGCGGGCCTGGAGGTGCCCGCCCTCGACCGCTACCTCGCCGCCCCGCCGGAGGGGCTCATCGAACAGCTCGCCGCCGAGTACGCCGAAGCGCTGACCCGGGACGGAGCGCGACGCTTCCACGTCGTCGGCTACTGCCTCGGCGGCCTTGTCGCCACCGAGGTCGCCCGCTCCCTCGCCGAGTCGGGAGCGGTGGTCGAGAGCCTCACCGTCATCAGCAGCCACAGCCCGCGTTTCCGGCTCGACGACGAACTGCTCTCCGAGTACGCCTTCGCCGTCATGATGGGCATCGACCCGGCGGACCTCGGCTTCCCCGCCGACGAGAACCGGGTCGCGGCGGCGGCCGACGCCGTCCTCGCGCAGAGCCCCGGCGTGCTGCGGGACGGCGGACTCGCCGCGCTGCAAGGGGAGTTCGCCGATGTCGGCGCGTGCTTCGCCGCGCTCGCCGCCGTACCGCGAGAAACCCGCATCGAGCGGATGTGCGACGCGGTCCCCGCCGGTGCCGGCAACTACGCCCCCGACCACATGACCCGTCTCTTCTCCGCCTTCCGGCAGAGCGTCTTCGCGATCACCCGGTACACCGCCGAACCGTACGCGGGGGACATCACCTTCCTGCGCCACGACGGTGCCTACCCCTTCCCCGGCAGCAAGGCGGCGGTCACCACCTACTGGGAGGACCTGACGCTCGGCGACCTGACGATCCTCGACATCGGCGGCGACCACTTCAGCTGCCTCGCCCCCGAACACGCCCCGGCTGTCCTCAAGCTCCTCGACGAGCTGACCTCCGGGGCGGTGACCCGGTGACCGCGACGACGATCGGCGTGCTCGGCGCCTCGGGCGCCGTCGGCCGCGCCGCCGTGCGGGCCCTGCGCGACCTCGGGCACACCGCACTGCGCCTCGGGGGACGCACCGAGCAGCCGCTGCGCGCCGTGCTCGCCGAGGAACTGCACGGACAAGGGCACATCCGGACCACCGACCTCGCCGACCCCGCCGCGCTCGCCGCCTTCGCGCGCGGCTGCGACCTCGTACTCAACTGCGCCGGCCCCAGCTACCGCTTCGGCGCGACGGCGGCCCGCGCGGCCCTCGGGGCCGGGGCCCACTGCGTGGACGTCGCGGGCGACGACCCCGCCGCCGAGAACCTGCACGACGAACCGCCGCCGCAACTCGCCGGGCACACGGTCGTCCTCTCGGCGGGAACACTGCCCGGCCTGTCGAGCCTCCTGCCACGACTGGCAGCACGCCGACTCGACACGGCCGACTCGCTCACGGTGTACTGCGGCGGCCTGGAGCCCTGCTCGCCGACCGTCGCCGCCGACCTCCTCCTCTCGCTCACCTCGGGGGGTCCGGAGGGCGGCGCCTACGGCGAGGCGCTCGCGGCGGTACGGGGCGGACGGCGCGCCGCGCGGGTACTGCGCGCCGCGCGGGACGCCTTGGTACCGGGCTTTCCCGGCCGGGTCGCTCTCGTGCCCTTCCTCGGCGAGGAGACGGTACGCCTGGCCGCCGCGCTCGGCCTGGAGCGCGCCGACTGGTGGAACGTGCACCCGGGCCCCCGGGTCCACGCGCTGCTCACGAGCCTGCCGGCCGCGCTCGCGGCGGGCGAGGAGCCCCGGCTCCTGGAGGAACGGCTCAGCCGCGCCGCCGGCGTCGACCTCGCCGGGCGCTCCCCGTACTACGCGATGGAGTTCCGGCTCTCGGGCCGCGCGGGCGGGCGCCCCGCCGAACGGTGGCTGCGGCTGCGCACCAGCAGTAGTTACCGGCTCACCGGCGCGATGGGCGCGCTCACGGCTGACGCCGTCGCGCGCGGCGCCGTACCCGCGGGGACGCACTTCGCTTGCGAGGTGCTCGACCCCGAGGAGGTCGTCAGCGGCCTCGTCGCGCTCGGCGCCGCCGACTTCCTCGTCCAGGACGCGCCGCCGACAGCGGCGGCCGGGCGAGCGACGGGCCGGGACGAGGCAGAGGAGGGAGAACTGTGAGCACCGGCACCGCCCCGCTGCGCGTCCTCGTGTGCGGAACGAACTTCGGGCGCTTCTACGCGCAGGCCGTGGACGAACGGCCCGGGCTCGTCCTCGCGGGCGTGCTCAGCCGGGGCTCCGCCGCCTCCCGCGAGCTCGCCGCGCGGTACGGCGTCCCGCACCACACCGAGGTGAGCGCGCTGCCCGAGGACATCGACCTCGCCTGCGTCGCCGTCGGCTCCGCCATCTCGGGTGGCGCGGGGACCGAACTGGCGCTCGCCCTGCTCGACCGGGGCGTGCACGTCCTCCAGGAACACCCCGTGCACCTCGACGAGATGACTCGCTGCCTGCGCCTGGCCCGCAGGAGAGGCGTGCACTACCGCGTCAACACGCACTACCCCCACGTCGCCCCGGTGCGCCGTTTCCTCGCCGCCGCCCAGCGGCTGCGGGAGCGGCAGCGGCCGCTCTTCGTGGACGCGGCCGGCCCGGTCCACCTCATGCACCCGCTCGTCGACGTGCTCGGGCGCGCCCTGGGCTCGCTGCGCCCGTGGAGCTTCGACGAGGGACCCACGCGCCCCGGGGCGCCGTTCCAGACGGTGAGCGGCGCGCTCGCCGGAATCCCGCTCACGCTGCGCGTGCAGAACCAGCTGGACCCAAGTGACCGGGACAACCACGCGCTGCACTGGCACCGCGTCTCGCTCGGCACCGAGGGCGGGGTCCTCACGCTCGCCGACACCCACGGCCCCGTCCTGTGGAGCCCCCGGCTCCATGTCGCCCGAGACACCGGGCACCGCTTCGTCCTTGACGGACCCGGCACGGAGCCGCTGGAGCGCGCCACGACCTCGGTGCTCGGCGGGACGGGCTCCTTCCGCGAGGTGTTCACCCGGCTGTGGCCCGACGCGCTCGGGCTCGCCATCGACGGCCTGCGCGAAGCCGCCGAACAGGGCACCGACCCGCTCGCCGGCGCGCAGTACGACCTGACGGTGTGCCGCATCTGGTCCGCCCTTGCGGCCCGCATCGGCCCGCCCGAACTCGTCCGGCCCCCCACCCCGCGTCCCCTGACCGCCGACGAGCTCTTCCCCGAAGAGGCGGGCCCGGGGCCGGTCACGGCACGGCCGCGCGCGCCGCGCTCCGGTCGAAGTCCCCGCGGCGCGAGGCCCGTCGGCGGCGCGGAGCCCGGGGCGGGCGCCGACGGCGCGGTACCGGGCCCCACTGGTACAACCGCGTCAGGACCCCCTTCGCCCGCCCCCTCCGGCACCACAGTCGCGAGGACCGTCCCCTACGACACCTCGGCGGAGTTCTTCAACCTCGTCGCCGCCGAGCACACCGAGACCGCGAGCGCGCCCGCCGTCGCGGAACTCCTCGCCGACGCGGACCTCTCGTACGGACCGGTGGCCGATATCGGCGCGGGGACGGGACTGCTCACCGAGGCAGTGGCCCGGGCCCGCCCCGATGTCGAGGTCTTCGCGTGCGAACCCGCCACCGGGATGCGTGCCGTCCTGATGAGCCGGGTCGTCAGCGACCCCCACCTGCGCGCCCGCGTCACCGTGACGGACGACAGGGCACCGGAGCTGGACCTGCCCGACCGGCTCGGAGCGGTCCTGCTCTGCGGCGTGCTCGGCCACCTCGATACGGAGCAACGTGCCCTGCTGTGGAGGTACTTGCGTCCCAGGCTCGGTCCCGCGAGTCCCGTCGTCGTCGAGCTCATGGGCTTGGAGGAGCCCGTCGAGCTCCCGCAGACGCGCACGGCGACGGCCCGCGCGGGCCGCCACACCTACGCCTGGTGGTTCTCCGGCGGCCCCGACCCCGAGGAGCCCCGCGCGATGCGCCTGCGCAGCACCTGGCGGGTCCACGAGGACGGCGCGGCCGACCCCGTGCGCGAGGTGCGCGACAGCTACCGGTGGTGGCCCTTCGGACTGCGCGCGGTGGAGGAGGAGTCCGGGCTGTGCGCCCGCCTCCTCGCCACCCGGCCCGGGGCGCCCCCGCTCGCCGTCCTCAGCAGACCCCCGGGCACCGGCTCCGTCTCCACCCCCGGCCCGCTCGCTTCCGGGCGGCCCGTTGCCGAACCGCCCGATTCCGAACCGCCCCACCCCGGACCACTCACCCCCGACAGCGAGGACCACCGATGACCACTCCCGCCGAACCGCCGCCCGCCGCCCGTGACTTCCCCGTCCGCCGCACCTGCCCCTTCGCGCCGCCCCCCGTTTACGCGGAACTGCGCGCGCAGGAACCCGTGGCCCCCGTGACCCTCCCCACCGGCCGCCCCGCCTGGGTCCTCACGCGCTACGAGGACGTGCGCGAGCTGCTCGCCGACCCGCGCGCGAGCGCCGACATCCGGCGCCCGGCCTTCCCCGCGCTCGGCGAGGGCGAGCAGGAGGTGGGTGCCCGGCTGCGGCCCTTCATCCGCACCGACGCACCCGAGCACACGCGCTACCGCCGCATGCTCCTGCCCGAGTTCACCGTGCGGCGGGCGCGCGCGATGCGCCCCGCCGTCCAGGCGCTCGTGGACGGCCTCGTGGACACGATGCTCGACGGCGGGGCGCCCGCCGACTTCGTCCCCCTCTACGCCAACGCCGTCTCCACCTCCGTCATCTGCGAACTGCTCGGCATCCCGCGCGAGAACCTGGAGTTCTTCCGCGACGTGACCCGGATCTCGGGCTCGCGGCACAGCACCGCCGAGCAGGTGACTGAAGCACTCGGCGGCCTCTTCGCCCTCCTCACCGACCTCGTCCGCGCCCGCGAGAAGGACCCCGGCGACGACCTTCTGTCGCGGCTCGTCGTGCGGCACCTGCGCACCGGTGCCGTGACCCTGCCCGAACTCCTGTCGACCGTGGGCATCACCATCAACGCCGGCCGCGAGACCAGCACGAACATGCTGGCGCTGAGCACCCTCCTCCTGCTCCAGCGTCCCTACCTCCTGGCCGAGTTGCGCGCCGATCCGGCGCTCTGGCCGGCCGCCGTGGACGAACTGCTGCGCGTCATGTCGATCGCCGACTCGATCCCGCTGCGGGTCGCCGCGGAGGACATCGACATCCCCGGAGGCACGATCCCCCGCGACGAAGGGGTGATCGCGCTTCTCGCGGGCGCCAATCACGACCCGGAGCAGTTCGACCACCCCGAGCGCGTCGACTTCCACCGGCCCGCCAACCACCACGTCGCCTTCGGCTACGGCGTGCACCAGTGCGTCGGCCAGCACCTCGCGCGCCTGGAGTTGGAGGTCGCCCTGGAGACCCTGATCCGCCGGGTCCCGACTCTGCGGCTCGCCGAACCCGAGGCGGAGATCGCCTTCAAGCACGACTCGGCGACCTTCGGCATCGAGCGCCTCATGGTGGCCTGGTGAACGCCGAAGGCGTGCACACCGGGACGGGACGGCGCGGGGCGCTGCGCTGCTGGCACCCCCGGCCCGCCGCGCGCTGGCGGCTCTTCTGCCTGCCGCACGCGGGCGGCGGCGCGGGCTCCTTCCGCCCCTGGGCCGCGCTGCTGCCGCCCGAGGTGGAGTTGTGGGGCGTGCAGTACCCGGGCCGCGAGGACCGCTTCGCCGAACCGTTCGCGCCGGACATGGGCACGCTCGTCACCGCGCTCGCGGCCGAGCTGGCACCGTACACGCGTCGCCCGTACGCCCTGTTCGGGCACAGCATGGGCTCGGCCGTCGCCTGGGAGCTGGCCCACGCGCTCCGCGCGGCCGGAGCGCCCGAGCCGGACCGACTCTTCGCCTCGGGCCGCCGTTCCCCCGCGACGGCCGTCACCGGCACGGTCCATCTCCAGGACGACGAGGCGCTGTGCCGGGAGCTGGACCGGCTGGGCGGGACGAGTGCGGAGGTCCTGGCCGACCCGGGGCTGCGGCCCGTCGTCCTCGGCTGCGTACGCGCCGACTACCGGCTCATCGAGACCTACCGGCCCGCGCGGAGACCGCCCCTGAACTGTCCCGTCGAAGTCTTCGCCGGGGACAGCGACCCCGAGTTCCCCGCCGGGCCCGAGGACCGGGACGGCGGCTGGGCAGCGCTGACACTCGGCCCCACCCGCGTCCGCGTCTTCGCGGGCGACCACTTCTACCTGACGCCGCGTCGCACGGAGGCCGTCGCGGCCCTCGTCCGGCGCCTGGACCCCGCCCTGCCGACCGGAGGCCGCTCGTGGCCGAGCACCCCGTGACCACCCCGGGCGCCGCGCACCGGTGCCCCGTCCGCACGGTGACCGGCGCGCGCCGCCCCGATCCCCGTACCCCGGGAGCAGGACAGTGATCGACTACTACTCGCCCTCCGCCGAGTTCTACGAGATGGTCGCGGCCCGGCACACCGCGAGCAGCGGCCCCCCGCTCGCCCGCGTCCTCGCCGGGCTCGATGTCTCGCACGGCCCCGTCGTGGAGATCGGCGCGGGCACCGGGCGCGTCACCGAGGTCATCGCCGGCGCCCTGCCCGGCGCCGACGTCCTCGCCGCCGAACCCTCCGCGACCATGCGCGCCGTACTCACCTCGCGCGTCGCCCGCGATCCCGACCTGCGGCGCCGCGTCACGGTGAGCGACGGCGCCGCGCAGGACCTGCGCCTGCCCGAACGGATCTCCGCCGTCGTCATCTTCGGCGTGGCCGGGCACCTCACCGCGCCCGAGCGCGTGCGGCTGTGGCGCCGTCTCGCCGCGCGGCTGCCACCGGGCGGCCCGGTCATCGTCGAGCTGATGGGCGTCTCCGCCCCCCGGAAGCTGCCCCCCGCCCTCTCCCTGCGCGAGCGCGTCGGCCGCCAGACCTACGAATGGTGGATCGGCGGCGAGCCCGCGGAGGGCGACGCGATGCGCTTCACGACCACCTGGAAGGTGCTGCGCGAGGGCCGCACGGTCCGGGAGGTCTCCGACAGCTACCTGTGGCACACCTTCGACGTCGCACGACTGGCCGCCGAGTCCGGCATGACGAGCCGACGCGTCACCGAGGCGGCCGGCCGCCCCGTTCCCGAGATCGGAATCCTCCTCGCATGACCACACCCGTTCCCCCTCCCGCGGCCTCGCCGCTCGCCCTCCTCGCCCCGGTCAAACGGCGCCTCCTGCTCGCCCTCGCGCTCCAGGCGTGCGCGGCGGCAACGGGCATCCTGCCGTTCTTCGCGATCGCCCGGCTCACCGCCCGCCTCGCGGACGACACCGGCGGAGCGGCCGATGACGCCTGGCCCTGGGTGAGCCTCGCCTGCGGCTCGGGCGTCGCCGCCCTCGCCCTGGGCTTCCTCGCCGGGCTCCTCGCCCACCAGGCCGACAACGACCTCCAGCTCTCCCTGCGCCGCCGGCTCGCCGCCCACATCGGCCGCCTGCCGCTCGGCGCGCTCACCCGCCGCCGCGACGCGATCGAGAGCGCCGTGCGGGACGACGTGCACGCCCTGCACGCTCTCGTCGCGCACACACTGCTCGATGTGACGGCGCTCCTCGTCGCACCGCTGCTCGCCTTCGGCGTGCTCGTCGTCGCCGACTGGCGCCTCGCGCTCCTCGCCCTCCTGCCGCCGCTCGCCGGGGCCCTCCTCTTCCGCCGCGCGATGGCGGGCGCCAAGGCGCGGATGGCCGAGTTCGGCGCCGCGCAGGCCCGCGTCTCGGCCGCCGCCGCCGAGTACGCCCAAGGCATCGCGGTCGTACGCGGCTTCGGCCGCGCCCGCACCGCCCACGAGCGCTTCGTGACCGCCACCGACGCCTTCGCCGCGTTCTTCACCTCCTGGGTACGGTCCACGCTCGTGCCCTCCACGGCGGCTCTCCTCGTCGTCTCACCCGCCCTCGTCCTGCTGCTCCTGGTGGCCGCGGCAGCCCCCCTCGTGGTCTCTGACGGCCTCTCCACCGCCTCGCTGCTCGCCTTCGTCCTGCTCGGCCCGGCGCTCGCCGCCCCGCTCGGCGTCGTCGGCACCCGCGTCCAGCAGATCCGCGGCGGGCAGGCCGCCGCCGCCCGGATCACCGCGCTCCTCGCCACGCCATCCCTCCCGGCCCCCGCCCGCCCGGTACTCCCGCAAGGCGCGCACGTCTCCTTCCGCGACGTGTCGTTCTCGTACGACGGGGAGCGCGACGCGCTCTCGGGCGTGGACCTCGACCTCGCCCCCGGCACGGTCACCGCGCTCGTGGGCCCCTCGGGCGCGGGGAAGTCCACACTCGCCGCGCTCCTCGCGCGCTTTCACGACGTGAGGGGCGGTGCGGTGACGATCGGCGGCGCCGACGTGCGCGAGATCCCACGGGAAGCGCTCTACCGCTCGGTCGGCTTCGTCCTCCAGGACGTACGGCTCCTGCGCGCCTCCGTCGCGGACAACATCCGCCTCGGACGGCCGTCCGCGACGGACGAGGAAGTCGAGCGCGCGGCCCGCGCCGCGCACGCGCACGACATGATCACGGCGCTCCCGGACGGCTACGCCACCGAGGTGGGGACCCGCGCGCGGTTCTCCGGGGGCGAGGCGCAGCGCGTCTCGATCGCCCGCGCGCTCCTCGCCGACGCCCCCGTCCTCGTACTCGACGAGGCGACCGCGTACGCCGACCCCTACACCGAGGCCCTGGTCCAGGACGCGCTCTCCACGCTCGCCGCCGGACGGACCGTCCTGGTCGTGGCGCACCGCCTGACGACCGTGCGGGACGCCGACCGCATCGTCGTCCTTGAGGAGGGCCGCGTCGTCGAGAGCGGACGCCACGCCGAACTCCTCGCCGCCCAAGGGCGGTACGCGCGGCTGTGGCACGCGCAAGCCGCAGAGCCGGAGCCGGGGCAGCTCGCGGCAGGGGAGCGGGACGGGTCCGGGGGACCCAGCGGGGCCGCCCCCGTGATCCCCGGCCCGGGCCCCACCGCGGACTCCTCGCAGCCGAAGAGAACCATGCACTCAGCGCCATCCGCCGAAGCCCTGTCCACCGAGAACTCGTCCGCCGAGGCGACGCCCCCCGCCCAGAGCCCCCCGCCGCCCCGTACCCCCGGTTCCCGGAAGGTCACGCACCCATGATCCGCCTGCTCCGCCACGTTCTCGGCGTCGAGGGCTTCCGGCCGCTGCGCCGCCTGCTCGCCGTCCTCCTCGCCGCCGCCGTACTCCAAGGGCTCGCCTTCGCGCTCCTCGTGCCCGTGCTGCGGGCACTCCTGGGCGGCTCACCCGACCGGGCCTGGCCCTGGCTGCTGACGCTCACCGCGGTCACCCTCGCCTTCACGGCGGCTCAGACGGCCTCGCTCGCGGGTGGATTCACCGTCGGCGGGCAACTGTCCAAAGCGCTGCACCGGAGGCTCGCCGAGCACACGCGGACGCTGCCGGTCGGCTGGTTCTCGGATGCCCGCGCCGCGGAACTGGCCGGGCTCGCCGGCCCCGGCGTCATGCAAGTGATGAACATGCCCGCCCACTTGCTGCGCCCGCTCGTCTCGGCCGTCGTCACCCCGGCCGTACTCGTCGTGGCCGCGTTCTGCTTCGACGTACGCGTCGGCTGGGTCCTTCTCGCCGCCCTCCCCGTCCTGCTCGCCGCACACCTGGCGAGCACCGCCGTGGTGGCCCGCCTCGACCGGGGCAGGGACGCGGCGAGCACGGAGGCCGCCAAGCGGGTCATGGAGTACACGCGCAACCAGCCGGTGCTGCGCGCCTTCGGCCGCACCACCGAGAACCACGCGGCCCTGGACGAAGCACTCGTGGGGGAGGCGCGGGCCGACCGCCGCCTGATCACGCGGGGCGTTCCCGGTCTGGTGACCTTCGCCTTCGCCGCCCGCGCCGTCCTCGCGGCCGTTTTGGTGCTGAGCACCGGATGGATGCTCGACACGCCGTCCGACGTGCCGACCCTGCTCGCGCTGCTCGTCCTCACCGCGCGGCTCACGGAGGGGGTCTCGGGCGCGGCCGACCTCGGGGCGGGGCTGCGGATCGCCCGGCACAGCCTGGAGCGCATCGCCGCGCTGCTCGACGAGGCGCCCTTCCCCCTCCCGGCGCGCCCGCGTGACCCCGGGGGCCATGCCGTGCGCTTCGACGCCGTCGACTTCTCGTACGCGCCGGGCACGGCAGGCGAGGCCCCGGGAACCCTGCACGGCGTCACGTTCTCCGTGCCGGAGGGAAGCATCACCGCGCTCGTGGGCCCCTCCGGGGCCGGGAAGACGACCGTGGCCCGGCTGCTCGCCCGGTTCTGGGACGTGAACGGCGGCAGCGTCCTGATCGGCGGGGTGGACGTGCGCGACATGACGCCCGAGACCCTGGCGGCCACCGTGTCGCCGGTCTTCCAGGACACGTACCTCTTCGACGGGACCGTGGAGGAGAACGTCAGAGTGGGAAAACCGCAGGCCGAGCCGGAGGAACTGCGCGAGTGCGCACGCCTGTCCGGGCTCGACCGGGTCCTGAACCGCCTGCCCGAGGGATGGGCGACCAGGGTCGGGCCCGAAGGCACCGCGCTCTCCGGCGGCGAGCGGCAGCGCGTCGCGATCGCCCGCGCGCTCCTGCGCGACGCCCCCGTCCTCGTCCTGGACGAGGCGACGGCCTCGCTCGACCAGGAGAACGAGGCCCACCTCGTCGCGACCGTCCGGGGCCTCGCCCGCCACAAGACGCTCCTGGTCATCGCGCACCGTCTCAGCACCATCCGCGAGGCCGACCAGATCCTCGTCCTGGAGCGGGGCCGGGTCACCGAGCGCGGCACTCACGAGGAGTTGCTCGCCCACGACGGCACGTACGCCGGTTTCTGGCGCAGCCGTACGCGTTCCCGAGGCTGGCGCCTGACCCCGGCGCCAGCCGCCCCGCTCGCCGGGGCAAACACCACCACCCCTCTTCAGCCTCGCGTGCCGGCCCCCTCCGCCGGCTCCCGGCTCTCCTCCACCCCTGATCGCGGAGCACCCTGATGAGCACCACCCCTTTCGCCGCCTGGGCGGCATGCCTGCCCGAACCGCTCCCTCGCGCGATCCTCGACGCGAACGGGGAGACGGCCCGCACCGCGGCCCGCCTCGCGCGCGCACGCCTCGGCACCCACCACGTCGTCTACGAGCGCGGCGGCACCTGGCACGTCGCGGCGGGCGAGGCGACCTTCGCGGCCACCGCCGCCGGAGCCTCGCTGAGCGACGGCGCACGCACCTGGCACGTTCCCGCGCCTCAGGGGCCGCTGGCCGCCGTACGGGAGGCGCTCACCTCGCTGCGCGCCGCTTCGTCCCCGGACCGCGCGGTGCACGGCTGGGCCGCCTTCGAACTCGCCCATCTTCTGCACGGCGACCCCGCCCGTGCCGGGTCCGGCACGCTGCTGTGCTTCCTGGTTCCGTCCGTCGAGATCACGCTGACGCCGGGCAAGGCCCAGGTGCACGCGAGTGACCCGGCCGCGGTGGACCGTGTCGCGGCGGTCCTCGGCGCGCGGGCCGCGCCCGAGCCCGCGGCGGAGCCGCCCGGCGAGGCCGTCGCGGCGCTGTCGGCCGATCCGGGCGGCTACCGTGCGGCCGTTGCCGCGACGAGCGCGGACATCCGGGCCGGGCTGCTCGACAAGGCTGTCGTCTCGCGGGAGGTTCCGCTGTCCCGTGCCCCCGACCTGGGTGCCTCGTACGCGGCGGGACGGGCGGCGAACACGCCCGCGCGTTCCTTCCTCGTCGACCTCGGCGGCTGGCGTGCCGCCGGGTTCAGCCCGGAGACGGTGGTGGAGGTCGCCCCGGACGGCCGGGTCTGTACCCAGCCGCTCGCCGGCACCCGGGCCCGCACCGGCGACGCGGCCGAGGACGCGCGGCTGCGTGCCGAGTTGTACGCGGACCCGAAGGAGGTGCAGGAACACGCCCTCTCGGTCCGCCTCGCCCGCGCGGAGCTGGCCCGGGTGTGCGCGCCGGGGAGCGTGGCCGTGGCGGACTTCATGGAGATACGGGAGCGGGGCTCCGTCCAGCATCTCGCCTCGCGAGTGGCGGGCCGGCTCGGCGAGCGTGCGGACGAGTGGGACGCGTTCGGCGCGCTCTTCCCCGCGATCACCGCCACTGGCGTGCCGAAGCGGGCCGCCCTCGATGCCCTTGCCCGCCATGAGCACGGACCGCGCGGACTGTACGGGGGCGCCGTCTTCCGGTCGGACGCGGCGGGCGCGCTCGACGCCGCGCTCGTCCTGCGGAGCGTTTTCGTACGCGGAGGCCGGGCCTGGCTGCGGGCAGGAGCGGGTGTGATGGGGGTCTCCAGTCCGGACAGGGAGTTCGAGGAGACCCGCGAAAAGCTCCTGAGCGTGGCTCCTCACCTGCGCTTCTCCTGGCAATGAGGCCGTGAGCGACCGGAGGTCAATTTTTGGAAACGAAAGTCATTACGAAGCAAGGCGGGGTCGTAGTGACATTCATTTTCATATAGCGTGACGAGTGGCGCCGCCCCCGGTGGACGGCGCCACTCGGTCACTTTTCCCGTATCCCGTTCTGGAGACTTCCGTGCGTATCCCCCGCTCCCGCCGCCTCGCCGTGCTCATATCCGGCGCCTCCCTCCTCGCCGTCGCCGCCTGCGGGAACTCCTCGGACTCCGGCAAGTCCTCCGACTCCGGGGACAAGTCGAAGTCCGCCTCTTCCGGCAGCTCTGCGGAGCGCGTGGCCGTCGCGGCCTCCACCAACGTCTACGGCGACATCGTCAGGAGCGTCGGCGGCGACAAGGTCGAGGTCACCTCCTTCATCTCCGACCCGGACCAGGACCCGCACTCCTACGAGGCCGACACCCGCAACCAGCTCGCGCTCTCCAAGGCCAAGCTCGTCGTCGAGAACGGCGGCGGCTACGACGACTTCATGGACCGCATGCTCAAGAGCGCGGGCAACTCCTCCGCCGACGTGCTCAACGCGGTGAAGATCTCCGGCAAGACCGCCCCCGAGGGCGGTGAACTCAACGAGCACGTCTGGTACGACCTGCCGACCGTCGCCAAGCTCGCCGACCGGATCGCCGCCGCACTCGGCAAGGCCGCCCCCGCCGACGCGGACACCTTCAAGACCAACGCCGAGAAGTTCAAGGCGGACCTGAAGCCGCTGGAGGGCAAGGAGGCGGCGCTCAAGAAGGCGCACGGCGGCGAGGGAATCGGCATCACCGAGCCCGTACCGCTCTACATGACCGAGGCCGCCGGGCTCGTCAACAAGACGCCCGAGGACTTCAGCGAGGCCATCGAGGAGGGCGACGACGTCTCCCCGAAGGTGCTCCAGGAGACCCTCGCGCTCTACAAGGACAAGAAGGTCAAGGCCCTCGTCTACAACTCCCAGACCTCCGGGCCGCAGACCGAGAAGGTCGCGGACGCGGCGAAGAGCGCGGGAGTGCCCGAGGTGCCCGTCACCGAGACCCTGCCGAAGGGCGAGGACTACCTCGCGTGGATGGGCGCCACCATCGACGCACTCGCCGCCGCGCTCGACAAGTGAGCGGTACGGAGATGATCCCGGAACCCAGGAGGGCCCCCGCGGCGGCGGGCACGGGCGAGGGCACACCCCCCGCGCGCGCTGCGGCCGACGACACCGCCGCGCTGCTCAGCATGCGCGGCGGCGCCGTCGCCCACGGCCGGCGCACCGTCTGGCGGGACCTCGATCTCGACGTCGCCCCGGGGGAGTTCCTCGCCGTGCTCGGCCCGAATGGGGCGGGCAAGACGAGTTTGTTGCGGACCCTCCTCGGCAGGCAGCCGCTGTCCGAGGGGACCTTGAGCGTCCTCGGCGAGCCCGCGCACCGCGCCAACCGGTACGTCGGCTACATCCCGCAGCAGGCGAGTCTCTCGGCCCAGGCCCCGGTCCGGGCCCGCGACCTGGTCCGCTTCGGCGTCGAGGGCCACCGCTTCGGCCCGCTGCGCCGCCATCGGGCGGACCGTGAGCGGGTGGACGAACTCCTCGCCTCCGTCGGCGCGACCGCCTACGCGGACGCTCCCGTCGGTGAACTCTCCGGCGGGGAACGCCAGCGGGTACGGGTCGCGCAGGCGCTCGCCACCGACCCGCGCCTCCTGCTCTGCGACGAGCCACTCGTCTCGCTCGACCCGCACCACCAGCGGGCCGTCACCGAACTCATCGACGCCCGCCGCCGCTCGCACGGCACCGGGATCGTCTTCGTCACCCACGAGATCAACCCCGTCCTCGACCTCGTGGACCGCGTCCTCTACCTCGCGCCCGGCGCGCACCGCACCGGCACGCCCGAGGAGGTCCTCACCTCCGCCTCGCTCTCGCGCCTGTACGGCACGCACGTCGACGTCGTACGGGTCGGGGGCCGGGTCGTGGTCGCCGGCGCGTACGAGGAACCGGCCCACCACCCCGGGGAACCGCACCCGCACCACGGAGTCCGCCGATGAACCTCGCCGACGGCGTCTGGCACCAGCTCTTCGCCTACGACAACTACGGGGAACTCCTCGGCCTCGTCCGCAACTCGCTGATCGTCGGGGCGGCCCTCGGCCTCGTCGGCGGGCTCGTGGGCGTCTTCGTCGTCATGCGCGACCTGCCCTTCGCGGTGCACGGCATCAGCGAGCTGTCCTTCGCGGGGGCCTCGGCGGCCCTGCTGCTGGGCGTCAACGTCGTCGCCGGTTCCCTGCTCGGCTCGCTCGTCGCGGCGGGGGTCATCGGCGTCCTCGGCGCGCGCGCCAAGGACCGGAATTCCGCGATCGGCATCCTCATGCCGTTCGGCCTCGGCCTCGGCGTCCTCTTCCTCGCGCTCTACAAGGGCCGCGCCGCGAACAAGTTCGGGCTCCTGACCGGGCAGATCGTCGCCGTGGACACGCCGCAGACGGCGTGGCTGCTCGGCACCTCCGCCGTCGTCCTGCTCGCCCTCGCGGTGGTCTGGCGCCCGCTCACCTTCGCGAGCGCCGACCCCGAGGTCGCCGAGGCGCGCGGCCTGCCGGTCCGCTCCCTCTCCCTGGCCTTCATGCTGATCCTGGGCCTCGCGGTCGCGCTGTCGGTGCAGGTGGTGGGCGCCCTGCTGGTCCTGACCCTGATCGTCACGCCCGCGGCCGCCGCCGCCCGTCTCACCAGTTCCCCCGTGCTGCTGCCGCTGCTGAGCGTCGCCTTCGCCGTCGTGTCGGTCGAGGGCGGCATCCTCCTCGCCCTCGGTAGCAGCGTCCCCATCAGCCCGTACGTCACGACACTCTCCTTCGCGATCTACGTGGGCTGCCGTCTCGTCGGCCGGCTGCGGAAGCGGAGGGGGCGCAGGGGGAGCGCCGACGCGGCCGGAGGCCGCGCGCGGCCGGTCGTTCCCAAGACAACCCCCGATGCCGCTGGGGCTGTTGCCGAGGACTGAGACCGCTGTCCCGCGCGGGGCGCAGAACGTCGTGAGCGGCCGGACCTGTGTCCGGCCGCCCCGATGCCGCAAGGGGGACCCGCTCCTCCGGGCGCGCCGTCACAACGGCGCGCCCTCGGCGTGTTCCGCCGTATCCGCGCAGCCGTCACAGATCCCGCTCAGCTCCAGCGTGTGCGCCACGGCGCGGTAGCCGGATTTCCTCATCACCTCGGTCACCCAGTGCTCGACGACCTCGGCGTCGACCGCGAGACTCGTGCCGCACGAGCGGCAGACGAGGTAGTGCCGGTGCTCCCCCGGGGGCCGCCAGCGGTAGAGGCGGCCACCGGACTCGTCGCGCGTCACGTCCGCGCGTCCCGTCTCCTCGAAGAGCCGCAGCGTCCGGTAGACCGTGGTCAGCCCGACGGCCGCGCCTTCGGCGACGAGGAGTTCATGGAGCGCCGGAGCCGAGACGAAGCCCTCGGCGGCGCGCAGGGCACCGAGCACCGCGGCGCGTTGACGCGTGGAGCGGGTCTCCCTGAGGAGTTCCCCGCGGCTGATTCCGTACACAGAACTCGTCCTCCCCCTCGCGGACGTGCCCGTGCGGCGCGCGGGCAGGACTGGGACACCGGCCGACGCGGCTTCCCGAGAGCGCGTTCACGCCGGGAAAGCCGCGCCGGACCGGGCGGATGGCATGGGGGAGGGTCAGCGTTCCTCGCGGAAGTCCACGTGTCGGCCGAGGAGCGGGTCGTACTTCCGCAGTACGAGCCGGTCGGGGTTGTTCCGCCGGTTCTTGCGCGTCACGTAGGTGTACCCGGTGCCTGCGGTGGACCGGAGCTTGATGATCGGGCGTAGTTCGTTGCGTGCCATGGGAGGTAGCATACGACAACGATTTTCATTACCGAACGGGGTCCCGTGCCCTGGAAGGAACAACGCGCCCATGTCCGCACACTGCCAACTGACCGGCAGCAAACCTGTTTTCGGCAACAGGGTGTCCCACTCGCACCGGCGCACCTCGCGCCGCTTCGACCCGAACATCCAGCGCAAGAGGTACTGGCTTCCCAGCGAGGGCAGGTACGTCCGGCTGGTGCTGAGCGCCAAGGGGATCAAGACGGTCGACGCCATCGGCGTCGAGGCCGCCGTCGCCCGCATCCGAGCCCGAGGGGAACGCGTCTGATGGCCAAGAAGAGCAAGATCGCGAAGAACGACAAGCGCCGTGAGATCGTCGCGCGCTACGCGGCCCGCCGGGCCGAACTGAAGGAGATCCTGCGCCGCCCGGACAGCGGCGAGGCCGAGAGGGCCGCCGCCCTGCGCGAACTGCGCCGTCAGCCGCGCGACGCCAGCGCCACGCGTGTCCGCAACCGCGACAGCGTGGACGGCCGGCCCAGGGGTCACCTGCGCAAGTTCGGCCTCTCGCGGGTGCGGGTGCGCGAGGAGGCGCACGCCGGATTCCTCCCCGGAGTCACCAAGTCCTCCTGGTGACCCAGCCGTTCGCGGTACGGCGGTGCCCTGCCCGGGAGCCCCGTACCGCGAACGGTTGCCACTCTGGCGCCGCGCCCTGGGGGTGGGGTCTCGCTCGCGGTGATCGGCACCGTCCTGAGCGTTCTCGGGCCGATGTTCGTGCTCGACCTGCGCACGCCGCCCGTCGCGGCCTGGTGCACGGTCTTCACCGCCGTCGTGGTGCAGGGTGTCCCCTTTCTGCTGCTCCGTACGCTCGTCTCCGCGGCCATCGGCGCTTTCGTCTGGGAGCGTGCCCTCAGCCGGGTGCTGCCGCGCACGCCGTCCCTCGCCGTGCCCGTCGTGCGGGGGGCGTCCTGCTTCCGGGGTGTGCGTGTGCCTCGGTGCCGGTGGCGGCCGGTCTCGTGCGGCGTGGGCGCCCCTCCCGCCGCCGCGTTCGCCTTCCTGCTCTCCGCACCCGCGATCAACCCGGTGGTGCTCGTGGCGACTTCGCTGGCTTTCCCCGGCCGCCCCCTCGTGGTGGTGGCCCGGTTCGTGGGCTCGCTCGCGACCGCGTCCTGATGGGGTGGTGGGCGCGCTTCGGCCGTGCGCAGTGGTTGCGGCTGCCGTGCTCGGGGCGGCCTCCGCGCGGGGGCGGATCGCGCGCCCGGGACTTCGCCGCCAGGCTGCGCCCACGACTTCCTGCACGCCGGAGGCTTCCTCGTCCTCGGTTCGGCCGCGACCTTCAACATCGCGGTCCCGCGCTCGGCGCTCGATGTCTTCACCGGCTCGGCGTGGTCGGCCGTGCCGGTGCTGGCGCTGCTCGTCGTGGTGCTCTGCGTGTGCAGTGAGGCCGACGCCTTTCGACGCGGCGGGCACCTACAAGGTCACCTTCAGCGTCAGCGGCGTCCTCGCGTCGACCGGCCAGACGGTCAGCACCGGCTCGAAGACCTACACCTTCGAGGTCACCGACAGCTGACCGGCGGCCCCCGTACGGTCCGGTTCCCGCCTCGGGGTGGGAGCCGGACCGTACGTTCGCGGGACCGCGCGCCCGGGCCCGGCGGGCACGAGGCCGGGGGATGAGCCGCTCACGTCGGAAATCGGGGCGCTTTGCCCTGGTGAGTGGGGTTCCTGAGGGGGAGGCGGGCGGCGGCTTGGGGCCTCGTGGCCTGTCGCAGCCCTCGACCGCCCGGGGAGGCAGGCGCGCCGGAATCCATGCCCGCGCTCGGACGACCTCGGGTGCGTGAGGCGGCCCCCGCTGGAACTGCTTGTCGGGTGGGGGCTCCTCGACGTCGTCCACAACGCGACGGGCCGAACTCACCCGGCGCTGGCAGGTGCTGGAGCTGGACGGCCCCGTGCGGCTCTCCTCCTTCGGCACCCTGGAGCCGCCATCCGCATCGCGAGTACCTCCTCACGACCGTTGCCCTTCGCGGACAGTGCCACCCCTCGCCGTTGAGCACACAACATCCGGGGCGTCGGAGGCGGCGCGGAGAGCACGTGCGAAGAAGCGGCGGTCCGCCCGTGCCCGGAGGATGGACGCGGTTCGCCCGCCGCGTTCTCCGGCGCCTCGAAGGGAATGGACACATGACCGCGATGCAGGACGTGTACGCAGATCTGGCGGTGGAGGGTGCTGAGATCGGAGACCTCGTGTCGGAACTGAGCTCCGAGGAATGGGCGACGGAGACCCCCGCAGCCTCCTGGACGGTCCGTCATCAGGTGGCTCACCTGGCGTACGTCTCCCGCATGGTCCGGCTCGCGGTGAGTGACGCGGACGCCTTCGAGGCCGAGATCGCGCCGGTCCGGGAGGACTTCCAGTCCGGAATGGACGCCAGGCTCGCCGAGTATCTCGCGGAGCCCCTTCCCGGACTACTGCGTCGCTGGGCCGAGGAACGGTCCGCCGCCGAGAAGGGGCTGGCCGCACTGGAACGGCGTGCCCTGGTGCCGTGGCCGGCGGCCGGGCCGTTGCCGGCCAGTGTGCTCGCCGCGGTCGCGTTGACGGAACTGTTCGCGCACGGCCAGGACATCCGCGACGGCCTCGGACGTTCGCGCGTGATCACCGACCGGATCGGCCACATCGTCTTCCTCGGGACCCGCACCCGGGACCTGGCCTACCGTGCCCGCGGTCTGCGACCTCCGGCCGAGCCCTTCCGCTTCGAGCTGACGGCCCCGTCCGGAGAACTGTGGGCCTTCGGCCCGCCGGAGGCCGGGCAGCGGATCACCGGCCCTGCCCAGGACTTCTGTCTGCTCGTCACCCGGCGCAGACACCGCGACGACCTCGCCCTGAGCGCGGTGGGGACGGAGGCCGACCAGTGGCTGGACATCGCACAGTCCTACGTCGGACCGCCCGGCACGGGTCGGGCACCGCAGTGAGCAATATGGCGTATAGAGCGCCGGCCCGGTGGCTGCTTTCCTAGCTGGCGGGCCGTCTTCGGTCCGCCCGACACGAGGGATCTGGGGTTGCCGTGCGAGAACAACGGACCAGTTGGTGGCTGCTGCCGAAGCGTGCCTGTGCCACCGTCCTGATCGTCACCGGACATCTGATCGCCGCCCTGCCGCACACGGTGACCCGCGGCGGCCGGACCCGGCTGGCGCACCGCGCTCCCCGGCTGCTGACCGCGCTGGGGCCGTTCTTCGTCAAGGCGGGGCAACTGCTCAGCACGCGCCGGGACCTGGTCCCCGAACGCTGGTGCGACGCCTTGGGCGAACTGGCCGACGAGGTACGGCAGCCGAGACGCGCGGCGGTGGCACGCACCCTCGCCGAGGCCGGGTTCTCGGATGCCTTCGCCGAGTTCGACTGGCAGCCGGTGGCCTGCGGCAGTATCGCCAGCGTGCACCGCGCACGACTCGCCGACGGCACCGAGGTCGCCGTCAAGGTGCAGCGGCACGGCATCCGCCCAGTGCTGGAGACCGATCTGCGGCTGGCTCTGCTCGGCGCGCGGGCCGGCCGGCTGCTGCCGAGCATGCGGGACCTGCCCGCCGAGGAGATGATCGGACAGCTCGGCGGCGCCGTCCTGCGCCAGCTCGACTTCACCGCCGAACACGATTCCCTGCTCGCCCTGCGCGGCAACCTTGCCGACCACACCGAACTGCGCATCCCCGCGCCCGTCGAGGGACTGTGCGGACCGACGGTGCTCACCATGGAGTTCGTCCCGGACATCGGCCGGTTCCGACCCCACGGCATGTCGATGGCCCGCCGCCGGGAGGTGGTCCGCGATGTCCTCCGGGCGGTCTACCGGATGCTCTTCGTGGACGGCCTGGTGCACTGCGACCTGCATCCGGGCAACCTCTGCCTGGACGGTGAGGGACGGGTCGTGATGCTCGACGCCGGCTTCGTGGTGCGGCTGCCCGACGCGGTGCGGCGTTCCTTCGCCGGCTTCTTCCTCAACATGGCCCAGGGCAACGGCCCCAAGTGTGCGGACATCGTGCTCGACAGCGCCGCGCGGCTCCCCGCGGACATGGACCGGGAGGGGTTCCGCGGCGCGGTGACGGAGCTGGTGGACGAGGTGGCCGGGGCACTGTCGAAGGACTTCGACCTCGGGGCGTTCGCGCCGCGGCTGTTCAAGCTCCAGAAGGATTTCGGCGTCTTCGCCGCGGCCGAGTTCGCATTTCCGCTGCTGTCGCTGCTGGTGCTGGAAGGAATGATCAAGGAGTTCGACTCCGAGGTCGACTTCCAGGCCGAGGCGGTTCCCGTGCTCATGGCCTCCTTCGCCAAGGACGTCCAACTGGACTCCGAGCGCCGCGAGGACGGTCCCTCCGGCGGGTGGGCCGCCTGAGGACCGTGCCGGCCCGCCGCACCTCGTACCGTCCGCGGTCGCCCGTCCCCGCCTTCGTACGGACCGGGACGGACGGTACGAGCCGACGCGCGGCGGGCATCACCCGACAGCTCCTGCCGGACCGGCCGCGCACGCCCGCGGACCGGCCGCGCCGACGGACGAAGCGACCCGTCGAGCAGGGGACGGAAAAGGAGGAACGACATGTTGGTCTGTGTGACAGGAGGCACCGGCTTCCTCGGCTCGCACACGGTCGCCGCGCTCGCGGCCGGCGGAGCACGTATCCGGCTGCTGACGCGCGACCCGTTACGGCTGGCGCCCGCGCTCGGCCCGCTCGGCATCGACCCGGACACGGTGGAGACCGTCACCGGCGATGTCGCCGACGAGGCGGCGGCGGCCCGCGCGGTCCGCGGCGCCGACGCCGTGATCCACCTGGGGTCGGTCTACTCTTTCGACCGTCGGCGCCGTGACGACATCACCCGCACCAATGTGGCGGGTACCGACGCGGTCCTGAATGCGGCGGTTAGGGCCGGGACCGGCTCGGTCATCTACGTCTCGACGGTCGGCGCGCTGATTCCCGCCACCGCGTCCGAGCTGCGCGCCGACAGCCCGGTGGGGGCCCCGGACGAGCCCTACCTGGCGAGCAAGGCGGCCTGTGAGACGCTCGCCCGGCGGCACCAGGACGCCGGGGCGCCGGTCCACATCGTCTACCCACCGGCCCTGCTGGGCCCGGACGACCCCAGGCGCGGTGACCAGACCGGCCGGCTGCGCGACGTGCTGCGCGGCCTGATGCCGCTGTGGCCCACCGGCGGCTTCCCGCTCGGCGACGTGCGTGACACCGCCGCGGTGCTCGGGGGGCTGGCCCTCGGCCCGCCGCCGGACAAGCCGGTGCGGGTCTTCGCGCCCAACCGGTACGTGACGACGGCCGACTATCTGGCGGAGCTCCGCGCGGCGACCGGCCGCCGGCTCATGACGCTGCGGCTGCCGGGGCGGGCCATGCTTCCCGCCGCCCGGGTCGCCGATGGGGTCCAGCGGTGGTGGCCGTGGCACATCCCCGCCGAGTTCGGCGCCGCCTACACCTGCGTGCACGCGGTGCCGGTGGCCCGGGCCGCCACGGCCGACGTCCCCTCGGCGCGGCCCGTCGCGACGACGATGGCCGACACCGCTCGCTGGCTGCACCGGGCCGGCCTGCTGACGCGGCGGCAGGCCGGGAGCGCCGCCGGGCGGAGCGGGGCATGACGGCGGCGGGGACCGGACACGATCCGGCCGAGCAGCACCACGCCTACCGGCGGACCAGGGAGAACATCACCGGCCTGGTCACCCGGACGCCGGACACGGCCACCGCCGGCGTGCCCGCCTGCCCCGAGTGGACCGTGCGCGACCTGATCGGACACCTCGTCCACATCTGCGAGTCGTTCGCCGCCCTGGAGGACAACCAGATAGATCTGCGCCCGTCGGAGGGCGTTGACCTGCCCGGTCTGCTGGATCGGTGGGACGCCCTGGACAGCGAGTTGCGCGAGGCACTGGACCACACCCCCGAACTGCGGCGGCGCATCCTGTTGCTCGACGTGTTCTCGCACGAGATGGACCTGCGCGCCGGTCTGGGCGAGACGGTCGCGCCCTCCGGCCATCCGGCGTTCCCCGGCGCGCTGGACCTGGCCACCATGGGGTTCGGCCTCGCGGTGCACGGCGGGAATCTGCCGGCGCTGCGGATCGACACCCCGGAGCGGGACTGGGTGGTGGGGGAAGGGCCTCCCCTCGCCACTGTCCACGGCCCGGCCTTCGACGTCTTCCGGTCGCTGACCGGCCGCCGCACCCGGCGCCAGATCGAGGAACTGCGCTGGTCCGGAGGCGCGTCGGTGACCTGGATGCCGGCCTTCGCCTGGGGACCGTTCGCGCCGCCCGCCTACGAGGTGGAGCCGGTCCGCGGCTTCTGACCCACCGGACCCCGCGGGAGACGCGGCAGGACCGCCCGAAGCCGCACGGGCCGGTGCGGGGCCCGGCCCGTGCGGATGGGCCGTTCCGCTGGAGAACGCCCGACCCGCCGTACGACGGGCCGGGCGTTCTCCTTCGCGTCCACGGATTCAGGTGCCGGTGATGGCGGGCAGCTCGAAGGGAGCATCGCCGGCCTTCGGCAGGCCCGAGAAGTCCAGCTCCGGCAGCGCCAGAAGGATCGGCAGGTCCAGGGAGGTCAGCGGACGCCCGAGCAGGTCGACCCGGGTGTTCTGGCCCCGTCGTACGTTCAGTACCTGGCTCGAAGCCACCAGCAGCGGGCGCCGCTGACCGAGCGCCGAGGGCGGGTCGTCCATGGCGAGTACGGCCGCCCGGATGTACCAGGCACCCTCCGGCAGGCGCAGCGAGAACGAACCGGGCCCGTCCAGGATCGCGCAGGAGGCCGGGCGGCCCTGCACGATGGACTCACGGAACGCACCGATGTAGATCCGTACCGGCTGCGCGGTGCCGGGGAGACGAATGGTGCCTTCGAGTTCACTCGTGGGCCGGCCACCGTCGAGGAGCTGCTGCGGCCCCGTGACGGCCTCGCCGCTCGGCGTCAGCAGCCCGGCACGGGCCAGCGCCCGATAGCGGGCCGGGGAGTGGCTCACACTGCGGGTGAAACGACTGGTGAAGGTGCCGAGACTGTTGTAACCGACGCGGTAGGAGATCTCGGTGACGCTGAGATCGGTCTCCAACAACAGGCTCTTCGCCCGGTGCAACCGGACCACGGAAAGGAATCGGCCCGGAGAGGTCCCGGTGAGATTGCGGAACACCCGGGAGAAATAGAATTTGCTGAGAATCGCGGTGTTGGCGATCTCGTCGAGCGAGAGTGGTTCCTCGTATCGGTCCCACATCGTCGCTATCGCGCGCTCAACGGCGACCTGCATGGCAGTGCTCCAAGCTTGTCGATGAATCGAATGCGTCCTGACGGAAATGGCCGAGCGACATCTCAGAACTGACGCTCTGTCGGTGCGATAATGTGTACCGCAGAGATGTGCACGGTATTTCTCCGAGCGTGCCGATGAAGCGAGTGCGTCCTGACCGGACGCGCAGGGCAGCGCCTGTCGACCGCGGGGCGGCGGGAAAGGGGTCCCGCTTTCGAGCGACGACATAAAAATGCCGGACCCCGCCGTGCCGCATCGGGTATCAATACCCGGAGAATTTAGGGCGCACGGACCCTATATCGGAACACCACCGCAAGGCGGTGGGCGGAACAAAGGCTGCCTACGCGAAGGGAGCGGGGTATTCAGTTGACGCGGAGCAATTGTCCGATGCGCCGCTGTGCCGCCCGCTGAGCGGCCCACGACGTGACCGCGAGGATCTCCCGGTCACCCCCGCCGTTCTGCCGGAAGGCCGCGATGGCCTTGTCGTCCACGCGGTAGGAGGCCAGGGCGGTGAGCAGTGCGAGGTTGCCCGCCTGCCGGTCGGCCGGCGGCAGTTCCCGCAGCGGCGCGTCCAGCCAGGCCCGGCCGAGGCCGGGGTCGCCGCCGTCCCAACGGGCCAGTTCGGCGGCCACCATGTCCCGGACCGACTCCGGCACCAGTTCGGCGGCTGTCAGCTCGACGGCCGCCGTGCCGCGGGCCAGCGCCCCGGCGATTCGCGGATCGGCCGCCGCCCAGCCCAGGTCCTCCGGCAGCGGGGCGTCGGGCAGTAGCGACAGCGACGTACCCGGTCGGGCCCTGGCTCTGACGGAGCCGCGCATCAGGCCGGTCAGCACCCGCAGCACGGGGCCCACCGCCCGGTCCGGGGCGTGCGGCGGCAGCGGTTGTGCGCCCAGGAAGACGTTGACCATCCGGTTGAGGTACTGGAGACAGAACGCGGTCCCGGCCAGTTCCGGAATGAGTTCGGGTGCGAACGGAGGCCTGCCCGCCGAGCCGATCCACGCCGTCAACTGGCCCGGCGTCGTCCCCGCGCCGCCGTCCGGTCCCGCCTTCGCTCCCCGACCGGACGCAGTGGGCCGGGCAGTCAGGGAGTCGTGCATCGTGGAGTGCATGGTGGTGCAGAAGGGACACTGGTTGTCCCGGGACACGGCGGCGGCCACCGCTTCTTTCGCGGCCCGCTGTACCAGCCCGTCGACCAGCATCGTCTCGCGCAGTGTCATCCAGGACGCCGCGAGCAGCGCCGGCACCGGGGCGTGCAGGGCTATGGGGGGAGCCAGCACCCCGAAGTCCCGTTCGAGCTCCCGGTAGACCCGGGCGGTGTCGCCGGTCGCCTCGCCGAACGGCACGGTCGCGAGGTGCCGGACCTGGAGCAGGGACAGCCTCCGGAGCGGCGACTGGACGAGGAGTCTCGGGTCCTTCATGCGTCCGCTCCGGGGTCCGGACCGATGACGTCGCGCCGTGGTGGCTCCGCGTGGCCTTCATACATCGGTGGCACTTCCCTCAGCTCCTCGGCGGATGTCTTTCGGTGCGCCAGTCAATCGTCACACCGATGCGGGAGTTCCCTCTTCTTCGTTCTTGCGGTCTGACGGCCGCCCTTGAACGACTCGCCGGCAAGGCCTGCCGCGGGGCTCGCGTCCGCGCCCCGCCCGGCCGCCGCCATCGGCGGGCCCGGGCGGGGCCACGGTAACGGCAGGCCTAGGGGACGGGGAAGAACGCCCGGACGAAGCGTTCGAACATCCTGTCCCCGATGGTCCACCGCATCCGCGGCAGCAACCGGGACGGCATCCCGATCCGGTACCTGATCCGCGGGTTGTCGCTGGTCACCGCCTTCTCGATGACCTTCGCCACGGTATTCGCGCGCACCGCCATCCGGCCGCGGCCGCTCGGCTTCTCCGTCTCCCGGTAGGCGCCGTGCCAGTCGACGAAGTACCGCCAGAAGTCGTCGTACAGACCGTTGTTCTCCTGCCCCCCGGACATCCCGAGGTCGGCGACCGACATCGGTACGAACCCCCCGAGCACCGGCGACGGCTCGACCAGCACCACCTTGATGCCGAACGCGTCCACCTCCAGGCGCAGCGAATCGCTGATGGCCTCCAACGCGTGCTTGGTGGCCTGGTAGTAGCCGCGGCCCGGGGTGGCGAACTGACCGAAGATGGACGACATCATGATCACCCGGCCGCTGCCCCGGGCCCGCATGCCGGGCAGTACGAGCTGGGTCAGCCGGCACAGTCCGAAGACGTTCGTCTCGAACTGGCTGCGCACCTCGTCCATCGGGGTCTCGCCGATGGTGCCGTTGAGGCTGTAGGCGGCGTTGTTGATCAGAGTGCCGACCGAGCCGTGCTCGGCGGTGATCTTGTCGACGACGGCCCTCATCGAATCCTCGTCGTTGACGTCCAGCTGGAGGACCTGGATGCCCTCGGCCTCCAGCTCGGCCAGTGCCTCGGGCCGCCGCGCGGTCGCGTAGACCGGCCAGCCGGCCCGGTGCAGCCGCAGCGCCACGGCCTTTCCGGTGCCGGAGGACATGCCGGTGCTCGACGACGCCCCGGTGAGCAGGATCGCTCGCGAGGGGCTGCTCATCGGGGCTCTGCCAGCCGCTGCTCGGACACGGTGGCGTCCTCCGGCTGCGAGGCGATCCGGCTGCGGGCCACCGAGTCGCCCAGGCCCAGGCCGTCCACGAGGCGGTTGATGAAGGCGAAGAGTGAAGCGGTGAAGACCGCTTCCAGCATCTCCGCGTTGGTCCAGCCCGCGGCCTCGGTCCTGGCCCAGTCCTCGTCGGTGACGCGGAACGCCCCCGTGCAGATCTGGGTGACCAGGCGCATGAGTTCCTTGGTGCGCTCGTCGATCGGCAGGTCCTCCACCGAGGCGGCGTCGGCGATCGCGTCGGTGAGTTCCTGATCGCCGCCGAACTGGGCCAGGAACCAGTTGTGGGTGCCCACGCAGTACGGGCAGCCGTTGACCTTGGAGCTCCAGGCGGAGATCATCTCCCGGGTCGCACGCGGCAGTACGCCGTCGTTGAACACGCCGCCGTAGCCGGCGATCACGACCTCCAGCAGATCGGGGCGGCTGGACACAAGGCGGAACATGTCCGGCACGAAGGGAATCCCCATCCGGGACTTGATCGCCTCGTACAGCTCCGCGGTCCTGCCCTGGGCCTCGTCCTCCCCCACCAGGGGGACGCGGACCGTGCTCAGCACATTCGGATCGGTCATGGGTGATCGCCTTTCAACCGATTGTGGGAGCCGCCCCGCGAACCAATCGAGAAAAACAGAAAAATATCCGGGTCTGCTGTTCGGCGGGTAATCGCGGCGTTGTTTTCTCATATGGTGGCAGGAATAGTGACGGCGTCTCGTCTTTCATATTGCCCTGTGTGCGCCTGCCGGCGGCCGGACCTGGACATACGGACGGCCGTCCCGGCGCGGCAGGCGCCGGAACGGCCGTCGGGGGAGGCCGGGCGGGTTCAGCTCACTCGGCGCGCAGCCAATCCGCCAGCCGCTCACCGATCATGATCGAGGTGAGGTTGGTGTTGCAGTTGACGATGCTCGGCATCACCGAGGCGTCGGCCACGTACAGGTTGTCCGCCCCGTGCACCCGCAGCTGTTCGTCCACCACGGCGCCCGCGTCGTCAGCGGTGCCCATGCGGGCCGTGCCCACCGGGTGGTAGCCGCTGTCCAGGCTCACCTTCACGTACTGCTCGACCATCGCGTCCTTCTCGATGAGCTTGTCGTTCAGCACGATGAAGCCGTCGCCCCGCGCCGCGATTTCCGGGTGGTTGGCCAGCTCCCAGCAGGTCCGGACGCCTTGGACCATCTTCTCCAGGTCCCGTTCGGTGGAGAGGAAGTCGAGCTGGATGTCAGGCCCCGCCGCCGGGTCGGCCGAGGCCAGCCGCAGCCGGCCGACGGACTCCGGCTGCTGGTCCACCACCATGACACCGAAGATCATCGAGGCGCCCGCCAGCATCTGAAGCTCGGGGAAGAGCTCCAGATCGAAGTGGTTGACCATGTAGTACTGCATGTCGTTGAAGTCGGTGGAGCCCTTGGCCGTGGTCCGCACCATGGACTGCAGGAAAGGCACGTTCTCGTCCAGGGCCCCGCCCTTGGGCCGCATGAACACGCCGGTCCGCGGGTGGTCCATCAGGTGGGCACCGACCCCGGGCCGGTCCAGCCGGACATCGATTCCGAACCTGGTCAGGTCGTCGGCCGGGCCGATGCCCGAACGCATCAACAGCGTCGGGGTGTTGACAGCGCCGGCCGACAGAATGACCTTGTGAGCCCGCAGTTCCTCAGGCTCGCCGCCACCGGCCGACACCAGGACGCCCACCGCGCGATCGCCCTCGAAGAGCACCTCGTGCACCAGCGTCCCGCTGCGCAGGGTCAGGTTCTCCCGTGCCCGACTCTCGCGCGTCAGGTACGCCATCGCCGTCGAGACCCTGTGGCGAGGGTCGCGCCGGTTGGACGGGATCGGACCGATACCGGTCGCCTCGGGGTGGTTGTGGTCGGAGACCTCGGGGAATCCGGCCGCCAGGCTCGCTTCGGTGAAGGCGCGCTGCATGGTGGTCATCTCGTCCGGCTGGAACCGGCGGATCGGCACCGGTCCGCCCTTGCCGTGGTACCGGCCCCCGAAGTCCAGGTCGTCCTCCAGCCGGCGGAAGTACGGCAGTACCCGCTCGTACGCCCACGCCGGATTACCCGCCGCCGCCCACTTGTCGTAGTTCTCGGGCACGCCCCGCAGCGCGATGGTGGCACCGACCGCGGACGAGCCGCCGGTGACCTTTCCGCGGGGAAAGAGGATGCGTCGGCCGTCCATGATCTCCGCGCGGTAGTGCCAGTCGTGCTTGCTCATCGACATGGCATTGCCGTTGGTGATGTCGTGCGGGATGCCGGCCGGATCGGGAAAGTCCGGGCCCGCTTCGATGAGGAGTACCGAACGAGCCGGGTCCTCGCTCAGCCGGGCCGCGAGCGCCGCACCCGCGGAGCCCGCCCCGACGATGATCGCGTCATACGTGTGCGTCATGGATTTAAAACCTCGCCAGAGTGTGATGCGAAAGGGACCGATCTCACCCGAGTTTTTCAGGGCCGCCGGCATCCGGTCTTCTCCGAGACTGCTCAATGACGCGGCCCTGGATATCCCCCGCACCGACCGAAGGCGTTGCCTCAACGGGCTGAAACCGCCCCCACGAACCGTGGCAACGTCAGAGAAGCAGTCCTTGCCGGGCTGATAGATCCTCAAGTGCCAGGTGCTGCGGCAGTAATTTCAGGATTACATTCGCAGTGTCCTCGGTCAGCTTTTTATTTCTCGTTCACGGGAGGGAAATGGGATGTCGTACCGACAGCGATTCCGCAGGCTCATCCCAGGGGTGGTCACGATATTGGTGGCGACCTCGCTGTTCTTCGTCGTCCGTACCTCGGTATCCGTCGCGGGCGGTGATCAGGCTGCTGCCGCGTACAAGTTCAAGGAGATGCCGATCGCGATGCCGCCCGGATACGACGCGCAGCCGAAGAAGACGATCCGTGAGGTGAACCCGGCCTACGAGAAGATTCGTGCCTGGATCTCCTCGGTCGGCGCCAGCATCGCGGTCAACGATGTCACCGGCCACGGACTCGCCAACGGTATGTGCATCGTCGACACCCGTACCGACTCGGTCGTGGTCACCTACACGCCGACCGCTCGTACCGCCGACCGGTTCACGCCCTTCGTGCTGGACGGCAAGCCGCTGCCGATGGACGAGGCCATGGCGCCCACCGGCTGCACCCCCGGCGACTTCAACGGCGACGGCCGCAACGACTTCCTGGTCACCTACTGGGGCCGCACTCCGGTGCTGTTCCTGGCGAAGTCCGACGCCAAGACCCCGTCCGCGTCCGCGTACGTCCCGCGTGAGGTCGTCGCCTCGCAGAGTCTCGACGGCAAGTACCACGGGCCGCGGTGGAACACCGACGCCGTCTACGTCGCGGACCTCGACGGCAGCGGCCACCCGTCGATGATCGTCGGGAACTACTTCCCCGACTCCGACGTGCTGGACCCGCACGGCCTCGACAACGTCGAGATGAACGACTCGCTCTCCAGCGCGAAGAACGCCGGCGGTGACCACGTGCTGCGCTGGTACAAGGCCTCGGCCGGCACCGACCCGGACGTCTCCTTCGTCGAGGAGAAGGACGCCATCCCGTACGCCAGCTCCACCGGCTGGACGCTGGCCATCTCCGGCGCCGACCTGACCGGCTCCGGGCTGCCCGACGTCTACATCGCCAACGACTTCGGCCACGGGCACCTGCTGCACAACCGATCCACCCCCGGCAAGATCCGCTTCACGGAGGCCAAGGGCGAGCGCACCCCGACGACCCCGAAGTCGTTCGTGCTCGGCAACGGCTCCTTCAAGGGCATGGGGGTCGACTTCGGTGACGTCGACGGCAACGGCAGCTTCGACATGATGGTCAGCAACATCACCGTCGCCTGGGGCCTGGAGGAGAGCAACTTCCTCTGGGTCAACCAGGCCGACAGCCCGGCCGCCGCGAAGACCGAACTGCGCAAGGGCGTCGCCCCGTTCAAGCAGGAGGCGCAGAAGAACGGCGTCGCCTGGACCGGCTGGGGCTGGGACGCGAAGATGGGCGACTTCCTCAACAACGGCCAGCAGAACATCCTGCAGGCCGACGGCTTCGTCAAGGGCGACATCGACCGCTGGCCGTGGCTCCAGGAAATGGCCATGACCAACGACAACCTGCTCTCCAACCCCGCGATGTGGCCGCACGTCGGCCCCGGTGACGACCTGGCCGGCGACGAGGTGATGGCGTTCTACGCCCGGACCAGCAGCGGCAAGTACGCGAACGTGAGCGAGCAGCTCGGCCTCGACGTCCCGATCCCGACCCGCGGGATCGCCACCGCCGACACCACCGGCAGGGGCGCGCTGGACTTCGCGATAGCCCGCCAGTGGGGCCCGCCCGCGTTCTACGCCAACCAGGCCCCGAAGCTGGGCAAGGACCTGACACTGCGGCTGTACCGGCCCGCGCCGGACGGCACCGCCGGAGAGGGCCTGGCCGCACCCGGCTCGCCCGCGTACGGCACCACGGTGAGCATCACCACCCCGCAAGGGCGGCAGATCGCCCAGCTCGACGGAGGCGGCGGACACGGGGGCTTCCGCAGCTTCGACGTGCGCTTCGGCCTCGACACCTATACGGGCCCGGTGAAAGCGCACTTCACGTGGCGCGACAGCGACGGCGGCCTGCACACCAAGACCCGGCAGCTCTCCGCGGGCAGCCACACCCTCATGCTGACCGACGACATCCAGGAGGTGACGAGCCGATGACCGAGACCCGTTCCCAGACTGTCGAGGCGGCTCCGCACGACGCCCGGCCCCACGCCGAGAAGAAGAAACCCAACCGGGACCCCCGCTACCTGGCACTGCGCAACTTCGCCATCTCCATGAGCGTGTTCAACATCCTGGGCTACACGCTGCTCGGCTTCGAGCAGCCCTGGCTGTGGCCTATCATCTGCGCGCCGTTCGCCTACGCCGTCGAGATGGTGCTCGAGGTGATCAGCGCCTGGGCCCACAACCGCCGGGCCCGCTTCCTGGGCGGGGGGTTCCGCAGGGTGTACGAGTTCCTGCTGCCCGCCCACATCACCGCGCTCGCGGTGAACATGCTGCTCTACGGCAACGACCTGCTGCTGCCCATCCTGCTCGGTGTCTTCATCGGCGTGGCCGGCAAGCATGTCCTCCAGGCACCGATCAACGGGCGCATGCGGCACTACATGAACCCGTCCAACTTCGGTATCACCGTCACACTGCTCATGTTCGGCTCCTGGATCAGCATCGCCCCGCCGTACGAGTTCACCGAGAACGCGAACACGTTCTTCCGGGTCGGCATCCCGCTGGTCATCGCCACCGCGGGCACGGTCATCAACGCCATGCTGACCAAGCGAGTACCACTGATCGTCGGCTGGCTCGGCGGCTTCGTCATCCAGGCGGTGCTGCGCCACTTCCTGTGGGACGTGGCGATCTGGTCCGCGCTCGGGCCGATGAGCGGCGTCGCCTTCGTGCTCTTCACCAACTACATGATCACCGACCCCGGCACCACCCCGTCCAAGGGCCGCAACCAGTTCATGTTCGGCTCCTCGGTCGCCATGGTCTACGGGCTGCTGATGCTCTTCAACGTCGTGTACACACTCTTCTTCGCCACCACGATCGTGTGTGCCGTCCGCGGTGTCGGCTGGTGGGTCGCCCACGGTCTGCGACGACGCCGGGAACCGGACGGGGCGAGCGGAACGGTGGCGCGGCCCGCCGAGCCGCGGCGCCTGGCCGACAACGAGGCGGTGGCGGCATGAGCGTGCGCGAACCGCGGCCCGTCACCACGGCCGAGAACGACGAGCGGGAACTGTCCGGCCGGATCGCGGTGGTCGGGATCGCCTGCCGCTACCCCGACGCGGAGAACCCCGAACAGCTCTGGCAGAACGTGCTGGCGGGCCGCCGTGCCTTCCGGAAACTGCCCGACCAGCGGATGCGTGCCGCGGACTACTACTCACCCGACCCCACCGCGCCCGACCGCTTCTACAGCGCCAAGGCCGCGGTGATCGAGGGCTTCGAGTTCGACCGGGTCCGCTACCGGGTGGCGGGCAGCACCTTCCGCTCCACCGACATGACCCACTGGCTCGCCCTGGACACCGCCGCCCGTGCCCTGGAGGACGCGGGATTCCCGTTCGGCGAGGGGCTGGCGGACGTCAACACCGGCGTCATCATCGGCAACACCCTCACCGGGGAGTTCAGCCGGGCCAATCTGATGCGGCTGCGCTGGCCGTACGTCCGCCGCACCGTCGGCGCCGCGCTGCGCGAGCAGGGCTGGGAGAACGAGGCGCTCACCGCCTTCCTCGACGGCCTCGAACAGCGCTACAAGAGCGCCTTCCCGCCCATCGGCGAGGACACCCTCGCAGGCGGCCTGGCCAACACCATCGCCGGCCGCATCTGCAACCACTTCGACTTCAAGGGCGGCGGTTTCACCGTCGACGGCGCGTGCTCGTCCTCCCTGCTCTCGGTCTCCACCGCGTGCGACGCGCTGGCCCGCGGCACGATGGACGTGGCGGTGGCCGGCGGTGTGGACCTGAGCATCGACCCCTTCGAGGTGATCGGTTTCGCCAAGACCGGCGCGCTCGCCACCGGCGAGATGCGGGTCTACGACAAGGGCGCCAACGGCTTCTGGCCCGGCGAGGGCTGCGGCATGCTGGTCCTGATGCGGGACGAGGACGCCCGCGCGCAGGGCCGGTTCCGCTACGCCACCATCGCCGGCTGGGGCTACTCCTCCGACGGGAAGGGCGGCATCACCCGGCCCGAGGCCAGCGGCCACCGCCTCGCCATACGACGCGCCTACCGCGCGGCCGGCTTCGGCATGGAGACCATCGGCCTCCTGGAGGGCCACGGCACCGGAACGGCCGTGGGTGACGCCACCGAGCTGCGCGCCTTCTCCGAGGCACGTCGCGCCGCCGGCGCACTCGCCCCGGCCGCCCTGAGCACCGTCAAGGGCAACTTCGGCCACACCAAGGCCGCGGCCGGCGTCGCCGGGCTCCTCAAGGCGATCCTCGCGGTCCGCCACCAGGTGATCCCGCCCGCCACCAGCCACTTCGACCCGCATCCCGAACTCCTCGGCCCCACCCCCGCACTGCGGGTGCCGGACCGCGCCGAGCTGTGGCCCGAGGGCATGCCCATCCGGGCCGGGGTCTCCTCCATGGGCTTCGGCGGCATCAACGCCCACGTCGTCGTCGAGCACGCCGACGGCTTGCGGCGCAGCGCCGTGCCGAGCGTCACCCGCAGACTGGTCGCCTCCCGGCAGGACGTCGAGCTGTTCCTGCTGGACGGCACCGACCCGGAGGAGCTGCGGCAGAAGGCGACGCGCCTCGCGGAGTTCTGCGCCCAGCTCTCGTACGCCGAACTCGGCGACTTGGCGGCCACGTTGCACGGCGAGCTGGACGGCCGGCCCTTGCGCGCCGCGGTGCTCGTCGCCTCGCCCGAGCAGGCCACCGAGCGGCTCACCGAGCTGGCCGGACAACTGGCCGCCGGAGTCCGTACGCTGCTGGACACCCAGAAGGGTGTCTTCCTCGGCAGCGCCGGCTCGGCCCCCCGGATCGCCTTCCTCTTCCCGGGGCAGGGCGCCGGAAAGCGGGGCGACGGAGGCGCGTTGCGTCGCCGGTTCGCCGCCGTGGACGAGCTGTACGACCGGCTCTCGCTGCCCACCGACGGCGACCTGGTCGCCACCGAGGTCGCTCAGCCCCGGATCGTGGCCGCCTCGGTCGCGGGCCTGCGAGTACTGGACATCCTCGGCATCGAGGCGGTCCGGGCCACCGGCCACAGCCTCGGGGAACTGACCGCCCTGCACTGGTCGGGCGCCATGGACGAGCCGACCGTGCTGAGCGCGGCCGGCGTCCGCGGCCGGATCATGGCCGCGGCCGGCGACGGCGAGGGCACCATGGCGGCGCTCGCGACGACCCCCGAACTCGCCGAGACCCTGACCGCCGGCGAGCCGGTGGTGATCGCCGGCTACAACAGCCCGCGCCAGACCGTGGTGTCCGGCCCGGTCGCGGCGGTCGAACGAGTCTGCGCGCTGGCGGCCGGACAGGGCGTCGGCGCGGCGAGGATCAACGTCTCACACGCCTTCCACTCACCGGCCGTCGCTCCGGCCGCGGCCGGACTCGCCGAGCACCTGAGGACCGAGCGGTTCGGCCGGATCGGGGAGGGCCTGATCTCCACCGTCACCGGCGGACTGCTGCCCGCCGACACCGACGTGGTGGACCTGCTCACCCGCCAGGTACTGCAACCGGTCCGGTTCACCGAGGCGCTCCAGGAGATGGACGGCGAGGTCGACCTGCTGATCGAGGTCGGACCGGGCCACGTGCTCAAGTCGCTGGCCGCCGAGATCCTGCCGGACGTGCCCGCGGTCGCCACCGAGGCGGACGCCCTGTCACTGACCGGGCTGCTCGGCACGGTCGCCGCCGCCTGGACGATGGGCGCACCGGTCCGGCACGGTCAGCTCTTCGCCGGGCGCTTCACCAGGCCGCTGCCGCTGGACAAGGAGTTCCTGTTCTTCGCCAGCCCCTGCGAGTCCAACGACGAGGACTTCGTGCTGGAGCCCTCCGAACCGGCCGCGCTGCCCGAGCTCACCGCTCCCGCGGCCACCGCGGCCACCGCGGGCACCACGGCAGCCGACAAGGAGGACGCCTCCAGCCTGGAAGTGCTGCTCCGGCTTGCCGCCGAGCGAGCCGAACTCCCGGTCGAAACGGTCGATCCGGCGGCCAACCCGCTCGACGAACTGCACCTCAGCTCCATCACCGTCGGCCAGATCATGAACCAGGCCGCCCAGGAGCTGGGCATCTCCGCACCCATGGTCACCACCGCCTTCGCCACCTCCACGCTGGGGCAACTCGCCGAACTCCTTGACGAGCTGTCGGAGCAGTCGCCCGAGGACCACCAGCCCTCCGCCGCCCCGGGCGTCGCGAGCTGGGTGCGCCCGTTCGTGGTCGATCTGACGCCGGCCGAACTGTCCGGCGGTCCTGCCGCCGGGCCCGGTGGCGACTGGCAGGTCTTCGCCTCCGACCGGCACCCGCTGGCCGGCCCGCTGGCCGAGCGGCTGCGCACGGCCGGGCCCGGCGGGGGCGTGCTCCTCGCTCTTCCCCGCGACTGCGGTCAGGAGCACATCGGCCTGATGCTCGCCGCCGCCCGAGCCGCACTCGACCCGGACCGGCGTGCCGCCGGCACCCGGCTGGTCGCCGTCGGCGACCGCAGGGGAGCGGCGGGCCTGGCCAAGACGCTGCATCTGGAGGCACCGGACATCCCGGTCACCGTCGTCACCCTGCCGTTGCCCGGGGACATGACGGCCGAAGCCGCCGAACGGATCAGCCCCCGGATCGCCGCGGACGTGCTGGCCACCACCGGGTTCAGGGAGGTGCACTACGACCGCGAGGGCGTGCGGCGGGAGCCGGTGCTGCGGGCGGTGGACCTCACGACGGACTCCACCCACCAGGCGTTGGACGACGACGACGTCCTGCTCATCACCGGCGGCGGCAAGGGCATCACCGCCGAGTGCGCCATCTCGCTGGCCGGGCCGAGCGGTGCGGCGATCGGGCTGATGGGCCGCTCCGACCCGGCCGAAGACGCCGAGCTCGCGGACAACCTGCGCCGCATGGAGGCGGCCGGTGTCCGGGTGCACTACGCGCGGGCCGACGTCACCGACGTCGACCAGGTCAAGGCCGCGGTGGGCGAGATCACCATGGCGCTCGGCCCGGTCACCGGCCTGCTGCACGGCGCGGGCCGCAACCAGCCGCAGGCGCTCGCCAACCTGGACGAGGACTCGTTCCGCCGCACGCTGGCCACCAAGATCGACGGTGTGGAAGCGGTGCTGGCCGCGATCGACCCGGCCGCGCTGCGCCTCTTCGTGACATTCGGCAGCATCATCGGCCGGGCGGGACTGCGCGGCGAGGCGGACTACGCCACCGCCAATGACTGGCTCACCGAGCTGACCGTCCAGTTCCAGCAGGACTACCCCGACTGCCGCTGCCTGGCACTGGAGTGGTCGGTCTGGTCCGGTGCCGGCATGGGGGAGCGGCTGGGCGTCCTGGAGGCCCTGGTCCGCGAGGGCATCGAGCCGATCCCCGCCGACCAGGGCGTGGAACTGCTCGGCCGGCTGCTGGCCGACACCGGTACCCCGCCGGCCCTGGTGGTGATGGGCCGGGCCGGCGGCCTGCCGACGCTCACCCTGGAGCAGCGCGAAACCCCGCTGCTGCGGTTCCTGGAACGCGTCCAGGTGCACTACCCCGGCATCGAACTGGTCGCGGACGCCGAACTCGGCGCCGGCAGCGACCTCTACCTGGCCGACCATCTGCTGGACGGCGACCTGCTCTTCCCCGCCGTCCTCGGCATGGAGGCCATGACCCAGGTGGCCACCGCGCTCACCGGCCACCAGCACACCCCGGTGCTGGAGGACATGCGGTTCCTGCGGCCCATCGTGGTCCCGGTGAGCGGCACGACGACCCTGCGGGTGGCCGCCCTGGTCACCGGACCCGGCACGGTCGAGGTGGTGGTGCGCAGCAGTGAGACCGGCTTCCAGGCCGACCACTTCCGCGCCGTCCTGCGCTTCGGCGGGCGGGAGTCGGCCGGTGATCCGGTGCCGGTCACAGAGCAGGTGCCGCGCGTGCCGCTGGCACCCGGTGAGCTGTACGGGCCGGTGCTCTTCCAGGGCGACCGCTTCCAGCGGCTGCTCGGCTACCGGGACCTGGCCGCCAAGCACTGCCTGGCCGAGATCGACGACACTCCCCGGGCCGACTGGTTCGCCGCCTACCATCCGGGCGAACTGGTACTGGCCGATCCCGGTACCCGCGACGCGCTCATGCACTCCATCCAGGCGTGCGTGCCCGACGCCACGCTGCTGCCGGTGAGCGTGGCACGGCTGCATCTCGCGGCCCGGCCGGCGCGACCGACCGGCCGGCTGCTGTTCCTCGACGCCCGCGAGCGGTCCCGGGACGGCGACAGCTACCTCTACGACCTGGACGTCCGCGACGAGGAGGGCCGACTGGTCGAGCGTTGGGAGGGCCTGCTGCTGCGGGCGGTGCGCAAGCAGGACGGAGCCGGCCCCTGGCTGCCGGCGCTGCTCGGCCCCTTCCTGGAACGGCGCGCCGAAGCGGCGCTCGGCCACCCGCTGCGGTGCGTCGTGCTGCCCGGAGGCCCGGTGGACGGGTCCTCGGTGGACGAGCGCAGGCAGCGCACCGCCCAGGCGGTGAGCTGGGCGCTGGGGCGGACCACCGAGGTGCGCCACCGGCCCGACGGAAGGCCCGAACTGGCCGAAGGCCGACGGGTGTCCTCCTCGCACGCGGCGGGCGTCACCTTCGCCGTGGTCGCCGACCAGGCCGTCACCTGCGACGTCGAGGTGGCCGTCGAACGGTCGGCCGACGAGTGGGCGGCGCTGCTCGGCGCCGACGGCCTGGCACTGGCACGGCTGCTCGCCGAGGGGCGGGGCGAGGCACTGAGCCTGGCCGCCACACGGGTGTGGGGCGCGGTGGAGACACTGCGCAAGGCGGGCCACGCGGTGGCCGCGCTGAGCCTGGACGGCGACGCGGGACTGCCGGCCGGCTGGGTGGCCTTCCGCGGCGGCGCACACCGCATCACGTCATTCGCGACCGCCCTGGAGGGCGTCGCCGATCCGGTGTCGTTCACCGTGCTGACCGAGGGGACCCGATGACGCAACCGGACTACTACGAGTACCGCCACCTGGTCGGCTTTGAGGAGACCAACCTCGTCGGCAACGTCTACTACGTCAACTACCTCCGCTGGCAGGGCCGCTGCCGGGAGATGTTCCTGCGCGACCGGGCACCCGACGTGCTCGCCGACATCCGGGCCGACCTCAAGCTGTTCACCCTGAAGGTGGACTGCGAGTTCTTCGCCGAGATCACCGCCTTCGACGAACTGTCCATCCGCATGCGGCTCGTGGACCTCACTCAGACCCAGATCGCCTTCACCTTCGACTACGTGCGGCTCGGGCCGGACGGAAGCGAGACCCTGGTCGCCCGGGGGCAGCAGCGGATCGCCTGCATGCGCGGCCCCAACACCGACACCCGTCCGACCAGGGTCCCCGAGCCGCTGCGGCTCGCCCTGGTGCCCTACAGCGTCTCCGGTACGGCGTCCTCCCGGACGCTCACCGCTACTGCGAGGTGATCCACATGCCCATCCTCCCCTCCGCCTCCGTTCCGCTGCCCGGTCCGCTCGACCTGCCACCGCTTCCCGCGGAGGCGCCCGAGGCGGACATCCACGACCGTCGCGCACTGCGCGGGGTGCTGGGACGTTTCGCCACCGGGGTGACCGTGCTGACCGCGGGACGTGACACGCCGCGCGGCATGACCGCCAACTCCTTCACCTCCGTCTCCCTCGAACCGGCCCAGGTGCTGGTGTGCGTCGTGAAGTCGGCAGCCATCCACCAACTCGTGCTGGATGAGCAGGCGTTCGCGGTCTCGGTGCTCAGCAGGGACCAGGAATGGGTGGCCCGGCACTTCGCCGACCACTCACGCCCGCGCGGCGCGGCGGAGTTCGCCGGCATCGACCACGCACCCGGCCGGCACACCGGAGCCCCCGTGCTGGACCATGTCCAGGCATGGCTGGAGTGCCGGCTCAGCGCCGTCCACGACGGAGGGGACCACACCATCTTCGTGGGCTCGGTCCTGTGCGCGGGCAACGCCTCGGGAGAGGACCCGCTGCTCTTCCTGGGCGGGGCCTTCCGCCGCGTCGCCGCCTGACCCCGGTTCCAACAGGAAGCCCGGCCGGCTGCCCCGGCCGGGCTTCCCGCGTCGCCCCCGGCAGTCCCGGGCGGACGCCGGAACGCGAACGGCCGCCCCGGGCAGCAGCTGCCCGGGGCGGCCGTTCGCGTGACCGGTCCGTCCTCGCCGCCGGCGGCGGCGCACTCTCAGTTCCGCGGTTCCACGGTCATCGGCAGGCCGCCCTTGACCCGCAGGGTCAGCATCGGCTCGGCCCGTACCCTGTGGCCCGGGGGGACCGAGAGACGCAGCCGGCGCAGCAGGACGGCGAGCACCACCGTGGCCTCCATCATCCCCAGGCTGCTGCCGACACAGACCCGCGGTCCCGCACCGAACGGTACGTAGCTGTACCGGTGCCGGCCCGCGGCGCGGCCCGTGGCGAACCGTTCCGGGTCGAACCGGTCCGGGTCCTCCCAGAAGTCCGGGTGTCGGTGCAGTGTGTAGGGGCACAGCACCACATCGGCGCCGGCCGGCACCCGGTAGTCCCCGATCCGGTCCGCCGCCAGCGCCCTGCGCGGCAGCAGCCACACCGCCGGGTACAGCCGCATCACCTCCTGGAGCACCATCGACGTGTACGTGAGCCGGTGGAAGTCCTCGATGGTGGGCAGCCGGTCGCCCAGCACCTCGTCGACCTCGGCGCGTACCCGGTCGCCCGCTTCCGGGTGCCGGTCCAGCAGGTACAGCGTCCAGTTGAGGGTGCTGGCGGTGGTGTCGTGCCCGGCGAGCAGCAGGGTGATGAGCTCGTCGCGCATCCGGTTCTGCCGGACTGCCGGGTCCCGCTCGTCAGCCGTCGCGTCGATGAGGCGCGAGAGCACGTCGTCGCGGGTGCCGTCGGAAGCCGGGTGCCGTTCCCGCTCCTGGGCGAGGGCGGCCACGATCCGGTTCAGTTCGGCCCGCGCCTTGCGGAACCTCAGTTGCAGGGGCAGCGGGACCCACGTGGGCACCGAACTCAGGCTCATCATTTCGAAGACGGCCTGGTCCTGGACGATTTCGAAGGCCTCGCCGATGGCTTCGTACGCGCCCAGGTCCGCGTCCAGCAGCGAGCGGCCGAGCACCCCGAGGGTGAGCCCGGTCATCTCCTGCCGGATGTCCACCGCTCCCGCGCCCGCCGACAGCCTCAGCCGGTCCGCCAGCAGCAGCGCCTCCTCGCCGATGGCCCCGATCTGCCGGGCGATGCGGCGCGGCTGGAACGCCGGCTGGATCACCTTGCGCTGGGCTCGCCACAGCGGGCCCTCACTGGTCAGCAGGCCGTTGCCGAGCGCGCGCCGGGCGTGCACCAGGCCGATGCCCTTGTGGTAGTTGGCGCTGTTGTCGGTCAGCACCCGGCGGATGTGGTCGGGGTGGTTGAAGAAGTACAGGGTCTTGGGGCCGAGCGGCAGCCGTACCGCGTCGCCGTAGGTGGCCGCCGCCTCGGTCATCACTGCCAGCCGGTCGGAGGCCATCCGGGCCAGGAGCACCGGGGTGCTGGCCCGCGACGGCCCCGGAGGCCGCCGCGGCCGGTCGCCGCTCGGCAGGACCGGGGCCGGTACCGAGTCCATGCCCCTCATGCCCGCGCCTCGGGCGCTTCGCTGGAGATCCGCTCGGCGATCTCCCGGCGCCACACCTCGTAGGCTGTCAGCCGGTCGTCGACGACGGGGGTGGGCCGGGCCCGCGAGCAGACCTCGGTGACCTGCTGCGGGGTCATGCCGCAGAGCAGCCGCGCGGCCATCTCGGTGTGCGGTGTCAGCAGTCCGGACTCCACGCGGGTCGTCGAGGCGAAGGCCGCGCCCTGGGCGAGTTGCGGCCGGTAGCTGCCTGCCCGTTCGAGCAGGTACAGCAGCTCGGCCTCGTCGGCACCGCCGGCGTAGCAGGCGGCCAGTCCGACCCCGCTGTAGAGGTCGGCACGCCGGTCCGCCGTGAAGCCGTCCACCAGGTCCGCCACCACGGCCGGGTCGGTGCCCCCGATGAACCACAGCGCCCGTCCGATGCCCTGGTCGACGGCGTGCCCCGCGTACCGCCGGGTCTCGTCGCCGGGCCACCGGAAGGACGGGTCCCGGTACTGCTCGCGCACATAGCGCTGGGTACGGAAGTAGGCCTGGTGGAAGCCGTATCCGTCCAGGGACAGCCAGCGCAGCAGAGGGTCGGCGGGCGCGATGGACGCCCACCGGAAGCGGGGCAGCCGGGCCATCGCCCAGCCGACGCCGACGTGCACCATGTACTCGTGCGGGGCACCATGGCCCGCCAGGAAGGCCGATATCCGGCCGTTGCCGGGTATCGGGAGGCCGTCCAGCATGGCCAGTCCCATGGCCGCGCCCTCGTAGGCGAAGCCGCGGAACCGCACCGGGATCCGCTCAAGCCGCTGGTGCGCCTCGTCCTGGTCGCGTGCCTCGACGGCGTACGCGTAGCCGTCGAGGAAGGTCGCCCCGACCGTCTCAAGCGTCTCCCGCGCCTCGGGGCTCTTCTCGTGGAAGCCCCGGGTCGACAGCTTGGTCTCGTTGTGGCTCGGTGTCATCAGACGGCGTCTGACCGTGCGCCAGCTCGCGCTCATCGTTGCCCTCCAGCCCGCCGCGAGCCCGGATGGCCGCAGCTCTCCGGTTTCATGCTCCGGCCCCTCGGACCGCGCCACTACTTCTGCCGTGCCGGTACCGGGCAATTCAGGAGTAGGCAGTGAACGGGCCGGGTCCCGACACTCAGTCGCACTGCCCGCACGTCCCCGTGTGCGAGGTCTCGCGTGGGGCCACCCCGAACCGGAGCGGCCGAGATCGCGGACCTCGTGCACCGATTCCGGCACCGCCCTGCGACAGAGGAGACCTCACGTGACCGATACCACCTTCGCTCCGGCCTCGACGGCACCGCCGCACGCCACCTCGCTCTTCGTCAACGGCCTGTTCCCGCGCCGCCGGGTCCTGCTCCTCGTGCTCAGCGTGCTCGGCGGCCTGCTGATCGCCTACGCGTGGTCCTCGAAGCTGGCGGACGACGAGATCGGCTTCCGCACCGCCAGCCAACTGCTCGGTCACGACGCCGAGGACACGCCGCTGTCCGGCATCGCCTCCGGGGTGCTCTTCGCCCTGGTGTCCGGGCTGGCGGGCTCCTTCACGGCCTGCAACGTGGCCGTGTTCGGAGCGGTGGGCCCGCTGGTCGGACAGATCAGCCTGACCCGCCGTCAGCGGCTGGCGCACGCGCTGCGGCCGCTGGGCTGGATGGCGGCCGGCATGCTGCCGGTCTCGGCCGCCTACGGGGTGCTGGTCGGTCTCGTCGGCACCCACATGCCGCAGTTCTCGACGGCGCAGACGCACGGCATCTCACCCCGGATCGCCCAGGCCATGATCGTGTACGGGGTGCTCGGCCTGTTCATGCTGGCACTCGGGCTGGCCGCGGCCGGTCTGATCCCCGACCCGCTGGCGGCTGTCTCGCGCCGGTATCCGAACGCCCCGCTGGTGCTGATCGGCGCCATGGTCGGCGCCTTCCTGATCGGCCGCCCCTACCCGCTGTTCCGCAACCTGTTCCGGCAGGCGGCCGAGGAACACAACCCGCTCTACGGGGCAGTCGCCTTCTCGCTCCAGTCCATCGGCAACTTCGTGGTGATGGCGGTGCTCTTCCTGCTCCTGTCCTACATCCTCAGCCGACCCGTCCAGCGCTGGCTGGCCACCAAGCCGGGCCGGGTGGCGACGCTGACGGCGTCCGCGTTCCTGGTGGCCGGCGCGTTCACGGTCGTTTACTGGGACATCCGGATGCTGGGCAGGCTCGATTACCTGTGGTTCCCGACAGCTCCCTGGAACGCGTAGCAATTTCTCCCCGCCCCGGCGGAACCACCAACGGCGGCTCCGGGCCCTACTGGGTCCGGAGCCGCCGTTGTGTCGCCCTGGCCAGGGATTCCTGGGCGCGCTGAGGGTCGTCCCCCGCGCCCAGGATCATTCCGCCCACCTGTGCCTCGAAGCAGACGTCCGCGGTGTTGGGCTCGACCAGGTAGCCGCCGAGGTCCAGGGTGACGAGTCCGTGCAGGGCGATCCACAGCTGATGGGCGAGCAGTTCGGGGTCGAAGGGGCGGAAGCGGCCGGTCGCGGCGCAGCGCTTGACCGCTCCGACGAGGATGTCCAGGGTGTAGCGGCCGTGTTGCCGGTCGGCGTCGGTGAGCGAGAAGCCGCTGAGGCTCGACCCGCCGAACATCACGTTGTACAGGTGCCAGTGCTCCCGGGCGTTGTCCCGGTACGCCCAGCCGAGGGCGAGCACGTCGGCGACCGGGTCGTCGCTCTCCTCGACGGCTCTCATCCGGTCGCCGAGCAGCCTGAACCCTTCGTGGACCATCGCCCGCACCAGGTCGTCCATACCACCGAAGTGCGTGTAGACGACCGTGGTGGAGGTGCCCACCATGGCTGCCAGTTTGCGGGTGGACAGTGCGGCCGGCCCCTCCTCGCCGAGCAGCTTCGCCGCGGCGTCGATGAGTTGGGGGCGCAGGTTCGGGTCAACTCGGCGTGGGCTCACCCTTGACAGTATGGCGGGCGGCTGTGACGCTATTCCGTGACAGCGTTACGTAACGATGATACTCGACGGAGGAGGCGGCCATGCCTCGCACCACTGACCCTGTCCGCGGCACACTCCCGCACAGCACGGTGCACCTTCTCGGGCGTGGCTATCAGCCGGTGCCGGCCGAGGCCGAACACACGGAACTGACGGTGCGCGGCACGCTGCCGCCGCAGCTCGACGGAACCTTCCTGCGGATCGGGCCCAATGCCCGGGGCCCCCACGACCCCGCCGTCGACCACGCCCTGGCGGGCGACGGCATGGTGCACGCGATCCGGCTGGGCGGCGGCCGCGCGCTGTCGTACCGCAACCGCTGGCTGCGGACCGACGCGATCAGCGGCGCGCTCAACGAGCTGCCCACTCCCGGGCCCCGCAACGGGCCGGACGACAACGTCAACGCGAATCTGGTCCGGCACGCCGGCCGCACCCTGGCCGTGGGCGCCGCCACCGCCCTGCCGCTCGTCCTCGACTCCGGCCTCGCCACCCGCGCTCGCACCGACTTCGACGGCACCCTCCCCGGCGGCTTCTGCGCGCACCCCCTCACCGACCCGGTCACCGGAGAACTGCTCGCGGTCGCGACCGATCATGCGCGGGACGAGGCGGTCCTGCTCACCCTCGACGTCGCGGGCCGGGTCCGCGAAACACTGCCGATCGTGGTCAAGGGCCGCCCCTGGATGCACTCCTTCGCCCTCACCGAACGCCACGCCGTCCTCTTCGACCTGCCGGTGACCCACGACCCCGCCGAGGCGCGGGCCGGCTCGCCCGTGCCCTACTCCTGGCAGCACGACCACGGTGCCCGGATCGGGATCGTGCCGCGCGGCGGCACGGACGCGGGCGCACTCTGGCTCGACGTCGCACCCTGCTTCGTCTTCCACCCGGTCAACGCCTTCGAAGAGGGCGACGGCCGGATCACCGTGGACGTGATCCGCCACGAGCGGGCCTTCGATCGCGACCGGCTGCACGCCAGCGAGTCGGCGCCAACCCTGTGGCGCTGGACCCTCGATCCGCGTGAGAACGCCGTGGCGGAGCGACAACTGGACGGCCGGGTCCAGGAGTTCCCCCTGATCGACGAGCGATACACGGGGCTGCGGTACCGGTACGCCTTCACCGTCGAACTCGACGCGGGCCAGGGCGCCGCGCTCTGCGGCCCGGCACTACTGCGGCACGACCACGCCACCGGCCGCTCGGACCGTCATGCCTTCGCCGGTGGACGGCTGACCGGCGAACCCGTCTTCCTGCCGCGCGAGGCGCGGGCCGCGGAGGCCGACGGCTGGCTGCTGACCCTGGTGTACGACCCCGCCGCCGACCGCAGCGAACTGGTGGTCCTGGACACCGCCGATTTCACCGGGCCGCCGGTCGCCGTGGTCCCGCTGCCGGTCCGGGTGCCGCACGGCTTCCACGCGCAGTGGGTGCCGGGGGAGAGGTGAGCGGGGCGGGGGACCACGAAGACCCGCCGAGGAAGGCCACCCGGCGCTCGCCCACGCCCACCGGCACGGACTCGGCGGAATCCGGCCCGGAAGACCGCGGGGTCGCACTCGGCCGAGTGCGACCCCGCGGTTTCCCCGGCCGGGTGTCAGTCCACAGGACGGGCCAACGCCTGGTCGGCGTCCCCCCGCAGCGGCACGCTTGCCGCCGGAGCGTCCGCGCCGCGGGCACGCAGCCCGAACCAGACCAGGACCATGCTCGCCATGGTCACCGCCACGTCCACGATCAGCGCGAGGTGGATGCCGTCCAGTTCCATCGCCTGGGTGGCGGCGACCGCGCTCAGGATCGGGATGCCGATCGTGACGGCCACCTGCTGGGTCATCGCCGTCATGCCCGTGGCCAGGCCCTGCTCCTCGTTGGGCAGGCCCGAGGTGCCGGTCACCGTGTAGGCCACGATGGAGGTCACGTGCCCGAAGAACCCGATGAACAGCGCGGGGACCAGGATCACGAGCGCCACCCGGTCGGTACCGAGGAAGATGAGGGGAAGGATCGCCAGGCCCTGCACGGACATGCCCACGGCCAGCACCTTCCGGCTGCCGTGGCGGCCGATGGAGCGCCCGGCGATGACCCCGGCGGCCACGGCCGCCAGGCCCGGGACGCCGAAGACCAGGCCGGTGGTCAGTGGGGAGTAGTGCAGGACGTTCTGGAGGTAGAGCGTCATCAGGAAGATCATGGCGGTCTCCATGGAGAACACCACGAGCCCCGCGTAGTTGCCCCACTTCACCGTGGGCCGCTTGAGGATGCGCACCGGGGCGAGCGGCGCGGGTGAACGGAGCTCGATCACCCAGAACGCGACCAGCAGAGCCGCGCCGATGATGCCCGGGTATATGTTCGTCTCGATGACCGCGTAGATGACGGCCAGCAGACCTCCGGCCGCGGTCACCGCCCCGGGCACGTCCAGCTTCACCCGGTCGGGGACGCTGCTCTCCCTGATCAGCGAGGGGGTGAACACCAGGATGACCGCCGCCACCGGCACGTTGATGAAGAACGCGGCTCGCCAACTGAGCAGGCTCACCAGGACACCGCCGACCAGCGCGCCGACCGTGAAGCCGCCGGAGAGCAGCGCACCGTTGAGGCCCAGGACCCGGTCCCGCTGCGAGCCTTCCGCGAAGGTGCTGGTGAGCAGGGACAGTGACGCGGGGATCGCCATCGCGGTGGCGAAGCCCTGCAGTGCGCGGGCGGTCAGCAACACTTCGGCGTTCTGGGCGAATCCGCCGAGTAGTGAGGCCGCGCCGAGCAGCGCCATCCCGGTGATGAAGAGTCGGCGGCGGCCGAACAGGTCGCCCATCCGTCCGAAGAGGAGGGCGAAGCCGGCCGCGGGGAGGGCGTAGGCGGAGGTGACCCAGGGCAGCCCGGACAACCCCAGCCCGACGCCCGCGCCGACCTCGGGCAGCGCGACGTTGAGGATCGAGAAGTCGACGGACAGCATGAATCCGGACCCGAGCAGGAGGAACAAAATCATCCGTTCCCTGCTGGTGAAACGTGGAACTGAGCTCACTTCGCTCTTGCCTGCGTCGGTCGTCATGAGATGGTTCCCTCGATCGAGAGTCCGATTTCGTGAACGGTCACCGCGTCGGCCGACCGTGCCGCCCGGCGGCACTCGTCACCGAGCGCCGGGCCGACGCCTGACCGGCCGTCAGTCCGGTGCCCCTGCGGGGTGACCTGGAGCTGGGGGAGTGCTGGGGACTGCCGCCCCGTTCCCGTCGTTCGCCGGGGGTGCGACGGACGGGAACAGGACGACAGCGTCTAAGGGGTGTCTCGCCGTTCCGCTGCCTCGGCGATGTGCTTGATCTTCGCCAGACGCCGATCCCAGTCGGCGGCGAGCATGGTCATCCACCGCGCCGTCGCGTCGAGGGTCGCCGGCTTCACCGCGTACCGCACCTCGCGTCCGACCCGGCTGCCGGAGACCAGCCCGGCGGCGTCCAGGACGGTGAGGTGTTTGGCCACCGCCTGTCGTGATATCGGCAGACTCTCGGCAAGCGTCGTCGCCGTGGCCTCGCCCTGTGCGGCGAGCAGTTGCAACAGCTCGCGTCGCGTGTTGTCGGCCAGCGCGACCAGCACGCTGTCCACCACCTCGACGGAGCCCTGGCGTTCGTCCGTCACACGGACGACGCCTCGACGCGCGTCTTGACCGCGTCGAGAACCTGTAGCCAGCCGTCGGCGTTGTCGCTGTGCGCCTTGGCCCGCACATCCTCGGACCCGGCCAGCGTCGCGAACCCGCTCTCGACGACGCGCAGCCGCGTCTTGTCACCCTCGGCGGTCAGCGTGAACTCCACCAAGGTGCTGTTGGTCTCGCTCAGTTCCTCACCGGGGAACGCGCTGGCCCAGCGGTACGCGACGTAGGTCTGCGGCCGCACCTTCTCCACCCGCACGGGGAAGCTGCCGTACTCGGGGTTCTTGGCCACCGTCGATTCGCCCTCGACGGCCACGGTGCCGGACGCGCTGGCCGGGTCGGCGACCCAGAAGCCCGGCTCGGTCACCAGCGACCACACCCGGTCCACGGGGGCCGCGATCAGGGTTTCGCGTTCGATCAGCCGTTCGCTCATGAGGAACTCCTTCATTGGTGCTCTTGCCAGCAACCCGACTGTTGCACATCGGATCGTCAGGCGCAATCGTAAGGTTGCGTTCGCGCGGAGGGGCGCGGTACTGCCGCAGGGGTGCGGTGGTGCATGGGAGCAGGGCACGCGCGGTGTCGCGCTTTCGGAGGCGGCGGCGGATCGCGCAAGAGTCGGGTTGCGTATGAGGTAAGTAACATGCAACACTTTGGTTGCGGAATCCGGCGGACCAGCTGCCGGGCAGGTCGGCTTGTCCTCGGCAACCGGTCGGGGCGCGCGGTGAGGCAACCCGCGGCTTCCCGACCGGACGGCGCCTACGGTGGAGGTCCTCGCGGCCGGCCGGTGCCATCGGGCGGTGGCCGTCGGGTGCGCCGCCGAGGCGGACGACTTCACAGAGCACCGAGAGGCGTGGCGTGGCGACAGCCGCCGTCGCGACCTCGGATCACACATCAAGGAGATGCGACATGGCGACACTGAAGCCCGGAAGCATGCTGGTCGGCTCGACCCGTCCCGAGGAACTGCGGGCCTGGTACATCAAGGCGCTGGCTCCGGGGTTCACCGGCGACGGTCCGATCGACTTGGGCGGCTTCCATCTGGTCGTCTGCGAGCGCGACGACATCGACGCGAAGAACGGCCAGCCGGGTCGCTCCATCGTCAACTTCCATGTCGACGACTTCGACGCGGTGGAGGCCCAGCTGAGCGCGGCCGGCGCCGAGTGGATCTCGATCGACGACCGTGAGCCGGGCAAGTTCGGCACGTTCGCCGACCCCGACGGGAATTACCTCCAGATCATCCAGTGGAAGTAGGACGCCCGAGGCCGAGTGTTCCCGCAGCTCCTCCTCCCGTCCGACACGGACCGGAAGAGGGGCTGCCCCCTTGTGCGTCCCTTGGGCGTCGGGGGCGCCCGCTCTTCTCATCGTGCCGCCCGCAAGGAGGCCGGCCGCGGTCACACGGCGGCCGTGGGCTCCGGTACCTGCGGGAGCCAGGACACGGCGTCGTCGCGGAAATGCTGGTTCCGCGGAACGAATCCACCGTCGTCGTCCAGGCTCATGAGGGTCACGAAGACGGTGTCCGAGCCCTCGTCGAGCGCGCACACCCGGGAGCCGCAGTCGCCGCAGAACCCGCGCCCGGCGCCCGGCGAGGTCGCGTACCAGGTGGGCTCGCCCCCCGGACCGTCCCAGGCGAAGCCGGACAGAGGGAAGCCCACGAAGGCCATCATCGGGCCGCCTGAGAGCTTCCTGCAATGCGCGCAGCTGCACACGTGGGGGTAGAACGGCCGGCTGTTCGCGCTGTACCGGATCTTTCCGCACAGGCAGCCGCCGGTATGGGTCCGCTGCTGGTCGATCTCGCTCATCATGGTGTCCCCAGGCTCTCGGTCCGTCGGTTGTGCCGCGCGGGGAAGCCCGCCGTCGCCGGCGGGCTTCCCTGTCTCATCCGGGCGTCGGGCAGAGGTCAGAAGGTGCGCTCCGCCACCCGGACCCTCTCCGCGTTCTCCAGTGCCGTTCGCAGCGCGGCGGCCGACAGGGGGGCTCCGAGGGCTTCGGTCCGGTCCTCGAAGGCGGTGTTCTTGTCGGCCATGTAGAGCCAGGTGTACGCGGAGGTCTCCGGCTCGAAGCGCCAGCTGTCCGCCAGTGAGCCCGCGTCGACGGTGTCGAAGCCGATCGTCTGGATCAGCGCCGACGCGCCGGCCTTCGCGGAGGCGTCGTTGCCGGCGATGGCCACGGCGCTGCGCTCCGGATGGCCGGAGGGACGGGCGAGCTGGGCGATGTGGTGGGCCAGGATGCCGCTGAACGCCTTGACCAGGTGGACCCCGTCGAAGTGCTGCTGGATCAGCTCGCTGGTGGTCAGCTTCTCCGAGTCCAGCTCCTCGATGCGGCCGTCGCGGATCGGGTAGTAGTTGCTGGTGTCCAGCAGGGTCCGCCCCCGCAGCGGCGCCGCCGGGACGTGCCGGTAGTCGGTGACCGGCACGGCCATCACGACGAACTCGCCGGCTCGGCTGGCTTGTTCCACGGTCCCGGCCGTGGCCAGCGGGCCCAGGTCCGCGACGAGGCCGGCGAGGCTCTCGGGGCCGCGGGAGTTGGACATCACGACCGGAATGCCGTTCCCGACGGCGAGCCGGGCGAGCACTGTGCCCATTACTCCGCTGCCGATGATTCCCAGGGTGGACATGACGACTCCTCAGGTTTTTCGGTGGACTCTCTCGTACCGGGGACGGCTCGGCACCGGTCAGATGTAGTAGGTGTTGGGCTCCAGGCCGCAGAGGATGCGGCCGTAGGTCTCGGCGTTGACATCCGGATTCATCATCGCGTGCAGGCCGAACGTCTGGAGGTCGTTGGCTATTCGCTGCATCGGCACCTTGGTATAGGCCGCGGAGCCGCCGCTGGACGAGGCGAGGATCTCCACCGCCTCCCGGGTCAGGCGCACGGCCGAGCCCTCGTCCGCCCGGCTGCGGCCGCGTTCCGCCATCTCCCAGGGCTCGGCCGAGGCGCACTTGGCGTCCAGCAGCGCGGCCAGCCGGGTCGCGTGGAACTCCGCCTCGTCGAGCTTCATCGCCGCTTCGGCGACCCGCAGATGGGTCACCGGGGCCTCGCTCTGGCTCGGGTACTCGGTGTAGGTGATCTTGCGACCGGGGAGCCGCTCGAAGAAGAGGTCCCGCACCGCCTTGCCCATGCCGACGGCGACCCCGACCGTGGACGCCGCGCCCACCACGATCAGCGGAGCCCGGTACATCGGCGAGTCGGCGTTCAGCTTGGAGACCGACTGGCCACCGAGCACCATGGGCGCCGGCAGGATGCGTTCCTGCGGGATGAACAGGTCCTTCGCGGTCGTGGTGACGCTCCCGGTTCCGCGCAGGCCGCCGGTGTGCCAGTCGTCGACGATCTCAAGCTCCGAGACCGGGACCGGGCCCATCACCGGGTACGGCTGCCCCTCCGGGTCCAGGAATATCGCCGCGACCTGCTGCCAGGTGCTGCTGAGGGCGCCGCTGATGAACGGCCACGAGCCGTTGACGAGGACGCCGCCGGGAACGGGGACGGCCGTCGCGGTCCCGGGCCCGATGGTGGCACAGAGCCCTGTGCCGGACTCCGCGAACACCTCGTCCTGGACCTCGTCCGGGTACAGGCCCACGCCCCAGCCGGCGACCCAGGAGCTGGCCACCACCCATGCGGCGGACCCGTCGGCCTTGGCTATCTCCTCGGCCACCGCCACCATGGTCTGCGCGTCGCTCTCGTACCCGCCGTAGCGCAGCGGGATACGCATCCGGAAGACACCCGCGTCGCGCAGGGCCTCCACCGAGTCAGGGTGCAGTCGGCGGTTCTCCGTCGACCACGCGGTGTTGGCCCGCAGCACGGGCGCGATCGCGGACACCTGCCGCACCAGCTCTTCCCGGGTCGGGATGACGAATGTCGACATGACTTCTCCTCGACGTGCTTGTGGGATCAGGGCTCAGACGAAGAACGTGTTGAACGCGTCGATGACGGCCTCGGGCGCCTCCTCGACGAAGTAGTGGCCCGCGTCCGGCACCAGCACGACCCGCACGTCGCTCCCCTGGGTGGGCAGCGTCGCCTCCATCTGCTTGGCGAACATGCCGTCGGCGAGGTTGGAGACCAGGCCGAGCATGGGCGCGGTCACCTGCCCGTAGGTTCCGAGGTCGGCGATGTCCTGGCCGAAGGTCTGGTACCAGCCGTTGCCGCCGCGGATACCGTCCGCCGTGTCGTAGGCCCGGGTGTAGACGGCCCGGTCCGCCGGGGTCACCGCGTCCGGGTCCAGCAGGAAGTTGTCGAAGACCCAGTCGATGAGGAAGTGGGCGCGTCCGGCCAGCAGTTGTTCCGGCAGGCCGACGACCTGGTTGAAGGCGAACCACCACGGGAAGAAGGGCAGCCCCGGGGCCGGCAGCACGGGGATCTGGTACATCGACGCGTCCGGGTGGAGCACATCGAGCAGGGCGACCCTGCGGGTGGCCTCCGGGTGGTTGACCGCGAAGCTGAAGGCGACCTGTGCGCCGACGTCGTGGCCCGCGATGTCCACCTGGTCGTAGCCGAGGGCACGGACGAATCCATGGACGACCGAGGCCATCGTCTTCTTGTCGTACCCGGTGGCGGGCTTGTCCGAGCCGCCCATGCCCGGGAGGTCGAGCGCGATGACCCTGCGGCCGGCCGCGGCGAGGGCGGGCATCACCTTGTGGAATTCCCACCAGGTCTCCGGCCAGCCGGGCAGCAGGACCAGCGGAGCGCCCTCCCCGCCGCTGACGTAATGGAGGCGGAGACCGTTCACGGTGGCGTATTCGCTGCTGAAGCCGCCGTCCAGGGAGCTCGCGAGTTCGGCGTCGGTCGGGACGCCGGCGGCTTCTCCGCCGGTGTCCGGTGTGCTCGTACCGCTGCTGTTCGTCGTCACTGTTCCCACTCCTCGTCGTCGTGGCCGAAACAGGTATGCGAAGGACCGGCCCACGGGCTCGGTGCTGCTCAGTCATCATCGAAGACGGGAATCCCCCCGGCCTCTTCCTACGTGCCCTCTCGCGTTCCCGGGTGGAGGGCGACGTCGGGTCCGGCGTACGCGTGCTCGACGGGTCTGTTCTCTCGGCCCGCCAAGCCGTATCCGGCAGTCGCGACGACGTACGGGGCAGGGCCGACCAGCGGCCCTGCCCCGTACCCGTGGCGCGGAAGCGAGTCAGGGCAGCTTCTTCAGGCCGGCCCCGGTCAGGAGGTAGCCGGGCGCGACCGCGGTCGCCTGCGTCCGGACCAGCTCGACCAATGCCGAGCCGGCGATCTCCGGGGTCAGCAGCGGCCCCATCTGCTTCACGTACTCCTCCTCCGACCGGCCGTCGCGAGCCGCGTACGCGCGGGCCGCCGACCTGCCCAGTTCGGTCACCGGGGTGATCCGGGGAAGCACCGCGGAGAAGGTGATGTCCAGTCCGGCGCGCTTCGCCTCGTCCTGGGCGTATCCGGTGAGGAAGCGCTGGGTTGCCTTGGCGCCCGCGTAGCCCCCGGAGAGCGGCGAACCCGCCATCGCGGCACCGCTGCTGACCACGATCACCCTGCTGCCGGGGCGCAGCGGAGTGAGCAGGACCTCGCGCAGCCAGTGGAAGGCGATCCTGACATCGGTCTGCCAGTTGACCGAGAAGGTCTCCCAGGTCTGGTGTTGCAGCGGACGCATGTGCGGGCTGGCCCCGGCCGCCAGGACGACGACCTCGGGCCGGTAGCGGTCGAGGAGGCTGCCCGCCACGGTGGGGTCGCCGGCGTCGGCGAGTTCGGGAACGGTGCTGCCGGCGCCGCCGGCCGGCTCGGCGAAGGTCCCCGCGGTGCGCGAGACGGCGACCACTCGGGAGCCGGCCTCGGCGAAGGCCGTGGCGATCCCGTGGCCGAGGCCGCGGCTCGCGCCGACGACGATGGTGGTCTTGCCGGACAGGTCGCTCATGATGTCCTCCTGGTAAGGGGCGTGTCCGGTCGCGGACGGTCGACAATTCCGGCCCCGGGACCTGTCGCGGGGAGGCAGCGGGTCCCGGAGCCGGAGTCAGGGGCCCTCCCGGGTGTCGCCCGGAGGGCGGGAATCGACGCGCTACGACTTGAAGCGTGTCCCGTTCCACCAGTTGTCGCCGGGCACGGCCGCGTCCGTGCTGTCGTAGCTGTCCTTGTAGCGCCACCAGTCCCAGGGGTGTTCGAGCTCGTCCTCCTGCCGGCCCAGGGCGGTGATGTCCAGGTAGTTGTAGAAGTTCTTGAAGATGTCCCCGCCCCGGTCGAAGACCGAGTAGGTGTGGTAGACGTCGTCGCCGTCACGGATGAACGCGCTCACCCCGGGCGACTCGCCCATCTCTGTGGCGGCCTCGTAGTCGTAGTTGAAGTCGCTGCCGAACGACGAGTACCAGGGGTAGTTCCAGCCCATCCGGGCCTTGAAGGGTTCCAGCTTCGCCAGCGGCGCCCGGGAGACCAGGGCGAAGCTGGTGTCCCTGGCCCACATGTGGGCGAGCTCGCCGACGCTGTCCGTCTGCATGGAGCAACCGATGCAGCCCTCGTCGTCGTCCGGGCCGAACATGAAGTGCCGGACGATGAGCTGGCGGCGTCCCTCGAACAGGTCGAGCAGCGTCACCGTGCCGTTCGGTCCCTCGAAGAGGTACTCCTTCTCCGCCTTCACCATCGGCAGCTTCCGGCGCTCCGCGGCGATCATGTCGCGGGCGGCGGTGACCTCCTTCTCCTTCTCCAGGAGCGCCCTGCGGGCCTCCAGCCACTCCGATCGGGAAACTATCTTCGGAAGGTTCATCGGTTCTCCCTGGATGGTGTGCTTCAGAGTTGCGGTGACCGGCCGGTCCGCTCGCGGGTCAGAAGACCGCGGCGGTGGATCTTGCCGACCGGAGTGCGGGGGATCTGATCGATGAACTCGATCTGCCGGACCTTCTTGTAGGGGGCGACTCGTTCGGCGACGAACGCCATGACCTCCTCCGGCGTGACCGGCTCGCTGGTCACCACGAATCCCTTGGGGATCTCGCTGGCCTCCTCGTCGGGCACGCCGATCACCGCCGCGTCCGTGACCTTCGGGTGCGACATCAGGACGGCTTCGAGCTCGACCGGGGACACCTGCTGACCCTTGTACTTGATGAGTTCCTTGATGCGGTCGACGAGGAAGAGCTCCCCGTTCTCGTCCACACGGCCGAGGTCGCCGGTGTGCAGGAAACCGTCCGGTTCGAGCACCTTGGCGGTGGCCTCCGGGGCGTTGAGGTAGCCCTTCATCACATGCGGGCCGCGGATGAGGACCTCGCCGTCCTGGTTGTGCCCGAGTTCCTCGCCGGTGGTGATATCGACGATCTTGCAGTCGATGTTGGGGGAGTTGGGGCCGACCGATCCAGGGACCACCGGGTCGGCGAGCTGCATGAACGAGACCAAGGCCTCGGTGAGGCCGTATCCCTGGCCGACGCTCACCCCCAGGCGCCGCCGGCAGAGCTCGGCCGTCCCGGGGTCGAGCGCGGCGCCGCCGGAGACGATCGAGCGGAGCGAGGAGAGGTCGTACCGGTCCACCAGCGGGCTCTTCGCGAGGAGGACGGCGATGGTCGGTACGACGTAGAGGCGTGTGACGCGGTGCTCCTGGATCGCGTTGAGGTAGGCCTCGGGGTCGAAGCGCGGCATCGTCACGAGTGTCGCGCCCTGGAGCAGACTGGCGTTCATCGTCATGATCAGGCCGAACGCGTGGTGGAAGGGCGGGACGGCGAGTACCGTCTCGTGCTCACCGAGGGGCGCGACCAGGCTGGTCTGGAGCACGTTGGCGATCATGTTCCGATGGGTCAGCAGCACCCCCTTGGGGTAGCCGGTGCTGCCGCTGGAGTGGAGCACGGTCACGACGTCCTGCGCGGGGTCGACGGCCGGCTCGGGCGGCACACCGTCGGTGAGCAGTGCGGAGAACGAAGTGGTGCCCTCCGCCTCACCGAAGACGATGATCTCTTCGACCTTCGTCCGCGCGGTCACCGCCGTGGCCTTGACCACCTCGGACGGCATGGTCACCAGCAGGCGCGCGCCGGTGTCGTTCAGGTGGGCGGTGAGATCGTCCGCCGTGTCGAGGGGATTGAGCACCACCACCGTGCCGCCCGCCAGGGCGGCGGCGTGGAACGCGATCGGGTAGGCGGGCACGTTCGGCGCGAGGAGGGCCAACACGTCGCCCTTGCCGAAGCCGCGGGCATGAAGCCCGGCGGCGGCGCGGCGCACCGCCGACGCGAGCTGGCCGTAGGTGTGACCGTTCTCCCCGTCGACGTCGACCGTCGCCAGGCGGTCTGGGTACTGCTCCGCCTGTCGCAGTACGAAGGAGGTGAACGTGGTCTCGGGGACGTGGACGCGTGGACGTGGGCCGGTGAAGATCATGACGCGGCTTCCACCCTGCTGTACGTGCTGAGACCGGGCTGGTAGTCGCGCTTCTCGAACTGCTTGAGCGCCACGTTGATCCACTCGTTGCCGCTGAGACGGGAGAGCTCCCAGAGCTTCGCCTGGTCGTAGTCGATCGACGCCGGAAGGTCCATGGTCGTGGTGCGCTCATAGACCTGCTTCGCCAGTTCCAGGGTGATCGGGTTCTTGTTGATGATCCGTCCGACGATCCGGTCGGTCTCCGCGTCCAGCTGATCCGCCGGAACGGCCTTGTTCACCAGCCCGTACGTCTCCGCCTGCCGCCCGGTGAGAGTGTCCCCGGTGAGGATGTAGTACAGCGCCTGCTTGCGCGGCAGGTTGTGGGTGGCCGCCCAAGTGGCTCCACCCGCCGGGAAGATGCCGAAGTTGATCTCGGAGAGTCCGAACTTCGCGGTCTCCGACGTGATGGCCAGATCGCAGATCCCCGCGACCAGGAACCCACCGCCGAAGGCGTACCCGTTCACCTTGGCGATGGTCACCGCGGGAAAGGCCTTGAGCCGCTTGAACCAATTGAGCGCCACCAGATTGGTCCGGTAGAACAACTGCGGGTCATCGAAAGGCTGCAGGAAGCACTCTTCGAGGTCCATCCCGGAGCTGAAACTGTCACCGCTGCCGGTCACGACGACCGCCTTCACGGTTCCGGCTTCCTCGATCGCGTCCAGGGCCTTATTCATATCCAGGTGCATCTGCGGATTCATCGCGTTCTTCTTGCCCGGCCGGTTCAGGTAGATCGTGGCCTTCGGTCCGTCGATCTCGACGTTCACCGTGTCCAGCGTGATCATTTTTTGCCTCTTCTCCAGACGAAGTGCGCACGCGCACAGCAATTCACCAGTCCACCGTCCGTGGCTCAGGTCACGGATGTGAGCATCACAGTTTCTGTATCGGGTCGACTTCTCCCAATGTGCTTTGCCGTGAACCGGTGCGGAGCGCTCCGAGGCGGTGCCGGCGGCCAGGGCGCCTGTCCGGTGTCGCGCGCGGGCGGAGGGCCCTGCCACCGGCGAGATCCGGGGCGCGCCCTGCCGAGACCCGAAGAGAGCAAATTGGAAGAGGCGAACTCCGCGGACCGGGGGCAGTTTGTTGTGCGGGAGGCACGCAGGCCGGCCGGTTCGCGATCGTGAGCAGCGGGAGGGTGCTGATTCTGCTCGTGCCGGGGAACCCAGGACGTGCTTTCTCGCTGGTCTCGTATTTCGGCCGCTGCCTCAGGGTGATGCCGAATGCCGACAGCTGTTTCCGCGATCTCTCCGCGCAGGTGAGAGACAACCAGGGAGGAACTTCATATGGATCACTCCGGCATGCCTGGGATGGCACCCGCCGTTTCGACGGTGGACACCGTGGGCGCTGTCCTCTTCATCGGCTGGGCCGTCGCGATGTGGGCCGCCGTCGCCGTGCTCGCGGTCGGGAACCGAAAGGCGGTGAAGCCCTGGCTGTACAAACTCGCCGTAGGGCTCGTGGGCGTGGGCGTGGTGGGTCAGGTCGGCCATTTCCAGGAACATGTCACACAGGCGGGCTACTGGATCGCCCACCCCTATGCCCCGGCGTGGATGACTCCGTGGGCTGACAGCTTTGCCCGCGGGCTGGGTCAGGTCGACGCCGGCAAGCCCGCCCTCGGGATGGAGATCCTGCACCTGGTCGGCAATTTCATCTTCCTTGCCGGACTGGTCGGCATCGTGCAGATCACGCACCGGGTCGCCGGGCCGCTGAAGTCGCGCAAGTGGGCCAGGGCGGGCGTCTGGATGCAGGGCATGCACGGCATCGAGCACGTCGTGCTGACGGCTTCCGTGGCGCTGGGCGCGAGCCGGGCCATCGGCCTGTCCACCTGGTTCGGGGCCATCGAACCGGGCCCGGCGCTGACGACGTACCGGGTGTGGTGGCACTTCGTGGCCAACGCGGTGGGCACGGTCATCCTCGGCATCGCCGTCTACCACCTCTGGAAGGAGAAGCGGGCGGTCAAGGAGAGTTACGGTCTTCTGGAGGACGTGGAAACAGTGGCTGCCCCGGCCGGCTCCGAGGAGGATTCCGCGAGCGCCCTCGAACCTCTGGTGCGGCGCTGAGGGGCGGTGGCTCCCGGGCCTGTTCGATACCGAGCCCTTCGCGGCGCGATGCGGCCCGGCTCGGGTAGCCGCGCTCCCCGATGGGGATCCCCCGGGAGTCCAGGGCACACTTCGGGGGCCCTTGCCTCTGCGGCGGGTGGCCCTCGTGGGGCGTGATGAGCGTGACAGGAACATCAAAAGGGCGCCCGTGCGGACGAGTTGAGGCTTCGATTGTCTCCTCGGCGCACGGGCGCCTCACGCATTGTGCCTTCGGTGCCGTCATCTCAGCGGTGGCCACTGCGAATTGCTCACTTACGGGCGCGATCCCGGGCCTTGGACCGTGAAAGCCGCACCCCCCGGTGGTGCGAGCACTTCAGGAATTCGTGCCGCGCATTCTCGGCTTCGTCGCGAGAGCCGTGCGCGAATACCGCGAAGCAATGCTCGATGAGCGTGGGCAGGGGGCGTGGAAGTACGGCGGGGCCACAGGAACCGCCGGCCGACGCGTGCGGCGTCGGGCGGAGCGTTGAGGCGTGCGGGGTCGGGCGGAGCGTTGAGGCGCGCGGGGTCGGGCAGAGCGTTGACGCGTGCGGCGTCGGAGAGCGCCGACGTGGCGGTGTGGAACAGAGGCGGAGACAGGCCACCTCGCCGTGACGTCCCGGTGCCGGCAGGAGCTCCGGTCCCCGACTCAGGCAGGGACAGCGGACCTGAGGAAGGACCTCATCACGGCCACGGCGATGAGGTGCCGCGCGGAGTCGTGAGCGAGTAGACGCGTCCCGGTTCTGCCGTGCCGCCGCGAACACCCGCGACCGGCCTCCGGCCCCACCAGCGGGTGAAGCCGTTGAAACCCGTTCGGGGTCGGAGATTCAATCTGCACCGCGCTAAACCCCGTCAAAGGAAGCTGTACCGTAAACGCGATTTTCGGCCATCTTCTCCAGGCGTCCATCTCAAACCGCAATTTTGAAGATGCGAGCGGTTTCGAACGGCTAAACGATATTCCTCCGCCAGACTCGGCCGCCACGGCATCGGCCGGGTTCGACACGTTCGGGAGGGGTGTACCGCCACATGAGGGAGCCACCGCGCGACCGGTACGGAACGATCAGGCGACCCGAGGCGGACCCGCCAACCCGCAGGGCAACGCGCTGTGGTGAACGCCCCGGTGGGCCGGGGCGCTGCGACGGCTCAGCGGAACGATTCCCATCGGGATTCCGAAATTCCCGACGGGCAATTGGCACTTCCGTGCACATGCAAATGCATTCTCAGCGTCCAAGGTCGGGGGATACGGGTGACCGCAGAGGCAGCGATCGAGCGCAGCATAAAAGCTATGTGGAATCACCATGCCGGACCGCTCTCCTTGGGACAGCTGGCGGACACTGCCTTTTACAGCAAGTTCCACTATTCGCGGATGTTCAACGAGGTGACCGGGACGTCGCCGGGCCGGTTCCTCGCCGCGATCAGGCTCTTCATGGCCAAGCGGCACCTGCTGGAGACCGCGGCCAGCGTCTCGGACATCACCCACCGGGTGGGCTACAACAGCCTGGGCACGTTCACCAGCCGCTTCACCCGCAGCGTCGGCATCGCGCCGACCAGGTACCGATTTCTGGCCCGCTGCGGCATGCCACCGCTCACCCTGCCGGCCGCCCAGGCCGGACACGGGCTGTCCACGGTGGCCGGTCGACTGCACTTCCCGGCGGACGTCGGCCCGGTCCGGGTCTACGTGGGTGCGTTCAGCACCCCGATCATGGAGGGACTGCCCCGCTCCTGCGACATTCTGGACGAGTGCCGCCCGTTCCGCCTGAACGTCCCCGACGGACTGTGGTTCATCCGGGCGGCGGCCGTGATGCTGCACGATGGCGCGCCTGGCCCGGAGGTCCGCCTGCCGAGGCTGATCGGTTCGGGGTGGGCGGTCCGCGCCCGCGGAGGACGCATGTACAACGCCGATGTGCAGTTGCGAGCGGCCACCCCGCTCGATCTGCCGATCCTGCTGGCCCTACCGGAACTGGACGGCCCGTACCACCAGCCGCCGCACGCCGCCCCGTCCGGTGAGGCCGGGGCCGCCGCCAGCGGTGTCGGGCGGACTCCCCGCGCGGGCGACTGGCAGGCGGATCATCCGTGGGGGGCTCGGCCGGAGCGCACCGGCTGAGGTCCGTGCGGGAGGGCTCACCGTAGGAGGAACCCTGCCCGGCCCCTGAGGGGCACCACGGATGCGAGTCGGCCGGGCGGTCCGGGCCCGGCCGAGCGGTCCGGCGAGGAAACGAAAACCTCGCCGGACCAGTTGCCGCCAGGCACCTCCTGCGCACTCAGTACCCGAAATCGTCATGCTCTCCGAGCGCTTCGCGCACCGCCGACGCCACACGCCCACGCAAATCTGCACCCGCCGTAACGACGGCGGTGTTTCCCCCGGCGCCTTCCTCGTTCACCGTGCCGCCGACCAGCACGAAACGCGTCTTCGGCCGCCCACCGGCCGCCTCCCGCACCGCCGCCATCTCCGCCCGCCGGTCAGCGTGAAGGCGAGTGGGATACCGGTGGCGCCGGTGATCAGATGGTGCTTGCTACCCGTCCCGCCCCGGTCGACAAAGCTTCGTCCTGTCTTGGGCCCCCTTTAACGCCCGGATGTGGGCGCCGTCGACTGCGGCCCGGGAGAAGTCCAGCACGTTCGCTCTGCGGAGTCCGTCCAGGAGAGCCTCGTGAAGCCGGGGCCAGACTCCGGCCTCGGTCCACTCGGCCAGGCGGCGCCAGCACGTCATGCCCGAGGCGAAGCCGTGCCCCTGCGGGAGGTGTTCCCAGGCGATCCCGGTGTGCGGCACGAACAGAATGCCCTGGAACACCAGCCGGTCCGAATGCCGCTTCCGCCCGGCATGACGAGTGCGACGTTCGACTTTCGGCAGCAGTGGATCGATCACCGCCCACAGCTCATCGTCAACCTGCCACGGCTTCGGCCGAGCCACCCCACACCCCCGGATCGTCACTCCCAGAGCGATCCAACCACCTCGAAGATCATTTCGTGAGGAGTTCTGAGTACACGAGCGCCACCATCGCGCGTGGAGACGGGCGCAGCTTGCAACGCCGGTTCCCCTCACGGGTGAGGATGAGCATGGTGACCCACTCGGCGAGCGCATGCTGCACGTCGAGTGCGGCAGGACAGATGACCAGCGAGGCCCCCAGGGCTGCTTGGCTGAGACGTCAGACATCTCCATCGACAAGCCGGGGCCTCGCCTGTTACGCGCCCTTAGTCGCCACCCGATCGGTGCCCAGACTGAAGAAGCGCAGTGACGAGGACGAGGAACGGATTGGCGTCATCCACTGGTCAGCCGCTGGATGGCCTTGAGCGCCTTACCCGCTCCATCCTCGGCCGCCAGGTGTTGCGCCGCTTCCGCGGCGGCTCGACTGTGTGCCTGCTGCTTCACTACTTGGTCGAGTGAGTCGGCGAGCCGTTCGACGGTGAGGGACTGGAAAGGGATCGGTTCGGTGGCGGCGCCGAGGGCGGCAAGCCGTCCCGCCCAGAACGGCTGGTCCGCGGTCACCGGTACGGTGACCGCGGGCACTCCAGCGCGCAACGCGGCGGCCGCAGTGCCGGCCCCGCCATGGTGGACCACCGCAGCCAGCCGTGGAAACAGCAGGGCGTGCGGTACGTCCCCGATGGTGAGCACGTCGTCCCCGGCGGCGGCGAGCCCGGCACTGCCGGCTTGGAGGATGCCGCGCAGCCCGGCGCGGCGCAGGGCTCGCACAGCGATCTCGCTCAGCCGTTCCCCGTCGCCGGACGCCATGCTCCCGAAGCCGATGAGGACGGGCCGGGGTCCGGCACGCAGGAAGTCCTCCAGGCCAGTAGGCAGCCGTTCGGTCGCGTCGTGATGTGGCCACCAGTTGCCCACGACCTCCAGGCCAGAGCGCCAGTCGGAGGGACGGGGCACCAGGGCCGTGCTGAAGCCGTGCAAGATGGGCCAGTTCGCCTGTTCCTGTCGTCGACGCATCTCGGAAGGTGAGGTCGGGGGCAGCTGGAGGCGGTGGCGCAACTTTGCGACAGCCTGCTCGTAGACGCGGTCGGCCATCCGCAGTGCGAAGCGTCCGGCTGCTCGGTTGGCGAGACGGCCCAGTGAGCGGGAGCCGGTGACGACGGGTGGGAAGTGGCTGGTCGGTGCGGTGGGTTGGAGGTACACGCCGAGGCTCGGTGTGCCCGTGGCCTCGGTGAGGTGCCAGCCAAGCGGGGCTGTGGTGGTCGACAGCAGGAGCAGGTCCGTGCCCTCGTCCATCACGTCGGCGAAGCCCTGACCCAGTTCGGTGATGAAGGCGGCAGCGGTGCGCATCAGTTCACGTTTGCCTGTGACGCCACCACGCACCCGTGTGTCGGCCGGGAGGCGGCGGAATTCCAGCCCTGCGTCGCGTACGGGGGGCGCGAGGGTGTCTGTGGTGGCGAGTGCAACGTCGTATCCGGCCCGGCACAGTTCGGCGCCCAGACCCGTGTAGGGCGCGACGTCGCCGCGCGATCCGGCCGCGGCGATCAGGATCCTCATCGGTCCTCCTCAAAATCGGTACGGCCACCTGCGTGGCGGGCCGCGTTGGCGTGAACCGCCTTGCGCGTGTAGGCGGCCAGGCCCGGGCGTTGCTGCGACGGCGGTATGACCAGAGCGAACGCGCGCGGGTCGGCGACGAAGTCGTCCGCGATGCGCCGGTGCATGTCGGGCGGGCAGGAGGTGAACCATCGTGAGATGTGCGAGCGGTGCTCCTCGGCGAGGTCCATGGCCCGCTCGCCGTTGCTCGGCTCCCCCTCGTCGAAGGCCGCGAGCAGCTCCGCGCGCCAGGCGGCGGCCTCGCCCATGAGCCGGCGCCAATCCTCTTTGGTGTGAGCAGCCGCGCGCGCCATCGCCTCGCGCTGTCCCTGCGAGTGCGCCCACTTCACTTCTGCCTCGGTGGCATAGCTCAGGTCGAAGGTGATCTCACCGAAGACCTCGAAGCGTTCCTGAGGAGTCAGGGACACCCCGGTCCTCTGGACCTCTATCGCCCGTTCCGCCACCTCGGCCAGGCGCTGCAGCCTGGCGATCTCCTCGCCCAGCTGCCGCTGCCGGGCCCGGAGCCGCTCCAGGGGGTTCACCTGCGGATCCTTGAAGATCGCGGCGATCTCGTCGAGGGGGAAGCCGAGCTCACGGTAGAAGAGGATCTGCTGGAGACGGACCAGGTCGGCCTCACTGTAGAGCCGGTAGCCGGCGTGGCTGCGGTCACTGGGCGAGAGCAGCCCCGCCTTGTCGTAGTGATGCAGTGTCCGCACCGTCACCCCGGCGAAGGCCGAGACCTGCCCCACGGAGTAGCTCATCCACCTGCCCTTTCGTCGGTACAAGCCTCAAGCCTGACGTAAGGGGAGGGTCAACTCGCGCTCGCTGGGCCTCGGAGGTGAGGACGGAAAATACTCACCGGTCCGCGAGCTACGGCCGGTTTTTCAGGGTGGCCACCGCGCTGCGACCTCACCTCCACCCACAGCAGACCGCGAACCGGGCGTTGGCCCGGATCGGCGCCTCGGTCAAGCGCGGCGTTGCCCGCCTCAAGTACTGGCGGATCTTCCGTCACACCCGCTGCGGCCCGAACCGCACGACGTCAATCGCCAAAGCCGTCCTCACCCTGGAGCGGTACCGCTGGAGAACCTCACTGAGTAAATCCCGGAGTCGAATTGATGCCACCGCATGGTTGCGAAGGGCTCCTCGCTCTCGATCACCAGATGATCCTCTTCGCGGAACAGGGAGGCCGTCACGTTGTCGGTGGTGGGACCCCGGAGCAGGAACCGAAACCGTTCGCGTGGTCTCAAGCCTCGCCTCGCGATTGGCATATGCAGAGCAAAACCATGTGTCCGATCTCGTCGGTTAACCGCCGGTTCGGTGCTTTGCGTGAGCCAACAGTGCGTCAAGTTCCGGTGCGAACGTCTTTTCGCTTCCTCCACAGGTGTGCGGATACGGCAAGATCCTCTCCGTTTCCTGTGACCGGCCTGTCCTCGCTCTGAGCCAGGCCCCTGCCGCCCGGAGCCCCCGTGCCCTCCCCCCGCCGCGCCCGCCGACGGCTCGCCCGCCGCGTCGCGCTCCTGGTCCTCACGGCCCTCGCCCTCATGCTGACGACTCAGCAGGCGGTCGCCGACGGACGCGAGCTGCACGCTGTCGACCTGCCCTCGCTCTCCTCGATCGGCGGCTGGTTCAAGGACCCGCACTGGGGCAAGCTCCCGCACCAGGACGGCGGCACGGCCGCAGGCCACCCGCACCACGTCTCCGCGACCCGTACGGCCGCGCATCGTGGGGCCGGTCACGCGCGCGGCAAGGGGCGCGGCGAACTGTCCGCGTACAAGGCGCACAAGCCGCAGCTCGCGCACGGTCGCAGCGGGCACCCGCGCGGACGCTTCAACGCCACGACGAGCAAGCGCAACGCCAAATCCTCATCGCGCACCGTCACCGTCTTCGACAACGCCGACGGCTCGCAGACCCGGCGCATCTCCCCTCAGGCGGTCAACTACCGTACGAAGAAGGGCACCTGGGCGCCCATTGACATCGACGTACGCGCCGGACCCGCCGGGCGCTGGTACGAGAAGGCCAACTCGCTCGCCGTCGACTTCGCACCCCGCGCCACCGACCCGGCCCTGGTCTCCTTCGCCAAGGACGAGAACCACGCGCTCGCCTACGGGCTGAGCGGGGCCGAGCCCGTCAACGGCACCCGCTCCGCGGACGGCTCACACGTCACGTACCCCGGTGTCCTGCCCCACACCGACCTCCAGGTGGCTGCCACCGCCACCGGTGTCAAGGAAGCGATCGTCCTCGACGCTCCCGAGGCCGGCCACGAGTGGACCTTCCCGCTCCACCTCGACGGACTCACCCCCGTACAGCTCCACGACGGCTCCATCGACCTGCGCGACACCGCCGGGAAGACCGTCGAGCGCATCCCGCACGCCTACGCGTACGACGCCAAGGTCGACCGCCGCTCCGGTGACCCGGCCACCACGTACGACGTCGACTACCGCCTGCGTCAGGACACCGCGGGCTGGTCGCTCACGGTCACTCTCGACCCCGCCTGGCTGCACGACCCGGCACGCCGCTTCCCCGTCACCGTCGACCCGACCGTGGTGGACGGCTGGACGACGACGTACGCCGAGTCCGGCTACGACCAGGACCACTCCTACGAACAGACCATCAAGGCGGGCTCCTACGACGCGGGCCCGCACTCCGCCGCCGCGTACATCAACCACTGGGACACCGCCTGGGACGGCTCCAAGGCGACCGTGACCGCGGCGAGCCTGCACCTCTTCGACACCTGGGCCGCGACCTGCACGGCCACCCGCTTCGACGTCGCACTCGTGACGAAGGCATGGACTCCCGCCGGGGTCCACACCTACCCGGGGCCCGCCTACGGCGCCTCGATCGGCAACGCGACCCCCTCCGTACCGCACGCCTGCACCAACACCGCGGCTGACCGCACGGTGGGCGACGACGTCACCGTCAAGCTCTCCACCTCCGCGATCCAGGGCTGGTTCAACGGCACGACGCCCGACTACGGGCTCGCGGTCTACGCGGCCACGAACGACACGGACCACTGGAAGCAGTTCGGCTCCTTCAACGACCCCGGCAAGGGCCCCTACCTGGACGTCACCTACACCGGTACGACGCCGCCGCAGGTCTACGAGCAGTTCCCCGCCGACAACGCCGTCGTCCACACGACGACCCCCGAGCTGACCGCCTGGTCCGGCGGCGCCGACTCCCAGGCCAACACGACGACGAAGTACCTCTTCCAGGTCTTCGACGCCCAGGACAAGAAGGTCGCCGACTCGGGCCTCCAAGCGAAGGGCGACTGGACCGTCCCCACCGGCAAGCTCAAGTGGAACACCGGCTACTACTGGACCGTCCAGGGCTACGACGGCGGTATGTACTCGGATGCCACGCCCTACTCGTTGAGCGTGCAGGTTCCCGAGCCGGTCATCACGTCAGGGCTCTCGCAGAACAGCAGCGACCACGGTTTCGACGCCTCTATCGGCAACTACACGACCTCCGACACCGACGCCTCGATCTCGACCGCCGGGCCCTCGCTCGACGTCGAACGCGACTACAACTCCCGCGACCCGCGCTGGGACGGCGCCTTCGGCGCGGGCTGGTCCTCGATCCTCGACTCGCGGGCCACCGAGCAGTACACCCCCGCCGGGGCGGTCGCCGCCGTCAACGTCACCTACCCGGACGGCTCGCAGGTCGGATACGGCAGGAACAGCGACGGCACCTTCACCCCCGGCAGCGGACGCTTCGCCACCTTCAAGGCCGTCACCGGCGGGTACACGCTCACCGACAAGGACGACACCCTCTACACCTTCACGCAGTCCCTCGGCTCGGGCGGCTATGGGCTCACCTCCGTCACCGACGCCGACGGCCGGGCCGTCAAACTCACCTGGACCTCCGGCCACGTCAGCCGCATGGCCTCCTCCGTCTCGGGGCGCGCCCTCGGCTTCACCTGGTCCACCCCCTCCGGCGCCGCCGCCGCGCACGTCGCCACCGTCGTCACCGACCCGGTCACTCCCGCGGACACGGCCACGGCCCAGACCTGGACGTACGGCTACAACGGTGACCAGCTGACCAAGGTCTGCTCCCCGCTCTCGGCGAGCAAGTGCACGACGTACGGTTACACCTCGGGTTCCCAGTACCGCAACGCCTCCCTCGACCTCGACCCGCACGGTCTGTGGCAGCTCGCCGAGACCAGCGGCACCAAGGCCAAGGACGCCGTCCTGGCCAACCAGGGCACCAACGACGCGACCTACGAGCACGTGACCCTCGGCGCCGCCGGCCCCTTCGCCGGCTCGCGCGGCGCCACCTTCGACGGCGCCACCTCGGACGTCGTCCTGCCCGACAACCTCGGCAACGACACCGACTCGGGCGCGCTCTCTCTCTGGTTCAAGACCTCGGCCGGGCCCGGCGTCCTCTACTCCTACGCCTCGCAGCCCATCACCTCGGGCGAGGCTGCGGGCTTCTACACCCCCGCGCTCTACGTCGGCAAGGACGGCAAGCTCAACGCCGAGTTCTGGTACAGCGGCGGCATCAACCCGATCGTGACCAGTGCCTCCGTCGCGGACGGCAAGTGGCACCACGTCGTCCTGTCGGCGGCGGGCAACTCGCAGACACTGTTCCTCGACAACGCCAAGGTCGGCTCCCGTACCGGAACCGTCTCGATCAAGTCCGCGACCGCCTTCGGCAAGAACCAGGTCTTCAACTACCTCGGCACCGGCTACCTCGGCGGCGACTGGCCCGACGCGCCCGCGCCCAAGAGCGCCGACGACACGGACGGCCACCCCGTCTGGTTCAAGGGCACCCTCGCCGACGCCGCCTTCTACGACCACCCGCTCGTCGCGGCCGACGTCAACGCCCTCTACCAGTACGGCAGTCACCCGGCGGCCCTGCTCAGCTCCGTCAAGCGCCCCTCCGGCAAGACCTTCGCCGCGATGACGTACGACGGCGACACCGCCGCGCTCACCCAGCTCACCGACGAGAACGGCGGCACCTGGAAGCTCCTGGCCCCCACCGTCGCGGGCTCCAGCCAGACCTATCGCGGCGCGGTCCTCGGCCAGAACCCCGCCCAGTACTACCGCCTCGGCGAGGCGGCGGGCGCGAGCAAGGCGGTCGACGAGGTGCGCGGCGGGGACGCCACGTACACGAGCACGACCCTCGGCTCCGCCGGACCCTTCAGCGACGCCAAGGCAGCGACGTTCAACGGCACGTCGTCGGTGCTCACGCTGCCCTCCGGCATGGCCCCGGGCACCGGCGCCGAGTCCCTCAGCATGTGGTTCAAGACCTCCACGGCCAACGGCGGCGTCCTGCTCGGGACCTCCAAGGACGCCTTCGGAGCGACCACACCGACCCACTACACCCCGGTCCTCTACGTCGGCGGCAGCGGCAAACTCCACGGCGAGTTCTACTTCACCGGGGGGACGACGAAACCCCTCGCCTCCACCACCTCGGTCGCGGACGGCAAGTGGCACCACGTCGTCCTCGCGACCTCCGCGACCAGCCAGAGCCTCTATCTGGACGACAAGGCGGTCGGCACCCAGACGGGCACCGCCGCACAGTCGGGCCAGGACACCGTCACCCTCGGCTCCGGCTTCAACGGCGGGAGCTGGCCCGACGAGCCCCACTCCTCGACGACCGTCTCCACCGGTTACGCGAGCTACTTCAACGGTTCCATAGCCGACGTCTCCTTCCACCGCGCGCAGCTCTCCGCCGACGACGTGGACGAGCTGTGGAGCGCCGCGAAGAAGTCGGGCGGCCTGCTCCCCGTCGAGACGGTCAAGGTCACCACACCCACCGGCTCCACGGCCACCTACACCTACGACGTCACGCACGGCGGACGCGCGCTCACCGAGACCGACGGCCTCGGCGCGAAGACCAGCTTCGGCTACGACACCGCCGGCTTCGAGCACACCGTCACCGACCCCAACGGAGTCGTCACCGTCACCGGCCACGACGTACGCGGCAACATCGTCTCCTCCACGACGTGCCAGGACCAGGCGAAGAACCACTGCTCGACCGAGTACTACACGTACTACCCGGACGACACGACCGCCCAGCTCACGACCGCCGACCCGCGCAACGACCAGCTCCTCACCTCCCGCGACGGCCGCTCCGCCTCCGCGAGCGACACCAGCTACCTGACCTCGTACGCCTACGACGCGAACGGCGACCAGACGGCGATCACGGGCCCCGCGGTCCCCGGTTTCCCCGACGGCCGGACCACGACGACCGTCTACGCGGACGGCACGAGCGCCTTCCCCGCCACCGGCGGCGGCTCCGTCCCCAAGGGCCTCCCGGTGCGCACGGTGAGCCCCGGTGGCGCGGTGAACTCCGTCGCGTACTTCAAGAACGGGGACGTCGCCTCCACCACGGACGCGGGCGGCCTCGTCACTACGTACACCTACGACGGGATCGGGCAGGTCCTCAGCCAGAAGGCCGTCTCCGACACCTACCCGGACGGGCTGACGACGGCCTACGTCTACGACGCCGCCGGACAGGTCGTCGAGGAGCACGACCCGCGCCTGACCGACCGCGTCACCGGCGCCACCCACGCCGCCGTCACGAAGACCGTCTTCGACGACGACGGTGATGTCCTCAGCCAGTCCGTCAGCGACGCGAGCGGCGGTGACAAGCCGCGTACCGAGGCGCAGACCTACGACGCCTTCGACCGCGTCGCGACCGAGACCGACGCGAACGGCACCGAGGGCGCGGCCAACGGCAACACGACGACGTACACGTACGACACCTCGGGCAACCGTGTCAAGGAGGTCGACTCGGCGGGCACCGAGACCCGCTACACGTACGACGACAACGGCGAACTGCTCACGCAGACGCTCATGACGACCGGCGACCCCGACCACCCGAGCGACCCCACGCCCCTGGTCGAGTCCTCGCGCGCCTACGACCCCTCGGGCCGGCTCGCCTCGGTGACCGACGCGATGGGCAACACGACCGCGTACACCTACACCGACGACGGTCTGACCGCGACGGTCACGCGGACCTCGGCGGACGGCAAGTCCTCCTACGTCCTGGAGTCGCACACCTACGACGCGGCCGGGAACACCCTGTCCACCACCGAGGACAACGGCGAGACGCTGACCACCTTCAAGGTCGACGCCGCCGACCGCACGACCGAGAGCGCCGTCGACCCCGGTGGCGTCAATCGCGTCAGCACCGTCTCCTACACCCCGGACGACGAGGTCGCCAGCGAGAACGACCACGACTCCTCCGGCTGGTCGCGCACCACGACGAGCACCTACGACGCCATGGGCAACGTCCTCAAGGAGACGCTCTACGGCGACGCGTCCGGCCACCCCGCCGGCTGGTGGAAGCTCGACCAGGACAGCGGACGCCACGTCACCGACGCGTCCGGCACCGGGAACACGGCCGCCGTCTCCGGCTCCGGCGTCACCTGGGGCGACGGCTCCGCGCAGTTCAGCGGCGCGGCGGACGAGAGCATCGCCACGAACGGCCCGGTCGTCGACACGACCGCCTCGTACACCGTCTCCGCCTGGGTCAAGCTCTCCTCGCTGCCCACGAAGAACGCCACCGTCGTCGCCCAGTCGGGCAGCAACAACAGCGCCTTCATGCTCCAGTACAACTACGCGCACACCAGCGCCCCGCTCTGGAGCATGGAGCAGACCAACGGCGACGCGGCGAGCGGAGTCACCTTCCCCTCCGCCTACGGTTCCACCAGCACCAAGCCCACCACGGGCACCTGGACCCACCTCGTCGGCGTCTACGACTCCTCCGACAGCGGCATCAAGCTCTACGTCAACGGCTCCCTCGCCGGGAGCGGCACCAACACCTCCGCCTGGAGCGCCGGCGGACCGCTCACCATCGGCCGCGCCCTGTACGCCGGCAAGAACACCGACCAGCTCCCCGGCTCCGTCGCGAACGTGCAGGTCTACCCGCGCACGCTGAGCGCGAGCGAGGTCACCTCGCTCTACGGCAAGGGCCGCGCGGGCGGCACGGTCGGCTCCTCCGGCGAGCAGACCACGACGTACACCTACGACAAGCGCGGACTCCCTCTCACCGAGACGGACGCCGAGCACCACACGACCGAGTACGCCTACGACGAGGCCGGGAACCTCGCGACGACCACCGCGCCCGCCGTCCAGGCCGAGCCGGACGGCACGGAGGCCAACCGCGCCACCGTCCGCCCGGTGACCACGAGCGGCTTCGACACCTTCGGCGAGGCGACCGAGGAACAGGACCCGAACGGCCTCGTCACGACCACCGCGTACGACGCCAACGGCCAGAAGGTCTCCGAGACCCTGCCGCCGTACACGCCGGACGGCGAGTCCTCGGCGCTCCCCGGCACGACGGTCTACACCTACGACAGCGAGGGCAACCAGACCTCCGTCACGACCCCCGCCGGCCGCACGACCTCGTACGCCTACGACCGCTCCGGCAACCTCACCCGCACCACGCTGCCCGACGGCAGCAGCCAGCACGCGACCTACGACGCGGCCGGTGACACGCTCAGCGCGACCGACGCCACCGGTGGCGAGTCCCAGGCCACCTACGACTTCCTGGGCCGTCAGCTCACCGCCACGACCCTGGAACGCAAGCCGGTCGCCAAGTCGTTCACGACGACCAGCTCCTACGCCGTCACTGACGGCAACCCCTATGGCGTACACCTCGCCAAGACGACGAGCCCGGGCGGCGTGACGGCCTCGTACGGCTACAACCGCGCCGGGGACGTCACCTCGGTCACCGACGGCGCGGGCAACACGACCCGCTACACGTACGACTTCCAGGGCAACCAGCAGAAGACGACGCTCCCCGACGGCACCTGGACCGAGGTCGACTACAACGCCTCGGACGACCCGACCGACACCTACGCGCACGCCGCTGACAACTCCGTGCTCACCCACACGTCGAACCAGTACGACGGCGTCGGCGACCTCACCGCCGCCACCGACGCCAACGGGCACACGACGCGCTGGACGTACGACGCGGCGGGCACCATCACCCAGCAGGTCGAGCCGGTCGACGCGAACACCTCCATCACGACGAGCTTCGGCTACGACGCGGCGGGCAACCGCACCCGCTTCACCGACGGGCGCGGCAACAACTGGCGCTACGCGTACACCCCGTGGGGCCAGCAGAGCACCGTGACCGAGCCGACGACGAGCCGCTGGACCTCGGCCGCCGACTCCACGACACGCTTCGTCTACGACGCGGACGGCCGCATGACCCGGGCCACGCTGCCCGGCGGCACGTCGACCTCCATGACGTACGACGACCTCGGCCAGCTCACCCGCATGTCCGGACAGGGCGCCGACGCGGCCACGGCGAGCCGCGGCTTCACCTACGACAAGAACGGGCGGCTCACCGTCGCCGACACCGACGAGGCCGGTATCGCCGGGGCCGTCGACCACCAGGCGGCGAGCCACGAGACCTTCGGCTACGACGACCGCGGCGACCTGCTCGACGCGGCGGGCTCGGCGGGCACCTCGTCCTTCACGTACAACGCCGACTCGCAGATGCTCACCCGCAAGGACGCGGCCGGGACGACCAGTTACGGCTACGACACGGCCGGCCGCCTCGCGAGCCTCGACGAACCGGCCACCGGCACCCGGCTGACGTACTCCTACGGCAAGCTCGACGAACTGCGCTCGATCAACTATGGAAGCGGCGGCCAGACCCGCACCTTCTCCTACGACGACGACCACCAGCTCACCGGGGACGTCCTCACCAAGGGCGCGGCCACCCTCGCGAGCTTCGCCTACGGCTACGACCCCAACGGCAACCTGACCGCGAAGAAGACGACGGGCGTCACAGGCGCCGCCGCCAACACGTACACCTACGACTGGTCCGACCGGATCACCTCGTGGAACGACGGCGCGAAGACGACCGCGTACAAGTACGACGCCTCGGGCAACCGCGTCCAGGTCGGCGCCGACGTGTACACCTACGACGCCCGGGACGAGTTGACCTCGGACGGGAAGACGACGTACGAGTACTCGGCACGCGGCACCCTGACCGCGGAGTCCTCGGCCACCGGCACCAACGCCCTCTTCCGCACCGACGCCTTCGGCGACCAGATCGTGGCCGGGGAGCAGTCCTACACGCAGGACGCCTTCGGCCGGAACCTGACCGACACGAACACGGCGGACGGCGCGGGAGGCGGCCGCGCGTTCACGTACTCCGGCGCCGACAACACGATCGCGTCGGACGGCGACAGCACCTACACCTACGACCCGGCCGGTGGCCTCACCGGCGTCAAGGACGCGACCGGGGGCGTCCTCGCCCTCACCGACGAGCACAACGACGTCGTGGGCACCTTCGGCCAGAACGCGAGCGCGCTGACCGGCTCCGCCACGTACGACCCCCTGGGCAAGGTCCTCGCGAGCAACGCGATGAGCGGCCACCTCGGCTTCCAGTCCGGCTGGACCGAACCGGGCACCGCACCGGGCGCGACGGACGCGGCTTCCGACAGCGACGGGACGGGGAACACCGGCAACGTCGGCACGGCCTCGCGCTGGTACGACCCGCACACCGGCCAATTCCTCAACAAGGACAGCCTCGCGCTCGGCGCGATACCCGACTCGGTGGCGGCGAACCCCTTCGCCTACGTCGACGACAACCCGCTCGCCGGGACGGACGAGTCGGGCAACTGCTCCTGGTACGACGTCGTGTGCGGCGCCAAGAAGGTGGCGCACAAGGCGAAGAAGAGCGCGAAGAAGGCCGTGCACAAGGCCAAGAAGGCGGTGCACAAGGTCTACCACGCGGCCAAGCACGTGGCCCGCAAGGTCGTTCACGCCGTCAAGCACGCGGTGCACAAGGCCGTGCACAAGGTGCGGGACTACTACCGCTCCACGGTCCGGGTCGTGCGGCGCGTCTACCACTACACGGCGAGACATGTGAAAAAGGCGGCCCATCGCGTCGTGCACGCGGTGCACACCGCCTATCACAAGGTCAAGAAAACAGTGCACCGCGTGGTCCACGCGGCGAAGAAGACCGCGCACAAGGTCGCGCACACCGTCAAGAAGGCGGCACACGCCGTCTCGCACGCGGCCCGCACCGCCTACCACGCGACCGTCAAGGCCGCGAAGTCCACGGCCACCTTCGTCAAGCACCACGCCGCCGCCATCACCTCGTTCGTCGTCTCGACGGCGGTGTTCGCGGGGTGCGAGGCGGTGACCGGCGGGGTCGGTTCGATCGGCTGCGCCGCCGTCGCGGGGGCCGCGGGCTCCCTCGTGACCCAGGGCTTCGCCTGCGCCCAGTCGGGCGGGGACGAGTGCTCGGTGGGCGCTTTCGCGGGCTCGGCGGCGGAAGGCGCGCTGGCGGGGGCGGCCGGTGGGCTGCTCGGCAAGGCGGGCGGCGCGCTGCTCGCCAAGGCGGCCCCGAAGGCGATGAAGGTCGTGGGCGGCCTCTTCGGCCGGGGCGCCACGGACGCGGGCGAATCCGCGGCGGCGGACGCGACGGACCAGGCGGCGCTCGCGCAGGAGACACGCGGGGCGGTGTCGGAGTCGGGTTCCCGTCCGGGGTGTACGACCCCGCACAGCTTCACCGGGGCGACCCGGGTACTCCTGGCGGACGGCACGACGAAGCCGATCGATCAGGTCAGGGCCGGCGACAGGATCGCGAACGCGGTACCGGGGCTGACGGCGACGGAGGCGCACGAGGTCACAGCGGTGATCGTGACGCGCACGGACCGGGACTTCGTGGACGTGAAGGTGCGCGACCACGCGACGAAGAAGCCGCGCACCTCGCTCTCGGCGAAGGCGCGGGCGAAGGCCCGCAAGGCGGCGGTGGCGCTCACGGCGCTGGGCGCCCTGGCGGGAGCGGCGGGCCCGGCGGCGGCCTCGGCACCGGCTGCGACCGCGGCTTCGGCGTCGGCCTCCGCAGCGTCCTCGCCTTCGTCTTCGTCCGAGCTGCACACCACCTTCCACCACCCCTTCTACGACGTCACCCGCTCCGCCTTCGTCGAGGCGAAGGACCTCCACAAGGGCGACCTCCTCCAAACCCCCACGGGCACAACGGAGATCACGGGAGTCCGCCCCTACCACGCGCACACCACGACCTACGACCTGACGGTCGGGGAACTGCATACGTACTATGTGCTGGCAGGCGCTACGCCAGTCCTTGTACACAATTGCAACGAAATATTCTATCGAGCCATGGGTGACAAGGAGCTTGCGCGGTTGGGGCCGAACGGAGAGATAACGCCGCGCGGCGAGAATTTCGTGACGCAGGACCTTGGTTACGTGAATGGTCTCCGCCGGACATTCGCGAAGCTTTCTGGGCGAAAGGGTGAAAGCTTCATCAATCTCGTTCGGTATGAAATGGAGCCGGGCACGAAGGATGCATTGATCGCCCAGGGTAAGTGGTCGGACGAGATCGGGAAGAACAACGTCGATGATGTACATCTTAAAATGGAACGAGGGGCCTTGAATTTCGGCCTCCGTTCCAGGTCGGTTGACGTTTTCAATAGTCGAATTATCGGCCACGGGGTGATTGGGTGACAGTGCATGCATAATCTCGATGACTCGTCCAGGCGGTTGATCGGTCAGGCAGAGAGGTTGCTTGGGGGCGGCTACCTCGAAGAGGAAGTGATTCAAGGCGCGGCACGATCGATTCCCGATATCGCCCCCAATGTCATCTCGTGGCTGCATCACTTCCGTTCTGAGCAGGACTGGAGGAGGCTGGAAAAGTTTTCAGAGGTAGCCCGAGTCCTGCATCCCGAGGGGTTGGGAGCTATCCTCTGCGACGTGCTCGACAGTGACTCTGACGGTGTACTCAAGGAGGATCTGATTGAGATACTTGGAGAGATCGAGTACTCGGAAGCGGTGCCCGTTATCGAAAAGGTATTGCGCGATTCCGTGTTGTCGGATGCCCCCTACTATCTGCTGTGTGTGAAGTGCATACATTCGCTGGGCAGAATAGGCACAGCTGCAGCGCGAGATGTGCTTCACCAGTTCGTGGATTCCGCTTGGCCGGATCAGATTCGCTGGCATTCAGCCGTCGAGTTGGAGATCGAGGAGGAACTCGGCTTCGACGAGGATGAAATGCTGGGATAGTGTCCAGTGTTTCCTGATAAACGCAGAGCGCCTGCGACTCGGGGTCCCTTGAAAATGATTGCGGCATCACGCCCGTTCTGTGGCCCGGGTCGGCAGGATTGCCGAGCAAGAGTGGCCGGTTTCCCGAAGATCGAGGGGTTTGAACAGGCGAGGGTGGCTCCATGGGACCGTTAGGAGCTACTCCGGCAACTGGGTGTGGCAGTTCTGGCAAGGGAGGGATTCGGTCCGTAGTCGCGAGGACGGAACGTCATGTTGTGCTGGGATTATGAAAGCGAAGGCTGGGAATCGCGAATCTCCAGTATGCCTGAGGCGGGGCAGAGGGAATTGGCTCTTTCCTGTCTTGAGCGTACGCTGGATATGATGGATGCTCCTGTTTCAGGGGAATTCAGTGGCCCCTCGATAGTTTTCTTCAGGGATGCTGTTCAGGACTTCAGGGCGAAAGTGGCCTCTCCTGGACAATGTGTCGCGGTGCTGGATGAAGAGAATTTCTTCGAAGCTCTTCATGTCCTTCCGGATATCGATCCAGCACCTGGCGTTCCCCCGCTCGTCATGGCCTTCTCCGATTACGCGGATTGCCTCCGTAATCGCCCACTGAGTAGTCGCGAGGTGCTGGGCATCATGTCTTCGTGCTACGAGGTGATCTTGAATGAGACGGGCCTTCCGAGGGTCACTGTGGAAGCGGAACGTGAGAATGAGATGTGTCGTCGTGCCTTGCAGATGCAGCGACAACTGATCGGCAACGCACTGTCCTGAATGGGAAATGGTCGCCGAGCGTTTGTCGAGTGGGTCGTGCGTGAGGTGAACGGGAAAGCCGTGAAGAGCCGTTTGAGTAAGAGGACGAGGCAGCGTAGGGGGATGGCCAGGGTGAGGAGTGCCGGAGACAGGCCGGGGCGCGGTGTGCTGGGCCGGCAGTCGCGGGGGCGGCTCGTCGTGTTCGGGGGGCTGGGGCTCGTGCTCCTGGCCGCTGTCGTCAGCACCGTCGCGGTGGTGGCCGGTGGGGGCGGGAGCGGGCGGCCGCCGGTGCCGCCGACCAGAGCGCGGGCCTATAGCGAGCAGGACGCCTGTCTGCTCACCGGCTCGTCCGGGGTCGCGAAAGGTGGCGAAGCCGCGAGGGTCTGGGACGGGATGCGCGAGGCCTCCCGCGACACGCGCGCACGGGTCGCGTACACGCCCGTGACCGGGGCGCGGACCGCCGCCAACGCGACTCCCTTTCTCAACGGCCTCTTCCAGCGGTCCTGTGATGTCGTCGTCGCCTCGGGCCGGGCAGAGGTGGCGGCGGTGCGGGAGGCGGCCGGTGGGCGGCCGAAGACGCGTTTCGTGCTGGTCGGCGGCACGGTGAACGAGGAAGGCGCCGGAGGGAACACCACCGTGGTCGCGGCGGGTGCCGGTCTGGGCGGGCGCGTGGCATCGGCGGTGCGTGAGGCGCTCCAAGAGCACTGAGGGCTTCCAGGCGTCGCGTGCCCGAGAAGGTGCTCGGCTTGGGTGCGGGCGATCGCTCGGTGAGGTCCGGCGGCGTCGGAAGACCGGTCAGCGGTGGCCCCTTGGAGCGGCCGTGCGCACGTGCGGACCGCCTCAGGCCTCGACGAGCGGAGTCAGCAGTGACTGTTCCCGCACCGCGCTGAGCGACAGGGTCCGGTAACCGGCCTCGGTGAAGAGCACCGTCAGCCGGTCCGGCTCACCGCTCATCACCTCGCCCTCGCCCCACACGCGGTGGCTCACCCTGGTGCCGGGCGGGAAGACGGGGCCGGCCGGGATCTCGACGGTCGGTGCCGTGAACCCACCGGTGCCCGCGAGTACCGCGATTCCGCCCGCGCCGCTCCCGCGCTCGCTCGCCTCGCAGTTGTCGCAGCCGGCGCACTCTCCCGCGTCGAGGTCCTCGCCGAAGTAGCCGAGGAGCGCGCGCCGTCGGCAGCCCTCGCTCTCGGCGTAGCCGCGCATCATCTCCACCCGGCTGTGCTCCAGGCGCGTACGGGCCTCGGCGAGGCGCACCGCCTCGCGCGCGCACGTGTCCCTGCGGGCACCGGGCACCGCCCGTATCCCCGCCTCCTCCAGCACGAGCCCGCCGGCCTCCGCGAGCAGGTGCAGCAGCGAGGTGAGCGTGGAGTGCGTCAGGCCGGTCTCCTCGCGCAGCACCGTGGCCGGTACGGGCCCCGGGTGGGCGCGCACGCGGTCCATGAGCCCGGTGAGCGTGCTCTCGTCCGGGTGGCCGGAGGCACGGTAGCGCTGGACGCCGAGATCCTCGGACCGGTAGCCGAGGATTGCGCGGGCGGGCCGCCCGTCGCGGCCCGCGCGGCCCATTTCCTGGTAGTACGCGTCGAGCGAGCCCGGCACGGAGGCGTGCAGTACGAAGCGCACGTCGGTCTTGTCGATGCCCATCCCGAAGGCCGAGGTGGCCACCACGACGTCGAGTTCGCCCGCGTGGAAGGCGTCGTGGACCGCGGAGCGGCTCGGCGACGTCATACCGGCGTGGTAGGCGGCTGCGCAGAGGCCGAGCGAGGACAGTTCCGCCGCGTACTCCTCGGTCTCCTTCCGGGTGCCGGCGTAGACGATGCCGGGCTTCGCCTCTCCCGCCGCCCGCTCGACGACCCAGCGGCGCTTCGCCTCCTCTTCCTGGTGCCGGACCACTTCGAGGTGGATCTCGGGGCGGTCGAAGCCGGCCACGATCTCGCGTGCCCGCGGCATCGCGAGGTGGCGCAGGATGTCGGCGCGCACCGGGGGTGCGGCGCTCGCCGTCAGGGCGAGGAGCGGCGGGCGGCCGATCCGGTCCCGGACGCGCCCGAGCGCCAGGTAGTCGGGGCGGAAGTCGTGGCCCCAGCTGGAGACGCAGTGCGCCTCGTCCACGACCATGAGAGCCGGTCCGGCGGCGCCGACCATGGCGAGCACGTCGGGCTTGGCGAGCTGTTCGGGCGAGACGAAGAGGAAGTCGAGCGCTCCCTCGCGCACCCGCTCCCAGGCCTGGGCGTTCTCGCGCGCCCGCTGCGCCGAGTTGACCGCCGAGGCCCGGGCACCGGCGCTGCGGCCCAGTGCGGTGACCTGGTCGCGCTGGAGCGCGATGAGCGGGCTCACGACGAGGACGGGTCCTTCGAGGAGCACTCCGGGGACCTGGTAGACGGCCGATTTCCCGGCGCCGGTCGGCATCACGACGATGGTGTCCTCCCCGGCCATCACGGCCTCCATGGCGAGAAGCTGCGCGGGGCGCAGTTCCTCCCAGCCGAAGACCTCGCGCGCGGCGGCGCGCAGCCGGGAGCGGACCGGGGAGCGGCGGGCGGTGGGCATGGGGCCTCCTGGTACGGGTGTGGCGGGAACCCCGTCCGGTGGGCCCCGGCGAGGACGCCGGACGTGTACCCGGGTCGGGCCCGCCCACGACGCGCGGAGCGGAATTTCCGGGGGCATTCGCACGGGAGCCGTCGTGCCTGACGCCTCCTCACCGTGAACGGGTCGCTCCCCGGCATCCGCCGGTCGCGCACGTGCCACCGTCCGGACACGCCGTTACCGGCTGAGCCACCACACGAGCGCCCCGCCGAGGACCAGGAGCAGGCACAGGGCGATGTTGGTGCGCCGGTAGTCGACGAGGAGCGCGACGAACTCGCGGATCATGGCGCTCGGCCAGAAGTACGTCGCCGTGGGCGCTCCCATGACGTGGCCGCGCACGCCGACGCGGCGCGCCGTGACGGCAGTGCGGAAGACGTGGTAGTTGCTCGTCACGACGACGCAGCGATAGCCGGGATTCGCGCCCGCCATGAGCGCGTGGCTGTTGCTCAGATTCTCCTCGGTCGTCGCGGACCGCTCCTCCCGCACGAGCAGCCGCTCGGGAAAGCCCTTGGCCTGGACGTACCGTGCCATCGCCTCCGCCTCGGACAGCGCCTCGTCATCGCCTTTCCCGCCGGAGACGAGCAGGAATGGTTCCCGCTTGCGCTTCGAGAGCGCGCGGTGCGCGGTGAGCCCCCGGTCGAGCCTGGCGGCGAGCAGGGGTGAGACGCGTTCACCACCGAGCAGTCCCGCGCCGAGCACCACGACGTAGTCGGTCCTGCGCCGTATTCGCAGGTGCCCGTAGAGCATGGCGTAGGCGAGCACACACGCGAAGAGGAAACCGACGTACCCGGCGATCGCGGCGATGGTGACGGCGATCGCGAGCAGCGTGTGGGCGTGCAGGACGAAAGCGGTGACGAGCAGCGCGGCGAGCGCGAACAGGGCGAGACCGGCGAGGAGGGAGAGGAGGTTCGCCGGGCCCCGGCCCTCCTTGCGCACCATCGTGACGCCGTTGGCGAGGAGGAGTGGCGCCGGGACGAGGACGCACAGCGCACCGACGACGACCGCCGCCACCGCCACGTCGCGCCCGGCGAGGGTGCCGCCGTGGACCAGCGTGAAGCACCAGGCGGCGAGGGCGAAGACGAGAGAGAGGCCGAGGAGGACCGCGTTGCTGAAGCGGCGGCGGTCCCGTAGCACCCCCACGCAGAAGACGAGGAACGCCACGGCCGCGGGGGCGTAGGCCAACATGCGGAGAGTGTAAGCGGCTTGGGGGAGTCGCGGAGGGCGGGGGAGGGGCGCCCCCCGCCGGGTGTCCTGCGGCACCCGGCCTCAGGGGGTGACGGGTCGGCTCTCGTCCGGGTCCGGCTCGGGGTGCGGACCGGTGAGTTCGGGTTCGAGGCCGTCCGTGAGCGCTTCGCCCGAGTGCCCGGTGTCGGTGCGCCAGCCGCGGAAGGCCCACGCGGTCGCGGCGACGACGGCGAGGCCGAGGAGCCAGCCGCCGACGACGTCGCTGAACCAGTGCACGCCGAGCGCGACCCGGGTGAAACCGACACCGAGGACGGAGACGGTGCCGAGGGTCCAGCACACCGGCCGCCAGGCACGCGGCACGAAGGGCAGCAGGGCCAGGAGGATCACGGCGATGGACGTCAGGGCCGTCATCGCGTGCCCCGAGGGGAAGGAGTAGCCCGGCGCGTGCGCCACGGGGTCCGCGAACGCGGGGCGGGCCCGCTCCACCACGAGCTTCACGAGCAGTCCCACGACGCCGCCGGCCACCGCCGTCACCCCCGACCAGACGGCGAGCCGCCAGGCCCGCCGGTAGAGCAGCCAGCAGGTGAGCACGGCGACCGCGATCCGCAGCGTCACCGGGTCCCACACGTGGTCGGACAGGACGCGCAGCGCCCTGGTCCAGGCCGGGTGGTCGAGCGCGATCCGGTTCAGCCGCCCGGCCGCGCCCGCGTCGACGCGGTGCAGCGGCCGCCACTTGGTCTCCACGAGTACCACGAGCAGGCCGAAGGGGACGGCGGCGAGCGCGGTGACGGCGGCGGCGCCGAGCAGCCGGACACCGAACCTGCGGTCGGCGGGCCGCCGGTAGCGGTCGGCGAGGCGGCGCAGCAAGGGCACGGGTCACACTCCTGGATCGGGTTGTTCGGGCCCCGGCACGTGGGCGCGCGAGGCTTCGAGCTGGGCGGCGAAGGAGAGACCGAGGAAGAGGGCGACCGAGGTGAGGTACGCCCACAGCAACAGCGACATGAAGGCGCTGAGCGGCCCGTAGACGGTGTCGAAGGAACCGCTGAGCCGCAGGTACAGGCTCAGCAGCCAGGTGAGCAGTGTCCACAGGCTCAGGTAGACGCCGGCGCCGAACGCGAGCCACGTGTAACCCGGTTGCTTGCGGCGCGGGGCGCTGCGGAAGACGACGCTCGCGGCGATGAGCGCGAGCAGGAGGCCGAGGGGCCAGCGCCCGTACTCCCAGACCGTGCGGGCGCGCTCGCCGAGCCCGTAGACGGTGGTCGCGGAGGCGGCGAGGTCGCCGCCCGCGATCATGACGACGAAGCCGAGGCCGAGGGGGAGCCCCGCGGCGACCGCCATGACGAGACCGCGCCCGTACTTGAGATGGAAGGGGCGGTCGCGCTCGTTGCCGTAGATGCGGTTGGCGCCGCGCTCGATCTGGCACATCGCGGTGGTGACGTTGACGAGCGAGAAGATCGCACCGAACCACAGCGCGATCTCGTCGCCGTCGCCCGCCGCGCTCTCGCCGCGATCCAGCGCCTCGTCGACGACCTCGGCACTGGGCCCGGCGGCGATCCGGTGGAGGGTGAGCTGCGCGAGCCGCCCCAGGTCCTCGGTGTGGAGCGAGGTGGAAAGGCCGACGAAGGCGATGACGAGCGGGATGACGGCGAGCACGGTCTGGAGGGCGAGGGCGCGCGCGTTGGTGAAGCCGTCCGCGTACCGGAACCTGACGAACGAGTCCCGTACCAGCTGCCAGCGGCCGTAGCGGCGCAGCGCGGCGAGCGCTTCGTCGGCGGAGAGTTCCTCACCGGTCATGTCCCGGGTCACCGGGACCTTCGAGACGCTGCCCATCTACTCGGTCACCACCCGCGCCGGCGTCCGCGTGCCCCGCGCGGCGTCCTCCTGTCGCGGTACGAGGACGGTCAGCGCGCCGGGGAGCACGGAGACCGTCAGCCGGGTGCCGTGCGCGGCGGTCTCGCCGTCGTACTCGCGCGGCTGCGGGGCGGTGAAGGTGAGTTCGGCGTGCCGGAAACGGAAGTACTCGACGGGCGGCAGCCCGGTGTCGTGCGCGGGGCCCGTGCCCTCCTCGCGGCGCAGCAGGGTGCGCAGGGAGCGCAGCCAGCCGCCGGCCCCGCGCGGGTCGAGGATCAGCAGGTCGAGGTGGCCGTCGTCGGGGCGGGCCCGGGGGACGAGCCGGACACCGCCCTGGAGGGCGCCGACGTTGGCGACGAGGGCCATGCGCGCCGTGCGGCGCAGTTCCGGGCCGCCGTCCAGCCGCAGGACGACCTCGGCTCGGCCGCCGCCGATCTCCTCCATCCCGGTGAGGACGTAGGCGGGCCAGCCGAGCGCCGACTTGGCGCGGTCGCCGGTGCGCTCCATGACGGCGGCGTCGAGCCCGGCCCCGGCCATGACGGCGAAGACGGTGGAGGGGAGTGCGTCGCCCTCGACGCGGCCCAGGTCGATGCGCCGGGTCCGCCCGGCCAGCGCGGCCTCCAGCGCGGTGGCGGGGTCGAGGGGCAGGCCGAGGTTGCGGGCGAGGAGGTTGCCCGTGCCGCTGGGCACGATGGCGAGGGGCACGCCACTGTCGACGAGCTCCTCGGCGGCCGCCCGTACCGTTCCGTCACCACCGCACACGACGACGAGCGCGGCTCCCCTGCGCACCGCCTCGCGCGTCTGGCCCGGGCCCGGGTCCTCGGGCGTCGTCTCCAGGAACTCGACGTCCCGCCTGCCGTACCGCCCGAGCAGCGCGCGCAGTTCCTCGCGGGCGCCCGCACCGGTGACGGAGGGGTTGTGGACGACGAAGACCGTGCCCTCGACGAGGCCGGGCGCGTCGGCGGGCGTGGGGTGCGCCTCGGTGCTCGCGGGGTGCGGCTCGGCGGTCACCGAGGCGTCGACCAGCAGGAGCCGGGCGGCGACGGCGATGGAGAGCGTGCCGTTGACGAGTCCGCCGACGACGTCGGTCGGATGGTGCATGCCGCGGTAGAGGCGGGCGAGGCCGACGAGGAGCGGCAGGAGCATGAGGAGCCCGGCGAGTGCCTTGCGCCAGGGGCCGCGCACGCGGGTCAGGACGAGGACGGCGAGTCCGGCGTAGAGGGCGGTGGCCGCTCCGGTGTGCCCGGAGGTGTAGGAGGAGGTGGGGGGTGAGGCGTCGAGGCGGTGCACGTCCGGCCGCTCGCGGTCCACCGAGAGCGTGATGGCCAGGAAGACCAGCGCCTGTGAGGAGACCGCGACGGCGAGGAAGACGGCCTGGCGCCACATGGGCAGCCGCGGGATCAGCAGCAGGCCGAGGCAGACGATCAGGGTGCCGATCACGACGGTGAGGGTGTTCCCGCCCTCCGAACCGACCGAGGAGAGCGTGGTCAGCGTGCCGGTGCGTATCCCCTCCAGCCCCTCGTCGACGCGGTCCTCCACCGTGAGCGGCCATATGTGCTCGGCCGGGCCTGTGATGAGCAGTCCCGCGCCGACGAGGAGCCCGGCCTGGCTGACTGTGAGCACCGCGATACGGCCCAGCGCTCCGGCGCTGCCGCGCGGCAGGGTGCGTCTCCTGCCGCGCGGCCGTGCGCTCGTCGCTGCTGTCGCGGACACGGATACGGACATGGGACCCCCACCTTCGGCGCCCTGGTGGGCGCGCTCCCGCCGGCTCTCTTCCGCCGGTCCCCAGCCGTTTGCCCCTGCGGGAGGAAAACAGGCCGACCGGTGTGCGAACCCTGTCCGGCTCCCGGCGGCTGTGACGTGGTCGCCCGGGGAAGCCAGGAGGCGGTACGCCCGCGCGGCTCGTGGCCTGGCCGCACGAGCTTCAGGGAAAGGGATGCCCCCGTGCCGGGAGCGCCGGCACGGGGGCGTCCCCGCCGCGGTACTTGCCGGAGGGCAGGGCGATCGCCTGCCCGGTGGACTTGACGAAGTTCTTGCCGCTGCCGTCGGTCGGGGGTGCCTGGTAGGTCACCCCGCCGAGGGTGACCGGGCCGGGGGGAGCGGCCTTCGGCGAAAGGACAGGGGGCACGCCGTTGGTGCGGTGCGTGCCCCCTGCGCGGTCTGTGTCCTCTCCGCGGACGGGTCAGGAAGCGGCCGGGAAGCGGTCCCAGACGCGGTGCGTGCGCAGCAACGCGGTGAGCTGCTCGAACACCTCCGTGCCGGAGCCGCCGAGCACGACACCAGGCGCGTCCCGCGGCACCCGGGCCGCCGTGAGGGCGGCCTCGGCGCCCGCCCAGCCGCCGATCGCCTTGCCGTGCCGGTAGGCCTCACCGAGCAGCAGCGCGAGCCGCGGCTCCACCTCCGCGCCCTGGACGCCCGTCTTGGCGTCCCGTACGGGCAGCGAGTCGGCGGCCGGGGCCGGGGAACCGGCGACGAGCAGGGCGTCGAACTCGATGGACCGCGCGGTCGCGAAGGTCCGCTGCACCGGTACGCCGTCGAGCGTCCCGCCCGCCGGAGCGATGACCAACGGCACCATGTCCGCCGCGAACACCGCGTCGCGCAGCGCGCGCACGCCCTCCGGGTCGGCGTCCGGCGCGACGACGATGCCGATGTTGCGGCCCTCGGTGGGCCACTCCCGGCCCAGCTGCGAGAGCGCGGGGCTCACGAGGCCGTCGTCGGAACCGGTGTCGGGGGCCGGGGCGGGCAGCCCGAGCGCGGCGGCGACCTCGGAGCACAGGCGTGCGTCGATGTGCGCGAGCGTCAGCAGCACGCGCTCCTTGACGGCCTGCTCGTAGCACTTGCCCAGCTCGAAGCTGTACGCGCCGATGATGTGCTCCTGCTCGACCGGCGTCATGCTGCGCCAGAAGAGGCGCGCCTGACTGTAGTGGTCGTCGAAGGACTCCGGTGCCTCGCGGACCTTGCGCGAGGCGGGCAGCGGGACCGGGACCTCGATGTCCGCGCCCCGCACCGCGCCCGCCTGGAAGGGGCAGCCGCCGTCGAGCGAGTTCGGGCGGTACGGGGCGACGCCCTGGTGCACGGCTGTCTGGTGCATGCCGTCCCGCAGCATGTCGTTGACCGGCGCGTGCGTGCGGTTGATGGGCAGCTGGGCGAAGTTGGGGCCGCCGAGGCGCGTGAGCTGGGTGTCCAGGTAGGAGAAGAGCCGTCCCTGGAGCAGCGGGTCGTCCGTGACGTCGATGCCCGGTACGAGGTGGCCGACGTGGAAGGCGACCTGCTCGGTCTCGGCGAAGTAGTTCGAGGGGTTGCGGTTCAGGACGAGCCGCCCGATCGGCTGGACCGGTGCCAGTTCCTCCGGCACGATCTTCGTCGGGTCGAGCAGGTCGATGCCCTCGAAAGTCTGCTCCGGGGTGTCGGGGAAGGTCTGGATGCCCAGCTCCCACTCGGGGAACGCGCCCGCCTCGATCGCGTCGGCGAGGTCGCGCCGGTGGAAGTCGGGATCGGCCCCGGCCGCGAGCTGGGCCTCCTCCCACACGAGGGAGTGCACACCGAGCTTCGGCTTCCAGTGGAACTTCACGAGCGTCGTCTCGCCGGCCGCGTTCTGCAGCCGGAACGTGTGGACGCCGAAGCCCTCCATCATGCGGAACGAGCGCGGGATGCCCCGGTCGGACATGTTCCACAGGGTGTGGTGGGTCGCCTCGGTGTGCAGCCCCACGAAGTCCCAGAAGGTGTCGTGGGCGCTCTGCGCCTGCGGGATCTCGCGGTCCGGGTGCGGCTTGCCCGCGTGGATGACGTCGGGGAACTTGATGGCGTCCTGGATGAAGAACACCGGGATGTTGTTGCCGACGAGGTCGAAGACGCCCTCCCCGGTGTAGAACTTCGTCGCGAAGCCCCGCGTGTCGCGCACGGTGTCGGCCGAGCCGCGCGAACCGAGCACCGTCGAGAACCGCACGAAGACCGGGGTCTCGGCGTCCTTCGCGAGGAAGGCCGCCTTCGTCACACCGCTCGCCGTGCCGTACGCCGTGAAGACACCGTGCGCCGCCGCGCCACGCGCGTGCACCACGCGCTCCGGGATGCGCTCGTGGTCGAAGTGCATGACCTTCTCGCGCAAGTGGTGGTCCTGGAGGAGCACCGGCCCGCGCGGCCCCGCCTTGAGCGAGTGGTCCGTGTCGTGCATGCGGTCGCCCTGCGCGGTCGTCAGCCACTCGCCCTGCTGCGCCACCGCCTTCCGCGGGGCGCCCGTGGGCGCCCCCGTGGGACTCCCCGTCGCGGGGCCGCTCTGGTCGCCCTTGGGCGGAGCGGGCTCCTGGGGCTCGACGGGCTCGGCGACCTCCGGGGTCACCGTGGACGGCACACCGGGCACGCGCGGCTCGTCCGAGGATTCCGGTGGTACGGCGGCGGGACTCGTGGGCATGGGGGTGGCCTTCTCTCGTACGCGGCGGGTGGGCCCCTCTCTCGCGGGGGCCGCTCACGGGGTACCCGGTGCACGGTGGATCACGCGTGCCCGGCCGTGGATGGGGCCGGGGGAGTGAAACGGAATCACTGCCATGGCGCGGCGACCGCGAGCGGTACGATAGGCCAGGCCACGGCCCCCGTGCCTCGCGAGGTCCACGAGACACCACCGTGCCGGGCTGGGGCGGTGGCCGCCGCGCGGTGACGCGGGAGGAGCGGGCGCTTACCCGCGCATCCGCGAAAACGGCGCGGCAAGGAAGCCGACAAGATGCGGTATGGCGAGGAACCGGGAGGATGGACGAGACAGCGGTGCTCAGGAACCAGGCACGCGGTGGCTTCGCTGGTCACGTGGGCGCGGATCCCCCGTCGCTCGTGTGACGCGACAAGGCCATCCCCACGGCCGGCGTTGACAGGAGCGACGTGGTGGAAACGACCACCTCCCAGCAGAAGCCGGAACAATCCGGCGGCTCCGGCGGGGCGTGCGGCTTCACGCTTCTGCGACGCCTTCCGCCCGGCCCCGACAAGGAGCGCCAGCGCGCCTTGCTCGTCGAGGCATGGCTCCCCATGGCACACCGCATCGCCGGCCGTTACCGAGGACGTGGCGAGACGCTGGAGGACCTGTGCCAGGTCGCCGCGCTCGGCCTGCTCAAGGCCGTCGACCGCTTCGACCCCGAGGTGTCCGAGGCATTCGAGACCTACGCGGTGCCCACCATCCAGGGCGAGCTGAAGCGGCACTTCCGTGACAACACCTGGGGCGTGCACGTACCGCGCCGCGTGCAGGAACTACGGAGCGCCGTACGCGTGGCACTCCACGAACTCGCCCCGCACACCGCCCCCCGCAGCCCCTCGGTGGGCGAACTCGCCCGTTGCGCGAAGCTGAGCGAGGAGGAGGTGCGTCAGGGGCTCGAAGCCCTCGACAGCTATCGGTCCGTCTCCCTCGACAGCACCGCGCCGTCCGAGGACGAGCACGCGCTGCGCGACCGGCTGGGCGCGGAGGACCCGGCCTACGCGACCGTGGTCGACCGGGAGTCGGTACGACCCGCTCTCGCCGAGCTGCCCGAGCGCGAGCGGTACATCCTCTACCTGCGGTTCTTCCACGCGCGTACCCAGCGTGCCATCGCCGCCGAACTCGGTCTCTCGCAGATGCACGTCTCCCGGCTCATCACCCACGCTTGCGGGCGGGTCAGACGCCGGGTCGAGGCCCGCCCCGCGCGCGGGGGAACCACCGGTCCCTGAGCCCCCGCACGTGTCGGACGGTCCGCACCGGCCACTAAGCCTTGGCCGCTCAGCGCCTCGGCCGCTCACCGCGTCGGCACCGCTCGAACGGACCCACCGCACCGCACGAGCGGGACGCAGACCGGCAGGACCAGGACGGCACGCGCCGCCGCTCGGCCTCTCCCGCCCCCTTCCGCACGCCTTTCCGCGCGGGCGCGCACAGCGCCGGGCACGGCACCGGGCACGGTGCCGCCGAGGGTGCTCAGCCCACGTAGCGACGTGCCGTGCCGGAGCGTTGCGCGGCTTCCAGGGCGGTGAGGCGGTCCTCCAGCCAGGGCGGTACGGCGGCGCGTTGGCGCAGGACCCAGGGCAGCCCCGCCAGAGCGTGGGCGAAGGCGCGGGCGGTGGCGCGGTCGTGCGGGGTGGTGCGGGCCAGGTGGAGGGTGCGGCGCAGGGCGGCGGGCGCGGGACGGCGCAGCCAGGTGAACCACAGGGTGTTGCGCAGCCCGAGGACCCGTCGGCCGGTGCTGTCGCGGACCGCGGAGGGAGCGTGGTGCACCGTCAGCTCCGGGCTGTACGCGAGCCACCAGCCCGCGCGCTGGAGGTCGACGGCGAGCAGTTCCTCCTCCCCGCCGAGCCAGAGCCCCGGGTGGAAGCCGCCCGCCGCGGTGAAGGCGTCGCGGCGCAGCACGGTCGCCGCCGCGAGGAAGGAGCCGAGGGCGGGGCCCGGCAGCCAGTCGGGCCCGGTGAGCGGCGAGTCGCGCAGCTCGGCGACGACCGGGTCCTCGGTGCCGCCGGGTTCCACGACGATGCGCGCGGTGACGGAGGCGAGGCCGGGGGCCGCGTCGAGCAGAGCCGCGGCGTGGCGCAGGGAGCCGGGCGCCCACCACGAGTCGTCGTCGCAGAAGGCGAGGTAGGGCGTGCGGGCCAGCCGGGCCGCGAGGTTGCGGGCCACCGCGCCGTGGTTGCGGCTCAGGCGCAGCAGCCGCATCTCCGGGAAGCGCGCGGCGACCGCGTCCGCGCTGCCGTCCCGCGAGGCGTTGTCCGCGACGATCACCGGGGGCCGCTCCGGCAGCGCGCGCAACTTCTCCAGGGTGCGCAGGAGTTCGGGGCGGCGATTGTGCGTGATGACGAGCACGGTGACGGGGTGGCTCATCGCGAGACCTCCGTAGGGGCGCCCGAGGCGGGGGAGTGGTGCGCTGTGCCGCGCTCGACCTCCCGTACCGCGCGCTCGGTCGCGGGCGGGAGCGGGGCGCGGTGGCGCAAAAGCGCGCGCGGGAGCCGGTCGAGCGTCCCGGCGAGCGCGGTGGCCGCCCCCGGCCTGGCGCGCAGCGCGTCGAGGGCGCAGCCCAGGGTCCGGCGGGTGGCGAGCGGCAGGGGACGGCGCAGCCAGTCCGTGAGCAGGGCGTTGCGGCGCACGAGGGCCGCGCGCCCGGGACGCGGGGCCCCGTCGGGAGCGTGCCGCGCCACCACCTCGGGCACATAGGCGACCCCGTGGCCGCGCGCGGTGAGGTCGAGGGCGAGCAGCGTCTCCTCCGCGCCGAAGAACAGCAACGGGTGGAAACCGCCGATGGCGAGGAAGGCGGAGCGGCGTGCGACGGCCGCGCAACCGAGGAAGCCGAGCACGGGCAGGCCGGGGAGGCGGGGGTCGGGCGGCAGCGGGGACGCGGCGAGTACCGCGTTGAGCGGGTCCTCGGCCCGGCCGGAGGCGCCGACGAGGGTGCGGGCCGCGAGCAGGTCGAGTGCGGGGTGCGCGTCCAGGAGCGCCGCCGCCCGCGTCAGGGAGCCGGGCTCCCACCAGGAGTCGTCGTCGCTGAAGGCCACGTAGGGGGTACGGGCGTGCCGGACCGCCAGCGTACGGCCCACCGCCCCGGTGTTGCGCCCGGGCCGCAGGACGCGCGGGGAGCTGGGATGCGAGAGGAGGGCGCGCGCCGTCGCGGGGTCCGTGCCGTTGTCCACCACGATCACGGGCGGGCGCTCGGGGAGCGCGGCGAGGCGGTCGAGGGTGTGCAGCGCGCCGGCGGGCCGGCCGCGGGTGATCATCGCGACGGTCACCAGGGCGGTGGGCGGCTCCGGCTCAGCCATGGACCCCACGCTCCCGGGGGACGGTCAGCCGGTTGCGTACGGCGGTGAGGACCTCGGACACGGTCAGGCACAGCAACTGCCGGTCGGGGCTTCGCCCGTGCGGGTCGCCCGGCGGGCCCGGGTGCCACAGCGCCGCGTGCCGGGGCTCCTCCGGCGGGCCCCACCGCCAGGGCGGGACCGGGCCGAAGAGGGTCACGGAGGGCGTGCCGCACGCGGCGGCGAGGTGGGCCGGACCGGTGTCGGAGCTGAGCAGCAGGGCGGCCCGGGAGAGAAGCGCGGCGAGCGAACCGAAGGAGAGGGTCCCGGGGAACAGGTCGTCGTCCCGCAGTCCGGCGGCCCGGCCGAGTCCCGCGACAAGGTCCTTCTCGTTCGGGCCGCCCGTGAGCACGACACGCCTGCCGTCCGCGCGCAGCGCGCGGATCACCTCCGCGTACCGCTCCGCGGGCCACTCGCGCGCCGGGGCGTTCGCGCCCGGGTGGACGACGACGGCCCCCGGCGCGGGCGAGGGCACGGTGGGCGGGGCGAGGAGGAGGTCGGTGGGGTCGGCGGGGATACCGTGCGCGGTCAGGAGCCGGCACCACAGGACCCGTTCGTGGTCGTCACCACGCGATCGCGGGGCGGCCGGTCGCGCTCCGGCGTACGACAGGAGGCGCAGGGGGGAGAGCGCCGCGAGCGCGCGGTGGCTCTCGGGCCCCGTCCCGTGCAGGTCCACGGCGAGCGCGGGAGCAGCACCGGGCCAGTGCCCCAGATCCGGAACGCCCCGGTCCGGTGCCTCGGCCGGGAACAGCTCGTCCACGGCGCCGCTCGCGTGCGCCGCCTCGCGCAGCGCGGCGGGCGCGGCGAGGACGAGCCGGTGGTCCGGGTGTGCGCGCCGCAGCGCGCGGAGCGCGGGGACCCCGGCGAGCAGGTCCCCGAGACCGAGGGCGCGCAGCACCAGGAGGGTGGGGGGCGGCGAGCTGGGAGGCATGGCGGCTCCGGGAGGTCAGGGGAGGGAGCGGGTCGCGGCACGGTGGGCGAGGGCGGTCGTGGAATGGCCGGCGAGGTACGGGACGAGGACGACCTGGCCGCCCCAGCCCTCCACGAGGTCCGCCTCGGGGAGCCCGTCGCGCGTGTAGTCGGCACCCTTCGCCCACACGTCGGGCCGCAGCGCGCGCAGCACCCGCTCCGGGGTCTCCTCGCCGAAGACGAGGACGGCGTCGACGCAGCCGAGCGCGGTGAGCAGCCGGGCACGGTCGCGGGCCGGGACGAGCGGCCGCCCCGGGCCCTTCCCGCGCCGTACCGAGTCGTCGGAGTTGAGGCACACGATCAGGCAGTCCCCGGCGGCGCGGGCGGCTTCGAGGAGCGCGACGTGTCCGGCGTGCAGGAGATCGAAGCAACCTCCCGTCGCCACGACGCGCCCGCCGCGCGCCCGCACCCGCGCGACGACCTCGTACGGGTCCCCGTACGCGTCGCACGGAAGAGCGTCCGCAGGCAGCGGCGCGGGGGAGCGGGAGCCGGAGCGCGCACCCGGGCCGGAACCGGAGGCGGCCTCCGGGCCGGCCCCACGCCCCGCCTCCCGCCGCGTCCCGCCCGCCCGCTCCCGCACCGCCGCCGCCCCGCCCTCCGCGACGTAGCGGGCCGCCGCGTCGACCGCGCCGACGACGGCCTCCTCGGTGAGCGCGCCCTCCGCGAGGAGCGCCGCGGCGGCGGCCGCGAAGCGGTCGCCCGCACCGCAGGGGTCGCCGGACGCCGCGAAGGGCGGGGGGACGAAGAGGGGCGCCTCGCCGTGGGTGAGCAGCGCGCCGCGCGCGCCGAGCGTGACGCACACGGACGCCGCCTCCCACTCCCGTACGAGCGACCGGGCGGCCCGTGCCGCGACGGCGAGCGCGTCGCCGGTGCCCGCGTCGCGCGCCCAGCTCGCGGCCTCGGCGAGGGAGGGCGTGACGAGCCGGACGCCGGGGACCGGGGCCACGCCGCGCGGGTGCGGGTCCCACACCAGGAGGCCGCGCCGGGCCGCCTCGGTCAGCGGCGCGCGCAGCGCGTCGGCCGTGCCGCGCCCGTAGTCCGACACGAGGATCGTCGTCGCGCGGGCCACCGCTTCGCGCGCGGCGCGGCTCGGTCCCGCCGCACGGCCCTCGCCCTCGTCGAGCCGCAGCAGGCTCTGCCCGTCGCCGCGTACGCGTGTCTTGCGCGCGAGCGCGCCGCTCAGCGGGAGCGGCACGAGGTCCATCTCGCCGTCGAGCAGCCGGCGCAGTTCGGCGCTCGCCGGGTCCTCGCCGAGGGCGGTGACGAAGGTGACGGGGTGCCCGGAGCGGGCGGCGAGCAGCGCCGCGAGTGCCGCGCCGCCCGGGCGGGTGCGACGGCGCGCGTCGTGCACCACGGGCACGGGCGCGTCCGGGGCGAGCCGCGCGACCTCGCCCTCCAGGTCGCAGTCGAGCAGCGCGTCGCCGACCACGAGGAGCGGGGCGCTCATGCCGTGCCCCCTTCCCCGTCCGGGCCCGAAAGCCCTGCCTCGCCCCCGCCATCGGCCGCGAGCCCCTCCACCGCGACGTCCCCCGACGTGAGGCCCTCCACCGCGACGCCCTGCGGCGCGAGTGCCGCGTCGAACGCCTCGCACAGCATGTGCACCGCCACGAGGTGGAGCTCCTGCACCGTCGCGGCGACGGGCGCGTCCACGCACAGCGCGGCGTCGCTCGCCGGAGCGAGCGGATTGGGCGCGGGCCCCGTGAGCGACCACACGGTCAGGCCCAGCGCGCGGGCCTCCTCGGCGGCCGTGAGGAGATTCGCGCTCGCGCCGCTCGTCGAGAGCAGCATGAGGACGTCGTCCGCGCGGCCGTGCGCGCGCACTTGCCGGGCGAAGACGGCCTGCACCCCGTAGTCGTTCGCGATCGCGGTCGTCGAGGAGGTGTCGGCGTGCAGGGCGAGCGCCGAGTACGCCGGGCGGTCCTCGCGGTAGCGGCCGACCAGTTCGGCGGTCAGGTGCTGGGCCTGCGCGGCGGAGCCGCCGTTGCCCGCGACGAGGAGCCTGGCCCCCGCGCCGAGGCGGCCCGCGAGCTCGCGGCCCCAGGCGTCGAGCAGGGCGGCCTCACCGCGGAACCGGGCGAGGGCCTCGTGGAGGGCGTCGCAGTGGGCGCTCGCGGCCCCGGGTGACGACGCACCCGGTGTCGCGGCGTCGCGCGCGTGCGAGGGGGCCGAGGCGGGCGTGAAGGACGTCATCGTGCGGCCTCCGGTACGGGAGAGGGCTGGAGCAGAGCGGATTCGTAGACCTCGTGCACCCCGGCGGCCACGCGGTCCCACGTGTAGGTGCCGAGAGCGCGCCGTCGCCCCGCCGCGCCGAGCCGGGGCAGCCGTGCGGGATCGGCGAGCAACTCGCGGACGGCGCGCACGAGACGCGGATCGCCGCCCAGCCCCTCGTGCGTGGCGGTCGCGGGCACGTGCGCCCCGGTCACGCCGTCGCGCACGGTGTCGAGCTGACCGCCGACGGCCGTCGCGACGACGGGCGTCCCACAGGCCATCGCCTCGATCGGGACGATGCCGAAGGGTTCGTAGACCGGGAGTGACAGCACCAGGTCGGCGCGCGAGAGCAGCGCGGGCATCTCGGCGTGGCGCACGCCGCCGAGGAGCGTGACGCGGTCGGTGACGCCGCACTCCGCGGCGATCTTGCGCAGCCGTACGGCCTCCGGCTCGGCGCCGAGCCGGTCGGCGGGCGGCCCTCCCGCGATGAGCAGCCGCACCTCGGGCAGTTCGCGCAGGGCGCGGATCGCGCGGTCGAAGCCCTTGCGCGGCACGAGCCGGCCCACGGCGAGCAACGTCGGAGGGTCTCCACGCCTCGTGGTGTCGGCGGGGCGCGGCGCGAAGTGCTCGGTGTCCACGCCGCACGGCACGACCGCGATCCGGTCCGCGGGCAGCCCCATCGCGCGCAGTTCGCGCACCTCGTCGGCGCACGTCGCGAGGAGCCGGTGGGCGAGCCGCCCGACTCTCTCCTCGATCGCGAGGCGCGGTGCCGGGCTCGTGTCGGCGGCGCCCTGGTGCCGTCGCTTGACGGTGCCGAGCGCGTGGAAGGTGTGGACGACGGGCACCCCGAGGGTGCGGGTCGCCGCGACGGCGGCGAGCCCCGACATCCAGAAGTGGGTGTGCACGAGATCGGGCGGCCGGAGGCGGAAGTCGTGGTGCAGACGGGCCGCGAACTCCGGGATGTGGGGCAGCAGCTCGTCCTTCGGTACGGAGGTGGCCGGGCCCGCGTCCACGTGTGCGACCCGTACCCCCGCCCCGGTCGTGACGACGGGCGGCAGCGCGGGATCGTCGCGGCGCGTGTAGACGGTGACTTCGTGGCCGTCGCGGGCCAGTCGCTCGGCGAGCCGTGCCACGTAGACGTTCTGGCCGCCCGCGTCGGCCCCGCCGAGTGCCGCGAGCGGGCTGGCGTGCTCGGACACCATGGCGAGCCGCCGGGGGACGGGAGTCAGTGGCCTCATCGCACGACCTCCTTCATGAGCTGGTCCCAATCGGTCAGGAAGCGCCGCACCCCGTAGCGGTCACGCACGGCGGCCCGGGCGGCGGCGCCGGTCTCCCGCGCGTGCTCCGGGTCGGCGAGCAGCCGCCGTACGGCCGCGCGCAGGACCTCGGGCCGGTTCGACACGGTGCCCGCACCCGGCGGCACCGCCTCGCGCGCCTCGGTCGTGTCGAGTGCCACGACGGGCATCCCGAGGAACATCGCCTCCAGGAGCGAGAGGCCGAGCGAGGTCCACCGCACCGGGTGCAGGTAGAGGCGGCGCAGCGCCATCGCCGCGTGCAGCCCCGCCTGCGGCAGCTCCCGCACCCGCAGTCGTTCGTCGTGGACGCCGAGGTGGGCCGGGAGCCTGCTCGTGTCCATGCCGAAGACGTCGAGGGGGACCTCGGCGGCGAGGACGGGCAGCAGGTCGGTCCCTGTGGTCCGGCCGCGCCGCACGGGCTCGTTGACGACGACGGCGGCCCGTTCGATCCCGCCCGTCCACAGCGGGCCCGGGTCCACGATGCCGTGCTCGACGACGGTCGTCGGCGCGCGCCCGCAGTCCCACATGAGGCGGTTGAAGTGCGTGACGTGCGCGACCGGGATGTCGTCGCGCGCGGCGAGCGGGTGCCGGGTGCGCTCGGCGGGGCCGTCAGGGGCGTTGTGCTCGACGTAGACCGCGGGAATGTCCCTGCCGGGGCGGCGGCCCGTCCACTGCTCGGCGAGCGCGATCTCGTGCGGGCGCTGCAACACGATCAGGTCGACGGAGCTCTCGCGCAGCTCCCAGGGCGTCACCTCGCGCGCGGCGGCCGGCCACTCCCAGGTACGGGCGCGGCCGAGGCCGTCCGCGTCGCGCTCCGGCGTGACGGGGAGCAGGTAGGTGTGCGAGCCCTGGAGGAAGGCGGTGAGCCAGGAGCCGTGCACGTGCCAGACGAGGATGTTCACACGGCCTCCTTGAGGAGCTTGCCGACGGCGGCCACCACGTCGTGCGCGGTGACGCTCTCCAGACAGGGATGGCCGGGTACGGGGCAGGCTCGCGCCCGCGTGTCGGCGCACCGCTCGTGCTGGTCGCCGAGGAGCACCGACGGCACCCCGTACGGTGCCCAGCGACCGGCCGGGACGACCGGTGCGTACAGCGAGACGACCGGGGTGCCGACCGCCGCCGCGAGGTGCGCGGGTCCGGTGTTGCCGCACACCACCGCGTCCGCGTGCGCGAGGACACCGGCGAGCGTGCGCGGCTCGGTGCGCCCGCCGAGATCGACTCCGACGCCCGCGCTCACGCGGCGGGTCAGCGCCCGCTCGCCGGGACCGCCGGTCACCACGACCCGGTGCCCCGCGTCGGCGAGTGCCGCGACCGTCTCCGCGCAGCGCTCCGGGCTCCAGGCACGGGCCGGTGCACTCGCTCCCGGGTGCAGCACGACGTACGGGCCGTTGCCGGTCAGTGCCGCCGTGTCGGGTCCCGGCAGCACGCGCAGCCGCCCGTCGTCGCCCGGACGCGGCGGGAAGCCGCTCGCGATCGCGGTGTCGAGCGCGGCCTCGGCCTCGTGCCGGTCCGGCAGGCGCCGATGGCGCACGTCGAGGAGTGAGCCCGGCGCGTCGGCGCTCGCCGCGCCGACGCGCTCTACGCCCGCGAGGCGCAGCAGCAGCGCGGCGGGCAGGGGGCTCTGGTGGTACGAGGTGAGCACGACGGCCGCGTCGAAGGCGCCCGCGCGCAGCCGCGCGACGATCCCGCCGATGTCCTCGGGATCGACGGCCGGGGGTGCGACGCCCTCCCAGGGCGCTTCCCACTCCAGGACCTCGTCCACACCCGGCAGCAGCCGCGCCGCCGGAGCGCCCCGCGGCCCGCACCAGAACGTGACGTGGTCCGAGCCGGCCGCGACGGCGCGTACCGCCGGGCCCGCGAGGAGCACATCGCCGAAGCTGTCGAGCCGGACCACGACGGACCGCGTCATCGCGCACCCCCTCCTACCGCGGGGCGGGGGGCGAGCAGCGCCCGGACCGCCGCCGCCGGGTCGGGGAAGCACCAGCGCGCCGCCGCGACCTCCGCCTCGCGCGTCGCCGCGTTGGGTACGAGCACGCCGGTCGCCCCGGCGGCCTCGGCCGCCGCGACGTCCGCGCCGATGTCCCCGACGACGGCGCACACGCGCGGGCTGACGCCGAGCCGCCGCGCGGCGGCGAGTACGAGGCCGGGACGCGGCTTGCGGCAGGCGCAGCCGGCCCCCGGCGCGTGCGGGCAGTAGGCCCACACGCCGAGACCGCCGAGCAGCGCGTCGGCGCGCGCGTTCACGGCCCGTACCTGCGCGTGCGTCAGGAGACCGCGCGCGATGCCCGACTGGTTGCTCACGACACCCGTGCGCACACCCTCGGCACGCAGCAGCCCCACGGCCTCCACCGCGCCGGGCAGCGGGCGCACGCGCGTGGGATCGCCGTTGTAGGGCACGTCCTCGACGAGGGTGCCGTCGCGGTCGAAGAGCACCGCGGCGAAACGGGGCAGTCCGCTCATGCCGCCACCTCCCCGGTCCACGGCCCGGCCGCGCGGTGGCGTACCCGGCCCACCAGCCGGTGGCCCACGGCGAGGGGCGGAATGACCGTGCTCGTCGCGAGCATCGTCACGACCTCCGTACGATCCAGGGGACCCGGCCGCAGCCGCGCCCACGCGAATTCCGCCGTCCCCAGCGCCCACACCGCCGCGGCGCCGGCCGCCGCGCGCCGCCGTCCCGCGAGCGCGCACAGCGGTGCCGCGAGCGCCGCCGCGCTCACCGCGAGGTGCCGGCGCAGCCGCCCCCGCGGGGCCGGGGCCCGCTTCCACCAGTCGCCGCCGTGCAGCCGCACCATCAGCGCGTCGTCGGCGTTGCCGCGCTGCGCGCGCACCGACACCCAGCGGTCGGCGGGGCGCACCGGGTGCAGCGTCCGCCTGTGCCCGCGGCGCAACTCCCAGCCCGCCGCGGCGATCCGCAGTGCGAGATCGGCGTCCTCACGGAACGCGCGCGGGAACCGCTCGTCGAAACCGGCCACCGCGCGCAGCGCCTCGGCCCGGTAGGCCATGTCGGCCGTCGCCCAGGCCGCGTCCTCAAGGCCCGCGGTGCCGCGCTCCCAGTCGGTCGGGGCGCGATCGGCGGGCAGCGGCACCCGCAGCACGCCCTGCACCCCGGCGGTACGCGGCCCCGCCTCCCGCAGATCCTCGGCGAGCAGTCCGGCCCACTCGGCCCCGACCCGTACGTCGTCGTCGAGGAAGACGACCCACGGTGTGCCGGTCGCCGCGAAACCGGTGTTGCGCGCGGCGGCGGGACCGCGGCCGCCCGAGCGCAGCACCGTCACGGGCCGACCGCCCACCGCGGGCACCTCCAGTGGCATGGGGTCGCCCGCCCTGTCGTCCACGACGACGACCTGCTCGGGAGCGGGTCCCGCGCTCGCGTCGAGCGCCGCGAGGCAGTCGCGCAGGCACGCCCGCCCGATGGTCGGCACGACGACGGCGTACCGCACCCGCGCACCGTCGTCCTCCCGGGTCTCCCCTCGCGCCGCCCGTGCCCCGAGCGCCTCCGCACCGAGCGGCCCGGCCCCGGCCGACGCCGCGCCACCGCCCGGCCGGCCGCCGACGCCCCACCGCTCACCGCGTCCGGCCACGTGCCCGTGCGCGCCGCCGCCCCCGCGCGCGCCTCCGTTCCCGCGCGTCATGCGAAGACCCCCGCCCGCCGCACCGCGAACGGCCCCAGCGCCAGCAGGTCCACGGGAGCCGAGCCGAAGCACTCCAGGGCGTCGCGCGGGTCGTCGACCATCGGACGGCCCGCCGTGTTGAGGCTCGTGTTGACGACGACGGGCAGGCCCGTGCGCCGCTCGAAGGCCGCCAACACCCGGGCCATGAGCGGCTCGTCCGCCTCGTCCACCGTCTGCACCCGCGCCGTGCCGTCCACGTGCACCACCGCCGGTATCCGGGCCCGCCACTCCGGCGCCACCTCGTGGACGAAGAGCATGTACGGGCTCGGCAGCGGCCCGCCCGAGAAGATCTCGGCGGCGCGCTCGGCCCGCACCATCGGCGCCACCGGACGGAACTCCTCGCGCCCCTTCACGGCGTTGAGCCGCTCCAGGTTCTCCGCGCGCCCCGGATGGGCGAGCAGCGAACGGTGCCCGAGAGCACGCGGCCCGTACTCGGAGCGCCCCTGGAACCAGGCGACGACCCCGTCCGAGGCCAGCACCTCGGCGACTGTCTCGGCGATGTCGGCGGGCTCCTCGAACGGGACGGCGGCCGCCTTCAGCCACTCCCGCAGCTCCGCGTCGTTCCAGCCACGGCCGAGCGCCGCCGTGCCCATCGGTTTCACGGGCTCCCGCTCGCGCGCCACGTGCAGCGCGGCACCGAGCGCCGTCCCCGCGTCCCCCGCGGCGGGCTGCACCCACACCTCGGTGAACGGCCCCTCGCGGTACAGGCGGGAATTGGCCACGCAGTTGAGCGCGACGCCGCCCGCCATCGTCAGCACCTCGGCCCCGGTGCGCGCGTGCAGGTCGCGGGCGAGCGCGAGCTGGGTCTCCTCCAGGACGTGCTGGGCGCTCGCCGCGAGGTCCGCGTGCTCCGGGAGCCACGCCGCTCCCGGCGCGCGGGGAGCGGTGAACTCCGTCCACGGCACGGGCCGCGCCCGGAAGTCCCCGTCCGCGAGCGGCCCCACGTACGCGCCGAGCCGCTCGGCGAAGCGCGGCACGCCGTAGGAAGCGAGCGCCATGACCTTGAACTCGTCGCTGCTGCGCAGGAAGCCGAGGTGCTGGGTGAGGTCCTCGTAGAAGAGCCCGAGCGAGTCCGGCAGGTCCCGCGCCGCGAGCACCTCCAGCTCCCCGTCCCTGTAGTGCCCCGCGAGGTGCGCCCCGCACTCGCCGCGCCCGTCCAGGACCAGCACCGCGCTGTCCGGGTACGGGCCCGCGAGTCCGGCCGACGCCGCGTGCGCGACATGGTGCGGTACGAAGCGCACCCGCTCCGGGTCGAGTCCCGGCAGCGCCTCGGCGAGGAACCCGGGCGCCTGGCGCGCGTAGTCCTGCCGCAGCCAGTCGTACGGGTCGTGCAGCCCCAGGTCGTCGGCGGGCCGGGCGAGCGCCGGGTCGTACGCGTACGCGACGGCGTCGAGGTCCCCCGGGGTGAGCCCGGCCCGTTCCAGGCACCAGCGGGCCGACAGCTCCGGCAGCTCCCACGCCGCGAAGGGCACCGGGCGCTTGCCGTGCTTGCGGCGGCTGAAACGCTCCTCCTCGGCGGCGGCCACCACGACACCGTCGAGCACCAGGGCGGCGGCGGGGTCGTGGAAGAGGGCGTTGATGCCGAGTACACGCATGAGGGCTCCCGGGGGTCACGCGGGGGTGGGGGAGAGGCGGGGCGGGGACGGACGGGCTCGGGGGTGGGCGTCCTCCGGGGACGAGGCGGTCCTTCGGTCGGAGCACGCGAGGGACCGGCGGCCTCAGCCGGCGGCGACCACGGCGGAGATGGTCCGTTTGAGCCCTTCCTCCCAGTCCACGGAGGGTTGCCAGCGGAGCAGTTCGCGCGCGAGCGTGGTGTCCGGCTTGCGGCGCGCCGGATCGTCGACGGGGCGTTCGACGAAGGCGATGCGCGAGGTGGAACCGGTGAGCTGGAGGACCTTCTCCGCGATCTCCAGGACACTCACCTCCTCCCCGCCACCGATGTTGACCGGCCGCACCGCGCGGCTCGCCGCGACGAGCAGAACGCCGTCCACGGTGTCGTCCACGAAGCACAGCGAACGCGTCTGGGTGCCGTCCCCCGCGACGGTCAGCGGCTCCCCGGCGAGCGCCTGCGCGATGAACGTGGGCACGACACGTCCGTCGTGGCCACGCATCCGCGGCCCGTACGTGTTGAAGAGCCGCACGATCCCGGCGTCCGTGCCGCGGGCCGAGGCGTGCGCGGTGACGAGCGCTTCCGCGAAGCGCTTCGACTCGTCGTAGACACTGCGCGGGCCTATCGGGTTCACGTTGCCCCAGTAGTCCTCGCGTTGCGGGTGCACGAGGGGGTCCCCGTACACCTCCGAGGTGGAGGCGAGGACGAGGCGCGCCCCGTCGCGGGCCGCGAGGGCCAGCGCGTGCCGGGTGCCCGCGCTGCCCACCTCCAGCGTCTGGATCGGGTGGCGCAGGTAGTCGGCGGGCGAGGCGGGGCACGCGAAGTGCAGCACGAGCTGGTACGGGCCCGGCAGCCGCTCCACGCACTCCGGCTCCGAGACGTCGCACTCCACGAAGCGGAAGCCCGCCCTCTCCTCCAGATGGGCGATGTTCTCGCGGCTCCCGGAAAGGAGGTTGTCGGCACAGTCCACGAGGAGCCCCGCGTCCAGCAGACGTTCGCACAGGTGGGAGCCGAGAAAGCCCGCGCCACCGGTGACGAGCGCGCGCTGCCAGTCGCCGCGGGCCGGTGTGGAGGACATCGCGCCCCCCTTTCTGAGGGATCTGGCACTGACAGTCCACTGGGTAACCGCTTTGTCCGTTTTGACACGTAGAAAAATTCGAGAGGGGTCAGTGGGGGCCCCGCGGGTCGGCGGCGGCTCGCCGTGCGGGGACCGCGCCCGCCCCGCAGCATGGAAGGACTCGCGAGGAGGCGAGAGGCTCCGCGGCTGCCCGCGTGGCCGCCGCGTCGCCGTATCCGAGACCCGAAGAGGTGCCCCGTGGACACTCTCGACCGCCTCCTCGCGGCCCTTCGCGCCCATCCCGAGGGCCCGGGGACCGTGCTGCTCACCGGCTGGTTCAGCTTCATCGACGGCGAGGCGACGGCCGGCGACCTGCTCGCCCGTACCGCCGTCGCCCAGGCGCTCGACGCGGCTGGTGTCCCGCACGACACGGCGTGGAGTGCGGGTTTCGCGCCCGGCGCGCGCACGCTCGACGAGGCTCCGCCGGAGGCGTACCGCCATGTCCTCTTCGTGTGCGGGCCCCTGCACGGTCCGCAAGTGCGGGAACTGCACCGGCGCTACGCCGACTGCGTCCGCGTCGCCGTCAACGTCAGCGTCATCGACCCGCACGCCCCCGAGACCACCGGCTTCGCCCTCGTCCTCGCACGGGACGGCGGTACCGGCCCACCACGACCCGACCTCGCGGCTCTCGCCCCGGCAGGGCCGCCGCCGCCGCTCGTCGCGCTCGTGCTCACGCAGGGCCAGGGCGAGTACGGGAACCGGCGCGGCCACACGGACGTGACCACCGCGCTCACCGCCTGGGCCGGGACGAAGGACTGTGCGCGGCTGCCCGCCGACACCCGTCTCGCGCGGGACGACTGGCGCCTGTGCGCGAGCCCGGAACAGTTCCTCGCCCTCGCCGCCCGCTGCGACCTCGTCGTCACGACGCGCCTGCACGGACTCGTCCTCGCGCTGCGCACCGGTGTCCCCGCGCTCGCCGTCGACCCCGTGCTCGGCGGGGGCGCCAAGCTGAGCGCCCAGGCCCGCGCGCTGCGCTGGCCCGCGCTCGTCCCCGCCGAGCAGGTCCGCCCGGCCGTCCTCGACCACTGGTGGGAGTGGTGTCTCGACGGGCGGGGGCGCGCGGCGGCCGGGCGGCGCGCCGCCCGGCTGGCCCGCGCACGCCGGACGGGCGGGGGCGGGCGGTCCGCTCAGCTCGCCGGGTAGGGGTGGTCCCGCAGCAGCCCGGCCAGGTGGCAGGCGTTGACGGCGAGCGTGTGCGTCGTCGAGGCCACCGACTCCGGGGCCTTCTCCAGGTCCTGGTAGTCGGTGCCGTGCTGCGCCTCGCCCACCCAGTAGGTCACGGCGCCGGGCGGCAGGGAGAAGCCCAGGTCGTCGAGGGCCTGGAAGAGGTCGGCGCTCACCTTGTGCGCCCCGTCCTCGTTGCCGACGACGGCCACGAGGCCCACCTTCCCGTACGTGAGCAGCCGCCCCTCCTCGTCGCTCTCGGACAACTCCGCGTCAAGGCGTTCCAGGACCCGCTGGCACAGGCTGGACGGGTGTCCCAGCCAGATCGGCGTCGCGAGCAGCAGGATGTCGGCCGCGAGGACCTTCTCGCGCAGCGCGGGCCACGCGTCCCCCTCGCCCATGTCCAGGCCGACCCCGGGGCGCACGTCGTGGTCGGCGACCCGTACCACCTCGGTCTCCGCGCCGAGCCCGGCCAGCTCGGCCATCACCTGCTCCGCGAGCAGCTGACTGCTGGAACGCTTCGGGGACGGGTTGAGGGTGCAGACGAGACCGAGCGCGCGCATGATCACTCCTGAAGCTGTACGGGGACGGGGGCGTCTCCACGAAGGGGCGGAGCCGGGGCCGGTGTGGGCGACGGAGCGTGCGGGCACGTGCCGCCGCCGTACCGTACGTGCCTGAGTACCCCGGTCTCCCGGTCCGACACACGGCCCCCGGCCCGGCCGGGCGGAGTTCTCTCGGTCGGCACGTGCGTCTTACAGTCACGCGAGGGATCACCAGTAGGGGATCACCATCACTCGGGGGGCGAAGGCGTGTCACACGCGAGAGCAAGGATCATGTTCGTACTGCTGGGCGCCGTCGGCGTGCTGCTGCTCGGCGCCTGCGGGACGGTGCGCGCCGGGTCCGTCGCCCCCGCGGACGCGACGGAGTCGCCGCACTGGCAGACGTTCGCGCCGTTCCGGGTCACCGCCGCGCGGCTCGCCGAAGACCGGCGCACGCTCAGCGTCGATGCCGAGGTGCCCGGCGGCGGGAAGACGTGCGCGCGCCGTCTGAAGGCCGTCGTCACCGACACCTCGGACCGCACGGTGTGGGTGCAGGTCACGTTCTCCGCCCTGACGGGCGGCCCCCCGCGAGCCGACTGCCGCGAGACCGCGACGGCCACGGCGAAGGTGCGGCTGCCGTCCCCGCTCGGCCACCGCGAACTGAGCACTGACACCCACACGGTGTTCACCGCGGACGGCGCCCGCCTGCCCGAGCTGCGCCTGTGCGGCGAACTCGGCTGCCACCCGGCCCCCACCGGTTGCACTCCCGCCTCCTACGAGCAGGCGGTCATGGCCCTCGACGTTCCGGCCCACACGTCGCGCGGCGAAGAGCACTGCGACGGCGAATGGCTCGTGTTCGCCGTCTCCTCGCGCGTGGGCCCCGCCTGCCCCAAGGGCACGGCACCCGGTTGCGGGGCGAGCATCGGCGACCGCTGGTTCTTCCGGGCCGAGACTTCGGGCTGGAAGCCGATCGCCCGCGGCACGAAGGCCGGCTGCGCCGACGTACACCGCGTCGAGCCCGACTTCCCGTCCTCCCTGTGCGCAGGCCTCCCGGCACTCGCACGGTCGAACTAGGCCCTGTCGTCACCTTCCCGTCTGCCGTGCGACGCCCTGCACGCACCCCCGGCCTCCCGCCGGGGCGCCCCTGGGGCCACGTGCCACTGCCCCGATCGACGGAGCGCGCGGGATCGCGTCCGTACGTCCTTCCGCCCGGAGTCGGACCGACCGGCTCGCTTCCGCCTCAGGCGGAACACGTCCCCCTGGGGCCGGTCCTCGTGCGCTCAGGGGCACACCGGCCGCGCCGGTGAGCTGGAAGACGTGGGGTCTGCCGCGCGGGTAGTGGACGCCGCGCTCCCGGGTCCTCCCTCTCGTCCTGCCGCCCGCTGTGCCCGGGCCGTCCCGGCGGGCGACCTCCCGTAGCCGAACAGTGCGACCGCGCCGAACGAGCCGCGCGCTACGCCGCCCGCAGGGCCGAGCTGAAGGAGATCCTGCGCAGCCCGGACTCCGGCGAGGCCGACAGGAGCGCGGCCCTGCGCGAGTTGCGCCGCCAGCCGCGCGACGCGAGCGCGACGCGCGTCCGCAATCGCGACAGCGTGGACGGCCGCCCCAGGGGGCACCTGCGCAAGTTCGGTCTCTCGCGCGTCCGCCTCCGGGAACAGGCACACGCGGGCTTCCTGCCCGGAGTGACCACGTCCTCCTGGTGACGCGGCGCCACGCGGGGCGGGGCGCCCGCTCGATATGAGCAATTTCGTTCAAAGGCTGAGCGTTATTGCTCAAGTCTCCCGGGTGGGAGCAGAGTATGGGGGTCGTTTCTCCTGACCTAGGACCCACTTATGTCCCTGCCCTGTTCCCCGTCCGTCTCGCCCGAAGAGCCCCGAGCCGCCCTCGAAGCCAGCCTCTCGCTGGTGGCGGGGCGGCGAGGGGTGCCCATGCTCGTATCGCTGCGCGAGGCGGGGCAGCGACAGCGGCCCGGGACGCGGGCGCCCGCGCCGCGGGAGGACGGGGCCGACGCCCTCCTCGCGGCCGAGTTCGAGGAGTTCCACGCGCGGCTCGCCCCGGCGGCCGGAGACGGCGAGGCCGGGGTGATCGCCGCCCTGCAAGCCCTCGCCTACCGGCACCTGGGGCCGGGAAGGGCGGGCGGGAGCGGCGGGACGGGCGCGGCGACCACGCCGCCGACCGGGGAGCAGCGGGTGAGCGCGGCGGCCACGGCCGCCGACCTGCGCGCCGGGCGCTACCTGCGGCTCGCGAACTACCACAACACCCCGGCCAGCTGGAAGGACGAGCTGGTCGAGGAACTGCGCGGGTACGCGCGGGACTTCGCGACCGTCGGCGTCGCCGACCTGGAGCACTTCGCGACGACGGGCCAGTGGCCCGGGGGACGGCCGGGACTGCTGCCGGTCTTCTACGAGGGATACCGCGACAACTACGAGATCGCGGCGGCGGCCTGCGAGGAGGCCGGCGTCATCGGCTGGTTCTTCGTGTGCACCGAGTTCGTCGACACCCCCGTGGCGGACCAGTACGACTTCGCCCCGGCGCACCGGATCAAGCTCGTGGACGAGAACCGCCCGGGCGAGCGCCTCGCCATGACCTGGGAGGAGATCGCGGACCTCCACCGGCGCGGGCACGTGGTCACCCCGCACACGGCCTCGCACGCCCTCGCCCGTACGACCCTCGGTGCCGAGGACATCGCGCGCGAGGTGAGCGAGCCGAAGCGGCTGATGGACGCCGTCACCGGGGGTGACGCCCCCGCCACCGCCTGGCTGGAGGGCACCGGGTGGACGGGCGACTCCGCCGCCGACCGGGCCGTCGCCGAGTCCGGGTACCGATTCGTCTTCGGCAACACCATGGTGCAGCGGCTGCCCAGGTGACGCGCGTGGGGGAGGCGGCACCGAGCCGCCTCCCCCGTGTCGGACGCCCGCGCCGGGCGTGCCCCTTCCGCTCAGCCCAGGTACTGGATCATCGTGTTCCCGAACTGGTAGCGGTAGCCCGCCTCCCGCAGTGCCTCGTCGACCCGGGGGTGCGCACCGAACGGGGTGCCCCAGAGGAAGGCGGTCGCGGGGGCGTTCTGGCCGGTCACCTCGTCCATACGGCGCTTCGGCGCGAAGATCTCGCGTTCGAGGTCCTCGTCGGTGAGCAGCCCGGCCGCCTCCGCGTGCGAGGCCGTGTGCGGGGTCACCACGTGCCGGCGGCTGAGCGCCGCGACGTCGTCCCACGTCATCGCGAGCCGGTCGCCCTCGCGGTCCTCCGCCACGAGGTCGATGTTGTGCGCGTTGGCGTAGTCGTACTGCTCGGCCACCGGCACGTCGAGGAAGGCCGTGCAGATGAAGAACCAGGCGGTGAGCCCCACTTCCTCGGCGAGCGGCCCGGCCACCTCGGCGTTGTTGCGGTAGCCCTCGTAGAAGACGGGGATGACGCCGGGGCGCTCCTTGTGCCAGCGGCCCGTGGCGCGGAAGCGGTCGAGGTCCTCCAGGTCGACCGGGGCGAAGTGGCGGGCCAGTTCCTCCAGTTCACCCCGGATCTTGTCCGTGTCCGCGTGCGGCGTGTTGTGGTAGTTGACCACGCGCAGGTACTGGCCGGAGCGCAGGGCCTGTTCCTGCCCGGCGAAGGACGGCAGGCGGGAGGGTGCGTCGTTCATCGGGGGTCTTCCTTCCGGGCGTCGCCGCCGCGCGGGGTGAGGTGTGCCGCGCCCATCACCTGGAGCACGTCGATCAGAGCGGGTTCCGCGTCGTCGGCCGCCTCGGGGACGAGGACCGCGCGGTAGTGGCGGAGCAGGTCCGCCAGTTCGGCGCCCTCGGCCTCCGGGGACGCCTCCGCCGGTCGCGGAGCGGCGCCCTGGAGGGCGAGGACCATGGGGATGCCCTCCCGCTCCAGCACGCGTGCGCGCAGGGCGGCGAGGTAGGCACCGGGGTCGGGTACGGGATCGGTCACTGCCGGACTCCTGTGGGGTACGAGTGGGGACGGTCGTGGGGAAGCGTTCGGCTCACCGGGTGGCCGGGGCGAGCAGCCGCAGGAGCGCGGCGACCGCCTCGGTGACGGCCTCGCGACCCGCCCCGAGATAGCGGCGCGGGTCCACGCCCTCGCGCGCGGCGAGTTCGGTGCGGACGGCCCCGGTGAAGGCCGTGTTCAGGTGCGTACCGAAGTTGATCTTCCGCATCCCGCCGGCGACGGCGGCGACGAGCGCGCTGTCGGGCACCCCCGAGGAGCCGTGCAGGACGAGGGGCACGTCGACGGCCTGCCGCAGCCGGGAGATCAGGTCCTGGTCGAGCGTGGCGGTACGGCTCGTCATCGCGTGCGAACTGCCGACGGCGACCGCGAGCGCGTCGACGCCGGTCGCGCGCACGTACTCCGCCGCCTCGGCGGGGTCGGTACGGGCGGTCGCCGAGTGCACGCCGTCCTTGCCGCCTATCTCGCCGAGTTCGGCCTCCACCCAGAGGTCCTCCGCGTGCAGGCGCGCGGCCACGGCGGCCGTACGGGCGACATTGTCGGTGTGCGGGAGGCGCGAGGCGTCGAACATGACGGAACCGCAGCCCAACGCGGGCGCGCGCAGGGCGAGTTCCTCGTCCTCGACGTGGTCCAGGTGGAGCGCGAGCGGTGCCTCGCACCGCTCGGCCACGGCGACGCAGGCGGCGAGGAGGGGGGCCGGGTCGTCGTGGTGGTAGCGCACCGCGTTCTGGCTGACGGCGAGCAGCGCGGGGGAGCCGGTGCGCGCGCAGGCACGCGCCACCGCCTCGGCGTGTTCGAGGGTGATGACATTGAAGGCGAGGACGGCGGTTTCCTCGCGCACGGCTTGCGAGACGAGGGCGGAGGTGGGGACGAGGGGCATGGTGACTCCGTTCGTGGAGGGAGGAGGACGGGCGCGGGGCGCGGTGTGCTCAGGCCGCGACGACCTTGCTCCCCTGGCGCGTGAGCGCCGCGCAGACCGGGTGGGCGGAGCCCGCGTCGGTCACGAGGGTGGACACCTGGTCCAGCCGGGCGAGGCGGACCGGGCCCCGTCTGCCGAGCTTGGACTCGTCGGCGAGGACGACGATGTCGCGCGCGGCGGCGAGCAGCGCGCGGTCGGTCTGGGCCTCGTCCACGTGGGCGCCGGTGAGCCCGGTCTCGGCGTCGAGGCCGAAGGAACTGGTGAAGATCTGGTCGATCTGGAGCTCCGCGAGGGCGCGTTCGGCGAGGTGGCCGAGCAGGGACTGCTCCCGGTGGCGCAGCACCCCGCCGAGGACGATGACGTCGACGGCTGCCGTCGCGGAGAGGACCTGGGCGATCGGCAGGGCGTTGGTCACGACGGTGAGCCCCCGGCGGTCGCCGAGTCGCGCGGCCAGGGTCTCCGTCGTGGTGCCGCCGCTGATGAGCACCGTACTGTGGTCGCGGATCAGCGGCAGGGCGGCCTCGGCGATGCGGCCCTTCTCCTCCCACTGCGTCGCGGCCCGCTGCGGCTGGTCGGGTTCGAAGGCCCCGTCGAGGACGGTCGCCCCGCCGTGGACCCGGCGCAGCATCCCCTCCTCCTCCAGCTCCCGCAGATCGCGCCGGACCGTGGAGGGGGAGATGCGCAGCAGGTCGGACAGCTCCTGGACGTTGACCGTGCCGCGGTGCCGCAGCCGGGTCAGGACCGCGTGCCGGCGCTGGGGCGCGAGGAAGAACTCAGTAGCCACGGGCCCGGTCCACCAGGTTGAGCAGCTCCCGCCCGGCGAGGTGGCGCCCGACGTTGTCGCTGACGAGTTCCAGGGTCTGTTCCTCGTAGTCGGGCGCGAAGCCCGCCACGTGCGGGGTCAGCAGCACCCCCGGTTCGTCCCACCACGGGTGGCCGGCGGGCAGCGGCTCGGCGTCGAAGACGTCGAGGGCGGCCCCGGCGACGCGGCCCGAACGCAGCCCCTCGCGCAGCGCCTCCTCGTCGAGGATGCCGCCGCGCGAGACGTTCACGACCATCGCCCCCTCCTTGAGGCGGGCGACGGCCTCGGCGTCGATCATCCCGCGCGTCTCCTCGGTGAGCGGGCAGGTGAGGACGAGGTAGTCGCAGCGGGCGAGGAAGGCGTGCAGTTCGTCCGGCGTGTACAGCTCGGCGTCCACCTCCTGCCCGGCGGCGGAGCCGAAGAACTCCCCGGCGCGCGTGGCGCGTCCCCGCTTGAGGCCGAGCACGGTCATGCCGAACTGCCCGGCGAGACGGCCGATCTCCTTGCCGATCCGGCCGTAGCCGACGATCCCGACCGTGGCGCCGCGCAGACGCCGGGGCATGAGCGTGTTCCAGCGCTCGCCGAGCGAGGGCCACACCCCCGCGCTCTGCACCTGCACGGCGCGCGGCAGCCGGTGCGCGAGCCCGAGGATCATCATCATCACGTACTCGGCCATCGGCACCGGTGAGATGCCGCCGATGGAGGTCAGCGGTACGGGGAGGTCCCAGACGCTCGTGCCCTTGAGGTGGTCGGCGCCGGAGGTGTCCAGCTGAATCCACTTCAGCGCCGGGACGTCCGCCGCGGCGCGCGGGAAGACGGAACCGGTGTGCAGGATCTCGGTGCGCCGCCAGATCTCCTCGGGTATCTCCTCGGGTGCGCCGGCCCGGATCTGCGTCACCTCCAGGCGGGGGTGACGGGCGCGCAGCTCGTCGAGCCAGCGGTCGGGGAAGGCGAGGGTGCTGAGGTAGTGGACGGGGGCAGGAGTGCTCACTTGATTCCCGATCGTGCGAAGCCCTGGACGAAGTACTTCTGGAAGCAGAGGAAGAGGACGACCATGGGCAGGATGGAGATGAGGGCGAGCGCCATGATGGCGCCGTAGTCCGCGGTGTACTGGCCGTTGACGAACTGCATGCCGACCGAGAGCGTGTACAGGCGCTCGTCCTTGAGGACGGTCAGCGGCCACGCGAAGTCGTTCCACTGGTTGAGGAAGGTCAGCAGCGACAGGACGGCGATCAGCGGCTTGCACAGGGGCAGTACGACGGCGAAGAACGTGCGCAGCCGCCCGGCGCCGTCCATCCGTGCCGCCTCGATGACCTCGTCCGGGATGCCGAGCATGAACTGGCGGGCGAGGAAGACCCCGAAGGCGGTGGAGGAGGCGGGGATCACGACCGCCCAGAAGCTGCCGAACAGCCCCATGGCGCTGACCAGTTTGAACTGCGGCACCATGAGGACCTGCACCGGCACGGTCATGGTGCTCAGCATGAGCAGGAAGAGCAGATTGCGGCCGCGGAAGCGCATCTTCGCGAAGGCGTAGCCGGCGAGCAGGTTGCTGGAGACGGTGATGACCACCACGAGGCACGTGATGACGGTCGAGTTCATCGTCCAGGTCCACACCGGCAGGCGGAAGACGCGACGGAAGTTGTCCAGGGTCGGCGCGCTCGGCCACCACCGCAACTGCGAGGTGTGCAGGTCGGAGAGGGGCGAGAAGGCGACGAGGAGCATCCAGAACAGCGGGAGCGCCATGGCGAGCCCGATGACGGCTGCGGCCACCGCGCGCACCACGCGCGCGCGATCCCGTCGGCGCCCGGCTGCGACGGGCGGTTGCTGGGTCGAGGTGATGGACATCGGCGTCCTTCGTGAGGCGATGGCGTCGGGGGAGGGGAGAGGGACGGGACGCGGTCAGCCGACGGTGTCCCGGTTCTTGCTGAAGCGCCACTGGAGTGCGGTGAAGATCATGACGATGACGTACAGCACGATGCCGATCGCGGCGGCGTAGCCCTGCTGCCTGTCCTGGAAGCCGTTGCGGTAGGCGTAGGTGATCATCACGTCGGTGGAGTGCCCGGGTCCGCCGAGGGTCATGACGTAGACGGTGTCGAAGACCTGGAACGAGTAGATGACGTTCATGATCAGCAGGAAGAACGTCGAGGGGCCGAGCAGCGGGATCGTGATGTGGCGCAGCCGCTGCCAGAAGCCGGCCCCCTCCACGTCCGCCGCCTCGTACATCTCCGGTGAGATGCCCTGGAGTCCCGCGAGGTAGATGACCATGTTGAAGCCGGCCCGCATCCACAAGGTGATGAGGACGACGGAGGCCATCGCGGCGGTACCGCTGGTCTGCCATGGGGCGGCGGGCAGACCGAGGGTGTCGAGGAGCTTGTTGAGCAGGCCGATGTTCTGGTCGAACATCAGGGTGCCGATGAGCGCGGTCGCGACCCCCGAGATGACCATGGGGAGGTAGACGAGGGTGCGCCACAGCGGCCGGGCGGGCATCACCTTGTTGAAGAGCAGGGCCACCGCGAGCCCGATCGCCATCTCCACGGGCACGGTGGCGACGCAGAAGATCCCGGTGTTGAGCACGGTGCGCCAGAAGACCGGATCGCTCGCGAGCTGCCGGTAGTTGGCGAGGCCGGCCCAGGTGGCCGAGTCGAGGCCGGTGCTGTACTGGAAGCTCAGTACGACGGCCATGACCAGGGGGACCAGCAGGAAGAGGCTGACCAGGACGAGGTTCGGTCCCAGGGTGCAGTAGGCGGCGAGCGTCTCGCGGAAGCGGGCCGCCCGCCGCACGCGCGGCGCGGGGGAGTTGCTCTGGGGCGCCTGCGGGCGGACGGCGCGCGGCGGCGAGGCTGTGGTGGCCATGGCGGCTCCAGGGTGCGGACGGGGGCCTAGGCGGAGGCCAGGGCTTTACGGGTGGATTCGGCGATGTGGTGCAGGGTGACATCGGCCGGCTGCCGGTTGACGAAGGCGGCTTCCAGCTCGTCCTGGAGGGCGGTGTTGATGCGGCCGAAGGAGGGGACGGCGACCTGTGCGGTCATCGCCGGGGTGAGAGCGGTCGCCTGTTCGGCGTAGGCGGACATGAGGTCCGGCCGGACGGCGTAGTCGAGGTGCCGGTTGAGGAGCGAACTACGGCTGGGCAGCATGACGCCCTGCTCGCAGAAGCGCGCCATGTTCTCCTCCTCGACGAGGAACTTGAGGAAGGTCGCGGCGAGTTCGGGGTTGTCGGTGTCCCGGGTGGCCGCGACGGCGTTCCCGCCGAGGTCGGTCGCCGCCTGCCTGCCGCGCGGCTGGAAGGTGACGCCGTACAGCTCTTTCTTCAGCGCCGGATCGATCGTGGGGAGCAGGAAGTCGCCTGCGAAGCTCATCGCCACGGTGCCCGCGGTGAAGGTCGCGTCGGGGTAGGCGGCGCTCTTGATGGAGCTGTTGGGCGGAACGAAGCCCTCACGGAAGAAGTCCTGCGTGTAGCGCATCGCCCGCAGCCCGGCGGCGGACTCGATGGCGGGGGCGGAGAGGTCCTTGTCGAGGACCCGGCCGCCCGCCTCCCACAGCCAGGTGAGCCAGCGGTAGGCGCCGGCCTGCTGCCAGCCGTACACGAACGGGTAGACGCCGTGCAGCTTCTTGCGCAGACGCGCGCAGATCTCGCTGAACTCGTCCCAGGTCCACGCCTCTTCGAGCGAGGAGGGCACGTGCGTGATGCCCGCCTTGCCGAACATGTCCTTGCGGTAGAGGACCGCTGTGGTGTCGGTGTGGTGCGGCACCGCGTAGGGGCGGCCGTCCTGGCAGACGGCCTCCCACAGGGCGGGCAGGAAGCCCGCGCGGTCCTTGGCGGAGAAATAGGGGCTCAGGTCGAGGAGTTGGCCGCTCGCGCTGTACATGCCGAGATTGGCGTAGTCGCAGCGGAAGAGGTCGGGGGCCCGGCCGCCCGCGAGCAGGGCGTCCATGTTCGCGTACATCTGCTCGTACGTCTCCAGGCGGATCTGTACGCGAACGCCCTGGTGACGGCGTTCGAAGGCGCGTCCCAGGGCGCGGAAGGCGGCCACCTCCGCGTCACTTCCCCACAGGGAGAACGTGAGCGTGTCGGGCCCGCCCGCCCCCGTGTTGGAGGGCGAGAAGCCGGAGCGCCGGGCGAAGCCGACGGCTCCGGCCCCGGCGACGGCGGCGCCCAGCACCACTCTTCTGGCGACTGCCATGGGCACTTCCTTCGGGAATCGTGAAGTAGTCCTCGGTGGTGGGAGGACGGGAGAGGGGGAGGCGCCGGCGAAGTGGCGGCAAGATTCCGGCCAGATGGGGCGCCTGTATGTCTGTTTCTAGTCCGCGCGACCAAGGCTGGTCAATATCAATCAGGCTCTGATTTTTATTGCTCATTTTTCCTTGACGCTGCACAAGGGCCGACTTAGCCTCATGCGGACACTCGCCGTTCATATGTCCCGTCACCTGCGACAACGTGAGCGTGGCCGGTCGTGGGCGGTGTCCTGCCGCCCCCTTCCCCCAGGAGGACCACTCATGCCGGTGATACAGGTGACCGCGCCCCGTGCGACGGACGACCCCGCGCGTGATCCCGCGCGTCTGGGCTCACTCTGCGCGGCCGTGGCGGACGCGCTCGGCCTCCCGCCCTCCGGCGTGGTGGCGACCTTGTGCGAGGCCACCGTGACGACGACCGGGGCCGGGCCCGTCACGGCGTGGCCGCTCGCGGTGCTGCACGGTTCCGACCGGGGGGAGCACGCCACGGCCGCCGCGCTCGCCGCCGCGGCGCGTTCACTGGCGGAGGGCTGGGAGGTCCCGCCCGGCGAGGTGTGGGTGACGTGGTCGACGGGTGCGCCGCCGGCGCGGGGCTGAGGGGAGCGGGAGCGGCGGGTGCGGGGCTGAGGGGCGCGGGGACGCGCGGCCCAGGGGCCCCGGCGGTTCAGGTCCTGATGACCTCGACGCCCGCCGCCCGCAGCTCCCGCACGTCCTCCTCCGGCGCCGAGGAGTCGGTGATCACACGGGAGAGTTGCGTGGCGGGAGCGACGCGGAGCGGGCCCGAGCGGCCGAACTTCGACCCGTCGACCAGCGCCGTGATCCGCCGTACGCGCGAGAGCAGCCAGCGGTCGGTCTCCGCCTCGTCCACATGGGCGCCGCTTATCCCCGCGCCGGTGATCCCGTAGGCGCCCACGAAGGCTTCGTCGACGTGGAGTTCCTCAAGGGCCTGCCTGGTCAGGTGCCCGAGCAGGGACATCTCCCGGTGCCGCAGGTAGCCGCCGAGCACCACCGTGCTGATCTCCTCGTGCTGGGCGAGTTCGCCCGCCAGGTGCAGGGAGTTGGTGACGACCGTCAGCCGGTCCACGCCCGCGAGCAGGGGAACCATCGCGGCCGTCGTGGTCCCGCCGGTGATGAGGATGGTCGTGCCGGGGACGATGTGCTCCACGGCGGCGTTCGCCAGCGCGCGCTTCTCCCAGGGGGCGAACCCGCTGCGCTGCGGCCGATCCGCCTCCACGGAGCCCGCCGCTTCGGCCACGGCACCGCCGTGCGTGCGGTTGAGCAGGCCCTGCGACTCCAGCGCGGAGAGGTCCCTGCGGATCGTGGAGGGACTGACATCGAGCCGCTCGGCGAGCTTGGCCACGTGCGCGACGCCTTCCGCGCGCACCACGTGGAGCAGCCTCTTCCTTCGCTCGGCGCCCAGCATGACCTGGTCTCTTCTCCCCTCGGCCGGGGCCGCGCGGGGGCTCGCCCCGCGTCGGCCGCGCGACGGAGGGAGGTGAGCCGTCCGCCGCGAGGGAAACAGCTTACTTGCGGTGGGGTGGCGGGCCGACCGTTGGCGTGCGGGGGTGCGGTGAATCCTCCGGCCCGGGGCGGCCACGGGTTCCCGCCTGATCCCGAGTCCGCGGTGCGGGAGTTCCCGCCTCAGGCGGGGCGGGCCGACCAGGGACGTACCTCGCCGAGGACCGCGTCCGCGGGGGCGGGGGCGTCGAGGAGGGACAGGGCGGCGGCCGAGATCTCCTCCGGCGTGTGCCAGCGGGTGGTGCCGGACGCGGAGTGCCAGCCGAGCACGAGGCGCCGGGAGCCGGCCGTGGCCGGCGGCAGCTCCTCGGGCGTCCACGCGGGGTTCCCCGACGGGTGGGCGCCCGTTGCCCCGCGGTCCGCGCGCGCGGCGCCCGGCGCCGCCCACCGGCTGGGCAGCAGCAGCACTCGGGTGCCCTGGATCAGCTCCTCGGCGAGCGGTGCGGGGAGGGCGGGCGTGTAGACGAGGGCGCCCCCGAAGCCGTCGGGTCCGCCCGCGTCGCGGAGCGCCCGCGCGAAGCCCGGTCCCTGTGCGTCGGCGGCGAGCGCGCGCACGAGGGGCCCGCACTCCGCGGCCAGCTCCGCGAGCGCCCCGGCCCCGCGCGCGACGGCGGTGACCGGCGTGCCGCGCGCGGTGAGTGCCCGGACCGCCGGACGCAGCACCCGTGTCGCTCCCACGACGAGGACGGACCGGGCGCCGTCGGAGAGTGGCACCGGGCCCTTCCCCGCCGCGGGCACCGCCTCGGGCCCGCGTGCCTCGTCCGCCGCGCGGCCTTCCGTGTCCCGCATCCCGCTGTCTCCCCACCTGTCCGGTACGTGGCTCATCCTCGCCCCGGCGCAGGTGCGAGTCCTCCCACTGTGCGGATTCGCGGCCCGCCTCACCAACCATGTGCTCATCTTTGCTCATTCGTGCTCATTGACGCGCGTTACTGGAGTGCCTAGGGTTTTCGCTGAGGTGCTGCCGGTCGCCGGCCCTGATGCGCGCCTCCTCTGTCCTCGGCCGGCTGCGAGGTTTTTCCCATGGCTGCTGCCCCGCCCCCTGCCCCCCGCACCGCCCTCCCGCCCCCGAACCGGGGCGGGCTCGCGTTCGCGCAGGGCCGGTACGGACTGCGAGGCAATCTCGAACTCCTCCTCTGCGACGAGGAGGACGGACTCTGGGTGCTCTGGTTCAACAACGACCCGGAGGACACCGCCCCCGAGGCGGGAGGACCGCCGCCCGGCGCGTGGAGCGGCGCCCTGCGCTTCGGTACCGGCAGGCGCTACGACGAGGTCCAGGTGGTGCAGAGCGCGCACGGCCCGCACCACCTGGAGGTGCTGGCGAGGTCCGGAGCCCACACACACCGTCTGCGGTGGAACCCGGAGACCGCCTTCACCACCGAGGAACCGCCCCCCACAGGACGCGTCCGCGCGGCGAGCCTCACGGAGAACCCGGACGCGACACTGTGGACGGCCGTCCTCGCCGACGACGGGAGCCCGCGCCTCTTCCGGGCCGATACCGGGGCCTACCCCCGCCTGACCTGGGAGCAGACGCCGCTGCCGCCCCTGCGCCCGGGCGCCGTCCTCCTCCTTCCGCTCCCGCACGCCGCACGCCCCGGCCTCGCTCTCCTCGGCGCCTCCGGCGGGAGCTACCTGGCCCCGGGCGGGGACGAGACCCCGCTCCCGGCAGGGCTCGTCGCGGCGGCGGTGGTCCGCGAGACCGTCCCACGTCTCTACGTGTGGAACGAGGCCGCCGAACGGATCGACGTCGTCGACATCGGCGCCCCGGCCCCGTACCGCAGTCTCCGGGCACCCGGCGAAGGCCCGGTCACCGCGCTCGCCGCCACGACGCTCGACCACGCCCCGCACCGCACGGACCTCGTGCTGCGCCGAGGCGGCCGGCTGTGGCACGTCAGTGACCAGGGAGGCGAGGAACCGGCCCGGTCCGTCCCCCTCCTGAGCCGTCTCACCAGGACGGCCGGGGACGAGGAACGACCGGTGCACCGCACTTCCTGACCCTCCCCCCTCAGCTTCCGTTTCGCCCGCGGCAGCCCGCCGCCGCGCCAGGCGCGGCCGCTGCCGCATCCCTTCCAAGAGAAACCCGGGAACACCATGCGCATACTCATCGTCGGCGCCGGCGGTGTGGGCACCGCCGCCGCCCGTATCGCCGCCCGCCGCTCGTTCTTCACGCACTGCGTCGTCGCCGACTACGTGCGCGAGCGCGCCGTCGCCGCGGCGCGGGCCACCGACGACCCGCGCTTCGTCGCCGCCGCCATCGACGCCTCCGACGAGGCCGCCGTCGAGGCGCTGCTGCGCGAGCACCGGATCGACGTCGTGCTCAACGCCACCGATCCGCGCTTCGTGATGCCCCTCTTCCGCGCGGCTCTCGCCGCCGGGGCCCACTACCTGGACATGGCGATGTCCCTCTCGCGCCCGCACCCCGAGCAGCCCTACGCCCGCACCGGGGTCATGCTCGGCGACGAGCAGTTCGCCCTGGCGGGGGAGTGGGAGGCGGCCGGCCGGCTCGCCCTCGTGGGGATGGGGGTCGAGCCCGGACTCTCCGACGTCTTCGCCCGTTACGCCTCCGACCACCTCTTCGACACGATCGAGGAGATCGGGGTCCGCGATGGTGCCGACCTCACCGTGGACGGCTACGACTTCGCGCCCTCCTTCTCCATCTGGACCACCATCGAGGAGTGCCTGAACCCGCCCGTGGTGTGGGAGAAGGACCGGGGCTGGTTCACCACGGCGCCGTTCTCGGAGCCGGAGGTCTTCGACTTCCCCGAGGGCATCGGGGAGGTGGAGTGCGTCAACGTGGAGCACGAGGAGGTCCTGCTCATCCCGCGCTGGGTGGACGCGCCGCGCGTCACCTTCAAGTACGGGCTCGGCCAGGAGTTCATCGACGTCCTGCGCACCCTGCACAAGCTCGGCCTCGACCGCACCGAGAAGGTGCGCGTCGGCGACGTCGAGGTCTCCCCGCGCGACGTGGTCGCCGCCTGCCTGCCCGACCCGGCCGCGCTCGGCGACCGCATGCGCGGCAAGACCTGCGCCGGGACCTGGGTGAAGGGCGTCCGCGACGGGGCGCCCCGCGAGGTGTACCTCTACCACGTGGTGGACAACGAGTGGTCGATGCGCGAGTACGGCTCGCAGGCCGTCGTCTGGCAGACCGCGCTCAACCCCGTGGTCGCCCTGGAACTGCTCGCGAACGGGACGTGGAAGGGCAGCGGCGTCCTCGGCCCCGAGGCTCTTCCGGCCGAGCCGTTCCTCGACCTGCTCAACGCCTACGGTTCGCCGTGGGGGATGCGCGAACAGTAGGACGTACGCGAGAGGGCCCCCGCCGACCGGCGGGGGCCCTCTCGCGTGTGAGGACGCGAACGGCTCAGACGGTGACCGCGCCGTCCGAAGCGGAGCCGACGACCGCCACGTACTTGCTGAAGACGCCGCGCTCCACCTCGCGGACCGGGCGGCTCCAGGCCGCGCGCCGTCGCTCCAGCTCCTCGGGGGCGACATCGAGGTCGAGCGTGCCGCCCGCGCTGTCCACCGTCACGGTGTCGCCGTCGGCGACGAGCGCGAGCGGGCCGCCGTGCCACGCCTCGGGCGCCACGTGGCCGATGACCAGGCCGTGCGAGACACCGCTGAAGCGGCCGTCCGTGACGAGCGTGACGGAGTCGCCGAGGCCCTGACCGACGAGCGCGCCGGTGATCGAGAGCATCTCGCGCATCCCGGGACCCCCCGCGGGGCCCTCGTAGCGGACGATCACCACATCGCCCTCGCGCACCGCCCCGGCCTGGATCGCGGTGAAGCAGTCCTCCTCGGAGTCGTAGACCCGCGCCGGGCCCGTACGGACGAAGTCGGGCCGGCCGCCCAACTTGAGGACGCAGCCGTCCGGGGCGAGCGAGCCGCGCAGGATGGCCAGCGCGCCGGCCGGTTTGACCGGCGCCTCGATGTCCTTGACGACGTCCTGCCCTTCGGCGGGCGCGGCGTGGGCGGCCACCTCGGACAGCGAGCGGCCGTCCACGAGCGACACGGAGTCGCGCAGCACCCCGGCCGCGAGGAGCCGGGCGGCCACGAGCGTGGTCCCGCCCGCCCGCCACAGATCGGCGGCGGTGTAGGGTCCGGCCGGTTTCAGCGCCGTGATGATCGGCACCTCGCGGCACAGCCGGCCGATGTCGTCGATGGCGAGGTCGAGACCCGCCTCACGGGCGATCGCCAGCAGGTGCAGCACCGCGTTGGTCGAGCCGCCCATCGCCGCGACGGAGACGATGGCGTTGTGCAGCGCGTCCGCCGTCAGGATCGCGGAGGGGCGCAGGTCACGGGCGAGCACGTCGAGGGCGAGTTCACCGACCCGCTCGGCGGCCGCGGTCTTCTCCTTCGCCGTGGCGGGGATGTCCCCGACACCGAAGGGCGCGAGGCCGAGGAAGTCCGCCACCGTCCCCATGGTGTTCGCCGTGTACTGCGCGGCGCAGGTTCCCGCGCCCGGGCACGCGTGCCGGGCGAGGTCGTCCACGTCCTCCTGGGCGACGCGCCCGACGGCCCGTTCCCCGAGCGCCTCCCACATGTCCTGGATGGTCACCTCGCGCCCCCGCCACGTGCCCGGCATCATGCTGCCGCTGTAGAGGAGCACGGAGGGGATGTCGAGACGGGCCATCGCCATCATGGCGGCGGGCACGGTCTTGTCACAGCCCACGATGCACACCATCGCGTCGAACTGGTGGGCCCGGCCCATGAGTTCGATGGAGTCGGCGATGACCTCGCGGCTCACGAGCGAGGCGCGCATTCCGGGCGTGCCCATCGTGAGGTTGTCGGAGACGGCCACGGTGTTGAACTCCATGGGCGTGCCCCCGGCGCGCCGTACCCCGGTGGCGACGTGCCGTGCGAGGTCCCGGTGCGTGAGGTTGCAGGGCATGGTGCCCGTCCACGTCGAGGCGATGCCCACGGTGGGGCGGCGCATGTCCTCGTCGCTCAGCCCCATCGCGTACAGGTGCGAGCGGGCCGGTGCGCGGTCGGGATCGTCAGCGATGTTCATGAGACTCCTTCGGTCGTACGGGGCGGCCTCCCCCGGAGCGGAGCCGGGGGAGGCCGGAAGGCGGTGCGGGTGGGGGTGCGGCGACCGGGGTGCGCCGCGCGCGGGTGCGGGGGTACGGGAACCGGGCCGAGGACACGGGCCGGAAGTACAGGCCGGGAATACGGGCCGGGACCACGTACCGCTCCGCGAAGGCTCAGTCGTGGACGCTGACCGGGTTGCGCAGCAGGCCGATGCCCTCCACCTCGACCTCGACGACGTCGCCGTCCTTGAGCCACAGCTGCGGCTCGCGGCCCATGCCCACGCCGTTCGGGGTCCCGGTGGCGATGACGTCGCCGGGGTACAGGGTCATGTACCGCGACACGTAGGAGATGGTCTCGCCGATGCCGAAGATCATCTCCTTGGTCGAACTGTCCTGCACGGTCTCCCCGTTGACGCGCGCGGAGATCGCGAGCGAGTGCGGGTCGGCGACCTCGTCGGCGGTGACGATCCACGGACCGAGCGGGCAGAAGGCGTCGAAGTTCTTGCCCCGGAACCACTGCACGTCGCTGAACTGCGCGTCGCGGGCCGAGACGTCGTTGGCCACGGTGTAGCCGAAGACGTGGTCGGCGGCCTGCTCGGCGGTCACGTTCCGGGCCGTCCGGCCGATGACGACGGCGAGTTCGGCCTCCCAGTCGAGCTGTTCCGTCGTGCCGCGCGGCACGCGCACCGTCGCCGTCGGCCCGGTCAGCGTGTGGGCCGTCTTGACGAAGGTCAGCGGGGTCTGCGGGGTCTCCAGACCGGTTTCGCGGATGTGGTCCGCGTAGTTGAGCCCGACGCAGACGATCTTCTGCGGTGCCGCGAGCGGGCTGAGCAGTTCCGCCTCGGCGAGCGGGATGCCGGGCACCTCGGCGCCCAGCACGTCCAGCGCCGTGCCCTGCGCGATCAGGTCACGCACGGCGTCGGCCATGAACCGGGGCTCCTCCGGCACGACCGGGTAGACGGTCCCGCCGTCCACGCGGGCGGCGAGCACGCGGCCCTCGTGACGGATGCGGGCGATCTTCATGGGCTGTCTCCTGACGGAACGAGTGGGGCGCGGGGTGGCCGGCGCGGCCGTCCCGCGGGGAAGCCGCGTCTTCGGGACTGCGTCTCCGAAGCCGCCTCTGTCTCAGGCGAAGCGCGGCAGGAAGCGGCTCTGGGCCGCCAGCAGGTCCTTCACGAGGGCCGCCGCCGCGTCGCGGTCGGTCACGGCGCCGTCCGCGATGACGGCCTCGACGACCAGGTCCTCGTCGCCGGTCATCGCCGCTTCGACGGCCAGGTCCACCGAGCTGAGCCGGCGCGACAGGATCGCGGTCAGCGGCGCGGAGAGGTCGGGAACCTGTACGGGGCGCAGACCGCGGGCGGTCGCCACGGCGGGGATCTCCAGCGCGGCCGCGTCGGGGAGGCCCGGGACGCTGCCCCGGTTGGGCACGTTCACCGAGAACATCTCGCGGCGGTCGAACGTGATCGAGCGGATGATCGCGAGGAGTTGTTCCTGCTCGCCCGTGGAGCGGTCGAACGCGGAGGCGTCCAGGGGGGTGTCGCCCTCCGCCTGCTCCCGCATCGACTGGTAGCGCTCCTCGCCCCACTGGAGGATCTCCGGTACGGAGAACGCGTCCACGCCGAGCTTCTTGCCGTAGTAGTCGCCGCCCGCCCAGCGCTCGGGGAAGAACTCCAGGACGTGCCTGTCGTTGGCCGCCGGATAGGCGCCGTACGTGCGGAAGATCTCCCAGGAGAACGGGTTGTGCCAGGCCCGGCCGTTCTCCCAGATGGCGCCGATGTCCTCGGGCCGCGGCGGCTCGGCCAGCTCGCGGTCCACCCGGGCACGGACACCGGGCCAGGCGTCGCGGCCCTGGTGGCGGAAGTCGTAGATGAAGGTGAGGTGGTTGATGCCCGCGTAGAGCGTCGAGGTCTCCTCGAAGGGCAGTCCGGCGAAGGCCGCCAGTTCCCGCTGCACGTGGTGCATCCCGTGGCACAGCCCGACGACCTCGGCGCCCGCGTAGCGGGTCATGGCCTGCACGTTGGCCGTCATCGGGTTGCTGTAGTTGAAGAAGTACGCCTCGGGCGCGAGGTCCACGACGTCGCGGGCGACGTCGACCATGACGGGCGTGGTCCGCAGCAGGCGCGAGATGCCGCCGGGCATCACCGAGTCGCCCACGGGCTGGTAGACACCGTGCTGTCGGCAGATGTCGTGGTCGGTCTGCCAGGCGGGGCGCCCGCCCACGCCCACGCACGTCACGACGTAGTCGGCACCCGGGAGTTCGGCACGGCGGTCGGTGGAGGACCGCACGGTGATGCGGTCCCCGGCGCCCTGGGCCTCCACCATGCGCTCGGCGAGCCGGGCGGCGACGGAGAGCGCCTCGGGGTTGACGTCGACGAGCCGGATCTCCCAGCGGCCGAGATCCTCGGCGGTGATGAGGTCGGCGAGCAGACCGCGGGTGAAGACGGCGCTGCCCGCGCCGATGAGGACGAGGGACCGCTGGTCGCTGATGCTGTCGGACACGTGCTCTTCCTTTCTGGAGTGCCTTTCCGGACCGGGGTCCGGGAGGCGAGGGGGAGGGGCCAAGGCGCGCCGCCCCGCGCGATGACTGTCGTTACTGTCGTTCAGGAGGCCGGAGGCAGCGCCGCCACCGCTGCGTCGCCCAGCGGACGGCCGGAGAGCCGCGCCGCGTGGAGCGCCGCACCGAGGACGGGAGTGGTGCGCGGGGCCCGCGGCGCGAACCGCTCGGGTGCGGCGGCGAGCGCGTCGAGGAACGCCTCCCGTACCTCCGCCACGCCGAGGACGCCGCCCGACCACGACAGCGGTACGGGCTCCCGCGGGTCCTGGCCGAGCGCGCGGTGCGCGGCGCGCGCGAGCGCCGCCAGCTCCCGCCCCGCCTCCGCGAGCAGCGCCGCGCAGGCGATGTCCCCCGCGCGGGCCGCCTCGGTGACGTACGGGCTGAGCGAGGCGATGCGGGTACGGTCCCAGCCCCCCACGAGCACCGTGCCGATCAGGTCCAGGTCCGTGCCGAGCGCCAGTCGCTCGCGCAGCAGGGCGTGGAGCGGCCCGGCGGGGACGCGGCCGTCGCTCATCCGCGTGAAGAGGCCGAGCCCCCGCACCGCGAGCCAGTGGGCCGAGCCCTCGTCGCCGAACAGCTCGCCCCAGCCCCCCGTCCGGGCACGCCGGCCGCGCACCTCGCCGTATGCCATCGAACCGGTGCCGCTGATCACGTTGACGCCGTCGCCGAGGGCGAAGGCACCGGCCCAGCCGCACACCATGTCGTTGCCGACCGCGGCGGGCACGCCGGGCAGGACCTGGCCGGGGAGCGCGTCGAGAGCGCCTGTGACCTCCTCGTCCTCCCCGTGCCCCGGCAGCCCGAGGAAGGCGTACGAGAGGTGCGCGGGGTCTGTCCCGGCCGCACGGCAGACCTCGGCGATCCCCTCTCGCAGGACGCGCGCCGCCCTCTCCGTCCCGCCGGGTCCCGGCGCGGGCGTGGTGGAGGGGCCGCGAGCCGCTCCCCGGACGGCTCCGGAGGCGTCGAGAAGGCAGAAGGCGGTCTTGGTCCCGCCGCCGTCGACTCCCAGGTACACGGGCGTTCTCCCTTGTCAGCTGCGGATGGTGGATGTGAACGGGCCGGCGTCCGGGCCCCGGGTCAGGGCAGCGGGTGCACCGTGACGCCCTGCACGACGCGGTTGACCTCGCCGTCCGGGAAGGGGTTGTCGGGGGTCACGCCGTACGCCAGCGAGGTGTGCAGGGCGATGAGCTGGGCGTAGACCACGGCGGGCAGCGCGAGCGCCGCGTCGTCGGCCTCCGCCATGCCCGGCAGGAGCCAGGTGTGCGCGGCGGGCAGCCCGTCCGGGCGGCCCGCGACGGCGACGACCTGGCCGGTGGGCAGCGCCGCGCTCAGCTCGGCGAAGATGTCCAGGTCGTACCGGCGTGTGTACGGGTCGTTGGAGACGAAGACGACGACGCCCGTACGCGGGGTCAGGAAGGCCTTGGGGCCGTGCCGGAAGCCCAGCGAGGAGTCGGCGAGCGCGCTCACCGCCCCGCCGGTCAGTTCGAGGAGCTTGAGCGCGGACTCGTTCGCGAGGGCCTTGAGCGGCCCGCTGCCGAGGTAGACGAAGCGGTCGAGGCCGCGCCCGGTGAGCGCGGTGACCTGCCGCGGGGAGGTCTCGCCGAGCACTGCCTCTGCGCTCTCCGCGACGCCGTCCAGGCCCCGCACCTTCCCGGCGCCGAGCGCGCCGAGCGCCCCGAGCAGCATGCAGGTCAGGCTGGAGGTCATGGCGAAGCCCTGGTCCTCCGCCTCGGGCGGCGTCAGCAGCACGTACGAGTCCGGGCGCTCCCGGTGCGCGAGCGCCAGCGCGCCCTCCGCGTTGCACGTGACGAGGAGGTGGGCGCAGTGGTCGAGGAGCTGCTCCGCGAGCGCGGTCGCGGCGGTGCTCTCGGGGCTGTTGCCCGAGCGCGCGAAGGACACGAGCAGCGTGGGCCGCTCGCGGTCGGGGAAACAGGCGTACGGGCCGGCGACGATGTCCGTCGTGGCCACCGCCTCCACGGTGCGCCCCGTGGCCGCCGCGAGAGCGGGTGCGGCGATGCCGCCCGCGAAGGCGGAGGTGCCCGCCCCGGTGAGGACGACGCGCAGCGAGGGGTCGGCGAGCAGGGGCGCGAGGAAGGCGCGCAGCTGCGTCCCCTCGGCCTCGACGAGCGCGGCCATCCGCCGCCACAGGCGCGGCTGTTGCCCGATCTCGCGGTGCGTGTGCGCGGCACCCGCGGGCGCGGGGGGCAGGTCGCTGGTCTCTGGGGTGGTCGTCACGCGTACTCCTTGGGACGGGGGGCGCAGGCCGCCGCGTAGGTACGGAGTACGTCGCGCACCCGGTCGATCACGAGATCGTGGGGCCGGGCGGCGAGCACTCCGGCCCTGACGCGCGCGTACTGCGCGGGCAGATGCGCGGAAAGAAGGGCGAGCGGTACGGGACCGCTGCTCAGGTTCTCGAAGAGACGCCGCACCGCGGCGGCTATCTCGGGGTCGGTCCAGTAGTAGCGGACCCGGTCGCTGTAGCCGTAGAGGCGGTCCAGCCGGAGGGCGCGCGCGTCACTCGCGCAGGAGTACTCCGCCCAGCCGCCCGGCTCCTCGCGCATCCTGCGGTCGACCACCTCGACGAGACCGGAGCGAGCGGTGCCGACAGTCTCCTCCTCGATGGCGGCGAGGGCGAACAGGGCTTCCCGCAGGGCGAAGGTGAGCCCGGGGCCCACCTTGAGCACGGCCCAGTGGTCGCGGACCAGGCGGGCGAGCGAGCCGGGGAGCTGGTAGTCGGTCGAGTGGGCTTCGAAGACCATGCCGGGCTCCGCGTCGAGGACGCGCCGCAGTTCCCTCGTGCGCTCCGCGCGGTAGTCCGCGATGTCCCGCTGGCCGAACTCGACGCCCGGCTGGACGACGAGGGCCATGACGCGTTCCCACGCCGCGCCGAGCCCGGCAGCGGTGAAGGCCGCGCGGTGCGTCTCCAGGGTTTCCCTGGCCGCCCGGGCGGGGGTGGGCGGCACGCCGTCCAGGGCGTGGTCGGCGCCGCCCGGCACCGGGACCTCGGTGCCGATGACGTAGCGCAGACGGCCGGCGTCCGCGCCCGCGGTCTCCTCGGCGACCCGGACGAGGCGTACCGCGCGGCGCGCCACCACGGCGTCGGCGAGCGGGAAACTCTCCCCGGCGCAGGCGAAGCTGCAATCGAGGTGGATCTTGGTGAAGCCGGCGGCCACGTAGGCGCGGACCAGGTCATCGGCCTCGGCCATGGCCTCCCGCTCGGGGCGGTCGCGCCAGCGGTTCGGACCGAGGTGGTCGCCGCCGAGCACGACCCGTTCGCGCGGCAGCCCGAGGCGGTCGGCGAGGGCGAGCACCTGATCGCGGAAGCCCGCCGGGTCCAGGCCGGAGTAACCGCCGTACTGGTCCACCTGGTTCGACGTCGCCTCGATCAGGACGGCCGCGCCGGTCTCGACGGCCTGGAGCACGGCCGCCTCCAGGACCAGGGGGTGCGCGCTGCAGACGGAGGTGAGGCCGTGCGCCGATCCGGCTTTCTGGTCTCGTACCAGTTCGTCCAAGGGGCCCGCCATGTACGCACCTCGTCCTTGCTCATCAGGGCCGTTCGCTTACAGCAGGCACACTACTGGCACGAACCGGTATGGTCAAAGGTCTATCTGGTATTATGCTGGTATGCCTAGCTACTCGGAGCCCGGCGCCATCGGCGCGCCCGGCGAGACGCTGCCCCTCTACTCGGTGGTGGCCCGTCGCCTGCGGCAGGACCTCACCGAGGGCGCGGCTCGCCCCGGCGACCGGCTGCCCTCGGAGCGGGTCCTCGCCGAGCGTTACGAGGTCTCGCGGGTCACCATGCGCTCCGCCCTCAACCGCCTCGCGGAGGAAGGGCTCATCGTCTCCGCTCCCGCCCGCGGCTGGTTCCTCCAGGAGGACCGCTCGGCCGATCACCCGGCGCTGTCCCGTCCGACGGCGGGCCGTACGGTGCAGGGTTTCGCCGACTACGCGCTGCGGCACGGCCTCGCGGTGCGCACGCGCGTCCTCGAAGCGGGCGTGCGCGCGGCGACGATCGCCGAGGCGGAGGAGCTGCGGATCGCCCCCGGCGCGCTCCTGTTCGCCATGCGCCGGCTGCGGTTCCTCGACGACCTCGTCGTGGTCGTCGAGCACAACCGGCTCCCCCTCGCGCTCTGCCCCGCCCTCGCGCACACCGACTTCGGCCGCGCCTCCCTGTACGCCACGCTGCGCGAGGCCGAGCCCCCGCAGGTGCCCCACGTCGCCGACTACTCGGTCGAGGCCCGCCAACCGGACGCGAGGGAGAAGGAGTTGCTGGAGATCGAGGACGTGACCCCCGTACTCGTGGCGACCCAGCTCGCCTTCAACCAGGAGGCCCGCCCACTGGAACTGACGGTCGCCATCTACCGCGGGGACCGGTACCGCTTCCGCGCCTCGATCACGGACTGACCGGGGGAGGGGCTCGCGTGGCGGGTGGCGTCCCGCCCGGGCCCCGCGGCGCGGGCGGCACGCTCCGAAACGCGGAAGGCACCGTTCCTGGGAGGGCGGGGCGCGGGTGCGCCGGTACCTCTCGCCCGGACGCCGGGGAAGGTGCCAAGGCCACCCGCTTTGCTCTTCCGTGTCACTCTGCCGCTAGTTTGGGTCGGGAGAGGTACGCGGGCCCGTGGGGTGAAGGCGCACGGGGGACTGGAGGGCGGGAAGAGTGTCGCTGCGTGTCGGGGACCCGGCCGAGATCGGCGGCTATGTGCTGGAGGCGCGGCTCGGCTCGGGCGGGATGGGGACGGTCTTCCTGGCGCGCTCGGGGTCGGGGCGGCCCGTCGCGGTCAAGCTGATCCATCAGCAGTTCGCCGCCGACGAGGAGTTCCGTACCCGGTTCCGGCAGGAGGTGGCGGCCGCGAGACGGGTCAGCGGGGCTTTCACGGCCGCCGTGGTCGACGCCGCTCCGGACGCCGAGCAGCCCTGGATGGCGACGAGCTACATCGAGGGGGACACGCTCAGTCAGCACATCGCGGCGAAGGGTCCGCTCGGCGGCGTCGACCTGCGCAGGCTCGCCATCGGACTGGCCGAGGCCCTGCGCGACATCCACCGGGTCGGCGTCGTCCACCGCGACCTCAAGCCCTCCAACGTCGTGCTCTCGCCCGAGGGACCGCGCGTCATCGACTTCGGCATCTCACGTGCCGCGGATCAGCAGACCCTGACGATGACGGGGCGGATCATCGGGACGCCGCCCTTCATGTCGCCGGAGCAGTTGCGGGCGCCCCGCGGCGTCGGGCCGCGCTCCGACGTCTTCTCGCTCGGAACCCTGCTCGTCTACTCGGTGACGGGGCACGGCCCCTTCGACGCCGACAGCCCGTACATGACGGCGTACCAGGTGGTGCACGAGGAGCCCTCGCTCGACGCGGTGCCGCAGCCGCTGCGCGCGGTCGTGGAGCTGTGCCTCGACAAGGAGCCCGAGCGGCGTCCCTCGGCCGACGAACTCCTCGTCCTGCTGCGGGACCTGCCGTCCGACCTCGCCACGGCCGCCGGGGACGGCCTCGGCGCGAGCCGCACCAGGGACGTGATCACGTTGAACGACGGGGTCACGGCCGGCACCGCCGAGGCCGTACGGACCCCTGAAGCGGCCGGGCGTGGCGCCGAAGCGACGCGTTCCGCCGACGCCGCTCACGCCCAAGCCCCCGACGGCCCCGGTGTCCCGGGCCCGCCCGGTGCCGTGGACGACACGACCCTCGGCGGGCGCCGCCCCCGCCGCCGCTGGCGCTCCGTGCTCGCCGCCGTGGTCGCGGTGACGGCCGTGGGCGGGGGAGTCGCGGTGGTGACCGCGGCGGGCTCCGGGGAGAGCGACGAGGGCAAGAACGGCGGCGTCGCGGCCCCCGCGCCTCCGGACGGCTTCGCGCCCTGGCACCAAACGGTCCTGGGCGGGCGTCCGGACATCCCCGACGAACTGCGGTGCGTCTCGCGCGGGGACGCGCTGTTCTGCGGGGGAGGGGGCGTCATCGCGAGCCGCCTCGACGTCAAGGACGGCTCGCGGGTGTGGACGGCGAAGAGCCGGGGCGTACCCGTCCAGGGCATGTACTTCGTGGGCGCCACCCAGGACACCGTGCTCGGCTACCGTTTCGCGCCCGAGAACGATGCGGAGGCCCCGGCCAGGGAAGTCGTCGCGCTCGACGCGAGGACCGGCCGCGAGCTGTGGTCCGTACCGACCGCCGCCCAGTCCGAGGCCGTGACGCACCAGAGCCAGGACACCGTCGTGGCAGGCGCCTCCGTCGTCTCGGTGGACGGGACCGACTCCCGCCTGGAGGCGAGGGACGCGCACAGCGGTGAGGTCGCCTGGAAGACGCCGTTCCCGGCGGGCGCCCGGTGTGTCCCCGTCCAGGCGGGCACCCGGCTCCTCGCCATGTGCGCGCGAGGCACCGAGATCGACGCGCTGGCGGTGCGCCACCTCACCCTGTACACCGTCGACCGTTCCTCGGGACGCCTCGGCAGCCCGCTCGCGGTGAACGGCCCCGTCGTCCCGGTGGGCGTCACGGGCGGCCGTCTCGCCCTCCTCCGGATTCATATGGAGGGCACGGCCTCGGCGGGGTACGACGGCGTGGCGCTGGCGGACCCGGCCGCGCGCAAGGTCACGTACGCCCGGCTCGCCCGGACCTACGAGGGGACACCGGGCATGGCCCGGGGCACCGTCTACGTGAGCGGGCAGACCGGGCGCGTCACCGCGATCGACCCCGAGAGCGGGCACGAGAAGTGGGCACGGCAGACCCCCGTGGAGGGAGCTTCCGGCCCCGCCGGGGGCGACCGCGCGCTGTACTTCAGCTCGGCCACCGGGCGCGTGGTCGCGCTCTCACCCTCGGACGGCGAGATCCTGTGGAGCACCGATCCCCGGGTCGACGGGCTGACCGGCGAGGAGGGCTCGGGACCCCGCGTGACCGTGGCGGGGGGCGCCCTGGTCGTGGCCGCGGACAAGAACACGCTCTTCGCCTTCGACGCGCGCAAGCCGCCGAAGTCGGGCTGACGGCCTGTTGACGCTCCACCCGTCTGTCGCCGGGCGCGGACGAGGAGCCGGCGCACGGACGGCGAGAGGCGGCGTCTGTCCAGGTGCGGTCGCCGGCGGACGTGGCCGGTCGCCCGCCGGAGCGGGTCCGCGCCGCGTCCGACCCCAGCCTTTCCAGCTTTGGACGCCAACGCCTCGTGTCACGTCCTTAGTTCGCGCGGTGTGATCAGCGGGCGCCCGGAGGGGACACCGGTGGCAGCGCTGGTACGGCGGAGCAGGGCCACGCGCGCGGTGTCACGTGGCAGGCGCGCCGGGCGCCGGAGCGGGCGGCGCACCGGCGGCCGCCGTTCCGCCGGGCGGTTCGGTGATGTCGTGGAGGTGCAGCGCGCGCAGCGCGGCCTCCATCGCGAAACGGTGCTCGGGGTCCTCCAGGCGGTGCCCGAAGTGCGCCTCCAGATTGCGCAGCCGGTAGCGGACCGTCTGGGCGTGCACACCGAGCGCCTCGCCCACCTGGTCCGCCGTGCCCCGCGTGGTGAGCCACGCGTGCAGCGTCTCCACGAGCCGGGTACGGCGGGTCCCGGAGACCTTGGCCAGGGGGGACAGCTCGCGCTGTGCCACCTCGCGCACGAGGGGGAGGTCGGAGAGCAGCCACAAGGCCATGAGGTGGTCCGCGGTGCGCAGGTACGGCGTGTCGGGGACGACACCCTCGTCGACGAGCTGGAGGGCGCGGCGGGCCCAGCGCAGCGAGTCCGCCGCGTGGGCGGTGGGCACGGTGAGCCCGATGGCGAGACGCCCGTCGAGCACCGCAGTCTCCAGCATGGTGTGCCGCTCCGGGGTGAGCGGGCCGGGGAGGAGGAGGTGGGGCTGGGGGGCGCCGAGGTCGGACAGGACGTCGGCGGCGAGCCCCGCCTGCGTGTGCTCGGGCGCGGGAGCGCGCAGCGCGACCATCGTGACCTCATCCGGCACCTGCCAACACGCCTGCTCACACAGGTCGTTGATGGTGGCGTGGTGGGGCGGGGTGCCGACCAGGAGCAGGTGCAGGAGTCGTCTTCGTACCATCTCACCCCCCGCTCCCGCCCGCGCCTCCATGTACCCCTCCAAGGAGAGCGCCTCGAGTTCCCCGATGTAGGAGAAGAGCACCTCGGCGAAGGTCAGGAGCAACTCGGGCGAGAGATCGAAGCGGCGGCCCAGGGACTTCGCGCGACGCAGCGCGACCCGGGCGCCGAGGCGGTAGGCGCTCTGGAGGGTGTTGAGGTCGCGGCCCTCGTACGCCTCGACACGGCCGAATTTGCGGAGCAGTTCGTCCCGGCTCGCGGTGGAGGCCCCCGGATCGGCGACGCGGTCGACGAAGCCGTTGAGGCTCTTCTCGACCCCCTGCCGGATCGCCGCCTCGTCGGGGCCGTCGAGCAGCGCCGCGTACTCGGGGAAGGCGCGGGTCACCTCGACCCCGATCTCCTTGATCAGCCCGGGGATCTCGGGCCGCATGATCCGCGCGAACTCCCGCGGTAACGGACCGGGGGAGTCCTCGACCTCGGTGGTGCGGGTCGGCAGTTGCACGGCAGCCTCCTTGCTGTCCGGGCGCCCGGGTGGGGCCGGGCGCGAGGGCGCCTGAAGTGGCGCCGCGCCCTCGCGACCGCCAGGTGCGTACCGATGGGGAGTTCTGGTGGGAGCTACTGAAGGTAGAGCAACTGTCGCTTGTTGTACACAAGTTGTGCGGGATTTGCTGGTGAGGTGTGGCGGGTTGTGGGGGTGCGGGGTCAGGAGGACGAGGCGGGCTTGAGGCTGGGCAGCTCGGGGAGGGCGGGTGGGCAGGCGACGGGGAATTCACCGGGCAGGCAGGTGGGCGCCTGGTTCATGCGGATCTCGTTGCCGGGGCCGCTGATGGCCGCCGTGAACAGTCCGTTCAGGTTCTCGCCGCCCGTGCCGCAGCCGGTGAAGGCGGGGATGTCCACCTTCCCGGTGAGCAGACCGCCCGAGAAGACGTTCACGTAGGGGTACTCCTTCGAGAACATGTTGCCGTTGAGCACGACACGGAAGCTCTTCTCGGTCCGGCAGGACGGGCCGACATCGAGCGGCGTGCCGTTGACCTCGACGTCGTGCAGGCGCAGCGACTGCCGGAAGGCCACGTAGTTGACGGCCGTGGTGGGGTCGATCGTGTGCGGCTGCGAGGTGAGGATGGTGATCTTGCTCGTCTCGAAGGAGACGGCCGCGCTCACCGGCACGAAGCCGAAGCTGAGGAAGGTGGAGCGGGCGTCCGGAAGGTCGAGTTCGGCCAGGGACCAGATCTGGCTGTACCCGTCCAGGTCCAGTGGATCGGAGCTCCAGCCGCCGCCCTCGGAGCGGACGACGCCGCGCACGTGCATCAGCGCCGGTTTGCCGGCCAGGTCATTGATGATCATCGAGCCGTTCTGCTTGCGCACCGTGCTCAGCCCCACGGCGTAGGCGCACATCGGGATGCCCTCCAGATCGGTCACCGTGTGGCGGTAGGGCGGGGGCGGTTCCCCGACGCTCGTGTCGAGTTCCCCGGTGGGCATGTGCGCGCAGTCCTCGTCCTGGACGGGCGGGGGTTCCTCGGCGCTCCGTGGGGAAACGGTGACGTTGCCCGTCTCGCCCTCCTTCTTCGCCGGCGGCTTCGCGGACGGCTGGCCGGCGGGGGCGGAGGGCTCGGCGCTCTCGGGCACCGAGACGCGCGCCACCTCGCGAGGGTCACGGGGTGCGGGCGCGCACGAGAGCGACACGGGCGCCCCCACGTCGGGGGTGAGCGTGAGCGTCAAGGCGCCGGCGAGCAGACGGAGCGTGCCGGAGGAGTTCACCGTGACCGTGGGCACCTCGCCGGTGTGGGCCAGGAGAAGGCTGTCACCCGTCCGCGGGATCGCCGTCCCGGGAGCGGTCGACTGCCAGGTGGCCTGTGCCCGCTCCTCGCCCTGCACGGCCTCGATCGCCAGGGTCGACGCGCTCTCCACCGTCGTGGCGGAGGGGAACAGACCCGCCGCGCCGGCGCGCGGCAGGGAGACCTCCACCCCGACATCGCCCGCCTCGATCGGCTTGCCCGCCACGCCGGAGCCCGGCAGGTGGGTCGCCACCCGCACCCGGGCCTCCAGGTCGGCCGAGGGCACTCCGTTGTGGTCGGGCAGCCCGCACGAGTAGTCCAGGTCCGTACGGGTGGCGACGGGGGCGGTGTCGGCGGCGCTGGACCCCGTTCCGGAGAGCAGACCCACGAGCAGAGCCGTCGCGGCGGCACTGGCGAGACGCGCCGTGTGCGGGCGTGCGCCTCTTCTTGTGGTGATGGGCATCCGTCTTCCTTCCCGCGTGCCTTGTCCTGGTCCTCCCCGGCGGTTCGGCGCGGCCGGGGCGGTGGTGAAAACGGCGCATGCGCCTGCGCCCGCCGCCGGCCACGGGCCGGTGACGGGCGCAGACGCGCGCTCAGGGGGTCACGGCGAGGTGATCGTCTGCTGCGCCGTGAGGACGTAGTTCGCCAGGAAGTCGGCGTGGGCGCCCGCGGTGATCAGGCCCAGGCAGCTCGCGCCGGCGCCCGCGGCGAGGGAACCGCCGCCGGTGATGTGCAGGGTCTTGGTGGTGTTCTCGTACCAGCCGTTCGTGGTACCCGCGAAGGTCACGTTGCAGCCGGTGCCGGTGACCTTGGCGCTGATGTTGCTGACGTTGCCGTCGATGTGGTTGGCCGTCGTCCCGGTGGCGTTGATGTAGAAGGGGGTGGACGTGCTCGCGGCGGCCGCGACGGTGAACGGGATGCCCGAGACGGTGCACCCGGTGAAGGTCAGGCTCGTGATGGAGCCGAGCTTCGCACCGGCGAGGCCGGAGCCCGACTTCAGGGTCCCCTTCGCCTGTGAGGACGTGCAGTTGAGGGTCGCGGCGCCGGAGGTGAGCTTGGGGTTGGCGGCGTTGGCCGTGAAGGCCCCGCCGGGGGTGACGGTGTAGGTGGCGCTCGCGGTCGCCGAGGCGGAGGCGACGGAGAGGCCGATCGCCGAGGCGAGCGCGGCGGCCGTCACGGCCGCGTTCCGGGTGAATCTGCGCACGGTGGGTCCCTTCGGGGGAGCGAATGGCGTACGAGTTCGGGTACTGACGTGGGGCGACCGCCCGAAAGAGGGTTGTCGCGGCTCATACTCCAGGTCAACGAACCGATCGGTTGCACACGCCGTTGTTCGTCGCCTTCGAGAGGGGACGTTACGAGCTGGTAACCAGAAGTCGCAATGGAAAAGGGAAAGAATCTCTCTTCCGGGCCCTGATCGGTGAATTTCTTGCCCTCGGACGAGCAACGGGCCCCGGATTTTTGTCGATGCGTGACGATTTACGCGGCGCCGGGCCGAAACACTCACCGGATGAGCGATCCGGGGACCGCGATGCTCACCCGGTGATAAACGCGCGGGTAATAGAAAATGCGTCAGCAGGCTTATTGCCGCACGAGGTTTCCGGTGAGTAACGTCCGGGCTCGCGTTGCCCGACTCCGAAGGGAAACCGGAATGAGCACTCTCCGACGCCTCACCGTGCTGAGCGCCGCCGCGGCCTTGGCGACGATCGCGTCCATCGGCACCTCAACGGCCGCGGGATCGCAGCTGAACGGGCGCTGGGCGCCGTTCGGCCGCTGCCCGGTCGACAACCCCGCGATGCTCGCGGCCGACGGCATCAACGACCAGGCGACCTGCATCGCCTCCAGTTCGTCGAGCGGTGTCATCAAGATCGGCAGCTCCGTCGTCCCCACCGGGAAAACGGACCTCCAGGCCGGCATCATCACGCACGCGGACGGCACCAACACGGTCGTCGCCCCCGCCGAGGGCGCGCTCCTCGCCGACCCGGCGGACCTGCCCGGCGGCCTGCTCGGGCTCATGTGCCCCAGCGCCGTCCCCGTCGTCAGCGCCGTGTGCGGACAGATCACGAACAGCACGCTCAACCGGATCGTGGCCACCGTCGAGCCGGTCGGCACCCCGAAGGACTTCGCGCTCTTCGCGGGGCTCGGCGAGAAGCAGCCGATCATCTCCATCCCGGTCCGCATCCACCTGGAGAATCCGCTCATCGGCGGCAACTGCTACATCGGCACGAAGTCGTCGCCCATCGTGCTGCACCCCCAGAACCAGACCGTCCCGGACGTCGCGGCGGAGTCCTTCACCGCGAACGGCACGGCGGCCGACACCGGCGAGATGGCCCGGCTCGCGGCCACCGGAGCCGGTCAGGAGGACACCACCTTCGCCGCGCCGGGCGCGAGTGGCTGCGGCCCGCTCGGCCTCGGCGCCTTCAACTGGGCCGTCAACCTCAAGTCCGGCCTGCCCGCCGCCTCCGGCACGAACTCGCTGACCCTCAACAGCGCGTCCACCTACCTGGCCACGCTCGCCGACCCCGGCAGCGCCGCGCCGAACCAGGGCAGGACGTTCTCGCAGTACTGGCACTCGGCGGCCAAGTGACGAGCCCGCCCACGACGAGCCCGCCCGCGAGGCCCGCCGACTACGAGCCCGCCCGCGAAGAACCCACCAACTACGAGCCCGCCCGCGACGAGCCCCTTCCGCGTCGGGCGCCGCAGACCGCCCCTTCGGCCCGGCCGCTTGTCACCCGGCGATAAACCGGCGCCCCCCTTTCGCCGCCACCGCGATCCGCCCTCCCCCGGAAAACCGGTAAAGAAATACTTGCCGAACGGCTGTTGCGAGCCGAGGTTACTCGGTCGTAACGTCACTTCCGGGGGATTGCTTCTCTCCCCGCCGGTGCCCTCCCGCCGGTGGGGAGTTCATCGGAGAAACGGACCCGGGCCCTCCTTCTCGGCCGGTTCTCCACGGCGGGGTCCCGTCTTTCGCCCGCCCCAGGCGAGACGGGGTCCCGCCGCTTGTTCCACTCATTCGCTGACAGAGGAGAGGCGTTCTTTTGTCAGCGGATGACAAGTCCTCCGCGAAGGCTCGGAGTGATTGGTCCGAGATCTTGTTCGGCACGTCCGAAGAGCATTACGGTGCGCTGCCGAGTCCGCTCGCTGAAGGTGAGAAGGCGATGGGAATCGAAGTGAGGGTCGAGGGGCTGACGAAGTCCTTCGGCCAACAGACCATCTGGCAGGACGTCAGCCTGACGCTGCCGGCGGGGGAGGTCAGTGTCATGCTCGGTCCCTCGGGGACGGGCAAGACCGTCTTCCTCAAGTCGCTGATCGGTCTGCTCAAGCCCGAGCGGGGGCGCGTCCTGGTGGACGGCGTCGACATGGCGCGCTCGCCGGAGCGGGACATCATGGAGGCCCGCAAGAAGTTCGGCCTGATGTTCCAGGACGGCGCCTTGTTCGGGTCGATGAACCTCTTCGACAACATCGCCTTCCCTCTGCGCGAGCACACCCGCAAGAAGGAGGCGGAGATCCGCCGCATCGTCATGGAGCGGATCGAACTCGTCGGCCTGGTCGGCGCGGAGGGCAAGCTGCCCGGCGAGATCAGCGGCGGGATGCGCAAACGCGCGGGCCTGGCCCGCGCCCTCGTGCTCGATCCGGAGATCATCCTGTGCGACGAGCCCGACTCGGGCCTCGACCCGGTACGCACCGCCTTCATCTCCCAACTGCTCATCGACCTCAACACCCGCATCGACGCGACGATGCTCATCGTCACGCACAACCTCGACATCGCCGCGACCGTGCCGGACAACATGGGGATGCTCTTCCGCCGCGAGCTGGTCGCCTTCGGCCCGCGCGAAGTGCTCCTCACCAGCCGGGAACCGGTCGTTGCCCAATTCCTCACCGCCAGCAAGGCGGGACCCATCGGGATGTCCGAGGAGAAGGACGCCGCGACACTCGCCGCCGAGGCCGCCGCGTACACCCCGCCCGCCGAACCGAAGGCGCTCGTGCCGCAGTTGGAGCCGAGCGCCGGGCTCGGGGAGCGCGCCGCCGTGGCCCGGCGCAGAGAGCGCGTACGGGGGCTGCTGCACACGCTGCCCGAGCGCGCGCAGTCCGCGATCCGCGCCGCGTACGGCTGGGAGCGGAGCGCGTGGGCGCACCACGGGGGCGCCTCGTGAGGACGTGTACGGCACCGGGGGCCGCCGCATGAGCATCGACGAGCGCCCCGCCCCGCCGCCCGAGCCGCCCACCGTGCCCCTGGACACCGTGCGCACGCCGCCGCCCGCGCCGCCGCGCCCCCCGAACCCGCTGCTCGGACCGCTCCGCCAGACGGGCAGGCTCTTCGCGCTCACCCTGGAGGTGCTGCGCGCGATCTTCCGGCGGCCGTTCCAGTTCCGTGAGTTCATCGAGCAGTTCTGGTTCATCGCGAGCGTCACCATCCTGCCCGCCGCGCTCGTCTCCATCCCCTTCGGTGCCGTCATCGCCCTCCAAGTGGGCAGCCTCACGCAGCAGTTGGGAGCGCAGTCCTTCACCGGTGGGGCCAGTGTCCTCGCCGTCATCCAGCAGGCGAGCCCGCTCATCGTCTCGCTGCTCATCGCCGGCGCGGGCGGCTCGGCGATCTGCGCCGACCTCGGCTCGCGCAAGATCCGCGAGGAGCTGGACGCCATGGAGGTCATGGGGGTCTCGCCCGTGCAGCGGCTCATCGTGCCCCGTGTGCTCGCCACCATGTCCGTGGCGCTGCTGCTCAACGGCCTTGTCTCGGTCGTCGGCACCCTCGGCGGCTACTTCCTCGACATCGGCCTCCAGCACGGCACCCCGGGCGCCTACCTCCAGAGCTTCTCCGCCCTCGCCCAGCTCCCCGACCTCTACGTCGGTGAACTCAAGGCGCTCGTCTTCGGCCTCATCGCCGGGATCGTCGCCGCCTACCGCGGGCTCAACCCGCGCGGCGGGCCCAAGGGCGTCGGTGACGCCGTCAACCAGTCCGTCGTCATCACCTTCATCCTGCTGCTCGTCGTGAACATGGCGATGACGGCGGTCTATCTCCAGATCGTTCCGCCGAAGGGAGGCTGAACGCATGGCATCCCCGCTCGCCTGGCTCGACCGCGGTGGCGACCAACTCCTCTTCTACCTCCGCGCCCTGCTGTGGATTCCGCGCACACTCGTGCGGTACACGAAGGAGGTGCAGCGCCTGCTCGCCGAGGTGGCGTTCGGCTCCGGCGGCCTCAGCGTCATCGGCGGCACGGTCGGCGTCATGATCGGCATGACCGCGGCGACCGGCACCGTCGTGGGACTCCAGGGCTTCGCCGCCATGGACCAGATCGGCACCGCGCCGCTCACCGGCTTCGTCACCGCTTACTTCAACACCCGCGAGGTCGCCCCCCTCGTGGCCGGTCTCGCCCTCTCCGCGACGGTCGGCGCCGGGTTCACCGCGCAACTCGGCGCGATGCGCATCAACGAGGAGGTCGACGCGCTCGAAGGCATGGGCATCCGTTCCATGCCGTACCTCGTCACCACGCGCGTCATCGCGGGCGTCGTCGCCATCATCCCCCTCTACGCGCTCGGCCTGCTCTCCAGCTACGTCGCCTCCCGCGTCGTCACCGTCGTCTTCAACGGCCAGTCCTCGGGCACCTACGACCACTACTTCAACCTCTTCCTCGTCCCCGAGGACGTGCTGCTCAGCGTCCTGAAGGTGCTCGTCTTCAGCGTGATGGTGATCCTCGCCCACTGCTACTACGGCTTCCGCGCCCAGGGCGGGCCCGCCGGGGTCGGCGTCGCCGTGGGCCGCTCGGTGCGCAACGCCATCGTCCTCATCGCCGTCACCGACTTCTTCCTCTCGCTCGCGATCTGGGGCGCCACCACGACGGTGAAGGTGGCGGGCTGACATGAAGACCCTGCGCCTGCGCCTCGCGGGCATCGCCTTCCTCGTCCTCGCCGCCCTGCTCATCTGGCTCGCCGTCGCCGTCTACCAGAAGGACTTCAGCGACGACCCGCGCGTCGTCGTCGAGACCGGCAGCGTCGGCAACGAGATGCACATCGGCGCCGAGGTGAAGCTGCGCGGCGTCGTCGTCGGCGAGGTCCGCTCCATCGACGCCTCGCGACAAGGAGCCCGCCTCACCCTCGCGATGAAACCCGGCACGCTCAAGTCCATCCCGGACGACGTGCGCGCCCAGATGCTCCCCACCACACTCTTCGGCGAGCGGTACGTGGCACTCGTCGCGGACACCGCGCGGCCCGTCCGGACCCTCGACGCCGACGCCGTCATCCCGCAGGACCGCTCGGCGAACGCCATCGAACTCCAGCAGGTCCTCGACCACACACTCCCGCTGCTCACCGCCGTCCAGCCGCAGAAGCTCTCCGCCACGCTCTCCGCCGTCTCACAGGCGCTCGACGGACGCGGCGACAAGCTCGGCGAGACCCTCACCGAACTCGACGCGCACCTGAAGGAGTTCAACCCCGAACTCCCCGCGCTCAACGAGGACCTGAAGCAGCTCGTGAAGGTCTCCCACGTGTACGCGGACGCGGCACCCGGCATCGTCGACGCGCTGCACGACCTCACCACCACGAGCGGCACCCTCGCCGAGAAGGAGGGCGACCTCTCCGCCGCCTACGCGGGCACCACCCGTGCCGCCGAGGACGTCGACGGCTTCCTGCGCGCCAACAAGGACACGATCATCCGCCTCTCGACCACCTCGCGCGGCACCCTCCAGCTCCTCGCCGAGTACTCCGCCGAGTTCCCCTGCACCCTGCGCGCGCTCACCGAGTTCACCCCCCGCATGGACCGCGCCCTCGGCAAGGGCACCGCGCACCACGGCGTGCACGTGGAGGTCACGACCGTCCCGTCCAAGGGCGCCTACCTGCCCGGGCGCGATGCCCCCGCGTACACCGCCTCCGGCGGCCCGCGCTGCTACTCCGCGCCCTATCTCGGCGAGGCGAGCGGGACCGAGCCCGCCGCGGTGGCGAGCGCCTCGGCGGACGAGGACCTCGGCCCCGTCAACTCGCCGCGGGAGAACGACCTCGTCAACGAACTCCTGAGCGCGCCCGGCAAGGACACGAAGGGCAGGACGGACGCCCGGGCCGGTGCGAGCGCACCGGCCGCGAAGACCGCGGGGGACGAACTGCCCGACTGGTCGAGCCTCCTCGCGGGACCCGTCTTCCGGGGCACGGAGGTGACGGTGAAATGAGCAGGGACCAGGACTCGTTCCCGCACCGCAAGCCCCCGACGGGCGCGGTCGTCAAATCGCTCGTCTTCGTCCTCGTCACCGGGGTCGCGACCGCCGTGCTCGGCCTGTCCATCGCCAACACGGGCGTCGGCGACGACACGACGACGTACAAGGCGCTCTTCTCGGACGTGACCGGGCTCATCGACGGCGACGGCGTACGGATCTCCGGCGTCAAGGTCGGGGAGGTCACCGACGTACGCGTGGTCGACCACCGTACGGCCCAGGTCACCTTCACCGTCGACCGCGACCGCGGCCTGCCCGCCACCACGACGGCCTCGGTGAAGTACCTGAACATGGTCGGCCAGCGCTATGTCGCGCTGGAGCGAGGCACCGGCGGTGCCACGGGCGAACTGCCCGGCAACGGCACCATCCCGCTCAGCCGCACCACCCCGGCCCTCGACCTCACGCTTCTCTTCAACGGCTTCAAACCGCTCTTCGAAGGGCTTGACCCGGCGCAGATGAACGAGCTGGCCGGCTCGATCGTCAAGGTCCTCCAGGGCGAGGGCGGCACGGTCGAGAGCCTCATCCGGCACGTCGGCTCGCTCTCCACCACCGTCGCCGCGAAGGACAAGGTCATCGGTGAGGTCGTCGGCAACCTCACGCAGGTGCTCGACACCATCAACGACCGAGAGGACCGCTTCGACGACCTCGTCACCACCCTCAAGGAACTCGTCTCCGGGTTCAACGCCGACCGTAAGCCCCTCGGAGAAGCCGTGCAGGCCATGGGCGATCTGACGACCGTCACCGCAGGGCTGGTCCAGGACGCCAGGAAACCGCTCAAGGACGACATCCACCAGCTCGGCCGCCTCTCGGACTCGCTCGGGGACGGCATCCCGCAGATCGAGAGCTTCCTCGACAAGGCGCCCACCAAGCTGACCACCCTCGCCCGCCTCTCCTCCTACGGGTCCTGGTTCAACCTCTACCTGTGCGAGGCGAAGGTCAGCGGCCTCACCATGTCCGACGGATCGAAGCCGCCCACCGGCATCCCCGTCACCGAAGCGAGGTGCCAGTGAAGTCCGCAGTCATGACGCCGGCGAAGCGACCGCGCCTCACCCCCGTGAAAGAACGCAACCCCGTCGCCGTCGCGCTCGTCGGACTCGCCGTGCTGGCCCTCGTCCTGTACGCGGCCTTCAACGCGACGAGCCTGCCCCTCGTGGGCGGCGGCACCACGTACACCGCCGACTTCAGCGAGGCCGCAGGGCTCGACGAGGGCGACGAGGTGCGGATCGCGGGCGTCAAGGTCGGCGAGGTCACCGCGGTCGGCCTCGAAGGGAACCGGGTGAAGGTCGCCTTCCGGGTACGGGAGGACGACACGTGGATCGGCGACCGCACCACCGCGGCCATCGCCATCAAGACCCTGCTCGGCTCCAAGTACCTCGCCCTCGACCCGCTCGGCACCGGGCGCCAGGCCCCGGGCAGCCGCATCCCGCTCTCGCGCACCACGTCCCCGTACGACGTCACGAGCGCCCTCCAGGACCTCGGCAGCACCATCGACGAGGTCGACACCGCACAGCTCGCCCAGAGCTTCGAGACCCTCTCCGACACCTTCAAGGACTCCGCACCCGAGGTCCGTACCGCCGTCGACGGACTCTCCGCGCTCTCCAGGACGATCTCCTCGCGCGATGCCGAACTCGCCCGCCTCCTCAAGGGCAGTGAGCAGCTCACCAGGACACTCCAGACGAAGAAGTCGAGCTTCGAGACGCTCATCGACGACGGCGGGTCCCTCCTCGGTGAGCTGAAGCAACGGCGCACCGCCGTCAAGGCCCTGCTCAGCGGCAGCCAGGCGCTCGGCAAGGAGCTGAGCGGGCTCGTCGCGGACAACGAACGGCAGCTGCGGCCGACGCTCACCTCGCTCGGGCGGGTCACGGACGTCCTGGAGAAGAACCAGGGGCAACTCGACCGGACCCTCGGACTGCTCGGCCCGTACTACCGGCTCATGGGCAACTCGCTCGGCAACGGCCGCTGGTTCGACAGCTACGTCTGCGGGGTCATCCCGCGCGACTACCTGCCCGAGTCCGCGCGGCCCAAGACGTCCTGCGTGCCGCCGAAGAACGGCGTGTACGTGTCGAACAAGGGAGGTGGCCGGTGAGCGACACCACGCACACCTGGTCCACGCGCCGCCGGTTCCTCGTCGGCGGGCTCGTCCTCGTCCTCCTCGCCGCCGCGGGGGTCTACGGCGTCCGCGCCGCGAGCCCCGGCGGGACGCGCGTCACCGCTTACTTCGACCGCGCGGTCGGCATGTACGAGGGCTCCGACCTGCGCGTGCTCGGGGTCCGCGTCGGCAAAGTCGTCGCGGTGCGCCCGCGGGGCACCAAGGTCGAGGTCGTACTCGACATCGACCACGGCGTGAAAGTCCCCGCGGACGCCCGGGCCGTCGCCGTCGCCCCGAGCGTCGTCGCGGACCGCTACATCCAGCTCACCCCCGCCTACACCGAGGGCCCCCGGCTCCGCGACGGCGCAGTGCTCCCGCTCTCCCGCAACCGCACCCCCGTCGAGATCGACCAGCTCTACGACTCCCTCACCGAACTGAGCAAGGCGCTCGGGCCCGAGGGAGCCAACGCGGACGGCGCCCTCTCCGACCTCCTCGACACGGGCGCGAAGAACCTCAAGGGCAACGGCGCGGCGATCGGCGAGAGCATCGAGCAGTTCGGCAAGGCGGCCAAGACCCTCGACGGCAGCAGCGAGGAACTCTTCACGACGCTGAGCCAGCTCCAGTCCTTCACCACGATGCTGAAGGACCAGGACAGCTCGGTGCGCACCGCTCAGGAGAACCTCGACAGCGTCACCACCTACCTCGCCGACGACCGCGACGACCTCGCGGCCGCGCTCAAGGAACTCGGCACCGCGCTCGGCCGGGTCAAGACCTTCGTCCAGGACAACCGCGGCGAGCTGAAGAAGAACGTGGACCGTCTCGTACCCCTCACCCAGACCCTCGTCGACCAGCGGAAATCGCTCGCCGAGGCCCTCGACACCGCGCCGCTCGCGGCCGGCAACCTCGTCAAGGCGTACGACCCGAGGACCCGCACCCTCACCGGGCGCGCCAACCTCAACGAGGTGGCCGAGGGCAGCCCGATGCTGCCCCTGCCCGCAGTGGGGGGTGAGTGACCGTGAAGCGGTCCACCGCGGCGGGACTGTGGGGCGGTACGGGGCTCGCCGCCGTGCTCGCCCTGTGCCTGACCCTCGGCATCGTCCCCGTGCCGGCGCTCGGCTTCGACGGCATCGAGGACCTGCCGCTGCCCGGCGGCGCCGACCTCGGCTCCCACCCGTACACCCTCACCGCGGACATGACGGACGTCCTCAACCTCGTCCCGCGCTCCGACGTCAAGGTCAACGACGTGACGGTCGGCCGTGTCACGCACATCGCGCTCGCCGACGACGGCTGGACGGCCCGCGTCACGCTCCGCGTCAACGGGGACGTACGGCTGCCCTCCGGTACGGGGGCCCGCCTCGAACAGTCCAGCCTGCTCGGCGAGAAGTACGTCCAGCTCGTCGAACCCGAGGACGGCGGCGGACGGCTCCGCTCCGGGGACCGCATCCCGCTCGCCCGCACCGGCCGCAACACCGAGGTCGAGGAAGTCTTCGGCGCCCTGTCGCTCCTCCTCAACGGCGGCGGCGTCAACCAGCTGAAGTCCATCACCACCGAACTCAACAAGGCGGTCGGCGGGCGCGAGAGCCAGGTCCGCTCCACGCTGCGCCGGGTCGACACGCTCGTCAGCGACCTCGACGACCACCGCGGCGACATCACGGCCGCGCTCGACGCCGTCAACCGGCTCTCGGCGACCCTCGCCCACCGCCGACAGGACGTGGGCGCGGTGCTCGACGACCTCGCCCCCGGACTCAAGACGCTGGAGGAGCAGCGGGGCTCGCTCATGACGATGCTGCGCTCGCTCGACCGGCTCCAGGACGTCGCCGTCGACACCATCGACAGGAGCAAAGACGACATGGTCGCCGACCTGAAAGCCCTCACGCCGATCCTGCGCTCCCTCGCCGACGCGGGCAAGGACCTGCCCGACTCGCTCCAGGTACTCCTCACGTACCCCTTCACGGACGAGGTCCTCACCGGAGTCAAGGGCGACTACCTGAACGCGTATCTGCACATCACGGCGGCCGAGGACACGACGCTGATCCCGCCGCTCCTGGAGGAGGGGGAGCAGGAGGACTCGGGGAAGCCGGGCGCGGCGACGCCGGAAGCGAACACGCTGAGGAAGCGGGCGGGCAAGACCGGGTCCTCCTCGTCCGCGAAGACCTCCGCGACCCCCTCCGAAAGCTCCGGCGCCGCCACCCGTGATCCCCTGCCGCTGCCCGCCACCACGAGCGGAGGCACCCAGTGATCACCCGCGCCACACTGCTCAAGAACATCGCCTTCGTCGTCATCGCCGTTCTCGTGCTCGCCTATCTCGGCGTGCGGTACGCGGACCTCGGCCGGTACGTGGGGGCGGCCGACTACTACTCGATCGAGGTCGAACTTCCCCGTACCGGTGGCCTGTTCACCCATGCCAACGTCACCTACCGGGGCGTCTCGGTGGGCCGCGTCGGCGACATCGGGCTCACCGCGGACGGCGTGGAGGCCCAGTTGCGCATCAAGAAGTCCGCGCCCCGCATCCCCGAGGACGCCAAAGCGGTGGTGGCCGACCTCTCGGCCATCGGCGAGCAGTACATCGACTTGCGCCCCGAGAGCGACGGCGGCCCCTACCTCGGCGAAGGCTCCCGCCTCGCGGCCTCCGCCGCCTCCGTGCCCCGGCCCGTCACCGACGTGCTCTCGGGCGTGGACGACCTGACCGCCTCCGTACCGCTCGACGACCTGCGCACGGTCGTCGACGAGTTCGGCAAGGCGTTCGAGGGGCGCGGCGACGACCTTCAAGTGCTGCTCGACAACGGCTCCGAGTTCGTACGGGCCGCCGACCGCTCCTTCCCGCGGACGCGCGCGCTCATCGAGGACGGCCAGGTCGTCCTGCGCACCCAGGCGCGGGAGGCGGAGGCGATCAAGTCCTTCGCGAGCGGCGCCAAGGACCTCGCCGCGACCCTCAAGGGCTCCGACGCCGACCTGCGCCGCCTCATCATGGCCGCGCCCGGGGCGTCCGAGCAGATCAGCGGCGTCCTGCGCGACCTCGATCCGGAGATCGGCGTCGTCCTCGCCAACCTCCTCACGACCTCCGAGGTCGCCGTCACCCGGCAGCGCGGTACGGAGGAACTGCTCGTCAAGCTGCCCCAGGCGGTCGCCGTCGGCTCCACCGCCGTCGACGGCGGAAAGCTCAACCTCGGCATGGCCGTCACCTTCTTCAAGCCCCTTCCCTGCACGACCGGTTACGGGGACACGCGCTACCGCCTCGGTACGGACACGAGCCCCGCGCCCGCGCTCAACACCGGCGCGCGCTGCACCGCTCCCGCCTCCAGCGGCATCCAGGTGCGCGGCTCGGCGAACGCCCCCAAGGGCGGCGCGGTACCGAAGCCGGTACGGCCCGGCGCACTCGCACTGCCCTCGGTACGCGAGAGCGGGGCCGCGTCGACGGGCGGCGGCATGGCGGACCTCCTCGGCGTCGGGAGCGGATCGTGAGCACGGAGGAACGCGTGAGCGAAGCGGACAGCGAGGGAGCGGCGGAGGCCGCGAGCGCGCCGGAACGGGCGCGTCCCAGGGGGCGGCTCGTGCGGCGCGGCCTCGCCGGGCTCGGCGTCGCGCTCGCGCTCGGGGTGTGCGCGGCGGGGACGTGGTCGTACGCGGCGGCACGAACCGACGACGACCTCGCGTACGGGCGGGCCCGCGACACCGCGCTGAGCGAGGGACGCGCCGCCGTCGCGACGCTCTCCACGCTCGACGCCTCCTCACGGGCCCGCGCCGTGGCGGGCGTGGCGCGTTGGAAGACGGTCAGCACCGGTCCGTTGCGTACCGAACTCGCCCGCGTGAAACCGGCGAAGGGCGCCTCCTCACGGGGCGTCGTCACGGACGCGGCGCTCACGGCGCTCGACACGCACGCGGGCACGGCGCGACTCATCGCGACGCTCAGCGTCGAGACGACGGCGCCGGACGCGCGGAAGCCGACCACCGACCGCAAGCGCCTGGAGGCGGTCCTGACGCGGGAGGCCTCGGGGGAGTGGAAGGTCAAGGGCCTGTCGGCGGTGGCGGTTTCGGAGGTGACGCGATGAGGCGCGGGACGCCGGTGCGGGCGCACGGGGAGGACGCGGCGGCGGGGGAGGAGCCGCGTGCGGAAGAGCGGTCCCGTACGGAAGGAGAGGCCGTCGCCGCCGAGGGCAACTCTGCCGAGGAGTCCGACGCCGAGGAGGTGTCCGCCGAGGTCGCGGGCTCCTCGGCGGCGCGGGACGGTGCCGAGGACGCGCCGCCGGGGCATACGTGGTGGGCGCGGCGCCGTGCCGTCGCCGTCACGCTCGTGTCCGTACTGCTCCTGCTCGCCGGGTGCGTTCTCCTTCAGCGGGCGCACTCGCTGCGCCACACCTCCGGCGCGGCCGACCACGCGCTCACCGACGCCGCGGCGAGCGACCGCGTGGCCGGCGACGTCGGCAGCGCGCTCGCCCGGATCTTCTCCTACACGCCGGACGGCATGGCGGGGATCGAGCGCTCCGCGAAGGCCGTGCTCGCGGGGAAGGCGGCCCGGCAGTACGAGGCGTTGCTCGGCAAGGTCAGGGACGACGTCCGCACCCAGCGCGTCACCCTCTCCACGCGATCCGTCCGCGTCGGCGTCGTCAGCCTGCGCGGTGACTCCGCGCACCTCCTCGTCTTCCTCGACCAGACCGCGCGGCGCGGGGACGCCAAGCCGACCACGAGCGCGGCCCAGCTCTCCGTCACCGCCCGCCTCGACAACGGCGTCTGGCGCGTCGTCGACCTCACCGCCCGCTGAACGCGCCCGGACAACAAGCCCCCACAAGAAGCCCGCATCACAAGCCCGCACAACAAGCCCGCTGATCAAACCCGTTGAAGACGTCCGTTGAAAAGGCTCGTCGCACCGCCCGCTCAACCGCCCGCCGAAAGGACTCGCATGAACCGGCTCCCGCGTCCGCTGCTCCTCGTGGCGCTCGCCCTCACCCTGGTCGCGGGCGGCTTCGCCGCCTGGGCCGGCTGGTCCTGGTACGGCGCCGCCCACGACGACGGGCTCTCCTACGCCGCCGCGCGCGACGACGCGCTCGAAGCGGGCGAACAAGCCGTGCAGAACCTCAACACCCTCGACCACGCGCACTTCGCCCGCGGGCTCGACCTGTGGGAGTCGTCCACGACCGGCGACCTGCACAGCCAGCTCGTCAAGGGACGCGCCGCCTTCGAGCAGCAGGTGCGCACCGCCAAGACGGTCAGCACCGCGAAGGTGCTCGACGGGGCCGTCACCGAACTCGACGAACGCGCGGGGAAGGCGCGCGTGATGGTCGCCCTCCGCGTCACCGTACGGGCCTCCGGCCACAAGACCACCGACAAGGACAGCCGCATGCTCGCCGAACTCACCCGCACCCGCGGCACGTGGAAGCTGAGCGCCCTCGGGCAGGCCCCGGTCGGCGGCACCGCGAGCACCGAGACCGACTGAGCGGCGCGAAGGAGCCCCTGATGTCCACGACGCGCCACACCACCCGCCACCACCTCAACCGGCAGCGCCGACTCGCGGCGGTGACGGCCCAGTCGACACGGCCCGAAACCCGTCCCCGCGAGGAGGAACCCGCCGGGGCGACGCCCCCGGGACGGGCGAGCGGGGGCGCCGCGCTCTCCGAGGAGCCTTCCGCCGCCGAGCCCCCTGCCGCCCCCGCCGCCCCCGACGCTTCCGCTCCCGAGCCCGCCGCCGCTGCCCCGCCGCGCGCCGCCGGGCGCCTCGGCCTCACGCGTGGCGTCGTGGCCCTGTGCCTGCTCACCCTCGTCCTCGGCGCCTTCGCCGGCTGGGCCACGACCCGAGCCGACGCCCTGCGCGACACGGCCGTCACGCGCAACAGCGCGCTCACCGACGCGGCGCGCACCAGCGAGGTCAAGGGGCAGGCGGAGAAGGCGGTCGACGCCCTGTTCTCGTACGACCACGCCGACCCGGGCGCGATGGACAAGGCCACCGCGCGCTGGCTCACGGGGAAGGCGGTCGCCCAGCACAAGACGCTGCTCGCGCCCGTACTCGCGGCGGCGGGGAAGCAGAAGACGGTCGTCACGACGACCGTCACCGACACCGCGGTGGAGCGCGTCGAGGGTGAGCGCGCCCGCGTCCTGGTCTTCGCCGACCAGAGCAGCACCAGTACGGCCGCCAAGGCCACCGCCGCCGCGAACTACGCGGGCGCCATGCTCGCCGTCGACCTCGTGCGGCACGAAGGACGCTGGCAGGTCTCGGTGCTGGACACCTTCGGGGACTGACGCCGGAGCACCCCCGCCGTCGCGGGACCGACCGGACAAGGACGTACAGGAAGGAAGAGCCATGCGCCCCCTGCGTATCCCGCGCCCTCGTGGCCGTCGCCTGCGGGGCGGCCTGCGCGGTACGGCGGTCGCCGTCGCCGCGACCGCCCTGCTCAACGCCTCGCAGGCCCCCGCCCTCGTCGAGGGCCTGACCAAGGACCACAAGGACGCACCGAGCCCGGTGGCCGCGCCGATTCCCCCGCTGCCGGAGGTCCCGACGCAGGGCGACGACTCCTACCACGTCGAATTACCCCCGGTCGATCCGCTGAAGGTGCCGGGGCTGCGGACCCCGGTCGTGGAGGTGCCGCTGCGCAGGTCCTCCGGTCTCCCCGCGACCGTGCTCGCCGCCTACCAGCGGGCCGAGTCCTCGTTGGCGCGCTCCCGGCCGGGCTGCCACCTGCCGTGGCAGTTGCTGGCCGCGATCGGGCAGGTCGAGTCGGGGCAGGCCCGCGGCGGCGACGTCGACGCGCACGGCACGACCCGGCACCGCATCACCGGGCCCGCCCTCGACGGCGACGGTTTCGCGCTCATCCGCGACACCGAGAACGGCGCCTGGGACGGCGACGCCGTCTACGACCGGGCGGTGGGTCCGATGCAGTTCCTCCCCGGCACCTGGCGGCGCTGGGGCGCCGACGGCAACGGCGACGGCCGCGCGGACCCCAACAACATCTTCGACGCGGCACTCGGCGCCGGCCGCTACCTGTGTGCGGGCGGGCGTGACCTCGCGACGGGCGCGGGCCTGGAGCGCGCGGTCCTGAGCTACAACTACTCGCGCGACTACCTCCAACTGGTGCTGCGTTGGCTGGCGTTCTACCGCGACGGCGTGCACGCGGTGCCGGACGGCACGGGTGTCGTGCCGACGAGCCCGGGTGCCGGGGGCGACCGGCAGGCCACGGCCCCCGTCGGAGACGGGGGCAAGGGGAACAAGGGTGGCGGTGGCATCGTGATAGGGCCCCAGCCGGGCAAGGAGCCGGACGGCACGCCGAGCCCCGAGCCCGGCACCACGTCCCCCCGCCCCGCCGATCCCTCCCCCGAGCCGTCCTCCGACCCGTCCTCCGGCGGCAGCCCCTCGCCCAGTCCTTCCGGCTCGGCCACCTCACCGAGCGAGTCAACTCCGCCGTCCGCGTCGCCCTCCGAGACCCCGGACCCCTCGACGACCGACGACCCCGGCACCCCGCCCGCGAGCCCCTGCCCCTCCGACAGCGTCACCGAGCCCCCGGCCGAGGAGGCGTCCCCCTCCGAGACCCCCGATCCCAAGGACACGCCCTCGCCCTGCGAGTCACCGTCGTCCTGAGGCCGCCGCGCTGTGCGGGCCCTCCTGACCTCCGTCGTCGCCGAGCGCTCCGGGGCCGCCGCGCCCGCCGGGACGCTCGTCAACGTCGCCACGACCCCCGGAGTCCTCGGCGCCTCATCCCGGCGGCGAGGACTCCGGGGGAGGAGGCGACTCGCGGAGCGCCATGCTCCGGGCCGGCTCCTCCCCCCGGTACCCGGCCCTGGCTACTCGGCCTTGATCGCCTGGAGCGGGTTGAGCCGTGCCGCTCCCCGGGCCGGCCACAGGGCCGCGAGGACTCCGACGACGGCGGCGCTCAGGAGGAAGACGAGCAGCCGCGAGACGGGGACGTCCATGCGGTACGTCGGGACCTCCCTGCCCACCGCGCCGCCCGCGACCCAGCCGAGGAAGAGCCCGAGCCCCACACCGAGCACCGCGCCGAACAGCGAGATCACCACCGACTCCAGCCGCACCATCCGCTTGACCTTCGCCCGGTCCAGGCCGATGGCGCGCAGCATCCCGATCTCGTGCCGCCGCTCGAAGACCGACATGGCCAGGGTGTTGACGACGCCGAGCACCGCGATGAGCACCGCCATGGCGAGGAGCCCGTACAGCATCTTCAGGAGCATGTCGATGGCGCCGCCGATCTCGCCGCTGATGGCCTCCCTGTCCTGGATCTTGAGGGCTGGATTGGAGCCGAGCGCCTTGACGAGGGCGTCCTCCGCCTTGTCGCTCGCGCCGCCCCGCATCCGGACGAGGACCTTCTCGTCGGTGATCTCCGACAGGTGCGGATCGACGACGGAGGTCGGCACGTAGACACCGTTGAGCAGGTCGTTCGGCCGGTACACGCCCGCGACCCGCAGGCGCGCGCGGCCGCCGTCGTCGTCGAACTCCACCGTGACGTCGTCACCGGTCCGCAGCCCCCGCTCCTCGGCGGTGTCCCGGTCCAGGAGGATCGCGTCACCGCGCAGGCCGCGGAGCGAGCCGCTGTCGAGGTCCATGGCGACAAGACTGCCGATGCTCTCCGGGTCGACCCCGGAGAGCCGTGCCGGGCTGCCGCCGACCTCGCCGTACGCCGTGCGCACGGGACTTGAGGCGGTGACCTCCGGGAGCCCGGCCACGGTCTTGTTCACCTGGGGCGCGAGGGGTTCGTAGTTCGCCATCGAGACCGTGTAGTCGGCCTTGAGCGAGTCGGCGGCCATCCGGTCGATCGCGCCGCTCGTCGAGGTGGCGACCACTGTCATCGCGGTGATGAGCGTCAGGCCGATCATCAGGGCCGACGCGGTCGACGCGGTACGGCGCGGATTGCGGACCGCGTTGAGCCGGGCGAGCCTGCCCGCGACCCCGAAGAGCCGCAGCAGCGGCTCCGCCGCCGCGACGAAGGGGCGGGAGAGCAGCGGCGTGAGGATGATGACGCCGACCATCACGATGCCCGCGCCCGCCGAGACGACGTAGTTGTCGTCCATGAAGAGCAGCAAGGTGCCGAGCGCGACGACGAGGGAGCCGAGGGCGTTGCGGACGACGAGGCCGCGCACGGTCGGAGCCGCGTGCACGCTGTTCATCGCGGCGACCGGCGGGATCTTCGCGGCCCTGCGGCCCGGCAGCCACGCGGCCGTCATCGTGACGCCCACACCGATGAGCAGCGACACGAGGACCGTGCGCGGGGCGAGCACCAGCGGGCCTTCCGGCAGTCCGGCGCCTCCCGCCCTCAGGAGCGTCTGGAGGAGGACGGCGACACCGATCCCGAGCACGCCTCCGGCGACCGCGGCGACAAGGCCGATGAGGAACGCCTCGGTCAGCACCGAGCGCGTCACCTGGCGGCGCGAGGCGCCGACCGCGCGCAGCAGGGCCAGCTCGCGGGTGCGCTGGGCGACGAGCATCGTGAACGTGTTGGCGATGATGAAGATCCCGACGAAGAGCGCGATCCCGGCGAAGACGAGCAGTACCTGACTCGTGGAGCTGGTCTGCCGCTCGATCATCCGGTCCTGCTCGGCGGAGAGCGCCGCCCCGGTGCGGGCCTCGGTGTCCTTCGGCAGGATGCCCCGTACGGAGTGGAGCAGCGCGGACTGCGAGGTGCCCGGCGCGGCCTTGACGTCGATCTCGTCGTACTCGCCGTCGCCGAGGACGCGCAGCGCCGTGGCGTTGTCGAAGAGCAGGAGGCATCCGCCCGCGAGGACGTTGCCGTCGTCCGTGTCGAAGACGCCCGCGACCTCGGCCCTCGCGACGGAGCCGTTCGTCGAGAAGCGGACGGAGTCACCGACGCCGTACCCGGTGCGCTCGGCGGTCCGGCTGTCGAGGGCCACCTCGTGCGCCGAGGCCGGGGCCTTCCCCCGGACGAAGGTCCAGCGGGGGTCGTGACCCTCGGGGTCCGGATAGTAATTGGCGCCCCGGCTGCCCCAGTTGCCGCCGACGAGCTTGCCGTCCTTGCCGGCGAGCGCGGTGAAGCCGCTCACGCTGCCGAGCGCCGACCGCGCGCCGGGCAGCGCGGCGGCCTTGCGCACGAGTGTGTCGGTGAGCCGGGCCGTGCTCTTGCCGCCCTCCTCCGGCCGGTCGCGGCCGCCGTCCGGCTCGATGGCGACGGAGATGTGGTCGAAGCTTTTCGCGGACTTGTTCTTGTAGGCGGAACCGAAGGTGTCGGTGAAGACCAGGGTGCCGGAGACGAAGGCGACGCCGAGCATGACGGCGAGCACGGTCATCAGAAGCCGGGCCTTGTGCGCGAGCACATCGCGCAGGGCGGTACGGAACATGGGTGGGCGAGTCCTGAAGTGGGGGTGGGGCCGGGACCTTCGCGGGCCCGGCGGGGGGAGGGGCGGTGGCGGGGGCGTCAGCTCACGCGGCCCCTGCCGTCGAACTCCTTCATGCGGTCCAGGACCCGCTCCGCGGTCGGCCCGTGCATCTCGTCGACGATGCGGCCGTCCGCCAGGAAGACGACCCGGTCCGCGTAGGCGGCGGCGACCGGGTCGTGTGTGACCATCACGACGGTCTGGCCCAGCTCCCGCACCGACTCGCGGAGGAAGCCGAGGATCTCGGCGCCCGAGCGCGAGTCGAGGTTCCCCGTGGGCTCGTCGCCGAAGACGATCTCGGGGCGCGAGGCGAGTGCGCGGGCCACGGCGACACGCTGCTGCTGACCGCCCGACAACTCCGTGGGCCGGTGCTTGAGCCGCCCTTCGAGGCCGACCATGGAGATGACCCGCTCCAGCCACTGCTTCTCCGGCTTGCGGCCCGCGATGTCGAGGGGCAGCGTGATGTTCTCGCGTGCGGTCAGCGTCGGCAGCAGGTTGAAGGCCTGGAAGACGAAACCGATCTTGTCCCGGCGCAGCGCGGTGAGCTGTTTGTCCTTGAGCCGCGACAGCTCCGTGCCCCCGAGCTGCACGGAGCCGCCGCTGAAGCTGTCCAGCCCGGCCACGCAGTGCATCAGCGTGGACTTGCCCGAACCCGAGGGCCCCATGATGGCGGTGAACCGCCCCTGGTGGAAGGCGACCGAGACGCGGTCCAGGGCGACCACGCGGGTGTCACCCCTCCCGTAGACCTTGGACAGCTCCGTGGCCCGCGCCGCGACGGCGCTCGTGGCGGCGGAGGGGGAGGCGAGGTGGGGGAAGACGGTCACGAGCGGGGACTCCTGCGGGACGGGAACGGTGGGGACACACACCATCGTTCCCGGCGGGACCACCTCTTGAAGACCGTCGCGAGAGGTGTCTTCGAGGCCCCCTTGAGACGGACCCGACGCCTCCGTCTCCGACTTGAGTATGACGTCCGACCCTTAAGGGTCCGGCCTGGTCACGTCCCCTCCACGCCGTCATCCCCGAGCCGCCTTCAGTCCGCCACGTTCACCTCGGCCCGCTCCGCCTTCTCCTACGGTGCCGTGCTCCCCGCCTCGTACGCTGCCGTGCTCTCGCGCTCCACCAGCCGCGTCGCCAGCTCGACGCGCGGCAGGTCGACCTGCTCCCCGTCCACGAGCCGCAGCAGGGTCCGCGCGGCCATCGCCGCCATGTCCTGGAGCGGTTGGCGCACCGTCGTGAGGGCGGGGTGGCACCAGCGCGAGACCGGCAGGTCGTCGAAACCGACGACGCTCACGTCCCGCGGCACGCGCAGGCCCCGCGCGCGCAGCGCCGCGCAGGCGCCGAGGGCCTGGAGGTCGCTCGCCGCGAAGAGGGCGCTCGGCAGCGCGCGCTCCCCGCGCTCCGCCGCCGTGACCAGAGCCTCCGCCTGGGCCTGGCCCGAGGCGTCGTCGAAGGCGCCGTGGCTGACGGCGTCCTCGCGCACCGGGATCTCGGCCGCCTCCATCGCGGCCCGGAAACCGTCCGCGCGGGCCCGGCTGCACAGCAGGTGGCGCGGGCCCGCGAGGTGGACGATGTCCCGGTGGCCGAGCGCGATGAGGTGCTCGGTCGCCGCGACGGCCCCCGCCCAGTTCGTCGCCCCGATCGTCGGCACCCCCGCCTCGACGTTGCCGACCGGGTCGACGAGCACGAACGGCACCCCGAGCGCGGTGAGCCGGGCCCGCTGGCGCGGGGTCAGGTCGGACACCACGAGGATCGCCCCGTCGGAGCGCCGCGCCGCGAGCTGGTCGAGCCACGCCGTGGTGCCCTCGCTGTCGCCGTGCACCGCCGAGAGGACCATGCTCACCCCCGCCTCGCGCAGCGTCTCCTCCGCCCCGCGGATGATCTCGATCGACCACAGGCTGTCCAGCTCGTTGAGGACGAGGTCGACGATGCCGCCCCTGCGCCTGCTGCCCCGCCGCTGGTAGTGGCGGCGGGCCATGATCTGCTGCACCTTCTCGCGGGTCGCCGTCGAGACGTCCGCGCGGCCGTTGAGGACCTTCGAGACGGTCGCGGACGAGACGCCCGCCTCGGCCGCGATGGCGCCGATGGTCACCTTGTTGCCGGGCCGTGTCGTCATGCGGGGTTCCGACTCCTGTCCTTGCTGGTACGTGCGGGGCGGGCCGCCGGGGCACCCGGGGGCGGCGGCCCGGGGTCAGTCTGACGCACCGGGTCCGTCAGCGACGGGCCCTCGCGCCACCCCGCCCTCGTACCGCAGGTGGGAGAACTCCGCGGCACGACCCTCACCGGTGAGGTCCTGCGCGCTCAGCCCGAGGAAGGCGCCGGTGAACCCCCAGTTGGAGAAGTGCCCGTCCGCGCCGCCGACGGTCGCGTACTCGTCGGACAGCCGGGTCGTGTCGAGCGCGGGACCGAGGGGCCGCCACACCCCCGCGTCCTCCCAGGAGTAGCGCGCCAGGGGGCCGTCGCCCGTCAGGCGCAGCCGCACCGGGCCCGCGTCCGGCAGGGCGACGGCGGCGAGTTCGGAGTACCGGCCGCGATCGCACACGGCGAGGCACAGCACGCGGGCGCCGCCCTCGTCCGCCGTGATGTGCGCGTAGTGCCACAACTGGGTGTTGTAGACGTGCGCCATCCCCGCGGAGCGCCGGGGCGAGCCCGGCTCGTGGTCCACGGTGGCGGTGAAGGTGAAGCGGGCGTGCTGCTGACGGCGGGCGACGAGGCTCTGGCGGTGCAGCGAGGAGAGCGATTCGCCGCCCCGCAACCGTACGGAACCGGGTGCGGCGCCGGGCCCGGCCCACGAGGGGTCGGCGTGCCGGCGCAGCGTCATCCACTCGGGGCCCGGGAGGAGCCCGGGACCGTGCGCCGCGTCCGGCGGGAGCCCGGGGCCGCTCGCGAGGTCCCTCGTCACCTCGTCGCCCGTGCCGCGCGGGGCCGGGACGCGGAGCGCGGGCCGCCCCGTACCGGCCTCCCCGATGACGCGCGGCCAGCCCTCGGCCGTCCACTCGACGCGCTGGAGCGAGGTCTCGCGGCCCAGGACGCAGGCGCCGCGCGTGCCGAAGGGGCGCGCCGCGAGATGCGCGAGATACCACTCGCCCGCCGGGGTCTCGACGAGACTGCCGTGTCCGGCCTTCTGGAGCGCGAGCCCCGGGTCCTCCCACGAAGTCAGCAGCGGGCCCGCCGGATCGGCCTCGTACGGGCCCGTCACCGCGCGCGAGCGGGCGACCGTCACCGCGTGCTCCCAGCCCGTGCCGCCCTCGGCCGTCACGAGGTAGTACCAGCCCTCTCGCCGGTACACGTGCGGGCCCTCGGTGCGCCCGAGCGCGGTGCCGGTGAAGATCCGGTGCGCGGGGCCCGTGACGGCCCGCGCCGCGCGGTCCCACTCCTGGAGGAGGATGCCGCCGAAGGGATCGTGCCCCGGCCGGTGGTCCCATTCCAGCCACAGCAGCCAGCTGCGCCCGTCGCCGCCGAGCGCCGGGTCGTCGTGGAAGAGCGAGGCGTCGAAGCCGTGCCCGGGGGCCGGGGCCGGGTCGGACCAGGGCCCGGTGATCGCGGGCGCGGTGACGACGTAGTTGTGCACGTCCTTGTACGCGCCCGCGAGGCTCTTCACGTCCGAGTAGACGAGGTGGAAGGTGCCGTCCGCGTACGACAGGCACGGTGCCCACACCCCGCCGGAGTCCGGCACGCCCACGAGGTCGAGCAACCGCTCCTCGTCGAGGGCGCCGCCGAGCGGACGCCAGTGCGCGAGGTCGCGCGAGTGGTGCAGCGTGACACCCGGCAGCCATTCGAAGGTCGAGGTCGCGAGGTAGTAGTCCGCGCCGACGCGCAGCAGCGAGGGGTCGGGATGGAAACCGGCGAGCACCGGATTGCTGATCGTGGCGCGCTCGTGGGCACCGGGCGCCGGGGACGCGGGCCCGGTCGGGGACACGGTGGTCATCGATTCCTCGGGGGTACGGGTACGGAGTGCGTACGGGACGGAGAGCGGGGGCGGGGCGGGGCTCAGCCCTTGACCGCGCCCGCCATGACGCCGGAGACGATGCGGCGGGCCAGGACGGCGAAGAGCGCGAGGACCGGCAGCACCGAGACGACGACCCCGGCGAGCATGAGCGTGTAGTCCGTGTAGTAGCCGGCGGCGAGCTGGTTGAGGGCGATCTGCACGGTGCCGTTCTCGGGCGGCAGGGCGATGAGTGGCCAGAAGTAGTCGTTCCAGGCGGCCATGAAGGTGAACATGCCGAGCACGGCGGCCGTCGAGCGCACGCCCGGCCATGCCACGTACCAGAAGCTGCGCAGCGGTCCGGCGCCGTCGACGCGCGCGGCCTCGATGAGTTCGTCGGGGACGTTCTCCTCCATCGCCTGCCGCATCCAGAACACGCCGATCGCGGAGACGAGCGCGGGCAGGATGAGCGAGGAGAGCTTGCCGTACAGACCCATGTCGGTCACGAGCAGGTACAGGGGCAGGACGCCGAGCTGGGTCGGCACCATGACCGTCATGACGACGACCACGAGCAGCGCGTTGCGCCCGGGGAAGCGCATCTTGGCGAAGGCGTAGCCCGCGAGCGAGGAGAGCAGCACATTGCTGATCGCGGTGGTCGCCGAGACGGTGAAGGAGTTGCCGAGAGCCTTCCAGAAGTCGACCGTGTCGAAGACGCGCTTGATGTTGTCGATCAGGTGCCCGCCGGGCACGAGCGAGGGCGTCGCGCCGCCGAGCACCGAGTTGTCGCCGTGCGAGGCGACGACGAAGGTCCAGTAGAGCGGGAAGAGCGAGGCGATGACGACGGCGGCGAGCATCGTGTAGGCGAGGGGGCCCGCGCTGTCGAAGTGGCGGGGGCCGCGGGCCTTGGCGGGCCGGGCGGCCCGGCGCGCCGGAGCGGCGGGCGGGTTCTCGGTGACGGGGGCGGTGGTGACGGGAGCCACGGGGGCACTCCTCTCGGTGGCCGGGCGCGGGCCGGTGTGCGGCCCGCGCGGGAGCGGCACGGTCAGCGGTCGGTGGCGCCGAGCCGGCGCGTGAGCAGGAAGTTGATCGCCGCGACGAGGGCGATGACGAGGAAGAGCACCCAGGAGATGGCCGAGGCGTAACCGGCGTCGTTGTTGATGAACCCGTACTTGTAGAGCATCAGCGTCAGGGTCTGGAACTGGTGCTCGGTGCCGCCCTCCGCGTTGGCCTGCGGGTCGAAGAGGAAGGGCTCGGCGAAGAGTTGCAGCCCGCCGATCGTCGAGATCACGACGGTGAACAGGACGGTGGGCCGGATCGAGGGAAGCGTGATGCGCCGGAAGGTGAGGAAGCGCCCGGCGCCGTCGACCATCGCCGACTCGTACAGTTCGCGCGGCACGGCCTGCATCGCGGCGAGGTAGATGAGCGCGTTGTAGCCGGTCCAGCGCCACATCACCATGAAGCTGATCGCGAGGTGCGAACTCCAGGTGTCCGCCGTCCAGTCCACCGGGTCGTCCATGAGCCCGAGGTGTTCGAGCACCCAGTTGACGACGCCGAAGTCGCGCCCGAAGAGCTGCGAGAAGACGAGCGCGACGGCGACGACGGACACGTACTGCGGCACGAGGATGAGCGCGCGCCAGGTGGTCCGGGCACGCAGCCGCCGGTCCAGGAGCCAGGCGACGGCGAGGGCGAGGAGCAACTGCGGGACGGTGGACAGCAGGAAGATGCTGAAGGTGTTGAACGTCGCGGTGTAGAAGTCGTGATCGGAGAAGAGGTCGGTGAAGTTCCCGAACCCCGCGTAGCCCTGGTCCCCGGAGAGCCGGTCCCAGTGGTGCAGGGAGACCCAGAACGTGTAGATCAGCGGGTAGAGCCCGAAGATCCCGAAGACGAGGAAGAACGGGGAGACGAAGCTGTACGGGGCGAGGAACCCGCGCCGCACACGCGGTCGCGGAGTGGTGCCGAGGCGCCCTTCGGCACCGGCGGTGTCGGCCGCCATGGAGTCCTCCTGGGAGGCAGGGGTACGGGAACGGGACGCCGCCGCGCGGGGCGGCGGCAGAGGTGGGACGCGGCGGGCGGACCGGGACGGGGCCGCGCGGTCCGTACGGGGCACCGGGGCCCGTACGGACCGCCCGGCCCGTGCCCGTCGTGCGGCGCGTACAGGACGACGCGCCGCCCTTCGCCGTCAGTGCTTCAGGTTCTTCTCCGCGTCCTGGAGCGCCTTGTCCCACGCTTCGGCGGGCTTGGCCTTGCGCTGCTCGACGAGCTGGATGGCGCTGTTGAAGGGGAGCCGCACCTGCTGGTCCTTGGTGCCGCGGAAGCTCGGCTTGAGGCTCTTGGCGGAGGCGGCGAAGATCTTGCCGGTGGGCGCGTCGTTGAAGTACTTCTGCTTGGTGTCCTGGACGGCGGGGTCGTCGAGAGGCGCGACGAGCGAGGGGAGCGAGCCGGTCGGGCCCTGGAAGATCTTCTTCTCCGAGGTGGCCGAGGTGAGGAAGGCGGCGAGCTTCGCGGCCTCCTTCACGTGCTTGCCCTGCTTGGGCACGGTGAGGAAGGAGCCGCCCCAGTTGCCGCCGTCACCGGGCACCTTGGCGATGTCCCACCTGCCCTCGCCCTCCGGGCCGGCCGCGGTCTGGATGAGACCGGTGAGCCAGGCGGGACACGTCATGGTCGCCATGCGGCCCTGCTTGATCCCGGCGTTCCACTGCTGGCTGAAGGGCACGAGGTTCGCGGACTGGCCGTCGGCCGCCGCCTTGGCGGTGCTCGTGAACGCCTCCTTCACCTGCGGGTTGCTGTCGCCGATGTACTTGTCGTCCTTGTCGAAGAACCCGTACTCGGTCTGGTTCATCATGGCGCTGAAGACATTGCCCGCCGAGTCGAACCACGCCTTGTCCTTCACCTTCTCGCGGAAGGTGTTCCCGGTGGCGAAGTAGTCGTCCCACGTGGGCCACAGCTTGGCGACCTCCTCGCGGTCCGTGGGCAGCCCGGCCTGCTTGAAGAGGTCCGTGCGGTAGCAGATCGCGAGGCCGCCGACGTCGGTCCCGTACCCCATGACGAACTTCCCGCCGTCCGCCGTGCCCTGCGACCACTTGTACGGCAGGTACTCGCTCTCGCGCTTCTCCCCGCCGTACTCCGCGAGATTGACGAACTTGTCCTTCACGGTGCGGAACTTGGGCATGTAACCCTCCTCGATCGCCACCACGTCGGCCGCGCCGCTGCCCGAGGAGAGCTGCGTCGAGAGGCTGTTGTGGTGCTGGTCGAGCTGGGAGACGCGCTCCTTGATGTGGATGCCGGGGTGCGTCTTCTCGTACTCCTTGAAGAGCGGCTTGTACCCGAAGTCGCTGAACGTCGCGACGGTGAGCGTGGTGCCGCCGCCGGAGCCGCCCGAGTCGGAGGAGCAGCCGGCGAGACCGAGAAGGACGCCGAGTGCCGCGGTGGCGGCGAGTGAACTGCGGACGTACGAGGAGCCCATACGGACCTCCGAGGTGCGGATGCGGAAGAGACAGGGGTGGCCCTCACGGCCCGGGGCGTGGGGGAGCGCCCGGCTCTCGCTCCGGAGCGGGGCTCCGGACGCTGTGTGGCACGCACAAGGTGCCGCCCGGCGAAATTGACTGTCAATAGTTTCGTTGAAGTTTCGTTAATCCGCAGCGTCCCCGTTATCGGCCACCCGCGCAGGCCGAAGGGCTGGTGAGCGCTGATTCCGGCCGGACAGGCGGCCGCCGAGGCTGCGGAAAGTTTCGGGACCGGCCGTACGACCAGCCTGGATCAACGAAAACTTACGGGAAGGATTGACGGATGCCTGACGGGCTCTCACCATTCCGTTTGCCCACCCGCACCTCCTCATCAGGAGCATCCGTATGCGTTCCTTCCGAAGACGAGCCGGCGTCCTGTGCGCCGGGATCGCCGTCGGCGCGCTCGCCGCGCTCGGCCTCACCGCCCCGGCCCAGGCCGCGACCTCAGGGACTTCCGCCGCCACCGTCTCGGGCCGCAACCTGCCCGCCGACGGCAAGGTCCTCTCCGTCATGGGCCAGGACAGCGACACGCTCTCCGCCTACAAGCGCGACGTCCTCGACAAGTCCTCGCTCAACGCCCCGAAGCCCGGCGGCGTCACCCTGTACACCAACCTCGTCCTCGGCGGCAGTCCCGAGCCGCTTGCCGGGATGAACGGCCCGGTCAACTGGGGTTCGGGCACGGTCGACTTCAACAGCACGCTCGCGCAGTACCCCGGTGCGGCCCTCGCGGTCGGCCTCTACCTCTCGGACGCGACGAGCGGCTGCAACAACCAGCCGTTGCGCGCCATCATCGGCACCAACGACAGCGACGTGACCTCCGGGAACCCGAGTCTGACGGCGCAGTACCGGGCGAAGGTCGACGACATGGTCACCAAGCTCAAGGGCTACGACCGGCAGGTCTTCCTGCGCATCGGCTACGAGTTCGACGGGCCGTGGAACTGCTACAGCGCCGACTACTACAAGAAGGCCTTCCAGTACATCAAGGGCCGCATCGACGCCCTCGGCGCCACCAAGGTCGCCACCGTGTGGCAGACCGCCGCCTGGCCGCTCAACACCAACACCGACCACCCCGAGTGGAACTACGTCGTCACCGACCCCGCCCACTACGACACCTGGTACCCCGGTGACGCGTACGTGGACTGGGTCGGCCTCTCGGCCTTCTACACCTCGGGCTCGCTCGCGACCCAGTGGGGTTGCTCCGCGTACGACACCTCGCCCACCGGGCTCCAGAACCGGGTGCTCGACTTCGCCCGCGGTCACGGCAAGCCCGTGATGATCGCGGAGTCATCGCCGCAGGGGTACGACAACGGCGCGGCGACCAAGAGCTGCATCATGAAGAAGGGCCCGGTCGCGGCGAATTCCGACGCGCGCTGGAACGAGTGGTACAAGCCCTACTTCTCCTTCATCGCCGCGAACCGCGACGTCATCCGCGCCGCCGCCTACATCAACACCGACTGGGACAGCCAGACCCAGTGGCAGTGCGCCGACGGCGCGAACGCCGGTGGCACGGGCTGCGGCAACGGCTACTGGGGCGACGCCCGCGTCCAGGCCGACCCCGTGATCCTCGACCGCTTCCTCGCCGAACTGCGCGGAAGCCAGTGGGTCGGCGGGACGGGCACCGGCGGCGGTACGGACCCGGGCGACGGGGGCGGTACGGACCCGGGCAACGGAGGCGGTACCGATCCCGGCGACGGGGGCGGGACGAATCCCGGGAACGGCGCCTTCACGCAAGGGGTGACGGCCGGGGGCCAGCCCGCCATCTGGTTCAAGCCCGGCAGCGACGGCGCCACCTGGGTCACCGTCCACTACCGCAAGAACGGGGCCGCCCAGGAGAACTACTTCCTCACCTGGAACGCCGGGGCGGGGCGCTGGGAACTGCCGGTCAACCTGCGCGCGGGTGACAGCCTCTCCTACTCCTTCGACTACCTCCCCCAGGGGAAGACGGCCCAGGAGTCGACCGCGACGTACACCTACCGCGCCTCCTGACCCCCGGCCCGCTCAGGGCTGACTGAACAGGGGATCGAACGGCGAGGAGCGCAGGCGGCCGGACATGAACGACACGAAGGCGCGGACGAACGCGGCGCCGTCGTACGTGTCCGCGCCGCCCGCGCCGCCCTTGTCCCCCGTACTGCCCGCACCGCCCGTATTGCCCGCACCGCCCGCCGCTGCCGTCTCGCGGCGGAACGCCGTGCGGAAGAGCGTGCGGTACTCCTCGGCGTCGATCACCCCGTTGCCATCGGCGTCGGTCGCCGCGAAGAGGACCTCCGCGACTCGGATGAGCGCCGGTCCGGCGAGGCCGGGGGCGCTGCTCGCGTACTCCCGCGCGCTCACCCGCCCGTCGCCGTCCGTGTCCAGCGCCGCCTGGAGCTCGCGCCACCAGCCCGCGAACGCCTCGTACAGCCGGGTCTCCTCCGGTTCGTCGAGGTCGAGCCGCGTCGCCAATTCCCTGGCCATCGCGGCGAGATCCGGCCAGTCGAGATACCCGTCACCGGTCTGGTCGAGCACGTCGCGGAAGAACTCCTCCGCGCCGCTGTGCACGGGCGCGGCAGGGGAGGCCGGCTCCGGTACCGGCAGGGGCGAGAGGAGGCGGACGAGGGCACCGGCCCGCCGCAGCCGCTCGTGCAGTGCCGCGGCGGTGCGGGACGCGGGATCGTCGCCGCCGGGGGCGGCCGAGAGCACCTCGACGACGCGTTCGGCGCTGATCCAGTCCTCCGGCAGGAAGCGGGTCAGGCCGGCGGCGAGGTACGTGCCCCGCATGAGCGTCGTGACGCCCGGCAGTTCGGGGAGCCCGGCGCGCCGCCGGAACGCCTCGGGCAGCGAGGCCACCGTGACCGCCCCGATCAGCGGCCCCGCGAGCGCCCGGCCCGTGGCCCACACCGTGGGAAGTCCGCTCAGCACCCCGGGGGCGGGGAGGTGGTCGAAGAGCTTGTAGAGGATGATCCGCATCGCCTCGGTGTCCTCCAGTTCGCGCTCCACCATCGCGTCGTAGTACGGCCAGAACTCGCCCGTCGTGGGCGGGAGGTGCACGTCCTCGTCGCCAAGCGCGCGCAGGTAGTCCCGGGTCTCCTCGTACAGCCCCTCGATCTCCTCGTGCGGCAGCGGCTGCCCGCTCAGCCGGTACATCGTGACGGCGCTCTCGAAGAGGGTCGCGAGGACCCAGGCGCGCGCGGCGGGGTCCATCGCGTCGTACGGGCGCTGATCGGGGCCCGTGCCCTTCAGGCGCGCGTGCAGCCGGTTGAGCCGGGCGGCCTCCCTGCTCCGTACCGCCTCGTCGGGGTCGCACATGCGGCGCATGCTGTCGAAGGTGTTGCGCAGGCGGCGCCACGGGTGCGTGACGAAGGTGGAGTTGGCGACGAGCGCGGCGCCGACCTGTGGGTGCGCTGCCTCCAGCACCGTGGCGCGGACGAGGGCGGGGGCCCAGCGCGGGTCGTCGAAGAGCTTGCGGAAGCGGGGTTTGGCCTGGGCGGTCGTCATGGGGCGGTGATTCCGTTCTGCTGGGCCGGTACGCCGCCGAAGCGGCGCTCGCGGTGCCGGTAGTGGTGCAGGCACTCCAGGAAGTGCGGGGCGCGGAAGTCGGGCCACAGCACGGTGGGGAAGACCCATTCCGCGTAGGCGACCTGCCACAGCATGAAGTTGGAGATGCGCTGCTCGCCCGAGGTGCGGATCACGAGGTCCACGTCGGGCGTGTCGGGGAAGGGCAGGTGGGCGGCGAAGCTGCGCTCGGTGACCTCCTCGGCGGGGACCCCGGCGCGGATCAGGGAGCGGGTGGCCGCGACGATGTCGCCGCGCCCGCCGTGGTCGAAGGCGACGGTCAGGGTCATCCGGCGGTTGCGCGCCGTCAGGGTCGTGAGGTCGGCGAAGTCCCGTGTCAGCGGCGCGGGGAGGCGGGGATCGTCGGCACCGAGGAAGCGGCAGCGGATGCCGCGCGCGTGCAGCAGCGGGGCGTGCTTGCGCACGGCGTGCCGTACGAGGTCCATGAGAAAGCCGACCTCGCCGCTCGGGCGGCTCCAGTTCTCGGTCGAGAAGGCGTACAGGCTCAGCCACTCGACCCCGGCCGAGCGCGCCGCCTCGATGACGTCGATCACCGTCGTCTCGGCGGCGCGGTGCCCGGCGGTCCTGGGCAGGGACCGCCGCTCCGCCCAGCGCCCGTTGCCGTCCATCACGCACGCGACATGGCGCGGCCCCCGTCCCGCCCGCGTGGCGGCGCCCTCGTACCCGGCCGTCATGATCCCCCCTTCCGGACCGCCGAGAGCCCCGCCCGGGGGACCGGAACGGTGTACCGGCACCCGGAGGCTCATCGGATGATCGCAAGCAGCGTGCCAGCCGGAACGGACCCCGCGGGTGGTTCCGGCGCGGCGTTCACCCGTAGAACGGGCGCCCGAACGGCGCGGGACGGCGCATCGCGCCCGTCATGCGGGGGAGGCGGGGCGGATACCGGCCGCACCGCTCCGCGCTCGGCGTCGCGAGCACCCGAAGCGCCCCAGCGCGCCCGCTTCGACACGATGCTCCGGAACGTGTACCTGCCCGTCGTCATCAAGGGCTCCAACTCCAACGGGAACTGGGAGCTGACGATCCTGGAGGCGGCGATCGGCATCTCCGTCTACCTCGACGACAAGACCTCGTACGACACCGCCATGGCGAAGTTCCGCACGCGGACCGCCGCCTACGTCTACCTCTCCTCGGACGGCGACCTGCCGAAGACCGTCCCGAGCCAGCACCTCGACACGCGCCAGAAGATCATCGACTACTGGCAGGGCCAGTCGACCTTCGTCACCGGCCTCACGCAGGAGACCTGCCGCGACTTCACCCACACCGGGTACGGGATCTCCTCGATCTCGCACGTCGCCGAGACCAGCCGCATCCAGGGCGCGGACCTCTACGGCACCGACGTCGGCGAACGGCTGCGGCAGGCGCTCGGCTTCCAGGCGAAGTACGAGCTGGGCGAGGCCCCGCCGAGCTGGCTGTGCGGCGGCAGTGTCAACCGCGGTCTGGGCCCGGTCACGGAGATGGGCTACAACGCCCTGCACAACCGCCTCGGCATCGCCATGACCAACACCCAGCGGCTCACCGAGCGGCAGCGCCCGGCGGGAAGCAACAACCTCTTCGTCGCCTGGGAGACCCTGACCCACGGGGACAACCCCAACTGAGGACGACCCGGCCCCCGGACCGCACAGGGTCCGGGGGCCGGGTCACGCACGTGAGGACTCCGCTCAGCCCAGCAGCTCGACCTCCGCCACGCGCGGCGCCGTCGCGTCCGTACCGCCGCCCTCCGGCACGATCCGGTAGTGCGGGTACGTCCCCGGCCGCGCGACCGAGAACACGCGCGTCTGCTGGTCGTACGCGAAGGACTCGCCACCGCGCTTGTCCAGGTCCCGCCACGAGGTCCCGTCCGCCGAACCCTGGAGCACCCAGCCGCTCGGCGCCTTGGCCCGGTCGGCCGACGTGAGCGTGTACTGCACCGCCTTCACGGCCTTCCCGACGGGCAACTCGTCCTGCGTGAGCGGCCCTTCGGTCGCCGAGGTGTTGTCCGTGAGCGGGCCCTGACCGTCGAGGAGCGCGTCGGAGCGCGGCTTCGCGACCTCGTCGCCCCGCGTCAGCGAGCTGGGCCCCGCGTTCTTCCCGCTGCCCCACGAGGAGGGCTTCGGGCCCATGACGAACTCCAGCGTGCCGCCCTTCGACACGGCGTCGCTGGGCAGCGCCGTCGAGTCCCACTTCTTGCCGTTGAGGCGCACGCTCTGCACGTAGATGTTCTTCGCGCTGTTGCCGCGGGCCGTGACGGTGAACTTCTTGCCGTTCTCCAGGCGCAGCGTCGCCTTCGTGAAGAGCGGCGAGCCGATCGCGTACTCCTGACCGCCCATCACGAGCGGGTAGAAGCCGAGCGCGGAGAAGAGGTACCACGCCGACTGCTCGCCGTTGTCCTCGTCGCCGTGGTAGCCCTGCCCGATCGAGCTGCCGGAGTAGAGCCGCGAGAGGACCTCGCGGACCTTCTCCTGCGTCTTGTACGGCTGCCCGGCCGCGTCGTACATGTACGCGGCGTGGTGCGCGACCTGGTTGCTGTGCCCGTACTGGCCCATGCGGACATCGCGCGCCTCGGTCATCTCGTGGATGACACCGCCGTACGAACCCGTGAACTCGGCCGTCGCCGTCTCGGGGGTCGAGAAGTACGTGTCCAGCTTCTTCGCGAGCCCGTCACGCCCGCCGTAGAGGTTCGCGAGGCCGTGCGAGTCCTGCGGCGCGGTGAACGCGTACCCCCAGCCGTTCGTCTCGGTGTAGTCGTACCCCCACACACGCGGGTCGTACTTGTCCGCCGGCAGACGCCAGGACCCGTCCTCCTTGCGGCCCTGGAAGAAACCGGCGTCCTTGTCGAACATCTTCACGTAGTCCTGCGCCCGGTTGAGGAAGTACTCCGACTCCTCCTTGTAGCGCTTCTCACCGGTCTTCTTGTACAGCGCCTCGCCCATGCGGCCGATGCCGTAGTCGTTGACGTAACCCTCCATCGCCCACGACATGCCCTCGCCCGTGTCGGTCGAGGTGTAGCCGAGGAACGGCGAGGTCTTCATGCCCTTGCGGCCCACGCCCGAGGACGGCGGCACGACGGTCGCGTTCTTGAGCGCCGCCTCGTACGCAGCCTTCGCGTCGAAGTCCACGCCCTTCGTATAGGCGTCGGCGAAGGCCACGTCCGACGACGTCCCGGTCATGAGGTCCGCGTAACCCGGCGAGGACCAGCGCGAGATCCAGCCGCCGTCCTTGTACTGCTGCACGAAACCGTCGACGAGTTCCCCCGCCTTCTTCGGCGTCAGGAGCGAGTAGGCGGGCCAGGTGGTGCGGTACGTGTCCCAGAAGCCGTTGTTGACGTACACCTTGCCGTCCACGATCTTGGCGCCGGTGTGCGTCGCCGTGTCCGGGTCCGGCATCTTCGAGAACGGGCTCGCGTACTGGTACTTCGGCTTCGCCGCGGTCCCGGTGTTCTCGAAGCCCGAGTTGGGATACAGGTAGAGCCGGTACAGGCTGGAGTACAGGGTCGTGAGCTGGTCCTGGCTCGCCCCCTCGACGGTCACGGTGCGCATGATCTTCTCCCACTGCGCCCGTGCGGAGTCGCGCACCGCGTGGTAGCTCTTGCCCGCCGGGATCTCCCGGTCCAGGTTGGCCTTCGCCTGGTCGACACCGATCAGCGAGGTCGCCAGGCGCAGCGTGACGGTGCGGTCGTGCCCGGCGTCGAAGCGCAGGTAGCCCTTGACGCCCGAGGAGTCCCCGCCGGTGACCTTCTTGTCGAAGACGCCGTACACGAAGAGCCGCGTGGCCCCCGTCGAGAGCCCGCTCTTGACGTCGGAGTAGCCCGTGACGGTGCCGTGCTCCTTGTCGAGCGTGAGGCCGCCCTGCTCCGAGACGTTGTCGAAGATCACGGAGGCGTCGTCGCCGGGGTAGGTGAAGCGGAGCGCCGCCGCGTGGTCGGTCGGGGTGACCTGGGCGCGCAAACCGTTCTCGTACTTCACCGCGTATTCGTACGGCTTCGCGGACTCGTTCTCGTGCCGGAAGGGCAGCGCGCGCTCGGTGCGCCCGGTCGGCGGGGTGCCGGCGGCGAGCGAGGGCATGACCTGGAACGTCTGCCGGTCGCCCATCCACGGGCTCGGCTCGTGGCTCGCCGAGATCGCCTGCATGGTCGGCAGGTTATCGGAGTTGTTGGAGCGCGCGTAGTCGTACAGCCAGCTCGTGGAGCCCGCGTTCGTGACCGGGGTCCAGAAGTTGAAGCCGTGCGGGACGGCGGTCGCGGGGATGTTGTTGCCGCGCGAGAAGTCACCGCTGGAGTTGGTGCCGCGCGTCGTCAGCGCGTAGTCGGAGAGGTAGGGCTTCGGCCGCGGCGCGGGCTGCTCCTTGACGCTGATGTCGTCGACCCAGCCCCGGAAGGCGTCCGGCCCCTTGTCCGCGTCGTACCCGAGGAGCACGCGGTCGATGGTCTTGCCCGCCGCGACGCTCCCGATCCGCGCGCTGCGGTCGTTCCACTGGTTGACGTACAGCGCCTTCGACGCGCCCTGGCCCTGCGGGCTGAGCCGGAAACCGAGCTGGTCGACGGCGTTCAGGTCGCTCAGGTACGTACCGTCCGTGAAGGCCAGGTCGACCGCGACGTACGTCGCCGGGTAGTCGAGGTCCGTCGCGGGGAGCGAGGGGAAGATCTTGTACGAGAGCGCCGTGTCCTTGCGGACCTTCACGTTCACGTCGAAGACCTTGTTGTACGCGTACCCGCGCCCCTTCGACCGGTGCGTGCCCGAGTAGCGCAGCGCGTGCGTCCCCGTGAAGCCCGCGCCCGCCTTCGCGGTCGGCGAGCCGCTCGGGCCGTGGTCGACGAGCGTGCTCATGTCCTTCGGCGGCTCGGGATCGCTCCCGCCTGTGGACAACTGCACCTCGGCGAGCTGGGTCGCGTCCGAGGCGCCGTTGTTCGCGGTGACCTCCAGGCGGTAGTGCGCGTACGCGGCGGGCGCGCCGCCGATCTCGTACGTCTTCGACTGCGCACGCTCGGTGAACTTCTCGCCCGCGCGCGTGTCGAGCGTCTTCCACTCCTTGCCGTCCGCGGAGCCCTGGAGGGTCCAGTCGCGGGGGTCGCGCTCGTCGTGGTCGTTGGCCGAGACGAGCGCGTAACGCGTGACGAGCTGCGCGGCGTCGAGGTCGAACTCGGCCCAGCCCTTGTTCTCGAAGGTCAGCCACTTAGTGCCCGGCAGGCCGTCCGCGAGATTCGCCGCGACCTCCCCGCCCGCGGTGTTCTCCGCGCTCGCCCGTACGGCCGTCACGTGATCCGTGACGTTGCCGGGGATGCCGGAGCTGTAGGCGCCGTCGACGCCCGAGCGGCGTGGCGCGCCCGAGGCGTCGGTATCGGCGGTGCTGAGCCAGTCGGGCGCGCTCTGGCCTTCCTCGAAGGAGGAGGCGAAAGCGGTCTGCGGGCGGTGCGCGGCCTCGTGCGGCGCGGCGACGGCGCCCTGCGCCGTCCCCACCAGCAGCAGAGCGGCCGCTCCGAGGACAAGGCCCCCGGACCTGCGGCGCGAGGGCGGTCTGCCCCCTCGGAACGTCCTGGACACGGACCCGTGCGGCATCGGATCGTCCTCCCCGGCTCCGGGACACGGCCCGGAACCCTCCTGTGACAACGTTGTCAGGCCCCTGTGCGGGGTCCGGCCCACCAGTAGGTCCCGGAGGGGGGTGCGGAATCAAGAGGCTGGACGGGCGGAAGTGAAGCTTGGCGTGAAACCGACGGCGGAGGGGGCCGCGTGGCGGCCGGCGCCCCGTGGCGGATGCGGGCCCGGGGATGGGGGCGCACGCTGGGGAGAGGTCCCGCGAGGGAGGCGTGCGTTCGTGTGCACGGGCCCCGAGCGGGCACCCGACCGAACGACAACCGCACGCGAGCGGCCCCGGCGGCGGACCGCGGGGCGGAGGACGCGCCGGAGGCAAGGCCTCCCGCCCGTCCCTTCCCGTACCGCCGCAGTTGGCCGGAATCAGGTGATCACGCGATGAAGGCACTCGTCTACGAAGGCCCCCACCAGGTGGCGGTCGAAGACGTACCCGACGCCCGGATCGAACGCCCCACCGACGTCCTCGTCCGCGTCACGTCCACCAATATCTGCGGCTCCGACCTCCACATGTACGAGGGCCGCACGACGATGGAACAGGGCCGCATCCTCGGCCACGAGAACCTCGGCGTCGTCGTGGAGACCGGCGAGGGGGTCTACGGCGTCCACGTCGGCGACCGCGTCTGTCTGCCCTTCAACATCGGCTGTGGGTTCTGCGAGAACTGCGAGCGCGGTTACACCGGCTTCTGCCTCTCGGTCGACTCCGACACACCGGGCGGCGCCTACGGCTTCGCGGCGATGGGCTCCTACGCGGGCGGCCAGGCGGAGTACCTGCGGGTCCCGTGGGGCGACTTCAACTGCCTCGTCCTGCCGGAGGACGCCGCCGAGAAGGAGAACGACTACGTGATGCTGGCGGACATCTTCCCGACCGGCTACCACGCGACCGAACTCGCGGGCGTCTCACCAGGTGAGTCCGTCGTCGTCTACGGCGCGGGGCCCGTCGGCGTCATGGCCGCCTACTCGGCCGTGCTGCGCGGCGCGAGCCAGGTCCTCGTCGTCGACCGGCACCCCGACCGGCTGCGGCTCGCCGAGGCCGCCGGAGCGATCCCGGTCGACGACAGCAAGGGCGAGCACGTCGAGGAGATCCTGGAGCGCACGGGCGGCGGAGCCGACCGGGGCTGCGAGTGCGTCGGCTACCAGGCACACGACCCGCAGGGCCACGAGAAGCCCGAGTCCACCATGAACGACCTCGTCGCCTCGGTACGCGCCACGGGCGGTATCGGTGTCGTCGGCGTCTTCCTGCCCCAGGACGAGGGGGCCCCGACAGAGCTGACCCGCGAGGGCAAACTGCCCTTCGACTTCGGCCAGTTCTGGTTCAAGGGCCAGAGCGTCCGTACGGGCCAGGCCAACGTCAAGGCGTACAACAGGCAACTCGCCCAGCTCATCCACCACGACCGCGCCCACCCCTCCTTCCTCGTCTCGCACGAACTCCCCCTCGCGGAGGCCCCGGAGGCGTACCGCAACTTCGACGACCGCGAGCCGGGCTGGACGAAGGTGATCCTGAAGCCCTGAACGGGGTACCGGAGACCCACGGACCGAGACATCCACGGATCGGGACATCCACGGACTGGGAGAGGTGAGGACCATGCCGGCAGGCTCCAACCGCAAGCGCGAGCGCCAGTACGAGCACATCAAGGACAGCGAGAAGCAGCACGGCGCCTCCGAGGGACGGGCCGAGGAGATCGCCGCGCGGACCGTGAACAAGGAGCGGGCGCGCTCCGGCGAGTCCCGTACCGCGAGCAAGGTCTCCACGCGTGACCCCAAGTCGGCCTACGAGCGGGGTGGGGAGCGCTCGCACAGCGGCGCCGAGGGGCCCACGCGCGATCAGCTCTACGAGGAGGCCAAGAAGAAGAACGTCCAGGGCCGTTCCTCGATGAACAAGCAGGAACTGCGCAAGGCCGTCGGCCGCTGAGCCGGCCCGAGGAGAGGAGCGTCATGGCGGAGAACACACCCGACCTCAGCGGGCACAAGGTGCTCGCCGTCGTCACGAACTACGGCGTCGAACAGGACGAACTCGTCGTACCCGTGCAGCACTTGCGGGACGCGGGAGCCGAGGTGACCGTCGCGGCGGCGAAGGACGAGCCGGTCCGGACCCTCGTGGGGGACAAGGACCCCGGCAAGACCGTCCAACCGTCCGCGAAGCTCGCCGACATCGACCCGGGGCAGTACGCGCTGCTCCTCGTCCCCGGTGGCACCCTCAACGCGGACAGCCTGCGCCTGGACGAGGACGCCCTGCGCATCGCCCGTGACTTCACGTCCGGCGGCCGTCCCGTCGCCGCGATCTGTCACGGCCCGTGGCTCCTCGTCGAGACCGGCGCGGTCAAGGGCAAGACCCTCACCTCGTACGCCTCGCTGAGGACCGACATCACGAACGCGGGCGCGGCGCAGTGGGTCGACAAGGAGGTCGTCCGCTGCGACGCGGAGGGTTTCACACTGATCACCTCCCGCGACCCGGGCGACCTCGACGCCTTCCTGCGCGAGATCGACGCGGCGCTGGCGGCGGCCTGAAGCCGACGGGCGGCCGGACGGCCGGGAGCGCGAGCACCCACGGGTGCTCACGCTCCCGGCCGTCCCTCGCGAGGCGCCCCGCCTACCCCAGCCACTCCGTCAGCACGCCCTCGCGGTCGGCACCGAGCCCCGGGGAGGGGGCCGCTTCCGTCGTCGGCGCCTCCGTGCCGAAGCGGACCGGCTGGCGCAGGTACGGGGTCGGGCCGAGGACGGGGTGGGTGAAGCTGCCGAGGACGCCGCGCTCGCGGATCTGCTCGCTCTCCAGGGCCTCCTCCAGGTCCCACAGGGGCGCGCAGGGGACTCCGGCGGCGCGGGCTTCCGCGAGCGCCGCCTCCGTCGTCCGTGCCCGGGACCACCGCTCGGTGATCTCCTGGAGGGCCGGGAGGTGGTCGGTACGCGACGTGTCGTCCCGGAAGCGCGGGTCGGCGGGGAGACCGGGGCACCCGACGAGTGTCGCGAAGCGGGCGAAGACGCCGTCGCTCGCGACCGCGAGGGCGATGCTCCCGTCCGCCGTCGGGTACGTGTCGAACGGCGAGGAGACCGGGTGCCGGTTGCCGACCCGTCCCGGGAGCGCCCCGGTCGCGGTGAGCAGGCTCAGCGAGGTGACCTGGAGGGCGACGAGCGCGTCGAACATCGCGACGTCCACGTACCGGCCCCGCCCCGTGCGCTCGCGCGCGAAGAGCGCCGAGCCGATCGCCCACGAGGCGAAGATCCCCGCCACGAGGTCGCCGAGGGACTCGCCCACGCGCGTCGGACCGCCCTCCCGCGTGCCCGTCCCCGCCATGAGCCCCGACATCGCCTGCACGACGAGGTCGTACGCGGGTGCCTCGCGCAGCGGCCCGCTCTGCCCGAAGCCGGAGATGCTCGCGTAGACGAGCCGCGGGTTGCGGGCCCGCAGCGTCTCCTGGTCCACGCCGAGCCGCGCCGCGACCCCGGGCCTGAAGTTCTCCACCACCACGTCGGCCCGCTCGGCAAGCCGCAGCAGGAGCGCGTGGTCCGCGCGGTCCTTGAGGTCGAGGGCGAGACTGCGCTTGCCCCGGTTGAGCTGCGCGAAGTAGACGCTCTCGCCCTCCCTGAACGGGCCGAGGTGCCGCGCGTCCTCGCCGTGCGGTGGCTCGATCTTCACGACGTCGGCGCCGAGGTCGGCGAGCAGCGCCGTGCAGTACGGACCCGCGAGCACCCGGCTCAGGTCGAGGACACGCAGGCCCTGGTAGGGGAGGTCGTCACGGGGCGGCGTCATCGGGAGCCTTTCGTACGGGGGACTGCGGTCGCGTCGGGACGCTAGGCCCGGCACCGCGATGCCCGCGAGGTGCGTGTGCACGAGGAAGTCGGCGGGTGTTGTGCGTGCGCACCTTGGCCGCCTGCTGCGCGTCGGCGCCCAATGGAGCGGTCGGGGCCCCGGACCCGGCCCGTACCGCCCGTACCACCGAGGAGCACCGCACCATGGCGCACACCGCAGCCCAGGACCCCGCCCCCGAGGCACCGACCTACGAACTCTCCGAGCTGCACCAGGAGTTCCGGGCCGCGGCCCGCGACCTGGCGAGCAAGGAACTCGCCCCGCGCTCCGCCGAGGTCGACGAGCGGGGCGGTTTCCCGCACGACACGTACGCGATCCTGACCGCCGCCGGACTGCACGCTCCCGGCATCCCCGAGGAGTACGGCGGCGACGGCGTGGACGCCCTCGCCGCCGCGCTCGCCGTCGAGGAGGTGGCCCGCGCCTGCGCCTCCTCGTCGACGATCCTCACCTCCAACAAGCTCGGCGTCACGCCGTTGCTCCTGCACGGCACCGAGGAGCAGAAACGCCGCTACCTGCCCGAGGTCGCCGCGGGCGAGGCGCTCATGGCGTACGCGATCAGCGAGCGCGAGGCGGGCAGCGACGTCGGCGCGATGCGCTGCCGCGCCACCGAGGACGGCGACGGGTGGGTCCTCGACGGCGTGAAGACCTGGATCACCTCGGCGGGCGTCGCGCGCTACCTCATCGTCTTCGCCGTCACCGACCCGGGCGCCGGTTCGCGCTCCGTCTCGGCCTTCGTCGTGCACGCCGACGACCCCGGCATCACCTACGGCGGGCCCGAGCGCAAGATGGGCCTCAAGGGCTCGGTGACCCGCGAGGTCTACTTCGACCACACCCGCCTTCCCGCCGGCCGGCTCCTCGGCGAGCGTGGCCGGGGCATGCGCGTCGCGCTCGGCACGCTCGACCACACGCGCGTCTCGATCGGCGCCCAGGCCCTCGGCATCGCGCAGGGGGCGCTCGACTGCGCCGTCGAGTACGTCAAGGAGCGGCGGCAGTTCGGTCAGGCGATCGCCGACTTCCAGGGCGTGCGCTTCATGCTCGCGGACATGGCCGTGCGGGTCGAGTCCGCCCGCCAGCTGGTGTACGCGGCGGCGGCCCGCTCCGCGAGCCGGGCCCCCGACCTCACCTACTTCGGCGCGGCGGCGAAGTGCCTCGCCTCCGATACCGCCATGGCCGTCACGACCGACGCGGTGCAACTGCTCGGCGGCTACGGCTACACGCGAGACTTCCCCGCCGAGCGCATGATGCGGGACGCGAAGATCACCCAGATCTACGAGGGCACGAACCAGATCCAGCGGGTCGTCATCGCACGACAGCTGCTCGGCAAGTAGCCGGGTGGTACGGGGGCCGGGCCGCGAGGGGCCGGGTGTGATGGGGTCTGCCCGCGAGGGGCCGGGGCGGGGAGGTCCCCGCGTTCAGCCGGTGGCCTCGCCGCCCGTCTCGCGCGCGTGCAGCGCGAGCCACAGCTCCATGCGGTCGTCGAGCCGGTCGAGGGAGCGCCCGGTGAGCCCCTCGATGCGGCGCAGGCGGTGGCGCAGGCTGTTGCGGTGCAGGGTCAGCGCCTCGGCCGTGGGCGCGGGGCGGGCGTCGTGGGCGAGGTAGGTGCGCAGGGTGAGCAGGAGCTCGCCGCCGTGCTCGGCGTCGTACCGGAGCAGCGGCGCGAGCACCGTGTCGCTCAGCTCGCGCAGCGGCAGGTCCAGGTTGCCGAGAAGCAGCCCGGTCAGGCTCAGCGGGGCCGCGGTGCGCACCCCGGCCCCGGTGCTCCCCGCCTGGCGGGCCTCGAACCAGCCGAGCCTGAGCCCGGCGACTCCGGGACGCCGCGCGCCGACCCCGACCCGGACCCCGGGACCGGTCGCGCGCAGCCGCTCCAGGACGGTGTGCGCGGTGGCGTCGGCGTCGACGCCCTCGGGCACGAAGACCGCGACGCTGTCCTCGACGAGTGCGGTGGGCAGCACGTCGCCGCCCCGGTCCAGGAGCGGGCCGAGCGTCCACGGCAGCGCGCGCAGCCGTGCGGGCCCGGCGGGGACGCGGGCGAGCACCACGGCGTGCGGGGCCGCGGGGTCGATGCCGTGCGCGGCGAGGCGCCGCCGGGCCTCGGCGTCCGGCACCGCGCGGTGCACGACGTCCTCGACGACCTGGCCGAGCAGCTCGCGGCGCCCGGTGAGCACGGCCTGCTGCCTGGCCACTTCCAGACCGAGGACGGAGGCGGCGAAGGAGAGCAGATCCTGCCTGGCCGTGGCCCGCTCCGTCGCGAGCCGCGCCACGGGGGCGCCGTCGACTGTGATGGGTGTCCCGGGCGTGCCGGGTGTGCCGGGTGTACCGGGCGTGCCGGGTGTCCCGAGGGCCGGGCCCTCGGGCGTCGACGGGTGCCGCGCGAGGAGGCGGCCGTCCGGCGCGGTGACCGAGACGGTACCCGCGTCGAGGTGGCCGTGCAGTCGCCGCAGCAGCCCCGGCAGTCCGCGCCCGGAGAGCAGCTCGCGCAGCAGCGTGTCCTGCACGTCGGCGGTACGGCGCACCTGCGCGTACCGCTCGGCGAAGACCCGGTCCGCGACCCAGCGGCTGATCTGCACGAACGGCACCTCGACGGGGGAGCCGAAGAGTGCGAGCCCGGCGTGCTCGGCCCGCTCCACCACGTCCTTCGGCACCTCCTGGTGCACGAGCCCGGTGCCGAAACCGAGACCGGCGACGGGGAGCGCCGCGAGCCGGCGCAGCAGGTCGTCCCACTCGCGCGGCGAGCGCTCCAGCATCCCGGTGGTCAGCATCAGCTCACCGGCCCGCAGGAACGGCAGCGGATCGGGCAGCTCGGTGGTCGCCACCCAGCTGATCGCGCGCGGGCCCTCGTGGCAGTGCGAGGTGAGCGGGCGCAGGTGCAGGGCAGGGTCCGCCAAGAGGTCGGTGAGCAGGGCTGACACGTCTTACATAGTGACGGAAAAGAGCCGGAGTATTGACATCCATTCAACAATCCATAGCCTGAATGGAAATATTTATCCCGTGTCGCGCATCTACTCAGCGTCACGCCCTCGCGCCGACCGTCACAGGAGCCCGCTCATGTCAGCTCCCCGTTCCACCGGCACCACCCCGCCGTCCGCCCCCGAACCCGGAGGCGGCCTCGTCGAACGCCGTTCCATCGAGGCCGTCCCCGACGCCGAGCGGCACGGCCGCCCCTTCAGCCAGTTCACGCTGTGGTTCGGCGCCAACCTCCAGATCACCGCCGTCGTCACGGGCGCGCTCGCAGTCGTCCTCGGCGCCGACGCCTTCTGGTCGCTCATCGGCCTGCTGCTCGGCAACCTCCTCGGCGGCGCCGTCATGGCCCTGCACTCCGCGCAGGGACCGCGCCTCGGACTGCCGCAGATGATCTCCAGCCGCGCGCAGTTCGGCGTCTACGGGGCGATCGTGCCGCTCGTGTGCGTCGTCGTGATGTACGTCGGCTTCTTCGCCAGCGGCACCGTCCTCGCGGGGCAGGCCGTGGGCCACCTCACCCACCTCGGCGACGTCACGGGCATCGTCGTCTTCGCGCTCGCCACCGCGCTCACCGCCGTCATCGGCTACCGCGTGATCCACCGCCTCGGCCGGATCGCGAGCGTGGTCGGCGCCCTCGCCTTCATCTACCTCGGCATCCGCCTTCTCCAGCGCGCCTCGCTCGGCGACCTCCTCGGGGACCACTCCTTCCACCTCCCCGCCTTCCTCCTCGCGATCTCGCTCTCCGCCTCCTGGCAGCTCGCCTTCGGCCCCTACGTCGCCGACTACTCCCGCTACCTGCCGCGCGACACCTCGCCGCGCGCCACCTTCTGGTGCACGCTCGGCGGCACGGTGCTCGGCTCGCAGTGGTCGATGGCCTTCGGCGCGCTCGCCGCGGCGGCCTCGGCGGGCGCCATCGCGGGCGACGAGGTCGGCTACGTGGTCGGGCTCGGCGGCACGGGGATCATCGCCTCCGTCCTCTACTTCGTGATCGCGCTCGGCAAGCTCACCATCAACGTGCTGAACACGTACGGCGGATTCATGTCCGTCCTCACCGGCGTGACCGGCTTCCGCGCCCAGCGCACCCTCAGCCAGCGGGGCCGCGCCGGGTACGTCCTCGCGATCATGCTCGCCGGGACGATCGTCGCGCTCCTCGGACGCGGCAACTTCCTGGACTCGTTCTCGACGTTCCTGCTCTTCCTGCTGATCTTCTTCACGCCGTGGAGCGCGATCAACCTCGTCGACTACTACGTCATCGCCAGGGAGCGGTACGACCTCCCGGCGCTCTCCGACCCGAACGGCCGCTACGGCGGCTGGCGCTGGCGCGCGATCATCACCTACGTCGTCGGCATCCTCATCCAGCTCCCCTTCATCTCGACCGAGTTCTACACGGGCCCGCTCGTCGGCCCGCTCGGCGGCGCCGACATCTCCTGGATCATCGGCCTGGTCATCCCGGCGGTCCTCTACGGGGCCCTGGCCCGCGGCGACCGCGCGGCCCGCGTCCCCGAGAAGATGATCTGGGGCGAGGTGGACAGCCCGTCGGAAGCGCCGCGTGCCGCGACGGCGGGGGACGCGGCGGCGCTGGCGGGGGAGGCGAGGGGCTGAGCCGACTCCGTACGGGAGGAGGGGACATGTGCGCACCATGAAGCCGTACCGGCCACGCGGTCGCGGCGGCTCGCATCCCGGCCCTTCGTGTGTGCCTAGGCTCGGGTCCGACCCGCACAGCCGACAGGGACGGAGACCGCAGGTGGCGACCGAAGAGCGGCAGGACAACGGTGACGGCGGCGGGGCGGGCGTGCCCCGGGTGCTCGTGGTGCGCAACAACGACGGGGACGGGGCGGGGAACTGGGAGCAGTGGCTCGCTGAAGGCGGGGTGCGGCTCGATGCCGTACGGGCCTGGGAGGGCGAGCCGCTGCCGGAACGGGTCGCCCACGACGGGCTGCTCGTCCTCGGCGGCGCCTACCTCCCCGACGACGACGCCCGCGCCCCCTGGCTCGCGGGGACCCGCGAACTCGCCCGGCAGGCGCTCGACGCGGGCGTCCCCTACTTCGGGATCTGCCTCGGCGGGCAACTCCTGGCCCACGTCGCCGGGGGAGAGGTGCGCGGGGAGCACGGGACGCCCGAGTTCGGCAGCGTCCGGCTCACCTTGCGCCCCGAGGCGGCCGACGACCCGCTCTTCCACGGGCTGCCCCCGCACCCGCCCGCGATCGAGAACCACGTCGACGCCATCACGGCGCTGCCGCCGGGCGCGCGGTGGCTCGCGAGCAGCGCCGACTGCCCGTACCAGGGCTTCCGCGTCGGCGCCGCGGCCTGGGGCGTCCAGTTCCACCCCGAGGCGCGCGCCGCGCGCATCACGCGCTGGAACCCGGAGCGCCTCGCCCGCCACGGCGCGCCCGACCCCGCGCACCTCCACGCCCACGCCCTGCGCGAGGCCCCCGAGGCCGAGGCCGCCTGGCGCACCCTCGCCCACCGCTTCGCCGCGCTGGTGACCGAGCGGAGGGGAGCGGGGGTGGCGTGAACGGTGCCGGGCGAGCGGCGCGCAAGGCCCCGCCCGCCCGTTCCGGTCACCTCGCCCCGTACTCCCGCGCCAACGCTCCCTTGAACGCCGGGCGCTCCGCGAGGCCGCGCGCCCAGGCGGTGAGCACCTCGCGCCCGGAGTGCGTGGCGAGCGCCTGGTGCGGCGCGCCGCCTGTCCGGGGCAGCGCGCCGAGCGCCACGAGCGCCGACCACGCGTCGACGTCCGCCGCCGTCAGCCGCTCCCCGAGGACGTACGGCGCGCGCCGCAGCCGCGCCGCGACGACGTCGAGCGGCGCCGTGCCCGGCGCGGCGCCCGTGAAGTCCCACGCCGCTTCGAGCCGGTCGGTCTCGGTGCCGAGCGCGGCGGGGCGCAGCGCGCACGCCCCGCACTCGGCCGACTCGCCGGGGCCGAAGCGGCCGTGCAGGTCGCGCAGGATGTCGGGCGTGTGGTTGCTGACGACGCGCCCGGTCCAGCGGTCGCACAGGGCGGGCACGGTGAGCGCTCCCGCGTAGTGCCGGCGCGTGGCCTCGTAGGAGCGGCGCAGGCTCTCGTACGCGGGCGAGCCGGGGCCTTCGAGCGGGACGAGGGCGAGGGTCTCGGCGAGACCGAGCAGCCGCACCGTCACCGCGACGCGCAGCGCGTCGGCGCGCCGGGGCGTCAGGTACAGCGCGTACCGGTGCGGGGCCGGGTAGAAGCCGTGCCCGCCCGCGACGCCGATGCGCTCCCGCACGACAGGTTCGACCGCTTCGCGCACACGCGGCAGACCACTGCCGGGCCGCGCGGTCGCGGGGGTACAGAGAGGAAGGTCGGGCGAGGAGGGGGCAAGGGTTTTGGACATGGTTCTCCCAGAAGAAGAGAGGGGAGCAGGGCGCGGCACAGGGGACGCACGGAGCGCCGGGATCGCGAAGGACCGAGGGGCGTCAGCGGACCGGTCGGCCTGTCGCCCCGCACACGCGCAGCAGGTCGATGTGGAGCCTGCGGGTGAGGGTGCGGCGCCGGGGGCACACCGGTGAAGGAGAACGGTCGGTACCGTGCGGGGCGAGAGCTCCGGACATGACACCCACCCCTCCCCAGCCACCCCACCGGGGCCGCGCTTGTCCCGCCGCCATGGCGGGACCAGGTCGTCACCCGGGGCACCCCATCGCGGTCGAAGGGTTGCCTGTCAGCGGGCCGGGGCCGATGAACCGCGCGCGGGACGAGCCGCGCGGGCGCTGACGATCGTGACCGTCTCCCCCAGTGTCGGGGCACCGCGACGGACCGTCAAGACGGTGTCCATCCGGAGGCGACCGACGCCCCTCAGCCACCGAACTCCCGCGCCAGCAGCCCGTACACGAACTCGTCGCCCCATCGCCCCTCCCACAGGTCGTTCTCCACCAAGTGGGCCTCGCGGCGCATGCCGAGGCGTTCGCAGACGCGGAAGGACGCGGTGTTCTCGGCGTCCACGCGGGCGTAGAGGCGGTGGGCGCCGAGGGTGAAGGCGAGGTGGGCGAGGGCGCGGGCCGCCTCGGTCGCGTAGCCGCGGCCCACCGCCCCCGGGTGCAGGGACCACCCGATCTCCGCCTGGCGGGCGCGCGGATCGCGCAGGTTCACGCTCACCTCGCCGGCGAGCGCGGGCACGCCGGGCGCGGGCGGCGTGGGGCACACCGCGAGGAGGACCCGGTCGCCCTCCTTCTCCCACGCGGGCGGCACGGCGATCACCGCCTCGCACTCGGCGCGCGTGCGGGGCGGGCGGTACAGGTAGCGGGCGACCTCGGGCAGGCGCTGGTACGCGTGCATCGCGTCGGTGTCCTTTGGCGTGAAGGGGCGCAGCGTCAGGCGGGGGGTGCGCAGGGGGAGAGCGGCGAGGAGGTCCACGGTGCGGCTCCGGGGTCGGGAAAGGGGCGAACCCGCCGATCCTTGGGCGCGGGGACCGCCCGGGGCAACCGGTATTCCGCCGTGCCGGGCCCGGAAAAATCATGCAAGCACGCTTGCTTGTTTTCTCCCGCGCTGTGATGCTGCACCGTGCGACGCCCCCACGCCGCACCAACCCCGGTGAGGAGTAACCGCGTTGACCCCCTCCGCCCCACTCGCCCCGCTCCGTGTCGGCAACGCCTCCGGCTTCTACGGGGACCGTTTCTCCGCCGTGCGTGAGATGCTCTCGGACGGGCCGCTCGACGTGCTCACCGGGGACTACCTCGCCGAGCTGACGATGCTCATCCTCGGCCGCGACCGGCTCAAGGACCCCGCGGCCGGGTACGTCTGCACCTTCCCGCGCCAGCTCGCCGAGTGCCTCCACCTCGTCGCCGAACGCGGCGTCCGCGTCGTCACCAACGCGGGCGGCCTCAACCCGGCGGGACTGGCCGGGGAACTGCGGCGGCTCGTGCGCCGCGAGGGGCTCGACATACCCGTCGCGTACGTGAGCGGGGACGACCTCCTCGCCCACCCCGAGGCGTCCGGCCGCGAGAGCTGGGGCGAGGGCGTGCTCACCGCCAACGCCTACCTCGGCGGCCACGGCATCACCGCGTGCCTGCGCGCGGGCGCCCAACTCGTCGTGACCGGGCGCGTCACCGACGCGGCCCTGGTCAGCGGTGCCGCCGCCGCGCACTTCGGCTGGGAGCCGACCGACCACGACCGTCTCGCGGGCGCCGTCGTCGCGGGGCACCTCCTGGAGTGCGGCGCCCAGGTCACGGGCGGCAACTACAGCGACTTCACCGCCCACGACGTACGCCGCCCCGGCTTCCCGCTCGCCGAGATCGCCGCCGACGGCAGCGCGGTCCTCACCAAGCACCCCGGCACGGGCGGCGCCGTCACGACGGGCACGGTCACAGCCCAGCTCCTCTACGAGACGGGCCCCGCGCGCTACCTCGGGCCCGACGTCGTCGCCCGCCTCGACACCGTGCGCCTCGTCCAGGAGGGCCCCGACCGGGTCCGTGTGCACGGCGTACGGGGCGAGGCGCCGCCGCCCACGCTGAAGGTGGGGCTCAGCCGTCTCGGCGGCCACCGGGGCGAGGTCGTCCTCGTCCTCACCGGACTCGACATCCCCGCCAAGGCCGCACTCGTGCGCGCCCAGCTCACCGAGGCCCTCGCCGAGCGGCCCCCCGCCCGGGCCGACTGGGAACTCGTCCGCACCGACCACCCCGACGCCGCCACCGAGGAGACCGCGAGCGCCCTGCTCCGCCTCGTCGTACGCGACGCGGACCCCGAGACCGTCGGCCGCCGGATCGGCGCCGCCGCCGTCGAACTCGGCCTCGCCGGATACCCCGGCTTCCACCTCACCGCGCCGCCGGGAAGGCCGTCCCCGTACGGCGTGTTCACCGCGACGACCGTCGCACAGACCGCCGTGCGCCACACCGCCCACCTCGCGGACGGCACCAGCGTCGCCATCCCGCCGCCCCCGCACACCGCGACACCCCCGGCGACCGTGCCCGCCGCCGAACTGCCCCCGCCGCCCGCCCCCGGACCCGTGCGCCGGGTCCCGCTCGGGCACGTCGCCGGGGCGCGCAGCGGGGACAAGGGCGGCGACGCCAACCTCGGCGTCTGGGCGCGCGAGCCCGCCGCGTGGCCCTGGCTCGTCCACCACCTCACCACCGAGCGGCTGCGCACCCTCCTCCCCGAGACCGCGCCCCTCCCCGTCACCCGGCACGTCCTGCCCCATTTGCACGCCGTCAACTTCGTGATCGAGGGCCTCCTCGGCGAGGGCGCCGCGGCGCGCGACCGCTTCGACCCGCAGGCGAAGGCGCTGGGGGAGTGGCTGCGCGCGCGCCACACCGACGTACCGGAGGGCCTGCTCGGCCCCGTCCCCGCACCGGAGCCCCCCGAAGCGCCTGAGGAGACCCGCGCGTGACCGCACTGACCAGCACCGTCGACCCCACCGCACCCGACCACCTCGCGCGCCGCGCCGCGCTCCTCGACAAGCTCGCCGCACTCGGCACCGAGCACGCCAAGGCCCTCGCGGGCGGCGGTGAGAAGTACGTGACGCGCCACCACGGGCGCGGCAAGCTCCTCGCCCGCGAGCGCGTCGAACTCCTCCTCGACCGCGACACGCCGTTCCTCGAACTGTCCCCGCTCGCCGGCTGGGGCAGCGACTGGGCCGTGGGCGCCTCGCTCGTCACCGGGATCGGCACCGTCAGCGGCGTCGAGTGCGTCATCACCGCCAACGACCCGACCGTGCGCGGCGGCGCGAGCAACCCCTGGACGCTCAGGAAGGCGCTGCGCGCCAACGAGATCGCCCGCGCCAACCGGCTGCCCGTCATCAGCCTCGTCGAGTCGGGCGGCGCCGACCTGCCCTCGCAGAAGGAGATCTTCATCCCGGGCGGCGCGCTCTTCCGCGACCTCACGCGCCTGTCCGCGGAGGGCATCCCGACCGTCGCCGTCGTCTTCGGCAACTCGACGGCGGGCGGCGCGTACATCCCCGGCATGTCCGACCACGTCGTCATGGTCAAGGACCACGCGAAGGTCTTCCTCGGCGGCCCGCCGCTCGTCAAGATGGCGACCGGAGAGGAGAGCGACGACGAATCACTCGGCGGCGCGGACATGCACGCCCGCACCTCGGGCCTCGCCGACCACCTCGCCCTCGATGAGCCCGACGCCCTCCGCCTCGCCCGCCGCGTCGTCGCCCGCCTCAACCACCGCAAGGCCCACTCGGCACCGGAACCCGCCGCACCGCCCCGCCACGACGCCGAGGAACTCCTCGGTCTCGTCCCCGAGGACCTGCGTGAGCCCTTCGACCCGCGCGAGGTCGTCGCACGGCTCGTCGACGACTCCGACTACGACGAGTTCAAGCCGCTCTACGGCACCAGCCTCACCACCGGCTGGGCGCGCCTGCACGGCTACCCGATCGGCATCCTCGCCAACACGCGGGGCGTCCTGTTCAGCGAGGAGTCGCAGAAGGCGGCCCAGTTCATCCAGCTCGCCAACCAACGCGACATCCCCCTCCTCTTCCTCCACCACACGACCGGCTTCATGGTCGGCAAGGAGTACGAGCAGGGCGGCATCGTCAAACACGGCAGCATGATGATCAACGCCGTCGCCAACTCCCGCGTCCCGCACCTGTCCGTCCTCATCGGCGCCTCCTACGGGGCCGGGCACTACGGCATGTGCGGGCGCGCGTTCGACCCGCGCTTCCTCTTCGCCTGGCCCAGCGCCAAGTCCGCCGTCATGGGCCCCCAGCAACTCGCCGGGGTCCTCTCGCTCGTCGCCCGCGCCTCGGCCGCCGCGAAGGGCCGCCCGTACAACGAGGACGCGGACGCCTCGCTGCGCGCGATGGTCGAGCGGCAGGTCGAGGCCGAGTCCCTGCCCGTCTTCCTCTCGGGGCGCCTCTACGACGACGGCATCATCGACCCGCGCGACACACGCACCGTTCTCGGCCTGTGCCTCTCGGCCGTCCACACGGCCGAAGTCCGGGGCAACCGAGGGGGGTTCGGTGTCTTCCGCATGTAAGGGGCGGTACGGGACGGCCCGGCGCGGACCGTGTGCCCCCGGCCGCCCGCGCCCGTACGAGAGCACCCGCCACCACCCCGCGAGAGGAGCCACCCCATGACCATCACCCCGCGCCCCGTCACCCGTCTCCTCGTCGCCAACCGCGGTGAGATCGCCCGCCGCGTCCAGCGCACCTGCCGCACGCTCGGCATCACCACCGTCGCCGTCCACTCCGATCCCGACACGCACGCCCCGCACACCACCGAAGCCGACCTCGCCGTCCGCCTCCCCGGCGCCGCCCCCGCCGACACCTATCTGCGCGCCGACCTGATCCTGGACGCCGCCAAGGCCTCCGGGGCCGACGCCGTGCACCCCGGCTACGGCTTCCTCTCCGAGAACGCCGCCTTCGCGCGCGCCGTCACCCGCGCCGGGCTCACCTGGATCGGACCGCCGCCCGAGGCCGTCGAGGCGATGGCCTCCAAGACCCGCGCCAAGGACCTCATGGCCCGCGCGGGCGTCCCCCTCCTCGCGGCCGTCGATCCCGCGCGGGCCGGCGAGAAGGACCTCCCGCTGCTCCTCAAGGCCGCCGCGGGCGGCGGCGGGCGCGGGATGCGGCTCGTACGGGACCTCGCGGACCTGCCCGCCGAACTCACCGCCGCGCGCGCCGAGGCCCGCGCCGCCTTCGGCGACGACGAGGTGTTCGCCGAGCCCTACCTCGACCGGGGCCGCCACGTCGAGGTGCAGATCCTCGCCGACCTCCACGGCACCGTGTGGGTCCTCGGCACCCGCGACTGCTCCCTCCAGCGCCGCCACCAGAAGGTCATCGAGGAAGCGCCCGCGCCCCACCTGCCCCCCGCGCTGCGCGAAAGCCTGCACGGCGCCGCCGAAGCCGCCGCGCGCGCCGTCGCGTACACCGGCGCGGGGACCGTCGAGTTCCTCGTCGACGAGGACCGCGCCCACTTCCTGGAGATGAACACGCGCCTCCAGGTCGAACACCCCGTCACCGAGGCGGTGTACGGCGTCGACCTTGTCGCGCTCCAGATCGCCGTGGCCGAGGGCGAGCCCCTCCCGCCCGCGCCCCCCGCGCCGAGCGGGCACGCCGTCGAGGCCCGCCTCTACGCCGAGGACCCCGCCGACGACTGGCGCCCCCGTACCGGACGCCTGCACCGCTTCCGCACTCCCGCCCACCTGCGCACCGACTCCGGGGTCACGGACGGCGCCACCATCGGCGTCTACTACGACCCGCTCCTCGCCAAACTCGTCGCCCATGCCCCCACCCGCACGGCAGCCCTGCGCGCCCTCGCCGACGGACTCGAACGCACCACGCTCCACGGCCCCGTCACCAACCGCGACCTCCTCGCCCGTACGCTGCGCCACCCCGAAGTCGTCGCGGGCGGCGCCGACACCTCCTTCTACGGGCGCCGCCTCACCGAGCTGACCGCACCCGCCGACGCCCGTACGGAGGAACTGGCCGCACTCGCCGCCGCCGTCGCCCAGGCCCGTACCGCCGCCGAAGCGCGCGGCCGCCCCGTCGGCGGCTGGCGCAACCTCCCCTCGGCGCCCGCGCTGCGCGCCTACCGCGCCGGACCCGCCGGGACGGTCCACGAGGTGCGCTACCGCACCACCCGCCACGGCATCCGCCCCGAGGACCACCCCGGCGTCACCGTCGCACCGGACACCGCCCCCGGCACCGTCCACCTCACGAGCGACGGTGTCCGCCGCACGTACCACGTCGCCGTCTACGGCGAGCAGGACGGCGCCGAGGTGTACGTCGACACCCCCGGCGGCACCTCGCACGCCTTCACCGCCCTGCCCCGTTTCCCCGAACCCGCCGCCACCACCGCGCCCGGCTCCCTCCTCGCCCCGCTCCCCGGCACCGTCGTCCGCCTCGCCGAGGGAATCCGCGAAGGGGCCGAGGTCACCGAGGGCGCACCCCTGTTGTGGCTGGAGGCGATGAAGATGGAGCACCGCGTGAGCGCCCCGCGCGCCGGAGTCCTCGTCCGCCTGCCCGTCGAGCCCGGCCGGCAGGTCGAGGTCGGCGCCCTCCTCGCGGTCATCGAGGACGCGGAACCCCCGCACGACACACCCCGTTCCCCGAAGGAGGACCCCGCACCATGAGCGCTTCCGACATCGTGGAGAGCCAGGAGCACCAGGACCTGCGCGCCGCCGTCGCCGCCTTCGCCCGCTCCTACGGCCGCGACTACCTCACCCGCACGCTCGCCGCCGGGGAACCGCCGCACGAGCTGTGGCGCGAGGCGGGAAAGCTCGGCTACCTCGGCGTGAGCATCCCCGAGGAGTACGGGGGAGGGGGCGGCGGGATCAGCGAACTCGCCCTCGTCCTCGAAGAACTCGGCGCCGCCGGGTCGCCGCTGCTCATGATGGTCGTGTCCCCGGCGATCTGCGCCACCGTCATCGCCCGCTTCGGCACCGAGGCGCAGAAACGCGCCTGGCTGCCCGGACTCGCCGACGGCAGCCGCGTCATGGCCTTCGGCATCACCGAACCCGACGCGGGCTCCAACTCCCACCGCATCACCACCACCGCGCGCCGCGACGGCGAGGACTGGCTCCTCACCGGGCGCAAGGTGTTCATCTCGGGCGTCGACCTCGCCGACGCCGTCCTCGTCGTCGGACGCACCGCCGACGCCCGCAGCGGGCGCCTCAAGCCCTGCCTCTTCATCGTCCCCACCGACGCGCCCGGCTTCACGCGCAGACCCCTCGCGATGGAACTCAAGGCCGCGGAGAAGCAGTTCGAGCTGACCCTCGACGACGTCAGGCTCCCCGCCGCCGCGCTCGTCGGCGACGAGGACGCGGGACTCCTCCAGCTCTTCGCCGGGCTCAACCCCGAGCGCGTCATGACCGCCGCCTTCGCGATCGGCATGGGCCGCTACGCGCTCGGCCGCGCCGTCGCGTACGCCAGGGAACGCACCGTCTGGAAGACGCCCATCGGCGCCCACCAGGCCATCGCCCACCCCCTCGCCCAGGCCCACATCGAACTCGAACTCGCCCGCCTCATGACCCGCCGCGCCGCCGCGCTCTACGACGCGGGCGACGACATCGGCGCGGGCGAGGCCGCCAACATGGCCAAGTACGCCGCCGCCGAAGCCTGCGCGCACGCCGTCGACCAGTCCGTGCACACACTCGGCGGCAACGGCCTCACCGAGGAGTTCCAGCTCGCCTCGCTCCTCACCGCGAGCCGCGTCGCCCGCATCGCGCCCGTGAGCCGCGAGATGATCCTCAACTACGTCTCCCACCAGACCCTCGGCCTGCCCAAGTCCTACTAGAAAAACGGGAGTTGTCGTGACCCTCCGCACCGGCCCCGACGAGCGGGGCGTGCGCACCCTCCTGCTCGACGCCCCCGAGCGCCGCAACGCGCTCTCCGCCCCGCTCGTCGCCGCCCTCACGACGGCTCTCACCGAAGCGGGCGCCGACCCCGGCGTCCGCGCCGTCGTCCTCGGCCACACCGGGACGACGTTCAGCGCCGGTGCCGACCTCAAGGAACCCCCCGAACCCGCCGCGATCCTCGCCCTGCTCCGTACCGTCGTCGCCCTCCCCAAGCCCGTCGTCGCCGCCGTCACCGGGCACGTACGGGCCGGGGGCCTCGGCCTGCTCGGCGCCTGCGACCTCGGCTTCGCCGGGCCCCGCGCCGACTTCGCCTTCACCGAGGCCCGCCTCGGCCTCGCGCCCGCGGTCATCTCCCTCCCCCTCGCCGCCCGCCTCGACCACACCGCCGCCCGCCGCTACTACCTCACCGGGGAGCGCTTCGGGCCCGCCGAGGCCGCCCGCGTCGGGCTCGTCACCGAGGCCGTGGCGGACACCGACGCGGCACTCGCCCCCGTACTCGACGCCCTGCGCGCGTGCTCCCCGCAGGGCCTCGCCGAGAGCAAGCGGCTCGCCACCGCTACAGTGCTCGCGGACTTCGCCGCGCGCGGCGAGGACATGCTCGCCCTCTCGGCCGGGCTCTTCGCCTCCGCCGAAGCACGCGAGGGGATGACGGCCTTCCTCGAACGACGGGAGCCCCCATGGGCACGGTGACACGCGCCGCACGCGGCAGAGCACCCCGCCAGGACCGCAGCCGCGCCACGCGCGAACGGCTCCTCGAAGCCGCCGTCACGTGCGTCGCCGAACACGGCTGGACCCGCTCCACCGTCGCCGTCGTCGCCGAGCGCGCGGGCGTCTCGCGCGGTGCCGCCCAGCACCACTTCCCGACCCGCGAGGACCTCTTCACCGCGGCCGTCGCCTACATGGCCGAGGAACGCTCCGCGGCCCTGCGCGCCCTCTTCCCCGGCCCCCCGCCCGACCGCCACGCCGTCGTCTCCGCCCTCGCCGACCTCTACACGGGCCCGCTCTTCCGCGCCGCGCTCCAACTCTGGGTCGTCGCCTCGCAGGAGGACACCCTGCGCGAGGAGGTCGTGGCCCTCGAAGCCCGCGTGGGCCGCGAGACCCACCGCATCGCCGTCACCCTCCTCGACGCCGACGAGTCCCGCCCCGGCACCCGCGAAACGGTCCAGGGTCTCCTCGACATGTGCCGCGGCCTCGGCCTCGCCGACCTCCTCACGGACGACGGCCCCCGCCGGGAGCGCGTGGTGCGGCAGTGGGCGGCACTTGTCGAGGGAGCCCTGGGGGAGTGAGACTCGTCCCAGCCCCTCCGGCGATTGCGGAGCGGAGCCCCGCGACGGCACTGCCGCACGCAGGCTCCCGCCCCCTCACCCCATCCGCCGCCTCCGTTTCGCCAGCCACGTCTGTGCGATCACCACGACCGCCAGGAACGCCCCGGACACCACCTGCTGGTACGAGGAGTCCAGCGAGCCGATCTGGTTGATGATGTTCTGGATCACCTTCAGCAGCAGCACCCCCACGAGCGAACCGCTCAGGAAGCCGGAGCCGCCGCTCAGGAGCGTCCCGCCGATCACCACGGCCGAGATCGCGTCCAGCTCCATGCCGTTGCCGAGGATCGTCACGCCCGACGCCAGCCACGCCGCGTTCAGGGCGCCCGCGAGACCCGCGCACAGCCCCGACAACGTGTACACGTACGTCTTGGTACGGGCCACGGGCACGCCCATGAGCGCCGCCGCGTCCTCGTTCCCGCCCACCGCGTACACGTACTGCCCGAAACGGCTGCGGCGCAGCGCGACCCCGCCGAGCAGGAACAGCGCCACCGTGATCCACACCGGGACCCCGATGCCGAGCAGCTTGCTCTGCCCCAGGTGCGTGAACCACGTCGACTTGTCGACGAGATACGTGTTCGCGCCCTCGTCCGTCACCGCGAGCAGCAGCCCCCGCGCGCCGAGCATCGACGCCAGCGTCACGATGAACGGCGCGAGCCGCGCCCGCGAGATGAGCAACCCGTTCACCAGGCCGATGAGCCCGCACACCGCGAGCGGCAGCAACAGCGCCACCGCGGTGCCGTACCGCGAACCCCACGCCGCGAGCACCCCGCCGAGCGCGAAGAGCGAGCCGACCGAGAGGTCGATGCCGCCCGTGACGATGACGAAGGTCATGCCGAGCGCCACCACGGCCAGGAACGACGAGGACAGCGCCATGCCCTCCAGGTTGTCCCCGGTCAGGAACGTGTCGAAGCACAGGCTCGCGACGATGACCGCCAGGACGAGCGTGAGCAGCGCCCCGTGCTGCTGCGCGAGCGCGCTCAGCCGCTCCCCGCGACCGGGGCCCCGCTCCTCGGGGTACACCTGCTTCTCCTCGGCCGGGACCTCGGCGATCGTGCCGTTCACCGCTTCCCCCTCTCCCGCGCCGCGTAGACCGCGAGAACGATGACGACCGCCTGCGCGATCTGCGTCCACGAGGGCGGCAGGTCGTGCTTGATGAGCGTGGCCGTCAGCAACTGGATGAGCACCGCGCCCGCGACCGTGCCGCCGATCCGTACCCGGCCCCCCGACAGCGGGGTGCCGCCCACCACGACGGCGGTGATCGCGGAGAGTTCCATGAGGGTGCCGAGCGAGGTCGGGTCGCTCGCCTGGAGCCGCGCCGTCGCGAGAATCCCCGCCACCGCCGCGAGCAGTCCCGACACCACGTACACGATGACCAGCACGCGCCGCACCGGGAGCCCCGCGAGCTTCGCCGCCGCCCGGCTGTCGCCGATCGCGAGCAACTGCCGCCCGAACGTGGTGCGCCGCACCACGAAGGCCACCACCACGGCGAGCACGGCGGCGATGACGACGAGATACGGGATACCCAGCACGGAGCCCGTGCCGAGCGTGTTCATCCCGGAGTTGCGCACGTCCTTGAGTTGGGGGAGCAGCACGAGCGCGAGGCCGCGACCGCCCACCATCAGCGCGAGTGTCGCCACGATCGGCTGCACCCCGACGAAGGCGACGAGCGCCCCGCTCGCGAGCCCCGCGAGCACCCCGCCGAACGCCGCCATGAGCAGCGCCGGTACGAGCCCGTACCCGAGATACAACGACAGCAAGGACGTCGCGAGCGCCATCACCGCGCCCACCGACAGGTCCACGCCCTCGGTGCCGATCGCGAGCGCCATGCCGAGCGCCACGATGACGATCGGCGCGACCTGCACGGCCTGGGTGCGGAAGTTCTCGGTGGACAGGAAGTGGGGGGTGAAGGCGATGTTGACGAGGAGGAGGACGACGACGCCCGCGTAGACCCCGTACTCCTGGAGCAGTTGGCGCAGCCGCTGCCGGTCGGCGAGCGTGGCGCGCAGTGTCAGCTCAGTCATCCCCGTCCCCCTTCCCGGCCGCGTCGCTTCCGCCGCTCCCGCCGAGGAGCGCGTCCGCGGGCGGCACCACCGAGGCGATCTCCGCCTTGCCCGCCTGTTCGTCCGCCGAGGGTGCGGTGGCGATCGCCGCCATGAGGTGGTCCTCGCTCACCTCGTCCCCCGACAGTTCGGCGACCACCGCGCCGTCCTTCAGCACCACCACGCGGTCCGAGCCCTCCACGAGTTCCTCCGGATCGGAGGAGATGAGCACGACACCGAGTCCCTCCCCGGCCAGTTCGTCGACGAGCCGCTGCACCTCCGCCTTCGCGCCGACGTCGATGCCCCGGGTCGGCTCGTCGAGGAGCAGCACCTTCGGCTGCATCGCGAGCCAGCGCGCGAGCAGCACCTTCTGCTGATTGCCGCCGGACAGCTCGCCGACCTTCTGGCCGACACCCGAGGTCTTGATGCGCAGCCGCTTGACGAAGGTGTCCACGATCCTGTCGACGCGCTTCTCGTCCACGAGACCGAAGCGCGAGAGCCCGGGGAGCGCCGCGAGCGCGATGTTCTCGCGCACCGACAGGCCCGGCACGATCCCCTCGGCCTTGCGGTCCTCGGGCAGCAGGCTGATCCCGGCGCGTATCGCGGCGGGCGTCGATCCGGTACGTACCGGGTCACCGTCCACCGCGACCGTGCCCGCGTCGGGGGGCAGCGCGCCGGCCACGGCCCGCACGGTCTCGCTGCGGCCCGAGCCGAGCAGCCCGCCGAGCCCGACGACCTCCCCGGGGCGGACCGCGAACGACACCTTCTCCAGTTGGTGGCGCACCGACAGGTCCTCCACGGCGAGCACCGGCCGTCCCTCGCGCGCGTGATTGCCCGTGAACTTCGTGACGCCCTCCGCGCGCACCTCGCCGAGCTGCCTGCCCAGCATGAGCGACACGAGCCGCAGCCGTTCCAGCTCCGCGAGCGGCCCGGTGTGCACCACCTTGCCGTCGCGCAGCACCGTCACCTGGTCGCACACCTCGTACAGCTCGTCGAGCCGGTGGCTCACGTACACCACCGCGATGCCCCGCTCGCGCAGCATCCGGATGACGCCGAAGAGCGTCTCCACCTCGCGCGGCTCCAGCGACGACGTCGGCTCGTCCATGATGACGACCTTCGCGTTCACCGAGACCGCGCGGGCCAGTGCCACCATCTGCTGCGTACCGACGCTCAGTTCACCGAGCGGACGGCGTACGTCCACCCGCACCCCGAGCCCCGCGAGCGCCTGCGCGGCCTCGCGGTGCATCCGGCCGAAGTCCACGAGGCCGAGGGCGCGGCGCGGCTCGCGGCCCAGGAAGAGATTGCGCGCCACGCTCATGAGCGGGACGAGGTTCACCTCCTGGTAGATCGTGGAGATGCCCGCCTCCTGCGCCTGGAGCGGGGTCGCGAACCGCACCTGTTCGCCCTGGTACGTGACGCTGCCCCCGTCGGCCCGGTAGACCCCGGTGAGCACCTTGATGAGTGTGGACTTGCCGGCCCCGTTCTCCCCGATGAGCGCGTGCACCTCGCCGGCGCGGGCGGTGAAGTCCACGCCGTCGAGGGCACGCGTCCCGGGAAAGACCTTGGTCAGCCCGGAAACGGAGAGCATCAGAAGGCCTTGCCCAGGTCGGCCTCGGCGTTGGTCTTGTCGTAGGCGCTGTCCTTGATGACGATGTCCTGCTGGACCTCCTCGCCCTTCGTGAAGGTGTCGAGGGTCTGGAAGGCGAGCGGGCCGAAGCGCGGGTTGGACTCGATGACGCCGGAGATCCAGCCGTCCACGATCTGCTTGACCGCGTTGCGCGTCCCGTCGACCGTCACGATCTTCACGGCTCCGGGCTTCTTGCCCGCGCTCTTGAGGGCGTTGACGGCGCCGAGGCCCATCTCGTCGTTCTCGGCGTAGATGCCCTTGATCCCGGGCTTGGACTGGATGAGCTGCTCGGTGACCGACTGGCCCTTCTCGCGGGCGAAGTCGCCCGTCTGCTCGAAGACCACCTTGAGGTCCGGGGCCTTCTCGGCGATGCGGTCCTTGAAGCCCTTGGTGCGCTCGGTCGTCACATTGTTCCCCGCCGCGCCGAGCAGGATCGCGACCTCGCCCTTGCCGCCCGTCGCCTCGATCATCTTGTCGGCGGCGCGCTTGCCCTGCTCGACGAAGTCGGAGCCGATGAAGCTCACGTAGTCCTTGCACGGATCGGCGTTGATCTTGCGGTCGATCGTGACGATCGGGATCTTCTTGGCGCTCGCGGCCTGGAGCACCGGCTCCCAGCCGTCCGAGTTGAGCGGCGCGATGACGAGCAGGTCCGCGCCCTTCGCGATGAGGTCCTGCACATCGCTGATCTGCTTCGAGAACTGCGACTGCGCGTTGACGGCGAGGAGTTTGACGCCGCGCTTCTTCGCCTCGGACTTGAGCGAGGCCGTCTCGGCGATGCGGAAGGGGTTGGCCTCCTTCTCGGACTGCGAGAAGCCCACCGTCGCCGAGGCCAGGTCGATCTTCTTCGCACCGTAGGCGTCGAGCGTGCAGCCCTTGCCGCCGGCCGCCGGGGTCTCGACGACCTGCCCCGCGTCCTTGCTCTCCGTCGCGGTCGCGTTCGTGTCCTTCGACCCGCTGTCGTCGTCCTCCGACTTCGCGCAGCCGGTGGCAAGGGCGAGACTCGCGGTCAGGGAGACGGCCACGAGGGCCTTGAGGGTGGTGCGGTGGTACGCGGACGACTTCATGGTGTTCTCCCGTAGCGGCACGGACCCGTGCGAGCACACGGGCACAAGGGAAAGGAACGTGGTCGTACTGCGGTCGGCCCCGCTTCTCCGGGCCAACTCCGCTTGTGCGTCTGGTTTTTACATCGTTGGAAGGTGGCTGTAAACCCCTCCCGGCCAAGGCGGCCGGACGGGGTACCCCCGCGACGGCTCCTCAGCGCCTTCCGAGTGTGCTCTCGCGCTCCAGGAGCCGGAAGGGGGCGAACACGGAGGGCTGTTGCTCGGGCCGCGCGTCCGCGTCCGGGCTCCCGCGCAGCGCCGCGGCCCGCTCCAGCGAGCTGACCAGCGAGGACACCGCGAGCCGCGCGATCGCCCTCTTGTCGGGCGAGACCGTCGTGAGCGTCACGGCGCCGTACCGCGACTCCGGTACGTCGTCGAATCCGACGACCGCCACGTCCCACGGGACCCGCAGGCCCCGCTCGTGGAGCACCCGCATCGCCCCCACCGCTACCAGATCGTTGTAAGCGAACACGGCGTCAGGACGCACCCCCGAGTCCAGCAGCCGCGCCATCCCCTCCGCCCCGTCGCCCCGGTCCCAGCCCCCCGTCGGCGCCGCCAGCCGCTCCCCGCCTTCGAGCCCCGCCGCCCGCAACTCCTCCCGCCAGCCCTGAAGCCGCAGCTGGGCGGGCCTGTTCGGGGAATCGGTGCGCGCCCCGAGGAAGGCGATCCGGGTCCGGCCGAGCCGGATCAGGTGCCGTACCGCGCTGCGGGCCGCCGCGACGTTGTCGATCGCGATGTGCGGATAGGGCAGCGCGTACTCCCGCTCCCCGAGCAGCACGAGCGGTACGTCGTCCGTCCTGGCCGAGAGGTCCTCCGGTTCCAGTTCGAGCGGCGACAGGATCAGCCCGTCGATGACCCGCGCCCGGAAGCCCTGACTGACCAGGACCTCCCGCTCGCGCTCGCCCCGCGTGTGGTCGAGCAGCACCGTCAGCTCGTGCTCGGCCGCCGCGTCGATCACCTCCCCCGCCAGCTCGGCGAAATAGGGATTGCCCAGCTCGGGCACCGCGAGCGCGATGATCCCCGTCCGGCCCTTGCGCAGGTTGCGGGCGGTCAGATTGGGGCGGTACCCCAGTTCGTCGATGGCCCGCTGGACCCGCTCCCGCATGGCCGGCGTGACGTGCTCGTAGTGATTGACCACGTTCGAGACGGTCTTGATCGACACGCCCGCCAGTTGCGCGACGTCCTTGAGGCTCACCCGCACGAAAACCCCTCCGCTTCACTCCGCGTCCGGCGCCCGGACGCGTCTGTCATGACCCTGGACAGTAGGCGAGAGGGCGTGCTCTCATGCCAACTGCCGTTCCTTGCAACGTTGTACAGACTGGAGCGGCGAGCCGCCACCCTTCCTCGACATGACATCGGGGGACCTTGCGCAAAGGCCCCCGTGGCAAAGCCCCACGGCAAGAAGGAGGAGCACGTGCGCAACCGCAGCAGATTCTCCCCGGCAGGGGGCGTGGGACGCCCCCTCGCCCTGTGCGCCGCCGCATTGCTGGGCCTCGCGGGACTCACCGCGACGTCCACCGCGAGCGCGGCGGACCCCGGGAGCACTCGCCCAGCGGCAGGCACCCTCACCCCCCACCCCACCTCCACCCCCCACAAGGCCGGCACCGCGGACGCCGCGGAGCTGCACGGCCTCAGGGGCGACTACTACACCCAGTCCGCCCCCGGCGCCTTCGACTTCGACCAGCTCAAGGCCACCGCCTTCGACCCCTCGCTCGACTTCGGCAGCCTGGAGTCCCGCCTGCAACAGGCCACCGGACAGGCCGACGACGTCAACATCCGCTGGACGGGCCGCCTCGTCCCCGAGACGAGCGGCGAGCACACCTTCCAGATCAAGGGCGACAACGGCTTCCGGCTCTGGATCGGCGACGACCTCGTCATCGACCACTGGGTCGACGACTGGGACAAGGAGCAGGTCTCCCAGCCCGTCACCCTGGAGGCGGGCAAGGCGTACGACATCAAGCTGGAGTACTTCGAGCACGAGGGCGGCTCGAACCTCCACTTCTCCTGGACCCCGCCGGGCGGCACCCAGACCCCCGTCCCGCAGTCCGCCTTCCGCACCCCCGAGAACTGGTCCTACGACGGCGCCACCTCCGCGACCGTCACCAGCACGGGCCGCACCCTCGAACTCGGCTTCCCGCACTCCCTCGCCACCCCGCCGAGCACCGTCGCCCAGCACCTCAGCGCCAATATCGGCGGCGCCGACTGGCCCCTCGGCACCGTCCGCAAGGACCCCGCCGACCCGGCGAAACTCCTCGTCGCGCTCAAGGAACCCGTCGTCGGCGCGGGCGGCTCCGTCGACGTCCGGTACGACGGCGAGGGCGGCCTGCGCACGAAGGACGGCGGCGACGCGATCGGTGCCTTCTGGGCGGGCGGCGCCAACAAGTCCACGTACCAGCTCAGCACCCGCTGGGCCAAGGACGTCGGCCCGAAGAACGCGCTGCCCGAGTACCCGCGCCCCCAGCTCACCCGCGACCGCTGGCAGAACCTCAACGGCACCTGGCAGTTCGCGGCGGCGAAGGAGGGCCAGGCCCCGCCGCTCGGCAAGAACCTCGCCGAGCGCGTCCTCGTCCCCTACCCGATCGAGTCGCAGCTCTCCGGCATCGAGCGCCACGAGGACCGCATGTGGTACCGGCGCACCTTCACCGTGCCGGCGAACTGGAAGGTCGGCCACGACCAGCGGCTCCAGCTCAACTTCGACGCCGTCGACTGGCAGGCCGACATCTGGGTCAACGGCAAGAAGGTGACCAGCCACAAGGGCGGCTACGACCGCTTCTCCGCGGACGTCACCGACGCGCTCAAGCCGGGCCGCACCCAGGAACTGGTCGTCGGCGTCTACGACCCGACCGACGCGAAGGACGGCGAGAACCCGCCGGTCGGCAAGCAGCGCCTCGACCCCAGCGGCATCTGGTACACGCCCAGCTCGGGAATCTGGCAGACCGTCTGGATGGAGCCCGTCGCGGCCGAGCACACCGACTCGCTCAAGCTCACGCCCGACGTCAAGAACCAGCGCCTCGCCGTCGACGTCGACGGCACCCGCGCGGGGCTCCCCGTGACCGCCACCGCCTACGACGGCAAGCGCAAGGTCGCCACCGTCCACGGCCGCACCGGCACGACCCTCCAGCTCCCCGTCAGGAACCCGCACCTGTGGTCACCCGACGACCCCCACCTCTACCGCCTCGAGGTCAGCACGGGGAAGGACCGCGTCGGCAGCTACTTCGGGATGCGGGACATCTCCGTGCAGAACGTGAACGGCACGCCGCGCACCGAGCTCAACGGCAAGCCCGTCTTCATGATGGCCACCCTCGACCAGGGCTTCTGGCCCGACGGCCTCCACACCGCACCCACCGACGAGGCCCTGAAGTACGACCTCGTCCAGCACAAGAACCTTGGCTTCAACTCCGTGCGCAAGCACATCAAGGTCGAACCCGACCGCTGGTTCTACTGGGCCGACAAGCTCGGCCTCCTCGTGTGGCAGGACATGCCGGCCATGGCCGCGGTGCCCGACAACGCGAGCGAGAAGGCCGAGTACGAGCACGAGATGAAGCAGATGATCGACCAGCACGCGAGCAGCCCCTCGGTCATCATGTGGGTCACCTTCAACGAGGGCTGGGGCCAGTACGACCAGGCCCGGGTCGCCGACCAGGCGAAGAAGTGGGACCCCAGCCGCCTCGTCAACAACATGAGCGGGCTCAACTGCTGCGGCGCCGTCGACGGCGGTAACGGCGACATAGCCGACGCGCACGGCTACCCGAGCCCGGCCCTGCCCGCGCCCGACGGCAAACGCGCCCTGGTCAGCGGTGAGTTCGGCGGACTCGGCCTCGCCGTACCGGGCCACGCCTGGCCGGTCCAGCAGAGCTACGTCGGTGTCGAGAAGGAGGCCTACACCGACGAGTACCTCAAGAAGGTCGACGAGGTCCGCGCCCTCGCCTGCAAGGGCAGCAACGGCTCCGTCTACACGCAGATCGCCGACGTCGAGGGCGAGCTGAACGGCATCATGACCTACGACCGCTCGGTCATGAAGGCCGACGTCGGCAAGGTCCGCGCCGCCCAGCGCGCCCTGATCGACGACGCCTCGCGGGACGCGGTACGGGGGTGCCCGGCGAGCTGAGCGCCGCTCCGGCCCGTACGGAGGGCTTCACCCCGTACGGGCCGGAGCACCCGTACCGGCGGGGCGGGCGCCCCCACGTGACGCCCGCCCCTCGGCGGGAGCGGGCGGGCGACCCCCACGGCGCCCGCCCGCTCCGTCCCGGCCCCCCGGCCCGGTGGTCTCAGTCCGGCAGTCCGCCGCGCCGGATCACGTCCGCGTACCAGTGGGCGCTCGCCTTCGGGATGCGCCGCTGCGTGGCGTAGTCCACGTACACCGTGCCGAAGCGCTTCGCGTACCCGTAGGACCACTCGAAGTTGTCGAGCAGCGACCACAGGAAGTACCCGCGCACGTCCGCGCCGTCCGCGACCGCCTGTCGCACCGCCTCCAGGTGGGAGTGCAGGTACGCGATGCGCTCGGGGTCCTCGACGCGACCCTCGGGCGAGACGTAGTCGTCGAACGCCGCGCCGTTCTCGGTCACCATGAGCGGCAGCTCGGGGTGTTCCTCGTGGAGCTGCGTCAGCAGGGCGTGCAGGCCCGAGGAGTCCACCGCCCAGTTCATCGCCGTGCGCGTGCCCGGGGCGAGGTGGAAGGCGACGTCCTCGGAACCGGTCCACGGCGAGTGGTCGCTCGCCCCGTGCCCGTCGTCGCGCGAGTCGCCCGCGCCGTCCGAGGCGGAGACGATCGTCGGCGTGTAGTAGTTGACCCCGAGCACGTCGATCGGCGTCGCGATGGCCTCCAGGTCGCCGGGCCTGACCAGTTCGTCCCAGTCCACGAGCGAGGCCGTGCGCCGGAGCAGGTCCTGCGGGTAACCGCCGTCGAGGATCGGACCGGTGAAGACCCGGTTGCCCACCTCGTCGATCCGCCGTGCCGCGTCCGCGTCCTCGGAGCTCGTCGTGAGGGGGCGCACCTGGTGCAGGTTGAGCGTGATCGAGGTCTGCGCGTTTGCCGGGAGCAGCCCGCGCAGCACCTGAACGCCCTTGCCGTGCGCCAGGTTGAGGTGGTGCGCCGCGCGCAGCGTCGCCGCCGGCTCCGTACGCCCCGGAGCGTGCACCCCGGAGCCGTAGCCGAGGAAGGCCGAGCACCAGGGCTCGTTGAGCGTCGTCCACATGGGCACCCGGTCGCCGAGCGCCCCCGCCACGAGCGCCGCGTAGTCCGCGAAGCGCTCGGCCGTGTCGCGCAGCGGCCACCCGCCCGCGTCCTCCAGCTCCTGCGGCAGATCCCAGTGGTAGAGCGTCGCCACCGGCGTGATCCCGGCCTCCAGGAGCGAGTCCACGAGGCGCCGGTAGAAGTCGAGCCCCTGCTCGACGGCGGGGCCGCGCCCCGTGGGCTGCACGCGCGACCAGGAGACGGAGAAGCGGTAGGCGCCGAGCCCCAGCTCCTTCATCAACGCGACGTCTTCGCGGTACAGGTGGTAGTGGTCCGCGGCGATGTCACCGGTGTCGCCGTTGCGGACCTTGCCGGGGGTGTGACTGAAGGTGTCCCAGATCGAGGGGGTCCGGCCGTGCACCGTCGCGGCCCCCTCCACCTGGTACGAGGCGGTGGCGGCGCCCCACAGGAAGCCGGTGGGGAAGCCGGTGGGGGAGACGGCCGGGCGAGTACCGGACTCGGGTCGTACAGCGGTCATGTGGAAGCGCTCCCATGAAATGGAGGGGAAGGGGAAGAACGGCGTACGGGGCGCCGGGGGTTCACAGGGGACGGCCGCCCCCGGCCGCGACGACGTGGCCGGGGCAGGGCCGGACTCAGCCCTTGACCGCGCCGGCCATGATGCCGCCCACGATCTGCTTGCCGAAGACGATGAACACCACGATCAGCGGCAGGGTGCTGATGAGGGCGCCCGCCATCACGATCGACTGATCGGGCGTGTACGAGGCGCTGAGCTGGCCCAGCGCCACCTGGACGGTGGGATTGGCCTGGCTGAGCGAGAGGAACGGCCAGAAGAAATCGTTCCACGCCTGCACGAAGGTAAGCATCCCGAGGACCATCATCGCGGGCCGCGCCGCCGGCAGCACGATGCTGCGCACGATGCGCAGGTTGTTCGCGCCGTCCACCTTGGCGGCCTCGATCAGCTCGTACGGCAGCGCCTCGATGAGGTACTGGCGCATGAAGAAGACACCGAAGGCGCTCACGAGCGTCGGGAAGATGACCGAGGGCAGCTTGCCGCCCCAGCCGATGTCCGACATGAGCATGAACAGCGGGACGACGCTGAGCTGCGGCGGAATGGTGAGCGTCGCGATCACGGCGGTCATGAGGACCCCGCGGCCGCGGAAGCGCAGCTTGGCGAAGGCGTACCCGGCCAGCGTGCAGAAGAACAGCGTCGCCGCGGTGATGCAGCCCGCGACGATGAGCGTGTTCACGAGCGCCTTGCCGAGGTTGGCCTGCTCCCAGGCCGCCTGGAGGTTGTGCCACAGTCGGCCGCCCGGCAGGAACGGCGGCGGGCTGTCGAGCACCCGCTGCTGATCGTGCGAGGCGGCCACCAGCGTCCAGTACAGCGGGAAGACGGAGAGCACGCCGACGACCGCGAGGGCGAGGTACGTGAAGGGGCCGCCGCGCAGTTGCTCGCCCGCGCCGATGCGGAAGCGGCGCCTGCCGGTCGTCTTCGGCCCGGGGTCCGCGGGGTCCGTGGCGGCGAGCACGGGAGGAGTGGGTGTGGTCGTGGTCATGGGTTCGCTCCCTCTCAGCCCGCGCTCTTGCGCAGGAAGCGGCCGATCAGCCACTGGATCAGCGCGATCAGCAGCAGCAGGGCGAGCATCGACCAGGCCACGGCGGCGGCCGGGCCGAGGTGGCCGAGCTTCCAGCCGTAGTTGTAGAGATAGATGCTCAGCGTCTCGTACTGGTGCTCGCTGCCGCCCGTGGAACCGAGCGTGCCGCCCTCCAGGAGCAGCGGCTCGCCGAAGAGCTGCATCGAGCCGATCGTCGAGATGACGATGGTGAAGAGGATCGTCGGGCGCAGCGAAGGGATCGTCACCTTGCGGAACTGCTGCCAGCGCGAGGCCCCGTCGAGCGAGGCGGCCTCGTAGAGGTCCGTCGGCACCGCCTGCATCGCGGCGAGGTAGATGAGCGCGTTGTAGCCGGTCCAGCGCCAGATGACGATGACCGAGATGGCGATCTTCGACGTCCAGTGGCCGTTGGCCCAGTTGGTGTCGCCCAGGCCGACGAAGTGCAGCAGGTAGTTGAGCAGACCGCCGTCGGGGCGGAAGACGAGCGCGAAGACGAGCGCGGCGGTGGCGACGGACGTCGCGTACGGGGTGAGGATCACCGTCCGCCAGAACGTCGAGGCCCGCAGCCGGTAGTTGAGCAGGTGCGCGAGACCGAGCGCCACGAGGAGCTGCGGCACGGTCGAGATGACACCGATGATGAACGTGTTCGCGACCGCGTCCCAGAACTCGCCGTCGCCGAGGACGCGCTGGAAGTTGTCGAGCCCGATCCAGGTGGACTGGTCGAGCCCGGTCAGCTCGACGCGGTGCAGCGCGATCCAGCCGGTGTAGAGCAGCGGGTAGAGCCCGAAGGCGGCGAAGACGAGGAAGAACGGGGCGATGTAGGCGTACGGCGACGCCTTGTCGTCCAGGCGCCACAACCGGCTGCGCAGCCGGCGGCGGGCCTCGGCGCGTGCCGCGTCCCCCGCCGGGGGCGGGGGAGTGGCGGACGGCCTGGTGGGCGTGGAGGTGGCCACGGTTGTCCTTTCCTTCAAGGACGGACGGACGGGGAAAGGGGGCGCCCGGGGTGGCCCGCTCGCGAGCGGGCCACCCCGGGCGGACCGTCAGCCGATCGACTTGTCGATCGTCTCGGTGGCCGCCTTCCAGGCGTCGTCGGGCTTGGTGCCGCGCTGCTCCATGTTGTTGATCTGCTTCGAGAGCTCGTCCTTGATCGAGGCGTCCTTCGCGCCGAGGACGGCCTCGGGGATGCTCTCCGCCTCGCTCGCGTAGATCTCACCGATCGGCGCGTTGTTGAAGTAGGGGAGCGTCGCGCTCTTCACGTCCGCGAGCTCGTACGCCTTCTTGTTCGAGGGGAAGATGCCGGCGGCCTTGAAGGTCTTCGCCTGCTGCTCGGGGGCCGTCAGCCACTTGACGAGCGCGGTGGCCTCCTTGACGTGCTTGCCCGACTTGGGCACCGAGAGGAAGGAACCGCCCCAGTTGGCGGCCGTCTCACCGGGGGCCTTGGCGATGTCCCACTTGCCCTTGAAGGCGTCACCAGCGTTGACCTGGATCTGGTTGGCCATCCACGCAGGGCACACGACGGTGGCCACGGTGCCCTTGCGCAGGGCCGCCTCCCACGGGTCCTGGAACTGCGCGAGGCCCCCGCTCAGCTTCTTGTCGGCGACCTCGGCGGCCAGCTTCCAGCCCTGCTTGACGCTGGGGCTGTCCTTGTAGACCGGCTTGCCGCTCTTGTCGTAGTACTGCTCGGCGTTGGAGGAGACGACGGCGTTGAACATCGCGCTCGCGGAGTCCGTGAAGAACGTGCCCTCGGGCGCCTTCTTCTTGTACTCCTGGCCGAGCTTGATGTAGTCCTCCCAGCCGCCCGCGACGGCCGTGGCCACGGTCTCGCGGTCGTCGGGCAGCCCCGCCTTCTCGAAGAGGTCGCGGCGGTAGCACAGGGACATCGGGCCGATGTCGGTGCCGGCACCGATCACCGCGCCGTCCTTCGTCGTGGCCTGCTTCTCCTTCCAGGAGACCCAGTCGTCCACGTTGATCGACTTGCTGAGGTCGACGAACTTGGCCGCCTGGGTGTCCGTGACCTCCTTGATGCGCCCGACCTCGACACCGACCACATCGCCGAGACCACTGTTGCTGTTGAGCTGCTGGAGCAGCTTCGGGTAGTAGTCCTGCTCGTCGGCGGTCGTGTCTTCCTTGACCGTGATGTTCGGGTGGAGCTTGTGGTACTCGTCGAAGAGCTTCGCCTCCTTGTACCCGAACTGGCCGTAGTCGGCGACGGTCAGGGTGACCGATCCGTCGGACGCCTTGTCCGAGGAGTCGGAGTCGTCGCTGCAACCGGTCAGTACGAGGGCGCAGGCCGTCAGGGCCGTGGTCGCGAGGACCACGCTCTTCCTGGCGCGGCCCGGGGCCGTGCGGGTAATGCGCATTCCACTACTCCTATGTTCCGGCAACGGTGCCGGGTCGAGAAAGCGGCGTGTGGGAGCGGGGGTGAAGCGGGCCGCCAGGCCGGCCGGGCCGCGCGAGTGCGTGCGTGCGGCCGACTGTGGAGCGCTCCCACGCCCGACGTGGGAGCGTTCCCACGTGATGCCGGAAGGTTGCTGCCTGGGCTGGTGGCCTGTCAAGAGATGAAGTCGGTTCTGTTGCCGGCGTATGTCCTGCGGGAGGCCGACAGGGCCCTCTCGGCGGTGCCGCGCGGGCCGTTGAGGTGCGAAAAGAACAGCTCACGCCGCTCGTTGGACCCGATGGCCTCGCTTTGGTAGCCGTGGGGTCACGAAGAGGCCACGTTCAGGACCTGATGGTTGGGAACGGTGACCTGGGCGGGGGAGGGGTGAGGCGGCGTCAGGGCACCTGTGGGCGGGCCGGGATGTTCGCGGGCGCGAGGGCGGGGAGGGGCCTGCGCGGGCGGACGGGGCTCCGGCCATGGGTGAGCGCGGGGCACGACCACTCCGCGCGGACACGGGGGTGCGCCCCGCCCCTTCGTTTGCCGAAGCGAACGGTGCCGTACGGGGCTCCGGGGCTCAGCCCGCCTCGGGGCGGACGCCCCCGTACAAGCCCCAGTCGTCCAGGCCCGAGTGCACCCGCGCGACGCGCCCGCGCGGGAAGTCGAGGGAGACGGCCTCGCCCGTCCAGAGGCCCACGAGGCGGTGGGCCCCCGCCACCAGGTGTCCGCCAGGCGCCGTACCTCGCGCACGGGTTCGCAGTCGCCAAGCCCCACGTCGTCGACCTCGTCACCGGTGAACCGGGTGATTCGCGCGGCGGCGTGATGGGCGAGCGCGAGCGCCTCGACCCAGCCCTCGATGCTTGCGTGGAGGGGTGCCCAGTGGTTCGCCCCGGCCTGGACGCCGAACTCCCCTCCGGGCCCGATCAGGAAGGAGTAACGGGACGGCCGTGCGCTGCGCCCCCGCCTCGAACCGCTCGCCGGTGTCGTCGGCTTCCGGCCCGTCGGGGTCGAAGTGCCTGGGGCGGCCGCCGTATTCAGGCGCGGGCGGCAGGACGACGCCGCCCCACCTGTCCTGGTACGCCGCGCTCGTGCCACCACCGCCGGTTGTCCTCCACCGGGCGGACGTTGAGCCGGACGCCTCGCGTGGCGACGAACCGCCGCGCCTGTGAGGTGAGTCCGTCCGGCGGGACCGCCGGGCGGCTGGATGAACGGGGCCGAGTAGACGTCAGCGAGCGCTGTGCCCCGTGGTCGCCGGGGGCTGGTGGGCGGGGTGCGCGGGCGGCTCGTCCGCCGAGTCGGGGACCTTCACCATCACGAGCCTGCGGGCGGCACCGAGCCTGCGTCGCAGGCCGCGGTGGGTGTGCCGGGCGAGGACGAGGCCGAGTGCCAGTGAGGCGAGGAGCCATGCGCCGAGGACGACGAGAATCACGCCGAGAAGAGTCACGGCCATCGCCGCCTTTCCGTCGTAGAGGCCCGAGCGGCATCCGTACCCGTCGTGTGACCGCTGAGGGTAGTCGTACACCTGTGCTGTACGGGAAACAGTATGCCCTTGACAGCCGCTCAGGCGGAGAGCCGGTTTGGGGAGGGATTGTGTGCGGGCTCCCGAGGATGCCATGACGGAGCGGCGGGCCGCCCCGCCCCGCCCGCGGCGCCCGCCCGGGCCGGCGCGCCCTCCCGTACGGCCCCGGGTCCCGTCCCCCACCAGCGCCGACCCCCTCCCGTCCGGCTGCTACCGTCGCCCGGGGCGTCCCGGAGGGGGGCGTTCGCCGGGTGCGGAGGGGTGGAGCAGTGGACGGTACGTGGGCCGGTCGGGCGTACATCGGATCTTTCACGGCTGGGGGCGGCCAGGGCATCACGAGTGCCGAGGTGGACGCGGAGACGGGAGCACTCACCGTGCGGAGCGTCACGGAGACAGTGCCCGATCCCTCCTTCCTCGCGCTCGACGCGACTGGTGAACGGCTCTACGCGGTCAGCGAGACGGCCGAGGGAGCAGCCGTCGCGCTCGACCTCACAGCGGGCGCCCCCGCGCCGCTCGGCCCGCCCGTCCCCGTACGCGGTGAAGGCCCCACGCACCTGTGCCTGTACGACGGGCACCTCCTGACCGCGAACTACAACTCGGGCAGCGTCTCGGCGCTCCCCGTCCGCGCCGACGGCGGCCTCGGGCCCGTCTCCGGCGTCCTCACGCACAAGGGCTCGGGCCCGCACCCGCAGCGCCAGCAGGAGCCGCACACCCACCAGGTGCTCCCCGACCCCTCGGGCCGCTGGGCCGTCACCGTGGACCTCGGCACCGACTCGGTGCGCGTACTGAAGATCGTGGACGGAGCGCCCGTCGCGCACCGCGAGTTCGCGCTCCGCCCGGGCTCGGGCCCCCGGCACCTCGCGTTCCACCCGGACGGGGGACACCTGTACCTCCTCAACGAGCTGTCACCCACCCTTACGGTGTGCCGCTGGGACGCGGGTGACGGGACTCTCAAGGCGGTCATGGAGAGCGCGCTCCTGCCGCTCGCGCCGCAGGGCGACGCCTACGGCTCCGGGGTGCGGGTCTCGCCCGACGGGCGCTGGCTGTGGGCCGCCGTGCGCGGCGAGGACGTCGTCTCGGTCTTCGCGCTCGCGGGCGACGAGGCGCGCCTCGTGACCACCGTGCCGTGCGGCGGCACCTGGCCGCGCGACCTCGCCGTGCACCCCAGCGGCCGCTTCCTCTACACGGCCAACGAGCACAGCGGCGACGTCACCTGCTTCGCCGTCGACCCCGACACGGGGGTGCCGCGCGAGACCGGCTCGCTCGCCGTCCCCGCCGCCTCCTGCGTCGTCTTCGCCTGAGGCCGGCCCGAGGCCCGGTCCCCCTCGCGGGATCGGCTCCGCACACACCGCAGGGCCCGCACCGGCGCGTACGACGCCAGGAGCGGGCCCTGATGGATGAGCACGTGCCGCGCGGGGCGGCGACGGGGCGGACGGCGGACAGGTGGCCCCGCGAATCAGCGCTGCGGGAAGCCCTGCGGGCGGGCCTGGGCGATGCCCAGCGCGTCCGTGTACTTGTCGACGACGAGCTTGCCGATCGCCGGGTAGGCGCCGAGCGGCTCGGCCGCCGGGCACTCGGCCTCCTCGGCGGCACCCCGCAACAGCCCTTCGTCCAGCTCGGGGCCGACGAGGTACGGGGCCAGCGCGAGCTGGGTCGCCCCGGCCTCGCGCAGCTCGGCGGCCTTCGCCGCGATCGCGCCCTCCTGGTCGAGCGCCGCCGCCATGACCGGCACGGCGAGCCGCGCGGCGAGCAGCATGCCCGTGATCCCGGCCGCCTGCACGGCCTCCTCGCCGCCCACCGTGGCGAGGATGATGCCGTCCGCCGCGGTCGCCACGGTGAACAGCCGCGCGCGGTCGGCCCGTGCGAGCCCGGCCTCCGACAGACGCACGTGCAGGGCCTCGGCGAGCAGCGGGTGCGGGCCGAGCACGGCGGTCAGCTCGGCGACCGCGCGGCTGTCGTTCACCGCCTGGCGCACGCGGCGCAGGAGCGCGCTGTCGGGCCCGGCGAGCAGCGGCACCACGACGGCGGAGGGACCGTCGTCGGCGGGCACGTCGGCGCCCGCCTCGGCGGCCCGCGCGCGGCGCTCGGCGCGCTGCGCGGAGACGTGCGCGAGCACGGCGCTCAGCTGCGGGTACTCGGCCTGGATCGGGTCGGTCTCCGCGCTGTCGAGGTAGCCGACGTGCGCGTCGAGTCCGGGCAGCTCGGAACGGGCGATGCTGGTGACCTCGTCCGCGAGCTGCCGGACCTCCTTGCCCGGGGTTCCTGGCACGGCCAGGACGAGGGCGGGGGCGTTGTCGGGCGCCACCACCGGTTCGGGTCGGCGGTGCCGTCCCGACTGGCGCGGACGGGGCATGCGTACGGGCAGGCCGGATGCGGGCCCTGAGGGGGTGCTCATGGCGCCGCATGGTACTGGTTTCCACCGGCTCGTCGTTCGGGCAGGGGGAGCGTGCGCGGTATCCGTCCGTATTTTTCCGGTCGGTACGGGAACAGGCCGGTGTCCCGCGCTTTCTCCCCTCGCCCCCGACGCCGCGAAGCGTCCGCGGAAGGTCTCAGTCCGCTGCCCGACGCACCGTCAAGTGCGTCCCGTCCACGGGCAGTCGCAGCCCGTCACCGGCGAGCGCCCGCGCGAGCAGGACGGCACCGTCCAGCGGATCGCCCGCCGCGGGCACCCGCGCCGCCTTCGGCAGGACGCGCGCCAGTTCCGCGTCGAGCGGCCCGAGCAGCGGCGCACCCATCCGGAACAGGCCGCCGGTGAGGGCGACGACTCCGTCCGCCGGGCAGACCGCCGCGGCGGAAGCGGCGATGTGGCCCGCCGCGTCCCGCAGCACCCCGGCGGCGAGCGGGTCCCCGTCCTCGCTCGCGGCGGCGGCGACCTGCGGCGCGAAGGAGGCGAGGACCGCCGCCCGGTCGGCACGCGGGTACAGCAGCGCCGGCAGCCCGGGCAGCGCCCCGAACCGCGCCTCGGCCCGGCGCCTCAGCGCCGCCGAGCCCCCGGGACGCCCGTCCAGTGCGCGCAGCGCCGCGTCGAGCCCGGCCCGTCCGATCCACGCCCCGCTCCCCGCGTCCCCGAGCAGGTGGCCCCAGCCGTCGGCGCGGTGCCAGGCCCGCAGATCGGTGCCGAGCGCGATCATTCCCGTACCGGCGGCGACGACGGCTCCCGCCCGCTGCCCGAGCGCGCCCGCGTAGGCCGTCGCCGCGTCCGAGACCAGACCGAGCACCGGCAGCCCGAGCGCGTCGGAGAGCGCCCCCGGGAGCACGGCCCGCAGGTCGGCGCCGAGTGTCGCCATCCCCGCCGCGCCCACCACGAGCGCGGCCGGCCGCGCCCCCTCGGGCAGTGCTCCGCGCACGGCGGGCACGAGTTGTTCGAGCAGGTGCGCCGCCGAGATCCCCTCCGGGCCCGTCCGCACGGGCACGCGCGAGACGAGCACCCTCGGCTCCCGGTACGGGCCTCCGGCTACCGCGAACCGCACCCCGGAACCGCCCGAGTCCACACCCACCACGAGGGGCTCACGGCCTGCGGTGTCGTACGGCGGCATGAGCGGGTCTCCTCGGACACACGGGACGGGGCGGGCCGCAGCCTAGCCCTCCGCGCGCGGGTGCCCCACGCCGGGGAGCCGCGCGCGGGCCCGGATTGGGACGTACGTCACTGCGCCGATAGAGTGACGCCGTGCCAGCACAACCCTTGAACGAAGTGGTCGAAGCGGGCTGGGCCGAGGCCCTCGCCCCAGTCGCCGGGCGCATCGCCGCCATGGGGGACTTCCTGCGCGGCGAGATCGCCGCCGGGCGCACGTACCTCCCCGCGGGGAAGAACATCCTGCGCGCCTTCCAGCAGCCACTGGACGAGGTCAAGGTGCTGATCGTCGGTCAGGACCCCTACCCGACGCCCGGCATGGCGATCGGTCTGAGCTTCGCCGTCGCCCCCGAGGTGCGGCGCCTGCCGGGCTCGCTCGTCAACATCTACCGCGAACTCCAGGCGGACCTCGGCGTCCCCCAACCCTCCAACGGCGACCTCACGCCCTGGACCCGGCAGGGCGTCCTGCTCCTCAACAGGGCACTCACGACCGCCCCCGGCAGCCCGGCCGCGCACCGGGGCAAGGGCTGGGAGGAGGTCACCGAGCAGGCGATCCGCGCCCTCGTCGCGCGCGGCAAGCCCCTCGTCTCGATCCTGTGGGGCCGCGACGCCCGCAACCTGCGCCCGCACCTCGGCGACTACCCCGCCATCGAATCGGCGCACCCCTCGCCGATGTCCGCCGACCGCGGTTTCTTCGGCTCCCGCCCCTTCAGCCGCGCCAACGACCTGCTCCTCCAGCAGGGCGCCCAGCCGGTGGACTGGCGACTGCCGTAGCCCGCGCCGGGGCCCGCCGGGTCGCGGGCCCGGTCCGGATGCGCGGAAACCGCTTGCGCGGAAACAGTTTGCGCATCTCCCCGTACGGCGTGTGATGTGGCCGTGTGAACGCCTTCACGGAAAACCGGTGGCGCGCCCCCGTCGTACTCCTCGGGCTCATGCTCGCGGCCTTCGCCTTCAACACCGCTGAGAACCTTCCCGTCGGGCTGCTCGGCCGCATCGCCGGTGGTCTCGACGTGCCGCTGTGGGCGGTCGGTCTGCTGGTCTCGTGCTACGGGCTCACCGTCGCGGTGGTCTCGGTCCCGCTCGCCCACCTCACCCGTGCCGTGCCCCGCCGCCACCTCCTCACCGGCGTCCTCGCGGCCCTCGTCTTCTCCGGCCTCGGCGCCGCCCTCGCCCCCGCGTACCTCCCGCTCCTTGCCGCGCGCTTCGTCACCGCGCTCGCGCAGGCGCTCTTCTGGGCCGTGCTCGGGCAGGTCGCCGTCGGCCTGTTCGCGCCACGCCTGCGCGGCCGGGTACTCGGGGTCGTGTCGGTCGCGGGTTCCCTCGCGCTCGTCGTGGGCGTCCCGGCCGGGACCTGGATCGGGCGGCACGGCGACTGGCGGCTCCCCTTCGGCCTGCTCGCCGTCCTCGGCCTCCTCGCCCTCCTGCCGATCGCGGTGCTGCTGCCCACCACGCCACCGGAGAGTGCCCCGGCCTCGTACGCGAGCGAGCCGAGCGCACGCCGCTTCCGCGTGGTCCTCCTCGCCGTCGCGCTCTCCGCCACCGGCGGCTTCGCCGGATTCACCTACGTCGTCGAACTCCTCGGCACCGAGAGCGGGTTCGCGCCGGGCACGGTGAGCCTGCTGCTCGTCTGCCTCGGTCTCGCCTGCCTCGCCGGGGTGGCCGCCACGGGCCCCTTCCTCGACCGCTTCCCCTGGGCCGCGCTCACCACCGCCGTCGTGGTGCAGTCCGCCGGACTCCTCGGCCTCGCCGTCGCGGCCCGCCACCAGGTCCTCGCCGTGTGCTCGCTCGCCGTGCTCGGCCTCGCGCTCGGCCCGGTCTTCCTCGCCGCGCAGAACGCGATGCTCCGCTACGCGCCCCGCCGCACGGACCTCGCGCTCGCCGCCAACTCGGGCGCCTACAACGCGGGCATCGCCGCGGGGGCAGCGCTCGGCGGGCTCGTCCTCGCCCGAGCCGGAGTACGCGCCACGTTCCTGGCGGGCGGCTTCGTGAGTCTTGCCGCCGGGCTCACGCTCCTGCGCGCAGCACGTCCGCGACACCCCTGATCCCGTCCGGCCCCACCCGGCAGCAACCCCCGATGAGCCGCGCCCCGGCCGCGTACCACTCGGCGGCGAGGCCCGGCGCGAAACTCGGGTCGCTGCGCCAGCCCCGCGCGCGGGAGTCCCACCGCTCGCCGCTGTTCGGGTAGGCCACGCCCGGCTTCCCGCTCGCGGCGACCGCGCGCCGTACCGCCTGAGCCACCTCCAGGGGCTCGCAGCAGTTGACCCCCACCGCCACCACCTCCTCGGCCCCCGCCGCGAGCCCGAAGGCCGCCTCCAGCGGCTGCCCCGCCCGCGTCCGTCCGCCCGCCACGCTGTACGAGAGCCACACGGGCACCCCGCAGCCGCGCACCACGGCGAGCAGCGCCCGCGCCTCGTCCACGTCCGGGACGGTCTCCAGCGCGAGGACGTCGGGCCCGGCCGCGAGCAGGGCCTCGACCCGGGGGCCGTGGAAGCGTTCGAGCGCGGCGCGGCCCACCCCGTACCGCCCCCGGTACTCGGAGCCGTCCGCGAGCATCGCGCCGTAGGGGCCCACCGAAGCCGCGACCCACCTGCTTCCCGAGGCGCGGGCCGCCGCCACCGACAGGGCGAGCAGCTCGCGCGTGCGCGCCGCGTCGATGCCGTGCCGCGCGAAGCCCTCGAAGCTCGCCTGGTAGCTCGCCGTCGTCGCGACCTCCGCGCCCGCCGCCGTGTAGGCGCGGTGCGCCTCGGTGAGCGCGGCGGGCTCGTCGCGCAGCAGCCGAGCCGACCACAGCGCGTCCGCGAGGCCGTGCCCCGCCGCCTCCAACTCGTTCGACAAGCCGCCGTCCAGGACGACCGCCCGCTCGCGCAGTGCCCGGACGAACCCCTCGGAGCCGCTCGCCCGCGTATCCGTACCGTCCATCCTTCCAGGCTAGGCCGCGACGACGGGGCCGCCACCGGCCGCTTCATACGAGAGTTTTCGTATTACGAGGAGACTCGTACTATGCTCGGCGGTCCCGCCACTCCACCATGAAAGGGGAATCGCGTGAGCGCGCTCTTCGAGCCCTACGCCCTCCGGTCGCTGACCGCCCGCAACCGGCTCTGGATGGCGTCCATGTGCCAGTACAGCGCCGTCCCGGACGGGCCGGAGCAGGGGGTGCCGAACGACTGGCACTTCCAGCACCTCGCCGCGCGCGCCACCGGCGGCACCGGGCTCATCCTCACCGAGGCGACCGGCGTCAGCCCCGAGGCCCGCATCAGCCCGTACGACCTCGGGCTGTGGAACGACGCGCAGGTCGAGGGCTTCCGCCGCATCACGCGCTTCCTCGACGAGCAGGGCGCCGTCTCCGGCGTCCAGCTCGCGCACGCCGGGCGCAAGGCCTCGACGGAGCGCACCTGGGTCGATCGCGGCGCCCCCATCCCCGCCGGTGCGGAGCACGGCTGGACGCCCGTCGCCCCGAGCGCGCTCGCCTTCACGGACGCCCACACCGTCCCCGAGGAGCTGACCGAGGACGGCATCCGCGAGATCGTCGGCCAGTTCGCGGACGCGGCCCGCCGCGCGCTCGACGCCGGATTCCGTACCGCCGAGATCCACGGCGCGCACGGCTACCTCATCCACCAGTTCCTCTCCCCGTACAGCAACCACCGCACCGACGCCTACGGCGGCTCCTACGAGAACCGCACCCGTTTCGCGCGCGAGGTCGTCGACGCGGTACGCGCCGTGTGGCCCGAGGAACTGCCGCTGCTCTTCCGCATCTCGGCCACCGACTGGTTCGAGGAGGACCCCGAGGACCCGCGCACGGGCTGGACCGCCGACGAGACCGTCGCCTTCGCCCGCACCCTCAAGGAGCACGGCGTCGACCTCCTCGACGTCTCGACGGGCGGCATCTCGCCCACCGCGCCGATCGCGAGCGGCCCCGGCTACCAGGTGCGTTTCGCCGAGCGGGTCAAGAACGAGACGGACCTCGCGGCAGCCGCTGTCGGGCTCATCACCGAGGCGCGGCAGGCCGAGAAGATCCTCGCGGACGGCCAGGCCGACGCGATCCTCCTCGGCCGCGAACTCCTGCGCGACCCGCACTTCGCCGCGCACGCCGCCACGGAACTCGGCGAGCAGCCGTACGTGGCACAGCCCTACCACCGCGCGTACTGAGCCCACCCGCGCACCACTCGCCGTGTGCCGGTGCCGCCCCCGTCGTCAGGGGAGCGGCACCGGCACACGTCGTACGATGGCCGCGCACCGACCGCCCGTACCCCGCCCGCCCCGCCTGGAGCCCGCCGTGACGACCCCCGCCGCAGGCAGCCGCGCCCTGCCGCACCCCGAGCGCGCCGAGATCCGGCTCGAAGCGGTGCTCCACGCGCTCGCCGACCCGCTGCGGCTGCGCATCGTGCGCGAACTCGCCGCGCGGGAACGGGAACTGAACTGCTCGGAGTTCCCCCTGCCGGTCACCAAGTCGACCTCGACGCACCACTTCCGCGTCCTGCGCGAGAGCGGAGTGGTGCGCCAGGTCTACCGGGGTACGGCGAAGCTCAACGGGCTGCGCAGGGAGGACCTAGACGCGCTCTTCCCCGGGCTTCTCGACCGCGTCCTCGACGCCGCCGCCCGCGAGGCCGACCGGCTCGGCGAGCCCGTTCGCTGAGGGCGCCGAGGTCGCTGAAGGTGCTGAGGGCGTCGAGGTCTCGGGGGAGGCGGGCGACGCGGCGGGTTCCTCGCTCGACGCTTCGGCCGGCCCCGGCGACGCCTTCGCGCCCGGCAGGTGGTTGAAGAGCAGGTTCAGGACGAGCGCGGTGAGGCACCCCGCGCTGATGCCGCTGTGCATGACCGTCTGGAACCAGTCCGGGAAGCGGTCGTAGACCGTCGGGACGCCCACCGGGAGCAGCCCCACCGCGAGCGCGACAGCGACCACCGTCAGGTTGTGGTTGCCCTTGAAGTCGACCTCCGCGAGCGTGCGCAGCCCGCTCGCCGCGACCGTCCCGAACATGACCAGCCCCGCCCCGCCGAGCACGGGCGCGGGCACCGCGGCGACCACCGCGCCGAGCTTCGGCAGCAGCCCGAGCAGGACGAGCATCCCGCCGGCCGCCGCGACCACCCAGCGGCTGCGCACCCGCGTCATCCCGACGAGCCCCACGTTCTGGGCGAAGGCCGTGTACGGAAAGGTGTTGAAGACACCGCCGAGCACGGTCGAGATCCCGTCCGCGCGCAGCCCGTCCGCGAGCGTGCCCGGTTCCGCCCTGCGCCCCGTCATCTCGCCGACCGCGATGATGTCTCCCGAGGTCTCCGTCATCGACACGAGCGAGACGATGAGCAGCGACACGATCGCGCCCGCCTCGAAGGTCGGCGCACCGAAGTGGAACGGGGTACTGATCCCCGCCCAGTCCGCGTCACCGACACCGCCGAAGTCCGTGAAGCCGAACGGGATCGCGACCAGGACACCCACGACGATCCCGACGAGCACCGCGATCCGGCTCAGGAACGCCGGGGCGAAGCGCTGCACGCCGATCACGACGAGCAGGACGAAGAGGGCGAGCGCGAGGTTCTTCGGCGCGCCGAAGTCCTTCGCCCCCTCACCACCGGCGACCCACGCCCCCGCGACCGGCATGAGCGAGAGACCGATGACGAGGATGACCGTGCCCGTCACGAGCGGCGGGAAGAATCGCAGCAGCCGCCCGAAGACCGGTGCGAGCAGCACCATCGCGAGCCCCGCGACGATCACGGCCCCGTAGATCGCGGGCAGCCCGCCCGAGCCCGTACCGATGAGCACCATCGGCGCGACGGCGGCGAACGTACAGCCCTGCATGAGCGGCAGCCGGACCCCGAACCGCCACACGCCGACGCACTGGATGAGCGTCGCGACCCCGGATATCAGCAGGTCGGCGGTGATGAGGTAGGCGAGATCGGCGGGCGGCAGCTTCATCGCCCCGCCCACGATCAGCGGGACGGCGACCGCGCCCGCGTACATCGCGAGCACGTGCTGGAGCCCGAAGGCGAAGAGCGAGAGGGGCGGCGGTACTTCGTCCACGGGGTGTACGGCCTTCGCGGGCCGCGCGGTGGCCGGTGGTGCGCTCGGCATGGGCACTCCTGGGGAACGGCGGACCCGCACGGGCCCGCGACGGACGGGGACAGGGCAGAGTCTGGGGGACGGTTCAACTGGCTGGAACCGTAGGGAACTTAAACATTCTGTTGATGACCGCGGGGTTTCCGTGCCGTTTCCCCGCCCCCGGCCGCTCACCACCCGCGGGGCGGGTCCCCGCCGAAGCCCCGCCCGGTCCGCCCCGCTCACCCCTCGCCGACGGCCGGTCCTCCCCGTCCCTCGCGAGCGCCCGCGCTCAGCCCTTCGCCAGCGCCTCCATGCGGTGGATCTCGCTGCTCTGCTGCGCCACCACGTCGTTCGCCATCTCCTCGACCCGCATGTTGTTGCCGCTTCCGAGCACCTCGCCCGCCATGGCGATCGCGCCTTCGTGGTGCTTCGTCATGAGCCGCAGGAAGAGCTGGTCGAAGTCCTTGCCGCGCGCCTTCTTCACCGCCGTGAGCTGCGCCTTCGTCGCCATGCCGGGCATCGTGCCGTGCGCGTGCTCCGGGGTGCGGGTCCCCTTCGGGTCGTACTGGGCCTGCCAGCCCTTCATCGCGTCGATCTCCGGGCCCTGCGTGTCCGCGATCCGTTCGGCCAGTGCCTTCACCCCGGCCGAGGACGCCCGTCCCGGCACGAGCCCGCTCAGTTCGATCGCCTGCGCGTGATGCGCCTTCATCATCGCCACGTAGCGGAAATCGGCCGTGTTGGGCCGGTCGTCCTCCTTCTTGGCCGATTCCGCCTCCTTGGGAGAGAGCGTTTTCGCCGGTTCTCCGGGCTTCCCCGGCGCGATCACCGAACTCGCCGAAGTTCTGGGCTTCTCGACCCCGCCATCCGGCTCCTGACCTCCCCCTCCGCACGCCGCGAGCCCCAGGCACAGGGCGAGCGACAGCACGCCCCGCACGCCCCACCGGACACCAGGGGAACCAGAAGATTCCATGACGATCCTGTTACCCGCTCTTGATATGTGCATGAGGAGCACGATACTTCGATCAGTCCCCGAACCATTCAACTCCGTTCATTCGCCGCCGAGATCAGGCGGAGACGGGCGGAGAAGAGGGAGAAGAGGAAGCAGTGACCCTGTCCAACCACCCCCACACCCGGCGCAGACGCCTCGGCGTCGGAGCCGCGGCGGCGGGACTGCTCGCCGCGCTGCTCGCCGTGAGCCCCGCGGCGGCGACGCCGGGCCCCGGCGACGAGAGCGCCTCCCGTACGGCGGCCAGTTCCGAGGCCGCGGCCTCCGCCAAGAAGGACGTGGCCTCGGGCGAGATACCGGGCCAGGACGAGATAGTCCACTCCCGCAACATCGAGCACCTCAGCAACACCCCCAAAGACGCGCTGGCGAGCACCAACTCCGACCTCGCCTTCCAGGGCAAGTACGCCTTCGCCGGGAACTACGACGGCTTCCGCGTCTTCGACCTGAGCAACCCGAAGAAGCCGCGCACCGTCACCCAGGTCCTGTGCCCCGGCTCGCAGAACGACATCTCCGTCTCGGGCGACCTGCTCTTCCTGTCCACCGACTCCTCGCGCAGCGACGACTCCTGCAACAGCACGACGCAGCCCGCGACCGAGAAGTCCTCCTGGGAGGGCATCAAGGTCTTCGACATCAGCGACGTGCGGCACCCCGAGTACGTCGCCTCCGTCGAGACCTCCTGCGGCTCGCACACCCACACGCTCGTCCCGGAGCGCAAGGACGTGTACGTGTACGTGTCCTCTTACTCGCCGAGCGCCACGTTCCCGGACTGCCAGCCGCCGCACGACGGGATCTCCGTCATCAAGGTGCCGCGCAAGTCGCCGCAGCAGGCGAAGGTCGTCGACTTCCCCGTGCTCTTCCCGGACGGCGGAAACCCGGGCGGCTCCGTGAACCCGGGCGTCTCGGCCACCACCGGCTGCCACGACATCACCACGCTGCCCTCCGAGGACCTCGCGGCCGGGGCCTGCATGGGTGACGGCGTCCTGCTCGACATCAAGAACCCGGCGAAGCCGCGCGTCATCGACCGCGTCCAGGACAACGAGAACTTCGCGTTCTGGCACTCCGCCACCTTCAACCAGAAGGCGAACAAGGTCGTCTTCACCGACGAACTCGGCGGCGGCGGCGCGGCCACCTGCAACGCGCAGGTCGGCCCGGACAAGGGCGCCGACGGCATCTACGACATCGTCGGCAAGGGCGACAAGCGCAAGCTCGTCTTCCGCTCCTACTACAAGATCCCGCGCCACCAGGCCGACACCGAGAACTGCGTCGCGCACAACGGCTCGCTCATCCCGGTCAAGGGCAAGGACCTCATGGTCCAGGCCTGGTACCAGGGCGGCGTCTCCGTCTGGGACTTCACCGACTCCACCAGGCCCCAGGAGATCGCCTACTTCGAGCGCGGCCCGCTCAGCACCGACCAGCTCGCCCTGGGCGGTTCCTGGTCCGCGTACTACTACAACGGCTACATCTACTCGAACGACATCGAGAAGGGCTTCGACGTCCTCAAGATCAGCGACCGCCGCACCGACCCCGCCAAGCGGGTCAAGGTCGACGAGCTGAACGTCCAGACCCAGCCGGACTACTTCGACTGAGCCCCTGGGCACGAGCCCACGAGGCCCCGCGCGCCTGCGAAGCCGTCTTCCGCACGCGCGGGACCGGCGCACCACCACGGCGGGGCCCCCCCCCCCGGGGGGGGGCCCCCCCCCCCCCCGGGGGGGCCCCCCGGGGGGCGCCCCCCCCCCCGGGGGCCCCACTAAAAACCCCCCCCGGGGGCCCCCAGGGCCCCCC
>NZ_JBIVIO010000006.1:290864-378084 GCF_044749745.1 Streptomyces sp. NPDC088923 | reverse complement strand
ACTAAGACTTCTCCTTGCCGGTGGGGGGGGGGGGGGGGGGCCGGGGGGGGGGCGCGCCCCCCCCCCCCCCCCCGCCGGGGGGGGGGGGGGGCCCGCCGCCCCCCCCCCCACCGCTCCCCGAGCCGCACCATCCCGGCGCACCCGCAGGTTCGTATGACAGGAGGCTGCCCATGTCCGCCGAACCGACCCCCGCCCCCACGACCCCCACCACCCCCGCAGGGGCCCGCACCGGCATCTGGCTCATCGGTGCCCGCGGCTCCGTCGCCACCACCACCGTCACCGGCGCCGCCGCCGTCGCCGCCGGGCTCCACCCGGCCACAGGCATGGTCACCGAGACCCCCGCCTTCGCCGACGCGGGCCTTCCCCCGCTCTCCGCGCTCGTCTTCGGCGGCCACGACACCACGGCGTGCCCGCTGCCCAAGCGCGCCGAACAACTCGCCGCCGCCGGGGTCCTCCCGCACGGACTGCCCAGCGCGCTCGCCGCCGAACTCACCGCGGCCGACGCGGAGATCAGGCCCGGCGGCCCCGGACCCGGCGACACCCGCAGCGACGAGGAACTGATCGCCGCCTTCGCCGCCGACCTCACCGGCTTCCGCGCCCGGCACGACCTCGCCCGCGTCGTCGTCGTCAATGTCGCCTCCACGGAGCCCGCGCCCGGCGGGGACGACACGCGCCTGCCCGCCAGCTCGCTCTACGCCGCCGCGGCGCTCGCCGCCGGCTGCCCCTACGTCAACTTCACCCCGTCGACCGGCCTCCACCACCCCGCGCTCGCCGCGAGCGCGGCGGCGAGCGCACTCCCGTACGCGGGCCGCGACGGCAAGACCGGGCAGACGCTGCTCCGCTCCGTCCTCGCCCCGATGTTCCACCAGCGCGCCCTCGCCGTACGCGCCTGGTCGGGGAGCAACCTCCTCGGCGGCGGCGACGGCGCGGCCCTCGCCGACCCGGCCGCCGCGGCGGCGAAGAACGCGGGCAAGGAACGCGTCCTCGCCGACACGCTCGGCGCGGCGCCCGAGGGCGAGGTGCACATCGACGACGTCCCCGCCATGGGCGACTTCAAGACCGCCTGGGACCACATCGCCTTCGACGGCTTCCTCGGCACCCGCATGATCCTCCAGACCATCTGGCAGGGCGTCGACTCCTCCCTCGCCGCGCCCCTCGTCCTCGACCTCGCCCGGCTCCTCGCCCGCGCGCACGAGACCGGGCTCACCGGGCCGCGCCCCGAACTCGGCTTCTTCTTCAAGGACCCGGACGGCGGCTCCTCCTCGCTCGCCGAGCAGTACACGGCGCTCCTCGCCTTCGCCGGACGGCTGGGGGAGACCCGGTGACCCCCGCGCTCGTCCCGCCCCCCGCGCCCGCGCCCGGCACCCGGGCCCGGCTCGGCGCCTGGGCCGAACTCCTGCGCGTCTCCGCGCTGTTCACCGTCCCCGGCGACGCCCTCGCGGGCGCCGCCGCGAGCGGCGCGGCCCGGCCCCGTACGACCGCGCTCGCCATCGGCTGCTCCCTGTGCCTGTACGAGGCCGGCATGGCGCTCAACGACTGGGCCGACCGGGCCGAGGACGCCGCGGAACGCCCGCACCGCCCGCTGCCCTCCGGCCGGATCACGGCGCCCGCCGCCCTCCTCGCCGCGAGCGCGCTCACGGTCGCCGGACTCGCCCTCGCCGCCCGCGCGGGCGGCCCCGCGCTCCTCGTCGCCGGCGCCCTCGCCGGCACCGTCTGGGCCTACGACCTGCGGCTCAAGCACACCCCCTGGGGCCCCCTCGCGATGGGCGCGGCGCGCGGACTCGACGTGCTCCTCGGCGCGGCGGCCCAGCCCGGGGCCCGCACCCGCGCCGCGCTCCCGGCGGCGGGCGCCCTCACCGCGCACACCACCGCCGTCACCGCCGTCTCGCGCCACGAGGTGCGCGGCGGCTCGGTGGGAGCCCCGCTCGCGGCACTCGCGGCGAGCACCGCGCTCGGGGGCGCGCTGGTACGCGGCGCGCTCGCGCGGCGTCTTCCCCGTACGCGCCCCGTACCCCCCGCACCCCCGGCGGGCCGGGTGGCAGCAGCCGCCCCCGGCCCGCCGGGTCCCACCCTCGCCGCCGCGCTCGCCGCCGGGTACGCGCTGAGCGCGGGCCGCCCGTTCCTGCACGCGGCGCTCAACCCGTCCCCGCAGCTCACCGGGCGCGCCGTCGGCGGCGGCATCCGCGCCATGATCCCGCTGCAAGGCGCCCTCGCGGCCCGTACCGGGGCCCTCGGCGCGGCGCTCGTGACCACCGCGCTCGCGCCCCTCGCGAAGGCCCTCTCCAGGCGGGTGAACCCCACATGAGCGCCCTGCGATTCGGCTACGGCACCAACGGCCTCACCGACCTGCGCCTGCCCGAGGCCCTGCGCCTCCTCGCCGACCTCGGCTACGACGGCGTCGGCCTCACCCTCGACCACATGCACCTCGACCCGCTCGCCCCCGACCTCGCCGCACGCACGGCCGAGATCGCGAAGCTCCTGGGCGAGCTGAACCTCTCCGTCACCGTCGAGACCGGCGCCCGCTACGTCCTCGACCCGCGTACCAAGCACGGCCCCTCGCTCCTCGACCCCGACCCGGAGCGCCGCGCGCTGCGTACGGGGCTCCTCGTGACCGCCGTGCGCGTCGCGGCCGACCTCGGGGCGCACGCGGTGCACTGCTTCAGCGGCGTGCTCCCTTCCGGACAGGACGAAGCACCGGCCTGGGACCGGCTGCTCGGCGCGCTCGCCCCCGTAATCGACGCGGCCGGGGCCACCGGGGTGCCGCTCGCGATCGAGCCCGAACCCGGGCACCTCGTGGGCGACCTCGCGGGCTTCCACCGCCTGCGCGCCCTCCTCGGTGACCCGGCGCCGCTCGGCCTCACGCTCGACATCGGCCACTGCCAGTGCCTCGAACCGAGGCCGCCCGCCGAGTGCGTCACCGAGGCCGCGCCCTGGCTCAAGCACGTGCAGATCGAGGACATGCGCAGGGGCGTCCACGAGCACCTGCCGTTCGGGGACGGCGAGATCGACTTCCCGCCCGTGCTCGCCGCGCTCGCGGCCACCGGCTACCAGGGCCTCACCGTCGTCGAACTGCCCCGCCACTCCCACGCGGGACCCGACCAGGCCACACGCTCCCTGCCCTTCCTGCGCGAGGCCGCACGCCGCGCCGCCGGGGGCGACGCGGCCGCCGGGACCGCAGGAGCCACAGGAGTTGCCGAAGCCGCCGAAGGAGGTATCCCCGCATGAGCGCCGACACCTGGCTCGCCACCGCACTCGACCAGGCCGCCGACCCCGCGGCGACCGGGCCCGGCGGACTCCCGCTGTGGGAGGTCAGGCTCGCGGAGGCCGGACGCGCCTGCGGCCCCGAGCGCGCCGACGAGGCCCGCACCGCGCTCCTGCGCGCGGCCCGCCCCGACACCGCCGCACTCGCCCGCGTCTACCGGCACGGCACCGGCGCCGAACGCCGCGCCGTCCTCACCGTCCTCGACACCCTCGTCCCCGACGACTCCGCGCTCCCCCTCGTCGAGGACGCCCTGCGCACCAACGACACGCACCTCGTCGCCGCCGCGCTCGGCCCCTACGCCGCCCGGCACCTCGACGCGCACGCCTGGCGCCACGCCGTCCTCAAGTGCCTCTTCACCGGCGTCCCCGTCGCCGTCGTGCACGACCTCGCGCCCCGCGCCCGCGGCGACGCCGAACTCGCCCGCATGCTGGGCGACTTCGCGGCGGAACGCACCGCCGCCGGCCGCACCGTGCCCGAGGATCTGCGCACGGTGCTCGCACACGCCGCCGCCCCCACCGAAGGCGCCCCCGAGGGCGTTCCCGCAGGCGCCCCCCGAGGCGAGGAGAACTGATGCGCATCTTCGACCCCCACATCCACATGACCTCGCGCACCACCGACGACTACGAGGCGATGCACGCCGCCGGAGTCCGCGCCGTCGTGGAACCCGCCTTCTGGCTCGGGCAACCCCGGACCAGCCCCGAGAGCTTCTACGACTACTTCGACGCCCTCCTCGGCTGGGAACCCTTCCGCGCCGCGCAGTACGGCATCGCGCACCACTGCACCCTCGCCCTCAACCCCAAGGAGGCCGGGGACCCGCGCTGCACGCCCGTGCTCGACGAACTCCCGCGCTACCTCCTCAAGGACCACGTCGTCGCCGTCGGAGAGACCGGCTATGACTCCATGACCCCCGCCGAGGACCACGCCCTCGCCCACCAGCTCACGCTGGCCCACGAGTTCGGCCTCCCCGCCCTCGTCCACACCCCGCACCGCGACAAGCTCGCCGGACTGCGCCGCACGATCGACGTCGTCCGCGAGTCCCCGCTCGCCGCCGACCGCGTCCTCCTCGACCACCTCAACGAGACCACGGTCAAGGAGGCTAAGGACTCGGGCGCCTGGACCGGCTTCTCCATCTACCCCGACACCAAGATGGACCCGCACCGCATGGTCGCGATCCTCAAGGAGTACGGGACGGACAAGGTCCTCGTGAACTCCGCGGCGGACTGGGGCAGGAGCGACCCGTTGCTTACCCGGACCACGGGCGAGGCGATGCTCGCGGCCGGATTCACCGAGGACGACGTCGACCAGGTGCTGTGGCGCAACCCCGTCGCCTTCTACGGGCTCTCGGGCCGCCTCGACCTCGACCGTGAGGCCCCCGCCGCGCTCCACGAGGGCAACTCCATCCTGCGCGGGGGTGAGTGAGGTGCGCTTCCGCCACCCGGACGGCTCGGTGCTGCACCTCTCCTACTGCACCAACGTCCACCCCGCCGAGACCCTCGAAGGCGTCCGCGCCCAACTGCGCGACCACTGCGAGCCCGTACGCCGCCTCCTCGGCCGCGACCGGCTCGGCATCGGCCTGTGGCTCGCGCGCGACGCCGCCAAGTCCCTCATCACCGACCCCGTCGCACTCCGCGCCCTGCGCGCCGACCTCGACGCGCGCGGCCTCGAAGTCGTCACGCTCAACGGCTTCCCCTACCGGGGCTTCGGCTCCGACGAGGTCAAGTACCGCGTCTACAAACCGGACTGGGCCGACCCGCAGCGACTGGAGCACACCACCGACCTCGCCCGCCTCCTCGCAGGACTCCTCCCCGAGGACATGCCCGAGGGCTCCATCTCGACGCTCCCGCTCGCCTGGCGCACCGCCTACGACGCGGACGCCGCCCGCGCCGCGCGCACCGCGCTCACGACCCTCGCCCAGCGCCTCGACGCCCTGGAGGAGACCACCGGGCGCTCCCTGCGCGTCGGCCTCGAACCCGAGCCGGGCTGCACCGTCGAGACCACCGCCGACGCGATCGCCCCGCTCACCGAGATCGCCCGCGACCGCATCGGCATCTGCGTCGACACCTGCCACCTCGCCACCTCCTTCGAGGACCCCGCGACCGCGCTCGACGCGCTCGAAGCCGCGGGAGTCCCCGTCGTCAAGACCCAGCTCAGCGCGGCACTGCACGCCGAGCACCCCGACCGCCCCGAAGTGCGCGAAGCCCTCGGCGCCTTCGCCGAGCCCCGCTTCCTCCACCAGACGCGCACCCTCACCCCCGCCGGGCTGCGCGGCACCGACGACCTCGCCGAGGCCCTCGGCGACGACCGCCTCCCCGCCGCCCGGCCCTGGCGCGCCCACTTCCACGTCCCCCTCCACGCCCCGCCGGCCCCGCCCCTCACCTCCACCCTCGACGTGCTGCGCGACAGCCTGCGCACCCTCGTCGGCGGAGCGCACCCGCGCACCCGCCACCTGGAGGTCGAGACGTACACCTGGCAGGCCCTGCCCGAGGGCCAGCGCCCCCGCAGCCGCGCCCAGCTCGCGGACGGTATCGCGCGGGAACTCGTCCTCGCCCGCGACCTGTTGACGGAACTGGGCCTCAAGGAGCTGCCGTGACCAGCGCACCGACCGACACCCGAGCCGCCGCGAAGACGCCCACACCCCTCCTCGTCCTCGACGTCGTAGGCCTCACCCCCCGCCTCCTCGCCCACATGCCCCGCCTCGCCGCGCTCGGCGACTCGGGGAGCCGCGCCCCGCTCGGCACCGTCCTGCCCGCCGTCACCTGCGCGGCCCAGTCCACCTTCCTCACCGGCACCCTCCCCGCCGAGCACGGCATCGTCGGCAACGGCTGGTACTTCCGCGAACTCGGCGACGTCCTGCTGTGGCGCCAGCACAACGGCCTCGTCGCGGGCGACAAGCTGTGGGACGCCGCGCGCCGCGCCCACCCCGGCTACACCGTCGCCAACATCTGCTGGTGGTACGCGATGGGCGCCGACACCGACTGGACGGTCACCCCGCGCCCCGTCTACTACGCCGACGGCCGCAAGGAACCCGACTGCTACACCCGGCCCCCGGACCTCCACGACGAACTGACCGAGAAACTCGGCACGTTCCCCCTCTTCCAGTTCTGGGGCCCCGGCGCCAACCTCGACTCCTCGCGCTGGATCATCGGCGCGACGCGCCACCTCCTCGCCACCCGCAAGCCGGACCTCGCCCTCGCCTACGTCCCCCACCTCGACTACGACCTCCAGCGCTTCGGCCCCGACGACCCGCGTTCCCACGCCGCCGCCGCCGAACTCGACATCGCGCTGGCCCCGTTGATCGAGGACGCCCGCCGCGAGGGCCGCACCGTCGTCGTCCTCTCCGAGTACGGCATCACCAAGGCCGACCAGCCCGTGCACCTCAACCGTGCCCTGCGCGAGGCCGGGCTCCTGGAGGTGCACACGCAGGACGGCATGGAGTACCTCGACCCCATGGCCTCGCGGGCCTTCGCCGTCGCGGACCACCAGATCGCCCACGTCTACGTCCGCAGGCCCGAGGACCTGGACGCGACCCGCGCGGCCCTCGCCGGGGTCGACGGCATCGGTGAACTCCTTGACGACGAGGGCAAGAAGGCGCACGGGATCGACCACGCCCGCGCGGGCGAACTCGTCGCCGTCGCGGCGCCGGGGCACTGGTTCACGTACTACTACTGGCTCGACGAGGCGCGCGCCCCGGACTTCGCCCAGCTCGTGGAGATCCACCGCAAGCCCGGCTACGACCCCGTCGAACTCTTCATGGACCCCGAGGACCCCTACGTCCGCCTCAAGGCGGCCGGCGCCCTCGCGCGCAAGAAGCTCGGCATGCGCTACCGCATGGCCGTCGTCCCGCTCGACGCCGCGCCCGTCCAGGGGAGCCATGGACGGCTGCCCGAGAACGACGACGAGGGCCCGGTCCTGCTCAGCTCCGACCCTGCGGCGGCCACCGGGCGCCTCGCGGCGACCGACGTCAAGCCGCTCCTCCTCAGACTCGCCGGTCTGGACGGGTCCTGACCCCGCCCCCTCCGGCGCCACCGCACCACCACCGCACCCCTTCTTCCTTCCAGGGAGCCCACGCATGAGCCGCAAGAAGACAGTGGACGAGGAACTCTCCGCCCGCCTCAGCAGAAGAGGAATGCTCGGCGTCGGCGCCGGTCTCGGCGCCGCGGCCCTCCTCGGCCTGGGCGCCGGGCAGGCCGCCGCGCACGGCGGCGGCCACGGCAACGGACACGGGCACGACCACGGACACGGCCACGGCGGAGGCGTCCCCGCCCTGCCCAAGGACCGGCTCGGCATCCAGCTCTACTCGCTGCGCGACAAGGTCGCCTCGCTCGGCTTCGCCAAGGTCTTCGACGCACTGGAGCGCTTCGGCTACGACGAGGTCGAGTACGCGGGCTACACCCAGGGCACCGGCTCCCTCACCCTGCCCCAGCTCGCCCGCCTCGCCCGCGACCACGGCCTCAAGGGCATCGGCAGCCACGTCAACTACTACGACGACAACAACCCGGACGCGTACTCCTTCGCCCAGAACCTGGAGAAGGTCCTCGACGACGCCCAGACCCTCGGCCTGCCCCACATCGGCACCGCCTCGGGCCCCTTCCGCTACGGCGACACCGTCGACGCCTGGAAGCGGGCCGCCGCCGACTTCAACAAGTACGGCGCCGCCGCCCGCCGCCGCGGCATGAAGTTCTACCAGCACAACCACGGCGACGAGTTCCGCTTCGCCTCCGACCAGCCGCACGTGCGCCTCTACGACGTGCTGCTCGCCGAGACCGACCCCGACCTCGTCTTCCTGGAGATGGACATCTACTGGGCCTACACCGGCCAGTTCCGCTTCTCGAAGACCCCCGACGGCAGGCCCGCCCCCTTCGAGCCGCTCGACTACGTCCTCAAGCAGCCCCACCGCTACCCGCTCTTCCACGTGAAGGACGGCACGCACGACGAGCTGGCCGCCGACGGTTACGACATGACGGACGTCGGTGACGGGGACATCGACTACCTGAGCTTCCTCACCGCCGTGAACCACCGCACCCGCGACGCCCGCCGGGAGCACCACTGGCAGGTCGAGCACGACAACCCGGTGGACTCCTTCCTCTTCGCCCAGAAGTCCTCCGCCCACCTCCACTCCCTGCGCGAGAAGAAGCACCGCTGACCTGCGGCCGGGGCGACCGCCAGGCCGCCCCGGCCACCCCGCCTGACCACGCCTTATGGAGGTGAAGAGCACCCCGGAGACCTGGTAGAGTTGTCCATGTCGCCGGGGGAAACGCCGGAAGAACGACAGACACCTTGTCCGGGTGGCGGAATGGCAGACGCGCTAGCTTGAGGTGCTAGTGCCCTTTATCGGGCGTGGGGGTTCAAGTCCCCCCTCGGACACAGAGCGAGGCCCCTCCGGGAGAGATCCCGGAGGGGCCTTTCGCGTGTGCGGGCCCGCTCGCGACGCGGGCCGGGCCGCCCGCCGCCGGGGCGTGAAGTTCTGCCTGTACAACCACGGCGACATGGCCCGCCCCCTCGCTCACCCCCCGGCCGTCAGCCGCAGCTCCTCGCCCGCCCAGCGGCGGCGGAGCCAGCGGTCGTGGCTCGCGAGGACGATCGCGCCCGGGCCGGGGCCGAGCGCTTCCTCCAGCTCGTCGCACAGGGCGGGGGAGAGGTGGTTGGTCGGCTCGTCGAGGAGCAGCAGGCCCGGCGGGTTCGCGACGAGGAGGGCGAGGGCCAGACGGCGGCGCTGACCTGCCGAGAGGCGTCCGACCGGGGTGTCCAGGTCGGGCGCCGCGAAGAGGCCGAGCGCCGTGAGCGGGACGCGTTCCGCGCGCTCGGCGCCCAGGCGCCGTGCCCAGAACTCCGCCGCCGTGCGCTCCGCCTCGGCGAAGACCGTGTCCTGCGGCAGGAGGCCCACGGTGAGCCCCTCGGCGGCCTCGGCCGTGCCCTCGTGCTCCAGGTAGCCGGCGAGGACCGCGAGGAGCGTGGACTTGCCCGCGCCGTTCGGGCCCGAGACGAGCAGGCGGCCGCCGGGTGCCACGTCGAGCCGGTCGAGCGCGAGCCTGCCGGGGACGCGGATGTCGCGCAGGGCGAGCAGCGGGCCGTCCGGCCCGGGCGCGAGGGCGAGGCCGCGCGCGGGCCTGAAGCGCAGCGGCGGCGGGGGAGCGGGGACCCGGGTGCGCTCCAGCTCCGCGAGGCGGCGGTGCGCGTCGCGCACCCGGCGCGAGACCTGGTGCTCGACGCGGTTGCCCCTGCGCCCGTAGCCCATCTTCTCGTTGTCGGAGCGCCAGCGGTTCGGCGCGACGCGGTGCGCGGAGACCCCGGCCCGCTCGCGCAGCCGCTCCACCTCCTCCTGCTCCGCCGCGTACCGCTCCTCCCAGCGGGCGCGCGCGGCGGCCCGCACCGCGCGGTACTCCGTGTACGTACCGCCGTGCCGGACGGGTCCGCCCACGGCCGGGTCGAGGTCGAGGAGGTCCGTGCAGACCGCGTCGAGGAAGGCGCGGTCGTGGCTCGCGAGGACGACCGCGCCGGGCAGTTCGCGCAGGCGCTCCTCCAGGAAGGCCGCCGCCGCGTCGTCCAGGTGGTTCGTCGGCTCGTCGAGGAGCAGGGCGGTGGGGCGGCGCACGAGGAGCGCGGCGAGGGCGAGCCGGCCGCGCTGGCCGCCGGAGAGGGAGCCGAGCGTGCGGGTACGGGCGAACCCGCCGAGGCCGAGACCTTCGAGCGCCCGCGCCGCGCGGCGGTCGGCGTCCCACACCTCGCGGGCCTGCGCGCGGGCGAGGGTCCGCTCGTACGCGCCGAGCAGCTCCGCGTACGCGGGGCTCTCCTCGGCCGTCCCCGCGAGTTCCGAGCCGAGCCGGTCGAGCGCGGCGAGGTCCGCGCGGGCTTCGCGCAAGGCGGCTTCGACGACGTCCGTGATCGTCTCGCGGGCGGAGAACGGCAGTTCCTGGTGGAGGAAGCCGAGGTCGGCGGGGCGCTCCATGGTGCCGGAGACGGCGTGGTCGGCGCCGGCGAGGAGGCGCAGCAGGGTCGATTTGCCCGCCCCGTTCTCGCCGATGACGCCGAGGCGGCGGCCGGGAGCGACGGTGAGCGAGACGCCGTCGAGGACACGACGGCCGCCGAGTACCTGCACGAGGTCCTGGGCACGCAGGACGGGAGCGGGGGAGGGCATGGGGAGAACCACCAAGGAGGAAGGGGGACGGCGGACGGGCACGACGAGGGGGCCACCCGGCCCGGCGCACCCTGCGCCGCCGGTGGCCCGGGGCTCCGGACTCATCCGGAGATGTCGTCGTCTCCCGCCGCCACTCTCACAACCTCCGTACGGATACGTGCCCGCGCAGCCTAACAAGCCCCGCTCAGCCCGCCGGGCCCCGTTTCGGCATCCCCTCGGTCGTGAGGAAGTAGAAGACCGGCAGGGCCACGAAGACACCGAGCGCCAGGAGCGGTGTCACGAGGACGCCGAGCAGCCCGGCGAGTACGTAGGCGACGACCCCGACCGCCGAGCGCGTCACGCCGTGCCGCAGGTAGCCGGGTTCGACGTGCGGTTCCATCAGCTCGGGGCGGCCGAGCAGGAAGCGGTAGAGGACGAGCCACGCCGTGCACATGAGGGCGGCGACGAGCGCGTACAGGGCCACGGCGGTGCGCGCGTCGCGCCCGGTCACCGACTCGCTGAGCGTCTCCGAGACGACCGAGGTGGGGAAGGCGAGCGCCGAGGTGATGCCGACGAGCGCGAGGTTCCAGCCCGAGAGCGCGCGGTCCACGCTGCGGATGCGCGCGAACGCCTGGTGGTGGTTGAGCCAGATCACGCCGACATAACTGAAGGAGGCGACGTAGCCGATGTAGGCGGGCCACTGGTGGAGGAGGGAGTGCGCGAGGCCGCCGTCGTGGTGCGGCGGGTCGTTCAGCTCCAGGACGAGGAGGGTGAGGGCGACCGCGAAGACGCCGTCGCTGATCGCTTCGAGGCGCGAGGTGTCGCTGCGCCGGAAGCGCGCCGAGGGATCGCGCCCCGCGTGCGCCCCGGGCCCCTGGCCGTTCCCGTTCTCGTCCCCGGGGGGACCGTGCGTCGGCTCGTGCGGCAAGACGGCGGCTCCCCTCGGACCCGGTCCCGCGCCGGGCTCCGCCGCACTATGCCGCGCGGGGGCGGCCGCGGCCGGGTGCCGGGGCCGGGGAGTCCACCGGGCGGGCCAGCGGCGGGGCCGCGCGGGAGCGGGGCCGCGCGGCGTCTACGCCGCGCGCGGGCCCCTGCCGCCGTGCGCGTGGGCGGGTTCGTCCGCCGGGCGGGGCAGGGGCGGCGGTAGGGGGGTCGTCTCCCGGGCGAGCGGGAGCGGGGCCAGCTCCCCGGGGAGCGGGGAGGGGATCACTTGGCGCGGCGGGGCCTTCTCCCGCGGCGGTGGTACGGAGGCGGAGCCGCCTACGACGGTCGAGGCGCCCTGCTGCCGCGCGGAGGCGCGGCTCAGGAGGACGACGCCGCACGCCGCGACGAGCGCTCCGCCGAGCGTGAGGCCGAGACCGGGGGCGCCGCCGCGCAGGTGCTCGCCGAGGAGGCTGAGGCCGACGACCGCCGCCGCGACCGGGTTCGCGAGCGTGAGGACGGCGAGCGGGGCGCCGAGCCCGCCCCGGTAGGCGGTCTGGGCGAGGAGCAGCCCGCCCGCGGCGAAGGACGCGACGAGCAGTGCGACGATCCCGGCCTGCCACAGCGGCAGGTGCGGGCCGCCCGCCGAGACGGTGAGGGTCTGGGTCAGGGCCGAGGCGATGCCCGAGGCGAGGCCGGAGGCCGTCGCGTGGCGCAGGCCCGGGCGCCCGCCCGGGCGGGCGAGGAGGGCGAGGAGCGTGGAGGTCGCGCCCGCGACGAGGAGGGCCTCGGGGAGCGAGAGCGCGTCGTCGGGGGCGGGGCCGGAGGCCGTGAGCAGCAGGGCGGCGAGGCCGACGAGGGTGAGCACGGTGCCCTGCCACTCGCGGCGCGCCACCCGCCGTCCCGCGCGGTGCGCGCCGAGCGGGACCGCGGCGACGAGGGTCAGCGCGCCCAGCGGCTGGACGAGGGTGAGGGTCCCGAAGCGCAGCGCGGCGACGTGCAGCAGCGCGCCGCCCGCGTTGAGCCCGACAGCGGCCCACCACGCGCTGTTCGCGAGCAGGCGCAGGCCGCCGCCGTGGCCCTGCGCGGCGGTGCGCGCCGCGAGGCGCTCCTGAGCGACGGCCGCCGCCGCGTAGGCGACGGCCGAGACCAGGGAGAGCGCGACCGCGAGGAGGGTGGCGGTCATCGACTCGCACCGTGCGGGAGGAGCCGGCGCAGGGGCGGGCGGGGAACGGGGCGGGGGCGCGAGAGGCGGGCCGAAGGGCGCGGGACGACGAGGAGTGCGATGCCGAGGAGGGCGGAGACGACGAGCACGTCCATCCAGTAGTGGTTGGCGGTGCCGACGATCACCAGGAGCGTGGTCGCGGGGTGCAGCAGCCACAGCCAGCGGGCCCGGTGCCGCCCCGCGGCGATGAAGCCGATAGCGACCATGAGGGCCCAGCCGAAGTGCAGCGAGGGCATCGCGGCGAACTGGTTGGAGACCGAGTCGGTCTGCGGGGTCGAGCCGTAGACCGTGGGCCCGTAGACGAGCCCGGTGTCCATGAGGTGGGTCGCGGCGAGCATCCGAGGGGGCGCGAGCGGGAACAGCAGGTGCCCGGCGAGCGCGATGCCGGTCACGACCGCGAGGACGCGGCGCGACCACACGTAGTGCGCGGGCTTCTTCCAGTAGAGCCAGACGAGGAAGGCGAGCGTGAGGGGGAAGTGCACGGTCGCGTAATAGGTGTTGGCGAGGTGCACGAGGCTGTCGCTGTGCAGCAGCAGCCCCTGTATGTCCGTCTCGCTCGGCAGGCGGAGATACCGTTCCAGATCCCATATGTGATCCGCGTTACGGTACGCCTCCGAAATGTGACCGTTCGCCAGCTTCCGCCCCAGTTTGTATATGAGGAAGAGTCCGACGACGAGCAGCAGTTCGCGGACGAGGGGTGGTCGGGCAGTGGCGTCCGGCTCCCGTGTCGCGGACCTGGAACGGGCGGTACTCATGCCCGGGGCCCCTTTGACGTGACGACTTGGTGGTGCGGTGGGGGCAGGGGTGACCCCTGGAGCCCAGCGGTACGCCAGTGTACCGGTACGAAGTCGTATCGGTACACTTTCGTATCGGTACACCGGCGTACCGGTACTGCGACGTATCGATACGCCAGCGTACCGGTACACTGGCGTACCGGACGAGCGAATAGGCCGCTCGTTTTGCGGCACGACCGCCGCGAACCGCCGTGGAGCCATGGACCGCCGCCGGAGGACGAGGAGAGCGCGATGACCGCCGAAGCCGCCGAAGTCACCGACGAGAACCCTGCCGCCTCGCGCCGTTCCAAGCTCACGCCCGAGCGCGAGCGGGAGTTCTACGAGGCGGTGCTCGACCAGATCAGGCGCTGCGGCTACGACGCGCTGACGATGGAGGGCATCGCGCTGCGCACCCGGTGCAGCAAGTCCACGCTCTACCGGCAGTGGCGCACCAAGCAGCAGTTCGTCGCCGCCGCGCTGCGCGCCCACAGCAAGGAGCCCTTCAGCGGGATCGACACCGGGAGCCTGTCGGGCGACCTGCTCGCCGCGGCGCGCGCGGCGGGGAGCGGCGGCTTCGGCGACACGCTGCTCGTCCAGGCGATGGCCCAGGCGGCGCTCCACGACCCGGACCTGAAGAAGGTCCTGCGCGAGACGCTCGTGGACCCCGAGATCGCGGCGATCGGCGCCATGCTCGACCGCGGTGTCGCGCGCGGGGAACTGCGCGCCGACCACCCCGCCCGCCCGTACGTCGCCTCCCAGCTCATCGGGGTGACACGGATGCGGGCCTTCATCGAGGGCAAGCACGCGGACACCCCCTACATGGAGCGTTTCGTGCGTGCGGTGCTGTTGCCCGTCCTCGGTCTGGAGGCCCCGGAGGCGGCGGGAGCGCGGGAAACGGGCGAGAGCCCCTAGAGACCGGCGGTCGTCGTACCGGCGGATGATGGACGACGACGCGCCCGCGCCGCACCGTGGGGACGGGGGCGGCGCACCCGGGCCCGGTGTCCCTTCCCTATGAGCGGTGGGAAGGGACACCGGGCCCTTTTCCTCGTGTCACGGCCGCCGGGCACGCCCCTCGCGCCCGAGGCGTGCCCGGCGCCCGCGCGTCAGGCGTTCTGGCCCGTGCCGCCGCCCGACGTCGCGGCCTCGCCCGCCTTGATCCCGTCGAGCAACCCGTCGAGCACCGAGAGCTTCGGCGCGTCGTCGCTGATGTCGAGCCCGACGCGCAGGACGACCATCTGCTTCGTGGTGGGGGAGGGGAAGGCGACGGTCTCGGCATAGCCGTCGGGGCCCTTGCTCGTGACGACCTTCCAGCGGACGAGGTAGCCCTCGCTGCCCGCGATCCGCACCGTCTTCGCCGCGTCCACGCTGTGCGAGGTGATCTTCCCGTACGCGCCGCCGCCGTAGGAGTCCTCGGCGTTCTTCGCGATGTCGGCCTTCGCGATCTCCTCAGGGGTCTTCGCGGTGATGCCGAGGGCGACGGCGGGCACCGACTGGACGCCGCCGTGCACACAGCTGTCCTCGTCGCCCGCGGCGGGGTCGGGTACCGGGCAGGCGTAGGAACCGGCGTTGACGGAGGCGCCCGTGGTGAGGCTCTGGCCCTCCCAGCCCTTCGGCACGGGGAGGCGCAGGCCGTTGACGAGGTCGGGCACCGTGCCCGAACGCACCGTCCCGCCTCCGCCGCTCCCCTCGTCGCCCCCGCCGCCCTCACCGCGCTGGCGCGGCGAGGTGGACGGGTTCTCGCCGCGCGGCGCGCCGGGCTCGCGGGGCGCGGAGGCGGCCGGGCTCTTCGCGTCGTCACCGTCGTCACCGGCGACGAGCGCCCAGCTCCCGACGCCGAGCACGGCGAGCAGCACGACGCCGACCGAGATCCCCGCGATCCACCGCCCCCGCTTGCGCCGCGGCGCCGGCGGCATCCCGTACGGGCCGTGGCCGCCGTACGGGCCGGCCACCCCCGGCGCGCCGTACGGACCGCTCGCGCCGTAGGGGGCGGTCGCACCGTAAGGGGCGGTCGGCGGGTACGGGGGCTGGGGGCCGTACGGAGGCTGCGCGGCGTACGGGGGCCGCGCGGCGGGGTCCTGCGCGGCGGGGTCCTGCGCGGCCCGGTCCTGCGCGGCCCGGTCCTGCGCGGGGTTTGGGCCGCGCGCGTCCGGGCTCTCGGACGGCGCGTCGGCGGGTATGCCCGCGGTGGCGGGGGCGGTGCCCGGGGGCTGCGCGGGCGCGGCCTGCCGGGTCCCTTCGGTCCACGCCGTGCCGTCCCACCAGCGCTCGCCGCGTGGGCCCTCGCCCGAGTGCCCGGGGTCGGGGTACCAGCCGGGAGGAGTCTGTGGGGTCATGCCGCTCACCCTAGGCCGTGGTGCTGAAAATCGGATGAGAGGCGGGCATGATAGCGGCCGGGGCCCGAAGCCGCCTGAATCCGTGTCATATTCGGGCCCTGCGGTTAGGCTCGCCTCCGTGCGGACCGGGCCCGGCGGCCGAACTGCCGACCAACTCCCGGTCCTGGCAACGGCGGACGGGCAGGGGAGCGGGCAGGATGACGGCGAACGCGCGGCGGGGCGCTCACGACCACGGCGACTCCCGGTACGGCGAGGTGCCCGCGACCGGCGAGGGCACCTCGTACGGCGACGAGGCGCTGTGGGAGCGCGAGCGGGAACTGCGCCTCGTGGACGAGGCGATCGAGCGGCTCTGCGAGGACCGCGAGGGCGGCGGCAGCCTCCTCGTCTTCAGCGGCGAAGCCGGTATCGGCAAGACCCGGCTGCTCCAGGAGGTGCGCCGGCGGGCCACCGCGCGGGCCGCGGTGTGGAGCGCGCGCGGCGGGCAGACGGTCGCCTCGGTGCCCTTCAACCTCGTACGGCAGTTGCTCCAGCACAGCCTGCTCGCGATGACACCCGAGGAGGCCCGCGCCTACCTCGGCGTGCGCTACGACGTCGTGGGCCCCGCGCTGGGCATAGCGGACCCGGGCGGGCGCACCGCCGACCCGCGCGGCGTCATCGACTCGCTCGTCTCCGTCGTCAAACGGCTCGTCGAGGCCGACTGGCCCGTCGTCATCCTCGTCGACGACGTGCACTGGGCCGATCCCGAGACCCTCGACTGGCTCGCGGCCTTCGCCAAGACGCTCGACTCGACGAAGGTGCTGCTCGTCGTGGCGCTGCGCGAGAACGAGGCGACGGGGCGCACGGCCCACTACCTCAAGAGCCTCGTGGACCAGGCGCGCCCGGCCGGGGTCGCGCTCCAGGAGTTCGGCCCGCGCGCCGTCGCCGAGCTGACCCGCGCGGCCTTCGGCTCGCTCGCGGAGGACGGTTTCTGGCGCGAGGTGTGGGCGGTGACCGGGGGGAACCCGTACGACACCATCGAACTGCTCAGCAAGGCGCGCGAGAACGGCGTGCGGGCCGTCGAGTCCGAGGCCGAACGGTTGCGCGGCCTCAACGCCGCCTCGCGCGGCGTCGGCCTGGTCGAGCGGATCGAGGCGCTCGGCGCCGAGGCTCTGAAGCTCGCCCGGTCCGCCGCCGTGCTCGGCACCGACATCACGCTCCCGCTCGCCGCGCTGCTCAGCGACATGCCGCTCGACGAGGCGGCGGCACAGCTCGCCAGGCTCCGCGCGGCGCGCGTCCTGACCGGCCCGGACGACGACCTCCAGTTCGTCCACCCGCTCATCGCCACGGCCGTCCACGAGTCGATGAGCCCCTCCTACCGCACGGCCCTGCACGGGCGCGCCGCCGATCTCGTCATGGAGTCGGGGCGCGGTCCCGCGGCCGCGTCCCGCCACCTGCTCCAGCTCGTCCCCGACGACGACCCGCACGTCGTGGCACGCCTGCGCGCCGCGGCGCGCGAGCACCTCGCCGTCGGCGCCCCCGAGGCGGCCAGGCTCTGTCTGGAGCGCGCGCTGATCGAACCGCCCGCGCCGGGGGCGCACGCGCAGGTCAGTTACGAGCTGGGCTGCGCGACGCTCCTCACCGACCTGGGGAGCACCGTGCGGCACCTGCGCGCGGCGCTCGAACTGCCCGACGGGCTGCGGGGCAAGGACAGGATCGACGCCGTCTGCCGCCTCTCGCAGGCGCTCGTCCACCTCGACCGCTTGCGCGAGGCCGTCGACGTCGTGGACCGCGAGGCGCTCCTGCTCGACGAGAGTCCCGAGCGCATGCGGCTCCAGGGCATGCACTTCATGTGGGAGGGCATCTACGCACGCGAGAGCAACGCGGAGGGGCGCTCCGCGCGGCTCGCCGCGCTCGCCGATCCGCTCACCGGGCGCGACACCTCCGAGCGGGCCCTGCTCATCCTGCGCGCCTTCGACGTCATGGCGCGCGGCGAGAACGCGGAGCACGCGGTGGAGCTGTGCGACCGCGCCCTCGTCAACGGCCAGCTCCCGCCCGGACTCGGCTGGACCGACACCGAGTGGAGCTTCGAGCTGCTCGTCATGCTCGGCGGCGCGTACATCTTCTCGGACCGGCTCGACCGTGCATCGAGCCTCTTCACCGAGGCACTCGACGTCTACCGGCGCCAGGGCTGGAGCGGTAACCACCTCGGTGTGGCGCAGGCGTTCGTCGGCTACGTGAAGCGGCGGCGCGGGCAGCTGCGCGACGCGCGGGGGATGCTCAAGGAGGCGCTGCGGGTCGCGGACCGGGTGGGTTCGCGGATGCCGCTGCACTGGGACATCGTGTGCATGCTCGCGGACACCCTGCTCGCCCAGGGCGAGGTGCGCGAGGCCGAGGAGCTGATGGAGCGATACGCGTTCCGCCCGCCCTACCCCGACGTCATCGTGCTGCCCGACGCCGCGGCGGTACGGGGCCGGTTGCTGCTCGCGCTCGGGCGCCGCAAGGAGGCGGTCGACGAACTGGAGGCCGGGCTCCTCTCGCTCAACGCGCGCGGCTGGCACAACACGGTGCTCGCCCCGGTGCACGGCGAACTCGCCCTCGCCGTCGCGCCCGACGACCCGGACCGGGCCGCCGCGCTCGTCGCCACCGCGCGGGCGTCCGCCGAGCGCTTCGGCACCGACACGGCGGTCGGTGAATCGCTGCGCCAGGCCGCCGCGGTGAGCGAGGGGCAGCACGCGGCCTCGCTCCTCGCCCGCGCCGTCACCTACCTCGAACACTCGCCCTGCTCCTACGAGCACGCCCGTGCCCGCGTCGAGTACGGGCTCGTCACGCGTTCCCGCAAGGAACTCGACCGCGGCCTCACGCTCGCCAGGAGCTGCGGGGCCACGGGCCTCGCGCGGCTCGCGGCGACCACGCTGGAGGAGGGCAGGGGGCTGTACTGAGGAGACCGGCAATCGTCCCTTCCGGTGGAAGCTTCGGCAAAGCGGTCAGCTGAAAAGGAATGGTCGGAATCATTCATTCCGCAGGTGATTCCGCTCGATAAGGGGCAGACTGGCCGCGCAGGTCACCGATTCATCAAAAAACCCGTCAACTTCCGGTCAGAACTAGGCATGTGACGATCTTGCGCCTACGGTGGTGCGGCGAGCGACGGCACGCCGCGTCGCGGTTACGCAAGCACACCGAGGTTCAGGGACTTCCCACATGCTGATAGAGGTCGTGGCCGCAGCCGTCGTCGCGGGCGGGGCCACCGCTGCGGCGACCGGAGGCCCTCTCGTGGCGGCGCGCCGGCGCGCCAGGCGGGCCGGCGAGGACATACGCGAGGCACACGAGGCGCGGGACGCGGCGCTCGCCGCCGCCGGGGTCGCGCGGGCGGAGGCGGGGGCCGCGCGCACGGAGGCACGTACCAGCCGCGAGACGGTCGAGCGCGAGACGCGCCACCTGCTCGAACAGCGTCTTCCCGCCCTCCTCTCGCACCTGCGCACCCCGCATGTCACCGTCCCCGGGCTGCTCACCCCCGAACTCGCCGGCACCCCCGTCGACCGGCTCCACCGCGCGCTCCTGGACGCCGTCGCCGAAGGCGTCGCCGCCGAGGGCGAACGGGTCGACGAGGCCGGACGGGCCGTCGTGCGCGGCGCGATGAGCCGCGTGCACTCGCTGCAACTGCGCCTCCAGGACGGCCTCAGCGAGATCCAGCGCCGCCACCCCGACGCCGAGCCCGCGCTCATGGCCGACATCCTCGCGCTCGACATGCTCAACGAGCTGATCGGGCGCGCCGCGCAGACCCCGGCCCTCGCCACCGGCTCCACACCGATGCTCTTCCGCGACGACACGCACCTCGTGGACATCGCGGTGAGCGCCGCGAGCCGGGTCCGCGACTTCAAGGAACGCGTCGGCGAACCCGTCAACCACCTGACCCGCGCCGTCGGCGTCATGGCGCAGTCGGTCGAGCCCCTGCGCGCGGTCCTCGCCGAACTCCTCGCCAACGCCGTGCACTTCTCGCACGGCACGCTCAAGGTCGACGTCTCGCTGCACGAGACGCAGACCGGCGCGAGCGTCATCGTCGAGGACGCGGGTGTCGGCCTCAACGCCGAGCAGTTCGCCCGCGCGGAGCGCCTGCTCAGCGGCGCGCACCCGGTGCGGCTCGTCGAACTCGGCGACCCGCCGCAGACGGGCTGGGCCGCGATCGGCGCGCTCGTGCGCCAGTACGGCTTCCAGGTCTCGCTGAAGAAGAGCGGTTACGGGGGTGTCGCGGCCGTCGTGAGCGTGCCCGCCGCCCTCCTCGTCGAGATGCCGGATAGCCACGCCCCCTCGGTGCACGCGCCCGCGCCCGTACGGAGCCGGGAGCCGGCGTCCCCGCCGCTCCCCACCGGGGTGCGCGGCGTCACCCGCACCGCTGAGACCGGCGACCCCACGACGCTGCCGCGCCGCCGCCGCAAGACCCGCGAGCGCGGCACGGGCCCCGTCGCACCCGTCTCCGCACTCCCGCGCCTGGAGCCCCGCGAGGCCAAGGCCCGCTGGGGCGGCTGGCAGGCGGGCCGCGACAAGGGCCGTGAGGCCGTCGAAGCGGTCGAGCGCGAAACCACCGAAGCGACGCCCCGTCCCACCCGCGAGGACGACCGCCCGCCCCAGGACCCACCCCACAGCCGCCCGTCCGAGGACGTACGGGCGGCAGGGTCCGGGAACACACCCGTACCCCCCACGGAACGCGCACCGCACGAGGGGCCGCGCAGCACCCCCCGCACGGCCCCCGCGCAGGAGAGAGGACACGACCTGTGAACAGCCAGGGAACCCCGCCGGTGAAGGGCGCCCCGCTCGCCCGGAACCTGTCGTGGGTACTGGAGCCCCTGCTCGAACTCCCGCACGTGGAGGGCGGCGTCGTGTTCAGCAGGGACGGGCTCATCCTGGGCGCCGCGCCCGGCATCGCGACCGAGGACGGCGAGGCGGTCGCCGCGGTCACGAGCTCGACGCTCGGCAGCGTCCGCGCGCTCGTGGACCGCGCGGCGCAGGGCAAGGACCGCACGATCGACGAGGTCGTCGTCTCGACCCCGCAGGGCCTCTACTACGTCGCGCCCGCGGGCGAGGGCGCGGGGCTCGTCCTGTGGGCGGGCCGGGAAGCCGACCTCGGACGGATCGCGTACGAGGTGCAGGTGCAGGTGGGCAAGCTGGTCGCGGCGCTGAGCGAGGCCGCGAAGAGCAGGACCGCCGGCGCATGACCCCGCCCCGCAGGCGCCTCGTGCCCGACTACGTCGCGACCGCCGGGCTCGAGGTCCCGCCGCGGATCGGCGTGGAGCGCACGACGCTGCTGCACGCCGCCCCCGGCGCCTCCCCCGAGGGGCTCGACGCGGCGGCACGCCGGCTCCTCGCCCTCGTCGAGGACGAGGGCACGCTCTCCGTCTACGAGTGCGCGGCGCAGTTGGGGCTGCCCTACGCCGTCGTCCGCATGATGGCCGCCGCGCTGGCCGCGAGCGGCGCCGTCGTCACCCGTGAGCCCCCGGCCCCCGCCCAGCTCCCCGACCCCGCACTCCTGGATGTGGTGCTCCATGGCCTCCGTGCCCTCTGACCTGGCCCCCGCGCCCGGCATCCCGGCCCCCGCGACCGGCACCCCGGCCCCCGCCGGGCCGGTGCCGGAGCTGCCGATCCCGGTGAAGATCGTCGTCGCCGGCCCCTTCGCCGTGGGCAAGACCACCTTCGTCGCCGCCGCCTCGGAGACCGCGCCGCTCACCACCGAGGAAGTCCTCACGCGGGCCGGTGAGAGCGTCGACGACCTCAGCGGGGTACGGGGCAAGACGACGACCACCGTGGGTGTCGACTTCGGTCGCCTCACGCTGCGCCCGCCCGCGCCCTCCGCCCACCCGGGCGCCGTCCTCTACCTCTTCGGCGCGCCGGGGCAGGAGCGGTTCCGGCTGCTGTGGGAGGAGCTGACGTACGGGGCGATGGGCGTCCTCGTCCTCGCCGACACGCGGCGCCTGGACGCGAGTTTCGACGTGCTCGACCTCGTGGAACGGCGCGGCATCCCCTACGCCGTCGCGGTCAACCAGTTCGAGGACTCGCCCGCGCACGGCCCCGAGGCCCTGCGCGCCGCGCTCGACCTGGAGGAATCCACGCCGCTCGCGGTCTGCGACGCGCGCGATCCGCGCTCGGCGCGGGACATGCTGATCATGCTCGTCGAGCACATCCGTGAGCTGGTGGAGAGTTGAGCAACCGCTACGTCCCGGGCGCCACGGCGCTCTACGAGCCCGAGTTCGCCGCCGATCCGCACGCCGCCTACGCCCGGCTGCGCGCCCGGCACGGCGCGGTCGCCCCCGTCGAGGTCGCCCCCGGCGTGGGGGCGCACCTCGTCCTCGACTACCGCGCCGCCTGGGAGATCCTCACCGATCAGGACGGGCACTGGTCGAAGGACCCGCGCCCGTGGGAGGCGAGCCTGCCGCGCACCCCCGAGGCGCACGGCGTGCTCGGCATGATCGGCTACCGGCCCAACGCGCTCTTCACCGACGGCGAGGTCCACGACCGCTTCCGGCAGGCGGTGAGCGACTGCTTCCGCATGATCCAGCCGCACCGGCTGCGCGCGACCGTCACGGAGATCGCCGACGACCTCGTGCGCGAGTTCGCCACCGAGGGCCGCGCCGACCTCGTCGGGCAGTACGCGCGCCCCCTCATGGCGCGCGTCATCAACCGCCTGTACGGGCGCTCGGACGCCTCGGGCCGCGAGCTGGACCGCATCCTGACGACCCTCTCGAACGCGGTGGGCGCCGACGCCGTCGCCGCCAACGAGGCCTTCGGCGGCTACATGAACGAACTCATCACGGCGAAGTACGAGAGCCCCGGCGACGACCTCCCCTCCTGGTTCATCGGGCACCCCGCCCAGCTCGCGCCCGAGGAGGTCGTGCAGCACGTCGTGCTCACCCTCGGCGCGGGCAACGAGCCCTCCGCGAACCTCATCAGCAACACCACGGCGCGGATGCTCACCGACGAGCGGTACTACTCCTCGCTCACGGACGGCGCGCTCTCCACCCGCGAGGCGCTCGCCGAGGTCCTGCGCACGGACCCGTCGATGGCGAACTACGGACCGTACTTCGCGACCCGGCCCGTCCACTTCCACGGCACGTGGATACAGCCCGCCGAGCTGGTCCTCGTCTCGTACGCGGGCGCCGGGGCGGACCCCACCGGGCTGCCCGCGCACGCGGACGAGCGCTCGGACGGCGGCGCGCACCTCGGCTTCGGCGCGGGCGAGCACCGCTGCCCGGCGGCCGACCCGGCCCTGCTGATCGCGGCGACCGCCATCGACCGGCTGCTCACCCTGCTGCCCGGACTCGAACTGGCCGTCCCCTTCGACGAACTGACCTGGCGCCCCGGGCCCTTCCACCGGGCTCTCGCGGCGCTGCCCGTCACTTTCCGACCCGTCCGTCCCGATCAGCCAGGAGTCACCCCGTGGACCAGCTCCAAGCCGTCACCCTCGACCCCGTAGGCGCCGACATCCCGGCCGAGGCCGCCCGGCTGCGCGAGCGCGGCCCCGTCGTGGAGATCACGCTGCCCGGCGGCATCCCCGCCTTCGCCGTCACGCGGTACGAGAACCTGCGCACCCTCATCCTGGACCCGCGCGTCAGCAAGGACCCGCGCAAGCACTGGGCCCGCTGGCCCGAGGCCGCCTCCAACCCGGAGTGGGGCTGGATACTCGGCTGGGTCGGCGTCATCAACATGCTCAGCACGTACGGGGTCGACCACAGCCGGCTGCGCAAGCTCGTCGCGCCGTCCTTCACGCACCACCGCACCGAGCGGCTGCGGGGCAGGGTCGAGGAGATCGTCGCGCGCCTGCTCGACGAGATCGAGGCGGTGCCCGAGGGCGAGGTCGTCGACCTGCGCGCGGCCTTCGCGCGGCAGCTGCCGATGGAGATCATCTGCGAGCTGTTCGGCGTCAGCGGTGCCCACAAGGCCGAGCTGGTGACGCTCCTCGACGACTTCATGGACGTCTCGCGGCCCGTCGAGGAGGCCATGGCGACGCTCGCCCGCCTCTACGCGGTGCTCGGCGAGCTCGTGGAGACCAAGCGTGCCGAGCCCGGTGACGACCTCGCGAGCGACCTCGTCACCGTGCGCGACACCGACGGCGACCGGCTCTCGGACGACGAGCTGCGCGACACGCTCCTCCTCGTCATCGGCGCCGGGGTCGAGACGACCGTCAACCTCATCGGGAACGCCACGTTCGCGCTGCTCACCCACCCCGAGCAGCTCGCTCAGGCACGGGCGGGCGAGCTGCCCTGGGAGAAGGTGGTCACCGAGACGCTGCGCTGGGCGCCGAGCATCGCCAACCTGCCGATGCGGTTCGCGGTCGAGGACATCCAGGGCCCCGAGACGGGCGACGTCCTCATCCCCAAGGGCAGCGCGATCCTCACGACGTACGCGGCCGCCAACCACGACCCCGCGCACTACGGGTCCACCGCGCACCTCTTCGACGCGCACCGCGACTCCGGCGACCACCTCGCCTTCGGCATCGGCGCGCACCGCTGCATCGGTGCCCCGCTCGCGCAGCTGGAGGCCGGCGTGGCGCTCCCCGCGCTCTTCGCTCGCTTCCCCGGTCTGCACCTCGCGGACCCGGACCCGCGGCAGGTGCCGACCTTCATCGCGCACGGCTGGGCGGAGCTGCCCGCCTACCGCACCGCCTGACCCGCCACCGCCGTACGAGCCGGGGCCCCACACCCGGCTCGCGGGGCCGCCAGGGCCACCCGCCCCGCCTCGCACTCCGCCTGTGCGGGGTCCGCCTGTCCGTCCGCGCCCGTCCGGCCTACTCGCCCGGTACGCGGTCCACCGGTCCGCCCCCCCGCGGCGCGCGTCCGGTCCACCCCCGGCTCGTATATCAGTCCAGCCCCGGGTTCAGCCCCGTTCGGGATGCCTGTCGCCGTGCCCGATCGCCTGGTCCATGTCGGCCGCGAAACGCAGATGGGCCCGCGTCCCCGTCACGTCGAAGAGCCGCAGCAGTACGTCGTCGAGCGGCCCGGCGAGCAGCAGCCGCAGGCCCGCCTCCTCGTGCAGGGTGTGCGCCCGCAGCAGCACTCCCAGCACCGTGGAGTCCGCGAAGGTCGTCCGCGAGAGATCGACCACGGTGAGCGGCCGCCCCGAAGCCAGTGCCCCGGTGAGCGCCCCGTCGAGCGCCTCCGCCGTGTCCAGGTCCGCCTCTCCCACCAGCCGTACCACCCGCGCCCCGGGAATGTCCGCGTGACTGACGGCTTCGTCCGGCATGGTGGCGCCCTTCCTGGTCACGTCACGCTGGGCGCGGCGTCGGCAACTGTTGCACTGCGGCAAACATTAGCCGAGCGTCGTGGCGCCCGGTAGCGGGTACCCGCATGTCGTCGTGAACCGCGAACCCTCGGCTGAGCGGGTGTCAGCCCTCGCCGCGGGCCCGTGACACTTGCCGTTTGACAACAGTGCGCCCGAGGAAACAATCTGAGCCCCGAAAGGACCGCCCGGCCCGAACGGTGGCGTGCGGACCGAGGCGAACCGGAGGTCACAAGCGTGTACTGGTCCAGGGGGCCGTTCCCGCACGACGGGGGGCGGCGCTCAGGCGGTGTCGGCCGCCTCGTCCCGCGGGGGCCGTTCGCGCGAGGAATCCGACGGCCGCTCCTCGCCCCAGTCGGCGGGGTCCCAGTCGGCGGCGTCCAGGAAGCCGCCGAGACCGCGCGCCAGCGCGTCCCTGTCCGCCCGCGGCATCCGCTCCAGGATCTCCAGGAGCGCGCTCTGCCGCCGCGCCCGCAGCTCGCCGAGATACCGCGTCCCCGGCGGGGTGAGCCGCAGCTCGACCTCCCGCCGGCTCGACCGGCTCGCCGCGCGCTCCACGTAGCCCAGCGCCTGGAGCCGGTCGCACAGACGGCTCACCGAGGACGGCGCGGCCCCCAGCTCCTCGCCGAGGGTGCGCAGGTTGATTCCGTCCTCACGGTCCAGGATGTACAGCACGCGCAGCTGCGAGACTGAGACCGGCGCCGTCGGCGCCAGATCGCGGCCCTTGTGCCACATCACTTCCAGCAGCTCGATGACCTCCCCGGCCACCCGCGCCGCGGCAGCCCGGTTCTCCTGGGCCGCCGCCTCGGGACGCATGTCCTCAACTCTGACACTTCGCAAGGCTCCTGTCAGTCGCTGGGGCATGACGGTCCGGATTCCCTTCTCCCGATCTCCGAGACAGGTGGTACACGTACGGTGGACAGATTCGCGGCGGTGGAACGCGCCCTGCGCAAGGCCCCTCCCCATGCTCTGCTCGACGCGCTGCGCACGGCGCTCCGGGTCCGTTACGGGGCAGCGGGCGCGGATCTGCTCATGGCCGACTACGCCATGACCATACTCCAGCCGGTCGAACCCCCGGCGCTCCCGCCGGAGCCGCTCTCCGCCCACCTGGGAGCGCCCGGACGCGCCTTCGGGGCCCAGCAGCCGTACGCGGAGACCTCCGGCGAGTACACCGTCGTCCACGTGCCGGTCACCGTGCGTGGCGACCGGCTCGGCATTCTCACCGTGCGGCTGCCCGAGGGCGGCTACGACGAGGAAATGGCCAGGGAACTCGCCGACATCGGCGAAGTGCTCGGGCACGAGATCCTCGTCGCCGAACGCGATACCGACCTCTACCAGCAGGCCCGCCGCGCCCGCCGCCTCACCCTCGCCGCCGAGCTCCAGTGGCAGCTGCTCCCCGGGCGGTCCTGCTCCCGGCCCGAGTACGCGCTCGGGGCCCAGCTGGAGCCCGCCTACGCGATCCGCGGCGACAACTTCGACTGGGCGGGTTCGTCCGAGACGCTGCACCTCTCCGTCACCAACGGCATGGGCGAGGGCATCGAGGCCGCGCTGCTCACCAACCTCGCCGTCAACGCGCTGCGCAACGCGCGCCGCGCCGGACTCGCCCTCGCCGACCAGGCGGCCCTCGCCGACCAGGCGATCTACGGCCACCACCAGGGCAGCGTGCACCTGTCCACCCTGCTCCTGCGCTTCGACCTCGCCACCGGCGAGGTGGACGTTGTGGACGCGGGCTCCCCGCAGCTGTGGCGACAGCGCGACGGCGTCACCGAGCAGATCGAACTCGACGCGCAACTCCCGCTCGGCATGTTCGAGGACACCGTCTACACGGCCCAGCACTTCCGGGTCCTGCCGGGGGACCGGCTCTTTTTCTTCAGCGACGGCGTGTACGAGGCCCTCTCGCCGAGCGGGGAACCGTACGGGGAACGCGCCCTCGCCGCGGCGATGACCGGCACCCGGCTGCTGCCGCCCGCGCAGGTCCCCTACGCCGTGCTCAAGGAGCTGGCCGCGCACCGGGGCGCCCTCACGCAGGACGACGACGCGATGGTGCTGTGCCTGGACTGGCACGGACGGCAGGTGTCGCTCTAAGGGCCGTACGGGCTGTGCGGGGCGGCGCGGGAGGGGCTCAGGTCCCCCCGAGTACCGCCCCCAGCTCGTACCGCACCGGCTCTTCGACCTGCGCGTACGTGCAGCTCCCCGGGGTGCGGTCCGGGCGCCAGCGGCGCCAGCGCGCGGTGTGCCGGAAGCGGGCCCTGCCCGATTCCACGGGGCCCTCCATGTGGTCGTACGCGACCTCGCAGACCCGCTCGGGCCGCAGCGGCACCCACGACAGGTCCTTCGTGCCCGTCCAGCGGCTCGGCCCACCCGGCAGGCGCCCCGCCTCCTGCGCCTCCGCCTCGGCCCAGTGCGCCCACGGATGCTCCCCGAAACCGTCACCGGACCCGTCCATCCGCAGCGGCTGAAGCTCCTCCATCAGCTCCGCGCGCCGCTTCATCGGGAAGGCCGCGCAGACGCCCACGTGCTGGAGCGCGCCCGCGTCGTCGTACAGCCCGAGCAGCAGCGAACCGACCACCGGGCCGCTCTTGTGGAAGCGCAGCCCGGCCACGACGCAGTCGGCCGTGCGCTCGTGCTTGACCTTGAACATGACCCGCTGGTTCTCGCGGTACGGCAGCTCGGGCGGCTTCGCGACGATGCCGTCCAGCCCCGCCCCCTCGAAGCGCCCGAACCACTCCTCGGCCACCGCCCGGTCCCCCGTCGCGGGCGCGAGGTGGACCGGGGGAGCCACCTGGGCGAGCACCGCTTCGAGCCGTTCCCTGCGCTCGCGCTGCGGCCGCTCCACGAACGACTCCTCGCCCAGCGCGAGCAGGTCGAAGGCGATGTACGAGGACGGCGTCGTCTCCGCGAGCAACCGCACCCGCGAGGCCGCCGGGTGGATGCGCTCGCTCAGCGCGTCGAAGTCGAGCCGCCCCTCGCGCGCCACGACGACCTCCCCGTCCAGCACGCACCGCCCGGGCAGCCGCTCCCGCAACGCCCCGACCAGCTCGGGAAAGTACCGCCCGAGCGGCTTGCCCGTACGACTGCCCAGCTCCACCTCGTCACCGTCCTTGAAGACGAGGCAGCGGAAACCATCCCATTTCGCCTCGTACTGCATACCGGGCGGGATCTCCGGGACGGCCTTCGCGAGCATCGGGCGCACCGGGGGCATGACAGGCAGACGCATGAGCCGATTGTGTGCCGGTATGACCGTCATCCGCACCAGGAGTACCTGTGGATACCGATATGCGGACGTACGCGCCCGCGCCTACCGTGGCGCCATGGCGGACGAAGCGGAGGAGCTGACGGCGGGCGGGCGCACCGTGCGCGTCAGCCACCCGGACAAGATCTACTATCCGCGTCCCGGCTACACGAAGCGGGACGTCGCGGAGTACTACCTCACGGTCGGCGAGGGCATGACGCGGGCCCTGCGCGCGCGGCCCACGACCCTGGAGCGCTACCCGGAGGGCGTCGAGGGCGAGTCCTTCTTCCAGAAGCGAGCCCCGAAGAACCACCCCTCCTGGCTGCGCACCGCGCGGATCTCCTTCCCGAGCGGCCGGCACGCCGACGAGCTGTGCCCCGAGGAGCCCGCGGCGATCCTGTGGGCGGCCAACCTCGGCGGTCTCGTCTTCCACCCCTGGGCCGTACGGGCCGAGGACACCGACCATCCGGACGAACTGCGCCTCGACCTCGACCCGCAGCCCGGCACCGGCTTCGCGGAGGCCGTCGCGGTCGCCGTCGAGCTGCGCGGGCTCCTGGAGGAGCTGGGCCTGCGCGGCTTCCCGAAGACCTCGGGCGGGCGGGGTCTGCACGTCTTCGTGCCGATCGAGCCGCGCTGGGACTTCGCCGGGGTGCGCCGGGCCGCGATCGCGGTCGGGCGCGAGCTGGAGCGCCGGATGCCGGGCAAGGTGACGACGCACTGGTGGAAGGAGGAGCGCGGGGAGCGCATCTTCCTCGACTACAACCAGAACGCCAGGGACCGCACCATCGCCGCCGCCTACTCGCTCCGCGCGCGCCCGCACGCCCCTGTCTCGGCCCCGCTCACGTGGGACGAGGTGCCCGACGCCGATCCGCGCGACTTCGACCTGCGCACGATGGTGACCCGCTACCGCGAGCGCGGCGACGTGCACGCGGACATGGACGAACGCCGCTACTCGCTCGAACCGCTCCTCGACCTCGCGGCGCGCGACGAGAGCGAGGGACACGGCGAGCTCCCGTACCCGCCGGACTACCCGAAGATGCCGGGCGAGCCCTCGCGGGTGCAGCCGAGCCGTGCCAGGAAGGAGACGGACTGAGCCATGGCGGACCCCGGCAGCCCCGGCCCGGAAGCCCCCGGCCCGGAGGAAAGGGCCTCCGGCCCGAAGGAGCACATCGCGGGCCCTTCCGGCGCCCACCCCGACCACGCCCACCGCCCCTCCGCCCGCGAGCGCTGGGCGGGCTTTCGCACCTCGGCGTACTGGCCCGCCGTCGTGCTGTGCCTCATCCTGGCCGCGGCCGCCGGGCTCTTCGCCGGCTCGTACACGTACCAGATGGCGAAGCCGACACCCCGCCACGTGCCGGTCGCCGTCGTCGGCACGCACCGCTGGGCGCAGGGGCTCGCGTTCGTGGACGGCATGGAGCGCGCGCTCGACGCGGGGCTCAGTCTGCACCCGTACCGCGACTACGGGGCCGCGCGCGGGGCGATCGAGGAACAGAAGGTCTTCGCGGTGCTGAGCCGCGACGGGGAGCGGGCGCGGCTCGACCTCTCGGGTGCCTCGGGTGCCTCGGTCGCGCAACTGCTCGCCGAGGCCGCGCCGAAGGTCGGCAAGGAGACGGGGACGCCCGTGACCGTACGGGACGTCAACCCGCTCCAGTCGGGGGATCCGCGCGGTCTCGCGCTCTTCTACATCTCGCTCGCCGCCGTCATCGTCGGCTTCGTCGGCGCCATCCAGCTCAGCGTGCACGCGCGGGGCCTCGACCCGCTGGAACGGATCGGGTTCACGGCCGCCTACGCCCTGCTCGGCGGGTTCACGATCGCGGCCGTCGTGGACTGGTGGCTCGGCGCGCTGCACCTGCCCTTCACGCAGTCCTGGCTCATCCTCGCGTTCACGATGTTCACGTGCGGCATGGTCTTCACAATGTTCAACACCCTCGTCGGGCGTTGGGCGATGCTCCCGACCTGGGGCGTCATGGTGCTGCTGGGCAACCCGTCCTCGGGCGGCGCGGTCTCCTGGCCGCTGCTGCCCTCGGTCCTCGGGCACATCGGGCAGTGGCTGCCACCGGGTGCCTCGGTCAACGCACAGCACACCGCCGTGTACTTCCGGGGCCACCAGCACCTCTTCCCCTACCTGGTGCTCGCCGCCTGGGCCCTCGTCTCCTGCGCGGTCTTCTGGATCTGGCGCCACCGGCACCCGGGCGGGCGCACCCCGAAGGCGGCGGCGCACGCCGCGCGCGGAAATGGGAGCGGCGACGGTGGGGGTGCCACCGCCGCCGCTCCCGGCTGAACGCCCGCGCGGATTACAGCTCCTGAATCCGGATGTCCCGGTAGGAGATCACGTCGGACGTGCTGTGCACCTGGAGGCCGACGTAGCCGGAGGCGTAGCGCCGCCCGTCGGTGCCCGGGTCACCGGACCGCGGCGGCTCGAAGAGCTGGCCGCCGGTGTTGTCGAACTCGTTGATCAGCACCCCGTTGCGGAAGATCTGGAAGTGCTGGTCGACGGCCCGGATCTCGTAGTCGTTCCAGGTCCCCTTCTCGGTGACCCCGGCGCCCGCGAGGCCGACCCGGTCGAAGCCGTACACGGACCCGGTCTTGTACATGTCCCCGGAGGGGGAGTCGAAGATCTGGATCTCGTGCCCGTAGTTGATCGCGACCCACTCGGGCCGCGACTCCTCCGGGTGGTCGTGGACGTTCGGGAAGCGGACGAAGACCCCGCCGTTGGCGTTCGCGGTCCCCGGACCGTCGTCACGGAAGCGGAGCTTGAGCGAGAAGTCGTCGAACTTCCGCTCCGGGAACCACAGCATCCCCATGCCGTCGACGTCGGTGGAGCTGGTGATCGAGCCGTCGTCGTTCAGCTCGAACTTGCCGCCGCCGACCTGCTCCCACTTGTCGAACTGGGCCTTCGAGCCGTCCATGAGGTCCTTGTAGCCGGTCGTCTGCCCCGGCTTGCCGATCCCGGACGCCTTGGCGGCCTGGTTGATGGCCTTGCGCTCGCGCTTGTCGATCACGTTCTCGGCACTCAGCTCGTCGAGCACCTTCGTGACGTGCTTGAGGAACAGGGCGTTCGAGGTCCAGTCCTTCTCGTCCTCGATGCGCTCGTTGATCCGGCAGCGGTTCTCCGTGATGCGGTTGGGCACCCCGGTGTCGACCGTCCCGACGAAGACGGTCTTGCGCTCGTCGAACTCGGCGCAGCCCGGCGCGGGGACGCCGCCCCCGGCCGCGACCGTGAAGGCCACCTGCCGCGCCTCGGAGGTGTTGCCCGCCTTGTCGCTCGCGCGGTAGTCGACGGTGTGCCGGCCGACGCGGTCGACCACGACCGGCTTGCTGTAGGCGAGGTAGGGCCCCGCGTCGAGCGAGTACTCGACCTTGTCGACGCCCGACTCCTCGTCGGTCGCGTTCAGGGTGAGCTTCGCCGAGGCGAGGTAGGCGCCGTCCGAGTTCTTCGAACCGGTCACCTCCGCGCCGACCACGGGGGCCGTGGTGTCCTGGGCGGGCGGTTCGACGACGGTGAAGGAGACGGTCTTCTCGGCCGCCGCGTTGCCCGCCTTGTCGGTGGCCCGGTAGCGCACCACCTGCTCGCCGGTCTCGTGGACCATGACCGGCCCGGTGTACTCCTGCCAGGCGCCGTCGGCGCCGAGCGCGTACTCGATCTTGTTGACGCCCGAACCGGTGTCGGACGCGGTGACGGTGACGGTCGCCATGCCGAGGTAGGCGCCGTTCTCGTCCTTGTCGCCCGTGACGGTCGCCGAGGTCTCCGGCGCGTCCTGGTCGTCGGTCGGCGGCCCCGCGACGGTGAAGGAGACGGTCTTCTCCTCCGCCGCGTTGCCCGCCTTGTCGGTCGCGCGGTAGCGCACGACGTGCTCGCCGACCTGGTCGATCACGACCGGCGCGGTGTACGGCTGCCAGGCGCCGTCCGCACCGATCGCGTACTCGACGGTGTCGACGCCCGCGCCCTCGTCGCTCGCCTCGATCGCGACGGACGCGGAGCCGACGTAGGCGCCGTCGGCGTTCTGGTCGCCGCTCACCTTCGCCGAGGTGGTGGGCGCGGTGGTGTCCTCGCCGCCCCCGCCGTCGGTCACCACGAGGGTGCCCTCCATGGAGATGTGCCCCGGGATCGTGCAGTGGTAGTGGTACGTGCCGGGGGTGAGCACGACGTCGACGCTGTGCTTGCCGCCCTCGGCGTCCGAGGGGTTGGCGAGGATGTTGACGTTGACGTCGTTGTTGTACTTCGGGTCGGAGACGTCGAAGGTCAGCGTGTGCGGCATCCCGGAGGTGTTGCCGGTGTCCTTGCTGTTCTCGAAGACGATCGTGGCGGGTCCCGCGACCGCCTTCTCGGGCGCGGAGACGTAGTGCGTGATGTCGTCGCCCGCGGTCCAGGTGAGCACCTGGGCCGCCTTGGGCGCGACGTCCTTCTCCGGCTTCGCGCTCTTGTGGGCGGCCGTGGTCCTGGCCCCCGTGTCACTCGTCGCGCTCGTCGCGCTCAGTCCGAGGACGAGCCCGAACGCGGCGAGCAGGGTCAGCAGCAGCCGGGGAGCCCGGTGCCGCGCTCTCGTACGCCGTCGTGGTCGCACCGCTTACCTCCTCACGAGCTGGTCGGCGGCGGGGGTGGGGCCCCCGCCCTTGTAGGTCACGCGCCACAGCGCGGAATACTTGTCCGAGGTGAAGAACCCGCGCCCGTAGTCGAGGACGTAGAGCGAGCCGTCGTCGCCGAACTTCCAGTCCATGAGGTTGCGGATGCCGTTCTCACCGACCGGGATGATCTTCTTCAGCGACTCGGCGTGGATCGGCAGTCCGCCGTCCCCTTGCGTCTTCGGGTCCATGAGCACCGCGTGCCGGGGCTGCGTGTCGTCGTAGAGGTCGCCGACGAACCACTTGCCGTCCCAGTACTGGGGCCACTTGACCGTGCTGGCGCTGTTCTCGTCGTACCGGTAGACCGGGCCGTCCATCGCGGCCTGGCCGCCGCCCTTGAGCCACGGCAGCTTGTACGTGGCCTCGCTCTCCTTGTACGAGGGCACCCCGGCCGCGTTGCGCGGGTAGTCCGGGCCGCCGCCCTGGGGCGAGTACCAGATGTTGTTGCCCGTGACGGGCGGGAGGTTGACGAGGCCGTCGTTGTTGGGCGACTCGTTCTTCGGGTGGTCGCAGTCGTACCAGCCCAGCGGCTTGCTCGGGTCGGGCAGGTTGCGGTCGCGGTAGGGCTGCTTGTTGCCCATGCAGTACGGCCAGCCGCGGTTGCTCGCCTTCGTGATGACGGCGAAGCTGTCGTACTTGGCCGGGCCCCACGTCTCGCTCGGGGCGCCCGCGTCGGGGCCGACCCAGCCCGCGTAGAGGGTGTCGGTCTTCTTGTCGATCGAGATGCGCGCCGGGTTGCGCACGCCCATCACGTAGATCTCGCCGCGCGTCTTGCCGCCGCCCTCGGCGGTCTCCTTGCCGGTGAAGAGGTTCCCCTCGGGGAGGGTGTACGTGCCGTCCTGCTCCGGGTGGATGCGCAGGATCTTCCCGTTGAGGTTGTTGGTGTTGCCCGCCGTGCGGCGCGCATCGGCGAAGGAGACGCCCTTGTAGTTGGGCTCCGGGTTGTTGCCCGAGTAACCGTCGCTGAACTGCGAGGAGTTGTTGTCACCCACGGCGATGTACAGGTTGTCGTGGGAGTCCCAGGCCATGCCGCCGCCGGCGTGGCAGCAGGAGTGCACCTGCACCGGCCAGGAGAGGAGGACCTTCTCGGAGGAGAGGTCCAGCTTGTTGGTCTTCCTGTCCAGCGTGAAGCGCGAGACCTGGCGGGTCGCCATCTGCTTGTCGCGGTCGAGCTTGGAGTGCGGCGTGTAGTGCAGGTACACCCAGCCGTTGTCCTCGAAGCGCGGGTCCAGCGCGATGCCGAGCAGCCCCTCCTCGACCTTGACCAGCTCGTCGCCCCCGCCCTTGTTGCCGAAGACGGTGAGCTTCCCGGCGAGCGTGACCTGCTTGGTCTTCGGGTCGTAGATGTGGATCTCGCCCTCGCCCTTGCCGACGTCGGGGTCGTTCCAGTCGGTCACGACCGGCTGGCTCGCGTCCTTGCCGCCGCGCCCGATGTAGAAGACGCGCCCGTCGGGGGCGGTGACGAGGCCGTGCGGCTCGCCGATCTGGTCGTTCTCGCCCGCCTTGTTCGGCTGCGTGAGCCGCTCGGCGACGTAGTTGGACTCGATCGTCGCCTTGCAGTCGGCCTGCACGAGACGCGTCGTCCACAGCAGCGCCCCGCGCAGGTGGGCGCGGAAGTCGGTCTCGGCGAAGCTGTCCGCCGTACCGCCCATCGCGGAGTAGAAGGACCGCCCGCCGTCGTAGTCGCGGCACCACGAGACCGGGTGGTCGGCGCCGTTGGCGCCCGCACCGGGGCTGTACGTCGACTCGCGGACCCGGGCGACGGTGTGCACCTTGCCGCTCGGATTCGTCTGCCAGTTGAGCCACTTGTCGGGGTGCTTCCACTCCAGCGGCAGGTCCTTCGTCGCCGGATTGAGCCGGTCGCCGACCTCGACGGTGGCGCGCTGGACCTTCGCCCCGCTGCCCTCGACGGGCCGCGCCCCGATGAGGCCGGTGTACCAGTCGGAGTACGGCTCCGTGCGGGCCGCGTCGTTCAGGCCGATGAAGCCGCCACCGGCCTTGATGTACGCCTCCAGCCCCGCTTCCTGATCGGCGTTGAGCACGTCGCCGGGTCCCGTGAGGAAGACCACGGCGTTGGTCTTGCCGAGCTTGGTCGCGTTGGTGAAGACCTTCGCCTTGTCGGTCGCCTCGACCGTGAAGCGCTGGCCGGCCGGCCCGGACTGGCCGATCTTCTCGATGGCCTCGATCCCCGCGTCGACCGCGGGGGACTCGGGGGCGGTGCTCCCGGTGTAGACGAGCACCTTCACCTCGTCCCCGCCGGGCGGCGAGGGCAGGGCGAGTTGGGCCTTGCCCGCGGCGCCGGCGGGCGGCCCGGTGAGCAGCCCGGTCGCGAGCGCGGCCGAGGCAAGTACGGCGGCCCCTGCGAGCCGTGTCCGCTTGCGGGCCCGGAGGCGGGCGGGTGATGTCGTGGTGGCGCCGGTCCGTGTGGTTCCCGTGGGGGATGCGGAGTGTGTTCTCTCGGTGCCGGATACCTGAGCCGGTGTCCGGTGGTGCGGTGTGAACCGCATGTGGTCCTCCACCCTCGTCAGTCGCAGCAACAGCGCCGCCGAAGCTAGACCCCTTTGCCCGGAAGGCCAATACCTATGACCTGAATGGCACAAACTTTGTCCTCACCGTGGATAAACGACGGCCGCCCGGCTACCGTGTGCCCGTCCCTGGGGCCCATGGGGTCCGGCAAGTCCACGCATCGGAAAAGGAGTTCGTGATGGCTTCGACGGACGAGGGCTCGAGAGGGCGGCGCATCGGGCGGCGCTATCTGCTCGGCGGAGCGGCCGCGGCGGCGGGTCTCGGCGTGGTGGGCGCGAGTGCGACGAGCGGTACGGCGCAGGCGGCGGTGACCGCGCCGACCGCGCCGGCCGGGGGCGAGGTGCGCCGCATCACGATGTACGCGGAGCGCCTGGCGGGCGGTCAGATGGGCTATGGCCTGGAGAAGGGCAAGGCGAGCATCCCCGGCCCGCTCATCGAGCTCAACGAGGGCGACACGCTGCACATCGACTTCGAGAACACGATGGACGTCGACGCGAGCCTCCACGTCCACGGCCTGGACTACGAGATCACCAGCGACGGGACCCGCATGAGCGGCAGTCACGTCCCGCCGGGCGGCCACCGCACGTACACCTGGCGCACCCACAAGCCGGGCAAGCGCGCCGACGGCACCTACCGCCCGGGCAGCGCCGGCTACTGGCACTACCACGACCACGTCGTCGGCACCGACCACGGCACGGGCGGCATCCGCAACGGGCTCTACGGGGGAGTGGTGGTGCGCCGCAAGGGCGATCCGCTCCCCGACCGCACGTACACGATCGTCTTCAACGACATGACGATCAACAACCTCAAGCAGGGCCCCGACTTCGAGTCCGTCGTGGGGGAGCGCGTCGAGATCGTCATGATCACGCACGGCGAGTACTACCACACCTTCCACATGCACGGTCACCGCTGGGCGGACAACCGCACGGGTCTGCTCACGGGCCCTGACGACCCCTCGGCCGTCATCGACAACAAGATCGTCGGACCCGCCGACTCCTTCGGCTTCCAGGTCATCGCGGGCGAGGGCGTCGGCGCCGGGGCGTGGATGTACCACTGCCACGTCCAGTCGCACTCCGACATGGGGATGGCCGGAATGTTCCTGGTCGCCAAGGAGGACGGGACGGTGCCGGGACACGAGGGCCACACGATGAGGAAGAGCGGCGGTACGGGCGAGGCGCCGACCTCGGGGAAGGACGCGGGGGAGCACGCGCACGCGGCGCACGGGGGCTGAGCGGGGCGGGCCTGCCCGGAGGGCGCGGTGACGGAGGGGGTACGGGGATGGGGCGCCGTGTACGCGGGAGCGCCCCTCCCCGCCGTCACCGCTCCTCCTCGCGCCTCGCCGCTCCTCCTCGTCGCGCGCCTCGCGGACGCCGGTGCCAGACTCGGAGGGAGGGCGTCCGCCGCGCCCGTACCCCGTGGCGGCGGGCTCACGACGCGAGCGAGGGAAGTTCCGCCATGCTCAACAGCGCACACTACGCCGACGGCGAGCCCGTCTGGCTCGAACTGTCCACGCCCGACCTCGACCGGGCCGAGGACTTCTACGCGGGGCTCTTCGGCTGGTCCCTCCAGCGCATGGGCCCGGACATGGGGAACTACGGGCTGTTCACGCTGCACGGCAAGACGGTCGCGGCCGTCATGCCGATGCCGGCCGACAAGGTGCCGCCCGCCTGGACGATCTACTTCAAGACCCCCGACGCCTCGGCGAGCGCGCAGACCATCGAGCGGAACGGCGGCACCGTGACGACCGCGGCGACGGACGTCATGGACCTCGGCAGGCTCGCCGCCTGCACCGATCCGCAGGGCGCCGCCTTCGCCGTCTGGGAGCCGGGCACCAACAAGGGCCTCGGCCTCGTCACCGACACGAACGCCTTCTTCTGGGCCGAACTGGAGAGCCCCGAGCCCCCGGCCGCCGTCACCTTCTACGGCCGTGTCTTCGGCTGGGAGACGACGACGATGCACATGGAGGGCGGCGACTACCTCATGCCGCACCCCGCCGGAGGCACCCCCGAGGACATGTTCGCCGGGATCGCCCCGCTCGACCCCGCGACGAGCGGGCGCGGCTCGTACTGGCTCCCGTACTTCAACGTCTCCGACTGCGACGCGACGGCGGCGAAGGCGCTCGCGGGCGGTGCGCGCGCCGAGGTGGAGCCGCTCGACATCCCCGACGTGGGCCGCATGGCGCGCTTCACCGACCCGCACGGCGCGGTCTTCGCCGTCATGACGCCGAACCCGCGCAGCTGAGGGGCGCCACGCCCTCACCAGCCGCCGCCCCTCGCCCCTCGCCCCGGCCGCCTTCGACGACACCGCCCCCGCCCGGTCGATGCGGGGGTTCGCCGCGCTGCCGGTGGGGGTGTGACGCCACGGTGTCCAACCCCGACACGCCGCCCCGGACTCGGCGTTGAACGCGCGTTGATCGTTCGTCGATCGTTTGTTTCCGGGGGCACGGCACCATGCTCGTCATGAACGATCTCGGGGACAGCACGAGCACGGGCGAGGAGCCCGAGGACTGGCAGGAAGGGGCCCTGTGCGCGCAGATCGGCCCGGACTTCTTCTTTCCCGAGCCGGGCGGTTCGGTCCAGGACGCCAAGCGCGTCTGCCGCTCCTGCCCGAGCCGCCGCGCCTGCCTGGAACACGCGCTCGCCCGCGACGAGCGCTACGGGGTCTGGGGTGGCCTCTCGGAGAAGGAGCGGGGACGGCTGCGGAGGCTGCGCAGAGCGTGAGGGCGGGGCCCGGGGGTCGGTGCTCCCGCCGGCCGGGGCCCAAGGGGCCTGCCGCCGCCCCGGACCCGTACGCCCGTACGCCTCCGTACCGCCCGCTCAGTCCTCGGCGGCCGCCCGGGCCGCCAGCCGGGCCTTGCGGGCGGCGAGTTTCTCGTCGAACTCGCTCGCCTTGCCGTCGAGTTCGCCCATGAAGTAGCCCAGCTCCTCCTGCGCCTTGAGCCCCTCGGGGCCGAGCCCGTCGCGGTCGAGGACCTTGAGGTAGCGCAGCACGGGCGAGAGCACGTCGTCGTGGTGGATGCGCAGGTTGTACACCTCGCCGATCGCCATCTGCGCCGCCGCGCGGCCGAAGTTGGGGATGCCGTGGCCCGGCATGCGGAAGTCGACGACGACGTCGCGGATCGCGCTGAGCGCGAGGTCGGGGGCGAGGTCGAGCGCGGCGCGCAGCAGGTTGCGGTAGAAGACCATGTGCAGGTTCTCGTCGGTCGCGATGCGCGCGAGCATGCGGTCGCACACCGGGTCGCCCGACTGGTGGCCCGTGTTGCGGTGCGAGACGCGGGTGGCGAGTTCCTGGAAGGCCACGTAGGCGACCGAGTGGAGCATCGAGTGCCGGTTGTCGGACTCGAAGCCCGCGCTCATGTGCTCCATGCGGAAGCGTTCCAGCGCGTCCGGGTCGACGGCGCGGCTCGCGAGGAGGTAGTCGCGCATCACGATCCCGTGCCGGGCCTCCTCGGCGGTCCAGCGGTGCACCCACGTGCCCCAGGCGCCGTCGCGGCCGAAGAGCGCGGCGATCTCGTGGTGGTAGCTCGGCAGGTTGTCCTCGGTCAGGAGGTTGACGACGAGCGCGGTCCTGCCGACCTCGGTGACCTTCGACTGCTCCGGCGCCCAGGGCTCGCCGTCCACGAAGAACTCGGGGAAGTTCCTCGCCTCGCCCCAGGGGACGTAGTGGTGCGGCATCCAGTCCTTCGTCACCGAGAGGTGCCGGTTCAGCTCCCGCTCCACCACCTCCTCCAGGGCGAGCAGCAGACGGCGGTCGGTCCAGCCGTTGCCGAGGTCGTCGGGGGAGCGGCGTGGGGACACCAGACTCACGGATTCTCCTGGGGAGGGAGGGGTCAAGAGCGGACGCGGGCGAGGCCGGGACGCATGGCGCGCGGCTACCTACGGACCCGTAGGTTACGACACCGTAGGTTAATGAGATGTAAGCGTCCGGTGGGGGGAACGCGTGTGCGATACACGTCGGCGTGGGTGCGGAACCGAGGGCGCGGCACGGCGCGGGGCCTGCCCCGTCCCGTACCGCGCCCTCGATACCGCGCCGTGAACCCGTCCCGTACCGCGCGTGCTCCGGCCCGGGTCCGTACGGCCGTCCCGTGTCCCCGGTCCCCTCAGCCCTCCCGCATCAGCGCGGCCAGGCACCGGTCCAGGTCCACCGTGATCCGCTCCTCGCCCGGCGGAACGACCGTCGCCGTCCGCTCCAGGAAGCCGCGCACCTCCGCGCTCGGCAGGTGCACGACGGCCATGCCCTCGGGCGCGTGGAACTCCACGATCAACCGTTCCCAGCCGTGCGGGCGCACCCGCACGTCACCGTTCCCGGCCGGGCCCGTGAGCCCGTCCCGCAGGAGCTCGCGCGCGAAGGTCCAGCTCACCTCCGTGCCCTCCAGCGTGGCGGAGGCGGGGAAGTCGACGCGGACCGCGAACGGGTCGCGCGCGTCGTAGTGGAACGTGGCCTCGACGGTGGGCAAGAAGGCGGCGGCGGCCACGACGTGGGCCTTGACAGCTTGTTCGATGGTGAGGGACAACGCCTGCTCCCCTGGTTGTCGACGGGCGGCACCTGCGGCCGTACACCAGGTAAAGACGCCGGAACGCCCCATTCAGTGGCCGGTCGGGGGCAGTGAACTTCGTCACCGCGTTCCCGGGAACCGTGTACCCGCAGGTGGCGGGGCCCATGATGGGCGCGTGGAGATCTTGCGCACACCCCCCGGCTGGCCACGTACCGAGACGGAGGCGCGCGCCGCGCAGGAGACGCTGCGCGCGCGGCTCGTACGCGAGGAGCCGGGGCCCGCGCCCGGAACGGTCCCGCTGACCGGCGTCGACGTCGCCTACGACGACGCCCGCGACCTCGTCGCCGCGGCCGCCGTCGTCCTCGACCCCGAGGGCCGCACCGTGCTCGGGCAGGCGACCGCCGTGGGCCGCGTCCCGTTCCCGTACGTGCCCGGGCTCCTCGCCTTCCGCGAACTCCCCGCGGTCCTCGCCGCCCTGGAGCGGCTCCCCGTCGCCCCCGGCGTCGTGGTCTGCGACGGCTACGGGGTCGCCCACCCGCGCCGCTTCGGGCTCGCCGCCCACCTCGGCGTCCTCACCGGCCTGCCCGCCTTCGGCGTCGCGAAGAACCCGTTCCTGTTCACCTACGAGGCACCCGGCGGGGAACGCGGCGCCCGTACCCCGCTCCTGGACGGCGCGGAGGAGGTCGGCGCGGCGCTGCGGACCCGTACCGGCGTCAAACCGGTCTACGTCTCGGCGGGCCACCGCGTCACGCTCGACACGGCGTGCGCCCACACCCTCGCCCTGACTCCGCGCTACCGCCTCCCGGAGACGACACGCCGCGCGGACGCGCTGTGCAGGGCGGCGCTCAGGGAGGCGGGGGCGGGGTGAGACGGGCCGCTCGGAGGCCACCGCCCTCCGCCCCCTTCCCTCACCCCTCCCGCCGGGCCGCCTCCCGGATCACCAGGCCGGACCTCCGCAGCCGCTCCGTCAGTGCCTCTCCCATCGCCACCGCCGGTGTCAGCTGGCCCGACAGGGCGGGGAGGTCGTCCAGGGCGAGGCTCAGGGCCGACTCGCCGAGGATGCGGGCGGTCTCGTCGTAGCCCGGGTCGCCGCCCCGCACCTCCGTGTACACGCGCCGGCCGCCGCCCTCGCCGATGAAGCGCAGCGAGAAGCTGCTGCGGGCGCGGCGCTCCTCGCTCGGGCCCGTGCCGGGCGCGAGGCGCGCGGACAGGGCGCGGCGCAGGGGCGGGACCTGGGCGGCGGCGAGGAGGGCCGCCGCGCCCGTCAGGCCCGCGAGCGCGGTGGGCAGGCGGCGCACCGCCACGTGGTGGCGGTAGCGGAAGTCCGGTCCGTAGCGGGGCAGGGCGCGCGCCGAGCGGGCGACGAGCAGCGGGTCGAGTACGGGCAGAGGCAGCGCCCAGGCGCCGAGTTCGCCCACGTACCGGGGCGGTCCCGGCGGCGTCGTGACCCGGCGGCCGGGCTCGGGCGGCGCCTCGACGGCGGCGCGTTCGCGGGCCGCGCGGGCAAGCGCGAGCGGGCGTGCGAGGGCGGTCAGCGTCGAGTCGACCGTACCGCCCGAGGGGGCCGCGTCCACCGACAGGAAGCCGTCCACCCGCAGCGGCACGCCCTCGGGCAGCCGCCCCACCGTGAACAGCGCGCCCAGGTCGGCGGGCACCGAGTCGAATCCGCAGCCGTGCACGAGCCGCGCCCCCGTGGCCCGCGCCCGCGCCTCGTGGCGCAAGTAGCTCCGGTCAATGAACTCCGGCTCCCCGGCCAGGTCCGCGTAGTCCGTGCCCGCGTCCGCGCACGCCCCGACGAGCGCGTCCCCGTACCGCAGATAGGGGCCCACCGTCGTCGCGAGCACGCGGGTGCGCGCCGCGAGCTCGCGCAGCGCGGACGCGTCCCCGGCGTCGGCGGTCAGTACGGGGACGCCCTCACGTCCCAGTGAGGCGCGCGTCCGCTCCAGCTTCTCCGCGTCGCGCCCCGCGAGTGCCCAGCGCAGCGAGGGTGGCGCGTGTGCGGCGAGGTACGCGGCGGTCAGCGCGCCGACGAAGCCGCTCGCGCCGTAGAGCACGAGGTCGAACTCGCGGTCCCTCCGGGCGGTTTCGTGGGGACGACCGGGCATGGTGTTCGTCTCCATGCCCCCACTCTCGCAGCTCGCCCCCGCCGTCGCGGCGCACCACGGCCCGTACGGCGGGCCCCGACCGCTCCTCGCGCCCCGGTCTACGCCTTGCGGGCCAGGAGGTGGAGCGTCTGGAACTGCCGCTTGTCCGTGGGCCGCGGCTCGATCACCGTACGGGCCGACTCGTGGAGCCCGCGCGCGCCGAGGAGCGCGGCGAGGCGGTCCGGGGACCAGCGGTAGGCGGTGGTCACCGCGTGGTCGTAGGACTGGGTCTCGTGCTCGGGCCCGTCGGTCGCCGCGAGGGAGAGCAGGAGGTACCCGCCAGGGGCAAGGACGCGGGCGAACTCGTCCAGGACCGACGGTACTTCGGTCGGAAGGGTGTGGATGAGCGACCACCGCGACAGGACGCCGCCGAGCGCGCCGTCCGCCAGGTCGAGCGCGGCCGTCGAGCCGACCTCGAAACGCAGCCCCGGGTGGGCCGCGCGCGCGAGCCCGATCATCGTGGGCGAGGCGTCGATGCCGAAGGCGCGCAGGCCCAGCCCGCGCAGGTGCGCCGTCACGTGACCGGGCCCGCAGCCGAGGTCGCCCACTGCGCCGTCCCCGCCCGCACGCACCAGCTCGGCGAACGCGCTCAACAAGGCACGCTCCAGGGGAGCTTCACGCAAGGACTCGCTGAACAACCGGGCGTACTCGGGCGCGACGGCGTCGTAGGCGGTACGGGTGGCGGGCAGGCTCGCGAGTTCGGTCATCCGGTGAGGGTACGGCCCGGACTACGGGGCGACCTCCGCGACGACGACGCGAAGAGTCACGGCGGCGCAGAAGGGCTCCGTGGCGAGGTGGCCGAGCCACCGCTCGGCCTCGGTGGCGCTCAGGTATCCGGCGGACACGGCACGCTCGGTGGTGCGCCGGATGCCGAGAACCTCGTCGGCGGCCCGTACCTCGCGGAAGACAGACGTGACCGGGACGACGTCCGAGACCGAGAACCCCGCCTCCCGTGCGAGGCGGGGCAGTTGCCGCCCGATCACGCCGTTGCGCACGATCCGGTCCGCCACGTGGCGGGTGTAGGCGCGCGCGAGCCCGAGGTCGGGGTGGTCGATCGCGAGCGAGTCCCAGTCGGGTTCGCCCATCACGAGCCTGCCGCCGGGACGCAGGACACGCCGGATCTCCGCGAGCGCGCGGGCCGGCTCGACGACGTGCTGGAGGCCCCGGTCGGTACGGGCGAGGTCGGCGCAGCCGTCCGGGAACGGCAGGGCGTGGAGGTCGCCGGCCACCACGCCGATATGAGCCGTGGCCCTCGTGCGCTCGCGCGCCCGCTCGGCCAGGCCGGCGAGGAGTTCCACGCCGACGACCTTCCCTGTCGGGCCGACCGCGTCGGCGAGCGGGCCGAGATCCGCCCCCGAACCGCAGCCCAGGTCCAGCGCCGTCGCACCGGGCTTGGCGTCCAGCGCGGCGAGCAGGACGCCCTTGTAGGACCGCGCCGCGTCGGTCGCGGCCAGCCGGTCGAGGTAAGCGGCCGGGTCCGGAACGGCACGCTCGAACAGGTCAGTCATGGCTGTGGCCCTCCGCCGGGGAATCGTCCGCGCCGAGAGGCCGAAGCCGGTGCCGGTCCCCGGGACCCCCGGCCCCGCATGACGTTACCCCCGCTACTCGTTCAAGTCCTCGTCCATGTCCCCCAGATGTTCCACCGTCGGCCACTCCCCGCGCGCCCCCGCCGCGAGGAGCACGGGCAGCCGGGCCGCCATCCCGCGCGGGCGCACCGTCTCCGCCGTCGTCGCGAGGGCCTCGGGGCTCCACCAGCGGTGGCCGTGCGTCGCCTCGGTCGTGTCGACGCGTACGGCGGCGGTCTCGACCGCGTCCAGGAGGACCACGCGGAACTCCTCGGTCTGGTCGATCCGCGCACCGTCCACCGTGAACAGGGCCCGTCGCGTCCACACCAGGGGGCCGAGCCGGTCGGACCGCAGCACGAGGCCCGTCTCCTCGGTCACTTCGCGCAGCGCCGCCTCCTCGGACGACTCGCCCGCCTCGATGCCCCCGCCCACCGTGAACCACCACGCCGCGCCCGGCGTGCGCGGGTCGCGGGCGCACAGCAGGAGGAGGCGCCCCCGCGGATCGGTGAGCAGGACGCGCGACGTGCGCCGCCAGCGGACAGCCGGTTCTCCGCTCATGTGCCCGGAGCCTCCCGTTGGGCGATCCCTCACGACCCGGGCCGCGCCTCGTGCACGCCGCGCCCTCGTGCACGCCGCGCCCTCGTGCACGCCGTGCCCGTCCCCGCCGCGCGGGCAGGCGCTGACAAGGGCGGGGAAGGCGCGGTCCGGTTTTCCTCGTCCTCACCGTACGCACCCGGCGCCCCTCGCGTACGACACTTCTGAGCGCTCGCTTTCCCGGGGCTTGTGCCGGGACCGTGCCGTTCATAGCATCGCCGGTGTTACATCAGTTGTGTCACAAGCCCTGGAGTCGTGCGGATGAGCGGAACAGCGGAGCGGGGCGGGCCCCTCGGCGGAGTGCGGGTCCTGGAACTGGCGGGGCTCGGCCCCGGGCCCTTCGCCGCGATGCTCCTCGCGGACCTCGGCGCGGACGTCGTACGGGTGGACCGGCCCGAACGCGGCGGCATGTTCGGCATGGACCCCGGGCTCGACTTCACCAACCGGGGCAAGCGCTCCGTCGAACTCGACCTCAAGACCGAGGAGGGCGCCGCCGCCGTCCTCGCGCTCGCGGCGCGCGCCGACATCCTCGTCGAGGGCTTCCGCCCCGGCGTCGCCGAACGCCTCGGCGTCGGACCGGAGCAGGCGCTCGCCGCGAATCCCCGGCTCGTCTACGGGCGCGTGACCGGCTGGGGCCAGGAGGGCCCGCTCGCCCACCGCGCCGGGCACGACCTCACCTACCTCGCCCCCACCGGGGCCCTCGCGCTCGGCGGGAACCCCGACGAACCCCCGACCTTCCCCGCGAACCTCCTCGGCGACTTCGCGGGCGGCTCCCTCTACCTCGTCGTCGGTCTCCTCGCCGCGCTGCGGCACGCCGAGCGCACGGACGAGGGCCAGGTGGTGGACGCCGCGATCGTCGACGGCGCCGCGCACCTGACGACCCTCCTGCACGGGCTCCTCGCCGCAGGCGGCTGGCAGGACAGGCGCGGCAGCAACCTCCTGGACGGCGGCAGCCCCTTCTACGGCTGCTACGAGACCGCCGACAAGAAGTACATGGCGGTCGGCGCCCTGGAGAAGCGCTTCTACAACGAGTTCGCCGAACGCCTCGGCATCGCCGAAACGGCACCCGCGCGGGAGGACTTCGACCACTGGGACGAGTTGCGCGCCCGTATCGCGGTGGCCTTCAAGTCCCGTACGAGGGCCGAGTGGACGAAGATCTTCGCCGACTCGGACGGCTGCGTCGCACCCGTACTCTCCCTGCGCGAAGCCCCCCACCACCCGCACCTCGCCGTCCGGAACACCTTCGTCCCCGGCCCCGACGGCACCCCCCAGCCCGCCCCGGCCCCCCGCTTCTCCGCGACCCCCGCCCCGGCTCCCGGCCCGCTCCTGACCCCGGGCGCGGACACGGAGGCGGTGGCGGCCGACTGGGGTGTGCCGGGCCTGACCGAGCCCCCGTCATAAGCCTCTCCGGCGATTGAGGGGCGGGGCCCCGGGGCGGAGCCCCGCCCCTCGGGCCGCCCCTCGCCGCCGCCCACCCCGTCCCCGCCTCCCCGAAAGGCCGAGATGACCACCGAAGCCTACGTCTACGACGCCCTCCGCACCCCCCGAGGTCGCGGCAAGGCAACCGGCTCCCTGCACGGCACGAAGCCCATCGACCTCGTCGTGGGACTCCTGCACGCACTCCAGGAGCGCCTCCCGGACCTCGACCCCGCAGCGATCGACGACATCGTCCTCGGCGTCGTCTCGCCGCTCGGCGACCAGGGCTCCGACATCGCGCGCATCGCGGCGATCGCGGCCGGACTGCCCGAGACCGTCGCCGGGGTGCAGGAGAACAGGTTCTGCGCCTCCGGACTGGAAGCGGTCAACCTCGCCGCGGCCAAGGTCCGTTCGGGCTGGGAGGACCTCGTGATCGCGGGCGGCGTCGAGTCGATGTCGCGCGTCCCGATGGCCTCGGACGGCGGGGCCTGGGCGATGGACCCCATGACGAACCTGGAGACCGGTTTCGTCCCGCAGGGCATCGGCGCCGACCTCATCGCGACCATCGAGGGCTTCTCGCGCCGCGACGTCGACGAGTACGCGGCGCTCTCGCAGGAACGCGCCGCGACCGCCTGGAAGGAGGGCCGCTTCGACCGCTCCGTCGTCCCCGTCCGCGACCGCAACGGCCTCGTCGTCCTCGACCGCGACGAGCACCTGCGCCCCGGCACGACGGCCGACAGCCTCGCGAAGCTCAAGCCCTCCTTCGCCGACATCGGCGAACTCGGCGGCTTCGACGCCGTCGCGCTCCAGAAGTACCACTGGGTCGAGGAGATCGACCACGTCCACCACGCGGGCAACTCCTCAGGAATCGTGGACGGTTCGGCGCTCGTCGCGATCGGCAGCGAGGAGGTGGGCCGGCGGTACGGGCTGCGCCCCCGCGCCCGTATCCTCTCGGCCGCCGTCTCCGGCTCCGACCCCACGATCATGCTCACCGGGCCCGCCCCCGCCTCGCGCAAGGCCCTCGCCAAGGCCGGTCTCACCGCGGCCGACATCGACCTCTTCGAGATGAACGAGGCGTTCGCCGCCGTCGTCCTCCGCTTCGCCCGCGACATGGACGTCCCGCTCGACCGCGTCAACGTCAACGGCGGCGCGATCGCCCTCGGCCACCCCCTCGGCGCCACGGGCGCGATGCTCCTCGGCACCCTCGTCGACGAACTCGAACGCCAGGACAAGCGCTACGGCCTCGCCACGCTCTGCGTCGGCGGCGGCATGGGCGTCGCCACCGTGGTCGAACGCCTCTGACGGGCCCCGCCCCGCCCCCATTCGTCCGCAACGGAGCCCAGGAGCCCAACCCATGAGCGAGCCCACCCCCATCCGCTGGGAACGCGACGACACCGGCGTCCTCACCCTCGTCCTCGACGACCCCGCCCAGTCCGCCAACACGATGAACGCCGCCTTCCGCGCCGCGCTCATCGCCACCGCGGAGCGCCTCGAAGCCGAGCGCGACAGCGTCCGCGGCATCATCCTCACCTCCGCCAAGAAGACCTTCTTCGCGGGCGGCGACCTCCGCGACCTGCGTGCCGCCCGCCCCGAGGATGCCGAGCGCGTCCTCGCCGACTCCCTCGCGCTCAAGGGCGCCCTGCGCCGAATCGAGACCCTCGGCAAACCCGTCGTCGCCGCGATCAACGGCGCGGCACTCGGCGGCGGTTACGAACTCGCCCTCGCGAGCCACCACCGCATCGCGCTCGACGCGCCCGGCTACCGCATCGGCCTCCCCGAGGTCACCCTCGGCCTCCTCCCCGGCGGAGGCGGCGTCACCCGCTCCGTACGCCTCCTCGGCATCGCCGACGCGCTCCTCACCCTCCTCCTCCAGGGCACCCAGCACACCCCGCGCCGCGCCCTGGAGAAGGGCCTGATCGACGAACTCGCCACCGACCGCGACGACTTGCTCGCCAAGGCCCGCGCCTTCATCGACGCGCACCCCGAGTCCGCCCAGCCCTGGGACCGCCCCGGCCACCGCATCCCCGGCGGCACCCCCGCCCAGCCGAAGTTCGCCGCGAACCTCCCCGCCTTCCCCGCCAACCTCCGCAAGCAGACCGGCGGCGCCCCCTACCCGGCGCCGCGCGCCATCATGGCCGCCGCCGTCGAGGGCTCCCAGGTCGGCTTCGAGACCGCGCAGACCATCGAGGCCCGCTACTTCACCGGCCTCGTCACCGGGCAGACCGCGAAGAACATGATCCAGGCGTTCTTCTTCGACCTCCAGAAGGTCAACTCCGGTGCCGCGCGCCCCGCCCACGTCCCGCGCCGGAAGGCCGCGAAGGTCGCCGTGCTCGGCGCCGGGATGATGGGCGCGGGCATCGCCTACGCGTGCGCCCGCGCGGGCATCGAGGTCGTCCTCAAGGACGTCGACCCCGAGGCGGCGGCGCGCGGCAAGGCGTACTCCGAGAAGCTCCTCGCGAAGGCCGTCGCGAAGGGCCGCAGGACGGAGGCCGAGAAGGCGGAATTCCTCGCCCGCATCACACCCACCGCCGAGGCGAAGGACCTCGCGGGTTGCGACACCGTCATCGAGGCCGTCTTCGAGAACACCGCGCTCAAGCACCAGGTCTTCCAGGAGATCCAGGACGTCGTCGCGCCCGACGCGCTCCTGTGCTCCAACACCTCCACGCTCCCCATCACGACCCTCGCCGAAGGCGTCGAACGCCAGGCCGACTTCATCGGGCTGCACTTCTTCTCACCCGTCGACCGCATGCCGCTCGTGGAGATCATCAAGGGCGAACGTACCGGGGACGAGGCCCTCGCCCGCGCGATCGACCTTGTGCGGCAGATCAACAAGACCCCGATCGTCGTCGCCGACTCGCGCGGCTTCTTCACCTCCCGGGTCATCGGCCAGTTCATCCAGGAGGGCGTCGCGATGGTCGCCGAGGGCATCGAGCCCGCCTCCGTGGAACAGGCCGCGGCGCAGGCCGGCTACCCCGCGAAGGTCCTCTCGCTCGTCGACGAACTCACCCTCACCCTGCCGCGCAAGATCCGCGACGAGAGCCGCACGGCCGTCGAGGCGGCGGGCGGCACGTGGGCGGGGCACCCGGCCGACACCGTCATGGACCGCATGGTGGACGAGTTCCGGCGCCCCGGACGCGCGGGCGGCGCGGGCTTCTACGAGTACGAGGACGGCAGGCGCGGACGGCTGTGGCCCGGGCTGCGCGAGCACTTCACGAAACCCGGCACCGAGATCCCCTTCCGCGACATGCGGGAGCGGATGCTCTTCTCCGAAGCGCTCGACACCGTGCGGCTCCTGGACGACGAGCACGTCCTCGGCTCCGTCGCCGAGGCCAACATCGGCTCGATCCTCGGCATCGGCTTCCCCGGCTGGACCGGCGGCGTCCTCCAGTACATCAACGGCTACGAGGGCGGCCTGCCCGGTTTCGTGGCCCGCGCCCGCGAACTCGCCGCCCGCTACGGCGCGCGCTTCGAGCCCCCGGCCTCGCTCGTGACCCGGGCGGAGCGCGGGGAGCCGTACACCGACGAGGACTGAGGCCGTACGGGGGAGCCGGTCAGCCCGCGTCCGGCTCCCCTTCGCGCTCCCCTTCGCGCGTGGTACCGCCCGCCGGGAACGCCCCGCGCAGCTCCTCGTTGAGCGAGCGCTGGAAGGCGGTGAGCAGCGCCTGGAGCACGAGCGGCTGCATGTGCGCCGACAGCGACCGCGCCTCGCCCGCCTCCCGTACGCCCACCTCGCCCCGGAACACCTCGCTCAGCTCGTGCGCCGTCCGCGCCGCGTTGCGCAGCAGCACCTCGCGCGCCGCCGCGATCGCCTCGCGCGACATCGGCAGGTCCAGGAGGCGCACGGCGAGCCCGACGAGGACGGTGTCGAGCACGTACCGCTCCCCGGCCCCCGGCACCGGCGTGAGCACCCCCATCGCCGCGAGCCGCTCCAGCTCGTCGGCCCCGAGGCGCCGCCCGATCCGCTCCTCCGCCTCCGCGCGCCCGCACTCCACGGCCGCGTCGGGGAGCCAGGAGGCGACCATCGCGCGGTGGATGGCCAGCTCGTACGCCGTCGTCTCCTCGGGCAGTCGTGCCACGTACCGCTCGATCGCGGCGAGCGTGAGGCCCTGCCGCCGCAGGTCGTCGACGAGCGCCAGGCGGGCGAGGTGGCCCGGCCCGTAGAGCCCCACGCGGCGCGGCCCGATCCGGGGCGGCGGGAGCAGTCCGCGCGTCGCGTAGAAGCGCACCGTACGGACCGTGAGCCCCGCGCGGGCCGCCAGTTCGTCCACCGTGTACGTGCGCTGCTCCTCCGGCTCGGGGGCGCCCGGCGTCGCGGGTGTGCGCGCGGTGCGGGTGACTGCCACGATCCTTCTCCCCGGGGGCTGCGGTGCGTCTGTGCGGTGGAACACTATTGCTGTCTCACCGATGTTGTGAAGATCGGGGCCGTCACCGAGGGTTGCGCACCCGCCCGGACCGGGTAGCCCTTGGACATGCACCTGCTCCTCGCGGGATCGCTCCTGATCGCCTCGGCCCTGCTCCTCGCCCGCGCACTCTCCGTCCGCAGGCGCGGGCGCTGGGGCGCGGGTGACACGGTGGCACCCGCCGCCCCGCTCGCGGGCATCGTGGTCGCCGCACCGGGCCCGCTGCCCCCACCCGGCGGCCCGCGCCACACCGACCAGGCCCGCCGCGAGGCGGCCAGAGTCCGCGCCGAGGCCGAACTGCGCGACCGCGCCTCCGAACTCGCGGCCCTCCTCGCGGCCCGGGGCGCCTGAGCCCCACCCGTCCCCCCCCCCGCCCATACTGCCCAGGCTCCCCACCGCCCCTGACGCGCCTCACCCGCACCCCGCGCATACTGGAGGTATCCGACCACCCCAAGGAGAGGTGCCCCGTGCCGCCCAGCGCGCCGCCGCCCGAGCCGCCCCCGCCCGGCGGGGTGCTGTGGAGTCTCGCCGGGGACGTGCGGATGCTGCTCATGCTCCCCTCCGCGCTGCTCCTCCAGGTCGCGCACCCGGCCGTCGGCGCGGGCGTGGATGCGCACTCGGTCTTCCGCACCGACCCCTGGGGCCGGGCCGCGCGCTCCCTCGACTCGCTCCTGCTGTGGGTGTACGGGGGTGAGGCGGCCCGCGCCGAGGGCCGCAGGCTGCGCCGGCTGCACCGCGACATCAGCGGCACCGACACCCGGGGCCGCGCCTACCACGCGCTGCGCCCGGAGACGTACGCCTGGGTGCACGCGACCGGCTACCCGGTCAACCGGCGCGGCCTCGCCCTCCTGGTCCGCCCCCTCACCCCGGCCCAGGACCGCGCCCTGTACGCGGAGTGGCTGCGGGTCGGGCGGCTGCTCGGCCTGCGCGAGCGGGACATGCCCGCGACACCCGAGGAGTTCTGGCCGTACTACCGCCGGATGCTCGCCACGGAGGTGGAGACGAACGCGGTCGTGCGCGAACTCCTCGCCACGGACACAAAGGTCCCCGCCCCGGATCGCGGCCCCCTCGCCCTGCGCCTGACGCTGCGCGCCCTGTGGCCGCTCCTTTTGCCCCCGGCCCTGCGTGCCCGCCGCTTCCTGACGATCGGCTTCCTCCCCGCCGACGCCCGCGCCGCCCTCGGCCTGGACTGGACCCCCGCCCAGGAACGCCGACTGCGCCGCCTCGCGACGGCGTTCCGCCTCGTGGTCCCCGCCCTGCCCGAACGCCTCCGCTACTTCCCCTCCGCGCGCCGCGCCCGCGCGGAGGCCAGGCGGCGTCGCGCCTGAACCGAGCGTTCCCCCCTCAGCTCCCCAGCGCCTCCGCCACCGCCCGCGCCGCCTCCCGCGCACACCCCCACGCGACCGTCACGCCCGCCCCGCCGTGCCCGTAGTTGTGCACGAGAGGCGTGCCGTCCGGCAGGCGCTCCGGCGCGAGGCGGACGCCGCCGGTGCGGGCGGGGCGGAGGCCGACGCGGTGGGCGAGGACACGGGCGCCGGCTATCTCCGGGCGGAGCGCGGCGCAGTCGCGGATGATCGCCTCCGCCGTGGCCGGGTCCGGGGTCTCGCGGTAGTCGTGCTCCTGCGCCGTGCCGCCGAGGAGGAGACCGTACGGCTGCGGGATGTAGTAGACCGAGCGTTCTCCCTCGCCCGCCGTTGACGTGAACCACGTCGTCACGCCGGGATTCTCGACGAGGACGAGCTGACCGCGCACCGGGTGGACCGCCTCGTCGGGTACGAGGGAACGCGCGCCCAGGCCCGTGCAGTTGACGACCGCGCGGGCGCCCTCGGCCGCTTCGGCCAGCGAGGCGGCGGTACGGGGCACGACGGGGACGGCCGCCGCGCGCAGCCGCTCCTCCAGCCAGGCCAGGTGGTGCGGCATGTCGATCACGGGCAGCCGCCCGAAGAGCCCCGGGGAGTGCGGGGACTCCGCCGCCGTCGCCGTGCGCAGGCCCCGTACGGAACCGGCCCACGGCCCCAGCGTGTCGAACGACGTCTCCGTGTGCACCCCTTCGACGAGCCGCACCCCCGTCCGCGCCGGTTCGGCCGCCCACTCCTCGTACACCGCGAGCGTCTGAAGCGCCCAGGCGCCGACCCGCTCCTCGGGCTCGATGTGGTACGGCCACCACAGGCCGCCCGCGACGGCCGAGGTGGCGCGCGCGGCGGGCCGCCGCGCCCACACCTCGACCTCGTGCCCGGCGGCGCGCAGCTCAAGTGCCGTACTGAGCCCGATCACCCCGGAGCCGAGGACGCGGACCGGAGCGGAGGCGGCGACAGAGGGTGAGGTCATGGCCCCGACCGTACCGCCGGGCGCTCAGCGCACCCGTCCCACCCCCGTGCAGGGCCCGCCGCGCGGTACGTCGAGCGCCGGGGCGCCGCCCTCGTCCCACTCCGTGGTCGTGTCGGTCCTCATGGGCTCTTCGCCGGTGACAGGGTGCTCTTCGCCCGTGACGGCCCCTCCGGTGCGGGTGAGTGCTCCCTGCGGGCTCGTTCCGTCCGAACACGGCCGACTACTCGGGCCGTTGAGGGCAATACGCGGGGCAGGGGACGGGGGCGGCTCGTACGGGAGCCGCCCCCTTTCACCGCGGTAACGGGACTCAGCGCCCCAAGCGACCGCCGCGCCGCTGACCGCCCTGGCCGCCGTTCTGGCCGCCATCGGTGAGGCCCGCGCGCCGCAGCGCGTCCGCCATCGCCGAGTTGACGGGTGCGGGCCCGCCCGCGCCGCCGGAACGGCCACCACCGCCGGAACGCCCCGCGCCACCCGCGCCGCCACCGCCACCGCGCTGACGCGGCGGTCGCTGGCCGCCCCCGCGCCGCTCGCCGCCGTTGCCGCTGCCTTCCTGGCCCTGCGGAGCGCGCGGCCCGCGCTCCTGGCGGCCGCCGCCGCGCCGCGCGCCGCGCTCCGCGCCGATCTCGTCGTCGAGCCGCAGCGTCAGCGAGATCCGCTTGCGCGGCAGGTCCACGTCGAGGACCTTGACCTTCACGATGTCGCCCGGCTTGACGACCTCGCGCGGGTCCTTCACGAACTCCCGGGAGAGCGCCGAGACATGGACGAGACCGTCCTGGTGCACGCCGATGTCCACGAAGGCCCCGAAGGCCGCGACGTTCGTCACGACGCCCTCCAGGACCATGCCCGGCTCCAGGTCGGAGAGCTTCTCCACGCCCTCCTTGAAGGTCGCCGTGCGGAAGGCGGGCCGCGGGTCGCGCCCCGGCTTCTCCAGCTCGCGCAGGATGTCGGTGACGGTCGGGAGGCCGAACGTCCCGTCCACGAAGTCGTCCGGGCGCAGCGAGCGCAGCGTTCCCGTGTCGCCGACGAGCGCGGCCACGTCGCCGCCCGTCGCCTTCGCGATCCTGCGCACCACCGGGTACGCCTCGGGGTGCACGCTGGAGGCGTCGAGCGGGTCGTCGCCGCCCCGGATGCGCAGGAAGCCCGCACACTGCTCGTACGCCTTCGGGCCGAGCCGCGCGACCTTCTTGAGGTCGGTACGGGAGCCGAAGGGCCCGTTCTCGTCGCGGTGCCGCACGATGTTCTCGGCGAGCGTCGCGCTCACCCCGGACACCCGCGAGAGCAGCGGCGTGGAGGCGGTGTTGACGTCGACGCCGACGCCGTTGACACAGTCCTCGACGACCGCGTCGAGCGAGCGCGAGAGCTTCACCTCGGACAGGTCGTGCTGGTACTGGCCGACCCCGATCGACTTCGGGTCGATCTTGACCAGTTCGGCGAGCGGGTCCTGCAGGCGGCGCGCGATGGAGACCGCGCCGCGCAGCGAGACGTCCAGCTCGGGCAGTTCCTGCGAGGCGAAGGCGGAGGCCGAGTAGACCGAGGCGCCCGCCTCCGAGACGACGACCTTGGTGAGCTTCAGCTCCGGGTGCGCGGCGATGAGTTCGCCCGCGAGCTTGTCGGTCTCGCGCGAGGCGGTGCCGTTGCCGATCGCGATGAGGTCGACGTGGTGCCGCTCCGCGAGCCGCGCGAGCGTCGCGAGCGAGTCGTCCCAGCGGTTGCGCGGGGCGTGCGGGTAGATCGTGTCGGTCGCGACGACCTTGCCCGTCGCGTCCACGACGGCGACCTTCACGCCGGTACGCAGGCCCGGGTCGAGCCCGAGTGTCGCGCGGGTCCCCGCGGGCGCGGCGAGCAGCAGGTCGCGCAGGTTCGCGGCGAAGACCGTGACCGCCTCGTCCTCGGCCGTCGTGCGCAGCCGCAGCCGCAGGTCGATGCCGAGGTGCACGAGGACGCGGGTGCGCCAGGCCCAGCGGACCGTCTCGCGCAGCCACGCGTCCCCGGGGCGTCCTCGGTCCGCGATCCCGAAGCGGTGCGCGATGACCCCCTCGTAGGAGGAGGGCGTGCCCGGCTCGGCGGGCGGCTCCTCGGGCTCCAGGGTGAGGTCCAGGACCTCTTCCTTCTCGCCGCGCAGGAGCGCGAGGACGCGGTGCGAGGGGAGCTTGGCGAAGGGCTCGGAGAAGTCGAAGTAGTCGGAGAACTTCGCGCCCGCCTCCTCCTTGCCCTCACGGACCTTCGAGGAGAGGCTGCCGCGCGTCCACATGCGCTCGCGCAGCTCACCGATGAGATCGGCGTCCTCAGCGAAGCGTTCCGAGAGGATCGCGCGGGCCCCGTCGAGGGCGGACTGCGCGTCGGCGACGCCCTTGTCCGCGTCGACGTAGGCGGCGGCCGCCTCGGCCGGCTCCCCGGAGGGATCGGCGAGCAGCCCTTCCGCGAGCGGTTCGAGCCCTGCCTCGCGGGCGATCTGCGCCTTGGTGCGGCGCTTGGGCTTGAAGGGGAGGTAGACGTCCTCCAGGCGCGCCTTCGTGTCCGCGCCGAGGATACGGGCCTCGACCTCCGCCGTGAGCTTGCCCTGCTCCCGTACGGATTCGAGCACCGCGGTACGCCGCTCCTCCAGCTCCCGCAGGTAGCGCAGCCGCTCCTCCAGGGTGCGCAGCTGGGCGTCGTCGAGGGTGCCCGTGACCTCCTTGCGGTAGCGCGCGATGAAGGGCACCGTCGAGCCGCCGTCAAGCAGCTCGACGGCCGACCTCACCTGCCGCTCCTGAACTCCGAGTTCCTCGGCAATGCGTCCCTCGATGGACGCTGATTCGGTGGACCCCGTGCGGGCTGTCGTCACGTTCCCGTACCGCCTTCTGACTTGCGAAGCTTGGGGCCCATTCTGGCAGGCGGCGCCCGGGCGGCGGGGCAGGGTCGGCGCGCTCAGGCGCGGTGGGCGGTGCTGGAGGCACCGCCGAAGAGCCGTGCGACGGCGCGGAAGGGCAGCGTGACGACGGTGGCGATCGCGGAGCCGATCTGTCGCAGGACGTCGGCGATGGCGCGGAACATGGTGTTCTCCTTCCGGGGGTGTCGCCGGGGGAGTTCCCTTTCCGGCGTACCGGGCGTATTGCCCCGCGCCGTACGCCTAAACCCGCCGTGAACAGCGGCGCCGCGCGTCCGGCCGGGGCTCAGTCCTTGCCGAAGATCCCGGCCGGGAAGGCTCCCGCCGCGATGCCCGCGCGCGTGAAGCCGCGCGCGAGTTCGGTGAGGCGGGCGACGTCCTCGGCGCCGAGGTGCGCGTACGGGGCCTCGTCGAGCGCGTCCGTCTCCGCCTCGACGCGGGCGCGCAGGGCCTGCCCCGCCTCGGTCAGTTCGCCCTCCGCGTCGAGCAGCCCGCGCTCCCGCAGCCGGGCGACCGCCGCCTCCCAGTCCGCGCGGTGCCAGCCCCGGCTCGCGAGGACGAAGCGCGGCACCATGCCGCGCCCCGTGGCGGTGTGCGTCACGAGCGCCTCGACCGGGTCGAGCCCGGCCCGGAGCAGGACGTGCACGTGCGCGTCGCCCCGGTGCTCGCGCAGCAGCGTCGCCGCGTGCCAGTACGCGAGGTGCGGTTCCTCCGGTACGGGGAGCTCGGCGTGCGCCGCGTAGAGCGGGCGCCCCTCGGGGCGGCACGCCTCGGCGGCCCTCAGCGCGAGCCGCGCGGCGTCCTTCATCTCCGCCGACTCCACGGCGGCGTCCCCGAGCAGCCGCCGCAGCGAGCGGTCGACCGTGCGCAGGCGCGCCCGGAGCACGACGTCGGGAGCGGCCGTGTCCCACACGGCGGGCAGGTGGCGGGCGACGAGTTCCGGCGAGAAGTTGTAGAAGCTCGCCGTCACGGCCCCCGCCCCCACCCGTCCGAAGGCGGCGGCGCGCGTCGCGAGATACACGGCGGAGGAGTCGCCGAGCCCGATCCCGCCCATCTCGGCGGTGAGTTCGGGCGAGAAGTAGTGGAAGGAGTGCAGCGGATTGACGGCGTTGTGACAGCGGCGCGCGGCGCGCTCGGGCAGCGAGGTACGGGTCGGTTCGCTCATACCCGTACGTTACCTACTGGTAGGTACGTGGTGGCGCTGGCGGTGGCCGGGGGCGGGTCCCGATATCGCGGGGCGGGCGGCCCGGCCGGGGCGGTGGGAAACGTGGCCGTGCGATCCGGACCGTGCAGTCTGCGGCACCTGTCGTTCAGCGCATGACCGAACGCGGTCGAAGTCTGTCGATCTCCGGCCATTTGCGGTCAGTGGGGTGGTACGGACCTGCGAGGTCCCGACACTCGGGCGCGTGGTGACTACCGAACGCGACGACGACGAACCGGGCATGGACAGCGACGGGAACGACGGGGGTGCCGGGCCGAAGCCCTGGGAAGGGGTGTGGCGCTTCACCGCCCCCGCCGTCGACGTCTCCGTGCCGCAGGCCAGGCACGCGGTACGGGACCTGCTGCGCCGCCAGGGCGTCCCGCTCGCCCCCGACCTCGCCCAGGGCCTGCTGCTCATCGTCTCCGAACTCGTCACCAACGCGGTCCGGCACGCGGCCGTCGTCTCGCCCGAACTCGCCGTCGAGGTCGCCGCGGGAGCGGACTGGGTACGCGTCGCCGTCGAGGACGGCCACCCCTACCGGCCGACCGCCCTGGAGGCCGACGCGGGACAGACCGGTGGACGTGGGCTGCTCCTCGTCAGGGAGATCGTCCGCGAGGAGAGCGGTGCCTGCGACGTGGAGCACACCGCGGGGGGCGGAAAGGTCTGCTGGGCGGCGCTGCCGCTCTCCCCGCGCGCGTGAGGGCCGTCGGCGTGCGCCCCGCGGCAGCGGGAGCCGCCGCCGCGGGGGCGGCTCACCAGCCCGCCGTACCGCCCGTCAGCTCCCGCACCGCGGGCCGCACCGCGTCGAGCACGGTCGGGAACCACGTCGAGAAGGTGTCCCGCGCGTGCCGCTCGGCCAGTTCCCGGGGCGTCACGAAGACGGTCTCGGCGATCTCCTCCGGGTCCGGGACCGGCTCGCTCGGCGCGAGCCCGACGAAGAGGTGGTTGTACTCCTGCTCCACGAGTCCGGAGAGCGGGTCGGGGTGGTTGTAGCGGACCGTGCCGGCCTCGGCGAGCAGCGTGGGAGCGATGCCCAGCTCCTCGAAGGTGCGGCGGGCGGCGGCGGCGAAGGGGGCCTCGCCCGGGTAGGGGTGGCCGCAGCACGTGTTCGACCAGACGCCGGGGGAGTGGTACTTGCCGAGCGCGCGGCGCTGGAGCAGCAGCCGCCCCTCGCGGTCGAAGAGGAAGACGGAGAAGGCGCGGTGCAACTGGCCCGGGGGCTGGTGAGCGGCGAGCTTCTCCGCCGTACCGATGGTGGTCCCGTTCTCGTCCACCAGCTCCAGGAGGATCTCCTCGGTGCTGGCGGAGGGGGAGGACTTGTCGGCCGCGGTGGCTGATGAGATCGGCATGCGCATCCTTCGCTTCTGGCTTGCCCCAAGTCTGCCGTACGCCGCACGCGCCTCCCGCAACCGGCCGCCCACGCGTCGTGGCCGCCCCCGCTGCCTCCCAGGAGGGCCGGGACCCGTCTACAGGCAGCTACCGGCCTCGTGCTCCGCGTGCCCGGCGGGCTCCAGCTGGAAGGTGCAGTGCTCCACGTCGAAGTGGTGCCCGAGGCAGCCCTGGAGCTCGTGGAGCATCTTCTCGTGGCCGACCGAGTCGAGTACGGCCGAGTCGACGACGACGTGCGCCGAGAGCACCGGCATCCCCGAGGTGATCGTCCACGCGTGCAGGTCGTGCACCGCCCGTACCCCCGGCGTGCCCAGGATGTGCGCCCGTACCTCCGCGAGATCGACCCCGCGCGGCGCGGCCTCCAGGAGCACGTTGAGCGTGTCCCGCAGCAGCCGCCACGTGCGCGGCACGATCATCAGCCCGATCAGCAGCGAGGCGATCGTGTCCGCGTACGGCCAGCCGGTGAGCCACACGAGGAGCGCCGAGACGATCACGGCGAGCGAGCCGAGCGCGTCGGCCATGACCTCCAGGAAGGCCCCGCGCACGTTGAGGCTCTCCTCCTGGCCGCGCAGCAGCAGGCCGAGTGAGACGCAGTTCGCGACGAGACCCACGACACCCACCACGAGGGCGAGGGAGCCGTCCGTCTGCGCCGGCTCCATGAACCGCCGCACCGCCTCGTAGACGACGTACCCGCCCACCCCGAGCAGCAGCAGACAGTTCGCGAGCGCCGCCAGGATCTCGGCCCGCGCGTACCCGAACGTCGCCGTGTCGCTCGGCGGGCGCGCCGCGACGTGCACCGCGAGCAGCGCCATGCCGAGACCGAGCGCGTCCGTCGCCATGTGCGCGGCGTCGGCGACGAGCGCGAGCGAGTGCGAGAGGAGGCCGCCCACGATCTCGACGACCATCACGCCGAGGGTCAGCGCGAGGGCGAGGCGGAGCCGGCCGCGGTGCGCGTGCGTCGCGGTGCCGTGCGAATGGTCGTGGCCCATGGATGCCTCCCCTTCTCGCGGTAAGTGAACCCTTAGCCGCCGGAGTGAGGCAACACGAGGCTGAACACCGTTGTCATTGCGCTGAGCAGCGGCTTTCGCGGGGCGCTGTCCCGCACTCCGTTTCACGAGCGAGGGAGGGGCTCGATCGAGGGAATCCCGTTCGTCCGGATACGCCCCCGCGCGTTTGGGAACCCGCCCACCGATCGCGCATGATGATCACGCGCTTCGGCGGTTTCCCGGGCCGTGAACGGGTGGTGAACCCCCGGTACACGGCATCCGATAACCTCAGCCGACGCCCGCCCATCACGCTCCCCCCGGTGTGGTCCGCGGTGCTGGTCACCCCCTTCGCTGCCCGGCCCTCGCCGGGCCGGCCCCCAAGGAGTGAGTTCCTCTGTCGACCGCCATCCTCACCGGTCCGCCGGTGCCCGGCTCGCCCCTGGAGGGCGAGCTGCGGGCGCTCGGCTTCGGGGTGCGGGTCGTCACCGAGCCGTCGCAGACCCCGAGCGTCCTCGCGAGTGTCCCCGCCGGGGAACGCGTCGCGCTCGTCGACTCCCGGTTCGTGGGCCACGCGCATTCCCTGCGACTCGGACTCACCGACCCCCGGTTCCCCGCCGCCGCCGTCCCCGGCGCGGTCACCGTGCGGCCCGAGGCCCGCCCCGCCCTCGCGCACGCGCTCGACACCGCCGTACGCGGCGCCGCCCCGGCCGGCCGCGGCGCCCCCCTCGCGCCCGCCGCGCACCCCCTGCGTCAGCCGATGCCCGCCGAGGGCGGCGCGCCCGGCACCGAGGTGCTGCCCCAGACGGACACCGGCGGCGGCCCGCTGCCCGACCGGCTCGCGGGGCTCCTCGACGCGGACGGCACCGCCGTGCACCGCCCCGACCTCGGCTCGCTCGTCGCCGCCGTCCCCGCGAGCCCGCAGGAGCGCAACGAGGCGCGGCAGTCCGTCGAGGCCGTCGACGAGGAGGCGGTCCGGCTGCGCTCGGCGGTCAAGGCCCGCGACGGCTTCTTCACCACGCACTTCATCAGCCCGTACTCGCGCTACATCGCCCGCTGGTGCGCGCGCCGCGGCCTCACCCCCAACCAGGTCACGACCGCCTCGCTGCTCACCGCGCTCATCGCCGCGGCCTGCGCGGCCACGGGGACGCGGTCCGGGTACGTCGCGGCCGGCGCGCTCCTGCTCGCCTCGTTCGTCCTTGACTGCACCGACGGCCAGCTCGCCCGCTACTCGCTCCAGTACTCGACGCTCGGCGCCTGGCTCGACGCGACCTTCGACCGCGCCAAGGAGTACGCCTACTACGCGGGGCTCGCCCTCGGCGCGGCGCGCGGCGGGGACGACGTGTGGGCGCTCGCCCTCGGCGCGATGGTCCTCCAGACCTGCCGCCACGTGATCGACTTCTCCTTCAACGAGGCCAACCACGACGCCGCCGCGAACACGAGCCCGACGGCGGCGCTCTCCGGCAAGCTCGACTCGGTCGGCTGGACGGTGTGGCTGCGCCGCATGATCGTGCTGCCCATCGGCGAGCGCTGGGCGATGATCGCCGTGCTCACCGCGTGCACCACGCCCCGCGTCACCTTCGTCGTCCTGCTCATCGGCTGCGGCCTCGCCGCCTGCTATACGACCGCGGGACGCCTGCTGCGCTCGGTGACCCGCAGGGCCACCCGCACGGACCGCGCCGCCCAGGCCCTCGCCGACCTCGCCGACTCCGGCCCCCTCGCCCGCCTCTTCGCCCGCGCGCTCCGCCCGCTCGGCCGCGCCCTGCCGCGGATCGCCGTGCCGCTGCTCGCGCTGCTCGGGGCCGCCGCCGTCACCGCGAGCGCCGCGTTCACCTCCTACGGCTCCGCCTGGCCCGTGATCGGCGCCGCCGTCTACGCGCTGTTCTCCGCGCTCGCCGTCGCGCGCCCCCTCAAGGGCGCCCTCGACTGGCTCGTACCGCCCTTCCTGCGTGCCGCCGAGTACGGCACGATCCTGCTGCTCGCGGCGCGCAGTGACACGCACGGCGCGCTTCCCGCGGCCTTCGGGCTCGTGGCGGCGGTCGCCTACCATCACTACGACACGGTGTACCGCATCCGCGGTGGCACCGGCGCTCCGCCCCGCTGGCTCACCCAGGCCATCGCCGGACACGAGGGCAGGACCCTGCTGGTCGCCCTCCTCGCGGCGGTTCTCGGCGGGAGCGGCTTCGCCACCGCGCTCACGGTCCTGGCCGTGCTCGTGGCCCTCGTGGTGCTCTTCGAGAGCATCCGCTTCTGGGTGTCCGCAGGGGCACCCGCCGTACACGACGAAGGAGAACCCGCATGATCGGCCTCGTGCTCGCGGCCGGCGCCGGAAGGCGTCTGCGCCCGTACACCGACACCCTGCCCAAGGCGCTGGTGCCGGTCGGGCCCGAAGGCCAGGAGGAGAGCCTCACGGTCCTGGACCTGACCCTCGGCAACTTCGCCGAGATCGGCCTCACCGAGGTCGCGGTCATCGTCGGCTACCGCAAGGAGGCCGTCTACGAGCGCCGGGAGGCCCTGGAGGCCAAGTACGGCCTGAAGATCACGCTGATCGACAACGACAAGGCCGAGGAGTGGAACAACGCCTACTCCCTGTGGTGCGGTCGTGACGCGATCAAGCACTCGGTGATCCTCGCCAACGGCGACACCGTCCACCCCGTCTCCGTCGAGAAGACGCTGCTCGCCGCGCGCGGCGAGGGCAAGAGGATCATCCTCGCCCTCGACACGGTGAAGAAGCTCGCCGACGAGGAGATGAAGGTCGTCGTGGAGCCCGGCAAGGGCGTCCGCAGGATCACCAAGCTCATGGACCCGGCCGAGGCGACCGGCGAGTACATCGGCGTGACCCTCATCGAGGGCGAGGCCGCCGAGCAGCTCGCGGACGCGCTGAAGACCACGTACGAGCGCGACCCGCAGCTCTACTACGAGGACGGCTACCAGGAGCTCGTCAACCGCGGCTTCACCATCGATGTCGCCCCCATCGGCGAGGTCAGCTGGGTCGAGATCGACAACCACGAGGACCTGGCCAAGGGGCGGGAGATCGCGTGCCGGTACTGACGCGGCTGATTCCCTCGCCGCTCGCCGTCGACATCCGCCCCGGCGCCCTGGACGATCTTTCGACCGTCCTGTGCGACCAGCGCATCTCGGCGTCGGGCAAGCTCGCCATCGCGATCAGCGGCGGTTCCGGGGCCAGGCTGCGCGAGCGGCTGGCCCCGGCCCTGCCGGGCGCGAGCTGGTACGAGGTGGGCGGCGGCACCCTCGACGACGCGATCCGGCTCGCCGACGCGATGAAGTCGGGGCACTACGACGCCGTCGTGGGCCTCGGCGGCGGCAAGATCATCGACTGCGCCAAGTACGCCGCCGCGCGCATCGGGCTGCCGCTCGTCGCCGTCGCCACGAACCTCTCGCACGACGGGCTCTGCTCCCCGGTCGCGACCCTCGACAACGACGCGGGCCGCGGTTCCTACGGGGTGCCCAACCCGATCGCCGTCGTCATCGACCTCGACGTCATCCGCGAGGCCCCGGCCCGGTACGTGCGCTCCGGCATCGGCGACGTGATCTCCAACATCTCCGCCGTCGCCGACTGGGAGCTGTCCCACCGCGTCACCGGGGAGTCGATCGACGGACTCGCCGCCGCGATGGCCCGCCAGGCGGGCGAGGCGATCCTGCGCCACCCGGGCGACGTGAGCCAGGACGACTTCCTCCAGACGCTCGCCGAGGGCCTCGTCATGACGGGCATCTCGATGTCGGTCGCCGGGGACTCGCGCCCCGCGTCCGGTGCCTGCCACGAGATCAACCACGCCTTCGACCTGCTCTTCCCCAAGCGCGCCGCGAGCCACGGCGAGCAGTGCGGAATGGGCGCGGTCTTCGCGATGCACCTGCGCGGCGCGGGCGAGCAGGCCGGCTACATGGCCGAGGTCCTGCGCCGCCACCACCAGCCCGTGCTGCCCGGCGACATCGGCTTCTCGGTGGACGAGTTCGTCCAGGCCGTCGAGTTCGCCCCGCAGACCCGCCCGGGCCGCTACACGATCCTCGAACACCTCAACCTGTCGACAGACCAGATCAAGGACGCGTACGCCGACTATGCCAAGGCCATCGGTAGCTGAACTCCGCCCCGTCGTCCACCCCGCCGGGGTCAAGGACCGACGCAGCGGCGAGCACTGGGCCGGCCGGCTCTACATGCGCGAGATCTCGCTGCGCATAGACCGGTACCTGGTGAACACCAAGGTCACGCCCAATCAGCTGACCTACCTGATGACGATCTTCGGTGTCCTCGCCTGCCCGGCACTGCTGTGGCCGGGCGTTCCCGGGGCCGTGCTCGGGGCCGTCATGGCCCAGCTCTACCTGCTCTTCGACTGCGTGGACGGCGAACTGGCCCGCTGGAAGAAGCAGTACTCGCTCCAGGGCGTCTGGCTCGACAGGGTCGGTGCCTACCTCGCCGACGCGGCCGTCCTCGTCGGCTTCGGGCTGCGCGGCGCCGACCTCTTCGGCAGCGGCCGCATCGACTGGCTGTGGGCCTTCCTCGGCACGCTCGCCGCGCTCGGGGCGATCCTCATCAAGTCCGAGACCGACCTGGTCGGCGTCGCCCGCCACCAGGCCGGGCTGCCCGTCGTCAAGGACGCCGCCGCCGAGCCGCGCTCCTCCGGGATGGCGCTCGCCCGCCGGGCCGCCGCCGCCCTCCAGTTCCACCGGCTGATCCTCGGCATCGAGGCCTCGCTGCTCATCATCGTGCTCGCGGTGATCGACCAGATCCGCGGCGACCTCTTCTTCACCCGTCTCGGGATCGCCGTTCTCGCCGCTATCGCCCTCGTGCAGACGCTGCTGCACCTCGTGTCGATCCTCGCCTCCAGCCGGCTGAAGTGAAGCGGTCCGTGACGGACGAACACGTGCGACGAGCGATATGAGCGCCGCGTTCCGGGCACCGGGTTCCCCCGGGCTCCGGGGCGCAAGAAGGAAGAGGAAGCAGGCATGAGTCAGTCCGCGCCGACGGTGGGCGCCGTCATCATCACCATGGGCAACCGGCCCGAGGAGCTGCGACTGCTCCTCGACTCGGTCGCCAAGCAGGAGGGCGAGCCCGTCCAGGTCGTCGTCGTCGGCAACGGCTCCCCGGTGCCCGAGGTGCCCGAGGGCGTCCGCACCGTCGAGCTGCCCGAGAACCTCGGCATCCCCGGGGGCCGCAACGTGGGGATCGAGGCGTTCGGCCCGGGCGGACGCGACGTCGACATCCTTCTCTTCCTCGACGACGACGGGCTCCTGGAGCGGACCGACACCGCGGAGCTGTGCCGCGAGGCGTTCCTCGCGAACGAGAGGCTCGGCATCATCAGCTTCCGCATCGCCGACCCCGAGACCGGTGTGACGCAGCGCCGCCACGTCCCGCGCCTGCGGGCCTCGGACCCGATGCGCTCCTCCGAGGTCACGACGTTCCTCGGCGGTGCCAACGCGGTCCGTACCCAGGTCTTCACCGAGGCCGGGCTGTTGCCGGGGGACTTCTTCTACGCGCACGAGGAGACCGACCTCGCCTGGCGTGCCCTGGACGCCGGCTGGTCGATCGACTACCGGGCCGACATGGTGCTCCTGCACCCCACGACGGCCCCCTCGCGGCACGCGGTCTACCACCGCATGGTGGCCCGCAACCGGGTCTGGCTCGCGCGCCGCAACCTGCCGCTGCTCCTGGTCCCCGTCTACCTCGGCGTGTGGCTCCTGCTCACCCTCGCGCGGCGGCCGAACGGTGCCGCGCTGCGGGCCTGGTTCGGCGGTTTCCGCGAGGGCTGGTCGAAGGGCTGCGGTCCGCGCCGCCCGATGCGCTGGCGCACGGTGTGGCGGCTCACCCGGCTGGGCCGCCCGCCGATCATCTGACACGCTGTCCCGCAGCACGCCGTACCGCGGCGGTGCCGGTGCCCCGGGTGCGAGCGCGCCCGGGGCACCGGCAGACCGCGATCCCGCAGTTCCCGCAGCCCCCGCAGACGAAGGTTCCCCCGTGAGTGACACAACGCAGGAGAAGGGCGCCACGGTGAGCACACCCACGCTCCCGCCCTCGCCCGACGAAGGGCTCAGCCGCCCCGAGCTGGCGGCGAAGTACGGGCTGACGGTGAGCGGTGCCCGGCCCGGGCTGCTCGCGTACATCCGTGAGCTGTGGGGCCGCCGCCACTTCATCCTGGCGTTCTCGCGGGCGAAGCTCACCGCCCAGTACAGCCAGGCGAAGCTCGGCCAGCTGTGGCAGGTCGCGACGCCCCTGCTCAACGCGCTCGTCTACTTCTTCATCTTCGGGCTGCTGCTCGGGGCGCGGAAGGGCATCGACAAGGACATCTACGTCCCCTTCCTCGTCACCGGCGTCTTCATCTTCTCCTTCACACAGTCCTCGGTGCAGGCGGGTGTACGGGCCATCTCGGGCAACCTGGGGCTGGTCCGCGCCCTGCACTTCCCGCGCGCCTCGCTGCCCGTCTCCTTCTCGCTCCAGCAGCTCCAGCAGCTCCTGTACTCGATGATCGTGCTGGTCGTGGTGCTCTTCGCGACCGGCTGCTGGCCGAACATGCGCTGGCCGCTCGTCCTCCCGGCGCTCGTGCTCCAGTTCGTGTTCAACACCGGGCTGGCGCTGATCCTCGCGCGCGCCGGGGCGAAGACGCCCGACCTCGCGCAGCTCATGCCCTTCGTGATGCGCACGTGGATGTACGCCTCGGGCGTCATGTTCAGCCTTCCGGCGATGCTCGCGGACAAGGACGTGCCCGGCTGGGTGGGCGACGTGCTCCAGTGGAACCCGGCGGCCGTCTACATGGACCTCGTGCGGTTCGCGCTCATCGACGGCTACGGCAGCGGCTACCTGCCGCCGCACGTGTGGGCCTTCGCGCTGGGCTGGGCGGTCCTGATCGGGGTCCTGGGGTTCGTGTACTTCTGGAAGGCGGAAGAGCGGTATGGCCGTGGCTGAGGGACGCAACGCGGGCCGGGAGCACATGCCCACGGTGATCGCGGACGAGTTGCACATCGTCTACCGGGTGCACGGGGCCAAGGGCGGCAAGGGCAGCGCCACGGCGGCGCTCAACCGCATCGTCAAGCGCGGCGACTCGCCCGGGGTGCGCAAGGTGCACGCCGTGCGCGGGGTCTCCTTCACCGCGTACCGGGGACAGGCCATCGGCCTCATCGGCTCCAACGGCTCGGGCAAGTCGACGCTGCTCCGCGCCATCGCCGGACTGCTGCCCGCCGAGAGCGGCAAGGTCTACACGGACGGGCAGCCCTCGCTGCTCGGCGTCAACGCCGCCCTCATGAACGACCTCACGGGCGAGCGCAACGTGATCCTCGGCGGGCTCGCGATGGGGATGAGCCGCGAGGAGGTCAAGGCCCGCTACCAGGAGATCGTGGACTTCTCGGGGATCAACGAGAAGGGCGACTTCATCTCGCTGCCGATGCGGACCTACTCCTCCGGCATGGCGGCCAGGCTCCGCTTCTCCATCGCGGCGGCCAAGGACCACGACGTCCTCATGATCGACGAGGCCCTCGCGACGGGCGACCGCTCCTTCCAGAAGCGCTCCGAGGCGCGGATCAGGGAGCTGCGCAAGGAGGCCGGGACCGTCTTCCTCGTGAGCCACAACAACAAGTCGATCCGTGACACGTGCGACCGCGTGCTGTGGCTGGAGCACGGGGAGCTGCGGATGGACGGGCCCACGGCCGAGGTGATGAAGGAGTACGAGAAGTTCACCAGTAAGTAAATAGCTGAAATGCCGTAAGAGGGCTTTTCGTCTCCTCTTCGCGGCATCAGGAACGAAAGCGGAACCCCTGCCGGACAAATCCGGCAGGGGTTCCGTCGTGTCACGCCGGAGGGTGCCGTTTATTCCCCGCGCGCGGCCGAGCGGGTCAAAGATCAGTCAACTAAGTCGCAGGTCGGGAAGGTTGACGGCAATCGGTGTGTTCTTGTGACGTGCTGAACACCCCGCCGTGAGCGGTTGAGTTGTACAACGTAAGCTGTGCCGGTGCCGAATCGCGACGAGTGGTGCGATACCGCACAGGGGGACATGCTGCACCGAAACGCCCGGGCGGCGGCCGGGCGGCGTGTCCGAAATAGTGAGTTTTGTGTGCGCAGTGTAGAACGGGAGATGTGACGGCATTGGCTACGGACGACCTCCGCCTCCACGCTGTACCCGCCGTCCCCGCGACGGGCGGTCGCCGATGAGCGCCCCCCGCCCCGCGGCACCCGGCACCGGGACGGCGCACGCCACCGCGACGGAGAACGCCACGCTCGGCAAGGCCGGAGCGGAGAACTTCCCGGTGGCGCCCTTCTTCGTGCCCAAATCCTGGCGCGCCGACCTCATGGCCGTCTACGGCTTCGCCCGCCTCGTCGACGACATCGGTGACGGCGACCTCGCCCCCGGCGGCGCCGACGCCCGCTACCTCGACGTACCCGAGGACCAGGCCGGCGACCGCCTCGCTCTCCTCGACGCGCTCGAAACCGACCTCGCCCGCGTCTTCCGCTCCACCGGGACGCCGCACCACCCCCTGCTGCGCGCCCTGCGGCCCACCGTGCGCCGCCGCGGCCTCGTCCCCGACCCGTTCGAGGCGCTCATCGGCGCCAACCGGCAGGACCAGAAGGTCGGCCGCTACGCCACCTGGGACGAACTGGCCGCTTACTGCGAGCTGTCCGCGAACCCGGTGGGCCACCTCGTCCTCGGCCTCACGGGGACCGAGAGCGACGAGCGCCTGCGCCGCTCGGACGCCGTCTGCACCGGGCTCCAGCTCGTCGAGCACCTCCAGGACGTCGCCGAGGACCTGCGACGCGACCGTATCTACCTGCCCGCCGAGGACATGACGCGCTTTCACGTCACCGAGGCGGACCTCGCGGCCCCGCGCGCGAGTGCCCAGGTCCGCGCCCTCATCGCCTTCGAGGCCGACCGCGCCCGCGCCCTGCTCGACGAGGGACTGCCCCTCGTCGCGAGCGTGCGCGGCCGGCTGCGGCTCCTGCTCGCCGGCTTCGTCGCAGGGGGCCGCGCGGCCCTCGCCGCGATCGCCGAGGCGGGCAACGACGTACTCGCCACCACGCCGAAGCCCACCAAGGCCCGGCTGCTGCGCGAGATGGGAGCAGTACTGCGAGGAGAGGGGTGAGTCCGACGATGAAGGAGCAGGGCGTACTGCCCGCGGCCGTGAGCGCCGCCTACGGCTACTGCGAGACCGTCACGGGGGCCGAGGCGAAGAACTTCGCCTACGGCATCCGCCTGCTGCCCGGCGACAAGCGCCGCGCCATGTCGGCCGTCTACGCCTTCTCACGCCGCGTGGACGACATCGGCGACGGCACCCTGGCGCCGGAGGAGAAGACGCGCCGGCTGAACGAGTGCCGCGAACTCCTGGAGCGGGTACGGGCCAAGGACGTCGCCGAGGACGACACCGACCCGGTCGCCGTCGCCCTCGCGGACACCGCGCGGCGCTTCCCGGTGCCGCTCGGCGCCCTGGACGAGCTGATCGACGGCGTCCTGATGGACGTACAGGGCCGCGCTTACCGCACCTGGGAGGAACTCGCCGACTACTGCCGCTGCGTCGCCGGGGCGATCGGACGGCTCTCGCTCGGCATCTTCGGCGTACGGCCCGGCGCGCGCGACCGCGTACGCGCCCCCGAGTACGCCAACACGCTCGGCCTCGCCCTCCAGCTCACGAACATCCTGCGCGACGTCCGCGAGGACGCCGCGAACGGCCGCACCTACCTGCCCGCCGAGGACCTCGACAAATTCGGTTGCTCCGCGGGCTTCGGCTCGGCGACGCTGCCCGAGGGCGCGGACTTCCCGGGCCTCGTCCACTTCGAGGTGCGCCGCGCCCGCGCGCTCTTCGACGAGGGCTACCAGCTGCTTCCCATGCTCGACCGGCGCGGCGGCGCCTGCGTCTCGGCCATGGCGGGGATCTACCACCGCCTCCTGGACCGCATCGAGCAGGACCCCGACGCCGTCCTGCGCGGCCGGGTGGCGCTCTCGGCCGGAGAGAAGGCGTACGTCGCCGTGCGCGGCCTCGCCGGGGTCGATGCCAAGGCGGCGGCCCGTCAGAGAGCCGGGGAACAACCATGACACGCAGGGCCCCGCGGCAGGGCCGCGCGAAAGCGCCCGTATCCGGTCACGACCGGGCAACCTCCGGGCTGAGGTCCGCGTCCCTCACTGCGCACGCCACCACCCCGGAGGCGGGCAGGGAGGACGCATGACCGAACAGGCCGATTCAGCCACCACCCCCACCGGCGGCGCGGGACATGCCGTCGTCATCGGCGGCGGACTCGCCGGAGTGACCGCCGCGCTCGGCCTCGCCGACGCGGGCGTGCGCGTAAGCCTTCTGGAGGGCAGACCCCGTCTCGGCGGCCTCGCCTTCTCCTTCCGGCGCGGCGACCTCACCGTCGACAACGGCCAGCACGTCTACCTGCGCTGCTGCACCGCCTACCAGCAGTTCCTGCACCGCATCGACGCCGCCCACCTCGCCCCCGTGCAGGACCGGCTCGACGTACCCGTGCTCGACGCCGACACCTGGCGCCTGGGCCGGCTGCGGCGCACCCAGGCCCCGGTGCCCCTGCACCTCGCCGGCGGCCTCGCCACGTACCCCCACCTGAGCCTGCGCGAACGCGCGTCCGTGGCACGCGCCGCCCTCGCGCTGCGCCGGCTCGACCCCGCCGACCCCGCGCTCGACCGGCGCGACTTCGGCAGCTGGCTGCGCGAACAAGGGCAGAGCCCCCGTACCGTCGCGGCCCTGTGGGACCTCGTCGGCGTCGCGACACTCAACGCCCGCGCCGACGACTCCTCACTGGCCCTCGCCGCCAAGGTCTTCAAGACCGGGCTGCTCACCGAGCCCGGGGCCGCCGACATCGGCTGGGCCCACGTGCCGCTCGGCGAACTCCACGACACCCTCGCCCGCCGCGCCCTCGACAAAGCAGGTGTCACCACCCGGCTGCGCGCCCGGGTGAGCGCCGTCGAGGCCGCGGGAGGCGGCTGGCGGGTACGCACCGAGGACGGCGTGCTCGACGCGGACACCGTCGTGCTCGCGGTGGCCCAGCAGGAGGCCCACCCACTGCTGCCGGCGGGGGCACTCGACCACCCCGAGCGCCTCACCGCGCTCGGCACCTCACCCATCCTCAACGTCCACGTCGTCTACGACCGCAAGGTGCTGCGCCGGCCCTTCTTCGCCGCGCTCGGCAGCCCGGTGCAATGGGTCTTCGACCGCACCGCGCCCTCCGGGCTCACCGGGCCGGGCCAGTACCTGGCGGTCTCGCAGTCCGCCGTCGGCGAGGAGATCGACGCGCCCGTCAGCACCCTGCGCGCGCGCTACCTGCCCGAACTGGAGCGACTCCTGCCCGCCGCGCGCGGCGCCGGAATCCGCGACTTCTTCGTCACCAGGGAACGCACGGCGACCTTTGACCCGGCCCCCGGCGGCAGGCGGCTGCGGCCCGGAAACACCACCCGCGCCCCAGGGCTCTACCTCGCCGGGGCGTGGACCGACACCGGGTGGCCCGCCACGATGGAGGGCGCCGTGCGCAGCGGCAGCGACGCGGCCCGCGCCGCGCTCGCGAACCTCGGCCGCACCGGCGCGCACCTCTTCCACTTCCAGGAGGCGGCATGAGCACCGAGGCCCGGGCCGACCGGGTGCCGCTCAGCACCCCCAAGACCAGCACCGCGAACAGAGGAGAGAAGAACGTGCCGACTGTGCCCTCGGCCGAAGCCGCCGCCGACGCCCCGGACGTGACCGCGCTCGTCGAGCGCAGCCGTGCCCTCGTCACGCCGGTGCTGCGGTCCGCCGTGGACCGGCTCGCGCCGCCCATGGACTCGGTGTCCGCCTACCACTTCGGCTGGACCGACGCCGAGGGCAGGCCCGTGGCGGGCGACGGGGGCAAGGCCGTGCGCCCCGCCCTCGCGCTCATCTCCGCCGAGGTCACCGGGGCGAACGCCGAGACCGGCGTGCCCGGCGCCGTCGCCGTGGAACTCGTGCACAACTTCTCCCTGCTGCACGACGACCTCATGGACGGCGACGAGCAGCGCCGCCACCGCGACACCGTCTGGAAGGTCCACGGCCCCGCGCAGGCGATCCTCGTCGGCGACGCGCTCTTCGCCCTCGCCAACGAGATCCTCCTCGAACTCGGCACCCCCGAGGCCGGCCGCGCCACCCGTCGCCTCACGCGCGCCACGCGCGCCCTGATCGACGGTCAGGCCCAGGACATCTCCTACGAGCACCGCGACCGGGTCACGGTCGAGGAGTGCCTGGAGATGGAGGGCAACAAGACCGGGGCCCTGCTCGCCTGCGCCGCCTCCATCGGCGCCGTGCTCGGCGGAGCCGACGAGGCCACCGCCGACACCCTGGAGCGCTACGGCTACCACCTCGGGCTCGCCTTCCAGGCCGTGGACGACCTCCTCGGCATCTGGGGCGATCCCGAGTCCACCGGCAAGCAGACCTGGAGCGACCTGCGCCAGCGCAAGAAGTCGCTGCCCGTCGTCGCCGCGCTCGCGGCGGGCGGGGCGGCCTCCGACAAGCTCGCCCAGCTCCTCGCCGCCGACGCCGCCGCCACCGGCCCCGACTCCGTGCCGCAGGAGGAGTTCTCCGAGGAGGAGTTCGCCGCCCGCGCCGCCCTCATCGAGGAGGCCGGGGGCCGCGAGTGGACCTCGCGGGAGGCACGCCGGCAGTTCGACATCGCCATCGGGGCCCTCGACAGCGTCCCGATGCCCCCACACGTGCGGGCGTCCTTCGTGGCGCTCGCGGACTTCGTCGTCGTACGAAAGAGATGATCACCATCAGACGGACATGCCAGCGATGACGCGCAGTCGCCGACCGGTGCGGCCCGCCCGACGTCCCCGCCCCCTGCCGGCGGACACCGGGCGGGCCGCGGCCCCGGCCGACGGCGGACCCACAGCAGATGATCGAGACTGCACGAAGGGGAAGCCATGACAGCGACGACCGATGGAAGCACCGGGGCGGCGACGCCCCCGGCTACCACGGCCAGTGCTCCTTTGCACCTCAGCCCCGAGGCGAGTGAAGCCCACGAGGCCACCGCCCGCGCCACCCGGCGAGCCGTGGATTTCCTCCTCGACCGGCAGAGCGACGAGGGCTGGTGGAAGGGCGACCTCGCCACCAACGTCACCATGGACGCCGAGGACCTCCTGCTGCGGCAGTTCCTCGGCATCAGGGACGAGGCAACGACCCAGGCCGCCGCGCTCTTCATCCGGGGGGAGCAGCAGGAGGACGGCACCTGGAACACCTTCTACGGCGGGCCCGGGGACCTGTCGGCCACCATCGAGGGGTACGTCGCGCTGCGCCTCGCCGGGGACAGCCCCGAGGCGCCGCACATGCGCAAGGCGTCCGCCTTCGTCCGCGCCCAGGGCGGGGTCGCCCGCGCCCGGGTCTTCACGCGGATCTGGCTCGCCCTCTTCGGCTGGTGGAAGTGGGAGGACCTGCCGGAGATGCCTCCGGAGCTGATGTTCTTCCCCAAGTGGGCCCCGCTCAACATCTACGACTTCGGCTGCTGGGCCCGCCAGACGATCGTGCCGCTCACCGTCGTGTGCGCCCAGCGTCCGGTGCGGCCCGCGCCCTTCGCGCTCGAAGAGCTGCACACCGACCCGGCCGACCCCAACCCGGCCCAGCCGGCACCGCCGGTGGCCAGCTGGGACAACGTCTTCCACAAGCTCGACAAGATGCTCCACGGCTACCGCAAGGTCGCCCCGCGCCGCGTGCGCGAGGCCGCGATGCGCGCCGCCGCCACCTGGATCGTCGAGCGCCAGGAGAACGACGGCTGCTGGGGCGGCATCCAGCCCCCCGCCGTGTACTCGATCATCGCCCTGCACCTGCTCGGCTACGACCTCGACCACCCCGTGCTGCGCGCCGGGCTCGAATCGCTCGACCGCTTCGCGGTCCGGCGCGAGGACGGCGCCCGCATGATCGAGGCGTGCCAGTCCCCGGTCTGGGACACCTGCCTGGCCACCGTCGCGCTCGCCGACGCGGGCGTCCCGGCCGACCACCCGCAGATGATCAAGGCCGCCGACTGGATGCTCGCCGAGCAGATCGTGCGCCCGGGCGACTGGGTCGTGCGCCGCCCCGACCTGCCGCCCGGGGGCTGGGCCTTCGAGTTCCACAACGACAACTACCCCGACATCGACGACACCGCCGAGGTGGTCCTCGCGCTGCGCCGCGTCGCCCACCCCGACGCGACGCGGGTCGACAAGGCCGTACGCCGCGCCGTCGACTGGAACGCGGGGATGCAGTCGAAGAACGGGGCCTGGGGCGCCTTCGACGCCGACAACACCAGCCCGTTCCCCAACCGGCTGCCGTTCAGCGACTTCGGCGAGGTCATCGACCCGCCCTCGGCCGACGTCACCGCGCACGTCGTCGAGATGCTCGCCGAGGAGGGCCTCGCCCACCACCCCCGCACCCGGCGCGGCATCGAGTGGCTGCTGAAGAACCAGGAGGCGAACGGCTCCTGGTTCGGCCGCTGGGGCGTCAACTACGTGTACGGGACCGGGGCCGTCGTCCCCGCGCTCGTCGCGGCCGGCCTCCCCGCCTCGCACCCGGCGATCCGCCGCTCCGTCACCTGGCTCGGCCAGGTGCAGAACGAGGACGGCGGCTGGGGCGAGGACCTGCGCTCGTACCGGGACAGCGCCTGGCACGGCCGCGGCCACTCCACCGCCTCGCAGACCGCCTGGGCGCTGCTCGCGCTGCTCGCGGCCGGTGAGCGGGACTCGGAACAGGTGCGCCGCGGTATCGCGTACCTCGTCGAGACCCAGACCGAGGACGGGACCTGGGACGAACCCTGGTTCACCGGGACCGGCTTCCCCTGGGACTTCACCATCAACTACCACCTGTACCGGCAGGTGTTCCCCGTGACGGCGCTCGGCCGTTATCTCAACGGCACCGGGCCGGGGGAGAACTGATGGAACAGGCCCCCGGAACCGGGACCGATCCCGGCTCAGCACCGCTGCTCGTCGCCTGCGCGCTCGGCATCGAGCACTTCGCGCTGCGCAGCGGCGGGGGCCGCACCCTGCGGCAGGCCGGCGGCGCGGTGTCCGTGCTGCGCACGGGCATGGGGCCGAAGGCCGCCGAGCGCGCCCTCGCGCGTGCGCTGCGGGCCGTACCCCCCACGACCGCCGTCCTCGCCACCGGGTTCTGCGCCGGGCTCGTCCCCGGGATGCATCCCGGCGACCTCGTGGTCGCCGAACGCACCGAGGACGCGGCCGGCTCGACCTCGTGTTCCGCCACCGCCGCGCTCGCCGCCGCGCTCGCCCGTACGATCCCCGGCCGCACCGTGCACACCGGGGTGCTCGCCGGATCGGACCACGTGGTGCGCGGCCCCGAGCGGGCGACGCTGCGCGAGACGGGCGCCGTCGCGGTGGACATGGAGTCCGCCGCGACCCTGCGCACGGCCCGCGCGCAGTCCACCACCGCCACCCGTCCGGTGGCCGCCGTCCGGGTGGTGGTGGACGCACCGGAACACGAACTCGTCCGTATCGGCACGGTCAGCGGGGGAATATCTGCCTTCCGCGTACTCCGTGCCGTCCTGCCTGCTTTCTCTGAATGGCACCGTACTTTTCTGCTCCCCAGGAGGTGAGCCAGATGGCCATGCCGCTTCGCCAGACCATCAGGATCGGGACGTATCTGATGGAACAGAAGCTCCGCAAGCGGGAGAAGTTCCCGCTCATCGTCGAGCTTGAACCGCTCTTCGCGTGCAACCTGAAGTGCGAGGGCTGCGGCAAGATCCAGCACCCTGCGGGAGTCCTCAAGCAGCGCATGCCGGTCGCCCAGGCCGTCGGCGCTGTCCTGGAGTCCGGCGCCCCGATGGTCTCCATCGCGGGTGGTGAGCCCCTCATGCACCCGCAGATCGACGAGATCGTGCGCCAGTTGGTGGCCAAGCGGAAGTACGTCTTCCTCTGCACCAACGCCATGCTGCTCCGCAAGAAGATCGAGAAGTTCACCCCTTCGCCCTACTTCGCCTTCGCCGTGCACATCGACGGCCTCAAGGAGCGGCACGACGAGTCGGTCGCCAAGGAAGGCGTCTTCGACGAGGCGGTCGCGGCGATCAAGGAGGCCAAGCGCCGCGGCTTCCGGGTCACCACCAACTCGACCTTCTTCAACACCGACACCCCGCAGACCGTCATCGAGGTGCTCGACTTCCTCAATGACGAACTCCAGGTCGACGAGATGATGATCTCGCCCGCCTACGCCTACGAGAAGGCCCCCGACCAGGAGCACTTCCTCGGCGTGACGCAGACCCGCGAGCTGTTCAAGAAGGCGTTCGCCGGCGGCAACAGGCAGCGGTGGCGCCTCAACCACTCGCCGCTCTTCCTCGACTTCCTGGAAGGCAAGCAGGACTTCGACTGCACCGCCTGGGCGATCCCCAACTACTCCCTCTTCGGCTGGCAGCGCCCCTGCTACCTCATGAGCGACGGCTACGTGCCCACGTACCGGCAGCTCATCGAGGAGACCGACTGGGACAAGTACGGGCGCGGCAAGGACGAGCGCTGCGACAACTGCATGGCGCACTGCGGTTACGAACCGACCGCCGTCATGGCCACCATGGGCTCCCTCCAGGCCTCGCTGCGCGCCGCCCGCGAGACGATCGCGGGCAACCGCTCCTGACCGTGACGGGCCGCGCCCGTCCCGACCGGCCCCCACGCGGCCCCGGCCTCGCACCCCTGCGAGGCCGGGGCCCCGTGCCTGCCGCTCCGATGCGCGGCGTGGCCCCGCTCACGTATCCCGCCGACCCGACCGGGCCGGACGTCCGAAGAGAGAGGGCCCGAACGTGACATTGCTCGAAAGCATCCGGGGGCCGCGCGACCTCAAGGCCCTTGGCAGCGACCGGCTGCCCGAACTGGCCGCGGAGATCCGGGAGTTCCTGATCCAGGCGGTCGCCAGGACCGGCGGCCACCTCGGCCCCAACCTCGGGGTCGTCGAGCTGACCATCGCCCTGCACCGGGTCTTCGACTCGCCGCACGACCGCGTCCTGTGGGACACCGGGCACCAGGCGTACGTGCACAAGCTCCTCACCGGGCGGCAGGACTTCTCCAAGCTGCGCTCCAAGGGCGGCCTCTCCGGCTATCCCTCGCGCGCCGAGTCCCCGCACGACGTCATCGAGAACAGCCACGCCTCGACCGTGCTCGGCTGGGCCGACGGCCTCGCCAAGGCGCGCGACCTGCGCGGCGAGGACACCCACGTCGTGGCCGTCACCGGGGACGGGGCGCTCACCGGGGGCATGGCCTGGGAGGCGCTCAACAACATCGCCGCCGCCAAGGACCGCCCCCTCGTCCTCGTCGTCAACGACAACGAGCGCTCCTACGCCCCGACCATCGGCGGCCTCGCCCACCACCTCGCCGCGCTGCGCACCACCGACGGCTACGAGAAGGTCCTCGCCTGGGGCAAGGAGGTGCTCGACCGCACCCCCGTCGTCGGCAAGCCGCTCTACGAGTCGCTGCACGGCGCGAAGAAGGGCTTCAAGGACGCCTTCGCCCCGCAGGGCCTCTTCGAGGACCTCGGCCTCAAATACGTCGGCCCCGTCGACGGCCACGACATCGCGGCCCTGGAGTCGGCGTTCGCGACCGCCAAGCGCTTCGGCGGCCCCGTCATCGTGCACGTCATCACCGAGAAGGGCCGCGGCTACGAGCCCGCCCTCGCCAACGAGGCGGACCGCTTCCACACCGTGGGCGCGATCGACCCGCTCACCGCCGAGGCGCTCACGCCCGCCGCCGGGCCCTCCTGGACGGCGGTCTTCGGCGAGGAGCTGGTACGAATCGCCGAGGAGCGGCACGACGTCGTCGCGCTCACCGCCGCGATGCTCGACCCCGTCGGCCTCACGCCCTTCGCCGCGCGCTTCCCCGAGCGGATCTGGGACGTCGGGATCGCGGAGCAGCACGCGGCCGTCTCGGCCGCCGGGCTCGCGACCGGCGGACTGCACCCCGTCGTCGCCGTGTACGCGACCTTCCTCAACCGCGCCTTCGACCAGCTCCTCATGGACGTCGCCCTGCACAGGTGCGGGGTCACCTTCGTCCTGGACCGGGCCGGGGTCACCGGGACCGACGGCGCCTCGCACAACGGCATGTGGGACATGTCGGTGCTCCAGGTGGTGCCGGGGCTGCGCATCGCGGCGCCGCGCGACGCGAGCGAGCTGCGCGCCCAGTTGCGCGAGGCGGTCGCCGTGGACGACGCGCCGACCCTCGTGCGCTTCCCCAAGGAGACGGTGGGCGCGGACCTGCCCGCGCTGCGCCGCGAGGGCGGGCTCGACGTGCTCGCGGAGGACGCCGGGGAAGAGGAGGAGGCCGACGTCCTCTTCGTCTCGGTCGGTGTCATGGCGCCCGTGTGCCTCGCCGCCGCCGCCCTCCTGCGCGAGCGCGGCATCCGCTCGACCGTCGTGGACCCGCGCTGGGTCAAGCCCGTCGACCCCGCCCTCGCCCCGCTCGCCGCGCGGCACCGGGTGGTCGCGGTCGTCGAGGACAACAGCCGTACCTCCGGGGTCGGCGCCGCCGTCTCTGTGGCCCTCGCCGACGCCGAGGTCGACGTTCCCGTACGCCACTTCGGCATCCCCGAGCAGTTCCTGCCGCACGCCAAGCGAGGGGAACTGCTCGCCGACCTCGGCCTCACCCCGGTGGAGATCGCCGGGAGCATCGGGGCCCACCTGGCCCGTAAGGAGAAGACGCAAGGATGACCACCGGCACGACGGACGCAGCGGCTCCCGGGGGCGAGGGCACGCAGGGCAAGGGTTTCGATCTCAACGCACTGCTCGCCGCGCGCGGCCGCGAGCGCTACGAGCTGCACACCAAGCACCTCAACCACCAACTGCCGCGCATGCTCCACACGATCGGCTTCGACAAGTACTACGAGCGCGGCGAGGGCGCCCACTTCTGGGACGACCAGGGGCAGGACTACCTCGACATGCTCGCGGGCTTCGGCGTCATGGGGCTCGGCCGCCACCACCCGGTCGTCCGCCAGGCGCTCCACGACGTGCTCGACGCCCAGCTCGCCGACCTCACGCGCTTCGACTGCCAGCCGCTGCCCGGACTGCTCGCCGAGAAGCTGCTCTCCCACAGCCCGCACCTGGACCGGGTCTTCTTCGGCAACAGCGGCACCGAGGCCGTGGAGACGGCGCTCAAGTTCGCGCGCTTCGCGACCGGGCGGAAGCGGGTCCTCTACTACGACCACGCCTTCCACGGCCTCACCACGGGCTCCCTCTCGGTGAACGGCGAGAAGGGCTTCCGCGACGGCTTCGCGCCGCTGCTCCCCGACACCGCGCTCCCCGTCGGGGACCTCTCCGCGCTGGAGCGGGAGCTGCGCAAGGGCGACGTGGCCGGGCTCATCGTCGAGCCGATCCAGGGCAAGGGCGTCACCGAGACGCCGCCCGGCTACCTCAAGGCCGCACAGGACCTGCTGCGCAAGCACAAGGCGCTGCTCATCGCCGACGAGGTGCAGACGGGGCTCGGGCGCACCGGGGACTTCTACGCCTACCAGCACGAGGAGGGCGTCGAGCCGGACCTCGTGTGCGTCGCGAAGTCGCTCTCGGGCGGCTACGTGCCGGTGAGCGCGACGCTCGGCAAGGAGTGGATCTTCAAGAAGGTCTACTCCTCGATGGACCGCGTCCTCGTCCACTCGGCGAGCTTCGGCGCCAACGCGCAGGCGATGGCCGCGGGGCTCGCGGTGCTGCACGTCATGGAGGACGAGAACATCGTCGCGAACGCGCGCCGCACGGGCGGCTACCTCAAGCAGCGGCTGACGGACCTGATCCCGAAGTACGAGATGCTCGCCGACGTCCGCGGGCGCGGCCTCATGATCGGCATCGAGTTCGGCCGCCCCGACTCGCTCAAGCTGCGCAGCCGCTGGGCGATGCTCCAGGCCGCGCGCAAGGGCCTGTTCGCGCAGATGGTGGTGGTGCCGCTGCTCCAGAAGCACCGCATCCTCACCCAGGTCTCCGGGGACCACCTCGAGGTCATCAAGCTCATCCCGCCGCTCGTCATCGACGAGAAGGACGCCGACCGCTTCGTCGACGCCTTCACGGCGGTCATGGACGACGCGCACAACGGCGGCCTCATGGGCGACTTCGCGAAGAACATCGTGAAGCAGGCGGTCGCCCACCGCTGAGCCCGCCGCGATTTTGCCTCTCGGGCAATAAATTTGCCCGAGAGGCACGGCGGTGGCTGAATTGAGGGCATGAGCACCGAGCCCGGGAGCGGCCCGCCCGAAGGCGGCCCTCCCGAAGAACTTGCCGTCGCCGTCGCCCCGCACCTGCGGGAACTGCGCCGCCGCGCGGGCCTCACGCTGGAGGCCGCCGCGAAGGCCGCGAGCCTCTCCCCGGCCCACCTCTCCAGGCTGGAGACGGGCCGCAGGCAGCCGAGCCTGCCGATGCTCCTCGCCCTGGCCCGTACCTACGGTACGACGGTCTCCGAACTCCTCGGCGAGACCCCCGCCGGACCGGGCTCGGTCGTCCGCGCCGGCGCGATGGAACCCACCGAGGCGGGCGGCTGGACGTACTGGCAGGCCGGCGGCCCGGGGCGCGCGATGCAGGCCCTGCGCGTACGGGTCCCGTACGGCAGCCAGGGCGACATCGTGCGCGTGCACCCGGGGGAGGAGTGGCTGCACGTCCTGACCGGGCGCCTGCGACTGCGCCTCGGTGACAGCGCGCACCTGCTCGCTCCCGGCGACAGCGCCCACTTCGACTCGCTCACCCCGCACCGCATCGCCGCCGCGGACCCGGACGGCGCGGTGCTGCTCTTCGTCCACACGCTCTTGCAGAGCCCGCTCGGCGCGCTCTGCCTCGGCGACGTCCACCCAGGAGGCGCGTAATGCCCGAGCACGACAGCGGGATCAGGCCGGAGAAGGACGGCGGGCAGGTCGCACCGGGGGAGAGCGGCGGGCGGGTCGCGCCGGAGGAGAACGGGACCATCCGCCGCTTCGTCGAGGACAAGATCCCGACCGGGTTGTGGGTCCGTGTCTTCGTCTACGTCGTCGCCGCGCACGGCGTCGCCGCCTTCCTCTACCTGCTCTTCGTGCTGGGAGCGAAGAACCAGTAGCGGAAATCAGCCCCTCCACCCGCACCATGTCAGCCCCTCCGGCGATTGGGAGCGGGGGTGTGGGGGCGGCGCCCCCGCAGGGGGGTCACTCCACGAGCCGGTCCCTCAACCGCTCGCGCAGCGCCCCGTCCATCCCCAGGACCTCCCCGAAGTACCGCTCCCGGCCACCCCAGTGCGTGTCGATCGTCTCCAGCGCGGCCCGCAGGTAGCTCGCCCGCGCGGCGAAGAGCGGGTCGAGGAGTTCGGCGATCTCGGGGGCCGTGGGCGGGGTCGCGTCCTTACCGCGCGAGACGCGGTAGCGGCGGTGGCGCGCGTTCGACTTGAGGTAGTCCTCCTCGATCGCCTCCTCCTCCACGCCCACGGCGAGCAGCACGAGCGCGATGGAGGTGCCCGCCCGGTCCTTGCCCGCCGCGCAGTGCAGCAACGCGGGCACGCTGTCCTCGGCGATCGCCCGCAGCAGCCGCCCGTGCTCGGCGGTGCGCTCCTTGATCAGCTGCCGGTAACTGGCCTCCATACGGGCCTCGGCGCGCCCCTCGCCGAGCGCGGCCCGCAGCTGCTCCACCTCCCCGTCCCGCACGATCCGCCAGAACTCCGCGCCGTCCGCCGGGTCGTTGAGCGGCAGGTGCACATTGCGCACGCCGGGCAGGTCGACGTCGGGGCCTTCGAGGGCCCGGTCGGCGGCGTTGCGGAAGTCGAAGACGGAGTGGAGGCCGAGCGCGGCGAGGTAGGCGGCGTCGGCCTCGGTGGCGTGCGCGAGGTGGCCGCTGCGGAAGAGCACGCCGGTACGGGTACGGCGGCCGTCGCGCGTGGGCAGTCCGCCCACGTCGCGGAAGTTGCGGACCGCGCTCAGCGCGGGCTCTTCCGGCCCTGCCGAAGCGACGACGACGGGCTCGGGCGCGATCCCCGGGGGCGGCTGCGTCACGGGACTCCTTCCGGTGGACCGCCGGCGCGGCTCGCCGACGGTGGCGCGAGGCCGAGACTGGCACGGACCGCGAGGCCGGGCAAGGTACCGGAGCACGGGAGAACCCCGAGGTGAGCAGCGTCATAGCGGTGACGGACGGTGCCGGAGGCAGGCCCGGGGCCGGGCGGACCGTTTTCGCTGCACACGACGTACGTCCGGTTCTGCCCGTATCGAGCGGTTTCCACGGAGAGTGACGGAAATCTTCGGAATGGATCACGAAATGTGATTCCTGACGCAAAAAGGCTGCTTGTCCGGCGTGTCGAGATGCCTTTACGGTCACCAGCAGTCCGGCCGGAACGCCGAATCCTGCCGCCGCCCCGGACTCTCACGCTCACTCACACCCGTACCGGCAGGAGCGGGGGACCCACACGCACCACGCCGTGCCCGGTCCCTCCGGGACGGCTCGGGGTGAAGTCGCCGCGCGCACCGCGCCGGTGGCCGGGCAGCTCCAGCCCGAACCCGACAGCTCACCCCGCAGGCGACGGAGAAGGAATCCGCATGTCCGCCACGGCCAACCGCCGCTCGTTCACCCGTCGCCTCGCGCTGCTCGGCACCACCGGTGCCGCCGTCGTGGCGCTCCCGCTCACCGCCATCGGCGGCGCCCACGCCGCGAGCCCCGCGAAGGACTCGACGTACACCGTCAAGGCCGGTGACACGCTCATCAAGATCGCCAAGAAGGAGAAGGTCTCCGGCGGCTGGAAGAAGCTCTACGAGCAGAACAAGGGCACCATCGGCGCCAACCCCGGCATCATCAAGCCCGGTTCGAAGCTCGTCGTGAAGAAGGCCGCGACCCCGGCCCCCGCCGCCAAGAAGGCCGCCACGGGCACCGGCTGGACCGCGCCCGTCGACGGCGTCAAGGGCAGCGGCTACGGCCGCAACGGCAGCCTGTGGTCGCACGGCCACACCGGCGCCGACTTCCCGGTCAACACCGGCACCCCGGTCAAGTCCGTCGCGGCCGGCACGGTCGTCACCGCGGGCTGGGGCGGCGCCTACGGCAACCAGATCGTCATCAAGCACGCGGACGGCCACTACAGCCAGTACGCCCACCTCTCGGCCTTCAAGGTCTCGGCCGGGCAGAGCGTCACCGAGGGCCAGCAGATCGCCCTCTCCGGCGCGACCGGCAACGTGACCGGGCCGCACCTGCACTTCGAGGTCCGCACGGGCCCCGCGTACGGGAGCGACGTCAACCCGATCACCTTCCTCGCGCAGCACGGCGTCAACGCCTGAGCGCCGTACCTCCGAGAACCGTGGCGGCCCGTTCCCCGCAAGGGGCGGGCCGCCACGGCCGTTTCGGGACACGACCGCCAAGGGGTCTCGTTTATTCCGGGGTTGGGGCTTTCTTGACCGGTGGCCTTTCTCACTCCGCGTCACCCCCTCCCTACGGTGGCGTAAGTCTGGCGTAAAGGTGAAGGATGCCGAGGTGGCACGAGAAGCGAGGATCATCCCCAGCAGCAAGGCCCTCCCCGCCGGGGGCACCGTGACGTCCTACGTGGCCGTGGGCGACAGCTTCACGGAGGGCGTCGGCGACCCCGGGCCCGACGGGCTCCTCACCGGCTGGGCCGACCGCCTCGCCGTCCAGCTCGCCGACCGCCTCCCCGAGCGCTCCGCCTTCCGCTACGCCAACCTCGCCGTGCGCGGCAAGCTCCTCCACCAGATCGCCGAGGACCAGGTCCCCCGCGCCGCGGCACTCGCCCCCGACCTCGTCTCCCTCGTCGCGGGCGGCAACGACGTACTGCGCCCCGGCACCGACCCGGACGCCCTCGCCGAGCGCTTCGAGAAGGCGGTCGCCACGCTCTCCGGCGCGGCGGGCACCGTCATGATCGCGACCGGCTTCGACACGCGCGACACGCCGGTCCTGCGCCACCTGCGCGGCAAGATCGCCACGTACAACGCGCACGTACGCGCCGTCGCCGACCGCCACGGCTGCCTCGTCCTGGACCTGTGGGCCCTGCGCTCGGTCCGCGACCGCCGCGCCTGGGACAACGACCGCCTCCACCTCGGCCCCGAGGGCCACACCCGCGTCGCCCTGCGCGCCGCCCAGCTCCTCGGCCTCGACGTCCCCGCCGACCCCGAGCAGCCCTGGCCCCCGCTGCGCCCGCGCGGCACCTTCGAGGAGCGCCGCGACGACATCGCCTGGGCGCGCGAGTACCTCGTCCCCTGGATCGGCCGCCGCCTGCGCGGCGAGTCCTCGGGCGATCACGCCCACGCGAAGCGCCCGGACCTGCTGCCGCTGTAGAGGGAACCAGAACCAGCCCCTCCGCCGGAACCAAAACCGGCCCCTCCGGCGTTTGAGGAGCGGGGGTCCGGGGGCGGAGCCCCCGCAAGGCCCACCCCGGCGAGCGCCGAGCAGGCGGACCGGCCGAGTATTGACACGTACCGCCCCGGAACTTCCGTACCCGAGGAGACACCCGTGCCCCCCACCCGCCGCCTCCCCACTCCGCCTGCTTTCGGGGCCGACCCTCGCGGCGCCCGCATGGCCCGCATCCGCCGCTCCCCGCACTTCGACCCGGCCAAGGGCGTCTTCACCAACCCGGAGGGCCCCGCGGGCGAGACGGCGGGGGGCGCCCCCACGCCGGACCGCAAGGAACTGCTGCGCACGTACCTCCGCTCCGAGGAACGCGCCCGGCGCGCCCCCGCAGGCGTCCTCCCCGTGCACCCCACGACGCTGGCCGACCTCGCGCGGCCTTCGCGCGGCGGCCTGCGCGTCACCTGGACCGGGCACTCCTCGGTGCTCACCGAGATCGACGGCGCCCGTATCCTCTTCGACCCGGTGTGGGGCGAGCGCTGCTCCCCCTTCTCCTTCGCCGGGCCCAAGCGCCTGCACCCCGCCCCGTTCCCGCTCACCGCGCTCGACCGTGTCGACGCGGTGGTCATCTCGCACGACCACTACGACCACCTCGACCTGCCCTCGATCCGCACGCTCGCGGCGAGCGGCACCACCTTCGTCGTCCCGCTCGGCATCGGCGCCCACCTGGAGCGCTGGGGCGTGCCCGACGCGCTCGTACGGGAGCTGGACTGGCACGAGTCGACGGAACTGGCGGGGGTACGGCTGACCGCGACGCCCGCCCGGCACTTCTGCGGCCGCGGGCTGCGCAACACGCAGCACACGCTGTGGGCCTCCTGGGTCGTCGCGGGGTCCGAGCACCGCGTCTTCCACAGCGGGGACACCGGCTACTTCCCCGGCTTCGCCGAGATCGGCCGCGAGCACGGTCCCTTCGACGTGACGATGATCCAGCTCGGCGCCTACAGCGAGCACTGGCCCGACATCCACATGACCCCCGCCGAGGCGCTGCGCGCCCACGAGGACCTCGGCGGCGGAGTCCTCCTGCCGATCCACTGGGGCACCTTCAATCTCGCCCCGCACCCGTGGGCCGAGCCCGCCGAGTGGACGAAGGACCTCGGCGACGCCTCCGGCTCCCGCGTCGCCTTCCCGCGCCCGGGCCAGCCCTTCGAGCCCGCGGGTGAACTGCCCGCCGAGCCGTGGTGGCGCGCGGTCTCGCTGCCGCTGGTCCGGCACTGGGAGTCCGCCGCGGCGACCGGCCCCGCCGCGCGACCGGGCGGCGAGCCGACGCAGGGCCCGGCCCTCGATCTCGCAGCGGACCGGTGAACGCGGTCCCGGCCCCGCGGCCGGGCGCGCTCCCGTCCTCCGGCGCGCTCCCGTCCTCCGGCGCGCTCCCGTCCTCCGGCGGGGGGCCGCTTCCCGGCGGGGGAGACGCTGACGTCTTTCGCGGCGACTGCCCGGGGCGTACGGTCCTCGACCACGTGACGAGCCGCTGGGGCGTGCTCGTCCTCACCTCGCTGCGTGCGGGACCGTTGCGCTTCCACGAGCTGCGCGACCGCATCGGGGGCATCAGCGAGAAGATGCTCTCGCAGAACCTGCGCCTCCTCGTCAGGGACGGCCTCGTCCACCGCGAGGTGGAGCCGGCCGTGCCGCCCAGGGTCAGCTACACCCTCACCCCGCTCGGCGCGGAACTCGCCCACCCCGTGCAGAGCCTCCTGGACCGGATCGCCGCGCGCACGCCGGACATCGTGACGGCGCGGCGGCGCCACGACGCGGGGACGCCGACGGGCTGAGACGCGGCCCTCGGTGAGGTGTGTCACACCCCCTCGGTGTCTCCGTCCTTCCGTCAGGACACCTACGCCGAGGGGTGGGGCTTACCCCTGGGTCTGTGCTTACCCGGGGACAGCCTGCGGCTCTACCGTCCTCCGCGTGAACGAGATCACTGTCGACATCTGGACGGACGTCGTCTGTCCCTGGTGCTACATCGGGAAGCGCCGCTTCGAGCGCGCGCTCGGCGCCTTCGACGCCAAGGAGCGGGTGCGGGTGCGCTGGCGGAGCTTCGAACTCGACCCCGCCGCCCTCCGCCTCACGGACGAGACCATCCCCGAGCGCATGCTGCGCCGTCAGGGCATCCCGCCCCATGAGGCCGAGCGGCTGCTCGCCGGGGTCACCGCGCAGGCCGAGGCCGAGGGACTCGTGTACCACCTCGACCGCGCTCGGCCCTGCAACACCTTCGACGCGCACCGCCTCGTCCACCACGCCGCCTCCGTCGGGCTCGCCGAGCCGTTCCAGGAACGCCTGATGCGCGCGTACACCGCCGAGGGCGCCTCGGTCGGCGACCACGCGACGCTTCTCGCGCTCGCGGAGGAGGCCGGCCTCGACGCCGGGCCCGCCGCCGGGGTGCTCGCCGGTGGCGCGTACGCGCAGGACGTCCGCGCGGACGAGGAGCGCGCCGCGCGGCTCGGCGTGGGTGGGGTGCCCGCCTTCGTCGTCGAGGGGCGGCCCCCGCTCGCGGGCGCCCTGCCCGCCGCCGTCCTGACCTCGCTTCTGGAGGACGCCCGCTGAGCGGAGCGGGTCCCGGCCCGTACGCCCGGCGCCGGGCCCCGTGGCCGCACACGGCGCGGGGCCGCCGGTGGTAGACCCGCCGGCGGCCCCCGGAGCCCTGGCGCCGCGCGCCGTGGCGCTCGGGCTCAGCCGAGCGGTGCCGGGAAGGTCGGGTACTCGACACCCGAGACGTGCTGGACGACGCGTACGACCTGGCACGAGTAGCCGAACTCGTTGTCGTACCAGAGGTAGAGGATCGCGTTGTCGCCGTCGACCTTGGTCGCCCCGGCGTCGACGATCGAGGCGTGGCGCGAGCCGACGAAGTCGCTGGAGACGGCGTCGGCCGACGTGGTGAAGTCGATCTGGCGGCGCAGCGGCGAGGTGAGGGAGACCTCGCGCAGGTGGGTGAGGACCTCCTCGCGGCTCGTCTCGCGGCTCAGCCGGAGGTTGAGGATCGCGATCGAGACGTCGGGGACGGGGACCCGGATCGAGCTGCCGCTGATCTTCGCCCTGAGGTCGGGCAGGGCCTTCGCGACGGCGGAGGCGGCACCCGTCTCGGTGAGGACCATGTTGAGCGGCGCGGACCTGCCGCGACGGTCGGACTTGTGGTAATTGTCCAGCAGGTTCTGGTCGTTGGTGAAGGAGTGCACCGTCTCGACGTGGCCGCGCTCGACGCCGAACTCGTCGGCCATCGCCTTGAGCGGCGGCACGATGGCGTTCGTCGTGCAGGAGGCGCAGGAGATGATCCGCTCGTCCGGCTTGATCGACTCGTGGTTCACGCCGTGCACGATGTTCGGCACGTCGCCCTTGCCCGGCGCGGTGAGGACGACCTTCGCGACACCCGGGCGCAGGTGCTGCGAGAGGCCCGCGCGGTCGCGCCAGCGGCCCGTGTTGTCCACGAGGATCGCGTCGTTGATGCCGTACGCGGTGTAGTCCACGGTCGCCGGGTCGTCGGAGTAGATGAACCGGATCGCGTTGCCGTTCGCGACGAGGGTGTCGTTCTCCTCGTCCACGATGATCGTGCCCTGGAACTGGCCGTGCACGGAGTCGCGGCGCAGCAGCGAGGCGCGTTTGACCAGGTCCTGACCGGCGGCCTTGCGGACCACGACGGCGCGCAGGCGCAGGCCGTTGCCCGAGCCGGCCTTCTCGATGAGCAGCCGGGCGAGGAGCCGCCCGATCCGCCCGAAGCCGTAGAGGACGACGTCGCGCGGGGCGCCGCGCTCGATCTTCCGCTCGCCGGTCGCGCCCTCGACGGCCCGCGCGGTGAACTCGGCGACGCTCAGGCCCCGGTCGTCGCTCTTGTACGTCGCGGCGAGCATGCCGATGTCGATCTGCGAGGGGCCGAGGTCGAGCGTCGTGAGCGCCTGGAGGAACGGCATCGTCTCGGTGACCGACAACTCCTCGCCCGCGATCTGCCGGGCGAAGCGGTGGGTCTTGAGAATCCCGACCACCGACTTGTTCACCAGCGAGCGGCTGTGCAGCAGCACGGTGACGTCCCGTTGCCGCTGAAGCCTGCCGATGACGGGAATCATCGATTCCGCGATCTCCTCGCGGGTCTTCCAGTTGGTGAACGAGTCCTCGTTGACAGTCACAGATCCATCTTTCGAGCTAGGCGGCGCTCATATGTTAACCCGATGGGTGTGATCATCTGCCGGGCGCGGGTGTGATGTATGACCAGTTCGGGACGGGTACGGGCGGGGGCGGGGGGGGCGGGGAATGGCCCCCCCCCCCCCCCCCCCCCGCCCCGCTTTACCCCCCCCCCCCCCCCCCCGGGCGGCCCCACGGTGACCCAACCGGGCCGCGCGCCCCCCCGGGGTTGGGCCCCCCCCCCG
>NZ_JBIVIO010000006.1:101983-290857 GCF_044749745.1 Streptomyces sp. NPDC088923 | reverse complement strand
GTATTTGGGGGGGGGGGGGGGGGTTTTTTTTTGGGGGGGGGGGGGGGGGGGGGGGGGGGGGGGGGGGGGGGGGGCCGCCCCCCCCCCCCCCCGCCCCCCGTTCCCGCTCTTGTCCCGCGCTCCTCAGCCCGCGTACGTCCGCACGTAGCCGAACCGTGCCGTCGCGCCCGCCGTGTTGAGCGCCACCAGGCCGATCCGCAGGGGTGCCGAGGCGTCCGGGAGCGTCCACGTACCGGTCCACGTCCAGTGGACGCCGTCCGTGCAGCTCGCGGCGCGCACCTCGTGCAGAGCGCGCGCGGCGTCCACGTGGTGCGCGAGCCGCAGCCACGTCGTCGGAGCGGGGGCCCCGCCGAACATCGGACCGTACGCGTTCGCCGCCGGTGGCCGCGTGGCCGGGAGCGCGCCCTCGCGCGCGAACTCGGTGACGTGGGTGACCTGCCCCTCCTTGTGGCTCACCGGCAGTACGGCGTGGACGAGCTTCACGTACCGGTCGTCGTCCCCGTACAGGACGAGCCCGGCCTGCTGGTTGCCTGGGCCGTTGGTGATGCTGAGCTTCGTCTCGACGACGAAGTCCCCGCTCGGCGCGGGCCTGTTGAGGACGGACGCCGTGTTCGTGCCGAGGTTCAGCTCGGCGTTCTGCGTCGGGAACAGGAGATCGCCGCCGCTCGTGCCCGCGCCCGCCGCCGGGCCGCGCACCCAGCTCCAGCCGGGGCCGGGTGTCGCGCCCTCGAACTCGTCGCTGTAGGAGTCGAGTCGGGCCCCCGCCTCCGGGACCGGCACGCGGGCCGTGACCGGGGTGTACAGCCGCACGCCGCCGACGGGTCGCTCGCGGGACGCGCGGAGTGCTCCGTGCCCCAGCGGTCGGCGCACCACTCCCAGACGTTGCCCGCGACGTTGTGCAGCCCGTGGCCGTTGGGCGGGAAGGCGTGGGCGGGCGCGGTGCCGCGGTAGCCGTCCTCGGCGGTGTTCGTGGTGGGGAAGCGGCCCTGCCAGATGTTGCAGCGGTGCTCCCCGTCCGGGGTCGGCTCGTCGCCCCACGGGTAGCGGCGCTGCGCGAGGCCGCCCCGTGCCGCGTACTCCCACTCCGCCTCGGTCGGCAGCCGTCCGCCCGCCCACCGGCAGTAGGCCGCCGCGTCGGCCCAGCCGACGTGCGTGACCGGGTGGTCCCAGCGCTCCGCCGGATTGCTGCCGGGCCCCTCGGGCGCGCGCCACGTCGCCCCGCTGACGCCGCACCACCACGGCGTCGCCTCCGGGCGGGGCGAGTCGCGGCGCAGCGCGCCGGGCAGGAAGGAGGCGAACACGAAGGACCAGCCGAAGCGTTCGGCGTCGGTGACGTGCCCCGTCGCGGCGACGAAGGCGGCGAAGCGCGCGTTGGTCACGGCGAGGGCGCCGATACGGAACGGTGAGAGGCGCACCTCGCGCACGGGACCCTCCCCGTCGGCGGCGAAACCGTCCGCGTCCTGCGTGCCCATGAGGAAGGTGCCGCCGTCGAGCGCGACGGAGGGCTCGGGCCCCGGGTCCCGCGGGGGCGCCGCGACGCCGCTCCGTACCGGCACCGAGAGCGCGAACAGCGCGCCGCCCGCGCTTGGCGCGCAACAGCTTCCCCGTGCGCCTTCTCCTCGCGCGCTCCCTCACGCGTCCCGTGCGGCATCCGTCTCCCCTTTCGCGGCCCCGTCCGTCCTCGGCGGCCCGAGGCTACGGGACGGCGCGGGGACCTCCTGTGCGAGGGGCCGCACCTGTGTTCCCGTACGCGCGTACGAAGAAACGAGTGGGTGCGCACTGGTGTTCGCGACCTCGTCCGTACGTCTGTTCGCTGCCTCCCGCTGAAGCGGGACCTCGGCCGTACGGGTTTGTCAACAGGCCCCTTCCGTTGTTCAGTTGGTCACTACCGTGGGCTGCCGTCGCCCCCCGCCGCACCCGTGCCGGGAGTGGCGCGAGATCCGTGCCCGCAGCATGTAATCCCCCGTACCGAGGACGTCGATGACACACCTCCGCGCCTCCGCCGGGCGAGCGGACCGCCGCGACGGCGGGGCCCGTCACGGCAGACCGGGTGCCCTGCTGCCCGAGTCGCACATACGGACACTGCTGCTGCGCACCGCGGTCCTGCCCGCGCTCGCGGTCGCGCTCAGCGGCCTCGCCGCGGTCCTGCTGCTCCTCGGCGCCGAGGACGATCTCGGGGGCGCGGTACAGCTCGGCGTCGCGCTCTCGGCGGGGGTCGCGCTCGCCGCGCTGTGCGGTGCCGTACTCGCCGCGCGCCGCGCGAGCCGCACCGTACTCGACCGCGTCGGCGCCCTGCGCACCACGAGCGCCCGCCGCCAGACCGAACTGCGCGGCCTCGTCGACCGCTTGCGGCGCGGCGAACTGCCCCCGGTGCGCGAGGCGCCCTCGCGGCCCGACCGCGGCGGCGACGGACTCGACCTGCTCGCCGACGAACTCCACCGCTTCCACGACGTCGCCATGGCCTCCGTCGTGCGCGCCTCGCAGCTCTCCAGCCACGCGGGCCACGAACAGAAGGTCGAGGTCTTCGTCAACCTCTCGCGGCGGCTCCAGTCCCTCGTGCACCGGCAGATCCAGGTGCTCGACGAACTGGAGAGCGGCACCGAGGACCCGGCCCTCCTCAAGGGCCTCTTCCACATCGACCACCTCGCGACCCGCACGCGTCGGCACGCCGAGAACCTCGCCGTGCTCGGCGGCTCCGTCTCGCGCCGCCAGTGGAGCACCCCCATCCCGCTCCAGCAGGTGCTGCGTTCGGCGGTCGCCGAGGTCGAGCAGTACCCGCGCGTCCGCCTCGTGCCGCCCGTGGAGGGCGCGGTGCTCGGCCGGAACGTGGCCGACATCGTCCACCTCATCGCCGAACTCGTCGAGAACGCGACGCTCTTCTCCGCGCCGCACACCCCCGTCCTGCTCCGCGCGGGCCGGGTCGCCGCCGGGCTCGCCGTCGAGATCGAGGACCGGGGCCTCGGCCTCGACCCCGCCGAGCGCCACCGCATGAACACCGTCCTCGCCGACCCCGACCAGGTGAATCTCGCGGGTCTCCTCCAGGACGGCCGCATCGGCCTCTACGTCGTGGCCACGCTCGCCCGCCGCCACGGCATCGCCGTCCGCCTCCAGAGCAATATCTACGGGGGAGTCCAGGCCGTCGTCGTCCTGCCCGCCGCCCTCCTGGGCGAGGAACCGGCGGCTCCGGCGGAGGTCGGTGCGGGCGGCGACGCGGCGGAGGCGGAGCCCCTCGACGCGGAGGTCGTCGAGGACGACGACAGCACCCCCGAGGCCGCGACCGCCGTGGGCGCCGGGTCCTCCCCGGTCGGTGCGGGTGAGTCCTCCCGTACGGGCGAGACGCCGCTGCCGGGCGGTGCGGATTGGACGCCCCCGGCGGGGGAGCCGGAGGCCGCGCGGGGTGAGACGCCCGGGCCGGGTGAGGTGCCCGCGCTGGGTGAGGTGCCCGCCTCGCGTGAGGCGCCCGCCGAGCCCCGTACTCCTGACACGTCCGCCGCCGGACACCCCCCGCTCCCCGTCCGCGGCGCCCTCGACTCGCTCCCCTCCCGCCGCACCCCGCACCCCCGCGTCCCCGAGAGCTCCGGGACCCCGCCCGCCCCCGAGCCCCGCGCACCGGGCAGCCCCGCCGACGAGCCCTCCGCCCCGAAGCCCCCTCGTCCCGCCGCTCCGCTCCCCAGGCGCGGGGCCACCGGCGGCCCCCGCGCCACTCCCGCCGAGGCCCGTCCCGGCACCCAGCCGGGCGCGCCCCGCGTCTCGTTCGCCGACGCGGGCGCGATCCTCGCGCTCACCCGCCGCGACGGCAGCCCGGTCAACGACCCGGAGGGCCCCGCGCCCGGCCTGCCCAAGCGCGAGGCGCAGACCCACATGGTTCCGCAACTGCGCAGGGACAGCGAAGAGTTCACGGGGGGCCACGCGGAAGTGCCCGACGGGGACGACACCTTGCACACACCCGACCTCATGGCCGCCTTCCGGCAGGGCTACGACCGCGCGTTCTCGCTGTCCGAAGCCGTGCCCGCACCCGAGGGGTCCGCCGAGCACACCGCGCCCGAGCACACCGCGCCCGAGCACACCGCGCCCGAGCACACCGCGCCCGAGCACACCGCGCCCGAGCACACCGGTACCGAGCACACCCCGGCCGAGCGCGCCCCCACCGAGCCCCCCGCGCGGGCCGACTGAGCCGCCGCCCCCGCCGGAAGGCGCCCCCAGAGCCGCTCGGCCCCACCAGTCCGTACCCGTACGCAAGGAGCGACACCCCCATGGCGAGCGAAGCCCCCCGAGCGGGCAGCGTGTCCGACCTCGACTGGCTGCTCAGCGGCCTCGTGCAGCGCGTCGCGCACAGCCGCAGCGCCGTACTCCTCTCCGCGGACGGACTCGTCAAGTCCGTGCACGGGCTCGACAAGGACAGCGCCGACCACCTCGCCGCGCTCGCCTCCGGCATCCACTCCCTCGCCCGCGGCGCCGGAGTCCGCTTCGCGGACGGCGGCGAGGTCCGCCAGGTCGTCATCGAACTGTCCACCGCGCTGCTCTTCGTCTCCGCCGCCGGCTCCGGCACCTGCCTCGCCGTCCTCGCCGGGCCCGAGGCCGACCCGGGCGTGCTCGGCTACGAGATGGCGATGCTCGTGAAGAGCGTGCGCCCCTTCCTCGTCACCCCCGCCCGGCGCCCCGCGCGCGTGGCGAGGACGAGCTGAGGGCCCCGTGACGCTTCAGCCGGCAGGCGGCCGACGCCGTCGCAAGGAGGGCCGGGCCTGGTACGACGGCGAGGCCGGGCGCCTCGTCCGCCCCTACACCGTCAGCGGCGGGCGCACCACGCCCCGTACCGCCTTCGGCCTGCTCTCGCAGGTGCGCGCGACCGGCACCCCGGCACCCGCGCACCTCGGGCCCGAGCACAGCGAGGTGCTCGGCCTGTGCTCCGTACCGGCCTCCGTCGCCGAACTCGCCGGGCGGCTGCGGCTGCCCGTCGTCGTCACCAAGGTGCTGCTCTCCGACCTCGTGGACTGCGGCTCCCTCGTCAGCAAACAGCCGGACACTTCCCCCCACCCCACGGACCGGTCCCTACTGGAGGCACTGCTCGATGGACTACGACGACGGCTCTGAGACGTTCCCCACCGCCCTGAAGATCCTCGTCGCCGGTGGTTTCGGAGTGGGCAAGACGACCTTCGTGGGCGCGGTGAGCGAGATCGCCCCGCTGAGCACCGAGGAACTGCTCACCAGCGCCAGCGCCGGGACCGACAGCCTCGAAGGCGTCGAACGCAAGACGACCACCACGGTCGCGATGGACTTCGGCCGCATCACCCTCGACCGCGACCACGTCCTCTACCTCTTCGGCACCCCGGGCCAGGAACGCTTCTGGTTCATGTGGGACGAACTCTCCGAGGGCGCGCTCGGCGCCGTCATCCTCGCCGACACGCGCCGCCTCGCGGACTGCTTCGCCGCCGTCGACTTCTTCGAGGAACGCGGCCTGCGCTTCGTCGTCGCGATCAACGAGTTCGACGGCGCGCACCGCTACGAGGCCGAGGAGGTGCGCACCGCGCTGTGCCTGCCGCCGCAGGTCCCCGTCGTGCACTGCGACGCCCGTATCTCCAGCTCGGGCATCCAGACCCTGCTGACCCTCGTCAAGCATTTGCTGACGGCCGCGCACCCCGCCCCGGCTCCCGCCTCCGCTCCGGGCGACCGGGCCAGCGCATGAACACAGGCCGTCTCCTGCTGCTCCCCGACGACCCCGAGGCCCCCGAGCGCGAGCGCCGCCTCGCCGCCCTCGGTCTCGGCGCGGCCCCCGTGCCGGCGCTCGACGCCCACGCGGCCCGCCTCGCCGCGGGCGCGGGCGCCCCCTACGCCGGGGTCAACTTCGTCCACACCGACCACCAGTACCTCGCCGGGCTTCACCCGCACGGAGTGCCCGCGGCGGCCCGGCGCCTCCCGCGCGAGCACGGGTTCTGCACCTACGTCGTCGTACGCCGCAGGGCCCTCGTCCTCGACGACGTACGCGACTACCCGCGCTTCTCGCCCAACGAGGCCGTCGACCTCTCCGGCGTCCACGCCTACCTCGGAGCCCCCCTCACCGACCACGACGGCTTCGTCCTCGGCACGCTGTGGGCCGCCGCGCGCGAACCCCGCGACTGGGGCCGCGAGGCGCTGGCCCTCGTCAAGACCCTCGCCGCCGAACTCGCCCCGCTCGTGCGCGGCACGGGCGGGGCATGAGCGGGCCGCGGCGGGGGAGGGGACTTCCCACGAGGACCCCACGCGAAGGAGCAGGACCACCATGACCGCAGCAACGCCCGGCGTGCTCCAGAGCGGCGACGGCGCCGCCGTCGCCACGTACACCTGGCTGCCGCCCGAGGGCCGCCGGCCCCGCGCCTTCCTCCAGCTCGTCCACGGCGCCGCCGAGCACGCCCGCCGCTACGAGCGCTTCGCCGCGCACCTCACCGCGCGCGGCTACGGCGTCCTCGCCTCCGACCACCGCGGCCACGGCGCCACCGCCCCCTCGACCGGCGGCTACGGCGTCACCGGTACGGACGAGGGGCCCGAGGCGGACGGCTGGCTCGCGATCCTCGCCGACCTCAAAGCCGTCGGCGACCAGGCCCGCGCCCTCCACCCCGAGGTGCCCGTCCTGATGCTGGGCCACAGCCTCGGCTCGATGCTCGCGCGCGAGTACGCCCAGGAGTACCCCGACGACCTCGCGGGGCTCGTCCTCACCGGTGTCTTCCGCTCCCTGCCCGGCGCCGAGTACGAGTCGAGCACCGCCCGCCTGGAGGAGGAGATCGCCGCGCACGGGCGCGCCCACGTCAGCGACTTCGTGCCCCGCCTCTTCGCCTCCTTCAACGACGGCTTCGCGCACCGGACCGGCTTCGAGTGGCTCTCGCGCGACGAGGCGGAGGTCGACGCCTACGTCGCCGACGAGCGCTGCGGCTTCCCCTTCTCGGCGGGACTCGCCCACGACTGGGTGCGCGCCGCGTACCGCGTCAACGACCCGGCGCGCCTGGCGCGGATGCCCCGCGACCTGCCCGTCCACCTCGCCGCGGGCACCCTCGACCCCTGCAACCAGCGGATGACCCTCGTCAACGAGCTGCTCGACGACTACCGCTACCACGGCGTGAGCGACCTGACCTGGACCGGCTACGAGGGCGCGCGGCACGAGATCCTCAACGAGAGCGAACCCGACCGGAGCAGGGTGTACGAGGACCTGACGGCCTGGCTGGACGCGCACACGCTCTGAAGCGGCCCGCCCGCTACCCGCCGCCCTCCGCCCGCCCGTACGCGCCGCTCCTCCACGCCCCGGAACACGCCGACGCCTTCGCGCGCGCGGTGGCATGATCTCGGGCGGCGGCATCACGGCCGCGCACGGGCACGGAGGGACGAGCGGGCATGGCGGCTGGACCGGAGGCGACGGGGGAGCGGACCGCGGGACGCGGGAGAGCCGGGAAGGCGAGGTCCGGGGTGCCGGAGGAGCCGCGTACCGGCCTGTGGACCCGCGACTTCGGGCTCTTCTTCACCGCGCGCGCCGTCGCGAAGCTCGGTGACACGATGCTCCCCGTCGCCCTCGCCGCCGGTCTCCTCCAGGAGGGGTACGGGGCGGGCGCGGTCGGGCTCGCGATGGCCTCGTCCGTGGCCCTCTTCGCCGGGCTCGTCATCTTCGGCGGCGTCATCGCCGACCGCTTCGACACGCGCAAGCTCATGACGGGCGCCGACTCCGTACGCGTCCTCACCCAGTCCGTCGCGGCCCTGCTCTTCTTCACGGGCAGCGCGCGGCTGTGGCAGATTTGCGTCATCGGCGGCCTCAACGGCATCGCCTCGGCGCTCTTCCAGCCCGGTGTCGCCTCGACCGTGCCGCGTCTGGCCGCCGACGTGCAGAAGGCGAACGGCGCCGTCCGCGTCGCCGAGTCCGTCGCCGCCCTCCTCGGCCCCGCCTTCGCCGGGATGCTCGTGGGCCTCGCCTCGCCCGGCGCCGTCTTCCTCGTCCACGCGGGCACGTACCTCGTGAGCGCGCTGTGCCTGATCACGCTGCGCCTCCCGGCCGCGGTGCCGCGCGCCGAGGCGGCGGCACCCGCCCGTTTCCGCGCCGACCTCGTGGAGGGCTGGCACGAGTTCCGCTCGCGCGTGTGGCTGTGGGGCGTCATCTCGGTGTGGGGCCTGTACATGGTCGCGGCCTGGGGCCCCACCGTGCCGCTCGTCGCGACCCGCGTCGTCGACGAGCACGGCGCGGGCGCGTACGGCCTGATCAACACGGCGCTCGGCGCGGGCACGGTCCTCGGCGGGCTCATCGCGCTGCGGCTGCGCCCGACGCGCATGCTCCGCGCGGGCGCGGTCGCCTTCTTCGCCGTGAGCGTGTTCCCGGCCGCGGTCGGCGCGGGACTCCCGGTCACCGGGATGGCGGCGGGTGCCTTCGTGGCGGGCGTCGGCACGGCGTTCTGGGGCGTCATGTGGGCGACGACGGTGCAGACGCAGGTCCGCCCCGAGGTCCTCAACCGCATCCACGCCTACGACGTCGCGGGCTCCCTCGCCCTGCTCCCCGTCGGCCAGGCCCTCGCGGGCCCGGCCGCGTCGCTCTTCGGCACCGACGCGGTCCTCCTCGCGGGCGGCGTCGTGATCCTCGTCTGCGCCACCGTCCTCCTCCTGGTCCCCGGCATCCGCCGCCTGCCCCGCGCCGAACCCCGGCTCACGCCCGCGGCGACCGGCGGCACGCTGCCGACGCGGGAGGAGCCCCGCGAGCAGGCGACCGCCTGACGACGGCGGGCGCGTCGTACGCCCTCAGCGCCCGTTCGTACGGAGAAAGCCCCCGATCCGCTCGCGCAGCCCCGCCGCGTCGAGGCCGTGCGCCGCGACGTGCTCGGCGGGGGAGCCGTAGCGGCGCAGTTCGGCGCGGCCGACGCCGAGGCCCAGGACGCGGTGCGGCCTGTCGAGGAGCGCTTCGGCGACGGCCGCCGTCGAGGTGCCCGCGAGGTAGGGCTCGACGAGGACGACGTCCGCCGCGTCGGCCGCGTCCACGGCGGCCCGCAGTGCCGCGCCGTCGAGGGGCCGCACCGTCGTCGCGTACAGCACGGTGACGTCGAGGCCCTCGGTCGCGGCGAGCACCTCGTCGAGCAGCGGCCCCACCGCGAGGACGACGCCCGCGCGGCCCTCGCGCAGCACGAGCGGGGAGCTCCCGTCGACGGCCCGCGCCTTCGCGTTCGTCTGCTCCGAGAGCCGTACGTAGACCCGGTCCTCGCCCCGCACGGCGTGACGCAGCAGCGCCTCGGCCTCGTCGGGGTGACCGGGAACGTGCACGGTCCACCCGTCGAGCGTGTCGAGGAGGGCCACGTCGCCCGGTGACATGTGGGTGAAGCCGCCCGAGGCGATGTCGTAGGAGGCCCCGGAGCTGACCAGGACGCCGCCGACACCCTGGTGCCCGAAGTCGAGCTTGACCTGCTCGAAGGGCCGCTCGACGAGGAAGCTCGCGAAGGTGTGCAGGACCGGCCGCATTCCGGCGAGCGCGAGGCCGCCGCCGGCGCTCACGAGCAGCTGCTCGCGGATGCCGAGGTCGATGACCCGGTCGGGATGGCGCTCCGCGGCCTCGGTGAAACGGTCGCGGCTGATGACGGCGAGCACGACGGCGAGCCGCTCGTCCTCGTCGAGCAGGGCGGTCATGGTGCTGCCGAAACGGTCACGCATGGATTCCACGGTGGTGCTCCTCGTTCAGTTCTTGGCTTCGACGTGGGCGACGACGGCGAGGGGGCGGTCCGCGTGCGGGACGGTGAAGGCCTCGTGCAGCGCCTCGTGGTCGCGGCCGTCGACCTCCTCGACCGCCCAGCCGCCCGCCGCGAACCGTGCGGCGAGCGCGCCGCGGCGGCCCCAGCGGGCCGAGTCGTTGTCGATCACGACGGTGTGCAACCGGTCGAGCCCCGAGGCCCCCGCGAAGGCGACGGCCTCCTCGTTCGAGCCCTCGTCCAGTTCGGCGTCCCCGACCAGCACCCACACGGCCGCCTCGCCCAGCCCGCGCGCCTTGAGACCGAGCGCGACCCCGACCCCGAGCGGCAGCCCGTGGCCGAGGGACCCACTGCTGATCTCGACCCCGGGCACGAGCGTGCGGTCCGGGTGGAAGCCGAGCGGCGCGTCGAAGCCGCCGAAGTCGTCGAGCCACTCGACGGGCACGAAGCCCTTCGCGGCGAGGACCGCGTAGTACGCCATGGGCCCGTGCCCCTTCGACAGCAGGAACCGGTCCCGCCCCGGCTCGTCCACCGTCTCCGGCGTCACCCGCAGCACCCGGTCGTAGAGCACCCACAGCGCGTCCAGCGTCGAGGTCGCCGCGGGACCGTGCTTCTCGTCCCCTGTCAGCCGCGACATGAGCCCCGGCAGCTCCGCGTACCCCTGAGAACCGGCCCGTGCCGGCGTGAAGATCGTCATGCCGACGAAGATAAAACCTCAACCAGACTTGAGGTCAACGCCCGCCCACGAGGAAACCTGGCACGACCACGGCCCACGATGCGGTAAGCTTTCTGTGCGCGTCCGGCCCGGGAATCCCACCCGAAAGCCCAGGTCACTCGCGCAACGGGACGTGGCGCAGCTTGGTAGCGCACTTGACTGGGGGTCAAGGGGTCGCAGGTTCAAATCCTGTCGTCCCGACTTGAGAGAGTCGGCTTTTCAGGGCCGGTACCGGAGAAATCCGGTACCGGCCCTGAGGCGTTTGTGGGGACCAGGGCCGAGTTGACCGGTACGTCGGCGAGTCATGGTGGTGGGGTGGCGCCCGGTCATCCGAGGGTCCCGCCGCGGTCTTCCCGTGGCGGGACCGGCAGGTGTGGGCCGGGTGGTCAGGCGCGGAATTCCGCGGGACGCCCGGGGGCGGCGGCGGCCAGCGCGGCGACGACCTCGTCGGCGCCCGCGGCCAGCCCGTAGACCGGTGTGCCGGGCTGCTGGCGCCAGGATTCGTCGAGGCCGCCCGCGTCGACGGAGTCGAAGCCGAGTTCGTCGAGCAGGGACCGCACGGTCTTCTTCGCCTCCTCGTCGTCACCGGCGAGGGGCAGGGCGATGCGGTCGGCGGCGCCCGCGGGGCGCGGCTTGTCCAGGAGGTCCTGGGCGTAGGTGCCGTTGAAGACCTTGACCACCGGGTGCCCGAGCTGACGTTCCGTCCAGCGGCTCTCGGTGAGGCCCTCGTCCTCGATCCCGGCGATCCGGCCGTCGCGCTGCGGGTAGTAGTTGCCGGTCTCGATGAGGACGAAGCCCTCGCTCGCGCCGTCGAGGAGCCCGGTGGGCAGGTCGGGGACGTTCTTCAGCGGGATCGTGACCACGACGACGTCCGCGCCGTGCGCCGCCTCGGCGACGGGAACCGCGGTGGCCCCGGTCTCCTCGGCCAGCGCGGACAGCGTCTGCGGACCACGCGAATTGGCCACGCTCACGTCGTGCCCGAGCGCCGTCAGACGGCGGGTGAGGTTGCCGCCGATGTGTCCCGCCCCGACAATGCCGATCTTCATGAGTCCTCCGGAAAACGTGGCCACGTACACGGCCGGATGCCGCACCGGCTACAACCCCTCAGGCGTGCGCGTATTCCACCGGCGCGCGGGTTTCGCGGTCCACGAGAGCGTCCTCGCGCCGCGCGCCTATTGGTCGCCCCAATCCGCCGTAGGCGCCTGGACCCTGTTCACCCATCCCTGAAAGCCACCCATCCCTGAAAGCCACCCACCTCTCAAAGCCACCCACCTCTCAAACCCACCGCCGACAGCGGCCCCAACCGCGCGACGCCGAACCGCTTCTCGCGGCGGGCGTCGGATGCGGAGCGCGGTGGGTGCGGCCGGAAGGACACGGTCCGGCGGGGGACCGTGTGGGGCGGCGCCGCCAGGGGGTGGGCGTCAGTCGGGGTGGGGCGTATGGAGCGGTGGCTGGTGTTTCTGCCGCCGGACGGGTTGATCCCTCTGATGACGCTTCCGCTTCTGTGACCGTTGCGGACCCGCTTGGGTAGAAGGGGGCGTATGCACGCTGTCTGGCACGCACTGTCGATCACCGGTTCCATGGCCTGGGAGATCCTGTGGGCCCTGGTCCTCGGTTTCACCCTTTCGGCCGTGATCCAGGCCGTGGTGCGCAAGTCCACCGTCGTCTCCCTGCTGGGCGATGACCGCCCCCGAACTCTGGCCACGGCGACCGGGCTCGGTATCGCCTCCTCGTCCTGCTCCTACGCGGCGGTGGCCCTGGCCCGCTCGCTGTTCCGCAAGGGGGCCGACTTCACGGCCGCGATGGCCTTCGAGATCGCCTCGACCAACCTGGTCGTCGAACTCGGCGTGATCCTCGCCCTGCTCATGGGCTGGCAGTTCACCGCCGCCGAGTTCAGCGGCGGCGCCCTCATGATCATCGTCCTGGCCGTGCTGTTCCGGCTCTTCCTGCGCGCGGACCTGGTCGCGCGGGCCCGGCATCAGGCCGAACGCGGGCTGGCCGGATCGATGGAAGGACACGCCGCCATGGACATGTCCGTCCAGCAGGAGGGCTCCTTCGCCCAGCGGCTGTTCTCCCCCCAGGGGTACACCTCCGTCTCCCACGTATTCGTCATGGAGTGGGCGGCGATCCTGCGCGACCTGATCGTGGGCCTGCTCATCGCGGGCGCGATCGCCGCCTGGGTCCCCGACTCCTTCTGGCAGGCGTTCTTCTTCGACGGGCACCCCCTGGCGTCCAAGCTCTGGGGCCCGCTGATCGGGCCCGTCGTGGCGATCGCCTCGTTCGTGTGCTCGGTGGGCAACGTGCCGCTCGCCGTCGTGCTGTGGAAGGGAGGCATCAGCTTCGGAGGCGTCGTGGCCTTCCTCTTCGCCGACCTGCTCATCCTTCCGATCCTGAACATCTACCGGAAGTACTACGGCACCCGCACCGCGCTCTTCCTCCTCGCCACCTTCTACCTCGCGATGGTGCTCGCCGGATACGCCGTCGAGTTCGTCTTCGGCGGCATCGGCATCATCCCCGACCGGGCCGGCGCCCACGTCCCCGACAGCGGAGTGAGCTGGAACTACACCACCTTCCTCAACATCGCAGCCCTCCTCCTCGCCGCCGCCCTGATCGCCCGGTTCCTGCGCACCGGGGGCAGGAACATGCTCAGCATGATGGGAGGAGCACCGGCCCCCGCGTCCCGGAACCACGGGCACTGAACCGCCTCGGGCGGCGGTCTGCTCGCTCCCGGTCCGTCAGCGGCCGGGGCGCCGACGGCCGGCACGGGGGCCGCCTCTTCACCGTCGACAGTCCGCCACGTACTCCGGCACCACGTCTTCGTCGTCGCCGTATGTCTCCGCGAGCAACTGCCTGCGCCACCCACCCAGCACTGCCGGTCCACCGGGGGCGCGCGGTACGGGAGAGCGGAAGGTCGCGCAGTGCGCCCTGTGCTCAGGGCGTTCCGGTAGCGGGAGAAACGCGCGACAGGGCCCCCGTCGGGCGGAGGCCCCTGTCGTCGTCGTAGCCCGTACCGCCGAGGTGGAGGGTCAGTAGATGTTGGCCTCGATCTCGGGGCCGTCGCCGCGCGTGCTGTTGATCTGGGCGCGCAGCGAGATCTCGTCGAAGACGCGGAACTCGCGGACGATCCGGCCGCCCTGGATCAGGAACTGCGAGACACCCAGCATCGTGACCGGGCGGTCGGTCAGCGGCCCGAACGCGGGCGTGCCCCGGTAGGTGCCGTGCATCGTCCACAGCACCGCCACGCGCAGACCCGCGTACCGCTCCGAGTAGTTGGTCTGCATGTCGCGTACGGCGAACCGCGCGTCGGGGAACGCGCCCACCATCTCCAGCAGATCGGCCTGGTAGCGCTCGGGGCGGATGACCGTCCGGTCGCCGACGGTGTGCAGGAAGAGGTCACGCACCATGAAGTCGTTGACCTTCTGGAGCCGGCGCCGCGTCCAGACCTCGTCCATGAACTCCAGCACCAGCTCGCACTCGGGACGGTACTCGTCCGCGCGCGGGCCGCTGACCCCTTCGCGCAGGACGTCCTTGGGCGCCTCCTCGGTCATCGAACCGCTGTAGCCCTGAAAACGCAGCGCGCGCGCCGCCTCGGCCGGGTCCGCACCCCGCTGGAGGCAGTCCGCCAGCTCGTCGCGGACCACCCACTCCTCCACCATCCGGCCGCGCCGGTACAGGCAGTTGGCCACCGTCCGCTTGCGTATGCGCAGGTTGCGGCCGCCGACCAGGTGCTCGTCGGCCGAGAAGACCAGGTGCGAGCTGAGGAAGGCGTCGTCCCCGCGCGCCTCCCACACCACGTCCTCGGCCTGGCCGATGTGCCCGGGGGTGCTGCCCATGCGCATCGTGCTGCCCTCGATGACGCCGTCACGGCCGACGACCGTGCCGAGACTCGTGTGGACGATCGAGTCCGGTTCGTAGTTGTCGACGATGTAGGAGATGTCCCGGCCGACCCAGATGCGGTCGGTCACCTCGCGGATGAAGTCGTCCGGGTCCGCGTAGGGGGCGTAGGCGATGGGGTCGAGGGCCATGGAACGTTCCTTTCTCGGCACTGCGCGTGCGTGTATGCGTATGCAGTGGACAGGTAGACGGGTGGGGGCTGAGGGAGGGGCGGGCGTCCGCCCTCGCGGTCGGCCGGTCCGGGGTGCGTGCCCCCGGCGCGGTCCGGACCCGGTCACCTGGCGAACTTGTCCTCGCCCAGGGCGCTGCGATACGTCTCCGTCATGAAGGTGCTGACCACGACCAGTGCCAGGACGGCCGCCACGGCGAGGTAGACCCACACCGCGTAGATCGAGTCGAAGGTGTCGATCAGCAGCTCGGCGACGAACGGCGTGATGCCCATGAAGATCGAGAACGAGCTGTTGTAGGCGATCGCGCTCGCGCTGAACCGCGTCTTCGTCGCGAAGAGTTCGGCCGCGCAGACCGTGACGATACCGGTGATGAAGAACTCCGGGACGAGGTAGATCAGCTGGCTGAGGATCGCCGTGGCGAAGGTGCCCTGTTCGCCGACCCGGAAGGCGAGCGGCACGAGGACCAGGCATGCGACCGCCCCCGTCATGAGCATCGGTTTGCGCCCGATGCGGTCCGAGAGCTTCCCGGCGAGCGGCAGCAGCGGGATGAGCACGGCGATCGAGATCGCGTTCGAGGTCAGGCCCATCCAGCGGGGCATCCCGAGCGTCCCCGTCAGGTACTGCGGATAGAAGGTGACCCAGGTGTACGAGAGGATCGCCGCCATGATCGAGAAGCCGCAGTAGGCGAGGATCGGCCGCCACTGCGTCCGCAGCGCCTCCCTGACGGGGGACTTGACGACCTGGGTGCCGTTGGCCGTGGCGCGCACGAACTCCGGGCTCTCCTGGATGTGCTGGCGCAGCCAGATCCCGACCGCGCTCAGCGGCAGGGCGAGCAGGAAGGGGATGCGCCACCCCCAGGAGTCCAGGGACGGCCCCTCGAAGAGCCAACTGGCCAGCGCGGCGGTCCCCGCACCGGCCAGAATGCCGACGAAACAGCTGTTGGAGGCGAACGAGGTGTAGTAGGCGCGCCGTTTGGGCTCCGCCCACTCCACGATGAAGGCGACCGCTCCGACGTACTCACCGCCCGACACCATGCCCTGCACGACGCGCAGCAGCAGGAGGAGCAGCGGGGCGAAGATGCCGATCTGCCCGTACGTGGGCAGCACGCCGATCAGCGCGGTGGTCACGCCCATGAAGGCGAGCGTCCACAGGAGCGTCTTCTTGCGGCCCAGCCGGTCGCCCCAGCGCCCGACCAGCGTCCCGCCCAGCGGGCGGAAGAGGCAGGCGATCGCGATGATGCCGTAGGTGCTCAGCACCGCGGCGGTCCCGTTGCTCTTCGGGAAGAAGGCGGGGGCGAGGATGGGGGCCATGTAGCCGTAGAGGCCGTAGTCGAACTGTTCGACGAAGTTTCCGATGCTGCCCGCGCCGATGGCGCGGCGTATCGCGATCCGCTTCTCCCGGGCGACCTCCGAGGTCTCGACGGCCGTGCTGGGGGGCGCAACAGCGGACATGGCTTCTCCGTTCGCGCGAGGGCTGGGGGATGACGAGAGGAATGCATACGTATGAACTGCGCCGAACACTAGGAAGCCGGAAACCAGCCGTCAAGAGGCGTACGCACAACGCTTTTCGCGGTTTTCACGACGCGCCGGGACAGCGGGACGGGCGCGCGGCGGGGCAACCACGCCGGGACGCGATTCGCCCCGGTGAGCGGGGGACGGGGCGCGGGGGACGGGGCACGGGGGAGGCGTGGCGGGATACGGCGCGGAGGTGCCAAGTGGTGCGGAGGTACCGCGTGGTGCGGAGGGCACATGGCGCCTGGACGCCTCGCCCCCCGCCCCGTACCGCACATCCTTCCGGTACCGGCGCGGCCCGCGGCACCCCCCGCCCGCGTCCGGGAGGTGCCGCGCGCCTCAGAGCCGCAGGGGCCTCAGGGCCGTCCGGCGGCCTCCTCGGCCCGGCCGGGCCCGGTAAGTGCCCGGAAGGTGTCCATCAGGACGTGCGTCATGTTGAAGAGCACCAGATCCGCGCCCGCCCGCTCGGCGGCCCGCGCCGCCTCGGTGCCGGGCACGATCGTCATGACCCTGCGGCCCGCCGCCACGGCCGTGCGGTGGACCTCCGCCGTCATGGCGGCCACCGCCTCGCCCCCGGGGAAACCGCAGTCCGCCGCGAGGTCGGCGGGCCCCACGAGCACCGCGTCCACCCCCTCGGTGGCCAGGATCTCCCCGGCACTCGCGCAGGCCTTCTCCGTCTCCACCATGACCACGACGAGGGTGTCCTCGGCGGCCGCGAGGTGCTCCTTCGCGGTGACGGTGCCGAAGCGGCCCGCCCGGCTGTACGTCGCGAACCCGCGCCGCCCCAGCGGCGGGTAGTGGTCCGCGGCCACCGCCTCGCGCGCCTCGTCCGCGCTGTCCACGTGCGGGTGGATGATGCCCGCCGCGCCCAGGTCGAGGCAGCGCAGCGCGAGCGAGGGCTCCCCGGTGCCGATCCGCACGAGCACGTCCAGGCCCCGCGCGGCGGCGGCCGTCAGGTGGTGCTGGAGCGCCGTCATGTCGGCCGGTCCGTGCTCGCAGTCGATCACGACGTAGTCGAGACCGGCGACGCCCGCCATCTCCACCAGCGTCTCCGAGGGGAGCCGCAGCAGCGCGCCGTACAGGCGCTCGCCGTCCGCGAGGCGCCGCTTGAGGGAGCGCCGTCCGGCGTCGTCCGCCGTCATCGCGCCACCATCCCCGCCGACAGGTCGATATCGGCCCCGCACAGACCGCGCATCCGCAGCATCGCACTCACCGCGGCACCCACCTCCTCCTCCGTCACCATGCGGCCGAGCGCCGCGCGCGAGACGAAGGCTTCCTCCGCCTCGGCGTACGTGCCGCCGGTCCGCTCCGCCTCCAGGCGGAAGTTGCGTTCCATCCTCGGGCCCACCACCGGGCCGGGGGACAGCGTGTTCACCGAGACGCCGAGCGGCCCCACCTCGCCCGCGAGGGTGGTGGTCAGGCCGATCACCGCCATCTTCGAGGCGCAGTACGGCGTACGGCGCGGCAGCGGCCGCTTTCCCGAGACCGAGGCGATGTTGACGACGTCGCCCGCGCCACGCTCCGTCATGCCGGGCAGGAACGCCCGGCACATCAGGAACACGCCCCGCACGTTCACGTCGAAGACCTCGTCCCACTCCCGCGCCGAGATCTCGGTCAGCGGCGCCACCGGGCCGGGCACGCCCGCGTTGTTGACGAGCACCGAGACCTCGGTCCCCGCCAGGCTCGCGGCCAGCGCCTCGACGTCCTCGGGCCGCGCCACGTCGCACACCCGGTACTCGACGTCCGGGCCCAGCGACTCGGCCGTCTCCTTGAGCCGGCCCTCGTCGCGACCGGTGATCACGACCCGGGCGCCGTCGGCCAGCAGCGCGCGCGTGATCGCCAGGCCCAGGCCGCCGGCGCCCCCGCTGACCAGCGCGGTGCGCCCGCGCAACGGCAGTCGCTGATCCGCCTCGCTCACGCCCCGGCCTCCTCGTTCCACGGCAGGGTCCCCTTGCCGTACTTGGCCGCGCGCACGTCGCCCGAGCGGGCGTGCCCCTCGAACAGCTCGACGCGCGCGGCCCGCCCGCACACCTCGCCGAGCAGCGCCGAGGACGCGGTGTCGGTGACCTCCTGGTGGGTCACCGTCTTCAGGTACTTGCCGACCCACAGGCCGCCCGTGTAGCGCGCCGCGCCCCGGGTGGGCAGCACATGGTTGGTGCCGATGACCTTGTCGCCGTACGAGACGCAGGTGCCCTCGCCGAGGAAGAGCGCGCCGTAGTCCCGCATCCTGTCCAGGGCCTGGCGCGGGTTCTCGGTCAGCACCTCGACGTGCTCGCTCGCGTAGGTGTCCGCGACGGCGAAGGCCTCGTCGAGCGAGTCCGTCACCACGATCTCGCCGTGGTCGCGCCACGCGGGCTCGGCGAAGTCCTTCGTGGGCATCCCGGGCAGCAGCCGCTCGATGTGCCGCTCGACCTCGCGGCCCAGTTCCTCGGAGGTGGTGACGAGGACGGCGGGGGAGTCGGGGCCGTGCTCGGCCTGCGAGAGCAGGTCCACCGCCACGACGAAGGGATCGGCGTGCTCGTCGGCGATCACCAGGATCTCCGTCGGCCCGGCGAACAGGTCGATGCCCACCTCGCCGAAGAGCTGGCGCTTGGCCTCGGCGACGTACGCGTTGCCCGGCCCCGCGATGAGCGGCACCCGGCCGATCGTCTCGGTGCCCAGGGCCAGGGCAGCGACGGCCTGGACCCCGCCGAGCAGGTAGATCTCGTCGGCACCCGCGAGGTGCATGGCCGCGATCGTCGCCGCGGGGATCTCGCCCCGGATCGGGGGAGTGCACGCGGCCACGCGCGGCACCCCGGCCACCTTCGCCGTCACGATCGTCATGTGCGCCGAGGCCGTCAGCGGGTAACGCCCGCCCGGCACGTAAGCGCTGGCCCCGGCGACCGGGACGTGCCGGTGCCCCAGGCGCACCCCGGGCAGCGTCTCGATCTCGACGTCGAGCAGCGAGTCGCGCTGCGCCTGCGCGAAGGTGCGCACCTGCTCCTGGACGAAACGGATGTCCTCCACGACGGTGTCCGGGACGCCCGAGACGATTCGGCGGACCTCGTCCGGGCCGAGGCGGAAGGACTCGGGGCTCCAGTTGTCGAACTTCTCCGAGTACTGGCGCACGGCCTCGTCGCCGCGCTCACGGATGTCCGCGAGGATGGCGCGGACGCGGTCGGCCACGTCGGCGCGGCCCGCCTGGACCTGTGCGGAGGGGACGGAGGACTTGAGGTGCCGAGGCATGGCGGCTCTCTTCCTGTTCGCTGCTGAGTGGGATGGCGGTGGTGTCGCGCCCGGCCGCGGGCGGCGCGGCGGCCGGGCAGTGGGGGTACGGGGACGGCGCGCGGCGTCTGCGGGACGGTGCGCGGTTCAGGCGGTGGGCGGCGCGGCTGAGATGGGGACCGGCGCGGCGCCGAGGCGGGCGAGCAGGTCCCGCAACGCGGCGGAGACGGCCTCGGGCCGCTCCCAGGGCAAGAGGTGCCCGGCCCCGGGCAGCGCCCTGCGTTCCGCGTTCGGCAGGGCCTGAGCGATGGCCCGGTGGAACTCCGGCGGGCACAGCGCGTCGCGCGTGCCGTGCAGGACGACGCCGGGGCAGTGCGCGCCGCGCAGCGCCGCGAAGGCGTCCGTCCGCGTGGCCTGCGCGGCGAGCTGGGCGCGCGCCGTGTCCGGGCCCACCGCCCGCGCCATCGCACGGTAGCGACCGGCCGCTTCGGGGCCCGGCCCGGGCGTCGCGAACATCCCCGGCAGGGTCTGCTCGACGACCTCGCCGAAGCGGCCGTCCGCGATCAGCGCGTCCATGGCCCGCCAGGACGCGTACTGCTCGGCGCGGGGCGCGCCCGCGTTCGTCGCCATGACGCACAGTCCGGCGATCCGCCCGGGGGCGCGGCGCAAGGCCTCGAAGCCGACGATGGCGCCGAGGCTGAGCCCCACGAGGACGAAGCGGCCCGGCACCGCGCCGAGCAGGTCCTCGGCGAGCGCGCCGAGATCCGGCTTCGTCAGCGCGAGGTGGTGCACGGCGTGGCCCTCGGGGAAGTCCACCCCGCTCCACAGGCTCTCGTCGCACAGCATCCCGGGGACCACCACCAGCGGCAGCGGACCGGGTGCCTGCTCCCGGGCGGCGGCGCTCACCAGCGGCGCGCGGAGCGGGGGAGCAGGGCGTACGGGGCGACGTAGCCGTTGTGGTCGACGCCGAGGCCCGCGTCGGCCGCGGCCTTGCTGACCTCCTCGTCCCACTCCAGGCGGACGCGGCCGTCACCGGAGTTGACGACCAGGAGGTCGCCGCGCGTGTCGCCGACGTTGCGCAGCGAGCGCCAGGCGTCCCGCGGCACGGAGAGCATGTCGCGCGGGCCGAGGCGCACCGTGACCGGGTCGGTCCGGTTGAGCGTGATCTCCCACGCGCCGTCCTTGACGATCAGCGTCTGCGTCTCGTGCTGGCGGTGGGTGGAGAGGCCCTGGCCGGGCTCGGCGCGCATCCAGGCGAGGTTGTGGCCGTGCGGGTTGAAGACGCGCGGTTCCTGGTGCGGGTCCTCGGTCATCCCGTAGCCGATGACCAGGCTCAGCCGCACGCCGCCGCCCGGCAGCGTGCTGTCGAGGAACGGGTGGTCCGACCACACCAGTTCCTCGGCGGAGGCGATGCGGCGCCTCATCTCCTCGGGGGTGTAGTGGCGGAGCCGGTCGATGTGCTCCTGGCTCATCGGCTGGTTCAGCTCGACGCCCTCGGGGACCTCGTCGCCCGCCACGGTGTCGATGAGCTGGTTGTCGGCGGTCAGGTAGAGGCCATGGCCCTCCGCCTCGCGCAGGACCGAGGGGCCCCAGATGATGCCGCCGGTGTGGTCCATGCCGAGCACGGTGAACAGCCAGCCGTCGTCCGGGCCGGTGTTGGTGAAGCCCCGGAAGATCCACGTCGGGATGGACGCGATGTCCCCCGCCTTGAGCAGGAGTTCGCCCTCGTCGCCGTCGGCGCCCCAGCGCAGCAGGTACTCGCCCTCGGTGCACACGAACACCTCGGCGGTGTAGTGCAGGTGGAGGTTGTTGGTGATGCCGTGCGGCATGGCGGCGGCGCCGATGTTGTAGCCGTGCGGCAGTCGCAGGTTGACGTGCTGGTCCGCCGACTGGGAGACGCCCGGCCCGATCATGGCGTAGTTCTCTTTGCGGTCCGAGCCGGGCGTCCGGCAGTCGATGAACGCCTGGTTGCAGGAGACGAAGTCGCTGCGGCGGACCGTGCGGCGCCCCAGCTCCTCGGTGGACACGACGACGTCGGGCATGACCTCTCCCTTGTTGTTGGAATACGTATGCATTTCTATGACAGGCCCTGGGACCGGCGATGTCAAGGGTGCGTGGGGGACCGGTTTTTGACGTATGCCATCCGCAAGCCGGTGTCCGCCGCTTCGGCCCGCGGGCCCCCCGCTCCGCTGCCGGGGGAGGGGGCGTGTACGTATAGTGAGAGAACTACATACGTATGGTGGGGGTAGCAGTCGAGGCCGGTGCGGCACGCCGGCGGGGAGCGGAGAGCCGATGGCGATCACGAGTCACGACGTGGCGAGGCTGGCGGGAGTGTCGCAGCCCACCGTCTCCCGGGCGCTGCGCGACGACCCGCGGGTGTCGGCGGCGACCCGCGAGAAGGTGCGACGCGCGGCGGCGGCGCTCAGCTACGTACCGAGCGAGGCCGGACGCACCCTGTCCACCCGCTCCACGCGCCGGATCGGGGTCCTCGTCACCGACCTCACCAACCCCTTCTACCCGCACGTCGTGGCCCCTCTGCACGACGAACTCCAGCACCTCGGCTACCGGATGATGCTCATCACGGAACGCTCCGACGAGGCCGTCGCCGAGGAGAGCCTGCTCGACCAGTCCCTGGACGGCGCGGTCCTCGCCACCGCGACCACCGACTCGCGGCTCCCCGCCCAGCTCGACCGCCGGGGCATCCCGTACGTCTTCCTCAACCGGGACACCGGCGGCCGGGGCGAGTACGCCTCCGTCGTCGACAACGAGGGCGGCGGCCGCCTGGTCGCCGAGAAGCTCGTCGGCCTCGGACACCGCAGGATCGCCGGCGTCTTCGGCGCCGCCAACACGACGACCGGTCGCGAACGCGAGCTGGGCTTCCGGCTGGCCCTGGCGGAGGCCGGGATCGGCCTCCAGGAGGACCGCGTGGCGCGCGGCGCCTTCGAGTACGAGACCGGTTACGAGGCGCTGCCCTTCCTCCTGGAGGCGGCGCGCGCGCCCACGGCGGTCTTCTGCGGCAACGACGTGGTGGCCATCGGCGTCCTGAACGCCGCACTGGCCGCCGGGCTGCGCGTGCCCGAGGACCTGAGCGTCATCGGCTTCGACGACCTCCCGATGGCCGCCTGGGAGGTCTTCCGGCTGACCACGGTCCGCCACGACCTCGCCGAACTCTCCCGCCAGGCGGCCCGCCTGCTCGTCCGCCGGATCACGGGCGAGGCCGACCCGGCGGGGGAACGACTCGTGCTCCCCACCGAGTTCGTCCCCCGTGCCACCCACGCCCGCCCCTCCTGACCGGCCCGTACGGCCGGGACGGTGCCGCGGTGGCGCCGACGGCCAGGGGGACGCGGCGGCGGACGCTCACAGCTGCGCGCGCAGCGCCTCCGGGATGCCGTCGAAGGCGCCCGAGTCGCGGCCGACCCGGTCGATGCGCACGGTCGCGGTGGCCCCGTGCGCGGCGAGCCCCTCGAAGGCGGAGATGCGCTCGACGGCGGGCGCGAGCGAGGCCGTGCCCTCCTCGGCCGCCCGCTGGTACGTGAGCGGCTTGAGGAAGCGCGAGACCGACAGGCCCGCGTTGTAGCGCGCGGTCTTCCCCGTCGGCAGCACGTGGTTGGTGCCCGCGATGCCCTTGTCGGAGTAGGCGACCGTGGACCAGGGGCCGATGAAGAGCGAACCGTAGTTGGAGAGGTTCTCCAGGTAGTGGTCGTCGTCCTCGGTCTGGATCTCCAGGTGCTCCGGGCCCAGCACGTCGCACACCGCGACGGCCTCGTCGCGGTCGCGCACCACGATGACCGAACCGAAGTCCCGCCAGGCGGGCCCGGCGATGTCGCGCGTGGCCAGGGTCTCCAGCTGCCGGTCCATCTCGGCGACGACCGCGCGGCCCAGCGCCTCGGAAGTCGTGACGAGGGCGGCGGGGGAGTTGGGGCCGTGCTCCGCCTGGCCGAGCAGGTCCGCGGCGACCCACACCGGGTCGGCGGTGTCGTCGGCGAGGACGGCGACCTCGGAGGGGCCGGCCAGCAGGTCGATGCCGACCTGCCCGAACAGTTGCCGCTTCGCCTCCGTCACGAAGGCGTTGCCCGCGCCGACCAGCATGTCCACCGGCGCCTCGCCGAGCAGGCCGAAGGCCATCGCGCCGAGGGCCTGGACCCCGCCGACGGCGAAGACGCGGTCGGCCTTGGAGAGGTAGGCGCCGTAGAGGACGGCCGGGTGGGCGCCGTGCTCACCGGAGGGCGGGGTGCACGCCACCACGGTCGGCACACCGGCCGTCTTGGCGACGTTGACCGTCATGAACGCGCTGGCAAGGAGCGGGAAGCGGCCCGCGGGGAGGTAGGCGCCGACCCGGGAGACCGGGACGTAGCGCTGACCGCCGCGCACACCGGGCGCGAGTTCGATCTCGAAGTCGGTCAGGTGCTCGCGCTGCGCCGAGGCGAAGCGGTGCGTGCGCTCGTAGCCCATTTCCAGGGCGGTACGGACATCGGCGGGCAGCGCGTCCCCGGACTTCTTCAGCTCGGTGGCGCCGATCTCCAGTTCGCCGGACCACCCGTCCAGCTCCTGGGCGTACGCCCGTACCGCGTCCAGGCCCTTCTTCTCGATCTCCTTCAGCATCTGCGAGACCCGCTCGACCACCTTGGGGTCGCGCTGGGCGGGAGGACCGTCGACGGCTGGCTTCTTCAGCCACTGGAGGGGAGGGAGCATCTGTGCTTCGTCGTGCGTGATCTGCATATCCGGGACGGTAGACCGCGCTCCCCCACAGGACCAGAGGGGCAACTCCTGCACGAGATGCAGGGTTTTCCTGTGGGAGAGCGCGCTTCACCGTGCGGCACTCCGGGGGGCGGGGGTCAGTCGAGCAGACCCGCGCTGATCTCCCGGATCGTGTCCTCCGCGAGCCGCGCCAGCTCCCGTGTCGCGCGCGACAACGGCCGGCCCCGGCGCCTGACCAGCGCGATCGTGTCGTACAGCGGCTCCGCGAACGGCGCCGTGAAGAGGCCCGGAGGGAAGGAGGGGCTGGAGATCACCGCGCGGCTCGCGATCGTGTCCCCGATCCCGGCCGCCGCCAGCTTCAGCGCCGCTTCGACGTGCTCCAGCTCGATGAGCGGATCGATCCGCACCCCCGCGAGCTGCGCCCGCTCGGCGAGCTGCCGCCGCGTGGGGTCCTTCCAGCCGTAGTGCGCGTCGTACAGGACGAGCGGGGCGCGCGCGAACTCCTCGATACCGACCGGCACCCGGGTGCGCTCCTCGCTCGCGCTGACGTAGAACACCTGGTCCCGCATGAGCGGCGAAACGGCCAGCCCCTCCTGGTCGACGGGCAGGATCACCAGCCCCGCCTCGATCTCACCGGCCGCCACCGCGTACGCGGTCTCCGCCGAGTTCTGCCCCACGAGCCGCACCCGCACCCCCGGATACCGCGCGTGGAACATCTGCACCAGGTTGGCCAGCAGGTAGTAGTCCGCGTTGCGCAGCACCCCGAACGTGGCCGTACCACCGCCCAGCGAACCGAGCGAACGCACCGCGCGCGCCCCGCCGTCGGCCGCCTCCACCGCCTCCTGGGCGTACGACAGCAACTCCTGCCCCGCCGAGGTGAGCGTGAGCGTCCGGCTCCCACGCACGAACAACTCCGCGTCCAGCTCCGTCTCCAGGCGGCGCACCAGCTCGGACGCGCTGGCCTGGGCGATGTCCATGACCCGCGCGGCGGCCGTGAACGAGCCCAGCCGTTCCGCCTCGACGAAGGCCCGCAACTGGTTGAGCGTCACACCCCACCACCCGCGCGTCCCACGACCCCGGCGCCACAGCCCGCCGGGCGGCAATCGATCCCGTACATCCCCGCACCCTAGGCACCCGCCCCCGCGAGCCCATCACCCACCACCGGCGCACGGCACTCCGGCCGCTGCGGGGCGACGCACCTTCGGGTGGTGCGGCGACCAGGGCGGACGCCGCTTCGGCTTCGGTGACGGTGGCGGGAGGGCGGGCCGTCCCGGTTCGGCGAGGACCCGTTCGGCGTGGAGCCGTTCAGCGTGGACTCGTTCGGCGAGCGCGGGCAGCGCTTCGCGCGGAAGTAGCGGTGCCCGGGCCGCTCAGTACAGCTTCTTGCCCTCCGTCAGCATGGCGACGAACTTCTCGATGCGGGCCGCCCGGGTCTCCGCCTTCTTGGCGTCCTCGACCCGGTGCAGGATCGCGTACCGGTTGCGGCTGTCCAGGCCGGCGAAGAAGTCACGCGCCGCCACGGGCGCGGCGTCCAGCGCGGCCTGAAGGTCGTCGGGCACCGTCGCCTTGCTCTGCGCCGCGTACGCCGCCTCCCAGCGGCCGTCCTTCTTCGCCTTGTCCACCTCGCGCTGCCCGGCGGGCCGCATCCGGCCCGCCTCGACGAGCGCGGTGGCCTTCTCGCGGTTCACCTTCGACCACTTGCCGCCCGGTCGCCGGGGTGTGAAGCGCTGCAACCAGTACCGCTCGTCCTGCTTCTTCTTCTGCCCGTCGATCCAGCCATAGCACAGGGCGGACTCCAGCGCCTGGGCGTAGCCGACGCCCTCGGCCGCCGAGTCGTTCTTGGGAATCCGGAACCAGATGCCCGGAGCGTCCTCGTGGTTCTCCTCCAGCCACTCCTCCCACTCCTCCTGCGTGGCGAACGACAGGACCGGCTCCGGCGACTTCCCTGTTCCCTCGGACATGGACGCCATGAAATCCCACCCCCTCAGGCCGGTCAACCACCCCGTCCCCGACGGAGCGTCAGCCGTTCCCGGGCGACGAAGACGAGGAAGGCGGTGGAGGCGGTGGAGGCGCGGCGAAGGCGGTGGCCCGGTCGTCCGAGCCGTGCGCGAAGCCGTGCACAAAGTTGAGCAGCCCGTCGCGAGTCTCCGGGCGTACCGTCTCGGCCGGTCGAGCGGCACACCGGAGGGCGGACGCATGACGACGATGTACGAGCACGTCGGTGGGGAGAAGCCGCTGCGGCGGCTGGCGGAGCACTTCCACCACCTGGTGCTGGAGGACCCGCTGCTGGGCGACATGTTCCGTGCGGGATCGCCGTACCACGCCGACCGTCTGACGGCCTTCCTCACCGAGATGCTCGGCGGTCCCGCCCGCTTCACGGACGAACTCGGCGGCTTCATCGCGCTGCTGAGGGCCCATACCAGGCTGCGCATCACGCCGGAGCAGCGCGACCGTTTCGTCGCCCTGATGCTCCGGGCGGCGGACGAGGTCGGGCTGCCCGACGACGACCGCTTCCGCACGGCGTTCACCCGCAACGTCGAGAAGGCCGCCGGCTTCACCACCACGGCCTCGCAGGAGGACGACCACCCCATGCTCCAGCCGCCGTACCCGGTGCTGGGCCGTTGGCAGTGGTGAACCGGCACAGCTGAGACCGCACCGAGACGAGGGGGAGCGTTGAAGCCCGCCGAGACCGTCCCCGTGTCACCCGCGGAGGTGACCGCCGACCCCACCTGCGCACGGCTGCTCGGCATCCTCGAGCCACTGGTCACCCGGACCGGGCCACTGGATCCGGACACCGACCTGGCCGACGCCGGCCTCACCTCGCTTCCCGCCGTACGCCTCATGCTGGAGATCGAGAGCGAGTTCGGCACCGAAGTGCCGCTCGCCCTGCTCCTGGAGTGCCGCACCCCGCGCGACCTCGCCCACCGGATCGACCACGCGGACGGCGAGGAGGGCGACGGCGCCGCCGGGACCCTGGACGTGGTCGCCGCGCCCGCGTCCCGCCACGAACCCGTCCCGGCGACCCCCATGCAGGAGGCGTACGTCGTCGGCAGGTACCCGGAACTGGACCCGGACGCCTTCGGCTGTCACCACTACCACGAGTTCTCGCTCGACGGCCTGGACACCGGCCGGGTGGCCCGCGCCTGGCGACGGCTCGTCGAGCACTTCGACGCCCTCCGGCTGACCGGGGTCGGACGCGGTCAGCGCGTCCAGGAGCGCGTGCGGGTGCCCGAACCCGTCATCCACGAGGCGGCGGACGCGGACGCGCTGGAGACCGAGGCGGGCGCCGTGCGCCGCCGGCTGTCCCACCACCGCTACCCGCCGGGCCACTGGCCGCCGTTCCAGGTCGAGATCTGCCGGGAGCCGGCCGGACGCTCCGTGGTCCATCTCAGCCTCGACGGCACGGTCACCGACGCGCACGGCACCCAACTGCTGCTGCACCACTGGTGGCAGCTCTGTGCCGACGAGCGACACCAGTTGCCCGAGGTGCCGTTCAGCCTCCGCGACACCCTGGACGCGCTCGCCCGGAACCGCGATTCCGCCGCCCACAGGTCCGCCGTCTCCCAGGCCGCCGGACGGCTGGAGGGCCTGCCGGGCGGACCGCCCGTACTGCTCGCCCGACCGCCGGAGCCGCCGCCCGGCCTCGACGGCCACCGGCGCACCCCGCGCCGGGGCCGGCTCACCCCGGCCCAATGGGCGGGCCTGCGCGCGCGGGCCGCCGAACTGCGCGTCTCTCCCACCTCGCTCGTGCTGACCGCCTTCACCGAAGCGCTCACGCCCGCCGGCTCGGACGAGGCGTTCACCCTCGTCCTCACCACCACCGACCGCCCCAGGCTGCCGCCCGCCGCCGAAGGACTCGTCGGGCCCTACACCTCCGGATGCCTGCTCCCCGTCGAGGCGCACACCCCCGCGCTCGCGCCGGACGACGCCGCCCGCGCCGTCCACCAGCGCGTGTGGGAGGCGCTGTCGCACGCGCACGCCGGCAGCGTCGAGATACTGCGCGAACTGCGCGCCCGCGGCAGCGGCACGCCCGCCCTGCCCGTGGTCTTCACCAGCTTGCTCGACCTCGGCTTCGACGGTGCCGGGCAGGGCAGCATGAGCGACCACGAGCGGTACGTCGTCGGCCAGACCTCCGGCGTCGCCCTCGACCACCAGATGCGGGAGCGCGAGGACGGCCTGGACTTCCGCTGGGACGTCGCTGACGCTCTCTTCCCGCCCGGCGCGGCCGACGCCCTGTTCGGCCGCTTCTGCCGGTTGCTGCACGGAGTGTGCGAACCCGCGCCCGACACCGCCGTGCCCGCCCGGGAACTCCAGCAGTCGTACCTGGTGACCCGGCTCGACGGCCCGGCGGACCGGGGCTGCCAGTACCACCAGAGCTTCCACATGGACGACCTGGACCTCGAACGGCTGCGCGAGAGCTGGCGGGAACTCGTCACCGCGCACGAGGCACTGCGCCTGCGCACCGGCGCCGACGGCACCCTCGGCGTGCTGTCCTCGGCCCCCGACCCCCGGATTCCGGTCCTGGACGTCCCCGAGGGCGTGGACGCCGACGCGGTGGACCGCGCCGTACGCGCCGACATGACGCATCAGCCGTTCGGACTCGGGCGCGGCGCGCACACCGACCTGCGCGTGGTCCGGGCACCGGGCCGCCCCGCCACCGTGCACCTGGCCGTCGACCTCCTCGTCGGTGACGCCCGCAGCATCGTGCTGCTCGCCCGCGACCTGCTGCGCCGGTACGCCGACCCCGGCGCCGCCGCGCCCGCCCCGACCCGGCTGCCCCGCGCACCCCGGCCGGTGACCGAGGGGGCGCGCGCGTATTGGCGGGACCGGCTCGCGGGGCTGCCCGCCGGGCCGCCGCTGCGCGAGGCGCGGGGAGCGTCGCGTCCCCGGCGCAGGGAACGCCTCCTCACCGAGCGCGGGGCACTGCTGGCATGGGCGGACCGCCACGGGGTGAGCCTGGACGCCACCTTGCTCGCCGTCTACTGTCTCGCCCTCGGCGCCGTCCAGGACGAGCCGTTCGCGCTGGCCGTGGTCTGCTTCACGGGCCCGGACACGCGGCGCCCCGCCGAGCAGAGCGAACTGACCTGGGTCCGCTCACCGGCACCGGGCACCGCCCCGGCCGCCCTCGCCCGCGACTACCACCGGCAGCTCGCCGCCGACCTGGAGCACGGCGCCGGCGCGGGTCTCGGTGCGATGCGCTCGCTCGTCGTGCGGCGCCGCAGGGAGGGGGACTTCGAGCTGCCCGTGGTCTTCACGACCGTGCTCGACGTCTCGTCCCGGCCCCTGCCCGCCGGTGTGCGCCCCGGCCCCGCCGGTACCGCCACCACGGACGTCGCGCTCGACTGCGTGACCGTCGACGACGGGGAGACGCTGCACCTGGCGTGGGACGCGCTGGACGAGCGGTTCGAGGACGGAGTGCTCGACCGGGCGTTCGAGCGCTACGCAGACCTGCTCACCACGCTGGCGGGGGAGACCGGCAAGGAGCCGGGCGCTGATCCGGCGGAGGGCTCAGCCCGAGCGGCGGCCCCCGTCCAGGCGTCGGCTCCCGCTCAAGTGGCTTCCCCTGCCCAAGCGTTGGACCCTGCCCAGGCGTTGGACCCCGCCCGTGCCACGGGCTCGGTGCCGGTGGAGGGCGAGGGCCACCGCCTCCAGCGCACCGCCAACGAAACCGCGCGCCCCTACCCGGCCGAGGGCCCCGTCCACCTGCTCTTCGAACAGCAGGCGCGCAGCCGCCCCGACGCCGTCGCACTGCGCTGGCGCGAGGGCGTCATGACCTACGGCGAACTGAACCGCCGGGCCAACCTGGTCGCGCACCGGCTGCGTCGCTCCGGCGTCGCCGAGGGCAGCTCCGTGGGCATCTCCGTACGGCGCGGCCCGGCGATGGCCGTGTCCGTGTTCGCCGTGCTGAAGGCGGGCGGCGCCTATGTGCCCGTGGACCCCTCGCTGCCCCGCGCCCGCGCCCACGGCGTGCTCGAGGACACCGGCACGGCACACCTGCTGGTGTCGGAGGGCGGCCCCGGCTGGCAGCCGCCGGACGGCGTGGACGTCCTCGACCTGGACGCGCCCGGGACCACCGGCCCGGAGCTGCCCGATCCGGGGAACCCCGAGCCCGTGGGCGGCCCGGACTCGGTCGCCTACCGACTGCTCACCTCCGGCAGCACCGGGCGCCCCAAGTGCGTGGTGGTCGCGCACCGCTCCCTGCACAACCTCTTCGACTGGTGCCGGCGCACCTTCGCCTTCGGCCCGGACGACACCGGCCTGTGCGTCACCTCTCTCGGCTTCGACCTGTCCGTGTTCGACATCCTCGGACTGCTCGGCTACGGCGCGGGCCTCTACATCGCCGACGAGGCCGAGCAGCGCGACCCGGACCTCCTCGTCGAGGCGCTGCTGCGCGAGCCGGTCACCTTCTGGAACTCCGCGCCCACCACCCTCGCCCGGCTCGCGCCGCTCCTGCGGGAGCACCGGGGCCGTCCCGGCACCGGCACCCTGCGCCTGGTCTTCCTCAGCGGCGACTGGATTCCGCTGTCCCTGCCCGAGGAGGTGCGCGAGGTGTTCGGCGCGGCCCGGGTGATCGGCCTCGGCGGCGCCACCGAGGCCACCGTGTGGTCGAACTGGTACCCCGTCGGCGCCGTCGACCCCGAGTGGCGCAGCATCCCGTACGGCAGGCCCATCGACAACGCCCGCTACTACGTGCTGGACGAGCGCCTGGAGCCCTGCCCGGCCGGTGAGGAGGGCGATCTCTACATCGCGGGCGACTGCCTCAGCCTCGGCTACCACGGACAGCCCGCGCTGACGCGGGAGCGGTTCGTGCCCGAGCCCTTCGCGGGCGGACCGCACTCCCGCATGTACGCCACCGGGGACCGGGCGGCCTACCGCGAGGACGGCGTCCTGGTCTTCCTGGGCCGACGCGACCACCAGGTGAAGATCCGGGGCTTCCGGGTCGAACTCGGTGAGATCGAGCACCGGTTGCGCGCGCACCCCGCCGTGCGCGAGGCGGTCGTCGTCGCCCGGCCGGACGGCGGCGGGGACCGGCGCCTGGTCGCCTACCTGCTCGCCCACCCCGGCACCGCCCGGCCCTCCGTGCCCGAACTGCGCGCGCACGCCGCCCAGACGCTGCCCGACTACATGGTCCCGAACTTCGCGGCGTTCCTGCCGTCCTTCCCCGCGACGGCGAACGGCAAGCTGGACCGGGACGCCCTGCCCTGGCCCCTGCCCGGACCCGGGGAACCGAAGGCCGCGACACCACCTGGCGAACCGGACGACTCGGCGCCCGGAACGGCGGGGCCGGGGACGGCGGTGCCCGGAACGGCGGGGCCCGAGGCACCACACGCCCCGGCCTCCGCGCCCGCCGCGGCGAACACCGCGCCGCCCGCCGCGGGCGCCGCCTTCCCGCCCGCCGCCGAACTGGCCGAGGAGATCGGCTCGTTGCTGGCCGAGCTGATCGGCGTCCCCGCACTGGACCCGACGCTCGACCTGTGGGACCAGGGCACCACCTCCTTCACACTGGCCCAGCTCTCCACCGCGCTGCGCGCCCGCTACGGCCGCCGCATCCCCGTCTCGGCCCTGCTGGCGGAGCCGACCGTCGCCGGGATGGCCCGCCACCTGGCGGGCGACGCCGAGCGGCCGGAAGCCGGAGCGGCGACCGGGGCGGAGCCCGTCCAGGAGGGGCCGCGAACGCCGCCCGAGAGCGTGGAGTTCTTCTCCGCCGAGGACCGCGACCGCTTCAAGTCGGGTGCCTGGCACCTGCGGCGGCGCTCCACGGACGAACCGCTCCTGCGGCTCGACGGCCCGCGACCCCCCGTCGGGCGATACCTGGAACGCGCCACTCACCGCGAGTTCGCCGACGCCCCGCTCGCGCACGACGGCTTCCTCCGCTTCCTGGCCGCCTTGCGCTCCCGGCCGGACGGCGATGGCCCGAGCCGCCTGTACGCGTCCGCCGGGAACACCTACGCCGTACAGACCTACCTGCACATCAAGCCGGGTGCCGTCGAGGGCGTACCGGGCGGCCTCTACTACCACCGGCCCGACGACCACGCCCTGCAACGCGTCACCGCGGAGCCCGGGCTCGACCGCACCATCCACTTCGCCTACAACCGTCCCGTCTACGACCGGGCGGGTTTCGAGGTCTACCTCGTCTCCGAGCCGCGCGGCATCGAGCCGTTGTACGGCGAGGAGTCGGCGCTCTACCTGGCCGTCGAGGCCGGCTACATCGGGCAGTTGCTGATGAGCTGCCAGCAGGAGAGCGGTGTCGGCCTGTGCGCCGTGGGAAGCCTCAGCTTCGACCGCGTCCGCGACGCCCTGCGGCTGCACCCCGGCCAGCGACTGCTGCACGCTTTCCTCGCCGGACCGCTCCCCGACGAGTCCCCGGCGAACCACCGGACGGCGCAGGACGGGACGGCCCACGACGGGACGGCCCACGACGGGACGGCGCAGGACGGGACGACGTACGACGGGACGACACACGACCGGGCGGCGCGGGCACCTCGAACCGCCGCCGGGGCGGCACCGGCCGCGCCGCCGGTCGCGGCGGACATGGCGGTCATCGGCGCGGCCGGGCGCTATCCCGGCGCGAACGGCCTCGCGGAGTTCTGGGACAACCTGCGCTCCGGGCGCCGCGTCCTCGGCCCGCTGCCCCCCGGCCGGCTGAGCGCCCTCGCCGGTGACTGGCCGGAACCGGCGGGGCGATGGCCGCACGGCGGCTACCTGCACGGCGACGACGGATTCGACGGCCGGCTGTTCCGGATCTCGCCCCAGGAGGCCCAGGACCTGGACCCGCAACTACGGCTACTGCTGCCGGTGGTCTGGCAGTGCCTGGAGGACGCCGGGCACACGCCGGCCGGCCTCACCCGGGGCGGCGAGCGCGTCGGGGTGTTCACGGCGACCATGTGGCACGACCACCGCCAGGCGGGCGAGGCCCGCTGGCGGGCGGGCGCACCGGCCCGCCAGGCGGGCGCGGCCTCGGACCTCCCGGCCCGCATCGCGCACTGCCTCGGCTTCGAGGGACCCGCCGTCGCCGTCGACACCGCCTGTTCCTCCTCGCTGACCGCCCTGCACCTGGCCGTGACCAGCCTGCGCCAGGGGGAGTGCGACGCGGCGGTGGTCGCGGGCGTCAACGTCGTCGCCCACCCCTACCACCTGGCGCTGCTCAGGGACTTGGGACTCGCGGTCGAGCGGCCCTCGGCCGGTGCCTTCGGCGACGAGGACGGCGGCTGGTCGCCCGGCGAGGGAGCCGGCGCCCTGCTGCTGCGCCCGCTGCGGGAGGCACGGGCACACCGCGACGTGCTGCACGCCGTCGTCGAGGCGACCGGCACCGGGGCGGCCGGGCGGCCGGGACCCTTCGGGATGCCCGCCGCCGGCCCCCTCGCCCGCTCCCTCAGCCGTATGCTGCGCCGGCACGGACTCACGGGCGCCGACATCGGCTACGCCGAGTGCGCGGCCTCGGGCGCCCTGCTGGCCGACGCCGCCGAACTGGACGCCCTGCTCACCGCCCTGCGCCCGCCCGGCACCACCGGGGGCCTCCTCGTCGGCACCGTGAAACCGCACATCGGCCACCTGGAGGCGGCCTCCGGGCTCTCCCAGCTCACCAAGGTGCTGCTGCAACTGCGGGAGCGCACGCTGGCCCCGACCGCCGTGGCACCCCGGCGCTCCCCCCTGCCCGACTGGCCCCGGCTCACCGTCGCCGACACCGCCCGGCCCTGGACGCCCGCCACGCCGGGCGCGCCGCTGCGCGCCCTCGTCAACGCCGTCTCCGCGACCGGCGCGTACGGCCATGCCGTGCTCCGCTCCGCGGACGGCCCCGAGCGGTGACCGGGCCCGCCCGACCCGGACCCGACCCGACGGAAGGACAGCGGTGACCGGTACCTGGCTCAAGAGCGGCGACGCCACCACCCCCGCACCCCTGCGACTGTTCTGCTTCGCCCACGCCGGGGGAGGGGGCGGCTTCTTCCGGCCCTGGCGGGAACCGCTGCTGCCGCAGATCGAGGTCTGCCCCGTCGTCCTGCCCGGCCGCGAGACCCGCGTGGCGGAACCCGCCCACCGCTCCATGGAGGAGCTGCTCGATCCGCTCTGCGCCGGACTCGCCCCGTATCTCGACCGGCCCTACGCGCTGTTCGGCCACAGCACCGGCGCGGCCATCGCCTACGAGGTCGCCCGCCGTTTCCAGGACGACCCGGCGCGCGCCCCGCGCCGGCTGCTGGTCTCCGGACGGCGCGCCCCGCACCTCGCGGCACGGCGACCGCCGTTCGCGAAGCTCCCCGACGACGACTTCCTCCGCGTCGTCGCCGAACTGGGCGGCACGCCCGAGGAGGTGCTGCGCCAGCGCGACCTCATGCGGATGTTCCTGCCCGCGCTGCGCGCCGACTTCCACCTCAACGAGAACTACCGGCCGCTGCCCGGCCCCCGCCTGCGCTGCCCGCTGTCCGGGTTCACCGGCGACCGGGACCCGGAGGTCACCCCGGTCGAACTCGGACTGTGGCGGACCACCAGCGACGGCCCGTTCCGGATGCGGGTGTACGACGGCGACCACTTCTACCTCGCCGGGCTCCCCGAGCCGCTGCGCTCGGACCTGCTCCAGGACCTCGGCCAGGACCTCCGCGAGACGGTGTCCTGAGCCCGGTCACGGCGCGCCGGGATGCCGGACCACCGTCACGTCCGGTCCGTGGCCCCGCCGCAGCGCCACCGCGACGAGATGCCGGTCCCCCAGCGGCCACTGGGCGAACTGCCACAGCAGGCCGTCGTCGTCGGCAGCGGTGAGCCGGGGCCCGCCGGACGCGTCCGGCGAGACGGCGTAGGAGTCCGGGGGCAGCAGGAAGCCGAGGCCGCGCGCCTTGCCGTACGCCTCCTTCAGCGTCCAGTGGCGCAGGAACACCCCGCCGCGCTCGGCGGGCGGCGCGGCCCGCACCCGCGCGGCCTCCCGAGGGTGGAACATCGCGCGCGCCACCCGCAGCGGGTCCACCGAGCGGCCGGTGGTCTCCACGTCGACGCCGCAGTCCAGTTCGGGACAGACCAGGCAGACGGCCCGGCCCGGGGCGTGGGCGACGCTGAAGCGCAGCCGGGGCACGGTGGGCGGTCCGGCGAGCTCGGGGCGGCCGTGCGGCCCCGTCGTGAAACGCCACACCGCCGGAGGCACTTCGGGAACGCAGCGGCTGAGCGCGGTCCGCAGCAGGGTGCGGGCGGCGAGGTGGAGGCGGCGGTCGGCCTCGCGGCGGAAGGCGGCGGAGCGCCGACGTTCCTCCGCCGAGAGCAGGGCGGCGTCACCGTAGCCGTCCGGGGCGGCGGACCAGACGCGCGCGAGGGGAGCGCCGGTCACCGCGTGGTGCAGGGGGAGGCGGGACGGTGGCGGCGGTCCCTCGCGCACGGCGGCCTCCTCGCTGGCGGTGCGGTGGCGCCGGTCCTTCCGGCGGCGAGGGCCGATCCTGCGGCCCGGCAAACGGCCCCGCCGTGCAAAAGTGAGCAGATCCGCGACGCCCCCGGCGGTTACAACCAGGAGAGCCGGGGCCCGGTGGCGGGCCCCCGAGCGCGGGAGCGACCCATGGCCGTAGGCGTCGAGGCGATCAACGCCTACGTGGCACGCGCCTGTTTCGACGTGGCGGAGCTCTTCCGGGGCCGGGGCCTGGACATGTCCCGGTTCGACAACCTCATGATGCGCCGCAAGTCGGTCAACCTGCCCTGCGAGGACGCGGTCACCAACGCCGTCAACGCGGCGAAACCCGTCCTCGACCGGCTCACCGCCGAGGAGCGCGACGCCATCGAACTCCTCGTCGTCGGCACCGAGTCGGGCCTCGACCTCGGCAAGCCCCTCTCCACGTACATCCACCACCACCTCGGCCTCAGCCCCCGCTGCCGCTCCTTCGAGGTCAAACACGCCTGCTACGGCGGCACGGCCGCCCTCCAGACCGCGGCCGGCATCATCGGGGCCTCTCCCGTGGAGCACGCGAAGGCGCTGGTGATCGCGGCCGACGCGCCGAGCGCGGCGGCGCGCGGCACCTACTGGGAGCCCTCGGAGGGCGCGGGCGCCGTCGCCCTCCTCGTCAGCCGCGACCCGCGCGTGCTGGAGATCGATCCCGGCGCCAGCGGCCTGCACACCTTCGAGGTGATGGACACCCTGCGGCCCCGCCCCGACCTCGACTACGTGGACTCCGACGTCTCCCTGCTGTCGTACATGACCTGCCTGGAGCGCAGCTTCGCCGCCTACCGCGAACGGGTCGCCGGCGCCGATGTGGTGAGCAGCTTCGAACACCTCGTCCTGCACACGCCGTTCGCCGGTATGGTCAAGGGCGCGCACCGCAAACTGCTGCGCGGCCAGAAGGGATGGCGTCCGGCCCAGGCGGCCGAGGACTTCGAGCGCCGCGTCGCGCCCACCCTGCGCTACGGCTCCCTCGTCGGCAATCTCTTCTCCGCCTCGCTCTACCTCGCCCTGTGCTCCCTCCTCGACCACGGTGACCCCCGAACCCCCTGCCGGATCGGGCTGTTCTCCTACGGCTCCGGGTGCGGCTCCGAGTTCTTCAGCGGGGTCCTCGGCGAGGAGGCCGCGCCCGCGGTCCGCCGGATGGGGATCGGTGCCGCGCTCGACGCCCGGCGGGCGCTGACGATGGCGGAGTACGACGCCGTCACCGAACTCGGCGGCGACCGCGCCTTCGGCGTCCGGGACCTCGACGTGGACACCAAGCCCTACGCGGACCTGTACGGCGCGCTGTTCGAGGGGGCCGGGCTGCTGACGCTCGACCGCATAGAGAACTTCCACCGCCTCTACTCCTGGAGCTGACCGACCGATGAGCCACGGCACCGTCCGGGTCCGGTACCAGGACCCCACCGTCCTGCGGATCACCCTGAGCCGGCCCGAACGCGGCAACACCATCGGCTCCGCGCTGATCGCGGACCTGCACGAGGCCCTGGACGCCGCCGAGGAGTCCCGTTCCTGCCGGCTGGTCGTGCTCGACGCGCCGGGAGGGGTGTTCTGCAACGGGATGGACATGGCCGAGGCGGCGGGCGGCATCGGACGGGGGGCCGCCCGAGGGGCGGAAGCGGCGGACCCCGACGGGGCCGCGTTCTTCGGGTTGCTGCGGCGCCTCACCGAGGTACCGAGGCTGGTCCTCGCCTGCGTGGACGGGCGGGTGTCCGGCGGCGGGGTGGGACTCGCCGCCGCCTGCGACCTCGTCCACACCACCGAACGCGGCGTGTTCAGTCTCCCCGAGGCCCTGTGGGGGCTGCTGCCGTGCAGCGTGCTCCCCTTCCTGGTCCGCCGCACCGGCCACCGCACCGCCGCCACCATGACCCTCACCACCCTGCCGCTCACCGCACGGGAGGCGGCGGACCGGGGACTCGCCGACGAGATCTCACCCGACCCCGAGCCCTTGACCCGCCGGCTGCTGTCCCGGCTCGCCAAGATCGACGCCCGGATGATCGGGGAGGCCAAGGGCTACCTGTCCGCCCTGCACCCCGTCACCGCCGAGACCGAACGCCGCGCGCTCGACGAGTTCGGCCGGCTCGCCTCGGCGCGCGGGGTCCACGAGGGCATGGCCCGGTTCGCCGCCGAAGGGCGCTACCCGTGGGAGCGGTGAGCGCCGGGCCCGCGCCCCGCCCGACGCGGCAGGCGGGGGGGCCGCCGATGACAGTCGTATGGGCCTTCCCCGGCCAGGGCTCCCAGCGCAAGGACATGGGGGCCGGCCTCTTCGACCGCCACCCCGCGACGCTCGCGCGCGCGGACGCCGTACTGGGCCGCTCGGTACGCGAACTCTGCGCCGATCAAGCCGCGTTGCGCGACACCCGGGTACTCCAGCCCGTCCTCTACACCATCGGCGCGCTGGCCTACCTCGACCGCGCCGCCCGCGAACCGCAGCCCCACTGCATGATCGGGCACAGCCTCGGCGAGTACACCGCCCTCTACGCCTCCGGTGCCCTCGACTTCGAGACCGGGCTGCGTCTCGTCGTGGCCCGCGCCGAGATCATGGGCCGGGCGAGCGGCGGCGCGATGCTCGCGGTCGTCGGACTCGGCGTCGAACGGCTGCGGGAGGTGATGCGTCGCGAAGGCGCGGACGACATCGACGTGGCCAACCACAACTCGCCCCGCCAGACCGTCCTCTCGGGCCCCGAGGACTCCGTGCGCGCCCTCGCGCCCGTGCTCCGCCGGGAGGGCGCGGGCAAGTGCGTGCTGCTGCACATCAGCGTCGCCGCCCACTCCCGCTACATGGCCGCGGCCGCCGCCGAACTCGGCGCCGTCCTCGACACCGTCACCTTCCACGAGCCCCGCGTCCCCGTCCTCTCCAACGTCACCGCCCGCCCCCACCGGGCGGACCGCATCGCCCTGCGGCTGCGCGAGCACATGTGCCAGGGGGTGCGGTGGTGGGACAGCCTGGCCCATCTCGTCGGACAAGGCGTCACGGAGCTGGTCGAGCTGGGCCCCGGGAGCGTACTCACCAAGCTGTGGGCGACCGCCCGCGCCGAACTCCCGGGCCCGCCCGCGACCCCGGACACCCGCGACGTCCCGGCCCGGCCCGCCACCCACCCCGCCGACGAGGCGGCCCCGGCGGCGCGGGACCGCCAGGACACCGCGCCCCGGCCGGCGACCGGCGCGCCCGCGGAGCCGGGCGGGGACGGCGCTACGGAGCCCCCGACGCGCCCGGCGACGGCCCGGAGCGGGCGCCGCCGCCTCCCGGTGACCCGGGAACGGCTCGGCGCGGCCCGGTTCCGGGAGCGGTACGCGACCGACTCCGCCTGGGTCGTGTCCGGGACCGGCGACGGGGCGGCGGGCGACGAGGTCTGCCGGGCCGCCCGCGCCGCCGGGCTCATGGCCTTCACCGACCCGGCACCCGGCACCCCGGCCCCCGCGTCCCTCGGTGAGGCGGCCCGCGGCGGCTGGGGGAGCGGACTGCGCCCCGGGCCGGACGCGGACGCACAGGTCACCGCGCTGCTCGCCCACGACGTGCGGCACGTCGAGGCCGACCACCCGCACGGGCCCGACGCGGCACTCGTCCGCTTCCGCTTCACCGGCGCCCACCGCGGCCCGGCCGGTACCCCCGTCGCCGTCCGGCACGTCCTCGCCCGCGTCACCGGACCGGGGCAGGCCGCCGCCTTCCTGCGCCCGCCCGCCCCCTCGCTGCTCGCCGGACTCGTCCACACCGGGGCGCTGACAGAGGACGAGGCCGAGGCCGCCCGCGCACTGCCCGTCGCCTCCGACCTCGCCGTCCAGGACCCGGGCGGCTGGCACGAGGACGCCGCCGACGCCTACCAGTTGCTCCCCTCCGTCGCCGCGCTCGCCGCCCGCTGCCCCGGCACGGAGCCCGTGCACGTGGGCCTGTGCGGAGTCGTCGGCACCCCGGAGCAGGCCGCCACCGCCTTCGCGCTCGGCGCCGCCTTCCTCGTGTCCACCTCGCTCACCGCCTGCACCCCCGAGGCCCGGCTCGCCACCTCCCTCAAGGACACCCTCGCGCGGGCCGGCGAGGACGACGTCACCTGGGCGCCCACCGAACGGCACGCGAGCCTCGGCGTCCCCGGGCGGGTCGTGCGCCGGGGCACGCTGTTCCCCGCCCGGTCCGGCCTGCTGCACCGGCTGCTGTGCGCACACCGCTACTTCGCCGACGTCCCCGCGCCCCGGCGCCGGCACATCGAGGAACAACTCCTGGGCAGACCGGCCCCGCCGCCACCGGACTCGCGGGCCGACGACCGCCCGCTCACGGCCGACGTCTTCCGCTGGTACGTACGGGAGACCGCGCGCCGCACCCCGGCGGGCGAGCCGCTGCGGCCCCTGGACCACCAACTCCGCTGCGACCCGGAAGTGACCCGCTTCAACCGGGCGGTGTCCGGTACCGCCCTGGCCGCCTGGACCGCCCGCACCCCGGGCGCCCTCGCAACGCACCTTCTGACGAACGCCGCGGAACTGCTGACCGCGAGGGCCCCGGTACCCGCCGACGAGCGCCCATGAATCAGCGGACACACCAAGTACTCGCCGGAACGGTCCACGACGGACAGCGGCGCGCCGCCCCCGGGATGCCGCGGGTCAGGTGCCGCGCCAGGGCCGCTCCGGAGCGAGCCGAGGCCGACACCCGTGGAGTGAGACGGCATGAACCCTGTGGAGCGCACCGACACCGACACCTGGCCCGCCGGCGGCCCGCCCGCCCCGCCGGTGCCCGCGGACACACCGGCCGCCACCGCGGGGCCGGGGCCGGCCGACCCGTGCGTCGTCCTCGTGTCGGCCGGGGACCCCGACCGGCTCGCCCGTGCCGCCCGCGAACTGCGCGACCGGCTAGCGCTGCTGCTGCGCGAGGGCCGGGCGCCCGCCGCCGAGGACGTCGCCTGGACCACCCAGACCGGCAGGGTGCCCATGCCGCACCGGCTGGCCGTCGCCGAGCCGGGTCTCGCCGAGGTCGTCGCCGCGCTCGGCACCTTCCTCGCGGGCAGCCCCGCGCCCGGCGTCCACACCGGGCGGGCGTCCCGTGCCGGGCGGGCCGGGCACGCGCCCGCCTCCGTGCCCGCCACCGCCGCCGAAGCAGCACGGTTGTGGGCCGGGGGCGCCGACCTGCCCTGGGAGACGTACTGGCGCACCCCGCGCGCCCGCGTCGCGCTGCCGGTGTACCCCTTCACGCCCGCCGAAGCGCCCCCGCGGCCGGTGACGCCACCGGCCGCCGACACCGCGCCGGAGGCGACGCCGGACGTGGCGCGGGAGGTGGCCGCGCTGGAGACCGTCCTGCTGGACCGCTACGCCGAGGTCTCGGGGATACCCCGGGACGAACTCGACGCCCACACACCCTTCGTGGAGTACGGACTCACCTCCCTCCAGATCGGCGAGCTCAACCGCCTCCTCGCCGAGGACTGGGGGGTCGGCAGCCGGACCCTGTTCTTCGAGCACGGCGACATGGCGCACGTCGCCGAGGACGCGGTACGCGGCCACGGAGCCGCCCCGCGCCGTACGCCGGACACCGCCCGGGCCGCAGCCCCGGCCCCGTCCCCCGCACCCGTATCAGCCGCCGCCCCGCCGTCCGCTCCCGTACCGCCCGCCGCCCCAGCCCACGCACGCACCGCCGCCCCTGCCTCCGTCCCCGCACCGGCCTCCGCCCCGGTCGAGGAGAGCGACGGGGCGATCGCCGTCATCGGTGTCGCCGGCCGCTACCCGCAGGCCCCGGACCTGGAGGCGTTCTGGGCCAACCTCGAAACCGGCACCGACTGCGTGGGCGCACTGCCCGCCGACCGGCACCGGCCCGGCTGGCCCGTGGACGACATGATCGGAGGCTTCCTCGACGGCGTCGATCGCTTCGACCCGCTCCTGTTCGGCATCACCCCGCGGGACGCCGCCCTCATGGACCCCCACGAACGCCTCTTCCTGGAGACGGCCTGGGCCGCCCTGGAGAACGCCGCCTATCCCCGGCAGCGGCTGCGCGAACGGCACCGGTCCCGCGTCGGCGTCTACGCCGGCGCCATGTACGCCGACTACGCCTTCTTCGGCGTGGAGCGGACCCTGCGCGGACGCCCCGCCTACAGCGGCGGCGCCATCGGCAACAACGCCAACCGGGTCTCGTACGCCCTCGACCTGCACGGACCCAGCCTCGCCGTGGACACCATGTGCTCCTCCTCGCTCGCCGCCCTGCACCTGGCGGTACGCGCCCTGCGCGCCGGGGACTGCGAGATCGCCCTCGCCGGTGCCGTCAACCTCTCCCTGCACCCGAACAAATTCGTCCAGCAGCGACTCATGTCCCTGACATCCAGCTCCCGGCGCTGCCGCAGCTTCGGCAAGGACGGCGACGGCTTCGTGCCGGCCGAGGCGGTGGGCGTGCTGGTGCTGAAGCCGCTGGCGCGGGCCCTGGCCGACGGCGACCGGGTGCGCGCCGTGGTCCGGGGCACCGCCATGGTGCACGCGGGCCGCACCAACGGCTACATCGTGCCCTCCCCGGTGGCGCAGAGCGAGGTGGTCCGGGCCGCCCTCGCCGACGCCGGACTGCGGCCCGCCGACATCGACTACGTGGAGGCGCACGGCGCCGGCACCGCGCTCGGCGACCCCATCGAGATCGACGGGCTCAGCCGTGTCTTCGGCGGCGACGACCGACCGGCGGGCTCGCTGCCCATCGGCTCGGTGAAGTCCACCATCGGGCACGCCGAGGCCGCCGCCGGTATCGCCGCGCTCACCAAGTGCCTGCTCCAGCTCGAACACGGCACGCTGGCCCCGACCCTGCACGTGGACCAGCTCAACCCGAACATCGACTGGGACTCCGTACCCTTCCGTGCCCAGCGCACGGCCGCCCCCTGGCAGCGGCCGACCGGCCCGGACGGCACCCCGCGCCCGCGCCGCGCGGGCATCAGCTCCTTCGGCGCCGGCGGCACCATCGCCCACGTGGTGCTGGAGGAGTTCCCCACCCCCGCGTCCCAGGAGCCGGACACCGTCGCGACGCCCCGGCTGCTCGTGCTCTCCGCCCATGACGAGCAGCGTCTGCGGGAGAGCGCCTCCCGCCTCTCCACCTGGCTGCGCCGCCCGGACCGCGCTCCGCTCACCGACATCGCCTGGACACTCCAGACCGGTCGCGAACCACTGCGCGAACGCCTCGCGCTCCTCGCCACCGACGCGGCGGAAGCCGCCACCCGCCTCGCGGAGTTCGCCTCCGGCCGGGACACCGAGGGCGCCGTACGCGGCCGGGCCCCCCACGGCGGCCGGCCCCAGGGGCGCCTGCTGCCGGACGGCCCCGCCCCGGACCTCGGCGCGCTCGCCGGGCACTGGGCCACCGGCGGGCCCGTGGACTGGGCTCGGCTGTACCCCGGCGCCGTCCCACGCGTCACCACGTTGCCCACGTACCCCTTCGCCGGGATGCGGTGCTGGATTCGCGAGGACGACGACCCCCGCGAACCCACCGCCGCACCGGCCCCCGCTCCCGGCCACGCCGCACCGGCCGCCCCCGCTCCCGGCCACGCCGCACCGGCCGCCGATCGCGAGCACACCGCACCGGCCGCCCGGCAGGGCGGCGAGGACGTCACGCTGCTGCGCCGGGAATGGCTGCCCACCGGTGAGGCGACCGACGCGGGCGGCCCCGCCGAGGGCGTCGTCATCTGTCTGCACGGCACGGCGACCCGGGCCGTCGCCGACGCGCTCGCGCGCACCGCGCTGCCCGGCACCCTCGTCCCTGTCCTCGTCCACGACGGGCATTCCCCGTACGCGCCACGGGAGTTCGGCGACGAGGACCAGGCCGACGCCGTCACGGACGACCTCCTCAAGCGCCACCGCGAGATCGCCGGCTGGATCGACCTCACCGATCTCGACCGACCCGATCCCGCCGACCCCGGCCCCTGGACCGCCCGCCTGAAGCTGGTCCGCAGGCTCATCGGCGCCCGGCCCGGCGCCCGGCTGCGCGGTCTCCAGGCCGTACGCGGCCTCCAGGACCTCGACGGACCGCCCCCCAGCCCCTCCGGCGCCCGGATGGCGGGCTTCCTGCGTTGCCTCGGCGCCGAGTACCAGCGGCTGGACACCACCGTCCTCGACACCGACCTGCCGACCGCCGACCCGGAACGGCTGGCCGCCTCGCTCTGGGGCGAGTGGCGAGGCCCGGGCACGCGCGCCGAGATCTGCCACCGGCACGGACTGCGCTACGAACCCGTCCTGCGACCCACCCTCGCCCGGCACACCCCGCTCGCCGCGGACCCCGCCCGCGCCTACGTCGTCACCGGCGGCACCCGGGGCATCGGCGCCCGGATCGCCGCACACCTCGTCGAGCGCGGGGCGCGCGCGCTCGCGGTGCTCGGCGGCCGGCCGCTGCCACCGCGTGAGCGGTGGGACGTCCCCGGCGCGCTCGGCGCCGACGAGGCGGAGGCCGTCGCCGGGGTGCGCCGGCTCGAACTGCTCGGCGCCCGCGTCCTGGTCCACACGGGCCCGCTCACCGACAGGGCCGCCCTCGGGACCTTCCTGGAACGGGTGCGCTCCGAACTCGGGCCGCTCGGCGGCGTCGTGCACTGCGCCGGTGGTCTCGGCGGCGGACGGCCCGCCTTCGTCGGCAAGGACACCGCCACCGTCCGCGCCACCTTCGCACCGAAGGCGGACGGGCTGGAGACGCTCGCCTCCCTGTGCGAGGGCGACCGCCCCGACTTCTTCGTGGCGTTCTCCTCGGCCTGCGCCCTCGTCCCGCGCCTCGCCGCGGGGGTCACCGACTACGCGGCGGCCAACGCGGCGAGCGACCTGCTCCTCGGCCACCGGGTCCGCACTGGCGGCGCCCACTTCCGTTCCGTCGCCTGGCCGATGTGGACCGAGAGCGGCGCGGCACGCGGGAAGGAGAACGTCTGCGCCCCGGCCGGCCTGGACACCGTGGACGACGCGACGGGGCTGCGGGTCCTGGAGCAGGTGATCGCCATGCCCTGGGGCGGCACGGTGCTGCCCGCACTCGCCCTGGACGCCTCCTTCGACGCGGAATCCCTGCTGGACACCCAGGCGGGCGCGACGGCCGCCACGCCCCCCGAGCCGGGGCCGGTGCCGGGGACGGTGCCTGAGCCGGAGCAGGTGCCTGAGCCGACGCCCGGGCCGGGGCCGGTGCCCATCGAGGGCGGCGATCCCGGCTGGCTGGTCCGGCTGGTGTGCGCGGTGCTCGGTACCCCGGAGACGGACCTCGACACCACGGCCGACTTCACCGACCTCGGCGTGGAGTCCGTCATGCTGGGCGAACTGCTGGAGCACGTCGAGGAGGCGGTGGGCAAGCACCTGCCGCCCTCCCTGCTGCTGGAGCACCCCTCGGTGCGGCAACTCCACGACCACCTGACATCCCTCGGCCTCGCCCCGCACCCCGAACCGGCGGCACCCGCGGCGGCCGAGCCGGCATCCCGGCCCCCCGCCCCGGCCCCCGCGACCCCGGCGGCACCCCGGCCCCCCGCCCCCGCCGCCGTGCCCTCCGCCGTCCCGGCCGCCCCGGCCGCGAGCCCGCGCCCCGCCGCCCCCCGTACCGAGGGCAAGGTCGCCGTCATCGGCATGGCCGGACGCTTCCCCGGCGCCCCGGACGTCGCCACCTTCTGGGACAACCTCCTCGAAGGCCGCTGCGCCGTCACCGAGGTGCCGGCCGAACGCTGGGACACGGCGACCCACTACCGCCCCGGGCACGAACTGGGCCGTACCAACGGCAAATGGGGCGGATTCCTGGAGCGCATCGACCACTTCGACCCCGGGCCCTTCCAGCTCACCGACGACGAGGCCACGGTGCTGGACCCCGGGATCAGGCTCTTTCTGGAGGCCACCGGGGACTGCCTGGCCGACGCGGGCTACCGAGGCGAGGAACTGCGCGGCCGGGACGTGGGCGTCTTCGTCGGCGGCCGGATCTCCTCCTATCCGCTGCGCGCGCCGCTGCGCCCCGACGTGCTCCAGTCCGACCAGAACTTCCTGGCCGCCCAGGTGGCCCACCGCTTCGACTTCCGCGGCCCCAACCTCGTGGTGGACAGCGCCTGTTCGTCCTCCCTGGTGTCCGTGCAACTGGCGTGCCGCAGCGTGCTGGCGGGAGAGGCGGAACTCGCCCTGGCCGGCGGGGTGGAGATCCTGCTGGACGAACGCCCCTACCTGGAGTTCGGCGCCGCCCGGGTGCTGTCGCCCACCGGCCGCTGCCGCCCGTTCGACGAGCGGGCGGACGGCATCGTGCCGGGCGAGGGCTGCGGGGCCGTCCTGCTGAAGCCGCTGGCCGCCGCTCTGCGCGACGGTGACCGCGTGCACGCCGTGATCGAGGCCGTCGCCGTCAACAACGACGGCCACACCATGGGCGCGACCACCCCGAATCCGGCCGCCCAGACCGATGTCGTCCGCAAGGCCCTGGCCGCCGCCGGACGCCGGGCCGGGGAGATCGGTCTGGTGGAGGCGCACGGCACGGCCACCAAGATCGGCGACCCGATGGAACTCAAGGCACTCACCGACGCCTTCGCGGGTGCCGAGGAGCCCTACGGCCGCTGCGCCATCGGCAGCCTGAAGGCCAATGTCGGCCACCTGCTGTGCGCGGCCGGAGTCGCGGGTCTGATCAAGGTCGCCCTCAGCCTGGAGCACGCGGTGGTGCCGCCCACCCTCGGCTGCGAGACGCCCAACCCGCGTTTCGACTTCGCTCATTCGCCGTTCCGGCCCGTGACGGCGGCCGAGCCGTGGGCGGAGCCGCCCGGCCGCCGGGTGGCCGGAATCAGCTCCTTCGGGCTCGGCGGCACCAACGCCCACCTCATCGCCTCCGCCCTCGACCCGGCCGAACGACCGGCGGGCGTCCCGGTGCGCGAGCCCCTGCCCGCGCCCGTCCGCACCCCACGAAGGCTGTGGCTGGAGCGGCGGACCGACGGGGGCGCCGCCGCCCCCCGACCGGCCGCCGTACCGCGGACGGACCCCGCGCCGCGGCCCGGCCCCCTCCCGTCGCCCCCACGGGCCGCCATCCTCGATCTGCACTTCGTCACGCCCCGGTGACGGAAAGGTTTTCCGTATCCGGCCCGACGGCACGGGAGCCCGTGGCACCATGACCGCCGCCCGCCGACCCCCACGAAAGGAAGCACCCTTCATGGACAACTCCGCAGAGGCGGCCCCCGGGCCCGCGGACGCGGCGCCGGTCCTGCCCACTCCCCGTCAGGCCGCGCTGGCCATCGCCGGTGTGATGGCGGGAATGCTGCTCTCGGCTCTGGACCAGACCGTCGTCAGCGTCGCCCTGCCCAGCATCGTCAGCGAGCTGGGCGGTCTCGAACGCCTGCCCTGGGTGGTCACCGTCTACCTCGTCACCTCCATGGCGGTCACCCCGCTGTGGGGCAAGGTGTCCGACCTCTACGGGCGCCGGACCGTGGTGCAGTGCGCGATCGGCGTCTTCGTCGTCGGCTCCGTGCTGTGCGGCGTCGCGCAGAGCATCTGGCAGCTCATCGTCTTCCGCGGTATCCAGGGCCTCGGCGCGGGCGGGCTCTTCGTGCTCGCCCTCGCGGTCATCGCCGACGTGGTCCCGCCGGAGCGCCGGGGCCGCTACCAGGGCATGTTCGGGGCCGTGTTCGGCCTGGCGAGCGTCGTCGGCCCGCTCGTCGGCGGCTGGTTCACCGACGGCCCGGGCTGGCGCTGGATCTTCCTGATCAACGTGCCCGTCGGCGTACTGGCCCTGATCGCGACCGCCGTGGGCCTGCGCGTCCGCGGCCCCCAGCGACGGCACATCGTGGACTTCACCGGCGCCGCACTCGTCGCCGGCGCGGTCGTGTGCGCCCTGCTGTACCTCAACTGGGCCGGGGACGCCTACGGCTGGGCCGCCCCCGGCTCGCTGGCGCTGGCCCTGGGCGCCGTCGTGCTCGCCGCCCTCTTCGTGTGGGCGGAGAACCGGGCGGCCGAACCCATCATCCCCATGCGCCTGTTCCGCAACCCCGTCTTCGGCATCGGCGCCCTGTTCGGGCTGCTCGCCGGTGCCGCCATGTTCTCGGGCATCGTCTTCCTGCCGCTGTACTTCCAGACCGTCATGGGCATGTCCTCCACCCGCTCCGGGCTCGCCATGCTGCCCGCGATGGTCGGCCTGTCCCTCACCTCCGTCGTCTCCGGCCAGCTGATCAGCAAGAACGGCCGGTACAAGGTGTTCCCGGTCTCCGGTTCGGCGCTGCTGGTCGTCACCATGCTGCTCCTGTCCCGGCTCGACGCCGACACGCCCTACTGGCGGATCGGGGTGTACGCCTTCCTGTTCGGCGCGGGTGTCGGACTGGTGATGCAGCCGATCATCACGGCCGTGCAGAACTCCGTACCGCCGCAGGACATCGGCGCCGCCACCAGCGCCGCGAACTTCTTCCAGCGCATGGGGTCCGCGGTCGGGGTCGCCGTCCTCGGCACCGTCCTCACGAGCCGGGTCGCCGACCGGCTGGCCGACGTGGGCCAGGAGACGGCACGCGCCGCCGACCAGGGGGTCTCCGCCCTGCACCGGCTGCCCGAACCGGCGCGCGGCAACGCCCTGGACGGCTACGCGCACGCCATGGGCGACATGTTCCTCGTCTGCGTCCTGCTCGTCGGCATCGCCCTCGTGGTGTCCCTCTTCCTCAAGGAGATGCCCCGCGCGAGCGACCCGGCCGCGGAGAAGCCGGCGGAGGCGTCCCCGGCGGGCTGACCGGGGCCCCGGGGGACCGCCCCCGCCTGCTCAAAGTTGTGCAGCCTCCCCGGTGGCGCCCCCCTAGCGTGGCTCGTGCCGGGCTCCCGGCCCGGCACGAGCCACGTACTCTGCGCACCGGAAGGACGGCCATCCCATGGATCAGCGGACAGCTCGGAGCGCGGCCGGACCCAGGCCCGCGTCGGCCCAGAGCCCCGTGCCCGCCGACAAGCTGCTGCACTCCGGCAACTCGGGTTTCACCATCGCCCGGAGCGCCCAGCTGAAGTACGAGCACCGCGCCGAGGGCCGCAAGCTCTTCGCGGACGTCATCGCCTACATGAACCAGTCCGACCTCAACGGTGCCTCCTTCTACTTCTACGAGGAGGCGTTCGGCAAGCAGGACCGGGTCCACTGGCTGATCCACTGGAAGACCCCGAACGACTACGCCATCAGCCTGCACATGGTCGATCACGACGAGAAGATGATCGACATGCTGGAGAGCGACCGCGTCCCCGAGGACGCCAGCGCGGGTGTGTGGGGCCGCGCCGTGGTCGAGGGCTCCGTACGCGAACGCATCCTCGTCCCGCAGCACGGACTCGTGCACGAGGAGGACGACCACGACAGCGGCGAACTCTGGGTCGATCCGGCCAGGTTGCAGACCAGCCAGTCCGCCGACGAACTGCTGCACTCCGCGAACGCGCCGCTCACCGTGCACCGCACGGGCCAGGCCTCGCACGAGTTCCGCAAGGAGGCCCGGCTGTACGCGTTCGCCTGGCAGAACGAGGTCAACCGCAAGCTGGCCGGCCGCGCCACCTCCTACCTCTACGAGGAGACCTTCGGCGTGATGGACCGGCTGCACTGGCTCGTCCACTTCAAGGACTTCGACGCCTACCAGGAACTCCTCGAACTGGAGCGCGAGGACGCCGACTTCCTGGCCCTGGGCACGCGCCAGTTCATCGCCGGGAACAAGGGCGGCGGCACCTGGGGAAGGTCCTACGTGCCCGGCACCATCGAGGACACCGTACTGCTGCCGTACCAGCTCCGCCCGGGCGCGTGAAGGCCTGGCTCTTCGCCGGTCAGGGGTCCCAGCGCGCCGGGATGGGGGAGGCGCTCTTCGATCGCTTCCCCGAGTACGAGGCGGTCGCCGACCGTGTCCTCGGCGAGTCCGTGCGCGCGCTGTGCCTGGACGACCCCGACGGCCGGCTGCACCGCACCCGGTGGACCCAGCCCGCGCTCTACGTCGTCAACGCGCTCGCCTGCGCGCAGGCGTTGGCGGAGGGCCGGGCCCCGGACGTGCTGGCGGGACACAGCCTCGGCGAGTACAACGCGCTGCTCGCCGCGGGCTGTTTCGGCTTCGAGACCGGCCTGCGGATCGTGCGGCGGCGCGGCGAGCTGATGGGCGAGGCGGACGGTGGCGCCATGCTGGCCGTCCTCGGCCTCGCCCCCGACGCCGTCCGCGCCCTGCTCGACCGCGCCGGGGCCACCGACGTGGACCTGGCCAACCTCAACACCGCCACTCAAGTGGTGGTGTCGGGGCCGGCCGGGTCCATGAACGCGGTCCGCGCCGCCGTGCGGGCGACGCCGGGCGCCCGCTGCGTCCCGCTGGCGACCAGCGGCGCCTTCCACTCCCGGCACATGCGCCCGGCCCAGGAACGCTTCGCGGCGTTCCTGGACACCATCGAATTCCGGCCACCTCGCATTCCGGTGATCGCGAACGTGACCGGCCGCCCCTATCCGGCGGACGGTGCGGCGGAACTGCTGGCCCGGCAGATCTCGGCCCCGGTGCGCTGGCACGAGACCTTGCGGGAGCTGGTCCGGCGCGGGGTGGACGAGGTCCGCGAGTTCGGTCCGCGCCCCATGCTGCTGCCGATGTGGCAGTCGGTCCTGGCCGCGCCGGACACCGAGCGCGAGCCGGGCGCCGTTCCGGGGAGGGAGCGGGAGCCGGACGCCCTGGCGCGGGGCGAGCGGGGGCCGCGGCCGGGGAGCGCGCCGGTGCGGGTGGCGCGGGACACCCCTGCCGCGCCCGAGCCGGAACTCGTACGGGACCCGGCCGCCGCCCGGCTCGGCAGCGCGGAGTTCCGGCAGGACCACGGCGTGCGCTACGCGTACCTGGCGGGCAGCATGTTCCGGGGCGTGTCCTCGGTGGAACTCGTCGCCCGGCTCGGACGGGCGGGCCTGCGCGGCTACTTCGGCGCCGGCGGACTGGATCTCGGGACCGTCGAACAGGCGCTCACCGCACTCGCCCGCACCCCCGGTCTCGACGGCCGCTACGGCGTCAACCTGCTGCACGACCTCACGCGTCCCGGCGCCGAGGACGCCCTGACCGCCCTGCTGCTGCGGCACGACGTACGGCACGTGGAGGCCGCGGCCTTCACCACCGTGACCCCGGCGCTCGTCCGCTTCCGCTTCACCGGCGCCCACCGGGCCGCGGACGGCACCCCCGTCGCCGTGCGCACCCTGATCGCCAAGTGCTCGCGTCCCGAGGTGGCCGCCCACTTCATGGCACCGCCCGCCGAGGACCTGCTGCGGCGCCTGCTCGCCGAGGGCGCGCTGACCCCGGCGGAGGCCGAGGCGGCACGCGGGCTGCCGGTGGCGCAGGACATCTGTGTCGAGGGCGACTCGGCCGGTCACACCGACGGCGGCGTGAGCCTCGCCCTGGTGCCGACGGCGGCCGCGCTCGCCGAGGAGATGACGGCACGGCACGACTACCCCCGCCGCCTGCGGGTCGGGGCCTGCGGGGGGCTCGGAACCCCCGAGGCGGTCGCGGCGGCCTTCGTGCTCGGCGCCGACTTCGTCGTCACCGGCTCCGTCAACCAGTGTTCACCGCAGGCGGGCACCTCGGACGCGGTGAAGGACCTGCTCGCCGCCCTGGACGTGCAGGACACCGCGTACGCGCCCGCCGGAGACCTGTTCGAACTCGGCTCGCGCGTCCAAGTGGTTCGCAAGGGGACGTTGTTCGCGGCCCGCGCCAACAAGCTGTACCAGCTCTACCGGAGCCACACCGGTCTCGACGACCTGGACGAGGCCACCCTGGCGTGGCTGGAGCACGACTGCCTCCGTGCCCCGCTCGCGCAGGCATGGAGCCGGACGTGCGCCCACTACCGGGACACCGGCCGACCCCACGAGATCGAGCGGGCCGAGCGCGAGCCCCGGCACCGCATGGCGCTGCTGTTCAAGTCGTACTTCGCCCGCACCCACCGGGCCGCGCAGGACGGCGATCCCGCGGAAAGGGCCAACTACCAGGTGCACTGCGGGCCCGCGGCGGGCGCCTTCAACCGCTGCGTGGCGGGCACCGCGCTGGAGCCCTGGCGGGAGCGGCACGTCGAGCGCATCGCCGAGCTGCTGATGACCGGCGCGGCCCGGATCCTCGCCGAGCGCCTGGCCGCCTACACCCGCCCCTGACACCCCCTCACCCCAGCTGTCCCCGCCCCCTCGTCCCAGCTCCGATCCCGCCCACCACCCCACCCCCAGCACACCAGAGGAGAGCCCATATGACCGCGAACAGCGGCACGCCCGGTGTTCCGCTCGCCCGGCACCAGACCACGCAGAGCGAGGACCGTCTCCTGCACTCGGCGAACGCCGGCGTCGTCGTGGAGCGTTTCGCGCAGATCGCCGCCGGTCAGGGCGACAGCGCGCGCCGTCTGGCCCGCGAGGCCGCGGAGTTCGTCAACACCAAGCACCCCGGCCTCGCGACCGTGTTCGTCTACGAGGAGACCTTCGGTGTCAAGGACCGTCTGCACTGGCTGATCCACTTCCGGTCCCTGGAGGACTACGAGCGGCTGCTGCACATGGGCGGCGCGCCCGACTTCCGGGACGGGGTGCTCGGCGGGTACGTCTCCCATCATCAGGCCGAGGCGTGGCAGGCCGCGTTCGTGCCCGGCAGCGTGCGGGAGACCATGATGCTCCCGCACCGCTGGGGGATGTTCGGCACCGCCACCCAGACGATGGCCCAGGACCCCTCGATGAGCCCGCTCGCCGCCGACCGGGACGAGCCCTGGTTCGAGGTGCGGCCCGCGCACGACCAGACGTCCGTCCCCGCCGAGCAGCTCCTCAACACGGCCACCGCCGGCGCGATCATGCACCGGGTGGTCGACTTCAGCTACAAGTACCGCGCCGAGGCACGCCTGTTCGCCCGTACCGTCGCGGAGAACACCAACCTCAACGCGGGCGGGGACGCCACCGCGCTGGTCTTCGAGGAACTCTTCGGGACGATGGAACGGATGCACTTCCTCATCCACATGCGCACGCTCGGCACGATGTACAAGCTGATGGGCATCGACGCGCGCACGGACCCCACGGCGCCGCGTGCCACGTACATGCGGGACTGGGTCTCCCAGGAGCAGGGGGGCGGTCGCTGGGACAGCCTCATGCTGGAAGGCAGCGGGCACGACAGCTGCCTCACGCCGCAGTACTGGGGCGACTGAGACACGCGAGGAGGCCGCGGCACCCGGGTGGGTGCCGCGGCCTCCTCGTGTCGTGTCCGGCGAAGCCGGTGTCAGGGCATCTTCGTCACGCAGAACGGGTGGCCGGCCGGGTCGATCAGGACGACCCACTTCCCGGCGCCCGGCTGGTGCTCCGGCTTGGTCGCCCCGATGGCGGTCAGCCGCTCCACCGCCTCGTCCACGTCGCTGACGCTGAAGTCGAGGTGCATCTGCTTGTCGTCACCGGGCCAGGCGGGCTGCTTCAGGTCGGCGACCCGCTGGAAACCGATACGGCTCGATCCGTCCGGCGTGCCGATGTAGGCGAAGTCCTCGCTCGCGTAGAGCGACTGCCAGCCGGTGACGGCGGTGTAGAACTCGGCCAGGGCCTTCGGGTCCGGTGCGTCGAGGGTGATCGCTGCCAGTTGCCCAATGGGGGACATGAATTTCCTTCCTCGGGACGTCGGCCGCCCCGGAGGTCGTCTCGGTGCGCAACTCCCGCGTGTGCTTGCGGCGGTTGCGAGCCTAGGCGCTGAGCGGCCCGGGCACACGCGGATCGCCGGGACTACTCGAAGGAGTGGTCCAGCGTGAGAGTCGCGTTGCCGTCGGGGCCCGGATTGTCGCAGAAGTACGCCCCGGTTCCGCGCAGACCGGCCAGCCCGCCGGTGCCGGAGCCCTCCAGCACCTCCAGGGTGGCCTTGGCCGCGCCGCCGCCGGTCGTACCGGTGAGCTGGAGGACGAAGCTGCCGCTGCGGTCGCCGATCCGGCCCGTCACCCGTTCCAGCGCCGTGAACACACTCGCCCCGTCCGGCGACAGGGCGATGAGGACCTGCTGGACCCCCTCGCCCTCGATCTGCCCCCGGTAGTGGTTGGACACCTCCCCGCGCAGCAGCAGCGGGGCGCCCTCCGTCTGCTCGTAGGGCACCGGCTGCCAGGGGTCCCACGTCATGGTGCTCGTCGACTGCGTCTGCATGTGCTGTCCTCTCGTGCGGTACCCGGCGAACCGGTGGCCGGACTGACGGGATCAGCCGGATCATCCGGCTTCGGCGACCAAGGCGCTGCTCACTCTTGAGCGAAACAGGGAAAAGGGTTTCCGGGGTACCGGGTGAAGAAAGTCCGCTGTTATCTTCGGGCCATGAGTGATGAATTCCAGGAAATGCCCGAGGACTGGTCCCGCGCCCTCGCCGTGGTGGCGCACCCCGACGACATGGAATTCGGCGCCGCGGGCGCGGTGGCACGCTGGACCACGGCCGGGAAGTCGGTCGCCTACCTGGTGGCCAGCCGGGGCGAGGCGGGCATCGACTCGATGGCACCGGAGAAGGCCGCCGAGGTCCGCGAGGCGGAGCAGCGGGCCAGCGCGGCCGTCGTGGGAGCGACCGGGGTGGAGTTTCTCGAACACCCGGACGGCCGTATCGAGTACTCCGCCCGGCTGCGCCGCGAGTTCGCCGCCGCCATCCGCCGCCACCGCCCCGAGCTCGTCCTCGGCTTCTGCCACCACGACCAGACCTCGACGGGACGCTGGAACTCACCGGACCACCGCAACACCGGCCGGGCCCTCCTCGACGCGATCGGCGACGCCGCCAACCGCTGGGTCTTCCCCGAGGAGGGCGCCCCCTGGCAGGGCGTCCGGTACGTGGCGATGTCCAATTCGCCCCGGCCGACCCACGCCGTGGACATCAGCGACTGCGTCGACCTCGCGGTGGCCTCGCTGGAGGCCCACACCAGCTATCTCGCGGCCATGCGGCCACCCGTCACCGATGTGCGCGGCCCGCTCCTCGGCCTGGCCCAGGCGATGGGGGCACGCTTCGGCGGCCGTCCGGCGATCGCCTTCGAACTCATCCCGCGCTGAGAGCCGTCGGGGCGGGACACGGGGTCGGATCGGGACGCGGGGGCCGGACGCGGGCGGGGCGTCGGGGCCAGGGCCCGCCCCCACGTCCCGGCACTCCCGCGGGGAAGCCCGGCGGCTCAGGCCCTGACGTAGACGCTCCGGTGCACGCGCCACCGCTGGACCCGGGGGCGGTCGGGGTCGGGCAGCTCGCGCAGGGCGGCCAGCGCCGGCTCGACCACGCGCGCCCAGACCTCGTCGTCGACGTCCCACAGGTAGGGCGGCAGCCGGCGCTCCAGGCTCTCCAGGAGCTGCCGGGGGGTCGTGGCCCGCTCGTAGTCCGGTGCGAACTCGTGCCGCAGCCGCTCCAGCCCCGCGTCCCGCGCCGCCGCGTCCAGGCCCTCCGGGGTGTCGGGGCGCCGAGGTTGCAGCACGGCGAGCCGGTCCAGTACCGCGACCAGTTCGTCCGGGTCGGCGCCGGGGTCCCCGTGCACCGCGAGCAGCCGGCCCCCCGGACGCAGCACCCGGGCCGCCTCGCGCAGCGCCAGCGGCATGTCCCCGACCAGATGCAGGACGTGTGTGAACACCAGGTTCGCGAAGCTCCCGTCGGCGAACGGCAGGGCCCGCGCGTCCCCGGCGCAGACCCGGCCCGGCAGCCGCTGGGCGGCCCGCGCCAGCATCGGCCGCGACACGTCGACACCGTGCACCTCGTGGCCCAGCTCCGCGAGCCCCGCGGCCACGATGCCCGTGCCGACGCCCACCTCCAGCACCGGGCCCGCCGTCAGGTCCCCCGCAAGCCGTGCCGCGGACTGCCTGCCGCGCTCCATTCCGCCCCGCATCCGGTCGTAGTCGTCCGCGACCCGGTCGAAGGCCTTCGCCTCGGTCACCGCGCTGCTCCTTCGCTGTCGATGTGCCAAGTGATCTCCGCGTCCCGCACCAGGCCGGCGACCTCGTGCGGGGCGCGGACGAACTCCGTGATCAGCTCCGCCACCAGGGCGGGGCGGTCGTGCGGCGCGTAGTGACCGGCCACGGCCAGCTCCGCGTACCGCGCCCGCGGGAAGCACCGGGCGGCCTCGCGGGCGCGGGCGGGGGAGGAGATGCCGTCGAACTCCGAGGAGACGAAGAGCGTCGGTACCCTCACGCGCGGCGCCTGCGCCGCCGAGTCCAGCCGCCAGAGGTCCACGAGCTGCCGGGCGTACCGCACCAGCACCTCGGCGTCCCGGAAGGGCCGCCGCACCTCCTCGGCGAGCGCCGGGCTCAGCACGCCGAGCACCCCCGCGTCCCGGTCGCCGCGGCTGCCGCCCTTCCCGCCCACCGCGCCCGGGGCCAGCAGGTCGAGCATCCGGGCGGCCTTCTCCGGTCCGCGGTCCAGCGCGCGACACACCGCCGCGAGGTCGGACTCGTACTTGGTGTCCATGCCGTCCCACCGGTCGTTCTGCCGGAACGTGGCGTTCAGGAACACGAGGGAGGCGACGGCCTCGGGGCGGCGCTGCTGGAAGGCCGTGGCGATCTTGGCGCCGGTGCACCAGCCGAGCAGATGGGCGCGTTCCCAGCCGACCGCCTCCAATACCGCCTCGATGTCGTCGAGCTGCCGGGGGACTCCCCAGTCCGGGTCCGCCCGCTCGGTCCCGCGCACCTGCCAGGTGGCGAGGCGGTGGTACGGCGTCAGGTGCGCGCACAGCCGGTTCAGGAAGCCGGGGCCCTGCCCGAGCGCGTTGAGCACCAGCAGAGGCGTCCCCTCCCCGTTCCCGCCGTCGAACAGCACGAGGGGCCGCCCGGCCACGTCCACGACCCGCCTGCGCAGCTTTGGCTCCCGTACCCCGCTCCGCGAGGACTGGCAGGCCCGGACCGCGCCGAACAGGTCCCACTGGGCGGCGGGGGAGAGCGGGGGCGCGGCCGGCGCTCCGGCGCCGGGGGCCGTGCCCGGGGCGGGGCGGGCGCCCGCGTGCTCTCCCGGCCCGGTCCGGTTGCCGAGCGGCACCGCGTGGCGGCGTACGTCGCTCAGGCGCAGGTCCAGGAGGCGGTCCTCGGCGCCGGGGGACTCGCCCTCGGGAAGGGGGCGCACGTCGATCCCATGCACCGCGCCGCCCCGGGCGAGGACATCGGTCAGCGGGACGGGGGCGGGCCGGGGCACCGTCGCGAAGCCGTCCGGGAGTTCGCCCGGCGCGCCCGCCCGCCAGAGTTCCCCGGCCGCCCGCTCGGCGTCCAGCAGGCTCAGGCCGAGCCCGGCCGCGTCCGCCACGCGCAGCGGGTGCCGCTCGAACCAGCCGGGCGCCCGGTCCTCGATCTCGGCACGCACCGAGTGCAGTGCCCCCAGCAGCCGGTGCGCGCCCGGCGGGCACTCGCCGAGCGCCGGGGCCCACGCGTCGACCACCGGCGGCGTGCGCAGCACCCGCCAGGACACCCCGGCATCCAGGCACGCCTCCACGGCCAGCCGCTCCAGGGCTCGGTGCGCCCGGTCCTCGTCCGGTGCCGTGTCCGGGCCCACGTGCACATAGCCCCGGGCCCCGAGACCCGGCAGCGCGCCGAGCAGCGCGCCCGTCAGCACCGTGTCCGCCCGCGCGCCCCGGGCAGGCGAGCGGTCCCAGCCCGGGACCACGCACCACACCTGCTCCGCGGCCCACGCCGTCAGCTCGGCGGCGACGGCGTGCGGCTCGGCGCACACCACGGAGAGCCGCTCCGCGCCGAAGGCTTCCGCCGCCTCGTCACCGCCCGCGCACCCCGCCACGAACCGGGCCAGCTCCCGCCGGTCCGGCGCCGGCTGCCCCGGGCGGGAGAGGGCGGCCGACACCAGCACCACCTCGGTGCCGGGGGCGGCCGCGAGGCAGCGGGCGGCGAGCCGGCCCGCGAGGAGTGGCGATGTACCGGCGATCAGTACCCGCTGCCGCATACGTCACGTCCTCCCGCGTCGGCGGCCGCCGCCGAGCGCCTGATTCCCGGCCCTGGAAAACAAATAAAGACCCCGGATGGTCCGCTCTTTACGGTGCTGAATTCTGCTCAATAGTGCGCAGCGTGAAAAAGTGCCCGGGCGCCCTTGCGGCGCCGGAAATACCGTCGTTAGCATCCCCGCGCCGGAATTCTCTCGACCGGGCTCCGCACGTTTCATCCCGCGACGTTCTCAGGAACCGTCCGGAGCGTGCGCACCGACGCCTTTCACCCGGCACACCGGCACCACCCCGGCGACGACGAGGAGGACGAGGGCACCGTGGCGACGAACTGGGACGAGACCTACGAGAAGCTGGTCAGGGCCGCACTCACCGACTACCCCCCGACCGCCCCACTGCGTCCCGACCTCCCCCTGCCCGCGCACGGCCTGGACTCCCTCGGCATGGTCGGCCTCTCGGCCCGCCTTGAGGACGCCTACGACATCGAGTTCCCGGACGGAGCCCTCGTCCCCGCCAGCTTCGCCACCCCCGCCGAACTGTGGCGCGTCGTCAGCGGCTGTCTGGACGACCGGTGACGGCCGCCGGGCCCGGCGGCGGACCGGGGGCCGCCAGGATGCTGCACGACTGGTTCGCGGACGGCCTCGCCCGCAACCCGGACGGCCCCGCCCTGCGCATCCTCGACCGCGCGTGGACCTACACCGAGACCGACGCGCTCGCCCGCGCCTGGGCTGCCCGCGCCGCCGCGGCCGGCGAGCCCGGCGCGCCCGTGGCCATACTGGCCTCCAAAACGCCCGAGGCGTACGTCGGCCTGCTCGCCGCCCTCTACGCGGGCGCCCCCGCCGTGCCGCTGAACCCGGAGAACCCGCCGGCCCGCAATGCCGCGGTGCTGCGGGCCGCCGGCTGCGGTACGGTCATCGCCGCCCCGGACGCGGCGGGAACGGTGGCCCGGCTCGTGGAGTCCGCGCCCGTCCACGCCGTCCTGGCCCCCGGCACCGACCGGGCCGCCCTGCCCGCGAAGCTGCCGAGCGCGGTCGGCGGCGCCCGCGTCCTGACGTCGGAGGAACTGGCCGGGACGGGCCCCGCGGCCGGATGGCGGCCACCGGCCGGGTCGCCCGAGGACATCGCCTACATCCTCTTCACCTCCGGATCGACCGGCGTCCCCAAGGGCGTGCCCGTCAGCCACGGCAACGCCTCGGCGTTCCTGGCCGCCTCGCTGCCGCGCTACGAGGTGCGGCCCGAGGACCGCTTCAGCCAGGTCCACGAGACCACCTTCGACCTGGCGATGTGCGACATCTTCCCGGCCTGGGCCGGTGGCGCCTGCGTGTGCGTGCTCTCCCGCCTGCAAGCCCTGGACCCGGCGCGCTGGGTGCGCCGCTACGGGCTGACCGTCTGGCACAGCACCCCCAGCCTCGCGCGCGGGCTGCAACGCGCCGACCGCCTCGCCCCCGGCAGCCTCACCGGCCTGCGCCAGTCGGTGTTCGCCGGTGAGCCCCTGCTCACCGAGACCGCGCGCTACTGGCGGCGCGCCGCGCCCGGCGCGGTCCTCGACAACATCTACGGCCCCACCGAACTGACCATCGCCTGCACCGCGTTCCGCTGGCACCCGGACCAGGACCTCACCGATTCGCGGTACGCCGCCACCGTCCCCATCGGCGTCCCGAACGCCGGCATGGAGGCCATGCTCCTCGCCCCGGACGGCTCACCCGCCGACGACAGCGGCGAACTCGTCATGACCGGGCCCCAGATGTTCCGCGGCTACCTCGAACCGGCGCAGGACACCGGCCGCTTCCTGGACCACGGCGGACGGCGCTGGTACCGGACCGGGGACCAGGTGCGCGCCACCCCGCACGGCTGGGTCCACCTCGGCCGCAAGGACGCCCAGGTGAAGGTCAACGGCTACCGGGTGGAGACCGGCGAGGTGGAGGCCGCCCTGCGCGAGACCTCCGGCACCGACGCCGTCGCCTTCGCGCTCGACGTGCCCGGCGGCACCAGGCTCGTCGCCTACCTGCTCGGTGACGGAGCACCGGCCACGGGGGACCTGTCCGAACGGCTCGCCGCCCGCCTGCCGTCCTACATGCTGCCCCGCCACCTGTGGTGGCTGCCCGACCCACCACTGAACGCCCATGGGAAGACGGACCGCAACCGGCTGCGCGAGGACGCCGTCCGCCGGCTCGGACACGAGGGGGAAGCCACACCGTGAACGACCCGATCGAGTGTCACCTCGTGCTCCCGCACGACGACTTCATCATGCGCAACCACCGCATCCACCAGGTGTCGGTGATGCCGGGCGCCACCTTCCTCGACATCGTGTACCGGATTCTGGCCGCGCGGGGACTGGACACCGAGCACGCGGTGCTGCGCGACGTGCTCTTCGCCGAGCCCATCGCCACCGCCCCGGGCCGCGACCTCGCCGTACGCGTCACGATCGGCGCCCCCGACGCCACCGGCTCCCGGCCCGTCGACGCGGCGGGCGCGGTCCTGGAGGAGGGCACGGACCCGGCCGCGCCCGGCGACGTGCCGTGGCGACCGCACTTCTCGGGCCGCCTGGAGTACACCGACGCACCCTCGCCCCCGCCGATCGACCCGCGCGCCCTGCTCACCCGCTCCGAGCGGAGCCGCGACATGGCGGAGCTGTACCAGCAGGCCCGCACCGAGCACATCGAGCACGGCCCGCCCATGATGGGCTTCGGCGAACTGCACACCCTGGACACCGGCGGCCTGCTCGCCCGCCTCGAACTCGACCCGAACTCCCGGGACCAGGAGAGCGCCTTCCACCTGCACCCGGCGAAGCTCGACGCCGCCACCCTCGTCACCTTCGGCCACCGCCCGCCGCCCGGCCCCGACCCCTTCATCCCCGTCCACATCGCCGAGTTCCGCGCCCCGCGCGCGGCCTCCGGCCCCTGCTGGGTCCATGTGCCGGCCGCCGAGACCGTCGCACCGTCCGGCGACGTGATCCACAACGACTGCCGCATCTACGACGAACAAGGCCGCTTCATCGCCGCGTTCACCAAACTGAGCTGCAAACGCGTACGGCACGCCGGGCTCATCACCCGGCTGCTGGACCCGCCGCCGGTCCCGCGCGCGCAGCCCTCCCGCCCCACCCCGGCCCCGCCCGCGCGGCCGTCCGGCCCCGTCCCCGTATCCACGGGCGAAGACCCCGAACAGCGGCTCGTCCGCCACGTGCGCACCCTGATCGGCGGCCTGCTGGGCCGCGCGCCGGACGCCGTGGACTCCCGGCGCGGCTTCTACGAACTCGGCCTGGACTCCGTCGCGCTGCTCTCGCTCAGCACCGAGCTGGAGAAGGTCGTGGACGGGCGCCTCTACCCGACGCTCCTCTTCGAGCACTCCGACGTCGCCTCCGTCGCCCGCCACCTGGCCGAGCGGCACACCCTCACCCTGCCCGCCGGGGACGAACCCGCGACAGCACCGGCCACCCCGGCGCGCCCGCCCGCCGAGGACCCGGCGCCGCCGATGTCCGCCCCCCGCCTCGGCCTCCACCGCCCCCGCTGGGTCCACCTCCCCGCCACCGGCGCCCCGCTGCCGCCGGGCGACCTGCTCGTCGTCACCCCCGACCCGCTGCTGCCCGAGGCCCTGCGCCGGCGCACCGCCGGCCGGCGCACCGTGCACGTGCGGCCCGCCTTCGCCTACGAGCGCACCGGGACCGACACCTGGGAGCTGCCCACCGGCAGCCGCGCCGACTTCGCCCGCCTCCTGGACGAACTCGCCGCCGAGGGCACGGACCCGGCCGTCCTGGCCGTCTGCCCCCCGCCCGCGCTCGGCCCCGCCGCCGACACCAGCGACGGCTACGACGTCGTCTGGGCACTGGCCGCAGCGCTCGCGGCCAGGCCCGCGGACACCACCCGCGTCCTGCGCTTCCTCCACCGCGCCGAGCGCGAGGACACCGCACCGCAGCACAGCGCCGTCGCCGCCCTGGCCCGCGGCATCACCACGGAGAACCCGGCCCTGCGCTGCCGCGCCACCCTCGTCACCGGCACCCCGGACACCGGGGAACTCGCCGCCATCCTGCTCGCGGAAGCCGCCGACGACCGCGACGACAGCGAGAGCCGGCACCACGACGGCGAGCGCCACGTGCGCCGCCTGACCCCCCACACCCTCGACGCACCCGGCACCCCGCTCCTGCCCCAGGGAGCCGTCTGCCTCGTCACCGGCGGAGCGGGCGGCATCGGCTCCCTCCTCGCCGAACACCTCGCCGGCACCCACGGGGCCCGCCTGGTGCTGTGCGGCACCCGGCAGCCCGACGCCGCGACCACCGCCCTGCTGGAGCGCTGCGCCGCACGGGGCGGCGAGGCGCACTACGTACCGGCCGACGTCGCGCGCCGCGAGGACGCCGAGGCCGTCGCCGCCCGGTGCCGCGAGCTGTACGGGCGGATCGACGCCGTCCTGCACTGCGCGGGACGCGCCGACGACGCCGTGCACTTCCGTCGGGACCCCGCCGGGACCCGCGCCGTGCTCGCCCCGAAACTGGCCGGCACCCTGCACCTCGACAGGGCCACCGCGGCCGACGACCCGGCCCTGTTCATGCTGTTCTCCTCGCTGTCCGCCGTGCTGCCCAACACCGGCCAGTGCGCCTACGGGTACGCCAACGCCTTCCTCGACGCCTTCGCCGCCCACCGGTCCGCCGACCCCGCCCGCACGGGGCGCACCCTCTCCCTCGCCTGGCCCTACTGGGCCGAGGGCGGCCTACGCGTGGACGAGGCCGCGCTCGCCCGCTCCGCCCGCTCCGGGATGCGGCCCCTGCCCACCGAGACCGCGCTCGGCCTGCTGGACCGCTGCCTGGCCGCGCCCGGCACCCCGGCCCGGCTCGTCGCCGTCCACACCGAAGGGCACCCGGCCGGACCGCTCACGACAGGTCTGTTCGCCCCCGCGCCGGAACAGCCCGGCACGCGCGCGCCGGCCCCGGCGGCGGAGCACGCGCCCCTTCCCGCGCGCGGTGCCCGTACGGCGCCCGGGGCCGTCGCGATCGTCGGGGTCGCCGGGCGCTACCCGCAGGCCCCCGACCTCGACGCCTTCTGGGCCAACCTCGCCGACGGCCGGGACTGCGTCACCGAGGTCCCCGCCGACCGCTGGGACCACGACGCACTCTTCGACCCCGAGCCCGGCCGGCCCGGCCGCACCTACGGCCGCTGGGGCGGCTTCCTGGCCGGTATGGACCGCTTCGACCCGCTGTTCTTCGGCATCTCCCGCCGCGAGGCCGAGCGCATGGACCCCCAGGAACGGCTGTTCCTCACCATCGCCTGGCAGACGCTGGAGGACGCCGGCTACCCGCCGCACTCGCTCACCGCCGAGCGGGTCGGCGTCTTCGCCGGAGTCATGTGGAACCACTTCCAGTTCGTGGCGGACCCCGACGACGAGTCCGCCCCGGTGTCCCTCCACTCCTCCGTCGCCAACCGCGTCTCCTACACCTTCGACTTCCACGGCCCCAGCATCGCCCTCGACACCGCGTGCTCCTCGTCCCTGACGGCGGTGCACCTCGCCGTGGAGAGCCTGCGCCGGGGCGAGAGCACCGTCGCCCTCGCGGGCGGCGTCAACCTGATGACGCACCCGCAGAAATACCTCCAGCTCGCGCGTGGCCGCTGGCTGTCCCGGGACGGCAGGTGCCGCGCCTTCGGCGAGGGCGGTACCGGCTACGTACCCGGCGAGGGCGTCGGCGCGGTACTGCTCAAGCCGCTGGACCGGGCACTCGCGGAGGGCGACCACATCCACGCCGTGATCCGCTCCAGCCGCCTCAACCACAGCGGCCGTACGAGCGGATTCACCGTGCCCAGCCCGGCCGCGCAGGCCGAACTCGTCGCCGACGCCGTCCGCGAGTCCGGCGCCGACGTGCGCGCCCTCGGCTACGTCGAGGCCCACGGCACCGGCACCTCGCTCGGTGACCCGATCGAACTGGAGGGCCTGCGCTCCGCCCTGGACACCTTCACCCCGGGGCCGGAGCGCGTGGCCATCGGATCGGTGAAGACCAACATCGGCCATCTGGAGAGCGCGGCCGGCATCGCCGGACTCACCAAAGTGCTGCTCCAGTTCCGGCACGGCGCCCTCGCGCCCTCGCTGCACGCCGACACGCTCAACCCGCACCTCGACTTCGGGGACGGCCGGCTGACGGTACAGCGCACCCCCGCGCCGTGGCCGCGCCCCTCGGGCGGCCGGCGGCTGGCCGGGATCAGCGCCTTCGGCGCCGGCGGCTCCAACGCCCACCTGGTGCTGGAGGAGGCCCCGGAGCCCCCGGGCCGCCCCGCCCCGCGCGGTCCCCGGCTGTTCGCGCTGTCCGCCAAGGACGAGGAGGCTCTGCGGGAAAGGGCCTCCGCCCTCCTCGCCGTCCTCACCCCGGACGCGGCGGTCCCCGAGGCCGCCACGGGCGAGCACGTGCCGGTACGGTCCCTCGTCGCCCGGCGCCTCGCCGTACCCGAGAGCTCCCTCGGCGGCGGCGAGACCTTCGGTGACCTCGGCCTCGACGCCGCCGCCCGCCTGGCCCTGGCCCACGACCTCGCCGCGCACACCGGGAGCGGACCGACGTCCGCGACCGAGGGGTTCGCGGCGGCGGTGCACCCCGGCTCCACGCTGGAGGAGGCCGCGACGACCTGGGCCCGCCTGGACCGCGCCTGCCGCACCACCGACGGCCTGCCGAGGCTCGACGACCTCGCCCACACCCTCTGGGCGGGCCGCGCCGCGATGCCGGTGCGGTTCGCGGTCGTCGCCGACGACATCGCGGAGCTGCGCGCGGCCCTGGAACGCCTCGTCAAGGGCGCCGAGCCGGGACCGCGCGCCTGCCTCGGGACCGCCTCCGCCTCCGCCGCACCCGCCCGCCCGGCAGCCGACGACGCGCACACCCCGGAGGATCGCGCGCGCCGTTGGGTCACGGGCGCGAGCGACGGCGTCGACGGGCCCGGACCGCGCACCGGCGACGGCGCGCGCCCCCGCCGGGTCCCGCTGCCCGGCTACCCCTTCCGCGAGGAGCGCTGCTGGCCCGGCGGGTGGACCGGACGCGCGGCCGAGGACGAGGAGACTCCGCCCGCCGGGGCGCCCGCCCCGGCCCGGCCCCAGGCCCCCCGCGCCGACGCCACCCCACCGGCCCCCGCGCCCGCCGCGCCCCCCGCTCCTTCCGCCCCCTCCGGCCGCGACGACGGCGCCGAACTCGCCGTCCTGGACGGCGGGATCGGCCTGATCCGCATGAACGCACCCATGTTCACCGAGCACCTGCTGCGCGACCTGCGCGAGATCTTCGGCACGGTCGCCGCACGCCCGGACATCAAGGCCGTGGTCCTCACGGGCTCGGACGGCGTGTTCAGCATGGGCGGCACCGCCGAGGCCCTGGAGACCCTGGCCGACGGTGAGGGCAGCTTCACCGACCAGGCGTTCGTGTACGAGGGGCTGTTGCGCTGCGACCGGCCCGTGGTGGCAGCGATCGACGGGCACGCCTCCGGCGGCGGGCTGGCCTTCGGGCTCTACGCCGATGTGGTGCTGCTCGCCGAGGAGAGTGTCTACAGCGCCAACTTCGTCGCGTACGGCTTCACCCCCGGCATGGGGGCGACATACGTCCTGGAACGCCGGTTCGGTTCGGCCCTCGCCGACGAGATGATGCTCACCGGCAGGTCCCTGACCGGCGCCGAACTGCGCCGCTACGGCGCCATGGTCACCGTCCTGCCGCGGCGCGACGTGCTGACGGCCGCGCTGGACCGCGCCCGCGCGCTCGCGGGCCGCCCGGAGGGCGCCGTCCGCCGTCTCAAGCGGGAACTGGCCGGTCGGGTCCTGGCCCGGCTGGACGAGGTGGTGGGGCGCGAGGTCCGGATGCACGAGGACGTGCTCGGCGCGGAGGCGCGTGACCGGGTCAGGGGCCACTTCGCCCGCGTGGAGGCGTTCCGGGGCACCGGGAGCACCACGGCGAAGGACCCCGGCCCCGTGGCCGGACCGGAGCCGTCGCGGGAACCGGGGCCGGTACCGCCGCAAGACGCGGCGCACGAGGTCGTACCCGCGCGGGAGCCCGCCCCCTCACGCGAGCCCGTACGCACTCACGCGGCGGAGCCCGTACCGGCGGTGGAGGCCGCCGTCGGGCTCTCCGGGGAGGAGGCGCGGGCGGACGTCGTCACCTCCGTCGCCCAGGTGCTCTACCTGCGTCCGGAGGAGATCGACGACGAGCGGACCTTCGCCGAGATGGGGCTGGACTCGATCGGCGCCGTCGAGGTCGTCCGCCATCTCAACGAACGGCACGACGCCGGTCTGGAGGCCGTCGCGGTCTACGACCACCCGACCGTCCCCGCGATGACGGCGGCCCTCCTGACGGCCCGCCACCGCAGCGAGGCCCTGCACCGCGCCGCGCTCGGCCCCGCGACCACCACCGGCGCAGCGACCGCCACCGGCGCAGCGACCGCCACCGGCCCCGCTACCGAGCCGGGAGGCCGCGACACCGCCGCCCGGGACGAGGGGGCCGCCGTCACCCCGCCCCCCGCACCCGCCCCCGTGGCCCAGCCCGCGCCCCCCGCCCCGGCCGCCGCTCCCGCACCACCCGCCCGTCCGCACGAGCCCGCCGCGCCCCCCGCCCCGGCCGCTCAGGTCACCCTGCGGCCCGTGCCCCGCCGCGAACCGGCCGCCGCGAAGGCCGCGTCCGCCGAGGAGGAGCCGAGCCCCGACCCCGAACCGGCGGGCACCTCACAAGGACCGGACGCCGCCGCCGACATCGCCGTGATCGGCATGTCGGGCCGCTTCCCCGGCGCCGACGACCTCGACGCCTTCTGGGAGAACCTGGAGGCCGGGCGCAGCGAGATCGCCGAGGTGCCGCCCGAGCGCTGGGACGCGGAGCGCTGGTACGACCCGGACCGCTCCGTCACCGACCGCACCGACAGCAAGTGGGCCACGGTGGTGCGCGGAGCGGACGAGTTCGACCCGGGCTTCTTCCGGCTCTCGCCGCTGGAGGCGGAGGCCATGGACCCGCAGCAGCGCCTCTTCCTCCAGGAGGCGTGGAAGGCGTTGGAGAACGCCGGTCACGCGGGCGGCGGGACGCGGCGGCCGATCGAGCGCGGCGGCCGGGACTGCGGTGTCTTCGTCGGCTGCGGGGCCGGGGACTACGGGGACCTGCTGGCCGAGGCGGGACAGGCCGACAGCGGGCACGCCTTCCTCGGCTCCTCCCCGTCCGTGCTCGCGGCCCGCATCTCCTACTTCCTCGACCTGACCGGCCCCACCCTGGCCGTGGACACCGCCTGTTCGTCCTCCCTGACCGCCGTCCACCTGGCCTGCGAGAGTCTGCGCCGCGGCGAGTGCCGCACCGCGCTCGCGGGGGGCGTCGCCCTGATGCTGACCCCGCGCCTGCACATCCGGTGCAGCAACGCCGGAATGCTCTCCCCGACCGGCACCTGTGCCCCCTTCGACGCGCGGGCCGACGGCATCGTGCTCGGTGAGGGCGTCGGCGTGGTCGTACTGAAGCCCCTGGCCCAGGCCCTGGCGGACGGCGACCACATCCACGGCGTCATCAAGGCCACCGGTGTCAACGGCGACGGCCGGACCAACGGCATGACCGCGCCCAGCGCGGCGGCGCAGACGGAACTGCTGCGGCGCGTGCACCGCGCGGCGGGCGTCACCGCAGCGGACATCGGCTACGTGGAGACGCACGGCACCGGCACCCCGCTCGGCGACCCGATCGAAGTACGGGCACTCCAGGACGCGTTGCGCCGCGAGGGCACCGAGGGCACCGCCCCCGCCGAGCCGGTCGTGCTCGGTTCGGTCAAGGCGAACATCGGGCACACGACCATGGCCGCCGGCATCGCGGGCCTGCTGAAGGTCCTGCTGGCGCTGCGGCACCGCCGCATCCCGCCCACGCCGCACTTCACCGCGGCGAATCCCGAGATCGACCTCTCCCGGGGCTCCCTGCGGGTGCTCACCAGCCCCGCCCCCTGGCACCCGGGCCCCGGAGGCACCCGCGTCGCCGCGCTCAGCAGCTTCGGCTTCAGCGGCACGAACGCGCACGCCGTCATCGCCGAGGCACCCCGGCGGCGGCGCGCTCCCGCCGGGAGCGACCGAGCCCACCTCGTCCCCGTCTCGGCGCGCGACCAGGACGCCCTGGCCAAGACCCTCACCCGGCTCGCCTACGCCCTCGACACCGGGACCGAGGACGCGCCCGCTCTCGCCGATATCGCCCTCACCCTCGGCACCGGGCGCACGCACTTCGCGCGGCGCGCCGCGTTCGTCGTCCGCGACCGTGCCGAACTCGTCCGCGCGCTCCGGGCCGCCGCCGAGCACCACGAGACGCCGTACGTGCACGCGCCGGCCACCGGTGACGAGCCCGCACTCCGGCGTCTGGCGGAGACCTACGCGCACGGCGGGACGGTGGACTGGGCGGCCCTGCACCCGGCGGGCAGCGCCCACCGGGTGCCGCTGCCCGCCTATCCCTTCGCCCGCGACCGGCACTGGGTGTCCGGGCCCGGGCGGCCGGCCCCCGCGGCCCCGCGGCCGCCCGAGGACGCTCCCGGCGCGCTCACCCAGGCCATCGGCCCGCGGGATCGCGTCGTCGCCGACCACCGGCTCGCCGGCCGCGCCGTGCTGCCCGGGGTCGCCGCACTCTCGCTCGCCGTGCGCGCCGCGACGCGGCACGGGGTCACCGGCGCCGTCCGCCTCTCGCAGGTGCGCTGGCTGAGCCCGGTCGAGGTGACCAGCGCGCGCGAGGTCCGGGTCACGACCGTGGAGCACCCGGCGGGCGGGGTGGACTTCGAGCTGACGGACGGTGACGGCGAAGGGTTCCCCCGCGTTCGGGGCCGCGTACGGTCCCTCACCGATGCGGACCGGCAGCCTGACAGGCTCCCCGCCGAGGAGATCCGCGACCGCTGCCCCTCCTGGCACGCGGGCGAGGACCTGTACACCGCCTTCGCCGCCGGGGGCCTCGCCTACGGGCCCGCCTACCAGGCGCTGGAGGGCGTGTGGGCGGGGACCGACGAAGCGCTCGGCGTGCTGCGCGTCCCGCGGAGGCCGGTGGGCGAGGAGGCGGTCTGGCCGCTCGACCCGGCCGTCCTGGACGCGGCCCTCCAGACGCTCACCGTGCTCGCGCGCGACACCGGCGACGGCCCGCTCGTGCCCTTCGCGCTGCGGGCGCTGGAGGTGCGCGCCCCACTGCCCGGGCGCGGCCACGCGCACGTCACCCGGGACGGTGCCACGTTCACCGTCCGCGTCGCGGACCCCGAGGGCCGGGTGTGCGCGTCCTTCGACGGCGTCGCGCTGCGGTCGCTGCCCGCGCCGCGGCCCGCCTCGCGCGAGGGGGAGCCCGAACGAACGGAGACGACGGTCCTCGTCCCGCGCCTGCGGGAGACCGGCCCCCCGGACCCGCCGACGGCCCCGGAGGGGGCAGCGGCCTGGATCTTCCACACACCCGCCGCCCGGCACCTCGCCGAAGCCCTCGCGAAAGCCGAGGGCGCGACCGCGATCGCTCTCCCGGCCGACGCCGGAGCCGCTCCCGCGGTGCCGGACGGACTTCCCGGCACGGTCTACTGGCTCGCCGCCCACGACTGCGACGGCCCCCCGCCCGCCCCGGGCCCGGACCCGGCCACGCTGGGCCTGTTCCGGCTGCTGAAGACGCTGATCGCCCGGGGGGCCGGCAGTCGGCGCCTCGTCGTGAAGGCGGTGCTGGCCGGTGCCGTCGCCGACGAGGAGCGGGGCCCGGTCCAGCCGCACAGCGCCGGTCTGATCGGCCTGACGCGCGCGGCCGCCGCCGAGTACCCCCGGTGGCGCGCGGGCTGCGTCGATCTGCCGCCGCGGGAGTCCGCACCGGCCCGCTGGGCGGACGCCGTGCTGGCCGAACCCTGCGCCGAACCCCTCGTCGTCCTGCGCGGCGACCGCCGCCTGGTGCGGGAACTGGTCCCGGCGCCGGTGGCGGACCCGGCCGCGCGGGACGGGGTGTTCCCCTTCCGCGAGGGCGGCACGTACCTCGTGATCGGCGGGGCGGGCGGCATCGGCTCGGTACTCGCCCGCCACCTCGCCGCTGTGTACCGCGCGCGTCTGGTGCTGGTCGGCCGCCGTCCGCAGGACGACTCCGTACGGGCGCTGCTCGACGCACTCGACACGCTCGGCGGACAGGCCGCGTACGTGCGCGGCGACATCGCCGATCCGGCCGACGCGCGGCGCGTCGTCGCCGAGGCGCGGGATCGCGCGGGCCGCATCGACGGGGTCTTCCACAGCGCGCTCGTGCTGCGCGACCGCACCCTCGCCGCGATGGACGAGGACACCTTCCTGGAGGTCATGGCGGCCAAGACGAGCGGCCTGGTGGCGCTGGCCGCCGCGCTGGAGGAGGAGCCGCCCGGCTTCCTGGTCTGCTTCTCCTCGGCGATCTCCTTCGCCGACGCACCGGGGCAGGCCAACTACGCGGCGGCCAGCACCTTCGAGGACGCCTTCGCCGGACACCTGCGCGAACGGCCCTTCCCCGCCACCGTGGTCAACTGGGGCTTCTGGGGCAGCGTCGGCGCGGCCGCGCACGAGCGGCACGTCGAGGGCTTCGCCGGTCTCGGCATCGGCTCGCTGGAGCCGGCCGAGGGCATCGAGGCGCTGACCCGCGTCATGGGGGCCGGTCTCGCCCAGGCGGTCGTCGTGAAGGGCGCCCCGCGCGGTCTCGCCCTCCTCGGCGCCGCACCGGACGGCCGGGCCGACTCCCTGGGCCGGGCCCGCGCCGCGTTCGCCGAGCTGGAGCGGGTCGCCGCGACCCTGGCCCGCGCCCGGCTGCCGCGCGCGGACGACGCCGTGGACACCGTCCTGGCACGGTGGGCAGGGAAGCACGCCGAAGACAGCCCGGGCGAGCGACTGCTCGGGGCCGTCGACGACCTGCTGCGGCGCGCCGGGCGCGAGGACGCAACGGCGGAGCGGCTGCTCGCCCGCCACCCGGGCATGGGCCCGCACGTCGCTCTGCTGCGGCGCTGCGTCGAAGCCCTGCCCGACGTGCTCGACGGCTCCCGCACGGCCACGGAGGTGCTCTTCCCGGGCGGCTCCGTGGACCTCGTCGAGGCCGTCTACCGGGGCCAGCCGCTCTCCGACCACCACCACCGGCTCATGGCGGCGCAGACCGTGGCGGCCCTTGGGCGCCACCGGGCCGCCGAAGGCGCCGGCCGTCCGCTGCGCGTCCTGGAGATCGGCGCGGGCACGGGCGCGGGCACGGCCTTCGTCCTCGACGCCCTCGACGAGGCCCTGGCCATCACGCCGGACGCCCCGCCGGTGTCCTACACCTACACGGACGTCTCGCCCGCCTTCCTCGCGCACGGCGAGCGGGAGTCCGGGCCCGGCCGCCCCTACCTGTCCTTCCGGCTCCTCGACATCGAACGCCCGCCCGCGGAGCAGGACTTCACCCCGCACACGTACGACCTGGTCCTCGCGACCAATGTCCTGCACGCCACGGCCGACATCGGGCGCACCCTGGCGCACGCGCGCGAGCTGCTGGCGCCCGGCGGCGCCCTGCTCGTCAACGAGGTCACCCGGGCTTCCGACTTCCTCACCCTCACCTTCGGCCTGACACCCGGCTGGTGGGCGTTCCGGGACGCGGAACGCAGGCTCCCGCACAGCCCCCTGCTCGCGCCGGGACAGTGGCGCCGCGCGCTGACCGCGAGCGGCTTCGGGCAGGTCCGGACGCTGGGCGTGCCGGGCGTGCCCGTCGAGCAGCTGGACCAGTGCGTGCTCGTGGCGCAGGCGCCCCCCGGCCCCGTCGAGCAGCCGGCCGGGGGCGACGCCGCCCGTGTGCGGGGGTACGTGCGCGACGTCTTCGCCGAGGTGCTGAAGCTCGACCCCGCCGCGCTCGCGGACGAGGTCACCTTCGAGAACTACGGAGTGGACTCGCTGGTCAGCCTGCGCATCATCCACCGCTTCGAGGAGGACTACGGGGACCTTCCCGCGACGCTCCTCTTCGAGCACCTCACGATCGCGCGGCTCGCCGATTACTTCCTGCGCGAACACGGCCCGACCGTCGCCGCGCGGGCCACGACCCCGGCACCCGACCGTGAGCCCCCCACGACTCCGGCACCCGACCGCGAGCCCCCCACCACCCCGGCCCCCGACCGCGAGCGCCCCACCACCCCGGCACCGGACCCCGCCCCGCCCGTGACCCCGGCATCCGCCGCGAGCGACGGCATCGCCGCGAGCGACGGCATCGCCGTGATCGGGGTCGGCGGTCGCTACCCCGGCGCGCCCGATCTGGACGCGTTCTGGCGCAACCTCGCGACCGGCACCGCCTCGTTCACCGAGGTCCCGGCCGAACGCTGGGACTGGCGGCCGACGTTCGACGCCCGGCGCGGCACCCCCCAGCGCTCGTACAGCCGCTGGGGAGCCTTCCTGGACGGCATCGACCTCTTCGACCCCGCCTTCTTCGGCATCCTCGGCCGCGACGCCGCGCACATCGACCCGCAGGAACGCCTGTTCCTGGAGACCGTCTGGAACCTCCTGGAGGAGAACGGCCGACTCGGCGCGGACACCCAGGAACCGGACACGGGCGTCTTCGTCGGGGTCATGTACGGCACCTACGGGCAGCTCGCGGCCACCGGCTGGCCCCGGGGCAAGCTCTCCGGCGCCCACTCGGCGCACTGGTCGGTCGCCAACCGGGTCTCCTACTTCTTCGACTTCCACGGCCCCAGCATCTCCGTGGACAGCGCCTGCTCCTCCTCGCTCTCCGCCGTCCACCTGGCCTGCGAGAGCCTGCGGCGCGGCGAGTGCCGTACCGCGGTCGCCGGGGGCGTCAACCTGATCCTCCACCCGGCCCACCACGTGTCGCTCAGCGCGCTCAACATGCTCTCCGCCGACGACAGGTGCAAGGTGTTCGACGCCGCCGCGGACGGCTTCGTGCCCGGCGAGGGCGTCGGCGCCGTCCTGCTCAAACCGCTCGACCGGGCCGTCGCGGACGGCGACCGGATCTGGGCCGTGATCAAGGGCGGAGCCATGAACGCCGGTGGCAAGACCGGCGGTTACACCGTGCCCAATCCCGAGGCGCAGGCCGCCCTCGTCCGCCGCGTCCTAGAGCGCTCCGGCGTGCCGCCCGAGACGGTGTCGTACGTCGAGTGCCACGGCACCGGCACCGCGCTCGGCGACCCGATCGAGATCGCCGCGCTCGGCCGGGCACTCGGCGGGTCCGGCCGCCCCGACCGCTGCGCGGTCGGCTCGGTCAAGTCCAACATCGGACACCTCGAAGGCGCGGCCGGCATCGCCGGACTGACCAAGGTGCTCCTCCAGTTCCGTCACGACCGGCTCGCACCGTGCGTCGGCCTCGACCGCCCCAACCCGAAGATCGACTTCGACGGGGCGGCCCTGGAACCCGTCCGCACGCTCACCGACTGGCCCCCCGAGCCCGGTGGCCGCCCCCGCCGGGCCGGGATCAGCTCCTTCGGCGCGGGCGGCGCCAACACCCACCTGATCCTCCAGGAGTACATCCCGCCGAACACGGCCACCCCGCAGGCCGCCGGCCCGCAGCTCTTCCTGCTGTCGGCGCGGTCCGCCGAACGCCTGCGGGCCTACGCCCGCCGCGTGGCCGACCACCTCACCACCCCGGAGGGCGCGGCCACCCCCCTCGCCTCGCTCGCCCGGACCAGCCAGACGGGGCGCCGCCACTTCCCCGAACGACTCGCGGTGGTCTGCTCCGGCACCGACCGCCTCGCGACCCTGCTCCGCGCCTACGCCGACACCGGCCGCGCCGAGACCCCCGGTCTCCTGACCGGCCGGGCCGCCCCGGGCGGCGACGGCCGGGAGCACGGACCCGGTTCCGCCCTGCTGCGCGACGCCCGGGGCCCGGACCCGGAACCGGCCCTCACCCGGCTCGGCGGACGCTGGGCCGAGGGCTGCGACATCGGCTGGGCCGCTCTGTGGGAGGGGCGACCGGCGGGGCCGGCGACGTACCCCACGTACCCCTTCGACCGGACGCGGCACTGGCTGGAGACGGGGGTGCCGGACCCGACGACTGGGGACCCGGCCGTGCCGCTCCCGGCGCCGGAAGCGGCCGGAGTTCCCCACCCGCCCGCGCGGGAGGGCGAGTCCGGCGGCGTGCGCCGACTCGTGCCCGTCCTGGAGCCGCGCCCGCTCGACTCCTCCGTGGCCGCGGGCCCGCCGCGCCGGGTCCTGCTGCTCGGACCGGACTCCCCGGTGCGCCGCGCCCTGGCCGAGGAGTTCGCCCGCCGCGGCGCCGCATGCCTCCCGTCGGGCGCGGGCGAACCCGGCGGCGGTGACACGGTGCCGGCCGCCCCCGGCGAACTGCGCGGCTTCGTGGACGGCCTCGCCGAGCGCGGGCTGCTGCCCGACGCGCTTGTCCTGGCCTGCCCCCCGGCCGCCGGGCCGCCCCGGCCGGACACCGTCGCCGCCGAACTCGCCGCCGGGCCCCTCCCGCTCCTGTGGACGGCGGCGGCCCTCCTCGCCCGCGACCGGCGCGTGCGACTGCGTACCGCGGTGGCACACGGCCCCGCCGGGCGGCAACCGCAGTTCTCCGCGACCGGCGCCCTGCTCAAGTCGCTCACGCTGGAGCACAGCGGCTGCACGGGGGTCACGGTCGGCTTCGAGACCTACGCGGAAGCGGCCGACGACCGGGACGCCGCGACCCGCATCGCGCGCGTCGTCGCCGAGGAACTGGAGCACTCCGGGGACGGCGTCGCCGAAGCCTTCCACGACCGCGACGGCCTGCGCGGCCTGCGCAGGCTCACCGAGCAAGCCCTGCCGCTCGACGCCCCGCACACGCCGCTGCCGGTCCGCGCCGGGGGCACCTACCTCGTCACCGGCGGCGCGGGCGCCCTCGGCCGCGTACTCGGCGGGTTCCTCGCCGACGCCGAACCCGTCAACCTGGTGCTCGCCGGGCGCTCACCGCTCGACGAGGAGATCGAACGGCGCACGGCGCCGCTGTGGCGCGGCGGCAGCACCGTCTGGTACCGGCCGACCGACCTCGCCTCGGAGGCGGACGTCACCGGCCTGATCGCCGACATCCGCGCCCGCTACGGCACCCTGAACGGCATCGTGCACGCGGCCGGCGTGAACCGGGACGCGCGCGCCGTGCTCAAGACCGCCGCCGGCACGGCCGAGGTACTGGGCCCCAAGGTGGCCGGGACGGTGCTGCTGGACCACGCCACCCGCGAGGACGACCTCGACTTCTTCGTCCTGTGCGCCTCCCTGGTGGGGGAGACCGGCAACCTCGGGCAGACCGACTACGCCTACGCCAACGCCTTCCAGCTCGACTTCGCCGCGAGCCGGGACCTGCTGGCCGCGCGCGGCGAGCGCCGGGGCCGCACCGTGGCGATCGGCTGGCCGCTGTGGGAGGACGGCGGCATGGGCGTCGACGACGCCACCCGCCGGCTCTTCGCCCAGCTCTGGTCGATGGCGCCGCTGCCCACCGGCACCGGCCTCGCGGTCTTCCGCGCCGCCCTGACCGGCACCGGCAACCGGTGGCTGCCCGTGCGACGGGCCACGCCCCCGGTGACCCCCGCCCCCACGCCCGCTCCGGCCGAGCCGTCCGCCGGGTACCGACAGGAGGCACGTACGGACACCACGAGCAGCGCCCCGCCCCCGGCCGCGGTGGCCCCGACCGCCGCGATACGACGGCAACTGCGCCTCTTCACGGCGGAGTTCCTCATGGTCGATCCGGCGGAGGTGGACACCTCCGCCGAACTGATGGACCTCGGCTTCGACTCGATCTCGCTGAGCGAGCTGATCGTCCGCGTCAACGACCACTACGGACTCGAACTCCTGCCGACGGTCCTGTTCGAACACCCCACGCTGGACGACGTGGCCGACCACCTGGGCCGCGAACATCCCGCGGAGGCCCACGCCGCACACCCCGAGCCGACGGTGGAGGCCGAGCCGAGGCCCGAGCCCGCGCCCGCGACGGGGGCCGCGCCCGCGACGGGGGCCGCGCCCGCGACGGGGGCCGCGCCCGCGCCCCCCGCCCCTTTCCCGGAGGCGGGGGACGCCGTCGCTCCCGCGCGGCCGCACCGGGCCCCGCGTCGCCGGGACGTGGCCGTGATCGGCATGGCCGGGCGGCTTCCCGGCTCACCGGACCTGGACGCCTTCTGGCGGCACCTGAGCGCGGGTGACGACCTGACCGGGCCCGTCCCCCCGGACCGCGCCGACCTCCTGGCGGACCCCGCCACGGCGGGCCTGCGCGGCGGGTTCCTCCCGGACGTGGCCGGCTTCGACGCCGCGTTCTTCCGGATCTCCCCGGCCGAGGCCCGGCTGATGGACCCCCAGCACCGGCTGTTCCTGGAGACGGTGTGGCGCACCTTCGAGGACGCCGGCTACCGGCCGCAGGACCGGGCGGGCACCTCGACCGGCGTCTTCGTCGGCATGGCCACCTCGGACTACGGCGAGCTGATCGCCCGCTCCGGCGCGGACACCGAGGCCCACATGGCCACCGGCGTCGCCCGCTCCCTGGTCGCCAACCGCGTCTCCCACCTGCTGGACCTGCGCGGCCCCAGTGAGACCGTGGACACGGCCTGCTCCAGCTCCCTGGTGGCCCTGCACCGCGCGGTCGGCGCCCTGGCGGACGGCGAGTGCGAGGAGGCGATCGTGGGTGGCGTCAGCCTGGTGCTGAGCCCGGGCCTGTTCCGGGTCTTCGACCAGTCCGGCATGCTCAGCCCCACCGGACGCTGCGCCACCTTCGACAAGGACGCGGACGGGTACGTACGGGGGGAAGGGGTCGGCGCGGTCCTGCTCAAGCCGCTGGAGCGGGCCGAGGCGGACGGCGACCGGATACTCGCCGTCGTCCGGGGCAGTGCCGTCAACCACTGCGGGCGCTCGCCCTCCCTCACCGCCCCGAACCCGCGCGCGCAGGCCGATGTCGTGGTCCGCGCCCACCGGATCGCCGGCGTCTCCCCGGCCGGCGTCACCTACGTCGAGACCCACGGCACCGGCACCCGGCTCGGTGACCCGGTCGAGGCCGAGGGCCTGAAGGACGCCTTCGCCCGGCTCTACGGCGACCGGGGCGAACCCGTGCCGACCGAGCCGCACATCACGCTCGGCTCGGTGAAGACCAACATCGGCCACCTCGAAGCGGCGGCCGGGATCGCCGGGCTGCTCAAGGTGCTGCTGGCCCTGCGGCACCGCACCCTCCCCGCCCACCTGCACCTGCGCGAGACCAATCCCTACCTCCGCCTGGACGGCACCCCGTTCCGCATCGGCACCACGACCACCCCGTGGGAGGGCGCCAAGGACGAGCACGGCCGGTCCGTCTGGCGGGCCGGGGTCAGCTCGTTCGGCTTCGGCGGCACCAACGCCCACGTCGTCCTGGAGGCGTGGACACCGCCCGAGGACGCGACGCGGCCGCCCGGCCGCGCGCAGCCGCTGCCGAGGGCCGAGTTCCAGCCCCGCCGCCACTGGTTCACCACCTCCCGGCCAGCAAGGACGGAGTCCCAAGTGCCGCACCCCGACCAGGCAGCCACGACCACGCACCCGCGGTCGCACACGAACCCGCCACCACCTCCCGCCCGCCCCCGGGTCCGGCTCCGCGCCCTCGCCACGGCCGCACCGGCGGCCCCCGCCGGGGAGCCCGCCGCCCCACCGGCCCCCGACCGGCCCGTGCCGCATGCCGCGACGGGTTCCCCGGCGACGAGGACGAGCGACGCCCCCGGCCCCGCCGCACCGGCCGCGAGCGCACCCGCCGCGCCCACCGCGAGCGAACTCCGCGCCACCCTCCGGCACATGGTCGCGGACCTCCTCGGCCGGTCCGCCGCCGATCTCGCGGACGACACCCCCTTCGCAGACCTCGGCCTCGACTCCATCTACCGCATGGACGTGGCCCGCGCCCTCAACGACGCCCACGGCCTCGACCTCCAGGGCGCCGAGCTGTACGAGTACGACAGTGTCGCCACGCTCGCCGACCACGTACTGACCGCCATCGGAGCGCGCGCGCCCCGGTCGGCGCCGCGCGAGGACCCGCCGACGCCGCCCGCGAGCACCGGGACGTCCGGGCCGGAGCGGGAGGCGCCCTCCGGTCGCGACGGAGCCCGGGACGCGCTGCGCCGCGTGCTGGAACAGGTGCTCGGCAGGCCCTTCGACCCGGTGGTCACCTTCGAGGACAACGGCTTCACGTCCTTCGACATGCTGCGGGGGGTGAGCGCCCTGGAGACCGGCCTCGGGGCCCTGCCCAAGGCACTCTTCTACGATCGCCCCACCCTGGACCAGCTCACCGACGCCCTCTGCGCGACGCACGGCGAGCGGAGCGTCGCGCGGCTCCGGCCGCCGGCCCGGCGAGCGGAGCCGGCCGAACCCGTCCCCTTCCCGGCCCCGGTGCCCGGCCCCGCGACCCGGACCATGGTGCTCACCCGGGCCGAGGCCGCCGCCGATCCCGGGCTCGCCGAGGTCGTCGCGGAGCTGGAGGGCCGGTACGGCAAGGAGAGCGGCCTCGGTGGCCGCGACATCGCCCCGTATCTCTTCGTCGGCGCCGAACGCCGGGGATTCTTCGCCCTCTCCCAGGGGGACCGGGCCATGCTCGTGTGGAACTACACCGGTCCCGAGGACTACTTCGCCGAACTGGCCGCCGAGTACTTCGGCCACGCCCGGCAGACCGGCCTGCGACCCAACCTGCTGTCTCTCGTACGGCTGACGGAGGTCGGCCAGGAGCCCGTCACCGCGACCCCCTTCGGCGCGCTCCAGCGCATCGAGGACCTCGGCTCGTTCACGCTGTCCGGCGGCCGGATGAGCAGGCTGCGCTACATGGTCAAGCGGTTCGAGAAGGCCGGAGCCTGCCGTACCTCCGAGTACCGGGCCGGCGAGGACCGCGCCGTCGACGCCGCACTGGCCGCGCTCGTGGACGAGTGGGCGGCGACCAAGCAGATGGTCAACCCCTACGTGCGGCGGGTGCGCGAGGACCTGGCCGGCGGCAGGCTCGACGAGCGCCACCGGCTGTTCCTGACGTACCTGGACGACGTCCTGGTCAACGCCGTCGTGGTCACCCGCATCCCGTCGGAGAACGGCTACCTGCTCGACGTCGAGTTCTACCCCGGCCACATGCCGCTCGGCGGGCTGGAGTTCGCGCTCGTACGGATTCTGGAGCGGCTGCGCGAGGAGGGCTGCGAGGTCTTCAGCTTCGGGGCCAGTTTCGGAGGGGAGACGGGCACCTCGCCCAACGCCTCGCAGACCGCCGTGCGCGCCCTCGGCGAACTCCGCGACGCCGGGATCTTCGGCGGCGGCAACTACCAGTTCAAGAACAAGTTCCGCCCCCGGAACCGGACCCTGTACCTCGTGCAGCCCGAGGGCGACGAGGCCAGCGAGGTCAGCGACGTCATCCTCATGATCGCGGACCCGGGGACACCCTTCGTCGCCGTCGGGCGCGCGCCGAAGGGTTCCGCCCCGGAGCCAACGGCGGAGCCCGCGCCCGAGGAGCCCGCGCCCGACGAGTCCCCGCTCGACGAGTCCGCGGTGAAGCCCGCCCCCGAGGCCGCGCCGCGCCTGGCCCGGCTGGCGGCGCACGGCCACAATCCCGCCCGGCTGCCGCACCTCGCCGTCGAACTGGACCTGCTCACGGACTCCTGGGCGGACCGCGCCGACCCCTGGCAGCGGGCGCGCACCGCGGCCCTCGCCGAACAGGCCGACGCGGCGGGGATCATGGGGGAGGAGCCACCGAACCTGCCCTGGCTGCCGTTCGCCCACCGGTTCTTCGCCGCCTCCGGCCGCGCCGCGGAGGAGCGGCTGTGCCGCGCCTGGCCGGGCCCGCGCCGCCGGGTCCTGCACGCCTCGGCCTTCCCGACCTGGCTCGGGACGCTCGCGGAGCAGGGCTTCGACCCCTCGCTCGCGCTGCCGGTCACGGGTGAGGGCCCCTTCGCTGCCGACCTCGAACTCACGGCGCTCAAGGCCGCGTTGGAGCAGCACCCCGAAGACGTGTCCTTCGTCCTCGTGGAGGGCGCCACCAACGCCCACGGCGGCGCCCCGCTCTCCCTGGAGAACCTGCGCGGCGTCGCGAAGCTCACCCGGGCCCACGGCGTACCGCTGGTGCTGGACGCCACCCGCCTGCTGGACAACGCCCTGCTGATCTCCAACGCCCGCCGGGACCGCCCGGCCGGGGACCCGTGGGAGGTGCTCAAAGAGATGCTGGGCCTGGCCGAGGCCGTGACGTTCAGCCTCTCGAAGGACTTCGGCATCGACGGGGGCGGCCTCATCGCGACCAGCGACGAACGGCTCGCCGAGCGACTCACCGAACGCATGCTCGAACGCGGTGGGGAACCGGGCCTCCCCACCCGCCGGCTGCTCTCCGCCGCCCTGCTGGACCAGGACACCGCGACGAGGCTGGTGGCCGAACGGGTGGCGAACGTGGCCGCGTTCCGGCGGCGCCTGGAGCGCGGCGGCGTTCCGCTCGTGCCCGGCCCCTCCGCGCACTGCGTGCTGTTCGACGTGGACGAGGCCGCGGCGGGCCGTACCCTCCGCCACCCCCTCGCCTCGTACCTCGCCGGGATCTACGCGGCCACCGGCGTACGCGGCGGCCCCCACCTGGCCCCCGCCGCCCGCCTCGCCGACGGCTCCGCACCCCCGCGACGCGAGCTGATCCGCTTCGCCGTACCGCTCGGCATGGACCGCGAGACGCTGGAAAACGCCGCCGACCGGCTCGCGGCGTTCGTCGCCGATCCGTCCCCGGTGCCGGACCTGACCGAGGTCCCGGGCGCCCTGGGCCCCGCCGCACTGCGCTCCTACCACCCGACGAACGCGCTGCCCGCCGACATCCGCGAGGCGTTCGAGGAGGGACCGGCGGCGGACCCAGCCCCGGCGTCCGGGAACTACGACGTGCTCAGGGAACGGGCCCCCGGGACACGGCGGCACATCCTGCCCATGGCGGGCGGCGCGGTGGAGGTCTTCGACCGGGGCCACGGCCCGGCGGTGCTCATGCTGCCGCCCTTCAACGTCGGCGGCGGCGTCTTCGCCGACCAGGTCGCCGCGCTCTCCGGCAGCCACCGGGTGCTCGTCGTCCACCACCCGGGCGTCGGCGCCTCCACCCGCGCGGACGACATCTCGCTGACCGGCATCGCCGGCCTGTACCTCGACGTCCTGGACCGGCTCGGCGTGCGCGGACCGGTGCACGTGGTGGGCACCTCCTTCGGCGGACTCCTCGCGCAGAGTTTCGTCCTCGCCCACCCCGGGCGCGCCGCGTCCCTCGCGCTGCTGTGCAGCTCCTACCGGTACGCCAACCGGGTCGGCGCGGTGAACCGCCTGGAGGACCTGGTCACCGAGGACCTCGACCGGATCGTCGCGGCCGGGGCCGAGGACGTCGCGCGCCGACGCGAGGAACTCACGGCACGGCTGCTGCGCTGCGAGAGCATGGCGCCGCACATCGGACTGCGCTACCTGGACGTCTTCGCCCAGCAGCCCGACCTGCTGGGCCGGCTCGGCGACATCGCGGTCCCCACCCTCGTCCTCGCCGGCGGGGTGGACGCCGTCGTCCCCCGCAAGACCTCGCACCTCCTGCACGGCGCCATCCCCGACGCCCGCTACCACGAACTGCCACTGGCCGGGCACTTCCCGACCGTCACCGACCCCGACGGGGTGAGCGCGGCCCTGGCCGCCTTCCTCGCGGAACTCGGGGAGGCGTGATGACCGGGTACGGAATCGAGGCGCTGGACGTGTACGCGGGCAGCGCCGCCGTCAGCGCCCGCGCGGTGTTCGACGGACGCGGCCTCGACCCGCGCCGCTTCGACAACGTCGCCTCCGACCGGCGCTCGGTGGCACTGCCCTTCGAGGACCCCGTCACCCATGCCGTCAACGCCGCCCGCCCCCTGCTGGCCCGGATTCCGCCCGCCGACCGCGAGCGGATCGAACTCCTCGTCACCACCAGCGAGTCCGGCATCGACTACAGCAAGTCCATCGCCTCCTACGCGCACGAACACCTCGGCCTGCCGCCGACCTGCCGGATGCTGGAGATGAAACAGGCGTGCTACGCGGCCACCGCCGCACTGCAACTCGCCCTCGGCTACCTGGCCGCCGGGCTCTCGCCCGGCGCGAAGGTGCTGATCGTCTCCACCGACATGTCCCTCGCCGACGAGCGCGCCCAGTACGCCGAGCCGGTCACCGGCACCGGCGCCGTCGCCCTGCTCGTCGGCGACCGGCCCCGGGTGCTCACCGCCGATCTCGGCGCCTTCGGCGTGCACAGCTTCGAGACCCTGGACTCCGCCCGCCCCGGCCCCGACCTCGACATCGCCGACGCCGACCGCTCCCTCATGGCCTACCTGGAGTGCTTCTCCCGCAGCTTCGCCGACTACCGGTCCCGGGTGGAGGACGCCGACTTCGCGACCACCTTCGACCTGCTCGCCCTGCACACGCCCTTCTCCGGCATGGTCAGGGCCGCGCACCGCGGCCTGCTGCGCGAGCTGTACCGCACCCCCGCCGACAAGGTGGCCGAGGACTTCGAGCGCCGGGTCGCGCCCTCCCTGATCCACCCCGGCCAGACCGGCAACCTGTTCTCCGGCTCGCTCTACCTCGCACTGGCGAGCGCGCTCGACCACACCCGGCTCGACGGGCCCGCCCGCATCGGCCTGTTCTCCTACGGCTCCGGCTGCTCCTCGGAGTTCTTCAGCGGTGTCATCGGCCCGGAGTCGGCCGCCGCCGTCGCCGAGGCGCGCATCGGTCCCCGGCTGCGGGCCCGCGCGGACCTCGACTTCACCGAGTACACCGCGCTGCTCGCGGAGAACACCGCGTGCCTGCGCCCCACCCCCCACCGCGACATCGACCCCGGCCGCTGGGACGCCCTCCTGCGGCGCGCCGCGGACCGCCCCGAACTGCTCGCCCTGACCGGCGTGCGCGACCACCACCGCCAGTACGCGTGGATCTGACGAACCGGAGGTACCCCGAAGTGAACGGACCGACCGAGAGCGTCCCCGGCAGCGACAAGGCCGAGGAGCGGGTGCTGGCGGTGCTGCGCCGCACCACCCTGGAGATCGTGCCGGAGGTCGAACCGGCCTCGTTCACGCCCGAGCGGACCCTGTCCGACCTGGGCTGCAACAGCATCGACCGGGCCGAGATCGTCACGCTGACCATGGAGGAGCTGGATATCGCGGTGCCCGTCCACGAGTTCCACCAGGGGATGGCGATCGGCACCCTGGCCGCCCTGATGCGCAAGCGCCTGTGAACGCGCCCCTCCCGGGCGGCCGGGCGGTCCTGGTGACCGGTCTCGGCGTGCTCGGCGCCGTCGCGGCCGATCCCGAGGAGTTCACCGCCGCCCTGCGTGCGGGGCGGTCCGCCCTGGTCGCACCCGCTCCGCCCCCCGACGCGGAGCGGCCCGGTGCTTCGTGGCCCGCCTTCACGGCCGACCTGGCGGGGGACGACGTACCCGACCGCGCCCTCGACGCGCTGCCCGGCCTGCCGCCGGAGCTGCGGGCCCTGGCCCGGCGGACCACGCTGCGCGCTCCGGTACCGGTACGGGCGGCCGTCGTCGCCGCGCTCCAGGCGTGGCTGGGCGCCGGACTGGACCGTACGGCACCCCCGCCCGAGCGCGTCGGCGTCGTCGTGGCCGGCAGCAACCTGACGGAGCGGGTCACCGAGGACGGCCGGGCCCGCGCCGCACGCAACCCGGCCCATCTGCCCGCCCGGTACGCCCTGCACCACCAGGACACCGATCACGTCGCCACGCTCAGCCGCGTCCTGGGCGTGCGCGGGGAGGGCTGCACGGTCGGCGGGGCCTCGGCGAGCGGCAACGTCGCCCTCGTCCACGGTGCCCGGATGCTCGCCGCCGGAGCCGCCGACCTGTGCCTCGTCGTGGGCGCGATGACGCGACTCTCCGGCTTGCAGACCCGCGGCTTCCTCAACCTCGGTGCGATGGCCCCCGCCCACGGCGCGCCCCCGCGCCCCCCGGCGCCCTTCGACATCGGCCACCGGGGCTTCCATCCCGGGCAGGCGGCCGGTTGCCTCGTCCTGGAGACCGCGGACTGCGCACACCGGCGCGGCGCGCGGGCGCTGGCCCGGTTCGCGGGCGGCGCGGTCGTCCTGGACGGCAACCACCTGGCCGATCCCTCGGTGGACGGCGAGGTGCGGGCCATGACCGGGGCCCTCGCGCAGGCGGGGGTGCGCCCGGCCGACCTCGGCTGGGTCAGCGCCCACGGCACCGGCTCACCGCTCGGCGACCGCACCGAGGCCGAGGCCCTGCGCGAGGTCCTCGGTACGGACGGGGGCGGCCCGTGGGTCAACGCGACCAAGTCCCTGTCCGGGCACTGCCTCAGCGCGGCCGGCGTGGTGGAGGCGGTGGCCGCCGTACTGCAGCTGCGGGACGGGTTCGTGCACCCGGACCCGGGCCTGGTCGAGCCTGTTGATCCCGGCCTGCGGCTCGTGCGCGAGGAGGCGCGGCGGCCGTCCGGCGGGTTCGTGCTGTCGAACGGATTCGGGTTCGGCGGCTTCAACACGGCGGTCCTCCTGGCCCATCCGGACGCCTGAACCGGACGGGCCAGGAGGACCGCCGATGCTCAGAAGTGAACAGAACCGGGGCGCGCCCGGTCCTAGGGTCGAAGCCCGTGCCGGGAGCGGCCCCACCGCGGCAGTGAGGAAGGGTTTCCTATGACGGACACGACCGACACCGCCGGAGCGCTGCCCGACCCCGGGGCCGGGCCGCCCGCGTTCCCGCAGGAGAAGGCGCCGGGCTGTCCCTTCGACCCGCCCCCCGGCTACCGCCGGCTCCAGGCAGAGGACCCGTTCGCCGCCGTCACCCTGCCCAGCGGACAACGGGCGCGGGTCGTCACGCGGCACCGGGACGTACGGGCCGTGCTCGACGACCCGCGCTTCAGCGCCGACAGCTCCCACCCGGACTTCCCCCGGATGTTCCCCCGTCCCGTGCCGCAGGTCCTCAAGGGCACCTTCCCCCGCCTCGACGGCGCCGAGCACCTGCGCTACCGCAGGATGCTCGCCCGGGACTTCACCGGCCGCCGGGCCGAGGAACTGCGGTCCAGGATCGAGCGGATCGTGGACGGCCGCCTCGACGCCATGGAGGAGCGGGGCGGCCCGCTCGACCTCATGGAGGCCCTGGCCTACCCCGTCCCGTCCACGGTGGTGTGCGAACTCCTCGGCGTACCGGCCGAGGACAGCCCGCTGTTCGAGTCCCGTACCCGGGTCCTCATCAACGGCCGCAGTGGTCCCGAGGAGATGGCACGGGCCAAGGACGACATCATCCGCCACCTCGAAGGGGTGGTGGAGGTCAAGGAGAAGCAGCCCGGCGACGACCTGATCAGCCGGCTGCTCGCCGAACAGGTCGCTCCCGGGCTGCTGGACCGAGCCGAGGTCGCGGTCATCGCCTGGCTGCTGCTCGCCGCCGGGCACCACACGACCGCGACCATGATCGGCACCGGCACCATGCTGCTGCTGGAGAACCCAAGTCAACTCGCCCTGCTGCGGGACGATCCGGCGCTCCTGCCCGGCGCGGTGGAGGAACTGCTGCGGCACCAGACGGCCATGCAGATCGGCATGAACCGGATCGCCACCGCCGACGTCACCTTCGGGGAGCGGACTGTGCACGAGGGCGAGGGCGTGGTGTGTCAGCTCGCCACCGCGAACCGCGACGCCGAGGTCTTCCCCGATCCCGACCGCTTCGACGTCACCCGCACCGCTCGCGGCCAGCTCGCCTTCGGCCACGGCCCCCACCAGTGCCCCGGGCAGTCCCTAGCCCGGGTCGAACTCCAGGTGACCCTGGAGCGCCTGTTCACCCGGTTGCCCGGACTGCGTCTCGCCGTCCCGGCGGCGGATGTGCCGTTCTGGCACCACCTGTTCGGCATCCACGGTGTCAAGGAACTGCCCGTCAGCTGGTGAACGCCCTTCGTCCCGCCGCTCGCGCACGGGCGGCGCGGCACCACCGCGGTCCCGCCCCACCGACGGAGGAGGACTCGTTGTCGCAGGCACAGCAGGAGCTCATCCACCTGTTCGACGGACTGCGCGCGACCTCGCTGTCCGCGCGCAGCAGCGAGAAGTGGCGGCGCTACCCGCCCGACGTACTCCCGGCGTTCATCGCCGAGATGGACTTCCCCGTCGCCGAGCCGGTGCTCGACGCCATCCGCGCGCACCTCACCGCGGGCGGCGACCTCGGCTACGCCTTCGCCTACACCGCGAAGGCACCCGTGCAGCGGGCGTTCGCCGCCTGGGTGCGGGCGAGCTGGGACTGGCGGGTGGAGCCGCGGCAGGTGGTGCTGTTCCCGGACACCATGCGGGTGATGGAGGTGGCGCTGGAGCGGTTCACCGTGCCGGGCGACGGTGTCGTGGTGGACGTGCCCGCCTATCCGCCCTACTTCGAGGCGATCTCCGCGGCCGGCCGGGAGGTCGTCGCCCAGCCGATGCGGCTGCGCGGGGGCCGCTGGCGGCTCGACCTGGAGGGGCTGGCCCGCTCCTTCCGGGCCGGGGCGGCCGCGTACTTCCTGTGCAATCCGCACAATCCCACCGGCCGGGTTTTCACGGCCGGGGAACTACGCGAAGTGCTGTCCCTGGCCGCCGAGTTCGGGGTGGCGGTGATCTCCGACGAGGTGCACGCCCCGCTCACCCACCCCGGCCGCCGGCATGTGCCGCTCGGTTCGCTGCCCGAGGCGGCGCGGGTGGCGACGGTGACGGCCGCCTCGGCGAGCAAGGGGTGGAACGTCTCCGGTCTGAAGTGCGCGATGGCTGTGGCCGGACGGCCGCGGGACCACGACCGGCTCATGGAGATGCGGCCGAGGAGCAGGGACGGCGTGGGCATCCTCGGCGTGAGCGCGAGCGAAGCCGCCTTCACCCTCGGCGATCCCTGGCTGCGCACCGTACGCCACTACCTGCACGGCAGCCGGCGGATGCTCGTCGAGCTGTTCGAGTCCTTCGGCCCGGACCTGGAACTGGTGCCGCCCGAGGCGAGTTATCTCGCCTGGCTCGACGGCCGGCGACTGGCCGACCGGCTGGGCAACGACGATCTCGCGGAGTTCTTCCTGAACCGCGGCAAGGTCGCCCTCAGCGACGGCGGGGAGTACGGGAGCGAGGGTTTCATCAGGCTCAACTTCGGCACGTCGCAGCGTTTGCTGGAGGAAATGGTGCGACGTATGGAGAAGGCGGTAAGGGAGGAGTCGCCGGAGGGGTGCGGCGCCGGTGCGACGCCGCCCCCGAGAACCGTTCCCGGATATCCCGCCCCGATGTTCCGGCCCTACAGGCCGGCGGGCAGGGAGGAATTCTCCAGGTAGTCGGTCAGTTCGGTGATGTGAATGCACAGATGTGCTTCCTTGGTGCGATGCACCACACCGGCCACGGAGAACCTCTTCAAGAAATAGCCGACCCGGGAACGCGTGGTCCCGACCATTTCCGCCAGCTCTTCCTGGGTTATCCGATCGCGTATCAGGGCAGTGTGTTCCCTGCTTTTGCCGACCTTTTTCCCGAGATTCACCAGGAGCGCCGCCAGCCGGTGCTCGCTGTCCATCGTCACCAGATTGGCGATCATCTGCTGCTGTTCGAGCAGCCGGTTCGCCAAGTGGCTGATCAGCGCCTCGTGCAACGGCGGATCGCAGCCCTTCATGACCTGTGCCGCGCGGATCTGGACCAGCGTGGTGACTTGCATGGCCTGGGCCGTCTCGGTGTGGTTGGCGGCGAGTACGCCGCCTTCCCCGAACACGTCGCCAGGGCCGTGAATGGACAGCAGGCACTGCTTGCCGTCACGGGTGTGCGTGAGCGTCTTCACCTGGCCGCTCTCGATGAGATACAGATGCGCGTCGGGCTGGCCCAGGTTGTATATGTGTTCTCGTCGGCCGACATGAAACCGTGTCCCGCGGATGGTGCCTCTGCGGGCCGCTTCCTGGAGGGCTCCGGCGAGGCGCTGTTCGCTACTACAGAGAGGTTCCATTCCGTTATGCCGTCCTTAACCGCTGAATCTGCTGGTGAGAACTGTGGCTCTAGATCGACTTTCTGCGCCCAATCTAAGGCACCTACCGCGCACCGGGGTAGCTTACGGGCCAGTATGGCTGGAGTTGACCGTAATCGGAAGGGGCGATGCGCCATACTTCGCCCCTTGCGTGCAGGGGCCATCTTCAGCCAAAAGGGGTCCAGGAGAAGATCAGTCGATAAAACTCCTGGTAAAGGCGATTCGCCGGACCGTACGGCCGGACCGGCCGACTGCCTCTCGGGCGCTTCGGTTAGGGGATCGCCGGCGAAACGCAAGCGCGACTTTCTGTCATTGCGCCGCGCCGGCGGCGCGGAGGCAAGCCACCCGATCACCGGGACGTCCCGGCGCGACGACCCCGCGGCGCTGCCTCAGCGGCCTCCGCCGTCGGCCCCGCTACTCCGTCTCGTCCGCGTGGGGGGCTTCGGGGCGCTGGATGGCGACGGAGGGGGCGGTGTCGACGCCGGACATGAACGCGTCGCTGTCGGACACCGCGGCGACCTCGGAGTCCTGGCCGGGGCTGGTGATGGTGACGCCGGCCCCGTTGCCGTTGCCGGTCTCCTTCACGCCCCTGCTGTTCTTGTCGAGGTGGCTGGCCTCATGGGCGAGGATCTTCGTATTGCCGACGGCGGAGGGGCCGAGGAAGACATCCATGCCGACGGTCATGGCCTCGGCCCCCATCGCCGCGGTCGCACGCTGGGCGACCGGGTCCGCGTGGACGCGCGCGGCGGCGATGCCCGGGTTCTGGTAGAACGACGTCGCCTTGGCGAGGAACGCGCCGGGAAGCGGGGAGGCGGGTGTGTTCCGGGCGGCTGCCAGGAGCCGGCTCTGCCCCTCGGGGCTCCGGTCGCCGTTGTCCTCGTGCCCGCAGCCGGCGCCGTGCTGGTGCTCCTCCGGGTCCGCGCGGCGCTGGACGAGCTGACTCACCGCCGCGTTCCCGGCCCGGCTCTGCAAGGCCAGCACGCGGTCCGCCGCCGTTCCCCGCGAGCTGGCGCGCCGGACCCGGCCCTCTTCCGTGGCCCGCTGGGTCTCGTTCTCGCGTGCTCGCACAGCACTCCTCCGGTGAATGACGAGTCGGCACACCGTGAGGGGCCCTGCGCAGGTCTACCCGGAGCGGCCCGCCCCGTGCAAGCTTCGAGGGGCAGGCCCGAGGGCACCCGCGCGGGCACCTCGGGCGGCCGCCGGCAGCTCGGGGGGCCGCCGGCAGCGCGAGCCCGGCAGCGGCGGTCCTGACTTCCCCGCGCGACGGCGGCCGTTCGGCGGCCGTACCCGCGAGTGCTGCCCCCACAGGCATGCCCCCTGCCCTGGAGGCTCTGGACCGGGTGGGTGCGAAGAAGCCATGCTGTACGACTCACTGACGAAGGCGCAGAGGAGCCCGTCGCCTTGCACGCACATGAAGAACAACAGACAGGGGTGCGACGGCCGCCCCTGCGGCGTCCGTCGTCCCGGACGGCCGCCCGGCCCGCTGCCGCGGACCTTCCCGCTTCGCCCGCGTCCATCCTCAGCCTCCAGCGGTCGGCTGGCAATGCCGCAGTCGCCCGCGCGCTGTCCGGGCAGTCGGCCGGCCTGCCCGTGCAGCGTACGGCCGACGCGACCGTGCAGCGGGTGAGGGACGACGAGTACCCGGAGGGAACCTACGGGCGGCGAGGCAAGGAGAGGAAGTACCTGGAGGACGAGTACGACCTGGACATGGGCGGTTCGCACTTCCAGGTCGAACACGCTCACGGGTACGCGTCCACCGCGCGCCGCGCCCCGCGCTCCCGCAAGAGCAACACCCGGCACGAGGGCGAGATCCTGGCGTACCACGAGACGCTCAGAGCCCACCGCGACCACCCGGGTACCGGCTCCAGTCTCAGGCGCCGCACCACCGGTCTCAACAGCAGGGACTACCGCGACAGGCAGGAGGAGTACCTGCTCGACGACGATCCCTACAGCTCGCTGGAACTGAACCAGCTGGAGTACAACACGCTGCCGTCCTTCCACGCGGCGAGCGGGTCGCGGGAGGCGGAGGCGGCGGACGCCAGCTTCCGGCGTTCGATCAAGGCCAACCCGCGCACGCCGATCTACGACAGAAGCGGCGACCGCCGTTACACGCGGTCGATGCGCCCCGGTGAGCAGGCACGGCTCGACATCGGGCGCACGGAGATGCGTGAACGCCGAGAGGTTCCGCACTCGGAGCGGGTGCGCGTGCTGCGCGAGGAGTACGGCGGCTCACGATTCGACGAGTACCCCACCCGGTCGCGCGGCCCGGCCGACGGTGACGAGCTGAGTCATTTCTTCGACGCCCCCCGCGAGAGGGAGAGCTCTCAGCGCCGGGCGCTCAGGAAGCTCGCCAAGACCCCGTACAAGCGCGACTACGGCCTCGACCTCGACGACGGAGGCCGTGGGCGGAGCCGGAGTCCGTACGTCGACGACCGCGACTACGACCGGCCGAGCAGGCGGGACAAGAGCCGTGGGCGCGGCCTGTCCGACTCCTACGACGACCGGCCGAGCAGGCGGAGCAAGAGCAGCGGACGCGGGCTCTCCGACCGGGACGCCTACGCGAGCAGCAGCCGGTACGACGCCCCCGAGGAGGACGACTTCCTGCTGAGCCAGCCCAGCGGTCTGTCGTTCAGTCGTCCCCGCGACACGTACGACGACTACGACTACGACTACGACTACGACTACGGAAGCGGTAGGTACTGACCCACCGTCGGTACGGAGGGAACGGCCCTGCGCCTCGGGCCACGGACCTCCGTCCTCCGGCCGAAGGCAGGGCCCGCCCCCACGTCGCGGTCGCTCCGCGGCGCGAGGGGCGGGCCCCGCGTACTTTCCGTCGCCCGGTGAGGAGTCAGCCCCGGGCCGCGGTGCCGCTCGGCGCCGCCGTTCCGGCGGGGGACGGGGCGGCGACCGGTGCCGGACGGTCGCGCAGCACGGCCGTCGCCACCACGAGGGCCGCCAGTACCAGGAGGGCGGCGATGCGGAACGAGAGCTGGTAGCCCTCGGTGAGCGCGCTCGGCTCGGCGGTGCCCCCGGCGCGGAGCGTGCGCGTGTGCGAGGCGGCGAGGGTGGACAGGACGGCCAGACCGAGCGCCGAGCCGATCTGCTGGACCGAGTTGAACATCCCCGAGGCCAGGCCCGAATCGCTCGGTGTCGCCCCGGACATCGCGAGCCCGGCGAGTGAGGGCATCGCGAGCCCGAAGCCCACGCCGAGCGGGATGGTCGAGGGGAAGACGTCGCTCACGTAGGCGCCGTCCGCGCTGACCTGGCCGAGCAGCGCCAGGCCCGCGGCGATGAGGACGAGGGCCACGGCGAGCAGCCGGCGCGCGCCGATCCGGGCGATGAGGCGCGGTGCGACGAAGAGCGACATCGCCCCGATGAGCAGCGAGACGGGCATGACACCCAGCCCGGTGCGGATCTCGTCGAAGCCGAGGACGCGCTGCATGTACAGCACGGCGAGGAACTGGAAGCTGAACATCCCGGCGATCAGGAGGAGATGCGTGCCCAGCGCCCCCGACACGTTGCGGAAGCGGAACATGCGGGGCGGCAGCAGCGGGTCGGTGCCGCGGGCCTGCCGGACGAGGAACGCGGTGAGCAGGACGAGGGCGGCGAGCCCGCAGCCGAGGGTGCGGGCCGAGCCGAAGCCGTGGTCACCGCTCCCCACGATGGCGTAGACCGCCGTCATCAGCGCGCCCGTCACGAGGAACGCGCCGGGCGCGTCCAGGCGGCGCCTCGCGCGGGGCGCCTCCTCGATGCCCAGCTCGCCCCTGGCCAGTACGAGGACGGCGAGGCCGATCGGCACGTTGACGAAGAAGATCCAGTGCCAGCCCACGAGTTGGGTGAGGGCTCCGCCGAGGAGCAGCCCCAGCGTGCCGCCCGCCGACTGCACGAAGCTGTAGACGCCGAGCGCCTTGGCCCGTTCCCTCGGCCCGGTGAAGAGTGTGATGACCATGGCGAGGGTCACGGAGGAGGCCACCGCGCCGCCCACTCCCTGGAGGAACCGGAACGCGAGGAGTGTCCCCGTGTCCGGCGCCAGCCCGCAGAGCAGGGAGGCGAGGGTGAACAGGGCGAGCCCGGCGAGGAATACGCGCTGGCGGCCGAAGAGGTCGCCGAGCCGTCCGGAGAGCAGCAGCAGCCCCGCGAAGGGGATGAGGTAGGCATTGACCACCCAGGCCAGGGCCGGGGCCGACATGCCCAGGTCCTCCTGGATCGCGGGCAGGGCCACGTTCACGACGGTGCCGTCGAGGATCACCATCAGCTGACCGGCGCACAGCACGGCCAGCACCAGTCGGCGCGACATGCCGCCCGCCCCCGGGGATTCGGCTGGAGAGGACACAGAACTCCCTTTCACGGGTGCGTGATTGTTACTGGGATCATCATGTGTAACCATGGCGCCCGGCGTAAGGAGGCACTTTTATGTCCCAGGGGCACACGGATGTGACGGACCAGGCCGCGATGGCGAACCCGGCCTGCCCGGTGAGCGAGGTACTCGACCGCGTCGCCGGGAAATGGGCCATCGGCATCCTCGTCGCCGCCGCCAAGGGCCCTGTCCGCTTCACCGAGTTGGAGCGGCACATCGACGGCATCAGCCGTCGCATGCTCACGCTCAACCTGCGCAAGCTGGAGCGCGAGGGCCTGCTCGTGCGCACCGTCTACCCGACCGTGCCGCCCCGCGTCGAGTACGCGTGCACGCCGATGGCGCTGGAGCTGAACGAGACGCTGCTCTCCCTCGTGGGCTGGGCCGAACGGCACGCCGAGGACATCGCGCACGCGCACCTCGTCTACGACGCCGAGCACGCCGCCCCGGCACAGACCCCGCAGCGCGTCGCAGGACCGGGCGTCCCCGCGCTGAGGTAGGCGAGTTCCAAGGACCGCCCGTACCGGGGCGCGCGTCGGGGACCGTCCGGGGTCCACCCGTACCCGCCCGTACCGCCCCGCGAGGGGCAGCCGCCGAGGACCACCGGCCCCGGCACGCCGCGCGGAACTCCGTGACGGACGCCACTCCCGGCACCCCATGGACTTCCCGGACTTCCCGGCGCTACCGTCTAGACATGCCTGGACAGGTTCAGAAACATCACCGCATCGCTGAGGTGCTCGCCGCCGAGATCCGTTCCGGAGTGCACGGCCGGGGCAGCCGGCTGCCGGGGGAGCACGCCCTCACCAAGCGTTTCGGCGTCAGCCGGACCACGCTGCGGCAGGCGCTGCGCGCGCTCGGCGAGGAGGGGCTCATCGAGACCCACGCGGGCATCGGCTCCATCGTCGCCTTCGACGGTACGCCGCTCGACCACCGGCTCGGCTGGGCGCACGCGCTCGCCGGGCAGCCCCGTGTCCTGCGCACCGAGGTACTGCGCCTGGAGACGGCGAGCGAGCCGTCGCTGGCCGCCGAGCTGGGCTGTGCCACGGACGACTTCCTCGCTCTCGACCGCGTCCGGCGCTTCGCCGAGGACGGCACCGCCGTCTCGCTCGAACGCAGCCGGGTCCCGGCCGTGGGCGCCGTCGCGGACATCCCCCGTACGGGGCTGCGCGAGAACTCGCTCAACCGCACGCTGATCGCCCTCGGCCGCGTCCCGCACTCCAGCGAGGGCACGGTCTCGGTACGCGGCCTCGCCGCCGAGGACGCGGCGCTCCTCGGCCGCGCGCCGGGCGAGCCCTTCCTGCGCCTGTCCCAGGTCTACCGGGCCGCCGACGGCTCGCTCGTCGAGCGCGTCGTGAGTCTCCTCGACCCGGCCCACTTCGAACTGCACGTCCGCTCCACCTCCGGAGGCACCCCGTGACCCCGCCCCTTGCCGACCCCGTCCTCGACCGCGCGCTCGGCGCCTACTACGGGCTCGCCCTCGGGGACGCCCTCGGGATGCCGACGCAGGTCATGTCCCGCGCCGACGTCGCTCGCGTCTACGGACACGTCACCGGCTTCGAGCCGGCCCGCCCGGACAACCCGGTGAGCGCCGGGATGCCCGCCGGTTCGGTGACGGACGACACCGACCAGGCGGTCATCGTCGGCCGGCTCCTCGACGAGGGCGAGGGCCGCATCGATCCGCTCCTGCTCGCCCGCGCTCTCGTCGAGTGGGAGGACGGGATGCGGGCGAAGGGCTCGCTCGACCTCCTCGGCCCCTCCACCAAGGCCGCCCTGGAGGCCGTGCAGCGCGGCGTCTCGCCCGCCGAGGCGGGGCGCAACGGCTCGACCAACGGCGCCGCCATGCGCGTCACCCCGGTCGGCATCGCCTTCCGCGCCGAGCCGCTCGACGCCTTCCTCGACCACGTCGTGGAGTCCTGCCAGGTCACGCACGACACGACCGTGGGCATCGCGGGTGCCGCCGCCGTCGCCGCCGCTGTGAGCCGCGGCATCGACGGTGGCACCCTGGAGGACGCGGTCGAGGCCGCGGTGACCGCCGCGCGGGCCGGTGCCCGGCGCGGCCACTGGATCGCGGGCGCCGACATCGCCACCCGGATCACGTGGGCGTACGACCTCGCGCGGAGCCTCGACGAGGCGACGGCGCTCGACCGCGTCACCGACCTCGTCGGGACGAGCGTGGCGAGCCAGGAGTCCGTCCCGGCCGCCTTCGCCGTCCTCGCCCTCACCGGCGGCGACCCCTGGCGCACCGCGCTGACCGCCGCGAACCTCGGCGGCGACAGCGACACGATCGCCGCCATCGCGGGCGCCGTCGCGGGCTCCGTGCACGGCCTCACCGCCCTCCCGGCGGAGGCCGTCCGCACGCTGCGCGAAGTCAACGCCCTCGACCTCGAAGCCCTGACGACCCGCCTCCTCCGCTTCCGCTGACGCCTGCGCCACCACTTCAACCCACACCTGCGCCACCACCAACACCTGCGCCACCACTTCGGTCGGCTCCCGCTCCACCCCCGTCCCCACCGCACCACCACCACACCGCAAGGAGGTCCGTCATGAACGACTCGAAGGCGAGCGCTCAGGTCGGTACCGTCGAGACGCGCGGCATCGAGCCCGTGCCGGACAACGAGCGGCACGGCCACGCGAGCCAGATGTTCTGGACGTGGTTCGCCGCCAACATCTCCCTCCTCGGGCTCCCGCTCGGCGCGACGCTCGTCGCCTTCCGGGGCCTCAACATCTGGCAGGCGATGCTCGTCGCGCTCATCGGCTCCTTCGGCTCCTTCGCCCTCGTCGGCGTACTGAGCCTGGCCGGCAAGCGTGGCGGCGCCCCCGCCCTCACGCTCTCGCGCGCCGTCTTCGGCCAGCGCGGAAACACCGGGCCGACGCTCATCAGCTGGCTCAGCCGCGTCGGCTGGGAGACGATCACCACGACGACCGCCGCCTTCGCGCTGCTCGCCCTGCTCAAGCAGGTCTTCGGCGTCGAGCGCAACGACGTCCTCGTCGTGGTCTGCCTCCTCGTCTTCATCGCCTGCACCCTGCTCATCAGCGGCCTCGGGCACGCCACGATCATGTGGATCAACAAGTGGGCGACGGTCGCCTTCGGGCTCCTCAACCTCGTGGTGATCGGCTTCCTCGTGGACAGCGTGGACTGGCACAAGGTGACGAGCGCCCCGGCCGGTCCGCTCTCCGCCGTCATCGGCGGCATCGGCTTCATCGCGGCCGGCACCGGCATCGGCTGGGCCAACGCGGGCGCCGACTACGCCCGTTACCTGCCCCGCTCCGTCCCCGGCTCCCGCCTCGTGACCGCCTCCGCCTTCGGCGCGGGCATCCCCCTGCTGGTCCTCGTCTCGCTCGGTTCGCTGCTCTCGGCCGGTGACGCGACGCTCGCCACCGCCTCCGACCCGGTCGCGGCGATCAACGGCATGCTGCCGTCCTGGATGGCGATCCCGTACCTCATCGCGGCCTTCGGCGGCCTGCTCATGTCGAACCACCTCTCGACGTACTCCGCCGGGCTCACGATGATCACCCTCGGCGTACGCGTGCCGCGCCCGCTCGCGGTGGGCATCGACGTCCTGCTGATGTTCCTCGGCGGCATCTACTTCATGCTCATCGCCGGTGACTTCTACGGGCCGTTCTCGACCTTCCTCACCCTGCTCGCCGTGCCGATCTCGGCCTGGGTCGGCATCGTGCTCGTCGACTCCGGGCGCGGTCGCCGCTACGACCCCGAGGCCCTCATGGACCGGGGCCGGGGCAGCCGCTACTGGTACACGGCCGGGTTCCGGCTCCCCGCCGTCGCCGCCTGGGTCCTCGCCATCGTGGTCGGCCTGCTCTTCACCGAGGCGTCCACGAGCGCCGACGACGTGTGGTTCGCCGGTCCCTTCGCGCACACCTGGCTCGGCACCAACGGCCTCGGCTGGGCGCTCGCCATCGCCACCGGGGCCCTCGCCTACGCGCTCGGAGCCCCCAAGGGCCCGCGCACGCAGGAGGCGCCGGCGGCCGACGACGAGACGAGCGAGCGGTCCGCGAGCCCCCGCGAGGTGCTGCGATGAGCCGTCGACTCGTCCTGCTCGGCAACGTCATCGCCGACCTCGTCCTCGACGTGCCCGCCCTCCCCGAGCGCGGCGGCGACGTCGTCGCGACCGGCGGCGGCCTCACCGCGGGCGGCGGCTTCAACACCCTCGTCGCCGCCCGCCGACTCGGTACCCCCGCCCTCTACGCGGGCCCGCACGGCACCGGTCCCTACGGCGACCTCGTGCGTGCCGCCCTCGACCGCGAGGACGTGACGACCGTCCTGCCCGCGCGCCCCGGCACGGACACCGGCTTCACCGTCGCGCTCGTGGAGCCCGGCGAGCGCAGCTTCGTGACCCGCTTCGGCGTCGAGGACCTGCTCGACGCCGGGGACACCGCGCGGATCGCCGCCGCCCTGCGCCCCGACGACCTCGTGATCCTCTCCGGCTACGCGCTCGCGCTGCCCACGGCGGGGCCGCTCCTCGCCGCGCTCGCCGCCGGGCTCCCCGCCGGGACGCTGCTCGCCCTCGACCCGGGGCCGCTCGTGGACACGATCCCGGACAGCGTGCTCGCGCCGGTCCTCGGCCGTACGGACTGGCTGAGCTGCAACGCCCGCGAGGCCGCGCTGCTCACGGGAGCGCACGGCGAGGCGGCGCTCCCCGCGCTCCGGGCCCGGCTGCGCCCGGAGGCCGGTGTCCTCGTCCGCGCCGACAAGGACGGCTGCCTCCTCGCCGCCCCCGGCGAGGCCCCCCGCCACCTGCCCGGCTTCCGCGTGGACGCCGTGGACAGCAACGGGGCCGGTGACGCCCACGTGGGCGCCTTCCTCGCCCTCCTCGGCCGCGGTCTGCCCGCCCCCGAGGCGGCCCGCGCCGCCAATGCCGCCGCCGCGTACGCCGTCGCCCGGCGCGGCCCCGCCACCGCCCCCACCACGGCCGAACTCCTCGCCTTCCTCGGCCCCGACCCCCTCGCCGAGCGCCTGGCCGCCACGGCCTGAACGACACCGAGGCCACCTCGACGCCCCGCTGGCACAGGAGGGTGCCCTCGGCGGCACCAGGTGACGGGCGCGGCCATCCCGCGGGAAGCCGGCGGCCCGCGGCGCGGCGGCGGCCCGCGCGGCAGGGGGATGCGCGGGAGGCGAGGTACGGGAAAGCGCACCGTCCTCGCCGCCGCCGTCCACGAGGCCACCAACGCCGACTGCCGCAAGGCGTACGACGGCGCGACGGCGGGCGGGCAGCCCGGTTGACCGGGGCGCGCGGAGTCGCGGCGACCGACCGGTCTGCCTCCGCGCGACCCCGCCGGGAACTGCCCGCGCCCCCGCTCGCCGGGTCAGACTCGGCCGGCGCCGCTTCGTGGTGCCCGGACTTCGGGAGGTCGTCTTGGCCGAGGTGTCACAAGCGTCCGGGGAGGGTGTGCCGCACGCGCGTACAGGAGACGCGCGCACGGGAGAAGAGGACTCCGCTCCCGCGTCCCTCATGCGTTACACGGACCTCAGCGGCAGCAAGGAGGCCGCCGGACGCACGATCCGGATGCGGGACATGGCGCGGCGGCTGCCCGTGCTCGTACGGCGTTCGCTCGCGCTCGCGTGGCGGGTCGACCGGCGCGCCACGGTCGGACTGCTCGGGTGCCAGGCTGGCGCCGGGGTGATGCAGGCGCTGGGCCTCGTGGCCATCAGCGGGACGCTCACCGCGCTGCTCACCGGCGGGGACGTGTACGAGCGGCTGCTCGACGCGTGGCCGTCCGTCGCGCTGCTCGCCGCGGCCGCGGGCGTACGCGCCCTGCTCGGCATCACGGTGGCGTGGCTCTCCTCGCGGCTCGGGCCGCTCATGTCGCGCGAGGCCGAGCAGATGCTCCTCGCGGCCTGCGCGGAGGTCGAACTCGCCGCGTACGACGACCCCGCCTTCAACCGCGACCGCGAGGCGGCCGACCGGGGCGCGGCCGTGACCGGGGAACTGATCGACGAGGGCCAGGACCTCATCGCCAGCGCCGCCTCCTTCGTCGCGGGCGCCGTCGTGCTCACCGGCGTGCACTGGGTGCTCCTTCCGCTCCTCGTCGTCGCGAGCCTGCCGCAGGCACTCGCGCAGGTGAGCGCCGCCCGCGTGCGCTACCTCGCCAACATGCGCAACAACGGCGACATGCGGCTGCTGTCGGTGCTGCGCTGGCACATCTACACGCGGTACGCGGCCGACCAGATCAGGGCCGGGACCATGTCCGGCTTTCTGAGCGGCCGTTACCGGCAGACCGTACTGCGGATCAACCGCGAGGACCGGGCCGCCGCCGACAAGGGCGCGCGCATGTCCCTCGTCGGGGCGGTGTGCGGCGGCGCGGGCTCCGCGCTCGTGTGGGGCGCGGTCGTGGTGCTCCTCGCGACCGGCCGGATCAGCGTCGGGCACGCGGGCACCGCGGTCTTCGCGCTCCAGACCTCCGGCCAGTCGGTACGCGGCCTCGTCGCGATCGGCGCGCGCGCCATGCGCACCGGGCTCTACATGGACGACTGGCGCGGCTTCCTGGACCTCGCGGGCGGCCACCGCATGCGGCGCGGCGAGCGGGCCCCGCGGGCACCGGAGGTCATCGAGGTACGGGGGGTGACGCACCGGTACGCGGGCAAGGACGCCGACGCCCTGACCGACGTGTCGCTGACGCTGCGGCGCGGCGAGGTCACGGCCCTCGTCGGCTACAACGGCTCGGGCAAGTCGACGCTCTCCAAGCTCGTGAGCGGCCTCTACCTGCCGAGCGCGGGCGAGGTCCTGTGGGACGGGGAGCCGACCGCGGGTGCCGATCCGCAGGCGCTGTGGCGGCGCGTCGCGCTCGTGCCGCAGGACTACGCGCAGTGGCCGCTGACCGCGCGCGAGAACGTCACGCTCGGGCAGCCCTCGCCGCGCGGGGACGCGGCCGTGCGCGAGGCGTGCGAGGCAGCGGGGGCCGACGAGGTCGTGGCCGGGCTCGGCGCGGGACTCGACACGCTGCTCGCCCGCGAGTGGCTCGGGGGAGAGGAGCTGAGCGGCGGCCAGTGGCAGCGGATCGCGCTCGCGCGGGCCTTCTTCCGCGAGGCGGGGCTCCTCGTGCTCGACGAACCCACGGCGAACCTCGACCCGCGCGCCGAGTACCGCGTCTTCCAGCGGCTGCGCGGGCTCGCGAAGCGGCGCGTGGTGCTCCTCGTGACGCACCGCATCACGAACGTGGCCGTCGCGGACCGGATCGTGGTGCTCGACGGGGGACGGATCGTGCAGGAGGGCACGTACGAGGAACTCTCGCGACGCCCGGGGCACTTCCGCGACCTGCTCGCCTACCAGGTGACGGCCCGTCCGCGGGACGCGGCGGCAGGGGACGACGCGAGGCAGGGGATTGCCGCACGTCACGTCGGGGGATACCCTGAGTGACCCTCGTACGAGGGTTCGACGCCCGGAAGGGCTCGGCAGACCGGGGGACTCGTCATGGCCACCATCGGCATACTGTTCGGCGTGATGGCGCTCCTCGCCGTCCTGCTCATCGTCAAGGTGCTGTGGCGCCCGTACTCCAGGACGGAGCAGGCCGAGGGGCTGCGCCTGGAGGAGAAGGCCCGCGACGAGGTGCGGAACAACCGCTCCCAGTACGGCTCCCACTTCGTGCACAACGCGATCGTCCCGCCCAGGGCCGACGGCAGGCGCTGAACGCCGCCTCCCTCTCCGGCCGGGGAGGGAGGTCCGCGCGGAGTGCCCGGACGGTGGCGGGGGTAGACGGCAGGGACGGTGCTCCACCGGCGCGTGAACCGAGCGGGCGGGAGGGACACCCGCCGTCCCCGTCCCCCTGTCACCCCCGGACCGTCCCATGTTCCGATACGCCGCTGACTGGTGGCCCGCGCTGCGCCGTACGCCGCTCACCCTGTGGAACGACGACGTCACCGACGACGCCGCCGCGCTCACCTACTACGCGATGCTCGCCCTCCTGCCCGCCCTGCTCGTCACCGTCGTCGCCTCCGCCCTCCTCGGCCCCGACACGGCCCGCACCCTGATCGCCTACCTGACGGACTACGCACCCGGGCAGGCGGGCCCCCAGCTGCACGACCTGCTCACCCGGATGCTCACCGAGAACGCCACCGCCTGGCCGCTCATCGCCACCGGCGTCTTCAGCGCCTTCTGGTCCGCGTGCAGCTACCTCGCGGTCTTCCGGCGCTCCCTGCACCGCATGCACCGTACGACCGACGCCCGCACCCCGGTGAAGCGCGCCCACCGGATCGTGCTCACCGCCCTCGCCCTGCTCGGCCTGCTCGTCCTCACCGCGCTGTTGCTCGTGCTGAGCAACCCCGTCGTGGACGCGATCGGCCGTGCGCTGCACCTGGACGCGGGGGTCGCGCTCGCCTGGAGGGTGCTGCGCTGGCCCGCCCTGCTCTGCCTCGTCTCCGGGCTGGCCTGGGTCGCCTTCAGCAACGGCCCGCGCATCGCCCGGCGCCGCCGCTACAGCCTGCCAGGGGGTGTCCTCGCCACCGTCCTGTGGCTCCTCGCCACCGTCGGCTTCACCCTCTACACGAGCCTCATCGGCACCTACAGCGCCCTGTACGGCTCGCTCGCCGGGATAGTCGTCTTCCTCATCTGGCTCTGGCTCTCCAACCTCGCCCTGCTGGCGGGCGCCCAGTTCGCCGCCGAACTGGGCAAGGCGGACCAGGCGGGGGACGGCGAGAAGGCGGAGGAGGGGGAGCGCCCCGCGCTTCCCGAAGTGACACGGCCTGCCTGAGCGGACGGCGGAGCCGGGCCCCGAACGGGAAATGAGCTTAGGCTAGCCTAAGGGAATGGCGAAGAACCCCCGGCTGATGCCGAAGAACCCGACCCTGTTCCGCGGCGAGGTGCTCCGCAGCGCGCGGCTCACCCCGTCCATGCAGCGCGTGACGGTGACGGGCCCCCAGTTCGCGGAGTTCCCCTACCTGGGACACGACCACTGGTTCCGCCTCTTCGTGCGTCTCGCCCACCAGCAGGGCTTCGAGCTGCCCGAACTCTCCGGCCAGCGCTGGTGGGAGCCGTACTTCGCGATTCCCGAGGAGGTCCGCCCGCACTGCGCCAACTACACCGTCGCGGGCTTCCGTCCCGAGACCGGTGAACTGGACATCGACTTCGTCGTGCACTGCGGCCCGAGCGGTGAGCCCGAGGGCGCGGCGGCGATCTGGGCCTGCGCGGTCCGGCCCGGCGACCCCGTCGCGCTCTACGACCAGGGCGCCATCTTCGACCGCCCCGAGGACGCCAGCGAGGTGCACCTCGTCGCCGACGAGAGCGGCCTGCCCGCCGTCGCGGGCATCCTGCGCTCGCTGCCCGCGCACACGACGGGCCGTGCTCTCGTCGAGGTCCCGCTCGACGCCGACCGCAGGGACCTCGACGCACCCGCGGGCATGGAGGTCGTCTGGGTGGTCCGCGACGACGCCCATGCCGTACCCGGCGAAGCCGTCCTCGCCGAGCTGCGCCGCCGCACGGCCTTCGCCCCGACCGGCTACGCCTACGTCGTCGGTGAGTCCCGCCTCGCCACCGAGGGCCGCCGCCACCTCGTCGCCGCCGGGCTCCCGAAGGACCGCATCACCTTCTCCGGCTACTGGAAGCACGAGCGCGCGAAGGTGGCGGAGGCGGCGGGCGTGGCGTGAGGCGGCGGGCCCGGCCGGGACTTCCCGTCCCGGCCGGGGAACCGGACCTCAGCCGGTGACGATCCTCGCCTCGGTCACCATGACCGCCACCGAGGCGGGGTCGATGAAGGCCCCCTCGTCCGGCCGGACCAGCTCCAGACAGTCCCCGGACGAGAAGAAGCGTCCGCTGACGTCCCCCTCAGGCCGCGCCCCGTTCCCACGCGGCCACGTACTCCCGCGCCGCCGCCTCGGGGTCGGCCGCCGCGCAGATCCCCGAGACGATCGCCGCGCCCGCCGCGCCCGCCCGGCGCAGCGCCGGGAGATCGGCGGGGACCACGCCGCCGATCGCGACCGCGGGGGGGAGACCCGGGGGCGCGAGCAGGCGCGCGAAGCCCTCGACACCGAGCGCGGGCGGCGCGTCCGCCTTCGTGGTCGTCGTGTGCAGCGCGCCGACACCGACATGGTCCACCCGCGCGCCGGCGGCGTCGGCCAGTTCCCCGGGAGTGGCCGCGCTCAGGCCGAGCAGCGCGTCCGCGCCGATCAGCTCCCGTACCGCCGCGACCGGCAGGTCCGACTGGCCCACGTGGACGCCGTGCACGCGCGCCCCGGCGGCGCGGGCCGCGAGGTAGACGTCGACGCGGTCGTTGACGAGCAGCGTCACGTGCGCCGGGAGGACAACGGCCACCGCGCGCACCTGCTCCAGGAACGCCCGCCCGCCCGCGTCCTTCTCGCGCACCTGCACCGCGGTGACCCCGCCCGCGACAGCGGCGGCGACCGTCTCCGCGACGGTCCGGCCGCGCGCGGCGCACTGCGCGGTGTCGGTCACCAGGTACACCGAGAGGTCCGGGCTCACGACAATGCCGCCCGTGCCACGAGATCCCCGTCCCCCACGGCGGCGAGCGCGTCCAGGAAGCGGACCGCGAAGGTCCCAGGGCCCGGGCGGTCCCCGGCCACCGCCAGCTCCGCCGCGACCGTGTACGTCGTCACCGCCGCCACCGTCGCGTCGAGCGCGTCCTCCGTCACCGCCGCGAAGGCCGCCATCACCGCGCCGAGCGCGCAACCGCCGCCCGTCACCTTCGTGAGCAACACGTCCCCGTTCGCGATCCGCACCGTCCGCGCCCCGTCCGTCACGAGGTCCACGGGTCCCGAGACCGCGACGACCGCGCCGCTCGTCCGGGCCAGCTCCCGCGCCGCCTCCGCCGCCTGCTCGACCTTCTCGGCCGCGTCCACGCCGCGCCCGCCCGCCCCGGCGCCCGCGAGCGCCAGGATCTCGGAGGCGTTGCCCCGTACGACGGTGGGGCCGAGCGCGAGCAGCTCGTGCGCGAGCGGCGTACGCACCGGGAGCGCGCCGATCGCGACCGGGTCGAGCACCCACGGCGTGCCCGCCTCGCGCGCCGCCGTCGCCGCCTCCGTCATCGCGGCGCGCTGCTCGGCGTGCGGCGTGCCGAGATTGACGAGGACTCCGCCCGCGACCCGCGCGAAGGCGTCCGCCTCCCCGGGGACGTCGACCATCGCGGGCGAGGCCCCGAGCGCGAGCAACGCGTTCGCGGTGAAGTTCGTGACGACGGTGTTGGTCAGGCACTGCACGAGCGGCTCGGCGCCGCGTACCCGCGCGAGCGCGGCGCGGCTTGTTTCCAGCGGGGACATGAGGGAGCTCCAGGGGGGGGTCAGACGGAGGCGCGGTCGCGCCGGGTGCGCAGCCGCAGCGGGGCGTAGACGAGCAGCGCCACCAGGAAGGCGACGTAGTACGCGAGGTCGGCGCCGTGCAGCGCGTCGGCGACCGGCCCCGCGTACAGCGAGGTGTTCATGAACGGCACGGCGGCGGCGAAACCGACGAGGAAGGCGAGGGGCGCCGGCCACCACGGCACGGGGCGCGCGCTCTCGGCGGCGAGGTCGAGTGCCGTACCCGTACGCGCCCTCTCCCGGGCCCGCGCGCGCCAGTCCACGACGACGACGGCGAAGAACCCCGGAATCCAGTAGCCCACGAAGAGCAGTACGTTCTGGAAGCGCGCGGTCGTGTCGGCGGCGTGCATCCACAGCACGAGCGGAAGCCCGAGCGCCGCGGCGCCGGCTGCCGCGAACGGGCGCGGGACGCGCACGCCGACCGTCTGGAGCGCGAGCGAGCCGCTGTAGTCGTTCATCGCGTTGCTGCACAGCGCCGCGAGCGCGACGGCGAGCAGCCCGAAGCCGCCGAGCCAGCCCCCGCCGAGCAGCTTCTGCACGCCGCCCGCCGTCTGGTCGGTGAAGACCGAGGCGCCCCACAGGCCGAGCGTCTGCACCACGACGAAGGACAGGCTCACACCGAGCAGCGTGTACCAGAACATCCGCGTGCGCGAGGTCTTCGCGGGCAGATAGCGGCTGAAGTCGCTCGCGTACGGGGCCCAGGAGAGCGACAGGCTCAGCGCGACCGTGCTGGTCAGCATGATCGCGCCGAAGCGGTCCATGCCGTGGACGCTGCCGCTGGTCGTCGGGCTCACGCCGTCGAGCATCTTCACCGCCAGGACCACGAAGGCCACCGCGAGGACGAAGGACATGAGTTTCTGGAGCCGGTGGATCGCCTCGTAACCGAGCGCCCCCACGAGGCCCTGCCCGGCCATCATGACGAGCACCCCCAGCCAGAACGGCCAGCCGAAAAGCCGCGCGAGCGCGTCCCCGCCGAAGAGGCCGATGAGCGCGTCCCACGCGACCGAGGAGAGCCACTGGAGGATGCCCGGCAGGACGACCGCGGGCCCGAAGGCGAGCCGCGAGAGCGGCAGCTGACCGGCCCCGGTCCTGCTGCCCCACGTACCGAGGTACGCGACGGGGACCGCCCCGAGCAGCGTGCCCGCGACGACCGCGACGAGCGCGGTCGCGAAGTCGAGGCCGAGGACGATGCCGAGGGTCCCCGTGAAGACCCCCGTCATGGTGAGGTTCGGCGCGAACCACACCGTGAAGAGCCTGCCAGGACCGCCGTAGCGCCGGTCCTCGGGCACGGGCGCGATGCCGTGCGCCTCGACGCGCAGGTCGCCGGGCGCCTCGGGCATCCGGCCGCCGAAGACGCGAGCGGCCGGACGCGCCTGCTGAAGGGCCGCGCCCTCCGGGGCGCGACCGGGGGCATGCGGCAATGACATGGAAGACATCCCTCCGCCAGTACGAGCTGGTTCAGGTTCGACGGGTGTGATCTCAGCCCCTGGTGGGCACCCCGTGTCCGGTGATGCGGCCAGCGTAACGCCTGGTCGCGCCGCGCGGCGAAGGACCTTCGCGCCCCCGGATCGCGGAAGCACGGACTCCGTGCGCCGGGGCGCCCCGTATGCGCTCTCCTGAGTCCTTCCCGCCGGCGGCAAAGTGGATGGGCCCGGCCCCGGGGCCCGCCGTTCGGGCCCCCCGCGTCCCACTCCACTCCCAAGGAGCTGCCGCATGCCCGCCAGCCCAACGCAGAGCGGGGGCGCGGGCTTACCCCCGGCCCCCAGCGCGCCCCCCACTCTCGGCGTCGAGGAGGAGTTCCTGCTGGTCGACGCCGAGACCCTGCTCCCGGTCGACGCCGCGGAACGGGTACTCGACGTGCACCACCGGCTCCACCCAGGCGGAGCGGTGACGGTCCCGCAACGCGAACTGCTCAGCAGCATGATCGAGACCACGAGCCCGGTGTGCGCGGGCCTGCCCGAGCTGCGCGCCGAGGTCTCCGCCGCGCGCGAACGCCTCGTCGAGGCGGCCGGGAAGGCCGGCTGCCGCGTCCTCGCCCACGGCACGGCCGCCCGCCAGGCCCCGCCCCGTACCCCCACCGCGGCCCCGCACTACCGCGACGTCGCCGGGCTCTACCAGCTCCTCGCCCAGGGCACCGAGACCTGCGGCTGCCACATCCACGTCGGCGTCCCCGACCGCGAGGCCGCGGTGCACGCCCTCGACCACGTCCGCCCCTGGCTGCCGGTGCTCCTCGCCCTCTCGGCGAACTCCCCGTACGAACACGGCGTGGACACCGGGTTCGCGAGCTGGCGCACGATGGTCCTCTCGCGCTGGCCCACGACGCAGATCCCGCCGTACTTCGCGGACGCGGCCGACTACGACGCCACCCACCGCAGGCTCTTCGCGACCGGCGTCCTCCCCGAGCGGGCCCGCAACGCCTACTGGCTCGCGCGCCCCTCCGCGCACGTCCCGACGCTGGAGGTACGCGTCGCCGACGTCATGCCGACCGTGCGCGAGGTCGCCGCGCAGGCCGGGCTCACGCGCGCGCTCGTGGTGACGGCGCTGCGCGAGCGGGCGGCGGGCCGCGTTCCCGCGCCCGTCCCGGCGCACGACGTCGCGGCCGCGCTGTGGACGGCGGCGCGGTACGGGCTCGGCGGCTCGCTCGTCCACCCGCAGAGCGGTACGGCCGTACCGGCGGGCGAGGCGGTCGCCGCGCTGCTCGCCCACGTGGGCGAGGCGCTCTCGGACCTCGGGGACGAGGCGGAGGTCACCGCGGTGGTCCGGGACCTCCTCCGCCAGGGCGAGCCGGCCCGCCGGCAGCGCGCGGCGGCTCAGGGCTCGGGGGACGCGGGGGAGTGGGGAGCGGTGGGCTGACGGAGGCCCGGCACGGTTCCGGACTCCACTAGTGCGAGAGGCAGTTGATACGGGACCGCGCCCCGGCCACCTGAGGTGGCCGGGGCGCCGCGTCCGGCGGGGGGTCCAGTTCCGCCGAGATCTTGCGAGGGGGTTTACGGGAAGGTCAGCGACCAGCCGTTGATGGTCCCCTTGTCGCCCGAGTAGACGTCCTGCACCTTGAGCTTCCAGGTGCCGTTCGCGGCGACCGAGGAGGCGTTGACGGTGTAGGTGGCCTTGACGTTGTCGGCCGAGTCGGAGGAGCTGGAGTTCTTGAGGCGGTAGCTCGTGCCGTTCGGGGCGACGAGGTCGACCACGAGGTCACCGCGGTAGGTGTGCGTGATGTCCACCGAGACCGACAGGTTCGAGGGCGCGTTGCCGCTGCGGCCCGTCACGGCGATCGAGGAGGTGACCGCCGAACCGGCGTCCGGTATCGCGACCTTGGTGTTGGAGGTGAACACCGTCCCGCCGGGGTTGCCGGGGTCCGTGCCGCCACCGGAGCGGGCGCCGACGTTGATCGCCGCCCAGGCGTCCTGCACCGCCTTGTACTCGGCCGAGGTCGCCCCGTAGAGCGAGGAGGCCGCCGCGAGGGTGCCGGTACGGGCACTCGCGTAGTTGGTGGTGGAGGTGAACTGCGTGGTGAGCGCCTTGTACCAGATCTGGAGCGCCTTGTCCCGGCCGATGCCGGTGACCGGAAGGCCGTCGTACGTCGGCGAGTTGTAGCTCACGCCGTTGACGGTCTTGGCGCCGCTGCCCTCCGAGAGGAGGTAGAAGAAGTGGTTCGCGGGGCCCGAGGAGTAGTGCACGTCCTTGTTGCCGAGCGTGGACGACCAGTTGTCGGCCGAGGCGCCGTCCTTGCTGGGCTTGTCCATGTAGCGCAGCGGCGTGCCGTCGCCGTTGATGTCGATCTTCTCGCCGATGAGGTAGTCACCGGGGTCGGTCGCGGTGTTGGAGTAGAACTCCACCCCCGTGCCGAAGATGTCGCTCGTCGCCTCGTTCAGGCCACCGGACTCGCCGCTGTAGTTGAGGCCCGCGGTCTCCGAGGTGACCCCGTGGCTCATCTCGTGGCCCGCGACGTCGAGGGCGGTGAGCGGCGCGGCGTTGCCGGCCCCGTCCCCGTACGTCATGCAGAAGCAGCTGTCGTCCCAGAACGCGTTGACGTACTGGTTGCCGTAGTGGACCCGGGAGTAGGCGGCCACGCCGTCACCGCGGATGCCGCTGCGTCCGAAGGTGTCCTTGTAGAAGTCCCAGGTCTCCTGCGCGCCGTAGGCCGCGTCGGCCGCCGCCGTCTCCGCCGTGGTGCCCTTCCCGTCGCCCCACACGTCGTCGGGACCGGAGACGAGCGTGCCGGTGCCCGAGGTCTTGCCCGCGAGCGTGTACGTCTTGTGCCCGCCGCGCGTCGAGTCCGTCAGGTTGTACGTGGAGCCCGACTTGGTGGTGTTGATCGTCACGGTGCCGCTGTACTGCGTGTTCGCGGTGCCGTTCTCGATGCCCTGGTACTCGTACAGCTTCGCGCCCGTCGCCGCGTCCGTCACGACGTGGAGCTCGCTCGGCGTGCCATCCTCCTGGAGCCCGCCGATCACGGTCTCGTAGGCGAGTACGGGCTTGCCCTCGGCGAGCCACACCACCTTGCGCGGCGCCTGGTCGGTCGCCGGCTTCGCGGCCCCCTGCGCCTTCGCCGCGCCGAGCGCCTGCTTCTGCGCGGTCGCCGCGGGAACCTTCGCGGTGGTCTTCACGCCGCTGAGCTTCGCCTGCGAGGCCCGCACGACCTTGCCGGTCTCACCGGCCGGGTTCGTGGTGACGACCAAGTCGCCACCGAGGACGGGCAGTCCGCCGTACGTGCGCTCGTAGCGCGTGTGCAGCGTGCCGTCCTGGTCCTTGATCACATCCCGGACGACCAGCTTCTCCTGGGCGCCGAGGCTCAGTTCGTCGGCGGTCGCGGCGCTCTTCTTCTGTGCCTTGGCGATGAGTTCGGCGCGCTGTGCGGGGGACAGCTTCGCCGGCAGGGCTCCCGGCCTGGCCGCCGAGGCGGCTTTCCCGGTGGGGGAGGGCGCGGCCGTGGCCACGCCCGTCTGCATCGCGGCGGTCAGCAGCGCGGAGACCGCGAGCAGTGCGCCGCCGGTGGCCGCGGCGCGACGGGAGGAGGTTCGTCTCAAGGAAGGGCTCCTTCAACGGGCCGCACGCAGGCGGCCGGTGGGGTGACGAAGGGCCCGCGGTGGGCGGTGGTGAAGGAGCGTGCCCGACCGCTGGCCGAGGGAGACTGTGGCAGCCCCGGCCCGCGATTGTCAGGTGCGCATCACGAGGTTGGCGGATTCCGTTCGGCTCCCGGACGCGCGGGGTCGCTATGCGGACCCGTTCCCTGGAAAGAATTGGAAAAGAAGGCGCTTGCCTTCCGGCCGGGAAAGCCCCACTTCGTCCCCCGTCGACATGTGCCCGCAATGTCGCCGCCCGCTGAATCGTCCGGACCGCCCTTTTCCCTCCCCTTCCTCCCGGGACCCACCCCGTGTGACGCGCATAGATCACCAGGTTTGAGCCCCGGATGGCCGGAAACCGCGGCGAAGGAGCATTCTGCCGGGGGCGAGAGGGCGCACTCCGGCCCGCGCGCCGCCGGACCCGCGTACGCCCGCGCCGTCGCCCCCCGTCCACTCACCTACTGAGACGGCGCGGAGCGCGCGAAGGCGGCGCGGCGCGGACCGGGCTCAGGCCCTGGTCCGCGCCGCGCCGCCGTTTCCCCCGGTACTCCCGCGCGGTCCCGCTCAGTCGTCGTAGTGCGTCGGCGGGTACGGGTCGCGCTCCTTGCGGGCCTCCAGCTGGTCCGGGCGCGCCTCGCCCCTGCGCACCTCGCGGTCGATCTCCGTCTTCTCGTCCTGGTACTGACGGCTCTCCGTCACCCGCTCGGGCGGGTTGGTGTCCGTCGCCGGCGGCACCTCGGCGGGGTCGTACGGGTCGAGCCCGGCCCGCACCCGCTCCTCCTCCGTACGCGCGGCGAGCCGTTCGTCGTCGGGCCTGCGGGGCATCCCGCGACGGGGGCTGTTCTCCTCGGACTGGGAGCGGTGGTGCTTCGACATGCGGCCTCCTGGGTGGTGCGGGGCCCCGGCGTACGGGGCGCGCGACTGCGGTGCCCGCGCTGTCCAGCGTCTCATCGCGGTCATATCTGTCAAACGGTACGAAGCGGGGCGAGGCGGTGTCGCGCGCCCCCGCGCCCGCCGGGATGCGCCCCCGGCCCGCCCGGAGCAGCCTGGAGACGGAGAGGAGAACGCGCATGCGCAGCTACCAAGGTCCCGCCCTGCTGCTCGGAGAGGGCACGGGGGTGAGTGCGGCCGGTATCGACGTGGTCGTGGCGCTCACGGTCCTGGAACCCTCCGACGGCCCCGAGGGTCACGGCGAACCCTGGACCGCGACCCTGGAAGCGGCAGCCGGCTCCCGCGCCCTCGCGGACCTCGCCGGCCTGGCCCTCCTCCTGCGCCTCCCGACCGGGGCCGAGGGGGAGATCCTCCTGGAGTGGGTCAGCGAGGACACGCGGGAATCGGGCCGGGCGACAGGGAACGGGGCGGCGCCGCTGTGACGTTCTCCAGCGGCACCGCCGCCGCGCCCTGGAGCGGCTGTGCCCGGCGCGCGGAGACGCTGTCCGCGCCGGGCCGCCGCCTGCGCGTCGCGAGGTTTTGCAGATACTGCATTTTTGCCTAATATGCAGGACGTGACGAACGACCACGCGCCCGTCGGCGGGCTCCGGCAGCGGAAGAAGCGCGCGACCCGCGCCGCCCTCGCCGAGGCCGCCATCCGGCTCGCCGCGGAGCACGGGGCCGAGAACGTCACGGTAGAGGCGATCAGCGAGGCCGCGGGCGTCTCGCCTCGTACCTTCTTCAACTACTTCGCCAGCCATGACGACGCGTTCGTCCTCATCGACGAAGGCGTCTCGGAGCGCATTCGCGAGGCGGTCCGCGCGGCAGACGCCGAGGTGTCGCCGCTGGAGGCGGTCCGGTCCGCGTTCGTCGGCGAACTGACGGGCTTCGAGGAGCGGCAGGAACTGCTGAACCTCCAATTCGAGGTCTTCCAGCGCTCCCCGCACCTCATCGTGCGCGGCCTCAACGCCTACTCCAGCGACGAACGGGAACTCGCCCGCGCCGTCGCCACCTGGCTGGAGCGGACCTCGGGCGCCGCCGCGCCCGCCCCCGTACCCACCCCGCAGAGCACCCCCCGGGACGCGGCGGACCGGGGGAGGCCGGGGGAGTGGGCGGGCGCCGACATCCCCCTCTTCGCCCGGCTCCTCGCCGCCGTGGCCCACACGGCGGTACGCGTCACCTTCGAGCACTGGTGCGCGCGCCCCGCGGACACCGACCTCGCGGAGACCTTCGCCGAGGTCTTCACCCACCTCGCCGCCGGACTGCGGCGGCCCACCGACTGACGGGCGGACAGCCCCCACCGGGAAGCGGCGCCGGTCCGCCGCCCCCGGGTGTCCTCGTCCCGTCTCCCCGCCACCACCGCTCGACCCCCGACCGTCCCGGGAGCACGGCGACACCGTCCGTTCCCTCCGGGGCCCGGACGCGGCACCGCCGCACGGGCTCCGCCCTGCTCCCCCCCCGCACCACCGTCTCCCTTTCAAGAAGGACAACGTGAGCACAGCCGAGGCGACCGCGCCGTCGCCGACCTCCATGACCAACCGTCAGATACTCCAGGCGATGTCGGGCCTGATGGCGGGTATGTTCGTCGCCATCCTCGCGGGCACCGTCGTCGCCAACGCACTGCCCCGCATCATCGCCGACCTCGGCGCGAGCCAGTCCTCGTACACCTGGGTCGTCACCTCCGAACTCCTCGCGATGACCGCGACGGTGCCGCTGTGGGGCAAGCTGGCCGACCTCTTCAACCAGAAGCTGCTCCTCCAGCTCTCGCTCGGCCTCTTCGTCCTCGGCTCGCTCGTCGCGGGCTTCTCGCAGGACGTCGTGACGCTGATCATCAGCCGCGTCCTCCAGGGCATCGGCGGCGGTGGCCTCACCGCCCTCGCCCAGGTCGTCATGGCCGCGATCATCCCGCCGCGCCGCCTCGGCAAGTACGCGGGCATCTTCGGCGCCGTCTTCGCGGTCGGCACCGTCGCGGGCCCGCTCGTGGGCGGCGTCCTCGTGGACACCTCCTGGCTCGGCTGGCGCTGGTGCTTCTTCATCGGTGTGCCCTTCGCGCTCGCCGGGATCGTCCTGCTCCAGCGCACCCTGAAGCTGCCCACGATCCGCCGCGAGGTCCGCATCGACTGGCTCGGTGCCTTCCTCATCGTCGCGGGCGTCTGCGACCTGCTGATCTGGACCTCGCTCGCGGGCGACAAGTTCGACTGGGCCTCGACCGAGACCGGGCTCCTGGTCGGCCTCGGCGTCGTCCTGCTCGGGCTCGCCGTCTGGGTCGAGACGCGCGCCAAGGAGCCGATCATCCCGCTCGGCATCTTCCGCAACCGCACCGTCACGCTCACGACGGTGGCGAGCTTCCTCGTCGGTATCGCGATGTTCGCGGGGACCGTCTTCCTCTCGCAGTACTTCCAGGTCTCGCTCGGCAAATCGCCCACCGTCGCCGGGCTCATGAGCCTGCCGATGATCTTCGGCCTGCTCGTCTCGTCGACCGTGGCCGGGCAGATCATCTCCGCCACGGGCAAGTGGAAGATCTACCTCGTCGCGGGCGCGATCGTCATGACCGCCGGCCTCGGGATGCTCTCGACCATCGGCTCCGACACCCACTTCGGGCTGCTCAGCGTCTACATGGGCGTCATGGGCCTCGGCGTCGGCATGCTGATGCAGAACCTCGTGCTCGCCGCGCAGAACGACGTGGACGCGCACGAACTCGGCGCCGCCACCTCGGTGCTCTCCTTCTTCCGCTCCCTCGGCGGCACGATCGGCACGAGCGTCCTCGGAGCGGTCCTCGCCAACCGCGTCGGCACCGAGCTGACCAAGGGCTTCAAGGACGCGGGCATCCCCGCGGGCGAGGGCGGCGGCGGCTCCGTACCCGATATGACGAAGCTCCCGCCGCAGGTCAAGGAGATCGTCGAGCACGCGTACGGCGTCGCCACCGGTGACCTCTTCCTCGTCGCGACGCCCTTCGCCTTCCTCGCGATCATCGCGGTCGTCTTCATCAAGGAGAAGCCGCTCAAGACCACGAGCGGCATGGAGCGCCTCGCCGCCGAGGGCGGCCCGGCGGCCCCCGAGGTCAAGGGCCCCGACTCCGCGGGCTCCGGCGAGATCCCGGCCCCGCGTGACGCCGTCGCGCTCGGCAAGGAGACCTCCGGCAGCGGTACGGGCCCGGGCGCGCCCCGCGACTGAGCCGCACCGCAGGCGTGTGCCGCCCCACCCCGTCCGTGCGGGGTGGGGCGGTCGCGCGGGTGCGGCGTACTAGCCTCGGCGGCATGGAGTACGACGAGCAACAGCGCGACATCATCCTCCGCATCATCAGCCTCCTCACCGCGTCGGCCGAGTGGATGCGGGCCGAGGAGGGCACGGAGGACGAGGAAGACGACCTCAGCAGGCTCGGGCTCGTCGGCGACCTCGTCAAGGAGGTGCTGCCGGCCGTCGAGATCCCCGAGGGTACGGCCGTCTCCGACCTCGGGGCGGTGATCGGGGACCAGATGAGCCACGCGCTGACGCGGCTGGCGGCGGGCTTCGTCTTCGCCTGGTCGGAGCTGGCGGAAGTGCACGACGAGGGCCGGGGGGACATCAGCTCGGCGGACGTCCTGAGGGAACTGGCTCTGGAGGTGGAGGCCCGCCGAGGCTGACAGCCCAGCTTCAGGGCGCACATCAGCCCCTCCGGCGGTGGACACGCACCAGCCCCTCCGGCGTTCGAGGAGGGGGGCGCGGAGGTGGAGCCCCCGAACGGGCCGCCCCCGCGGAGACGTCAGCCCGCCCCGGAGGGGCTCAGCCTCCTGGCCGCCACCGGCGACCCCATCCCGCCCTCCGCCAGATCCTCCGCCAGCAACCGCTTCGTGATCGCGTCCAGGGCCGCCCGCACCTCCGCGTCGTCCGGCCGTTTCAGCGTCGCGCCGGTCGGGGAGCCTTCGCGTACCGGCTCCTCCATGCCCTCCAACTGGTCGCGGAGCCACTCCGACCAGGCCCCCGTGATGAGGGCGCTCTCGCGTTCGCCCGCCGGGGTGTGCGAGAGGACGGAGCCGTGGCGCGTCACGTACCCCTCCTCCACCATGCGGTCGAAGACCGGGACGAGGACCTCGGGCGGCAGCCGGTGGCGGGAGGCGATGACGCCGATGCTCGCGACGCCCACGAGCCGCGTGAACAGGTAGATCTGCATGACCGCCCACGCCCCCGCGATGTCGAGCCGCGTGTCCGACGCGGCCACGAGCCGCCGCCCGGTGTCCTTGGGGGTCTTCAGCATGATCCGTGCGACCGCGAGTTCCAGCACCTCCCGCGAAGCGCGTACCGCCGGGGCCTGGAAACCCTCGCCGAGATCGGTCGAACCGCTGCGCGCCGGGTCGTTGAGCTTCACCTGCTTCAGGAACAGCGCCACCAGGAAACCGAAGACCGCGACCGGCACTGTCCACAGGAACACCGTCTGGAGCGACTCCGCGTACGCGTGCACGACCGGCCCGCGCGCCCCCGCCGGCAGCCTGTGGACGCCTTCCGGGCTTCCCGCCGCGCGCCCCACCGCGACAGGGTCCAGCCCCGCCGCGCGCGCCCCCTCGCCCACCCCCGTACGCAGTCTCGGCGTGAGCGCGTTGGCGTAGATGGTCCCGAAGACGGCCGTGCCGAAGGAACTGCCGAGGGTGCGGAAGAAGGTGACGCCGGAGGTCGCCGCGCCGAGGTCCGAGTAGACCACGGTGTTCTGCACCGCGATCGTCAGGACCTGCATCGAGAGCCCGATGCCGACCCCGAGCACGAACATGTACAGGGACTCGCGCCACGCCCCCGAGTGGTTGTCCATGCGGGACAGGAGGAAGAGCCCGAGCCCCATCACGAGCGTCCCGACGATCGGGAAGATCCGGTAATGACCGGTCTTGCTCACCACGTTGCCGCTGAAGATCGAGGCGATCAACAGGCCGATCACCATGGGCAGGGTGCGGACGCCGGAGATCGTCGCGGAGTCCCCGTCCACGTACTGGAGGTACGTGGGCAGGAAGGTGAGCGCGCCGAGCATCGCGAAGCCCACCACGAAGCTCAGGATCGCGCACACGGCGAAGACCGGATTGCGGAAGAGCCGCATGGGCAGCATCGGCTGCCGGGCCCGCGTCTCGACGAAGCAGAAGAGCCCGAGACCGGCGATCCCGGCCACGAAGAGCCCGATGATGACCCCCGAACCCCACGCGTACTGATTGCCGCCCCAACTCGTCGCCAGGATCAGCGCGCTCGCCCCGACCGCGACGAGCGCGATGCCGAGGTAGTCGATCGCCGGCTTGACGCCCGAGCGCACCGAGGGGATCGTGCGCGCGGCGGCGATCACCACGACGATCGCGATCGGCACGTTGATGTAGAAGGCCCAGCGCCAGGTCAGATGGTCCGTGAAGACCCCGCCGAGCAGCGGCCCCACGACCGTCGAGACCCCGAACACGGCCCCGATCGCGCCCTGGTACTTGCCGCGCTCGCGCAACGGGATGACGTCGGCGATGAGCGCCATCGCCGTCACCATGAGCCCGCCCGCGCCGATGCCCTGGAGCGCGCGCCACATGATGAGCAGGAGCATGTCCGAGGCGAGGCCGCACAGGAACGAGCCCGTGATGAACACGATCGCCGAGATCTGGAAGACGACCTTGCGCCCGAAGAGGTCACCGAACTTGCCCACGAGCACGGTCGAGACCGTCTCGGCGAGCAGGTACGAGGTGACCACCCAGGACATGTGCTCGCCGCCGCCGAGGTCGGCCACGATCGTCGGCAGCGCGGTGCCCACGATCGTCTGGTCCAGTGCGGCGAGCAGGATGCCGAGCGTGATCGTCGCGAAGACGATGTTGCGGCGGCGTTTGTCGAGCACCGGCGGCTGCGGAGTGGTGGGGGCCTTCTCGGGAGCGGTCGTCACCCTGCCAGGCTCACACCGCGCCGCACACGCCGCACGAGGTGGACACCCGGAAGGGGCGGCGGGCGCGGGAAGCCGGGAGCGCGGCGGGGCGAAAGGGGGCTGGGGCGTGCGCCGCGGGATCAGCTCCCCGGCAGGACCACCGGCGCGCGCTCGGCGCCCGCGTCGCGGTGACGGCGCAGCAGATACGTGTCCATGATCCAGCCCTTGCGCGCCCGCGCCTCCTCGCGCAGCCGCACCAGCGGCGCCGACACCTCGCGGAGCGGCCCGGAGACGAGCAGCTCGTCCGGGGTGCCGAGGTAGGCGCCCCAGTAGATGTCCAGGTCCTCGCGCTCGGCGTACGCGGCGAAGCGCGTGTGCGCGTCGAGCATGACGATGACGTCGTCGGCCTCCTCGGGAAAGCCTTCGGCGAGCCGTCGCCCGGTGGTGATCTGCACGGCGCCGCCGATCCGGTTCAAGGCGGTACGGTGCCGCGCCGCGAGCGTGGCGGGAGCGGTGACACCGGGCACGACGGTGGTCGCGAAGTCGATCCCGGCCGCCCGCACCTCGGCGAGCATCCCGAGCGTCGAGTCGTACAGCGCGGGATCGCCCCAGACGAGCAGCGCCCCGACCCCGTCCTCGCCGAGTTCGGAGCGGAAGAGACGGCCGAAGAGCGCGGCCCGCGCGGCCCGCCACTCGTCCACGGCCCGCGCGTACCGCTCCCGCCCGGCCCCCCGGTCCCTGTCCCGCTCCGGATCGGGCACGCTCACCACGCGGTACGCGCCGGGGTCCGGCAGATGCGCGTCGAGCATCCCGTACCGCAGCGCCGTGAGGTCGGACTTCTCCTCGCCCTTGTCGAGCACGAAGAACACCTCGGTGTCCCGCATGGCCTCGACCGCCTCCAGCGTGAGCTGCCGCGGGTCACCCGCTCCGATCCCGATGACGTGAATGGTTCGCACGGGAGGAGTCTGCCGCATGGGGAAGCGGGGGCCTCGTGCCGGGGTACGGGCCCGCCCGCTCAGCCGCGCAGCCGGGGTGCCTCCGCCACCGGGTCCACGCCGTCCCCGTCCCGTACGGCCGCGTCCAGGCGCCCCGCGAGCGCCTCGGCCCAGCCGACGAGCCCGGGCAGATCGAGCCCGTACCCGCCCCGGCACCCTTCCAGCCCGGCCGCGCCGCGCAGCAGCAGCCGGGCCCCGCCCCGCCCGTTCCTGCGCGCCGCGTGCGTCAGCCCCACGGCGAGCTGAGCCAGCGCCCGCCACAGCGCCCGCTCACCGTCGGGCCCGCTCTTCCAGGCGTCCTCGAAGACCTCGTGCGCGTGAAACGGCCGCCCGGCATCGAGCAGCGCCTGCGCCTCCCGCACGGTCTCCGCCCCCGCCCGCACCACCCCCTCGGGCTGCCTCGCCACCCCGCCGGGGTCCCCGTACCGAAGCGGCCGCCCCAGCCCGTCCCGGGGCCGCGCACTCCGCGCCCGCCCCTCCGCGTCCCGGTCCCGCTCACCCAAGACCCCCACACTCCCTCCGTGTCACACGCCCCCCGGACGTGCGGTAATGTACTTCTCGCACGGCGCGGGGAACACCTCGACCGGGCATTCGGGACGTGGCGCAGCTTGGTAGCGCACTTGACTGGGGGTCAAGGGGTCGCAGGTTCAAATCCTGTCGTCCCGACTTTACGAAGTCGCAGCTCAGGGCCGGTATCGGAGGTATTCGATACCGGCCCTGAGTCGTTCTTGGGGACCAGCTGGGGACCAGGGCTCGCTTGACCGGTGTTTCAGCGGGTCATGGCGATGGGGTGGGGGAGGGGATGCGGGGCGCGGATGGCGGTGAGGTGGGCGGAGAGCGCGGCCCCGGCGGCGGTGATCTTGTGGACGTCGGGGTGCAGGTAGCGCTGGGTGGTGTTGAGGGAGCCGTGGCCGGCGATGCGGCGCAGGATGTGGACCGGGGTGCCGGCGTCGGCGAACCAGGTGAGTCCGGTGTGGCGGAGGTCGTGGCGGCGCAGGTGTTCGTAGCCGAGCTTGGTGACGACCTCGTCCTAGTGGGTGGCGTCGCGCAGCACGGCGGTGGAGATGCGGCCTCCTCGGGGGCCGGTGAAGAGGCGGGCGTCGGGGTCGGGGCCGGCGGCGAGGATGCGTTGGGCGACGAGGGGGCGGATCTCCTCGACGATGGGTACGAAGCGGGCGCGTTTGCCCTTGGTGCCTTTGTCGGTGAGGCCGCCAGGTGCGGGGGTGGTTTGTCGCCGGACGGTCCAGATCCATTGCGTGGTGTCGATGTCGCTGATGCGGCAGCCGGCGACCTCGCCGATGCGGGCGGCGGTGCAGGCGGCGAAGAGGACGACCTCGCCCCAGCCCTGGTAGTGGCCGTGGGAGGCGGCCACGAGGGCGTCGGCGAGCGCGACGAGTGTCTCCCAGTCGGGCAGGGCCAGTGCGCGGGGGTCGAGGAGTTCGTCCTCGGCCTGCTTGTAGAGCTTCTGCCAGCCGGTCACCCGGGCGGGGTTGACCTTGATGACGTTGTCGCGGACGGCCTGTTCCATGACGCGGACCAGGACGGCGATGGTGTTCTTCATGGTCGAGCGGCTGTGCCCGTCGGCGATCCAGCCCTGCACGGCGCGGTCGACGACGCCGTTCGTGATGGTCCGTACGGCGAGGTGCCCCAGGGTGGGGGTCACGCGGGTGCGCCAGCCGGCGAGGTAGGGGTCGCGGGTCTTCAACTCAAGGCCGCGCAGCGCGAGATCCATGTTGGTCGCGCCGTAGTCGGCGAGTTTCATGGTGGCGACCGTCGGGCTCAGTCCTGCTTCAGCGGCCTCGGCTATCGCCTGAAGCCATTCTTTCGCCTCGTCCTCGGAGTCTTTGCCCTCGGAGAGGGAAAGGCGCCGTTTGGTGACCGGGTCGTGCCAGCGGACGCGTGCACGGTAGGGGGCGGGGCGGTCAGGGCGATGCTCGATGTCGGTGGATATCCGGACGCCAGCGGGAAGGCTGGTCCTATCGGCCACTGATCCCCTTCGCGGGGACGGTGCGCCGCTTTCGCAGCCAGGCCACCACGTCCAGGGCGCTGTAGAGGGTGACGCGCTCGGAGATCGTGACGAAGGGCGGGCCCTAGGAGGCGTTGCGGTGCGCCAGCGACGCAGGGTCGACGCGTTCACCCGCAGCCAGGAGGCGAGGTCGCTGGTTGAGTACCAGGGATGCGCCAAGAGCGCTGCGGGTCCTGTGGGCGCGGCCTCGGGCTGGTGAGGAGAGGTCTCAGGAACGATCTCATGCTGGTGTTCCTGTCCCGCTCCGGTGTGTGGTGATATTGGTTCAACGGGCAAGTGGGGCGATTCTCCTGGGGCGCGGAGCACGCGAGAGTGACGGAGCCTAATCCAGCCTTTGAGAGCCCTAACCGCGGGAAGCCCGCACTGTGTCGTGGATCGTGTGCCGGTGAGCTTTCCGGTGGGTCGGGCCCCGTGATCGTGCTCGGGAGCGGACATGGGAGAACAAGCGTCCACGGAAAGGCCGGTTGGGCTAACCGGCGCTATTCCCTTACTCTGCGGGCCGGCAGAGGGAGACGACGCCCTTCCTGCGGCTTGACGAGAGGATGTCTCCGTTGCCGGGTCCGTGCTTGGGGCGAAGTCGCCGCTGGCGTGGGCCCGAGGCGGTGGCGGACAGCAGAAGCGCTTAGAAGGCGCCTGCTCTATCCACTGAGCTACGGGGGCTGACCTGCGAAAACGCAGGATCCTCGGGCTGTATCCCCAGGGCGTGGTGACACAATGGGAATCTTAGGTTCCCAGGGCTCGTGGGGCACATGTGTCCCGGCCGAGCCGGGAGCAGGATCTCACACCGTCTTCACAACCGGCGAGGCGTGCGAGGAAATAATCGCGCACGTGTCCGATGTTGATCTCTTCCTAGCGGCGAAGGGGGAGGTGCGGACTGAGACTGTTCCACACGACGGATGAGGGTGTGACCGAGGTCGTCTCGCGACTCGCCGAGTACGAGGCCGACGTTCAGACGGTCGTCGAGGCGCACATGGAGAAGCTGCTCGGCGTCCGGTTCCTGGCGAGCGAGTACAGCACCGGGCCGGTGCACGGAGGGCGGATCGATTCGCTCGGGCTGGACGAGAACGGGGCGCCGGTCATCATTGAGTACAAGCGCGGTACCGATGCCGGCGTGATCAACCAGGGTCTGTTCTACCTGGCCTGGCTGATGGACCACCGTGCCGAGGTCGAGCACCTGGTCCACGACCGGCTCGGGGCGACGGCCGCGTCCCAGGTCCTGTGGAGCGGCCCCCGCCTGATCTGCGTCGCCGGTGACTTCACCTGCTACGACGTCCACGCCGTGAGCGAGCACCGTCGCTCGATCGACCTGGTCCGCTACCGGGTCTTCGGCAGCGACCTGCTCGGGCTGGAGACCGTCGCCTCCGTGAGCGGCGGCACGCGGAGCGCTCGCCGTACACGGCGCCAGCTCCCCGCTGCGGCGGCGGCCAGCATCCCTGAGCGGACCCGGTCGGATGTGGCCGAGGTACGGATTCAGCGTTGCGCGGCATCGAGATGGCGAGTGTCACCGAGGCTGACGACTTGGCGGGTGTGGAAGAAATCGTCCTCGCGCAGCGTGGTGATGCTGCCGGAGGGGCCCCGGAAACTGGCGTAGTCGGCCGACTCGATCGGCATCTTGATCCAGGACGCCACGACGAAGGTCAGCGAGCCGCCGTGCGTCACGATGATCTGGTGTTCACAGGGACGCTGCAGGATCTCGTCCATGGCTGCGTAGATCCGCTGTACCCACTGCGCCTTCGTCTCAGCGCCCTTCACGCCCTCGTCATGGTCCATCCGCTCCCCGGCCGCCGGCGGTGGGATGAAGCGCCGGTCTAGCCACTCTTGCGGCCGGCCGCCTGCTTCGCCGTAGGACTTCTCCCGCAGCCGGCGATCAAGGGTCAGCTTTACGTCGAAGAGCGCGCCCACTGTCTCGGCGGTTTGTCGCGTGCGCTGCAAGTCCGAGGAGAACAGCTCCACCTCGGCGCCGTCCGGGATCTGAGCCCGGAGAGCTTGGGCGATGGAGACCGCCGCACGAACGCCGACAGGCGTCAGGCGCGAGTCGTACCACCCGCCGACGACTCCTTCGACGTGGTGCGTCGCTTCTGGGTGGGCGACGACGTAAAGAGTACGCACCTAAAGCCTCCCCTTCGGTGAACAGCGTCCCTGAGCACGGCCCGCCACCTTAGCCGGACGCGATCACGACCGTGCCTTCTTGAGCCGCCTCCAGCAGATCAGACTGCAGGCCAACGACAGGAAGACGTCATGGAGTTCGAGGCGACGCTCCCATCGCACGGCAAGGCGTTTGAACTGATGCAGCAGACCTTCGCACTTCTCGACCAGTTCAAGCGTCTCGCCGTCCGCTGGGAGCGCTGCACCGAACTCCACGACGCCTTCGTCTCCCTCGCCTGCAGATCTGCTGTAGACGCCCCGAGACCAGCTCCCGGCGCCGGGGCCAGGTGGGACAATCCGTGTGTGTCAGAGGAACTCGCGCGCTGGTATAGGGGCCGCATGGTGGGCGGTCCGTTCAATCCACTCGACTCCGGCGAGTGTGCTGCACTCGAGCGGGAGATCGGACTGCCCCTGCCACCCGCATACCGCTCGTTCCTGGAATCCGCCGGCGGGGAGATGCTGGACTACTCGATCCGCCTCCCGGCTTGCGACCCAGAACCGGTACAGAGCTTCGACAACCTCTACCAGCTGGGACGTGACGACGCCGACGAGTACGGCTGGGGCACTCTCCTGGGTGAGTACCGGCGCAGTCGCGACGGGTGGCTTGCTGAGAACGTGCCGCTGACCGGCCTGCTGCCGATAGCCCGCAACGGCGGCAACGACATCCTCTTCCTCGACCTGAACCCGGCTACTCAAGGCCAACTCCATGCCTTCGTGCACGCCATCACCTGGCCCGGGTACCTGGGCAACCACGTCTTCACGAAGGTTGCTGACACCTTCGACGCCTACCTCGACAGCCTCTTCGTCGACCCCGACACGGCGCAGGACACCTGGGCAGAGGTCGCCGACAGTGACACCTCGGATCCCTGGCGGCGGACCGTCGAGGAATGGCTGGACGAGGAATTGCCCGCCTGGCGTGGCGAAGCTTGGGCCATGACCTGACCTGGAGCCGCTCGCCTCCAGCGCCAGCGGTCCAGTTCAGGCCCGCCCTGGGCGTGACCCGTCGTTGGGGAGCCCTGCCCATGATCCTGTTACGAGCTCTAAGAGCTCATCTCACATGGCAAGTTTCGCGAGTTTCTTGTAGCAGGTCAGGGCGGCCGCGAGGCCGAGGAAGGCGAGGAAGTGACCTCCCTTCCGTTCGTAGCGGACGGTGAGGCGGCGGTAGCCGAAGAGCCAGGCGATGGTGCGCTCGATCTTCCAGCGGTGTCGGCCCAGGCGTTCGCCGGTTTCGATGCCGGGTCGGGCGATGCGCGGGACGATGCCGCGGCCTTGGAGCCACCGGCGGTGTGCGGCGGAGTGGTACGCCTTGTCGGCCCGGAGCTTTGCCGGTTTGCGCCGGCGGGGTCCGCGTCGGGAGGGGACTGCGGGTATGCCGTTGATCAACGGGCGCAGGGCGTTGGTGTCGTGGACGTTCGCGCCGGATGCGGCGACGGCCAGCGGAAGACCTCGGGCGTCGGACAGGACATGCAGCTTGCTGCCCTTCTTGCCCCGGTCGACCGGGTTCGGGCCGGTCAGCGAGCCCCCTTTTTCGCGCGCACGCTCGCCGCGTCCACGATGGCCGAGGTCCAGTCGATCTCGCCCCGGGCGCCGAGCTCGTCCAGCACCACCCGGTGCAGCCGCCGCCATACCCCCGCCTCGGTCCAGGCCGTGAAACGGCGGTGGGCGGTGGCCGGCGAAACCCCGAAGTCACCCGGCAACATCTGCCAGGCACACCCACTGGTCAGCACGTACACCACAGCGGCGAACACCGCCCGCTCGTCCACCGGAGCAGTCCCCCCGCCCTGCGGCCGAGACTTGAACCCCGGCAACAACGTAGCGGTCAGCTCCCGCAACCCGTCCGGCACCAGCCGACTCGAAAGATCAGCACCCACAAGCCGACATCATGCCGCACCACCCTCACACCACGTGAGACAACCTCTTAGAGACGTTCAGCTCACCAGAAATTCGGTGCTGGATGTATACAGGGTTCTGACTTCCCGGGTGGTTCCGGAGGGCGAACGCTGTACCAGACGCGTCCCGAGGCGACGATCCGGCAGCTCGCCGCCAATCTGGGGATCAATCCCGAGACCTTCGGAACTGGGTCCGGGCGGGAGGCAGCCACTTCTGGACGCTGCCTTCCGGATGGGCAGTGAACGGTTGCCAGGCCCTCCGGCGATACGCGGACGGACACGATGCGGCCGTCAACGGCACCGCGGGGAGGCGCGATGTTCTCGCCTCCCCGCGGACTGGGCCGAAAGCCTGGGTCAATCCCTACCCGTCTGTTCCCGAGCGAGCGTAGATCTCATCCGCTTTCGGGAACTCCACGGCCGGAGAAAGCCGCAATTCGCCGGTTTTCTCCATGCGGTAGTAGTACAGGCCGAATTCTCCCGGTGTCGGCCCGCACTCTCCCGCCGCGAAGTTGACGGACACCCAGGTGTCTCCACCCGCGGGCACAGTGTCGATTCCCCAGGAGAATGTGCATTCTGGCTTCGTGTCGGCCTTCTCCATCAGTTCACTCAGCTGGAGCTGCGCCCCGTCCGAGATGGTCCCTCTGCCTCCCTTGCGGAAAGTGATCCAGTCACCGCCCTTGTTCTTCCACGAGCCGATGATCTGCCCTTCGCTCGGAACGGAGTCGGAAGCCGAATCCGCAGTGGAGTCCGACGCGGGGCTCGAAGCAGATGCGGGGTCCGATTGCTCTGCGCAACCGATGGCTCCCGTGACGAGGAAGGCGGAGACGGTGACGGCGAGAAGCGCCCGCCGTCCGCTCCTAGTTCGGTACATATACTTCCTCGATCCAGTTGATCCGTACGGTGATGTCCTTCTGACCGTCGGGCCAGACGTGCTTGACGGCGTCGGAGCCCGCCTTCATGACTCCGTTGGACTTTCCGTTCTTGTACCCGTCGTCCGAAAGGCTGCGGGTGGCCGAGGCTACCGTCATGGTGTTGGAGATGGAGACACGCACCTGCCCGACCATCGCCCCGTGATCCCACTCCGAGTCAGTCCGGGCCGGCTCGCAGGAGACCCCGAGCAGTTCGTAGTCGAGGTTGTAGGACCCGAGGGCCATGCTCGCGGGGCTGCCGCCGTAGATTCCCTCGGTGAAGAAGCCGGTGAGGTCCGTGAGCCCCTCCCAGGCCTTCGCGACGTTGCTGCGTTCGGCGTGCGACTTGTCGAACGATCCCTTCGCGGTGTAGGTGCCGTCCTTGATCAGGCCCTGCATCTTGCGGATGAAGCCTCGGAAGTGGTCCTCCGTGCGCAGTTGCCGCACGAACTCACCGTCCGGAGGCAGCGTCACGTCGGACGGCCCGCCCTTTGCCCAGAGCATGACCAGCTCCTGGGCGGACAGATCCATCACCTTGCCCTTCTTGCCCTGCTTGCGCTCCGGTTCCGGGTTCGGCCCCTTCTTGAACTTGGGCTTGGGCTTGGTGTACACGGCGACGTCGACGGAGGTCGTCCGGCCCGAGGTGGTCCGCACCGTCGCGCTGATGTACGTGCTGGTCGTGCCCGGAACCTGGACCGTGTAGGTCTTCGTGGTGTGGTACACCCAGGTGCCGTTTGGACCCATGCTCATGTAATCCGTGTATGTGCCGCCCTTGCCGTCGCTGCAACCGCGCTCGCAGTCCGTGATCGGGCGCAGACCGGTGGGGTCCGTCTTGGTGACGGGGGTGTTGTCGGCGTAGGCGTAGCCGTTCAGCGACTCGTGGTCCTCGGTGACGAGGATCGGGTCGACGGAGAGGAATCGGCCCGTTGCCGGGTCGTACTCGCGGGCTCCGACGTGGACGAGGCCGGTGTCGGAGTCGACGGGTTTGCCGAGGAACCCCTTGTCGTCGGGCCAGGCCGAGGGCGCCACGCCGCGGCTCTCGCCGAAGGGCTTCGAGTAGCGGCGGGTGACGGCCTGGGTCGTCGCGTCCACCGTCATGGAGGCGGTGCCGTGGTGGTCGTCGACCATCCAGGTGAGGCCGGTCTCCCTGCGCACGGCGGTGATATCACCCGCCGGATAGAAGCGTTCGGCGGTGAACTTCTTGGCCCCCGTGTCGTAGTGAAGTTCCTGACCGGACAGGTAGAGCACGCTCGTGCCGGTCCCCCGGCGGATCAGGAGGTCGCCGTTGGCGTCGTAGAGGTAGTCCGTGGTCTTCGTTCCCTCGGTGAGCCGGACGAGCTCACCCTCGATGTCCCAGGTCAGGCTCTGCGCCGCACCCGTCGCGCCGTAGCGCTTGGTGGTGTTGCCCTGCTCGTCGTACTCGAAGGTCTTCGCCGGGCCGCCGTCGACCGCGACCGACGTGAGCGAGTGAGGCTGGCCGCCGCCGTTCGCATCGAGGTTCGGATAACCGTACGCGGTGGTGGTGTCGCCGGCCGTCTTGTGCTCGACCTGTGTGTCCCGCAGACCTCCTGGCTTGTAGGTCCAGCTCGTCCAGTACGGTGCGGGACCGCCCAGCGCGTTCGCCGCGCGTGCGGTGGCGCAGTCGTTGGATGACGGGGTCCATGCCTCGGTGAGGCGACGGTGCCCGTCGTAGGCGAAGCACTGGGTGTCCCTGCCGTTCGCCTTGTCCGTGATGGACCTGACGTTTCCGGTGGCGTCGTAGATGTAGTCGACGTCGCTGGTGTACCCGGAGTTGGTCTGGTCGACGGTGTGCACGTTGGACAGTCGGCGTGTGCCGTCCTCGTACCGGTTGAGGACCTGCAGTTGCTTGGCCCCTGTCGAGGTGCCCAGCCGGGTCTCCTCGATCTCGCCGTACGGCGAGTAACCGATGTTCTGCACGTAGTCGGTCATGCCATCGGTGCCGGTGAGCAGGCCGAGCTCGTTGTAGTCGTTGGTGACCGTCTCCGCGGGCAGTCCCGCCACGGCCGGCATCGAGGTGGACTGCACCGTGCCGTCGCTGTTGTACGTCGTCGAGGTGACGAAGGTGTTCGGCGCGCCCGCGACCACCAGGGGGTCACTGGCCGCGATGACGGTCTTGGTGCCTTTCGGGCGGCCGAGCGCGTCGTAGCCGGTGACGGCCTGCGAGTAGATCTTGCCGGTGGTGCCGCCCACGTAGCGGATCGAGGCGGTCGGCTGTCCCTTCGCCAGGGTGTCGTAGGTGAACTTCGTCAGCTGGTGTGCGCCGTCCTTGACCCCGTCCCACGTACCGATCCTGCGGCCCAGATCGTCGTAGTCGGTGATCAGGGTGCGGGAGGTCTGGTTCAGCGTCGTGGTGGTGGTCACCGGTTGGTCGGCGTCGTTGTAGGTGGTGGTGACCTTCCCCTTGTCCGGGTCCGTGGAGGTGGTCTTGCGCCCGCGCAGGTCGTAGTCGTACGACCAGACGGCATTGTCCGGACCTGTCATCCTGGTGAGCCTGCCCGATGGGTCGTGCTCGAAGAGGGTGCGGGTGTAGTCGCTGCCGGACGGGACCGGGCCGCCATACTCACGGCGTTCGATCAGCCGCCCGCGGGCGTCGACGATGCTCAGCGTGCCGGTGCCCCCGGCCGCGGCGGTCACGGCGGTGCGGTCGCCCTGGTACTCCGTCCTGGTGCGCCACTTCTCCTGGTCGTAGACGCGGAAGATCGATGCGGTGGCGCGGCCAGCGGCGTCGAAGACCGTCTCGGTGGAGGCGGGTACCGAGCCGGGGTAAGTGTTGGCCAGCGCACCCGTGGGCGCCGTGCTGTCGTGGACCTGGTCGTTGGTGGTCGCGGCCAGGCCGCGGTCGTCGTAGAGCGTCTCGGAGATGACCCGGCCGCCGTTCGGCGCGGGTACCTGTGTCTGGCGGGACCGCAGCAGGGAGTCGAAGATCTCGTAGGAGCTGTTGTAGGTCTTGCCGTCCGCCTTGAGGGCGTCGGTGCGGATCCAGGTCTCCTTGTTGTTGTTGATGCTGTAGTCGTAGACGAGGGTCGCCGCGTCACCCAGTGCGCGGGAGCGGTCCGGCTTCCACACCGACCGCAGTCTGCCGAGGGCGTCGAGGGCCCACTCGGTGAGGTTGTTGTTGGCGTCGGTGGTTTTCGTGGCGGTGCCCCACGCCGGATCGACGACGGTGGTCGCCGTGTAGTTCATCGGGTCGGTGGTGGTCTTGGCGGTCAGCGGGCCGTAACCGGTGTCGTCAGGGACGTATGCGGTGCGGACCGTGGCGCCCCGGGCGTTGGTCTCCGTCAGCGGGCGTCCCAGCTTGTCGAACGTCGCCCCGGACGCCTTCTGGTAGACCGGCGCCTTGTTGGCGTCGTAGCTCGCGACGCGGTACGTCGACGTCACGGCACCCTTCGTCGGGGGTGTGCCGACGGCCTGGTTGTCGTAGGCGGTCGTGGCGTCCGAGACGACGTCCTTGGGAAGCGACGGCGTGGCCGAGCAGCCGACGGAGTAGACCTCGACTCGACTAGGCTTGTTGACCAGCCAGTCCGCGGTGTTGCGCGCGTACGTGGTCCGCGTGCAGGTCTCGTCACCGCTCTTGGCGGTGTCGCCGGAGTCCTCCACTGTCATCGGCATGCCGTACGTGGTGTCGTACGTCGTTCTCTGCCTCACCGTGCGGGTGCCGGCAGAGGTCTTGGTGCGGGTGGACGTCTCGCCGGGCTGGACGATCCAGGAGTCGGTGGTGCCCCAGCTATAGGTGTGGCCGGCGGTCTTGTGCGACCACGGGGTGTTGACGGTGCCGCTGACCTCGTCCGAACCGTTGAGGACGATCGTCTCGCGCACGAAACCCGCGTACGGGCGGGAGTCGTCGATGACGGCGCCCGTGGAGTCGGTGACCTTCTCCACGCGGGCGGTGCCGTCGAGCTCCTTCTCCCCGTTCAGGCCGCGCATGTACAGGGTGGACTTCTTCGAGCGTGGGCCCTCGGAGTCACCGGCCGTCTCGACGACCTTGCCGTAGCCGCGCCAGGCGGACCAGGTGCGATTGGACGGCTTGGTCAGACCTTCGTCGTCGGCGTAACCCCAGCCGGCGCCGCCCTGGTAGTCGTAGGACGTCTGACCGGTGTCACCGTGGCCGTACGGGTCGTCCTGGAGAACGGAGGTGACCACGTACTTGTGGAACCAGTCGGTGGTGGGCGTCGCCCCTGACTGCGACCACTTGACGGGGAAGCATCGACGGGAGTTCTTGTCGACGGCCGAGGGCATGTCCGAGCCCCAGACACAGTCCGGGTCGGAATAGTTGGCGGTGAGGGTCGAACCGCTCTCCGACTTGATGGTGCGGACCCGCCACTTGAGGTAGCGAAGGGTGTCCTGGCCGCTGCCCTCGACGTGGTTCGGCATCTGGATGCCTCCGAACACGACCGGGGGGAGCTGCGCCGCGGTGCTGTTGGCCTTGCCGGTGTTCTGGATGGACTTCAGCCACAGGCTCGCGGAGGAGGCGTCGCCCGTGTCGGGGAAGCTCTGCTCCAGGTGCCACGTGTCCACGCTGCGGCGGGTGGTACCGGTACCCGTCCAGACCGAGGTCGTGATGTCGGTGAGGCGCTTACGGGTGAAGAAGGCCGGGCCGATCTGGGTGGTGCATTTGGTCCCGGCAGCACAGATCATGTCGAAGGGCACGTCCGGCCAGTTGGCCTTGGTGTCCTTCGTCAGGCTGTCGCAGCCACCGGACGTGACGCAGCGTTCCGCATAGGTGAAGAGAACCTGCTGGGCGGCGGGCTTGGCGTAGATCAGGTCGCTGCGCAGGCCGTAATCGATGCGGTCGAGGTGGCCGCCCCGGGTGTAACGGGTGCCCTCGACGGTGGTGTCGGCATTCTTGGAGTAGTAGTTCGCCTCCTTGGTATACCAGTACGTGGAGGCGTTGCCGTGCGGGTCGACGACGTAGTCAAGGTTCCAGCGCCACGCCTGGTCACACAGCGTGTCCCCGAAGCCGGTGGACTTGTAGCAGGGCTCGCCCGCGTCGTCGCCGGCGACCGGGACGGTCCACACGGAGTTGGTGACCGGGTCGTCGTCGGTGGTGGCTGCGGTGCCCTTGTCGCTCCAGCCGGGCATCCGGCTCTTGCCGAAGAAGTACTGGGTCCCGGAGGAGTCCGTCACCTTCCAGTACTCGGTGTTGTTGTCACCGTTGCCGGTGGCGCCGGTCAGGTGCTCGACGCGGCTGCCGTCCTCGTTCTTCACCTTCCAGGTGCCGCCGCTCGCCTCGGACTTGGCGGCTGTGTCGCAGGCCGCCTTGTCGTCGCAGGCGTTGACGAGCTCGACGGCCTTGCCGTTGAGGACGAGAGTGGCGTTGGCGTACTTCCAGCACTGGTCGCCCTTGCCGGTCTGTCCGTCGTCCTTGCAGGGGGCGTACTTGCGCTCGATAAAGGACTCCGTCATGGAGAATCCCTCACCGACGGCCGAGGTCTGGTTGTTCTCGCCCGCCGTGCGGCCGTCCACCGAGCCGGAGCTGTACGAGATCGCCAGGTTCGGGGCAGGTCCGGCGGTCGCCGGAGGGACGCGCAGCGGATAGTTCCAGGTGAAGTCACCCGAGCTGCCGCCGGCTTCCCAGGTCGCGCTCGGTGACAGCGAGGTGGCGCTGTAGTCGCTGCCACCGCCCGCCTCGTCGGCCGCCGCAGCCAGCACGGACGCGGTGTTCATGGACAGGGTGCGGGCCGGGAGGGAGCCGCTCAGCGTCTGCTTGGCGGCGTCGTTGTCCGTGTCCGTCACCGGGGTCTGCGTACGGCACGCCTTCTTGTCCGGTGTCGTCAGCGCGCACGCGGGCAGGGTGACGAGGCGCAGCCGCGGGCCGAAGTTGCCGCCGTAGGCGTCGCCGAAGGAGGAGTAGTCCAGGGTGACGCGCAGACGGTCGGTGTCGGTGCTGCCCTTCCTCCCGCCGGCCGGAGTGAGGGTGAGCAGGACGCCGTTGACGCCCGCCTTCTTCGCGGCCGCCTGAGACCGGAGGTCGAGGGTCACCTTCTCCGCGGGGCCGGTGGCCTTGTCCTTGCCCGCGGACGCCTTCGCCTTGCTCGACCGGGACCCCGGCGCCGGCTCCTGCGCGAACCGCACGCCGAGCCCGCCGACGGTGGTTCTGGTCACGCCGGACGCGGCCACCTCGGCGGTGGCCTTGCCGGGCTCGGGCCAGGCGGCCTGCTTCAGTCGCTCGCGGGTACGGCGCTCGGCCGGAGCGGCCTTGTCCTTCGGAGCCCTGGACGCGCCCGCCCCGAAGCCGCCCACCTTGTCGATCTTCGCGTCGGGCCGGTCCTCCAGCTTCTTGCGCGCTGTCGCGGACTGAGCCTGGGCGGCGAAGTCGTAGCCCGACGGAACCAGGACTTGTGGGAGGAGTGCGAGGGAGGCGACAAGTGCTCCGCGCGTGAGCCAACGGCGTACGACGGCCCCTGGCACACGTCTGGGAACAGGTGCTCTAGACATGGTGATGTCCTGGTTCTGGATATGGGTGGGACACGCCCGGCCCCTCGGGCCGGGACGCGGGCTTGCGGCGCGGGCTGCGCCGACTGCGGCAGAGCCGGGCCGTGCGGGGCGGGACGAAGGTGTCCCGCCCCGCACGGCCCGCGGTGTCACTGCTGCTGTTCGGTGTTGAAGCGGTTGGCGACGGTGTCGGTGGAGGTTGCTCCGGCCCACACCCGGACGCTGTCGAGAGAGCCCGGGAAGTAGCGCGCGGCGGCGCCGTTGATCTTCGCCCGGCCGATCTCGAAGGCTCCACCGCCCTGCCAGGGCGCGGTGTACGGGATGCCGTCCTCGTCGCCCATCCGGGCACTGTCGACGTACAGCTTGAGCGCGCCCAGCTTGGACGTGTCGTCGGGGTCGGCCTGCGCCTGTGCGTCGTAGACGACAGTCAGCATCGTGGGAACGCCGAGCTGGGCCGTCGTCGCCGCCGTCGCGGTGCTGGTGGTCCACTTGGCTCCGGTGCCGTCCTTGTCGGGGCGGCCGAAGGTCCAGCGTCCCTGGGCGCTGCCGGCGGGCTGCTCGTACCAGACGCCCCACGCGGACTGGCTGGTGCCGGGCTCGCCCATGACCTGCACGGCGTACGCCTTGCTGGTGTCGGCGAGCTTGGCCGGGTCCAGGGTCACCCAGGCGGTGGCGGTGAACGAGCCGGTGTGGTCGACGACGGGACCGCTCGCGCCGGCGTAGGCGCTGGTGCCGTTCAGTGTCATGGTCCGTGAGGTGGTCACCTCCTCGCCGATGTCCGGATCGCCGGTCGTGACGGTGGTCAACGAGGCTCCGTGCAGTGCCAGGTGGCGGCCGAAGCCGCTGGTGTCCTTGACGGTGGTACCGGTCGCGTTGGTTGTGTCCGTGGCGTCCCACTTGGCGACCAGTGCCGGAACGGGGTCGCCGGAGGTGCCGTCGCTGAGGTCCTCGTCCTCCAGCCAGGCGTCGTGCGCGAGCTCGGTGTCCGCGAGCGCGCGGGACCAGACCTTCACCTCGTCGATGGTGCCGGAGAAGTTCTCCACCCCGGCCGCCTTGTACCAGAGCCGTCCGACCTGGAGCCCGCCGGACGCCTTCCACGGTGTGCTGAACGCTACCGGGCTGCCCTGCGGGGTGCCGTTCACGTACAGCTGGACGGTCTGAGATGCCGCGTCGTAGACGCCTGCCAGGTGGGTCCAGGCGTTCAGGACCGGCGGTTTGGTACCGACGGAGCGGGTGATGCCGGGGGATACGACGTCGCTCTGGTGCCGGTTGAAGATCCAGGCGTCGTAGCTGGTGGAGTAGTAGAGCTGGAATCCGGAGGCGTTGTTGCCCGCCTGCGACAGAACGGTGTAGTTGACGTCCTTCTTGGTCAGACGCGCCCATGCCGAGACGGTGAAGGACTTGCTGGTGTCCAGGACCGCGCCCGCGGTGGACAGGTAGGAGCTGGCGCCGTTGAACTTCGCCGCGCCCGGCCCGCTGCGGGCCAGCGTGTCCCAGCTCGCTCCGGAAGCGGTGAGCGGGTGCTCGGTGGAGGTCGTGGAGTCGGTGAGGGCGTTGTCCAGGTGCCAGTTGCCCGAGGGCTTCTCGGCACCCTTGACCAGGAAGCTGTAGCTGGCGGTGAGTGAGCTGTGCTGCGCCGCGTCGAACCCCCAGACCTGGATGGTGTTCTCACCGGCCTGGTTGGGGGTGATGGTCTGGGTGGTGGCCGTGCCCTTGGCGACGGGGATCGGGGCGGAGACTGCGCCGCTGTTCAGCTTCCACTTGAAGCTGGTGACGTCCGACTGGATGCCGCTGGTGGTGGCGTTGGTGTCCGCGGGGGTGAAGGTGAACTTGCCGGGCGTGCCCACGCCACCGGCCGCCGGGTTGGCGTCGGCGGGCTGGTAGATGCCGTCCGCGCTGGTCACGACCGGGCGCGGGGGTGAGTCGGTGTCGACGCGGAAGTAGCACCAGGACGACCAGGATGAGTCGAGGACGCCCGTGGCGCCCCGGTCCGTCTTGTAGTACGCCTGCGTCTTGGCCCGCATCCGGTAGTCGGTCTGCGGTGACAGGGTCGAGGAGGTCGCGGTACGGGCGGCGTTGTCGGCCACCCATGTTCCGTCGGGCGAGTACCCGTACCAGGAACGGCTGGAGCCGTCGGCCTTCCATACCTCGAACATGGCCCGCAGCTGTGCGTTCGAGCCGTCGGCGGACTGCACCGTGGCGAGCGTCTTGGGGGTGGAGTCACTGGTGGCGTACGGAAGCGTGGAGGCGTTGCAGGCGCGCCCGGTCGTGCCGTCCTGAACACCGTAGGAGGTGGGCTTGTCCGGGTAGGACACGTAGGTGACGGACAGCTTCGCGTCGTTGCGGAACCGGGCCCACGACCCTGCGTCGGATTCGTCGTGCGCGGTCAGCGAGAAGGTGATCTGTGAGGTCTTGTTAGCCGCGTAGGAGGCGAGCGTGGTGGTCAGGTTCTCGTTGGTCTCCTCGTCCACGTTGTCGCTGAAGCGGACCCAGTTGGCCGGCTGGGAGGGGCTGCACAGGCCGCCGCGTCCGTAGGCCACTTTGCGGTCGCCCATGAGGTCGACGGCGCTGGGCCGGGAGGACCAGGTGGTGCTGGAGGCGATGCCCTTGTCCACCCGCGAGAGGTCGTACCAGTGCGGGTCACACGTGAACGTCCACTCCTGGTACACCTCCATCGTCGCGTCCAGGATCTTCTTGCCGTGGATCGAGGACAGCGGGTACTCGAAGTACAGGCGCTGGGTGTAAGGGCTGTTGGAGCACAGGTAACCGGCGTAGTTGGAGCAGCGGCCGACGCCCTTGTCCCCGCTGAACTTCCAGAACTTGTCGCCGTCGGAGGACAGGGCGGTCCAGTCACCCAGCGAGATCCCCCTCGTCGGCGGGTCGATGTAGAGCGGGAAGACGGTGTCCTCGCCGCGCAGCAGACGCGGATCCGGCTTGATCTGCACGGTGGTGTCCGTGACTTCGAGCGGTACGTCGGCCGCGACGTCACCGCTGCCGGGGCCCTCCGACGGGGCCGGCTCGCCCTTGGCCGCGGGCAGCGGCACCGCATCGTGGTCGTCGTCGGCAGCGGTACGAGCGAGCTGCGTGGTCACCTGGGCCGGGGGATCGCCGGCGGAGTCCCACATCCGCCCCGCCGGGCTCTCGAAGACCGGGCTGCCGTCGCCGTCGCGGGCCACGAAGCCGCCGTCGGCTGTGGGGGCGATGTCCAGACCATCGGCCGACACACCCATCCGGATCGTTTCGAGTGCGGGATTCTTCGCCGCTTCCGCCGTCCTCACCACCAGCACGGACGTGTATCCGGTGCTGAGCGCCGTCAGCTTCAGGTCGACGTCCTTGAGTACGTCGGCGTAGGTCGCCGTGGCGCCGTCGAGGGCTGGCGCGGGAAGCGATGTCGGCCAGCTCAGCCGCAGTTCGTGCCCGTTCTGCGCCAGGATGACCAGACCGCTTCCGCTGCCGCCGCCCGCGAAGGTGACCTCAGCCGTGGTGCTCCTGGCCCGCACCGATCCGTCACCCTGGCGTACGAGGGTGGTGTCGATCGGCGCCCAGTCCCCGCCGTTCTTGCGGGCACGGACCGGGGCCGCGTTCATCTCCTGCGTGAACGTGCCGTCGGGGTTGGCGAACAGCTGTGACGATTCGGTCGTAGCCGTGTCCACGGCCACGCGATCACCGCTCTGCGCGGCGAGCGCACCGGCCTCCGATGCCGAAGCAGCGCTGTGCGTACCCGACTTCGCCGTCCTGCCGGAAAGAGCGGAAGCCGCTCCCGCCCCGGCCACCGGCAGTACTCCCCCGACAGTCAGCGCCGCGCCCATCAGGGCACCAACGGCTCTCCTGCCTCTGGCACGCCGACCGATCCACATACTTCTCATACCCCACCCACAAAGTGTCCATAGTTCCTCCAAGAAGAAACGACACAGCAAACCCACAGGTCAACGAGGAGATTTCAGGCATACATTGGTCAAGTTCCCACACGTGCAGTGACGTCGGTCACAGGCCGAAAAGGTTGTATCCCAAGTGGGACATCCTCGCCGCTCCGGGCAGTCCGCTTCCGACGCCGTCGGCTCAGCAAGATCATGGGGGGAGGTCGGCCTCAGCCCTGTCCCGGCGTTCGGACAGGGCCTGGGACGTGATGCACTCGCGCCGACTCGCCCGGGACTACGAGCGCTGCCCGCCACCAGCGCGGCGATGATCCGGTGGTCGATGGTCACGCGGATGAGCCGGCGTCTGGCACGGCCACAGGCCGCCGGCCGGCACTGAATGCCCCCGACGCCTCCAGTAGGAGCCATCCGCGCTCCGCCAGGCGCCGGGCCTTCGAGCGCACCCCCTCGACTTTCGCCGATACCGTCTCCAAGCTCAGCGAAGCCGTGATCTCCCTGGCCTTCAGCGGCCCCTGGACCGCGGACTGCTGCTCGTCGAGCACGCCCGGAATCCGCTGGTGATCGGGAGCCAGCACCGTCATTGGCAGTCCTTCGCGCCAAGGCGGCACGATTGAGCCCGGCACCGGCGCGGGCGAGAACACGGTTTCCCCCTTCGCTTCGGTCAGGGCGGTGGTCTCGGCAGCCGAGGCCGCCAGCGCCTCCACCAGTTCCTCCCGCGCGATCACCCGCCGGTCCAGCTCGATCTCCGCGGCCTCCAACACCCCAGCCAGTCGCGCGACTTCCTCACGCAGTTCTTCCACCCGCGCCCGGGCCGTCGTCTCCCGCTCCTCCAGCATTCCCAGCACCGACGCCATCGCGCACCCCTCGATCACGGAGCCGAAACAAGACGCCGCATGCCTCCCTCATTCCGAGTTAGACCATGCCCGACCAGCGAAAACCAAGCGATCATGTTCGGTTGAGATACGGCTTCTCAACCTCTCTGGCCGCCCCCGCATCGCCCCCATGCTCCAGTACGGCTACCGCTGGCTCCACCCCGTCGACGACCCCGCCACCGACCTCCGCCAGGACCCGGCCCTCACCTCCATCGAGCAACAACTCCTCGGCCTACCCGACCGACACCCGGACGGCTCCCTCGCCAAAGGCGCCGGAGCGGCCCCGATCCGCTCCTAGTGGAAGAGCCGATGACCGCTTGTGCAGCGCCCCGAAAGCGCTGGGGGAGTGGCCCCGATGCCCCGCCATGCGTCGCTCACCAGGTCACCTCGGAAAAGCTGTCCGCCAGGAAGAGCTGCTCCCGCTTGGCGCTTGGGCTGGGAACGGTGGTTTGTGTGAAGGGCGCCCTCCACACAGGTTGAGGCACGAGGGGGCGCGAGCGCTTCGGTGCGCATCTGTGGCTGAGCGTGGCTGCCTTGCGCGGGCAGACGACATTGGACGCGCGCACGCCCCCTTCTGAGCCTGAGCCTTGGGGGCCAGTTGGGGACCAGACGGGGTGCATAGCCCCTCACGACATGCCTGATCCCGCACGTTGTACACCCTGATTTGTGACTTTATGTCTAAGCGAAAGGGGTACCGCCTACTCCTGGGGGTCAAGGGGTCGCAGGTTCAAATCCTGTCGTCCCGACTGGAGCGAGTCGGCTTTTCGGGGCCGGTACCGGAGAAATCCGGTACCGGCCCTGAGGCGTTTATGCGGACACGGATCACGAGGCTTCAGCCGTCGGTCGGCAGGGATGCGCCGAGGGGGGAGCGGTGCCGCTCCACGATCCCCTCGACGATTTTCATCAGGCGGTCCCCCGCTTGATCGACGCTTCCGTTCTGCGTGCTGACCTGCGCGCCTTCGAGTACGAAGGTGATCTCGGCCGCGGCCTGTTCGGGGTCGGGCATCCCGGCCTCGGTGCACATGCCCACCAGCCTGCGGGTCTGGTCGGCCTTGTGCTTCTCGATCACTTGCCGGGCGGGATGGGAGCGGTCGGGCAATTCGGCGAGGGAGTTGATGAACGGGCAGCCTCGGTGCGAGAGGGCCGGCAATCCCTCGGCGATGAAGCGGGCCAAGCCCATGATCTGCTCCCCGGGCCGGCCGGGGTGTTCCGTCCGGACCCGGTCGAAGGCCGCCTGGTAGTCGGTGGCGACGATCCGCATCCACTCCGCGACCAGCGCGTCCTTGGTCTCGAAGTGCCGGTAGATCGCCATTTTGGTGGTCGCCGCCTTCTCGGCGATCGCCTGGACGCCCACCCGCCGGATTCCCTCGCTCTGGAAGAGCTCCTCCGCCGCGTCGAGGATGCGCTCACGGGGCGGCAGTTTCGCCACCCTGCTCGGCCTTCTGGTGGTCGATGCCATGACTACTCCGTGACGTCCGCTCGGGTGCGGGGCCCTTGCCTCACCGCTCCACGGTACCACTGCGTTCCGTTCGATACCGTTGGGTATCGTAAGAGACTCAGAAGTATCGTTCTTTGTGCTGGGAGTAGAAGTGAGAGTTGCCGAGTACGTGAGCTACGACGCGGTCGGACTCGCGGAGCTGGTGGCCGAAGGGGAGGTGACCTCCGCCGAACTGCGAGCAGCCGCGCTGGAGGCCACGCGGGCGGTCAATTCGCGGATCAACGCCGTCGTGGAGACCTGGCCGGCTGACGACGAGCCCGAGCCCGGCAGCACACCGCTGGCCGGGGTGCCTTTCCTGGTCAAGGACATCGGAGCCGCCATGGCCGGGCGGCGCATGGAGCTGGGCAGCCGCCTCGCGGCCGGCAACGTCGCACGCGCCGACTCCTTCCTGACGCTGCGCTTGCGTCGCGCCGGCCTGGTGACGTTCGGACGTACCGCGACTTCGGAGATGGCCTACAGCATCACGACGGAACCAGTGCTGTACGGCGCGACCCGCAACCCGTGGAACCTCGAGCGGAGCGCGGGCGGCTCCAGCGGGGGCGCGGGCGCGGCTGTGGCGGCCGGAGTGGTCCCGATCGCGCACGGCACCGACGCCGCCGGCTCGCTCCGTATCCCCGCGGCCTACAACGGCCTCTTCGGACTGAAGCCCACCCGTGGCCGGGTCTCCATGGGCCCCGACTTCGACGAGCTCTTCAGCGGCCTGGCCGTGCCCGGCAGCGTCAGCCGCACGGTCCGCGACAGTGCGGCCCTGCTCGACCAGATCAGCGGCCCGGAACCGGGTGACCCCTACTTCGCCCAGCAACCGTCCCGGCCGTATGCGCGGGAAGTCGCCCGCCCCCCGGGCCGGTTGCGGATCGGTGTCCTCACCCAGGCATGGGGCGGACGCCGCACCACCGCACCGGTGGCCGACGCCCTCTCCCGTGCCGCGGGTCTGCTCGAATCCCTCGGCCACCAGGTGGAGGAGGCCGAGGTCGACCTCGGTGCCGACTGGGAGGAGTACGTCCTGGCCAACGCCCGCCTGTTCACGGCGAACCTCGCGGCCTCGCTCGACGAACTGGCTACCGCCTTCGACCGGCCCATCGATTCCTCCACCCTCGAACCGGCGACCCTGGCCGGCTACCACTACGGGCAGCGGATCAGCGGAGCTCAGTTCGTCGCGGCTCTCGCGATCCGCAACCGGGTCGCCCGCAGCCTGGCACAGTACTTCGACACCTACGACATACTGCTCACCCCGACCGTGCCGGAGCTGCCCGTATCAATGGGCACCTATACCGAGAGCGCGCAGACGCTGGACGGCCTCGGCTGGATCGACCGCGTCTTCGACCGCTCGCCGTTCACCATGCCGTTCAACATGGCGGGCACTCCCGCGATGTCCGTGCCGTTGACGGCCGACGCCGAAACGGGGCTTCCGATCGGTATGCAGTTCGCCGCCGGATACGGCCTCGAAAGCCGCCTCTTCCGCCTCGCCGGCCAACTCGAACAGGCAAGCCCGTGGACGGGCCGCATCCCCCCGGTCTGGGCAGGGAATCGCACGGGCCGCTGAGAAGCGCCCCACAGTCGGCAGCCAACGAGCCATGGGGCTGAGCGAGTGGGACAAGCGCACCTCGCGCACGTCGTCCAGGTACTACGAGCCTCGCGCACGGTCACGGTGCGCGCCACCTGCACCACCCTCGATCGTCGACCCCACCTGCCGACGTTCCAGGAAGAGGTCCCGCTCATGTCCGCGGTGTCCAACTCCGGAACACGCCGAGACGTCGAACCGCGAGGGGCGGTTCCCTTGCCGGCTGGGGAACCGCCCCTCGGGCTGTCTCCTCGGGCGCCCTGGCCGACGCGTCGGCGTCCCCGCGCGGACGGTGGCCGCGGGCTCCTCGTGATCGAGTGCGGTCGCGAGCTCGGCCGTGGCCGCGCCGACGGGCCCGTGCCGGATCGTCGTGGGCGGCCGTCTTCGTTCAGCGCACCGCCACGGCCTCGATCTCGATCAGCATGTCCTCGTCGGACAAGGCGCTGACCTCTGCCAGCAGACTGGCAGGCCGGCAGTCCACGGCCGCGAGTTCGTCCATGAGGACGCCGTACTGGGCCTTGCACGAGGAGAGGTCGGTGGTGAAGACGCGGATCTGCACGACGTCCGCCATCGTCATCCCGCCCTCTGCCACGGTCTCGCCCAGCCGCCGCAGCGCCAGCCTCATCTGCCCGGCCATGTCACCCCGGTGAGCGATGCCGCCCTCGTCGTCACGGGCCTCGTGCCCCGAGACGAACAACCAGCTGCGCGGCTCGTCCACCCTGACGGCCCGGTTGTACATCAGCCGCTCGCCGGCCATGCGCGGGCCGATCTCATGGATCACCATCAGACTCCGTTCCTCGTTCCTCTGCTCGGTCAGTCCAGTCGAAGACTCTCCTCGACACCTGCCGCGCGACACAGGTCGCCCCGCCGGTAACGCGCCCCCTGCGTGATGCCCCTGCTGCCCCGCACAACAGCACAGCCGCCTACGTCGAGCCTTCACCGGTCGAGCCTCCACCGAGCACGCCGCCCGGGCCACGTGGGCACGGAGGTGGGGGAGAGGCGCACCGCCGCCGCCCCTCCACGCCCTCACCCGGGTGCCGCCCAGGTGTCAGGCCGCTGTCCCGGCACGCGCCAGCCCGGGCGGGACGAGTACGTTCTGCACTGCGGGCCCGACGAGTGTCACGAGCGTCTCGCGTTCCGCCGCCGTCAGCGCGGGGACACCGACGATGTTCCGTCCCATCACCGCGGCCGAGCAGCCTCCCCACCTGGCGGCGATCAACCCCTGGGAAGGCGTGAGCGACGTCTACCGGGACCTGGTGAGGCGCGGCGGCATGCCCGACACAGGCTTCGCGGGGCAGCTCCAGGAGGGCAGCTTCTTCGGCAAGGGGCAGAAGGAGGACGTCGTCGCTGAGGCCGAGCGGCATCCGCTGATGGACGGCCTGTGGGAGAACAAGATCCCCCGGTTCGAGAACATCACCGTTCCCGCGTACGTCGTCGCCAGCTACTCCAACACCCTGCACACCGCCGGGACCTTCCGCGCCTGGCGCCGGATGGCCTCCGAGCAGAAGTGGCTGCGCGTCCACAACGGCCAGGAGTGGCCCGACTACTACGACGAGGAGAACCGCGAGGACCTGCGCGGATTCTTCGACCACTTCCTCAAGGGCGCGGACAACGGTTGGGAGCAGACACCACGAGTGCGCTACTCCGTCCTGGACCTCGAAGGCGGGGGCCGGGTCAACGTCCCGGCCACCCGGTTCCCGCCCACGGACGTCACCCCCACCAAGTACTACCTGGACGGCCGTTCGCGGACACTGGCCACGACGGTGCCCACCGCGGAAGCGACGGCGGGGTACGTCGTCGGGGCCAACCCGGACACCGTGTCCTTCGTGACGCGCTTCGACCGGGAGACCTTGCTGGTCGGGTACCCGAAGGCGCGGCTCTGGGTGGAGGCCGACGGTTACGACGACATGGACCTGTTCCTCCTCGTCCAGAAACTCGACGCGTACGGCACGCCGTTGCAGGAGTTCACCGTGCCCAACCAGGGGGCGATGATCCAGGACGTCACGGAGCGGGGCGCCTCGATCCTGCGGTACAAGGGGTCCGACGGGCGCCTGCGTGTCTCGATGCGCCACCTGGACCCGGCGCTGTCCACCGACGAGGTGCCCGCCCACACCTTCGACCGGGTCGAGAAGCTCGCTCCCGGTGAGGTGGTCGAGGTGGAGATCGACCTGCTCCCGGTCGGGCTCGCCTTTCACCCGGGCGAACAGCTCCGCCTCGTCATCAGCGGCCGCTCCCCGCTCGGCACGATGATGCCCGGAAACCGCGAGTACGTGCCCGCCAACAGCGGGCGGCACGTTGTCCACACCGGCGGGGAGCGCGCCTCGTACCTCCAGCTTCCCGTGAAAGCCGCGTGACCTCACCGGCTGTCCCGCGCACTCCGCGCGTGGGAGGTGCGCGGGGCGAGTGGACGGCTCAGGTGCTCCGGGAGGCGGCAGGTTCCACCAGCTCCACGAGGACGCCGCCCGCGTCCTTGGGGCGCGAAGTCATGTGACGGCGCGCAGTAAGCGAAAGCGCGTGCGAGCTGGGGGAGTTGGGTCTTTCAGCGTCATTGGCTCGACAGGGCTGGAACCCATCGGCAGTGGGTCGTGCGAGCCGCCGCCGACCACTCCTCAACCGGCAACACCCCTTATACACTCGTTGATCTCGGCGGCGGACTGGCCGGTGAACAGTGGCCGCACGTTCCCCCGGAAATGGGCTGTGGACCTCCCGGACGTACGGCGTCGCCCCGCTTTCCGTTCCCCCCACACACAACTCAGCCAGGAGACCGACATGGTCACACGCCGAACGTTCCTCACGGCCTCGGCGACGGCGGCGCTCGGGATCGCCGCGGTCGGTGGCGCGTCCGCACCGGGTTTCGCCGCGTCCAGCGCCGAAGCGCTGGGTACCGACAACGCTGCCGCGGCCTTCGCCGCGTTCAACAGTGCCTTCCTGATCTCGGACGGGAACCAGCGGTACTACAAGGAGTCCCTCGACAAGACGACCAAGGACTACTTCTGGCGTCAGGCGTTGGACATACAGGCGGTGCAGGACGTACACGACAGCGCCCCGAGCACGCGGACGCGCGACCTGATCGGCAGCCTCCTCGACACGTTCCTCCAGCAGAACCAGGGCGGCGGCGGACTGTACGACTGGGACTGGAACGACTACAACGACGACCTGCTCTGGGCGGGGCTGGCCTTCGCGCGCGGCTACAAGATCACCGGGAACCAGACCTACCTGAACCAGGCGAGATACGCCTTCGACCGGGTGTACGACCGCGGCTGGGACGACGCCCTGGGCGGCGGCGTGTGGTGGAGCGTCGAAAAGCGCGAGAAGAGCGCGCTGAGCAACAGCCCCGCGACCGTCCTGGGCTGCCTGATCTACGAGTCGAACGGTGACGGCTGGTACCTGGACAGGGCGCGCGAGATCTACGACTGGGTGTGGGCGAAGCTCCTCGACCGCTCCACCGGCGGCGTATACGAGAACATGCGGGCAGACGGGAGCCTCTCCAGCGGACAGACCGTGTACTCGGCGGGCGCCTTCGTCAGCGCGGCCCAGGCCCTCTACCGGGACCAGGGCCAAGGGAGCCTCTTCGACGACGCCAAACGGACCGTCGACTGGGTCGTCCGGGACCGCACCGTCAACGGGATCATGACCAACGGGCAGCGCGAGGGCACCTGGCAGTCCGAATTCGCCCGGGGCATGGGCGAGTTCGTCCGTGAGAACAACCTGTGGGGTCAGTACTACGACTTCATGAAGCGCAACGCGGACGCGGCGTGGAGCGTCCGGCGTACGGACCTCGATCTCGCCTGGAACCGGTGGGACGCGCAGACGCCGCGCGGCGACACCCGGGCGGTCGAGGCCATCGGAGCGGTGATCATGCAGGCGGTCACTCCGGCCGCTCGACCGTAGCGAGGAGGTGTGCGGGACCCGTGGGCGGCCCGTGGCGCGCGGCCTCCCACGGGTCCCTCCGCCGGACGCGGGCTGGGATCAGCCGCGGCCCCACTTCTGGTGGGCGGCTCCGTCGCAGGGCCAGATGATCACCTGGGTGCCGTTCGCCGTGCCGGCGTCGTAGGCGTCGAGGCACTCGGTCGGGAAGACCCGGAGCTGGTTCGAAGCGGTCGACGTCCAGGTCTGGTTGGCGCCGCCGTCGCAGTCCCACAGGGCGGGCCGGGTGCCATCGTCCGTCCGGCCGTCGGGCACATCCAGGCAGCGCCCGGAGCCCGCTCCCTTCACGGGGCCGGCGACGGCGTCCCGTGCCCACTTCTGAGCGGCCGCGCCGTCACAGCCGCGGATCACCAGCGCCGTACCGGCGGAGGTCAGGCGCGCTTCCCGCTCACGGCGGGGAGCCGGGCGAATTCCCGTACGCTTCGGTCGCATTCGAGAGATTGCCGTACGCCCCTCTCGGTGTTCACGCGCGAACGGCCCGTGGGGTCGGGCGGGGTCGGATCGGGGCCCGTCCCGGACCGTCAGGGCGAGGGGACGCCGTCGAGGTAGGCGCGGACGGCTCCCGCCGTCTCGTCGCGCCTGCCGAGGACCAGCAGATCCGGTCCCGGTGGTGCGCCGCGCAGGGGCCGGTAACGGAGACCCGGCAGCGCGATGTGCTCCGTGGCGGTGGGAACGAGGGCCACGCCGGTGCCCGCCAGGGCCAGAGCGAGGGCACCGAGGGTGCTGCCCACCAGGCGGACCCGGGAGCGGTCCTCCTCGGCGGCGGGCCAGAGCCGGGAGAGGACGGTCTCGTCCTCCTCGCCGCTCGCGAAGACGATGAGGTCGTGGGCGCGCAGGGCGGAGGTGGTGACCGAGGACGCGGAGGCCAGTTCGTGGTCCGCGCGCAGGGCGACGGAGAGCGGAGTGGGCGCGCGGCGTGCGACCCGTAGCCCGTCGGTGTCGCCCAGGCTCAGGTCGGGGCAGTAGCCGAGGTCGAGCGCGCCGTCGCGCACCGCCTGGACCTGGGCGGCCGGCGGCAGCTCGGTCAGGGTCAGCTCCACGCGTGGGTGCGCCCGGCGGAAGTCGCGCAGGTCGTCCGAGAGGACGCCTTGGAGGACGGCGACGCCGGAGAAGCCGATACGGACCGCCCCCGTCTCACCTCGCAGCGACTCCCGGGCCACCCGCAGGGCGCGGCCGGCCTGAGCCAGGGCTCTGCGGGCCTCGGGCAGCAGCAGTTCACCGGCCTCGGTCAGCTCGACGTGCCGACTGGTGCGGGAGAACAGTCGCCCGCCCGCTTCCCGCTCCAGAGCCTGTATCTGGGCGCTGAGAGTGGACTGGGTGACGTGCAGGAGGGCGGAGGCCCGGCCGAAGTGCCGTTCCTCCGCGACGGCGACGAAATAGCGCAGGTGCCGCAGCTCCATCACGCCTCCGTTCCATCGTCGCCGCCGATTGGTCGATCGTATCTTTCGGTTGGACCTATCGCTCAGGCGGATGCACGCTGGACGCATGAACGTGACATCTCAGGACCGACAGGACATCGCAGACCTCATGACCGGGTGGATTCACCGGGACCTGGGCGAGTGGGACCGGCTGAAGGGCCTCTTCCATCCCGACGGTCGGATCGAGATCACCTGGTTCGAGGGGCGCGCGTACGAGTTCGTGGACGCGTCCGCCCGGATGGGCGCCTCGGCCTTCCGGACCAAGCACCTGATCACCTCGCCGGTCGTGACCTTCTCCGCCGACGGGACCCGGGCCGTCAGCGAGACCAATGCCGTCATCATCGGCGAGAACGTCGACCTGCGCCTCGGCTGCGAGGGCCACAACCGGTTCATCGACCGCCTGGAGAAGCGGGACGGGACGTGGCGCATCAGCGACCGCAAGAGCGTCTACGACTTCGGCACCTTCACCTTCCCCGCCGGGATCGTCGCCATCGACGCGGAGGCGGTCGCCCGGTACCCGCGGGAGTACGCCGCCCTCGCCTACCTGCTGGAGGCCAGCGGATTCCCGGTGAGCAGGGTCTTCGCGACCAGGGGCAGCGACCTGGAGCGCGACATCAAGGAGTCCGCCTTCGCCTGGCTTGGCGAGCGGACCGGAGTGTGACCGCCACCGGGGCGACCACCGGCGCGCGGGTGCTCCCCGGCCCCGCCACGCGGTAGCCGGGCGCGGCAGCGGAGTGGGGACGCGAGGAGGGGACCGCCGATGACGGGTCCTCAGAGCTCCGCCGAGTACCCCAGGTCGTCCGACATGGCCCGGGTCGAGTGCAGGAGTTCCGCCTTCAGACGGGGCAGGTCCTCCTCCGCGACGACGCGGGTCGGCATCACGAGCGTGACGACGAGGGGGAAGGAGTCGCCCGCCGTGAACACGGGGGCCGCCAGCGAGGTGACGCCGGGGATGACGCCGCCCACGGTGGCCGCCAGCCCGGAGTCCAGGACCTCTGCCCTGATCGCGGCGGCCCGCTCGCGGGTCGCCGCGTCCAGCGTCTCCCGCTCCGCCTGGCCGCGCAGTACCGGTTCGGTGAGCTGGGCGGGGAGGTGCGCGAGGTAGACCCCGCCCATCGCCGAGTTCAGGAGCGGCATCGTGGCACCGGCCCGGACCGTGATGGGCAGGGCGTGCGCGCCGTACTCCCAGCGCACGACGACGGGGCCGTGATCGCTCCAGACCGAGAGGTTCACCGCGTGCGAGGTGCGCTCCCGCAGCTCGGGCAGGTGCTCGCTCACGAGGGCGACCTCGTCCATGCGGCGCAGCGACTCGACGCCGAGCCGCCGCATCGCGGGGCCGAGGTCGTACCGCCCCGAGCTGCGTGACTGGGCGACGAGCCCGGTCCTGATCAGGCTGACCAGGTAGCGGTGCGCCTTGCTCGGCTGCATCCCGCTGGCCGTCGCGATCTGCGTGAGGCTCAGCGGGCCCCGCCCCTCCTCCAGGGCGCGCAGTACCGTCATCGCCAGCTCGACGGACTGAATCCCCTGCCGGGCGGGGGAGGACTCGGTGGGCTCGGAGTCGTCGGGATCGGAGGAGAGGCGAGGGGTCACAGGGGCGATCATAGTGACCGCCCCGGCGGCCGAACGCCCCTGGCCGTCCGGCCGCACCGGTACGGGCGGCGTGTGCCGTTCCGGTACGGGCCGTGCGCGCCGCGCGGGTACGGGCCGTGCGTGCCGTCGCCCGCACGTGGCCGGGCGCCGGCGCTCGCCTCAGGCCGCCGCGGCACCCTCGTCGAGCGCGTCCAGGAGCTCCGCCGCGAGGGCCGCCGTCGCCTCCGCGCCGCTCGCCGTCCCGTAGACGTAGAAGTCCGGACGGACGAGGACGGCCGAGCACCCCAGCTCCGCGAACCAGCGCGCGTAGGTGCCCTCGGCGTCCTCGACGACGGCCGCCTCCGGCAGGCCGGCGGCCTGCCCGCCGACCGCGACGACTCGGACCCCGGCCCGGTGCAGCTCCGCGGGCAGGGACGCGTCCCGGAGCGTGTCGCCCCGCGCGATGAGGTGGAAGCCGCCGCCCACCACCTGGTCGAGGAGGCCTCGCCGCGTACCGTCGTCGACGACGCCCTGCACCGACAGCTCGCCGCGCCCCGGGCACCCGGTACGGGAGAGCAGGCCCCCCTGGAGGCTGGGGAACCGCATGGGCTCGGGCGCCGAGGAGGCGGCGCGCCGGGCGAGGAGCGTCCGGTCGCGTTCCGCGGCCAGCTCGGGGTCGCGGAGGGTCTGGAGGTGGCCGAGTTCGATGCCCTTCTCGGTCACGGCGCGCACGTGCGGTTCGCGTTCCGCCTGGTACGTGTCGAGCACCGCGTCCGGGGCGGACCCGCGCAGGACGTGGTCCAGCTTGAAGGCGAGGTTCTGCGCGTCGCGGAAGCCGGAGCACATGCCCTGCCCGAGGAAGGGCGGCATCTGGTGGGCGGCGTCCCCGGCGAGCAGGACGCGCCCGCGGCGCCAGTCGTCGGCCACGAGCGAACGGAAGGTGTAGGTGGCGACGCGGATCAACTCGGCGTCCTCACCCGTCAGGTAGGGGGCGACGCGCTTCCACACCCGCTCGGGGGCGCGTTCGGTCTCGAAGGCGTCGACCGAGTCGAGCATGAAGCTGAAGCGGTGGTGGTCCGGGCCGAGCGAGATGATCGACGTCGGGCCCGCCGGGTCGCCGAGTTGCAGCGCCATGGGCACGCGCGTCGCGCGGCGGAAGCGGAAGTCGCAGACCATCCAGGGCTCGGAGAAGCCGTAGTCCTGGAGACCGATGCCGAGCGCCGAGCGGACGAAGCTGTTGCCGCCGTCGCAGGCGACGACGTAGCGCGCGGTCACCTCGCCGCGCCCCTCGGGACCGTCCACGGTGAGCGTGACGTGCCCGTCGGACTGCTCCAGGCCGACGACGGAGCGGGAGTGCCGGACCTCCACGTTCGGCAGCGAGCGGCAGAGGCCGTCCAGCGCCTCTTCCAGGTCCGGCTGGTACATCATGTTCCACTCGGGCCAGCCGCTGCGCCCGACCGCCGCGAAGGACTGCTCCATGAGCAGGTCCCCGCCGCCGTTGCGCCACTCGTAGGTGCGCTGCACCCGCACCTTCGGCAGCAGCGTCCCGGCGATGCCGAGCCGGTCCAGTGTGCGCATGGTCTCATCGTCGAAGCTCGCGGCCCGCGGCAGGTTGTACAGGCCCGCGTACCGCTCCAGGACCAGCACCCGGTGCCCGGCGCGCCCCAGCAGGCTCGCCACCGCCATGCCCACCGGGCCGTATCCCACCACCGCCACGTCCACCGGCGCGTCCCCCACGGCGTGACCCACCCCAGCGTCTTCCGTACCCGTCATCGCGCACCTCCGCTTTTTCCGCGCTTCACAAGGGTTGACACCGAGGGAACGTACGTTTCACTATCCATGAAGTCAATGCATATAAGTGAAACGGACAGGAGCGCTCGGATGCGGACCATCGGCCTGGAAGAACACTTCGTGACCCCGGAACTCGTGGGGTACGGCGCCGGGTCGGCCTCGATCGCGCAGCCCGACCGGTGGCGCGAGGCGTCCCGGAAGCTGCTCGACCTGACCGGCGAGCGCCTGACCGAGATGGACGCGGCGGGGCTCGACGTACAGGTGCTCTCGCTCAACGCCCCCGGCATCCAGGCGGAGCCGGACGCGGCGACCGCCGTCGCCAAGGCGACGCAGGTCAACGACCTGCTCGCGGGTGTCATCGCGGAGCACCCCGACCGCTTCGCCGGCTTCGCCGCGCTGCCCCTCCAGGACCCCAAGGCCGCGGCCAAGGAACTGGAGCGCGGCGTGCGCGAGCTCGGGCTGCGCGGCGCGCTCGTGAACGCGCACACCCAGGGCCGCTACCTCGACCACCCGGAGCTGCGCGTCGTGTGGGAGATGGCCGAGGGGCTCGGTGTCCCGCTCTACCTGCACCCCGCCAACGGCGTGGACACGCCGCACGTCCTGGAGGGGCACCCGGAGCTGATCGGCCCGATGTGGAGCTGGGGCACGGAGACCGCCTCGCACGTGCTGCGCCTCGTCTTCGGCGGTGTCTTCGACGACTTCCCCGAGGCGAAGCTCCTGCTCGGGCACATGGGCGAGGCGCTGCCGTACGTCCTGTGGCGCCTCGACTCGCGCTGGGACTTCCACAACCGCCACGGCGTCGAACTCGCCCGCGAGAAGCCCTCCGCCTACCTGCGGCACAACCTGTACATCACCACGAGCGGTGTCTGCTCGGCCGCGCCACTGCTGTGCGCCCTGCTCGCCCTCGGCTCCGAGCACATCCTCTTCGGGACCGACCACCCCTTCGAGGACATGGCGACGGCCACCGAGTTCCTGCGCACCGCGCCCGTGAGCGAGGCCGACCGCGCGAAGATCGCCCACCTCAACGCGGAGCACCTGCTCGGCCTGTGAACCCCGGGCACCGCCGCCCGCCTTGCCCCACCCCACCCACCGTCCCCCCTCCGGGGAGTCCTCCCACTCCCTTGTTCCACACGTTCCTCCCCGACAAAGGAGTCGCAGCATGACCCGAGAGCACACGGCACGCCACTGGATCGACGGCGAGTGGGCCACGTCCTCCGAGACCTCCGAGAGCGTCAACCCGGCGACGGGCGACGTGATCGGCACGTACACGGAGGCCGACACGGCGGTGGGACAGGCGGCGATCGACGCGGCGGCACGCGCCTTCGCCGAGAGCTCCTGGCGCGTCGACCCGATGGTGCGGGCCGCCGCCCTGAGTCACCTCGCGGACGGCTACGAGGCGCGCATGGGCGAGGTCATCGACACGCTGTGCGAGGAGAACGGCAAGCTCAAGGGAGAGGCGGGCTTCGAGACCCACTTCATCCTGCGGGCGCTGCGCTTCGCGGCCGGCCTCGCCGTGCACCCGCACGGCCACGTCACCGACACCGCCCCGGGCAAGCAGGCCATGTCGATACGGCAGCCCGTCGGCGTCGCCGGGATCATCGTGCCGTGGAACTCCCCGGCCTACCTCTGCGTCCGGGCGCTCGCCCCCGCGCTCGCCGCCGGGTGCACCGCCGTCGTGAAGATGCCCGGCCAGGCGGCCCGTACCGCAGCCCTCATGAGCGAGATCCTCTCCTCCGTCCCCGAGCTGCCCAAGGGCGCGGTGAACGTCGTCATCGAGTCCGGTGCCGAGGTCGCGAGCCTCCTCGTCGACTCCCCGGACGTGCCGGTCATCAGCTACACCGGCAGCACCAGGACCGGCCGGATCATCGGGCAGAACGCGGCGGCCCACTTCAAGCGGGTGGGCCTCGAACTGGGCGGCAAGACGCCGCACCTCGTCTTCGCCGACGCCGACCTCGACGCGGCCCTCGCGACCGCCGTCCAGTCCTGCACCGTCTTCGCGGGCCAGTTCTGCATGACGGGCAGCAGGATTCTCGTCCAGCGAGAGATCGCCGAGGAGTTCACCGCGGCGCTCGCCGCCCGCCTGGAGAGCGTGCGTCCCGGCCCGGCCGCCGACCCCGGGAGCCAGATGGGCCCGCTCATCGACAAGGCCTCGGTCGCCCGGGTCGACGGCGCCGTCGAGGCCGCGCTCGCCGCCGGTGCCAAGGCCATCGTCCGGGGCGGCCCCAGCACAGCGCCGGAACTGGCGGGAGGCGCCTTCTACCACCCCACGCTCCTGTCGGTGTCCGACTCCTCGCTGCCGATCGTGCAGGAGGAGACCTTCGGCCCCGTGCAGACGATCCAGGTCTTCGACACCGAGGAGGAGGCGATCGCCCTCGCCAACGACTCCGAGTACGGCCTCAGCGCCTGCGTGTGGAGCCAGGACGTGAACCGCCCCATGCGCGTGGCGCGCCAGTTGGAGGCAGGTCTCATCTCCATCAACAGCTGGGCCAACCTGACCGTCGAGTTCGAGGAAGGCGGCTTCAAGTCCAGCGGCGTCGGCCGGCTCGGCGGCCTCGCTTCCGTCGAGGACTTCCTGGAGTACAAGCAGATCGTCCAGGACTACGCGCCCGCCCACTGACCCGGGCACACGGGCCGGTTCGTCCGTCCGGGCGTTCAGGGCCCGGACGGACGACGCGGCGAGCGCGTCCCACCACCGCACAGAGGCAAGGCCAGTACCGCATCAAGCCCCCGTCCCGGCCGCACCCTGTCCGAGGTCCACGCCTCGCGGCCGGGGCGGGCTGTTCGTGTCGCGCACCACCTCACCAGGAGGAACCACCGCACATGAGTACTCGCCCCTGGAGCAGACGCCAGGTACTGAACACCGCCACCGGCGGCGGAGCCTTGCTCGGCGCCTCCGCGCTGCTCGGCACCGGCACCGCCGAGGCACACGGCCGCACCACCGAGCGCGACCGCCACCACGGCCACGGCCGCCGCGAGAAGATCATCGCCATCGAGGAGGCCGTGATCCTGCCCGGGCTCATCACCCAGGGCACGGCGCTCAACGGCGCCATCCCCTTCAAGCCCGAGGTCACGGCGGACTGGTTCAAGCGCCTCCCCGACATCACCGAGTACCGCCTCGCCGACATGGACGCCAACGGCGTCACCATGCAGGTGCTCTCGCTCACCCCGCCCGGCGTGCAGATGCAGCCGGACGCGGCGATCGCCGTACGGGACGCGAAGGTCGCCAACGACGCGCTCGCCGAGATCATCGCGGCGCACCCCACTCGCTTCGGCGGTCTCGCGGCACTGCCCCTCCAGGACCCGAAGGCCGCGGTGCGAGAGGCCGAACGCGCCATCCGCGAACTGGGCATGGGCGGTTTCCTGGTCAACGGCCACACCAACGGGCAGTACCTGGACGAGCCGCAGTTCCGGCAGGTGTGGGCCGCTCTGGAGGACCTCGGCGCGGCGATCTACCTGCACCCCACGCCCGCCCCGGCCGGCGACTGGGACATCCTCAAGAACCGGCCCGAACTCGTCGGCCCGCTCTACAGCTGGGCGGCCGAGACCGGCGGGCACGCCCTGCGCGTCATCGTGGGCGGCGTCTTCGACGACTTCCCCAAGGCGAAGCTGATCCTGGGCCACATGGGCGAGTTCCTGCCCTTCCACGCCTCGCGCCTGGACGTCCAGATCCAGAACATCAACACCAAGGTGCCCCTGAAGCGCAAGCCGTCCGAGTACCTGCGCCGCAACATCGCCATCACCACCTCGGGCGTCATGGACGACACGATGCTGCACGCCGCCATCACCGTGATGGGTATCGACAACGTCATCTTCGCCATCGACTACCCCTTCGAGAAGACCGCCCAGGCCGTCGGTTTCCTGCGCGGGGCCAAGCTGTCCTCCGCGCAGCGCGCGAAGATCGCCCACGGCAACGCCGAACGCCTGCTCCACCTGTGATCCCCGCTTCACGTACCGCGTAGCCGCATACCGCCTGTTATCACATATGACAGGCGTGTCTCCGGCAGATCTCCCCTGAAAGATCCGTCCCTGACAGAGAGGCACGACGATGTGCATGAACGACAGGAACCGGCGCGACTTCCTCAAGACCGCGGCGGTCACCGGAATCGCCGCGGCCGGTGTACTGGCGGTCCCCGCCACCGCGCAAGCGGCGCAGAGCACCGCCGACGCGGGTGAGAAGATCGCGCTGACCAATGTGCGCGTCTTCGACGGCACCTCGCTGACGTCCCCGCGTACCGTGGTCATCGAGAACGGCAGGATCGGCCTCACCGCTCTCGGGGCGCGCAAGATCGACGGCGGCGGCGCGACCCTGCTCCCCGGCCTGATCGACGCCCACATCCACCTCCAGGACATCAGCACCCTTCAGCGACTGGCGAGTTACGGCGTGACGACCGCCCTGGACATGGCGACCTTCCCGCCCGCGCTCGTCGACTCGCTGCGCCGGCGTCCCGGACTGACCGACATCCGCAGCGCGGGCACCCCGGCGGTCGCCCCCGGGAGCCCGCAGAGCCAGATCCCGACCTTCCCCGCCGACGCGGTCCTGAGCGGTCCCGAGCAGGCCACCGCGTTCGTCCGGGCCCGGATCTCCGAGGGCTCGGACTACATCAAGATCATCATCGACGTGCCGGGCCTGTCCCCGGAGACGATCAAGGCCGTGACGGTCGCCGCGCACGTCCGCGGCAAGCGCGTCATGGCCCACGCCACCACCGCCGCATCGGCGGACGTGGCCCTCGCCGCGGGCGTCGACATGATCCACCACGTCCCCATCGACACCGCGCTGACCGCCTCGGCCGCGACCCGCTACACCACCACGGGCACCGTGTCGGTCCCCACCCTGACGATGATGGAGGGCTTCGGCGGCCTCGGCATCCCGGGCATGGACTACGCGGCGGCGGAGGGCAGCGTCGTCGCCCTGCGCCGCGCCGGCGCGCGCATCCTCGCCGGTACGGACTCCAACGCCACCCCCGGGGTCCCCGTGCACCCCGCGTACGGCGACAGCCTGCACCACGAGCTGGAACTCCTCGTCCGCGCCGGCCTGACGCCCCGTGAGGCTCTGCGCTCCGCCACCAGCCTGCCCGCCCAGTCCTTCGGCCTGCTCGACCGCGGTGCCATCCTCCCCGGCTACCGCGCCGACCTCCTCCTGATCGACGGCGACCCCCTCGCCGACATCACGGCGACCCGCGCCGTCCAACGGGTCTGGATCGGCGGCACCGAGTACGCGCCGGTGGCCTGAGTCCGGCGCGGCGAACCGGCGGCGGCCGCAGGGCCGTTACGGCGGGGGGCGGACTCGGGGGGCCGCCCCCCTCCCGCCGGGTTTGCCTGCCACGTACACGGCAGGCGGGCCCGGCGAAGGCTGAGCCTCGCGGGCCAAGCCCCACACGCCGAACCGCCCCCGCCCGTGGTGGGGCCACCGACGCGGCGGCTTCAGGGAAAACCGGCGGCCTTCAAGGAAAACCGGCAGGCGTCGTGGGCCCGCAGGTCTCGCCCCACCGGTGCCGGCGTCCTGAACCGGGGCGGGCGGTACGGGCGAGGGGCCCGCCGTCACGGGTAGGGGGCGAGCTCGCCTGCGGACCGCCCCGTACCGGGCACTCGCCGCTGCCGCTATCGTCGGGCCGACCGCACCCGCGCCGGGGACACCCCCTCCCTTGGCCCAGGCCCCGAAAGCAGGCACCGCGATGAAGCCTCCCGTCCAGCCGATCGAGGCCCGTTCCGTGCCGGATCTGGTGACCGAGGAGCTGCGTCGCTCGATCGTTTCCGGGGACCTCGCGCCCGGGGAGACGTTCTCGCTGCGGAAGATCGCCGCGATGCTGGACGTGAGCTTCATCCCGGTCCGTGAGGCGCTGCGCAATCTGGAGGCCGAGGGCCTGGTCATCACCGAGCCGGGCCGCAGCGCCCGCGTCGCGCCCCTCTACCTGGAGGATCTCCAGGGCATCTACCGGCTGCGCCGCGGTCTCGAACCCGAACTCGCCGCCCGCTCCTGCGCGGTGATCAGCGACGCCGAACTCGACCGGCTCCAGGCCGTCGCGGCCGGTTTCGGCGATCCGCACCACACGATCCAGACGGTGTACGACGCGCACCACGACTTCCACGCCGCGCTGCTCACCCCCGCGGCGACCGTGTGGGACCTGCGCGTCCTCCACTCCCTGTGGCGCGCCGCCGAGCGCTACATCCGTATCGGTTTCGGCAAGACCGAGCCCGACCCGCGCGAGAACCCGCGCCGCCAGCACGTCCACGAGGCGATCGTCGACGTCTTCAGACGACGCGACCCGGGAGCCGTCGCCGCGGCCGTGCTCGACCACCTCAACCGCAACGAACAGACGGCGCTGCGCGCCCTGTCCGACGACCCGTACGTCACGCAGACGCGCGAGGAAGAGGACGTGCGGGGCGCGAAACCGGCCGGGCGCTGAGCGGCTGCCCCGGCCCCCGGGGCGGTTCGTCCTCAGGAAGAGCGGTGCCTCGCTTCCCTCTCCCTGTCACCACCAGCCGCGTTCCCCCCACTCGCGGCCCTGCCTTCGCCCGCCGTCCTGCGCAGCAGGGGCGTCATCCGGTACTCGACCAACTGCCGCATGACCAGAGCCGTGTTGGTGCGCTCCACGCCAGGGCGGGCCAGGATCTGCCCGGCGACGCGGTACAGGTCCTCGGCGTCCCGCGCGACGACGTGCACGAGGAGATCGCTCTCGCCGGTCAGCCCGTGCACCTGGACCACCTCGGGGATCGCCGCGAGCGCCGCCGCGACCTCGTCGAGCAGCCTCTGCGCGACGTGCGTCGTGACGAAGGCGGTGAGCGGGTAGCCCAGCGCCGCCGGGTCGACGCGCCGCTCGAACGAGGTGACGGCCCCCTCCCGGTCCAGCGCCGCGAGCCGGGCCTGCACGGTGTTGCGGCTGAGCCCCGTGCGCTCGGCCAGGGCGACGGTGGTCGCCCGGGGCTCGGCGGAGAGGGCGAGGAGGAGCCGGGCGTCGGTGGGATCGATCCGTGTGTCCTTGGGCACGATGCGCACCTTCCCGTGCGTCGCCCAGGAATCCTGAGCGGTGCGCACTGTTATCACGGAGGTTCTCGCGCACATTCTGACCGGGCGGCATGCTCGCGGGCAACGGGCCCGGACGTGCGGTGGTTTCGCCGGCCGCACGCCGAGCACCGTGTCGCGGTCGGGCCACAGCCCTCAGCGGTCCGCGAGGCGGTCCAGTGGGAGGTCGGAGGGGCGGTCCGCGAGCCGGTACAGCACGTCTTCGTCGTCCGCCCGCTGCAGCTCCGCCGTCAATTCGTGCCAGTCCGCGGGCAGTTCCTCCTTGAGCCCGGCGAGGCTCGCCGGGGCGTCCACCCGGCCGAAGCTGCCGCGGACGAGGAGTACATCGTCGGGTTCAACGACTCGGTGATCCTGCCCGCCCTCAAGTACCGCCCCTGAGCGAGCGATCCGGGCGGCGGCGCCCCGCGTACCGTACGGGTCGCCGCCGCCCGGCGTACGTACCGCCCCTACACCCGGCCCCTCACATCCGCCGACGCGTAGCGGGCGAAGTACTCCAGCGCCCTGGAGGACGCGCTTGACCGGGATCTCCAGTTTCTTGCCGGTGCGGGTGTGCGGGACGGCCGGGACGGCGATCACCGTGTCCGGGACGTGCCGCGGGGAGGCCGGGGTGCGCAGCGCCGTGATGATTTCCTTCCGCAGCAGGTCCTCCAGCTCGTGGCCCGGTTCCAGGACGACGAACAGCGGCATCCAGTAGCCCCCGTCCGGCAGTTCGGCGCCGATCACCAGGCTCTCGCGGACCGCCGCCAGCCCCTCGACGGCGGCGTGCACGTCGGCGCTGCCGAGCCGTACGCCGCCCCGGTTGAGGGTCGAGTCGGAGCGGCCGGAGAGCACCAGCCCGCCGTGGTCCGTGACGGTCAGCCAGTCGCCGTGCCGCCACCCACCGGGCCACCGGTCGAAGCAGGCCCCGCGGTAGCGGCTGCCGTCGGCGTCGTTCCAGAAGTACACCGGCATCGACGGCATGGGCCTTCTCGTCCGTGCTGTCCGCGCTCAGTGCCCGTACGGTCCCGCCGTCCCGCTCGATCCGCCCGGTGACGTCCCGCAGGGTCTCGCGGCTCCGCGCGACCGCCGTGACCGCCATCCCCTCGCGGCCGAGCCGCGCCGCCACCGAGGCCCCGATCCCCGGCCCGGCCCGATCACCACTGCTGACGCCAAGCCCGCCCCCTCGTCCGCCCGGCGCTCCCGAGCGAACCGCCGGTACATGGGCGGAACATCGGCCCCGCGCACGGCATTCCCCGCCCCGGGGCCTCAGTCGGTGGCGACGAGTTCGATCTCGAAGCCGTCGCGGTTCTCCAGGTAGGCGGCGTACTGGTCGGGACCGCCCGCGTGGGGGTGGCGGTCGGCGAAGAGAAGGGTCCAGCCGTGCGAGAGCGCCTTGTCGGTCAGCGCGTCCACGGTGGCGCGGGGGCCCGCGTGGAAGGCGAGGTGGTTGAGGCCGGGGGCGAGGCGGTCGTGGCGCGGCCCGGAGAGCGCGGGGGACTGTTCGAAGACCAGGTACGTGGCGTCGAGGAGCCAGCTCCGCCCGCCGTCCCACTCCTGATGGAGCGTGTAGCCGAGCGCTTCGAGGAGCCAGGCCCAGTCCGCGACGGCGCGGGGGAGATCCGGTACCCAGATCTCGACGTGGTGCAGCGTTCCGGGAGTGGGCGGCACGGCGGGCTCCTGCGGCGGCTCGGGGATGAAGGTACCGGGCACTGTACGGGACGCGGCGGGGGCGGTCGGGGGCACCGGCCGTGGTGGGGAAAGCGGTGCCACCGAGCCCGCGGCCACCGGACCGCCGCCCGCTCCCGCGTCCGGTTACCGCGTGCGCACCTCGAAGGCCAGGTTGTGCGCGCCCGTGAAGAAGACCCGGGCCTCCGCCGTGTCGTCGCAGCGGGTCGCCGGGAGGAGGTCCGTCTTGTTGCGGTCGATGACGTCGCCGCCGATGCGGCCGAGCGGGACGGGGACGTCGTGGGAGGGGACGCGGAGGTAGAGGTCCCAGCGGGCGTGCGGGGCGGCGGCGGGTCTCGCGTGCGGGAGCGTGAAGAGCAGGCCCGTGCCGTCCGGGGTCACGGGGAGGGTGAAGTCGCCGGACTCGCCCTGGCGCGAGACCGCCACGACGACCGCGCCCGTCGCGGGCACGGGCAGCGCGGCGCGTACCGTCGTCCCCTCGGCGCCCACCGTGACGCGCGTGACCTCCGCGTGCGCGGGGCGCCGCCAGGCCCGTACCGCGAGGAAGCCGTCCACCGTCGCGTACGGCAGCGCGCTCACCGTCTCGCCGTCCGCCGCCGTGAGCGGCGCGCGCCCGACGCGCCGCGCGCGCTCGGCGACCTCGCACACGAGCCGCTTGCGCCCCCGCGTCGCCCCGCGCGGTACGACGTAGCAGTCCCAACGGCCCTCGGCGAGGGGGTGCGTGAGCGGGTCGAGCGTGACGCGGACCTCGCTCGCACGCCCGGCGGGCAGCGGTACGCGCACCTCGCGGCCCTTCGGGTCGCGACGCAGCCGGACGAGCAGGTCGAGTTCGCCCCAGGGGAGGGACGCGGCGGGGAAGCGGAACACGATCTCGCCGTCCGCTCCCGAGCGTGCCGAGGCGAGCGGCCGGCTGTCCGTCGCGCGGCGCGGCGGTGTCGCCCGGACGGGGAGGAGAGCGGCGCGCAGCCTGCGCCACCACGGGGCGGGGGCGGGGGTGGCCCGCACGGGGGCGCGTCCGGCGCCGAGCGCGTGGAAGAGGTCCTCGTACCGCTCCGCGACCCGCTCCGGCGCGAAGTCCGCCGCGCGCCGCAGCGCCCCCGCGGCGAGCCGCCCGCGCAGCTCACGGTCGCTCATGAGCCGGTCGAGCGCGAGCGCGTAGCCCGCCGCGCCCGAGTCGAGTGGGACGAGGACGCCGTCGCGGTCGTGCGTGATGATCTCGCCGGGGCCGTGTGGGCAGTCGGTGGCGATCACGGGGACGCCGCAGTGCATCGCCTCGACGATCGTCATCCCGAAGGACTCCTTGTCCGAGGAGACCGCCGCGATCGAGCCCTTGGCCCACTCCGTCTCGATCGGCGTGACGGACCCCATGAGCTGGACGCGCTCGTAGAGGCCGAGGCGGTCGATCTGCTCGCGCAGCTGGGCCTGCTTGGGGCCGCGCCCGTACAGCCGCAACGTCCACGTCGGGTGTGCGTCGGCGACGCGCGCGAAGGCGTCGACGAGGCGGTCGTACCGCTTGACGGGGATGAGCCGCCCGGCCGCGACGATCACGTCGGTGTCCCGCGCCGAGCCCTCGACGACGGGCGCGGGCACGCCGTTGGGGATGCAGCGGATGCGGGTGGGAACGTCGGGGAGGGCCGCGCGGTAGGCGGCGGCGTCGGCCTCGGAGACGGTGACGAAGGCGTCGAGCCGCCCGATCACGCCGTTCTGCGCCGTACGGACCGCGTCGCTGTGCCCCGCGAGGCTCAGGTGCTCCTGCCCGACGCGGACGCAGCGGCTCTGCCCGTCGCGCGCGAGGTAGCCGTTGAGGTCGGGCCGCGTCGCGATGACGACGTCCGCCCCGGTCGTACGGAGCCAGCGGCCGATGCGGTCGTCGTGCAGCGCCGAGTACGGGGTCGCGGCGGAGACGCGCGGCGCCGCGGGGCCGGGGAACATCGTGCTGGGGCGCTGCGCGAGGGGACCCGTGGTGAGCGCGCGCGAGCCGGGGCGCGTGTCGATGAGCGTCGTCATCCTGACGCGGGGGTCGAAGGGGATCGCCGGGGTGTCCTTCGAGCGGTGGACGCTCACGACCTCCACTTCGTGGCGGTCGGCGAAGGCGCGGGAGAGGTTCGCGGTGGAGCGGATCGTACCGCCGATGCCGTAGGCGTTGTTGATCAGGAAGGCGATCTTCACGTGGCTTCTCCTGGCGCGGAGGGGCGGGACGGGGGAGGAGGGCGGGGTGGCCGCGGGGAGAACGGCGGGGGTCGTGCGGGAGTCCTGCGGAGGGAGGCGCGGCGAATTCACATATGAGCACAAAACGGGCATATCGGGAAGTGAGGAGTGGGTGGGCGTGTCCTCATCCGTTCCGCGTCGTGCCGTTGTTCCGGCCCCGGACCCTGGTCACCCGCGCCGGGTGGCGGGAGGCTGTCCGCGCCGTGCCCGTGGGGGCTCACGCCGACGAAGGAGCACACCGTGGCGGACCTCGCCGCTCTGCTGACCGACCTGGCCGAAGAATCGGCCGCGCTGGACCGGGTGGTCACCGGCCTGCCCGAGGCCGCCTGGGGCCGCGAAACGCCGTCGCCCGGCTGGACCGTCGCTCACCAGATCGCGCACCTCGCCTGGACCGACCACGTAGCCCTCCTCGCGGTGACGCGGCCCGAGGAGTTCGCCGCGCGCCTGGCCCGCGTCCGCCCGGAGCGGCTCGCCGACGAGGGCGCGGAGGAGTTCCGTACCGCGCCCGCCGCACTCCTGGACGGCTGGCGCGCGGGCCGCACCGCGCTCGCCGAGGCGCTCGCGCGCGTCCCCGAGGGGACGAGGATCGGGTGGATCGGCACCCGCATGGCCCCCGCCTCGATGGTCACGGCACGGCTCATGGAGACCTGGGCGCACGGCCAGGACATCCACGACGCGCTCTCCCTCACCCGCCCCCCGACCGCGCGCCTGCGCCACATCGCGCACCTCGGCTTCCGCACCCTCGGCCACGGCTTCGCGACCTACGGCCGCCCCCTGCCCACCGCCCCGGTACGGGTCGAACTGGCCGCGCCCGAAGGCGGTACGTGGTCCTACGGCCCCGCCGACGCCGCGAACCGCGTCACGGGCCCCGCCCTCGACTTCTGCCTCCTCGTCACCCAGCGCCGCCACCGCACCGACCTCGCCCTCACCGCGCAAGGCCCTGTCGCCACGGAATGGCTCGACGTGGCCCAGGCCTTCGCGGGCCCACCGGGCGCGGGGCGCGCGGCGGGCGGGGGGACGGGACCGGGGGTGCGCGGGGCGGCCGACTGAACACCTGGATGGCGCACGCGGGTTCCGCGGTCCGGACGACCGGAGGGCGCGCGGACGCGTGTCACCGGGGAATCCCCGCAACCGGCGGCCAGGAGAGGGCGGACCGCGCACCCGGCCGGGAGACGACGCCCCACCACCGCCAAGAGGCCCGAGCCGCGTCACTTCGCCCCCGACTCCATGGGGCCGGACAGCCCGTGCGACCGCTTCCGCGCGGTTCTCGGAGCACCGGCACTCCGCGTTCGTGCCTCACCCGGCCCGGGTCCGGGCGATCACCCCCCTCCGGGGCCGGGCGGTGCGGGCGCCCCGGACTCCGGCAGCACGAGGCGGAAGACGCAGCCCGCGCCCGGCCGGTTGTCGAGCGTGAGGCGACCGCCGTGAGCCGTCGCGATGGCGGAGGCGATGGCGAGGCCGAGGCCGGAACCGGGTCCGGCCCCTTCACCGGATCCGGCTTCGGTCGAGGGGCCTTCGGGCCTGGGCGGTCGCGCCCGGTAGAAGCGGTCGAAGACGTACGGGGCGGCCTCGGGCGCGATGCCGGGGCCGTCGTCGGCGACCTCGACGACGCAGACGGCGGTTCCGGCTTCGTCGCGCGCGCCGACCCGTACCGTGATCGCGCTGTCCGGCGGGGTGTGGACGCACGCGTTGGCGAGGAGATTGCCGAGGACCTGGGCGAGTTGATGCGGGTCACCGGGCGCCTCGATGACGGCGAGGTCGTGCGCGGGGGACGCTGTGAGGGGTTCGAGGGCGATGGCGCGGTGCGGATGACGGATCGCGGTCGTGGCGATGGCGTCGGCGGCGAGCGAGAGCAGGTCCACGGGTTCGCGGTGCGCCGCGGGCGTGTCGCCGAGCTTCGCGAGGAGGAACAGGTCGTCGACGAGGCGGCTCATGCGGTCGGCGTTGGCCGCGACCAGGGCGAGCGCCTCGGCGCGCCGCTCCGGCGCCGTGGCGGGCTCGGCGAGGAGGAGTTCGGCGAAGCCCTGTACGGCAGTGAGCGGCGTGCGCAGTTCGTGGCCCGCGTCCGCCATGAAGCGCCGCAGCCGGGTCTCGGACGCCTCGGTGCGGCGCAGCGCGTCACGCAGCCGGTCGAGCATGGTGTTGAGAGCCAGGCCAAGCCGGCCGACCTCCGTGTCCGGGTCGGCGACCGGCACGCTGAGCCCGAGCGCTCCCCTCGTGATGTGCCTGGCCGTGTGTTCGACGCGAGTGAGCGGGCGCAGCCCGAGCCGCACCGCGCCGCCGCCGAGGACGACGACGCCCACGCAGACAACGAGGCCGAGTCCGAGGCTCAGCCACAGCAGCTTCGTCGTCGCGCCGTCGACGGTGTCCAGGGGCAGGGCGACGACGGTCCTGATTCCGTCGGGGCCGGTGAAGGCGACGGCCCGCCACGCCGAGCCGCGCCCGTCCCCGGAAGGCAGGGCGCGGGCCTGACGGCCGGTGAGCCGCAGGGCGGCCGAGCGCTCCGGGAGCCTCGGTCCGGGACCGTCGTCGGTGCCCAGGCGTACCCGAGACAGGCGGCCGTCCTCGGTGTAGAAGAACACCCGGTAGTCGGAGGGGAGGGCGTCCTCGGCGCCGGGGGCGTGCGGCTCCTCGCCGGTCCGCAGGTCCTCGTAGACGCCGGGCGGCGGCCGGAAGTGTGAGAGCCGTTCGTCGACCTGATCGGTGAGCCAGCCGCGCAGCACCACGAGCCCAGCGAGCTGGCACAGCAGGACGGCGCTCGTGGCGAGCAGGGTCGCGATGAGGACGAGCCGGGCGGTCAGCGAACGGGGCCGCAGACGGTGCCGGACGGTACGGGCGCGGGACGCGGCGGAACGGGCGCGGGGCATGGGGGCGTGGGGGGTGGCGGCGTGGGGCGGTCGCGCGCGTTCGCGCGGGCTCATCGTGTACCGGCGTCCGGCTCGTCGCGAGGCAGCCGCAGGCAGTACCCGACGCCGCGCACGGTGTGGACGAGCGCGGGCGCGCCGTCGTGGTCGAGCTTGCGGCGCAGGTTCTTGACGTAGGTGTCGACGATCCTCGTGTCTCCCGAGAAGTCGTAACGCCACACCTGTTGCAAAATCTCCGCCTTCTCCACCACGCGTTCGGGGTGCGCGAGGAGGCACGCCAGGAGGCGGAACTCGGTGGGGGACAGGCGCAGCGGACGGCCCGCGTGCCGCACCTCGTGGGTGTTCTCGTCCAGCGTGAGACCGGCGTACCGCAGCGGTGGCCGCACGGGCGCGGTGGAGGCGGGCGCGCCCGCGCGGCGGAGGATGGCGCGGATGCGGAGCAGCACCTCCTGGACGTGGAAGGGCTTGGTGACGTAGTCGTCGCCGCCCGAACTGAGCCCCGTGATGCGGTCCTCGACCCCCGCCCGCGCGGTGAGGAAGAGCACCGGCGTGTAGACGCCCTGGGCACGCAGTTCGCGGGTGAGGCGGAAGCCGTCCGTGTCCGGCAGCATGACGTCGAGCACGATGAGGTCCGGCCTGCGGCTGCCCGCCTGGAACATGGCCTCCTGCCCGTCCACGGCGCTCGCCACGGCGTAACCGGCCGCGCCGAGCGCGGTCGTGAGCAGGGTGCGGATGCTGGCGTCGTCCTCGACGACCAGGATGGTGTGCCCGGTGGCGGGGGAGCGGGGAAAGGTCATGGTCGGCACCTCGGGGGACGGCGAAGGGACGGGGGAAACGAGGAAGGCCCCGGACGGCCGCGGGGCGCGGCCGTCCGGGACGCCGGCGGGTCTCAGCCCGTCACCTCCTCGTCCTCGCCGAGGGCGGTGGCCCGGTCGGTGACGGTCTTCCTCAGCTTCGTCACGGCGCTGTCCAGCGCCTTCGACGCGCCGCCCACCGCGCGCGCCTGCCCGGCGATCGACGTGAGTTCCCTCGCCGCCGTGCCGGAGCCGTAGAACTTCTCGTACAGCTCTCGGTAGGCGTCGTGGTAGACGTCGTCGAAGGCGTCGGACGCGAGGAACTTCGTCTTCAGGACGTGTTCCATACGTGCGCCCATGCCGCCCATGCCCCCGCCCTTGGCGTCCTGGTCGACGCGGGCGCCGTCGCCGCCCGGTGCGCCCTGGGGGAGGTCCGTGGGCAAGCCGTCGGGCATGTCCCCGCCCGTCCCCTCCGGCGTCCCCCCGCGAGCCGCTCCGTCCCCGAGAGCCGCTCCGTCCCCGGGGGCCGCGCCACCGCCCGGCATCCCGCCGCCCATGCCGACCGAGTCGTCGGGGCCCGTCGACGCGCTGCCGCTGAACGTCAGGTTGTAGTCCCAGCCGAGCACGGAGAACTTCTTCGTGTCGAGGTCGTACCACAGCAGGTAGTTCTTGCCGGGACCGGCCATGTCGTCGAAGTTCAGCAGCAGGTTCTGCGCGGCGAGGTAGCGGGCGAGCGAGTCGACGTCCACGTACTGGTGAAGGTCGCGGGCGAACTCCTCGTCGGACGCCTTGTTCGCCCATTTGATGAGTTTCATGACCGGTTCGAGGTCCTGACTGCCCACCTTGTTGAGTTGCTTGAAGGAGTTCTCGTAGTCGGTCGGATCGTCGCCCTGGTACGCGAAACTCCCGCTCGCCTTCGCCTTGTAGAGCACGCCGTCGCCGTTCGCGACGTCCTCGGCGTAGTCGGTGTCGGGCGCCTCGACCATGAGCCGCGTCGCCGCCGGGCGGTTGTTCACCTTGAGTTCGGTGAAGCCGTACCGCTCGGCCTTCTGGCCGCTCTTCGCGGTGAGCGACAGCGCCAGGGCCTCGTTGAGCGGGACCTGCTCGTTGCTCCCCGGACGCAGCGAGATCTCCCGCTCGCCCTGGTAGGCGCGGCCTTCGACGAACTCGTCGATCTTGACGAGCCAGGGCAGTTCCTCGGGCTTGGCGGCGGAGAGGTCGTACTGCACCATGCCGCCCATGCCACCGCCCGCGCCGCCCGGACCACCGCCGGCCTCGGCCGCCGCACCGGCCTCGGCCGCCCCGTCGGCGGTCGCGGCGCCCCTGCTCGCGGGAGCCTCGCCTGCCTTCGTACCCGTACCGGTGTTGCCGTTGCCCTTGCCCAGGCCGCCCTCGGCCTTGGGGCCGCCCCCGCCCGGGAGCCCGCCGCCCCCGCCCGGGAACTTCCGGTCCCCGCCGGGCATCCCCTTCGACCCGCGCAGCGAGGAGAGCGTGGAGTTGCCCTTCAGCCGAATCCCCACATCGTTGAGGTAGACGCCGTCGATGGTGAGATCGGCCTCGATGTAGTCCTTCGTCCCGTCCTTCTTGAACTCCTTCATCATCTTGTCGAAGTCGGTCTGCTCGTACGTCAGTTGTATCGAGTGCTTCGCCGAGGTGTCGTAGAGCCCGACCGTGCCCCCGACGTCGTCCGTGACGGGGTCCGCCTCGGCGCGCGAGGCGGAGGTGACGTACGGGGAGATCCGCGCGTCCCCGAGGAAGGCGACCATCGCGGCGAGTCCGACGCCGAGTGCGGCGGCCGGCTTCCAGTGGTGCCGCAGCCGGACGGGCACCCGGTCGCGCAGCCGCGGGCGACGCCGTTCGCGGGAAGGGAAGCCGGGCTCCGTGCCGCCGCCCATCACAGGTCCGTGGTGTCGTAACCGGTCAGGACCGTGACCCGCTGGCCGGAGGTCCGCTCCTGGAGGGCACTGACCAGGTCACCGGGCTCGGCGCCCTTCTTGAGCCGCACCGTGTAGAAGACCTCGCTGAGCGCGCCCCCGCGGATCGTCTCGGTGCTCACCAGCTCGAACTCCGTCGTGTACTTGATGAGGACGTCACGGATCTGCGGGGTGTAGTCGTCACCGGACGGGACCTGCACCTTGACGACCTGGCGCTGCACGTTGAGCGCGAACCAGTCGAACTTGAACATGACGAGGACGACGGCGCAGATGACGACCGCGCCGACCGCGGCCAGCGTGTAGAAGCGGGCACCGCAGGCCATGCCGATGGCCATCGCCAGGAAGATGAAGCCGACGTCCCTGGTCTCCTTGACCGCATTGCGGAAACGGACCACGGACAGCGCTCCGACGAGCGAGAAGGCGCGGGCCAGGTTCGAACCGACGACGAGCATGATCAGAGCGACGATCATCCCGACGATGACGAGCGTCTGCACGTACGACTGGCTGTACGAGACGTTGCGGTGCGTGTAGCGGTACACGAAGCCGATGAGCGCGGACAGGACGAAGGACAGAGCCATCGCCGCCACGACGTCGGCCACGCTGAACGTGCCGCTCAGTTCCTGGAGATCGAGATCGAAGTTCACTGTGCTCCTGCTTTCGACGGCGCGTCGTGCCGCGCCGGCCGCTTCGCGAGCGGCTGCTTCACGGTGGGGGTGCCGGTTGCGGCGGGGGTGGTGGGCTCGGTGGGATCGGCGGTCTGGTGTGGGTCGGCGGTGTCCGCCGTGAACGGGGGCGGGCAGTCCGCCTCGTGGACGTGGAAGACCGAACGCGGGGCGAGCCCGAAGGCCTCGACCGACTGCACGTACTTCGAGACGCGGACGAGGCCCAGATCACGCCGTGCCGCGAGGTCCGTGATCCAGTGCGGCGTGCGTTCGTTCACCTTGATCTCCATGACCGTCATGTGCGGTGGCAAGGTGAAACGGTTCTCCGGGGTGCTGATGCCGAAGTGGAAATCGCGGTCCCTGCCGCGTATGCGCCGGTCGAAGGTGACGCGCAGGCCGGTATCCGCGTCGCGGCCGACGAACGCCTCGCGCTGGTAGCCGGTGATCACGGTGGGGCGCAGATCGAGGCGCACGATCAGATCCAGCACCTCCTGCACGAAGGCGCTCTCGCCGGGCGAGTGCGCGATGAGTTCACGCCCGTCGCACAACCGCCGCGCCTCGCCGTACGGCAGCGTGATGCGGCGTTTCTGCGTGACGCGGTTGACGCGTTGCTTGATCTCGACGCACACGAGTGAGCCGTCGGTCACGCCATCGGGGTCCCCGTAGTGCCGGATGCGCAGCTTGCGCCGGAACTTGAGGCCGTCGATCTTCTCCCAGTAGAAGCGGAGCCGCGGTGTGTCGTAGTAGAGGCTCCACACGCCGTAGCCGCCCACCGGGCTGTGCTCGTCGGCGTCCATGCGCTCGGCGAGTTCTTCACGGATCTCGGCGGCTTCCTCGACCGGGACGAGGTATTTCAGCTCGAAACGGTTGAACGCGTGCAACCGGCTGGCGACGTGAAGGGGCTCCGCCGCTTCGGAAGCGGGGGTGTCGGCGGCGGACGTCGTCGCGCCCGGGGCCCGCGTCCCCTGTTCCGCTTTCCTTCTCGTGGCTGCCCTCGACAGGAACACCATGTGCCTCCTCGCTCGTACGTCGTGGTCGGACCGGCCACGGCCACGTAATCAGCGGCGTATGAGGAGGCAATGAGAATGACGGGGGAATCACGGGAGTACCGCGGGAAGCGGAGAGGTGAACGAGAAGTGAAGGGCGGTGGTTGCGGGGTGACGGTGACGTGCGCCTCAGCCGCTCTCCGTGACGCGCACGGTCAGCACCGTCACCCCCGCCGCCGTGAGCGCGGCGACCTCCTCGGGCGGGGCGTCCTCGTCGGTGACCACCGTGTGCAGCGCGGCGACGGGGGCGACATGGGCGAGGGCGGTGCGGGAGAGCTTGGCGCCCTCGGTGACGGCGATGACGCGGCGGGCCGAGGCGATCGCGGCACGTTTGACGGCGGCGTCCGCGAGGCCGTACGCGGTGAGCCCGTCCGCCGCCGTGAGGCCGCAGCAGCCGAGTACCGCCGTGTCGAAGCGGAGCGCGGCGAGCGAGGCCTCGGTCAGCGGCCCCGTGAGGGCGAGTTCGCCGGGGCGCGGTTCGCCGCCGGGGAGGAGGAGGCGGGTCGCGGGGGGCGCGACGCCCTCGTACCGCTCGGTGAGGACGTGCGCCGCGTGCAGCGAGAGCGGCATCACGGTGAGGCGGCGGCCCGCGAGCGCGCGGGCGACCTCGACGCACGTCGTACCGCTGTCCAGGACGACCGACTCGCCGTCCGCGAGCAGCGCGGCCGCCTCGGCCGCGATCCACCGTTTCGCCGCGTTGCCCTCCCGGGCGCGCGCCGCGAAGGGCTCCTCCTCGCCGCGCGGCACGAGGCTGCGCGCCCCGCCCCGGTAGCGTTCGAGCACCCCCTGGCGCGCGAGCGCGTCGAGGTCCCGGCGGATCGTCATCTCCGAGGCGCCGGTGAGCGCGGCGAGTTCCGCGACACCCAGCCGCCCGGCCTCACGCACCGCGTGCGTGATCAGCTTCCATCGATCGGTCCCAGACACACCCCCAGTAAACACGCCACATGTGAGAAACGCCGCTGGTCGCGCCTTGGCCGAGCCTTTACGCACAGAAACGCTGTGCGCTATGTTCGCTCGATGAACAAAGTGCTGCGGGCCGGGCGCCGCGCGACCTTCGCCGTCTTCCTGCTCAACGGCTTCGTCATGGGCATGTGGGTCGTCCACATCCCCGCCGTCGAGGACCGCGCCGGAATCGATCACGCCTTGCTCGGCTGGCTCCTGCTGCTGCTCGGGGGCGGCGCCTTCCTCGGCATGCAGGCGGCGGGCCCGCTGAGCGACCGCTTCGGCCCGCGCCGCACGGTCCCCGCCGGTCTCGCGCTGTGCGCCGCCGCGCTCGTCCTGCCCGGCCTCGCGACGAACGCGTGGACCCTGGCGGGGGCGCTGCTCGTCCTCGGCTTCGGCAACGGCTGCCTCGACGTGAGCATGAACACGCACGCCGTGCAGGTCGAGCGCGGGTACGGGCGACCGATCATGTCCGCCTTCCACGCGGTCTTCTCGGTCGGCGGCGTCCTCGCGGCCCTCGCCGGCTCGCAGACGCTGCGTCTGGACTGGTCCCCGGTGGCGGTCTTCGCGGTGACGGCCGTGGTGGGGATCGTGCTCGCGGTGGTGGTGACGCCGATGCTGCTGCGGTCGGAGGCGGAGGAGGCCGCGGAGGCGGCTACGGGGCCTGGCGCGGTCGCGGATGCGGATGCGGGCAGGGATACGGGTGCGGAGCCGCTGCCCGGCCAGGCGGACGCGCCGTCGCCGCCCGCGCGGAAGGCCGCGCTCCGTACCCGTACGTCGGGCCGCATCTGGCTCCTCGCCGTGCTCGCCCTGATGCTCATGCTCAGCGAGGGCGTCGCGAACGACTGGAGCACGCTGCACCTCAAGGACGTCCTCGACGCTCCCGAGTCCACGGCCGCCTTCGCCTACGGCGCCTTCGCGACGGCGATGACCGTCGGGCGCTTCCTCACGGACCGCGTCGCCGCGCGCTTCGGCTCCTTCGCGGTGCTGCGGTACGGGGCCGCTCTCGCGGCGGTGGGCATGACCCTCGCGGCCCTGTCGCCCTCCGTCTGGGCGGCGCTCGTCGGCTGGACGGTCTTCGGCGCGGGGCTCTCGGGCTGCGTCCCGCAGCTCTTCAGCGCGGCGGGCCACGCCGACCCGGCGGGCGCGGGCGTCAACGTCTCCCGCGTCGCGGGCCTCGGCTATCTCGGCATGCTCGCGGGCCCCGCCGTCATCGGCCCCATGACCCACCTCATGCCCCTCAACCTCGCCTTCTTCCTCCCGGTCGCCTTCTGCGTGAGCGCGGCGGTGGCGGCGGGGGTGCTGCGGACGCCGGAACAGGATCCGGCGGAGGAACCGCGTGCCGCCCTGAGCGAGGGCACCGTCTGACGTCCGCGCACTGTCCGCTCATGACACGAGAGTCCGGCAGCCTTCGGCCGGGCAGCCACGGACCGCCACGAAGCCTGGCGCTTCATCGAGGGCTTCGCGGCGGACCGGGACGTGGCGCTGAAGCGGATTCACGGCGTCCCCGAGGAGGAACTCCGCGCGGCACAGGCCCTTCCCCCACGCCGGCGGGGGGCCTGACCCGATTTCCTCGCACAGGACGAGGACACGGCGGCGGCGCTGGAGGGGGTCGCGACACGGCTGCCTTTCCCCGACTGTCCGCCCGGTGCGCGCGTGCGCTGGTTCCTGGCCGGGGATACTCTGCTCCGCGACGACGACGACGGCGCCGCCCTCCTGGCACGGTCCCGTTCCCCGGAAGCCCTTTAGACCTTCCGCGAACTCGTCCCGGGCGACCGGCTCGAAGACCCGTACTGACCCGCTCTGCCGACACCGGGGGGACCACTTGTCCGGTTACTTCTTCTTCGAACCCCTGCCGGGCCCCGCGCCCGACCTCTTCTCCTTTCGCTTCGTAGAGCCGGGCGAACACGGCGACTGGCAGGAGGCGTTGGCGCTCGTCAACGAGGACGTGGCGGCGACCTTGCCGGAAGAGCCGCCGCTGCGCCTGGTCGCCTGCCCCGGCGACGCCGACGCACCCGAACTCCTCTACGTGGCAAGGTCCAACGGCGAGTGGCACCACAACACCCTCCTCGCCGAGCCCCCCGGCACCCTCCCCGACGCCGTGGCCGCCGTGGCCGAAGCCGCCCAGGAGTCCCTGATGGAACTCCTCCACCGGGTCTGGCCGGTCTGCCCCGACCACCGCCTCGGCGCCCACCTGTGCCTCACCCCCGACGGCGCCCCCGCCTGGGGGTGTTCGGGCGCGCGGGGCGAGCGGCCCGCACCCCATGTGCTCGCCCCGGTCGGGGCCCTGACCGGCCCCGGTACGTCCCGGCGGGGCAAAGGCGCCTGACGCGCCCGGAGCGGGCCCCTCGTGCACGCGCGCGCAGTGGTCGGCGCGACAGCGCCGGACGAAGACCGGGCGGCTCAGGGCGACGTCATCGACGCGCTGGGCCCCGTCGGCGGCCCGGCCGTCACGTCCCGTGTCCGCCGCGGCCCGAGTGTACGGTGCGGGTCCGCCTTCCGGAGCGGCGCTACGCCTTCGTCGCCGTCCGCAGGGCGGCCAGCGCCTCCGCGTACAGCCCCTCCTTGATCTCCGCGCGGACCGGGACGGCCTTCGCGGCGAGGGCGCCGGCTCGGGTCACGGCCTCGGCGACGACCTGGTCCGCGTCCGCCACGGCGTCCACCAGGCCGGACGCCAGAGCGTCCGGGGCGGGGTAGCGGCGGCCCGTCGTCATCGCCTCGTGGGCCGTCGCGGGGGACAGCCGAGAACGGATGAGGGCCGTCATGCCGGGCTGGAAGGGGAGGCCAAGGTCCACCTCCGGGAGGCAGAACCAGCCCCGGTCCGCGCGCATCACCCGGACGTCGTGGGCCAGCGCCCACATCGCGCCCGCGGCGAAGGTGTGCCCCGTGAGCGCCGCGACCGTCACGACGCGCGAGGCGAGGGTGCGCGCCAGGAGGGCGTGCACCCGGTCGAGATACGCCGCGTACTGGTCCCCGTGCGCCATGAGCCACGCGAGATCGAGCCCGTTCGACCAGTACTTTCCCACGCCCGCCGTCACGAGCGCGCACGGCCCCTCCACCGCCTCCACCTCGTCGAGGGCCCGCTCCACCGGGCCCAGCCAGTCCGGGTGGAACAGGCTCTCGCTGTCCGCGTCCAGGCGCAGGACGAAGACGTCCCCGTCACGGGTCAGTTGAGGCATGACGTAGTCCTTCCGGCGGGGCGCCCCGCCGGGGCGGCCGGGGCGGGGCCACATGTTAACCGGTCGGTAACTTACCGGGAAGCGGTGCCGACCGGGGGAGTGGACCCCGGACGCCGCCCACCTGTCGCGCCCGGCAGAACCCGTAACTCCTGCTACCTTCCTGCCGATTCCGACGGTTTCGTCACCGTCGACCGTAAGACGCGACAGAAGCGTCGGCAGCGACAGAGCGGGAGCGCACGTGAAGATCGTCTGTGCCGGAGGCGGCCCCGGCGGGCTGTACTTCTCGATCCTGATGAAACTCCAGGACCCCACCCACGACATCACCGTGCACGAACGCAACCCCGCGGGCTCCACTTACGGCTGGGGCGTCACCTACTGGGAAGAACTCCTCGACCGGCTCCGCGCCCACGACGAGCCCAGCGCCCACGCCCTCCACGCCGCCTCGCTTCCCTGGAAGAACGGCCGCGCCCGCATCCGCGAGGAAGTCACCGAGCACCACGGCGACCAGGGCTACGGCATCGGCCGCCACCGCCTCCTCGCCCTCCTCGCCGCCCGCGCCCGCGACCTCGGCGTGGACGTCCGCCACGGCAGCGCGATCGACCCGGCGGCACCCCCGGCCGCCGACCTCCTCGTCGCCGCCGACGGCGTCGGCAGCACCCTGCGCCGCCACCACGCGCACCACTTCGCCCCGCGCCTCACCGAAGGCCGCAACGTCTACGTCTGGCTCGGCACCCCCAAGGTCTTCACGAGCTTCAGCTTCGCGTTCGTCGACACCCCGCACGGCTGGATCTGGTGCTACGCCTACGGGTACGGCCCCGAGGGCAGCACCTGCGTCATCGAGTGCGCCCCCGCCACCTGGCGCGGCCTCGGTCTCGACAGCGCCAAGGAGGACGCCCAACTCCGCACCCTCGAACGGCTCTTCGCGGGCCTCCTCGACGGGGCCCCGCTCCTCGGCCAGGACGCGACGCACCCCGCTCCCGACTGGCGCCCCTTCCGTACCCTCACCACTCGCCGCTGGCACCACGGCAACCTCGTCCTTCTCGGCGACGCGGCCCACACCACCCACTACTCCATCGGCGCCGGCACCACCCTCGCCCTCGAAGACGCCATGGCCCTCGCCGAGGCCCTCGGACAGGGCGGCGCGCGCGAGGCCGCCTTCGCCGCGTACGAACGCCGCCGCCGCAGGGAACTCCTCTCCGTCCAGAGCGCCGCCCGCCACAGCGCCCACTGGTACGAGAACCTGCCCCGCTACATCGACCTCCCGCCCGAGCAGATGTTCGCGCTCCTCGGCCAGCGCCACTCCCCGCTCCTGCCCTACGTCCCGCCCCAGCTCTACTACCGCGTCGACCGCGCCGCCGAGCGACTCGAAGCCCTCCGCCGCCTCAAGCGCTGGCTCGGCCCGCGCCTCGCCCGCGGCCTCCAGTCCCGGGGCGCCGACCGGAGGTGAGAGAACGCCTTTGACGGTCCCCTCGCGGCCCGATAAGTTCTCAACCCCTTTACCAAAAAGGGAACTTGAGAACTCACACGACACGGGGGAAACGTGAAGACGACGACAGGGGCCGCCCTCTTCCTGGCCGTCCTGGCCACCGGACTCATGGCGGGACTCTTCGCCGCCTTCGCCTACGCCGTCATGCCCGGCCTCGGCAAGGGCGGCGACCGCACCTTCGTCGAGGCCATGCGGAACATCAACAAGGTCATCCTCAACGGCTGGTTCCTCACCCCCTTCGCCGGCGCGCTCCTCGTCCTGGCACTCGCCGCCGTGGGGGCCTGGACGAGCGGCGAGCACCGCGTCTTCTGGTGGGTGATCGCCGCGCTCGTCCTGTACGTGGTGATGTTCGCCGTCACCGGCGGGATCAACGTCCCGCTCAACGACCGCCTCGCCGCCGGTGAACTCCCCCAGACCACCGGAGCACTCGCCGCGGCCCGCGAGCGCTTCGAGTCCTCGTGGGTGGCCTGGAACGTCGTCCGCGCCCTCGCCGCGACCGGCTCCTTCGCGTGCGCGGCGTGGGGACTCGTCCTGTACGGCCGGAGCACGGGCTGACACGGGGGACCCGCGCCACCTCAGCCCAGGAGGAGGTGACGCAGGTGCGCGCACGCCCCGGACTCGTCGGCGTGGAGCGCGTACGGCGTCCAACGACCCCGCTCGTAGCCCCCCGTCTCCCACCCCGCCGCCCCGCCCGGCGTGCGGCGCAGGTACAGGAAGTCCGGTGGGAGCGGGGCCGGTTGGTGGACCTCCTCGATCCAGTAGACCGACGGGGGCAGGCCCGCCGCGCGCAGTGCGGCGGCGAGCGCTGCCCGGGGGCCCACCGTCTCAGCCGACGAGGGCACGCAGGTAGTCGTGGTCGAGCAGCCACTTCACGTTGAGGCCCTCGCCCTCACCCGGGTTCAGCAGCGCCGGGTCCAGCTTGATCTGCTCGCCGCCGCCCGGCTGCCCGAACCACGGTGCGATCGGCCCCTGCCACACGGTGAACCGCTTCGTCACCTCGTACACGTGATAGCTGCACGGCGCGCTCGCCTCACGGGTGTTGAGGTTCTGCGGCGGCAGCGCGCGCTTCGCGTACGCGTCCCCGGCGGGGGCGAGGAAGGCGCCGTACACCGAGCCGAACCGGTCCAGGCGTTTCCCGCGCCGCAGCCGCGTCGCCGTGCGGTCCGGCTCGCCGTTCGTCTCCATGAAGCCGTCGTTCGGCGGATACTTCCAGCTCCCGCTCGTGGCGTCGCCCTCCCAGTACTTCTTCAGGAAGGCGCGCTCGCCCAGCCCGCCCGTGCGCTTCCAGCCTTTCAGGAGCGGCCCCACCGGCTCCTGCCGGGGCCCCGGCAGGTGACGCGGGCCGAGCCGCGCGTCACCGCGGAACTCGCCCGTGCACGCGGCTGCCCGCACAGCGGCGTCCTTGGCCGGTTTCGCCGCCTCGGCGGGAGCGGTGGCGAGCGCTGCGGTGGTGAGCGCGGCGAGCAGCAGCGCGAGCGGCTTGGCGGTCACGAAGGGGTACCTCCGGGCTGTACGGGAGCCCCGCGCCAAGCGGCGGCGCGGGTGTCGACTGCCGCAAGCTAGCCGTGCGGCGTCCCGACGCGACCCGCGCCGACCCCGTACCGGCCGGAGTTCCCCCGAACGAGTGATGCGGCCTCCGTCAGAGCGCGAACCCCAGTTCAGCGGCGGCCCGTTCGGGCGCCGGCTCGTTCCAGTACCGCAGCAGGTTCTCGTTCGAGGTGAGCGAGCGCGGCAGCGCCCGGTCCACGTAGAGCGTCCCGTCGAGGTGGTCGGTCTCGTGCTGCACGATGCGCGCCGGCCAGCCGCTTACCTCCTCCTCCAGCGCCGTGCCGCGCTCGTCCTCGGCGCGCAGCCGCACGACCGCGTGGCGCGCCACGACGGCCTGCCAGCCCGGCACGCTCAGACAGCCCTCGTAGAAGACCGCGCGCCGCTCACCGACGCCCTCGTACACCGGATTGACCAGCACGCGGTACGGGAGCGGCTCGCGCTCGCGCACGCGGCGCACCTCCTCGGGCACCGTCGCCGGGTCCTCCAGGACCGCGAGCCTGAGCGGCACACCGATCTGCGGCGCCGCGAGACCGACGCCGGGGGCCTCGCGCATCGTGCGGCGCATCGCCGTGAGCAGCCGCGCGAGCAGCGCGTCGGGAAGCTGGCCCTCGTACCGCGCGGCGGGCGCGCGCAGGACGGGGCCGCCCGCGGCGACGATCGGCAGCGGGTCCTCGGTGGCGAGCAGGCGCTCGACCCGCTCGGGCAGGGGCGGCAGGGTGCCGGGAGTGGTCATCGGGCCAGTCTCGCAAAGGGACCCGCCCGGCTCAGTCCCGCAGGAGGCCCGTCTCGCGGGAGCGGGCCCGCCCCGCGCCGCGGTCCGTCCACTCCCGTACCCCGCCCGCCGAGAAGACCACCGGCAGCTCCTCCAGGCCCCGCTTCCACAGCGAGCGGCGCCAGCGCAGCTCCTCGGACTCGACCGCGACCGCGAGATCGGGCAGCCGGGCGAGCAGCGTGTCGATCGCCGTACGGGCGATGACGCGGGCCATCTGCGGGGAGGGGTGGGGACAGCGGTGCTCGCCCATGCTGAACGACAGGTGCGCCGTGCTGCCCTCGCCCATGCCGCCGTGCGGCCACAGCTCGGGATCGGTGTTCGCGGCGGCGAGACCGAGCAGCACGCAGTCGCCCTGTTTGACGGGGCGACCGCCCAGTTCCGTGTCGCGCGTCGCCCAGCGGCCCAGGAAGTTCTGCACCGGCGTGTCGAGCCACAGCGTCTCGGTGAGAGCCTCGGGCACGCCGACGCGCCCGCCCGCGACCTTGTCGGCGAAGCGGTCGTCGAGCAGGAGGAGGCGCAGCGCGTTGCAGATCCAGTTCGCCGTGGGCTGCTGACCGGCCAGGATGAGCACCGTGAGGTCGTGCACCGCCTCCGTGTCGTTCAGCGCGGCGGCGTCCGTCACGAGGTACGAGGTGAGGTCCCGCTCGGGCCGCGCCCGGCGCGAGGCCACGAGCGCGCCGAGCTGCTTGGCGACCCGCCGGTAGGCGTCCACCGGGTTCTCGCCGCGCTCGGCGTCCAGCGTGATCCGCAGGTCCTCCGCGAGGTTCTCGGTGATCTCCTCGCCCGCGGGCATCCCGCACAGCTCGATCATCACGCGCACCGGCAGCGCGTGCACGTACGCCTCGAGCAGCTCCACCCGCCCGTCGTGCACGAACCGGTCGGTGAGCCGCCGTCCGACCGACTCGCACACGAGCGAGACGTCGTACATGTCCATCGCCTCCAGCGCGCGTGTGAGCGCGCCCGCGCGCCGCCGGTGCTCCTCGCCCTCGGCGAAGAACACCGAGGGCTGGTAGCCCGCGTAGGCGAGCAGCGGCCAGTCGCCCGGGATGTTCTCCCACTGGTGCCAGCGCCGCGAGTCGCGCCCGAACTCCTCGTCGTGGCCCGTCACATAGGCGACCTCGGGGTAGCCGAGGGCGAGCCAGGCGGGGATGTCGTCGTCGAGCAGCACCGGGGCGACGGGCCCGAAGCGCGCGCGCAGTTCGCGGTAGAGCTCGGCGGGCGGCCGGTCCGAGTCGAGCGTCGAGAGGCGTACGGGCTCGTCCTCCCAGCGGTCCCCGTGCGCGGGGCAGGCGGGCGGCGGTCCGCCTGCCGCGGTGGGGCCGCGCAGCGGGGGCGTGGCGGATTCCTTCGGCCGGTGGTCCCAGGGCCGCAGCGGTTCGGGGCCGTAGTCGTCCGAAGGGGGCGGGAAGAGCGGGTTCTTCATACGCCTGCCTCCTGCGCGAGGGCGCGGTGGTAGAGGTGGTCGACGAGGGTGAGGAGGACCTCCTTGCAGGAGGCGCGTTCGCGCGCGTCGCAGTCCAGGACGGGGACGTGCGCGGAGAGGTTGAGCGCGGCGCGGATCTCCGCGAGGCCGTAGCGGCGCGGGTCGTTCTCGAAGCGGTTGACGGCGACGACGAACGGTGTGCGGTGGGCTTCGAGGCGGTCGACGGCGTACCAGGAGTCGGCGACCTTGCGGGTGTCGACGAGGACGACCGCGCCGAGGCTCCCCGCGAAGAGCTGGTCCCACAGGAACCAGAAGCGCTCCTGCCCGGGGGCGCCGAAGAGGTAGAGCACCGTGCGCTCGTTGAGCGTGATGCGGCCGAAGTCGAAGGCGACCGTCGTGGTGGTCTTCGACTCGACGCCGGCGAGGTCGTCGACGCCCTCGCCGGCCTCCGTCATGACCTCCTCGGTGCTCAGCGGGCGGATCTCGCTCACCGCGCGCACCATCGTCGTCTTGCCGACGGCGAAACCGCCGACCACCACGATCTTCACGCCCTGTTCGGCGGTCGCGGGCAGCGGCGTGCGGGGGCCCGGCGGCGCGGTGGCCTGGGCGGGCACGGCGTCGGAGGCGCCGGTGGACCCCGGGGGTGTCGTGGGGGTGGCGGGTTCAGAGTCTGCGCAGCGCATGGAGCACCTCTTCGAGTACGGCGGTGTCCGGCCCCGTCGTCCCTGCCGCGCGGGCGGCGGGGCGCGGGGAGCGGACGCGGATGTGCCCGGCGGCGAGCAGGTCCTCCAGCAGAATGCGCGTCACCACCACGGGGAGGCCGAGTTCGGCGGAGAGTTCGACGACCGCCACCGGGTGCTGGCACAGGTCCAGGACACGCTGGTGCTCGGGCCCCAGGTCCCGCGCCCGGTCCGTCTCGCGCACGACCAGGGTGACCAGGTCGAAGACGCGCGAGCCGGGCGCGGTCCTGCCGCCGGTGACGAGGAAGATCCGGTCGGGTTCGCCCACGTCGGCCGGACCGCGTGGCGTCACGGGGTACCGGCGTTCGGTGCGGGGCTGCGCGGTTCGGCGCGCAGGTGGGCGCCGATCGCGCCGACCAGGTGGCTCATCTCCTGTCCCACGTACTCGGGATCGGCGTTCTCCTCAGCGACCACCGCGAGGTGCGCGCCGTCGCCCGCGTCCACGATGAACAACTGTCCGCCGTAGTACGCGGTCATCGAGTGCCGCACCCCACCGCGCCGGTCGCCGAACTCCACGGACGCGCCCTGCGCGAGCGCCTGGATGCCGGAACAGATCGCGGCGAGCTGGTCGGCCTGGTCGAGGGGGAGGTCGGGGGTCCAGCAGAGTTTGAGGCCGTCGCGGGAGAGGACGAGGGCGTGGCGGGTTCCCGGGGTGTGGTCCAGGAGTTTTTCGAGGAGCCAGTCGAGGCTGTTGTCGGTGGTGGGCATGGTGTGCGCGGGCGGTGTCCGGGCGGGGGCACGGACACTGGCCCTTGTCTCCAATCACGTGCGCCGGTCCGGGGCCGCCGCGGGGCGGCCGGGGGCGGGGCGGGGGGAACTCGGGGGCGGCCCTGCCGGGCTCAGGGGGTCTCGCGCTCCGGCAGGTCGGTGGGTGGCGGGGTGGGCTCGGGGGGTGGCGCGCCGTGCGGGGGCGGGCCCGGTGGCGCGGTGGGGTCCGGTGCGGTGGGGGGTGCCGCCTGCTCGGTCGTGGCCGCCGCGCGGGCGGCGCGGCCCGCGCGCATCGCGCGGTCGAAGCCGCCGAAGCTGCGGCCCACGTCCTGCTGCGGGGCGGCCGAGGGGGGCTCTGCGGCGAGGAGTTCGGCGATCATCTGGTCGACGGCGGCCATCGTCCGGCCGGGCGGGCGCACGGGGAGGCCGTTCTCCGTGGAGACGAGCGGCCCGAGACCCTGCAAGGGGTCGAAGAACAACTCGCCGCTGTCGTCCCCGAAGAAGCGGGCCCGTGCCCCTTCCGGGTCGGCGCGGAAGCGCTCGCGCTCCATGAAGCCGGGCACCGGGTCCTCGCTGTCCGGTTCCGCCGGCAGGTCCCGGGAGTAGGGGGCCGAGCCCGGCCCGGGGGCCTGGTGGCGCGGAGCGGGGAGCGGTCCGTGCGTGCCGGGGCCACGGGTCGGGAGCGGGGGCGGCCCCGCTGGACGCGGGGCGTCCTGCGCGGGTGCGCCGGTCCGGGCGGGCGGGGCGCCGGTCCCGGCGGTACGTGGCGGTGTCCCCGTACCCTCCGGCTCCGTCCCGGTGCCGTACGCGTCCCTTCCGGGCGTGCCGCTCGGCGGGGCCTCCGGCGCGGTGGCGGTCTCCGGGGCCGGGCCGTCGCGGTAGGGGTCCCGCCCCGTCACCTCCTCGTACTCGCCGGGCGGTTCGCTGTCGTACGGGTCCGCGCCCTCGGGCAGGTAGGGGGCGCGCCTCCTGCGGGCGGGCGGTTCCTGCTCCGGGACCTCGTTCCGGTGCTCCTCGGCGTCCGGCGCGGGCCGGGCGATCCAGGGGGCGGTCAGGCGCTCCAGCTCGGACGGCGGGCCGGGCGGGGGCAGCGGCGTGCCCGCCTCGGCGGCGGCGCGGGCGCGCTCCTCCTTGTGGGCCGCCACCCATGCCCGGTGCTTGGCGAGGGCCTCGGCGGGCGGCAGGTCGCGGTCGAGCGGCGGGGCGACGGGAGCGGTGATCTCGGGGAGCTTCTGCTCGACGACGAGCGCGGGGTGCTGGGGGTTGCGCTCGGAGATGTGCACGGAGGGGAGCAGGACGACGAAGCCGGTACCGCCGCGCGAGGAGGGCCGGATGCTGACCTCGATCTCGAACCGCTGGGCGATCATGCCGACGACGTTGAAGCCGTAGTGGTGGTTCTTGAAGTCCGCGAGGTCGAGCACCTTGCCCGCGAGGCAGTCCTCGACGTACTCGCGCATCGCCCAGGGGATCTTCATGCCGCTGTCCTCGATCGTCACGACGATGCCCGCGGGGCGCTCCTCGGCGTAGACGTGCACCTCGGCGGTGGGCGGCGAGAACTGGGTGGAGTTGTCGATGAGTTCGGCGAGGAGGTGCATGATCGCCTCGGCCGAGCGGCCGACGATCGACAGTTCCGTGTCGCAGTGCAGCACGACCCTGCGGTACGCCTCGATCTTGCCGATCGCGCCGCGCAGGATGCGGTACATGACGATGGGCCGGGTCCAGATCCGGCTGCCCCTGCCGCCGACCATCCAGGCGATGCGGTCGGCGGCGAGGGCGAGCCGCGAGGCGGTCTCGTCGAGGAAGAAGAGGTCCTTGAAGGCCTCCTGGCCGTACCGGAACTGCATGTCCTGGAGGCGGTGCAGCACGGTGGCGTTGCGGGCCTGCACGCGGGTGAGGCTGTGCCTGACCATGCCGTAGGCGACCTTGGCGCGCCGCATGCCGTAGTGCGCGGACCACGCGAACTCGTCGAGCGCGGCGCGCAGCCGCTCGTCCTCGGGGAGCGGGACGCGGTGCAAGGCGTCGCCGTGGTTGCGCAGTTCGGCGAAGCGGGCGACGACGAGCGGCACCGTCTCGTTGGCGAAGGTCTCGATGTCCTGGTCGAGCCGCTCGGCGCGCAGCGCGGCCTCGACGCTCAGCGCACGGGCGTCGCGCGCCGCCGTGTGCGCGGAGCCGAGCGCGGTCGCGACGGAGTGGAGGGCCGCGCGGAGCGAGGGATCGGAGGGCAGCGAGAGGGCGTCGAGCGCGTGCGTCGCGGTCTCGCCCTCGGCGAGCCGGGCGCCGAGATCGGGCAGGAGGACGCGGACGAGCCTGGCGATCTCGGCCGTGTGGCCGGAGAGCGCCTCGCGGGCGTCGGTACGGGCCTGTTCGGCGCGCTCCGCCCGGCGGCGGTGCACCCGGACGAGCAGGGTGGCCCACGTGGTGGCGAGGGCGAGGAGCAGCCAGCAGATTCCCGCCGTCGTCCCCGTCCAGACCTGGGCGGCGGGGGGCGCGGCGGTCGTCGCGGCCATGGCGCCGACGGCCGTGAGGGCGAGCAGGATCAGGGGCGGCGCGGCCCGGGGCAGGCGCCCGGGGCGGCCCGCGCGGCGCGGGTGGTGAGCGGTCACTGGCATTCCGCGGTTCCCTCGGTCTCGACGGTGGGGGAGGGGAGTACGGCGACGTACGAGACGCGGACCGGGGCCGCGTGCGGGTCATGCTAACCGTGCCGAAGCGGACTCTTGGGGTGCTGTACGGGCATAGCGCCCGATGGGGGTGTTTACCGCCGAACCCCTTCCGGGGGTGGGGTGATTGTGATAGAGGAGGCGGGTTTGCCGGGAGGGACCGGCCGGGCAGGCTGAGCGGGGCGCGGCGCGGAGTGACGGGAAGTGGGCCCGCTGTCGGTGGGGCGTGCGACAGTCCCGTCCGTGCTGGCGACCGTGATCGGGGCGGAGCCCGGCGAGCGCTCCGCGCGCGGGGCTTCGCGCTCTTCCGCGGGCGGTGTGGGACGACGCCGTACCAGCCACCGTGTCACCCGGTACCGGCCACCGGGCCACGAAAGCCGCCTGACATTATTGACCGGCACATGAACGAAAAATGACCCGGGGGGGCCATGGGAACGATCAACACCGCGCTCCGCGAGCTGAGAACCGCGCAGAAGTCCTCGAAAGGCGTCTCGCTCTACTCCCGCTTCGCCAACCGCCCGGCGGGGCGCGTCCTCGCCGCCTGCGCCTACGCGCTGCGCCTGACGCCCAACCAGGTGACGGTGATCAGCGCGCTCTTCAGTTTCGCCGCCGTGGTCGGCCTCGCGATCGGCACTCCGTCCGTGGGCCTCGGCGTCCTCGTGTGGCTGGGCCTCGCGATCGGTTTCGCCTTCGACTCGGCGGACGGCCAGCTCGCCCGGCTGCGCGGCGGCGGCAGCGCCGCCGGGGAGTGGCTCGACCACGTGGTGGACTGCGCGAAGATCACCGCCCTGCACACGGCGGTGCTCATCTCCTTCTACCGGCACCCGGACGCCTACGGCTTCGACGGCGAGGACGCCTGGCTGCTGCTCCCGCTCGTCTTCCAGTTCGCCGCGGTCGTCACCTTCTTCGGCGGACTGCTCACCGAGAAGCTCACCCCGCGCCCGGCCCCGGGAACGCCCGCCGCGGCCCCCTCGACGCTGCGGGCGATCGCGCTGCTCCCCGTCGACCACGGCATCTTCTGCCTGGTCTTCCTCTTCCTCGGCGCGGGCAGCGGATTCCGCTGGGCCTACGCGGCCCTCGCCCTCGCCGCCGTGCTCTTCCTGCTCGCGTTCCTCGCCAAGTGGTTCAGGGAGCTCAGCGCAGTTCGGCGCTGAGCGGCCCGGCGGGTCGCTCATCCCCCGTGAGCACGTCCAGCGCGCGCCGCAGTTGCGTGCTGGACGTGTGGACGGTGTACGGGAAGTAGACGATGTCCACGCCGACCGCGGCGAAATCGCGCTCCAGCTTGTCCCCCTTCGGCGTGCCGCGCCAGTCGTCGCCCTTGAAGAGCACGTCGAAGCGGACCTGCTTCCAGGTGTCGACCTTGTCCGGCACGGTCTCCACGAAGGCGGCGTCGACGTACTTGACGCTGCGCACGATCTCCAGGCGCTCCACCAGCGGGATCATCGGCCGACGGCCCTTGGACTGCTCCAGCATCTCGTCCGAGACGACGCCCGCGACGAGGTAGTCGCAGTGACTCTTCGCGTGCCGAAGGATGTTGAGGTGTCCGATATGGAAGAGATCGTAAGCACCCGGGGCATAACCGACTCGATACGGTCTGTGCTCCGTCATGAAAGAAACCCCCCTGGTCTCGTTCGCACCGTTCGTGCGGTGCGGGTCTGACGATAGCGTGCGCGTTCACTTCGGCGTGAGTGAACGTTTAGGCTAGGAAAGCTTCGCCTGGAGGGCCGAAAGGGTCTGTACCTGCGCGAACGCCCGGGGGATTGCAGCGAAATGCTGGGGGAAGGGGAGCGCTGCGTGAGCGCAAACGATCAGATCGGGGACATAGCGGGGCGACGCACCCTGCTCATGGTCTCCACCAACTACGCGCCGGAGCACGCCGGGATCGGCCCGTACGCGACACAGATCGCCGAGCACTGGGCCGAGTCGGGCCACGAGACCCACGTCCTCGCCGGGATGCCGCACTACCCCTCGTGGAGCCTCGACCCCGAGTACGCCGGGGCCTGGCGGCGCACCGAGCAACGCGCGGGTGTCACCGTCCACCGGCGCAGGCACACTGTGCCGCCCCGCCAGACCGCCGTGCGCCGCGCCCTGTTCGAGGGCTCGATCCTCCTGCACGGCGCCGTCGCCCCGCCCCGGATGCCGCGCCCCGACGCCGTGCACGCGCAGATGCCGAGCCTCGCCGGCGGCGTGCTCGCCGCCCGCCTCGCGCACCGCTGGAAGGTCCCGTACATCCCCGTCGTCCAGGACCTCATGGGCGCCGCCGCCGCGCAGAGCGGCATCAGCGGCGGCGACCGCGCCGCCAAGGTCGCCGCGCGCGCCGAGTCGTTCGCGCTGCGCCGCGCGACCCTCGTCGGCATCATCCATGAGACCTTCCGCGCCAAGGTCGAGGCCCTCGGGGTCGCCCCGGAGCGCATCCGCCTCGTGCCCAACTGGTCCCACGTCACGAGCCCCGCGGGCGACCGCGAGGCCACCCGCGCGCGCCTCGGGTGGGCCCCGGGCGAGATCGTCGTCGTGCACTCGGGGAACATGGGCCTCAAGCAGGGTCTCGAAGTCCTCGTGGAGTCCGCCCGCCGCGACCCCGCCGTCCGCTTCGTGCTCATGGGCGACGGCAATCAGCGCGCCCACCTCGAAGAACTCGGCCGCGGCGTGCCCAACCTGCACTTCCTGCCGCCCGCCGACGACGCCGACTTCATGGACGTCCTCGCCGCGGCGGACGTCCTCGCGGTCACGCAGCGTGCCTCCGTCCTCGACATGAGCGTGCCCTCGAAGCTGACCTCCTACTTCGCCGCGGCGCGCCCCGTCATCGCCTCGGTCGCCGCCGAGGGCGGCACCGCGCACGAGGTGCTGCGCTCGGGCGCGGGTGTCCTCGTCGCCCCCGAGGACCCCGACGCGCTGCTCAAGGAAGTGCGTAGACTCGCCGACGACCCGGCGCGGGCCCGGGCACTGGGGGATGCGGGACCGCGCCACGTCGCGGCCCATCTGACGCGCGCGGCGGGACTCGCCCGTATCGACGCACTCATCGAAGAGGCTCTGGGGGTTTGGCGCACATGAGCGACTCGCACGTCAGTCCGGCGGGGGACGAACCGGAACTTCTGCGTGACCAGTTCCGGCAGCTTCTGCGCTACCGCTGGCTGATCGGCGGGGGCATCGGGATCGGCCTGATCGGCGGTGCCTACCTCGGCATCACCTCGGCGGACTCGTACGCGGCCAACAGCGACATCGTCGTCCGCACCCCCACCACCAACCCCTTCGACAGCTCCACCGCGCCCGACAAGAGCGTCAACATGAACACCGAGCGCCAGACGGCGCTCTCCTCCAACGTCGCACAGATCGCCGCGAAGAAGCTCAAGGACGGCACCTCGGCCCGCACGCTCAAGAAGGGGCTCCAGGTCACCACGCCCCCGCAGAGCCTCACGCTGCGCTTCACGTACACCGCGGACTCGCCCGAGGCCGCCGCGCGCGGCGCCAACGCGCTCGCCGACGCCTACCTGACGGCGAGCGAGAAGAAGTGGTCCGACCTGCGCGACAGCATGGTCGCCCGGCTCAAGAGGCAGATCGACCCGCTCGGCAAGCAGCAGAACGAGCTGGCGCAGCAGCTGGACGCCATGACGAAGGGCACCTCCGCCTACGACGCCCAGCAGACCGCGAACGTCAACCTCAAGAGCCGCATCAGCACCCTCCAGAACCAGCGCGACACCCTCATGGGCCTCGACATGGCCGCGGGCTCCGTCACACAGGAGGCCACCCCGCCGACCGGCTCGGACGGCCTCGGGCTCGTCATATCCCTCGCGCTCGGCGGCGCCTTCGGCATCGCCTTCGGCCTCCTCGCCGCCTGGGTCCGGCTCGTCTTCGACCCCTCGCCGCGCTCCACCGGCGATGTCGCGCGCGCCGTGCACGCCCCCGTACTCGGCTCCCTCCCGCGCGGCGCCGCCAAGAGCCTCCTCGCCGTCGACCAGACCGGCTCGCGCACCGCCGAGGAGTACCGCTCGATCGCCTTCCGGCTCGCCTACGACGCGCGGTTCGCCGACCGCCGCCGACTCCTCGTCGTCGCGGCCCGCGACGCGAGCGCCCAGGCGGCCACCTCCGTCGCCACCAACCTCGCCGCCTCCTTCGCCGAGACCGGCAAGGACGTCCTCCTCGTCGAGGCGGACCTGCGCGCCCCCGGGCTCTCCGCGCGCCTGCACACGAGCGCCGGTCGTCCCGGCTGGAGCCTGCCGGCCGACAGCGACGACAACGGCTGGCCCGGCACCCGCCCGCTCACCGTCGACGCGGGCGAGGCCGGCTCCTTCGACCTCGTCGCGGGCCAGCGGGTGCGCAACGTGGCCCGCGCGCTGACGTCGAGCCGCACCACCCGGCTCATCGAGGACGCCGACGAGAACGGCTCGACCGTCGTCGTCCTCGCCCCGCCCGTCCTCTCCTACGCCGACGCGCTCGCGCTCGTCGACCGCGTCGACGGCGTCGTCATCGTCTGCGACCTGCGCAGCGTGCACCGCACCGAACTCGTCCGTATCCGCGAGCTGATCGTCGGCGCGGGGGGCACGGTGCTCGGCGCGGTCACCCACGACGAGGGCGGGCACCCGGCCAGGGACAAGGGCGCGGCGAAGGGCACCGGGCACCGCGCGGCCGGCAGCGAGCTGCCGCCCCCCGCCCCGCGCCCCGCACCCCCCGTCGAACAGCGCCTCGGCGACGGCACCGAGACCGTGACGCTGCGCCAGCTGCGGCCCGAGGACCTGCGGACGGGCGACAAGAGATGAGACGCTCGGCCACGGTCGCCGCCTCCGTACTCGACCAGGCCGCCTCCAGCCTGACCAACATCCTGGTCCTGGTGATCGTGGCCCGCGTCTCGACGGCCGCCGGCTTCGCCGCCTTCTCGATGGTCTACGTGACCTTCACGGTGCTGCTCGGCCTCAACATGTCGTACGTGGGACAGGTCGTCGTCCTGGAGAAGGGCGGCGAGCGCGCGCTCGCCGCCGCCTGCCGCTCCGCGACCGCCTTCACCGCGCTCGCCTCGCTGCTCGCCGGAGCGCTGCTCGTGGCGGGCGGCGCGGCGGTCGGCGGCACCTCGGGCACGGCCTTCGCCGCGCTCGGCGCCGTCCTGCCGCTCGCGCTGCTCCAGGACGGACTGCGCTACTCCTTCTCCGCGCTGCGCGTCCCGCACCGCGCGCTCGCCGCGGACACCCTGCGCCTCGTGTGCGTCGTGCCCGCGCTCGCCCTCCAGCCGCACCACGCGAGCCCCGCCCGCATGGTCCTGGCCTGGGGGCTGTCGGCGATTCCCGCGCTGCTCCTCGCGCTCGCGCTGTTGCGCCCGTACGTGCGCGACACCCGCGCCCGCCTCTCCACCTACCTCGGCCGCGGTCACCTCGGGCGGCGCTTCGTCGTCGAGTTCGCCGTCGGCAACGCCTCCAGCCAACTCGCCGTCCTCGGCCTCGGCCTCTTCGCGAACCCGCTCGCGGTGGGCGCGCTGCGCGGCGCGACGACCCTCTTCGGGCCGCTCAACGTCCTCTTCAACTCCGTCAACGCCTTCGGACCGCCGATCCTCGGCCGCTTCGGCGGCCGGCGCGCGACCGCCCGCGCCGCCGCCCTGCTCGGCGTCGTTCTCGGCTGCGTCGCGCTCGGCTGGGCGCTGCTCCTGTACGCGCTCCCCGCGAGCGCGGGCAAGCACCTGCTCGGCGCCACGTGGGAGGCGACGGCGAAGCTCCTGCCCGCGACGGGGAGCCAGTACGCCGTCATGGCGCTCGGTACCTGCGCGCTCGTCACCCTCCGCGTGCTCAGCCCCCGCGCGACGCTCTCCCTCCAGGTCGTCTTCTCGCTCCTCTCCGTCGCCTTCATGCTCGGCGGCTACGCCCTCGTGGGCGTCCAGGGCGCCGCCTGGGGACTCGCGCTCGGCTCCGCGCTCAAGGCGGTCGGCGCCTGGAACCGCGTACGCGGACTCCCCGAGCACCCGCCCGCGGCGGCCCCGGACCCGGACGACCGGCAGGAAACCGCCCCGGCCTGACCGCCCGCGAGCGGCGGGGACTTGACCTGGAGCGCGCTCCAGATCCCAGCATGGCCGTCATGGATCACGACGAACCGGGAATCATCCTCGGCACCATGGACTTCGGCACGCGCGTCGACCGCGCGCGTGCCTTCACCCTCCTCGACGCCTTCGTCGCCCAGGGCGGCGTCTGGCTCGACACCGCGAACTGCTACTCCTTCTGGTCCGACCCGAGCGGGGTGGGCGGCGCGAGCGAGCGGGTCATCGGGGCGTGGCTCAAGGCCCGTCCCGGAGCGCGCGGACGCGTCCGCATCGCCACGAAGGTCCGGCAGAACCCCCTCGTGGCGCACGCGTGGCCCAAGAGCGCGGAGGGCCTCTCCGCGGGCGCGGTACGGGAGGGCGTGGCGGGCAGCCTCGCACGCCTCGGCACTGATCACGTCGACCTGCTGTGGGCGCACGCGGAGGACCGCTCCGTACCGCTGGCGGAGACCGTGGGCGTGTTCGGCGAACTGGTGGCGCGCGGCACCGTGTCGCGGATCGGCGCCGCGAACCACGCCGCCTGGCGCGTGGAGCGCGCCCGCGCGCTCGCCCGCCGGCAGGGGGTGGAGCCCTGGACGGCGCTGCAACTGCGCCACTCGCTCCTCCAACCGCGTCCCCTCACGCCCGTCGCCGAGGCGGGGCACCGCATGCTCGCGGCCGAGGACCTGGACCTCGCCCGCGAGGAGGGACTCGCCGTGTGGGCGTACAGCGCCCTGCTGTGGGGTTCCTACGAGCGGGCGGACAAGCCGCTCCCCGCCACCTACGATCATCCCGGGACCGGCCGGGTGCTCGCGGTCCTGGACGACCTCGCGCGCGACCTCGCCGTCACCCGCAACCAGGTCGTCCTGGCGTGGCTGCGGCGGCAGGGGATCGCGCCCATCGTCGGCGTGAGCCGCCCCGAGCACGTCGAGCAGGCCCTCGCGGCGCGCGACGTACGCCTCGACGACGCGGCAACGGCCCGTTTCGCCGCGGCGCGGTAGCGCCCACGTCCCTTCCAGGAGGCCCGCATGACGACCCTCACCCCGGCCGCCGCCGTCGAGCGCACCGGCGTCCCGCTCGACACCCTGCGCTACTACGAGCGCGAGGGGCTCATCGGCCCGATCCGGCGCTCGGGCGGCGGGCACCGGGAGTACACCGAGGACGACGTGTTCTGGATCGGCCTCGTCACGTGCTTCCGCGACGCCGGGCTCGGCATCGCGGACCTCCGCGAGTTCGTCGCCATGCTGCGCGCCGAGCACCCGGCGGAGGACCGCGTCGGCTTCCTGCGCGCGCGCCGCGCCGCGCTGGAGGAGCGGGTCGAGGCGCTGCGCCGGGCGATCGGCGTCCTGGACGACAAGATCACGTACTACGGCTGAGCGGGCGCGGTCCGCGCTCCCCGCGCGACGGGCGGCCACCGGTGGCCGGTGAGCGTCTCCCGCCGCCGGAGGTGCGGGAGGCGGGCGACGGACCGCGGGGAGTCACTCCCGGACCGGTGTGCCCGGACTGATGTCGTACGCCTTCCGCACGAGGGCGGGTCGGCTGCCGTCGTTGAGCTGCCGGTCCCACAGGGCGTCGACCTGTTCGCGGGCCTGCGGCTCCATCTCCTCGGGCAGCAGGTTGCGGTAGCGCCGGTCCTCGCCGAGCAGGACCCGTACCGTGCGCGCGTAGACCGGCTCGGGGTCGTACTGCTCGTGCGGGAAGGCCAGCTCGGCGTAGTCGTGGAGGCGGTCGGCGGGGTCGTCGCGCCATTCCTTCCACGTCTCGAACATCGTGTCGTTGAAGCCGGTCAGGAAAGGGCCGGGGTTGATCGTGGCGACCGTGACGCCGAACTCGGCCAGCTCCTGGTCCAGCGCGTCGGCGAACGCCTCCACCGCGTGCTTCGATCCGGCGTACGCACCGGTGAACGGGTCGACGGTGAGTCCGGCGACCGAGGACATGAAGACGATCCGCCCCCTGCGGCGCGCCGCCATTCGGCGGGCGATGCCCTGCGTGAGCAGGACAGGCCCGAAGACGTTCACCTCGAACTGGTGGCGCAGCCGCTCCTCGGGGATGTCAGCGGTCGCACCGCCCTCCGAGACGCCCGCGTTGTTGAGGAGGACCTCGACGTCCCAGGACCAGGCGTGCTCGCGGTCGCCGGGATCGGTGACGTCGAGTTTCTCGACGCGCAGCTCGACGCCCCGCTCCCGCGCCTCGGCACGGACAGCCGTCACCTGGGCGATGATCTCCACGCCCGCGATCACCTGGTGCCCGGCCGCCGCGAGCCGCAGCGCGACCTCCTTGCCGAAGCCGCTGCCCGCTCCGGTGATGAGAATCGGTCCCGCCATGATGGTCGAGCCTCCCTGTGCTGGTGTCCGGCCTGTCCACGAAGCCGCCGCCCCTGCCGCTGCCACCCGCGTCCGCGACGGCGACGCCGCCGGGAGAGCAGCACAAGACAGACGGTAGGTCCTGCGACGTCAGGGCGCCTTTCGGCGCGAGCACCCCGTACTCCTCAGCGACCGAACGACCGTTCGACAATGCGGCGCCACGCCGTCTCCGCGCGAGGCACCGTGGCCCGGAGGCGTACCAGGTGGTGACCGCGGCGGTGTCCGGTCGGCGGCCCCTCCCGTTTCCGGCCGCCGCCTCACGCCTGCCCGCGCCTCACTTCATCCACGCCCGCCCGTTCCTGCTCCGTGTCGAGATGAGCGCCACGCACACCGCCGCGATCGCCACGCGGCCCGTCGCCTGGAGCAGCGGGCCGCGCAGCAGGATGAAGGAGTAGCCGGCGACGAGCGGTACGAGGACGGAGACGAGCGCCCCCGGGGGGGTGCGGCGCACCGCCCTGCGCGCGTAGCGCCTGTCGACGCGCGCCGCGAGGAAGCCGACGCCGAGGAGGCCGCCGAAGACGCCGAGCGGGCCGAAGTCGATCCACAACTCGGCCCACACGGGCGAGGACAGGTTGGTGTTCTTGTTGTCCATCCACTCGCCGACGATGACGCCCGTGTCCTTCGGCTTGCTGTTCCACACCGAGCGCGGTACCGCGAAGAACACGTCCCCGAGCAACTGGAGGCCGAAGGTGTGTCCCTCGCCGGAGTGCACGTACGTGATGGTGTTGGAGAACATCGCCGTCTGGTCGTAGTCCTTGAGCGCGAGCGGCTCCAGGATCGACGTCGTCTGCATCGGCTTGTAGTTCTTCTCGTCGTACCGGAAGCGGTCCGCGAAGGGGAAGACGACGAGTGCCACGACGACCCCGAGGCTCAGCGCCGAGCGGTACATCGCCGCGCTGCGCGGGAAGACCGTGAAGAGCAGCGAGAACATCACCGTCAGGAACCAGTAGCGCGGGTTCGATATCGGGTTGTTCACGACGCAGTTCAGGAGCGCGAGCGCGAGCCACGTCGCGAGGATCACCGGGGAGCGCCTGGCCCGCTTCGAGGTCACGACCCACCGCGTGTAGATGAGCAGCGAGAGCAGCGCCGGCACGGTGCCGAGGCCGCGCAGGATCGCCTGCCCCGCCTGCGAGCCGTCCTGCGAGAGCCCCGCGTCCTCGATCCCCGCGATGATCTCCTGACGGCTGCTGAAGAAGACGGCGGGGCCGCCCAGTTTCTGCACGAACAGCGCGCTCGCCACGAAGGAGAAGGCCACGAGCGCGTACAGCCGCCTGCGGTGCACCAGGCGCAGCGCGTTCTCGTCGCGTCCGGGCCGCTCCGGACGCGTACGGCCCAGGAGCGCGCCCAGGTCGAAGGCGATGCACCCGGCGAGGATCAGCGCCGTCGCCTCGACGAGGTCCCCGCGCGCCCCCACCACGACGGTCGGGGTCTGCCCCAGCACGACCTGCGCGAGCGGGGCGACGCCCATCGCCATGTAGACGAAGAGCCAGAAGGAGCCCTGGAGCAGCTTCCGCTTGTTCGTGAGGATCATCGCGGCGAGCCGCGCCCCGGAGTAGACGGTGAGCGCGAGTTGCAGCCAGAAGACCGCGTCCTTGATCCCCGCGCCGGTCTGCGCGCACACCCACAGCGGGAAGAACACGGCGAGCCCCAGCACGAGGGGCACCGAGAGCGCGCGCGAGAGCAGGGTGCGCGGTGAGGTCGGCTTCCCCCACTCCGCGTCCACCGGGCCCGGGACGGACCGCGGCCTGTCCTCGACGCGCGTCCCGGCCTGCTCCGTGCCTGTCGCCATCCAGCGACCCCCGCCCCAACTCGTGCCCCGACCACGGCCGGTGGTCACCGGTCCGCGCCACTCGCCCGGTACGACAACCGGAAGAGATCCCCCGCGGCAGTCTACCGACGCTCCTCGGTCACCTTGAGTCAACCATTAGGCTGAGCACCGAGGGCGCCAGGGGAGGCGCCGGTGGGGGTTACACACATGCGCAATCTCCCGGCCTTCACGCTGGCCGGTTACGACAAGGGACGCGGGAAACTCGTCCAGGCCCTGTGGTTCGCCGTCATGAACACGGTCTTCATGGCGTGGTTCACACCGGCCCGGGTCCGCACCATGCTCCTGCGCGCCTTCGGCGCGAAGATCGGCGAGGGGGTGCTCATCCGGCACCGGGTGCGCGTCCTGTGGCCGTGGAAGCTGGAGATAGGCGACCACACCTGGATAGGCGAGGGCGCCTTCCTGCTCAACCTGGAGCCCATCCGGATCGGCGCCCACGTCTGCGTCTCGCAGGAGGCCATGATCTGCACGGGCAGCCACGACCACCGCAAGGCCGACTTCCGCTACCGCAACGCCCCGATCACCGTCGAGGACGGCGCCTGGGTCGCCACTCGCGCCACGGTCCTCGCGGGCGTCACGGTCGGCGCCCAGTCCGTCGTCGCGGCCGGCACGGTGCTCACCCGCGACCTGCCCGCCCTGACCCTGCACGCCGTCGACGGCAGCCGCAGGCCCGTACCGGAGCCCGTATGAGAGTCCTGCACGCCGTCACGCTGCACAGCCCGACGCACGCCTTCGGCGGCCCCGTCCGCGTCGCGCTCAACCTCGCGAAGGGCCTCAAGGAGCGCGGCCACGAGGCCGGTCTCCTCGCGCTCGGCGACGGCTTCGACAGTGCTCTGCCCACCGACGTCGAGGGCGTGCCCGCGCGCCTCTTCCAGGCCCGCAGGCTCGCCCCGCTCGGCTTCAGCGGCATCACCTCGCCCGCGCTGCTCGGCTCCGCGCGCCGCCTCGTGCGCGAGGCCGACGTCGTCCACGTGCACCTCGCGCGCGACCTCGTGACCCTCCCGGTCGCCCTCGCCGCGCTGCGCGCCGGGCGCCCGCTCGTGCTCCAGACGCACGGCATGGTCGACCCGAGCGGCAAGGCGCTCGCCAAGGTGCTCGACGCGCTGGCCGTGCGCCGCCTGCTGCGCGGCGCGGGCGCCGTGCTCTACCTGACGGAGCACGAACGCGCGGGGCTCGACGCCGTCGTCGGCGCCCCGCCGCTCGCCCAGGCGGTACGGCTCGTCAACGGCGTCCCGGCGCAGGAGCCCCGCACGCCCTGGGACGGCACCGCGCCGCACCTCGTGTACGCCGCCCGTCTCCAGGCCCGCAAACGGCCCACCGACTTCGTCGCCGCCATCCCGGAGATCCTTGCCGGGCACCCGGGGGCCCGCTTCACCGTGGCCGGGCCCGACGAGGGCGAACTCGAAGCCGTCCGCGCCCTCGTGGACAGGCTCGGGCTGCGCGAGAAGGTCGCCCTGCCCGGACCGCTGAGCGGCGAGGACATGCTCCGCACGCTGCGCGAGGCCACCGTCTACGTCCTCCCGGCCGTCGACGAGCCCTTCCCGATGTCCGTGCTCGAAGCCCTCTCGGTCGGCACCCCCGCGGTCGTCACGACCTCGAACGGCCTCGCCAAGGACATCGCCCGGGCGGGCGCGGGCCGCGTCGTCACGACGGCGGACGGGCTCGCCCCCGCCATCGGCGACCTCCTCGACCCGGCCCACCACGCCGAGGCCTCCCGCGCCGCGCACGCCCTCGCGGGCGAGACCTTCGCGATGGACGCGGTCCTGGACCGGCTGCTGACGGTGTACGAGGGCCTGTAGAGACGGGGTCGGGGGGGGGGGGGGGGGGGGGGCGCCCCCCCCCCCCACCCCCCCCCCCCCCCCCCCCCCGCGCCCCCCGCCCCCCCCCCCCCCCCCACCCAAAATAAGAACCCCCC
>NZ_JBIVIO010000006.1:0-101973 GCF_044749745.1 Streptomyces sp. NPDC088923 | reverse complement strand
CCCGCCGGGGGGCCCCCCCCCGGGGCCGGGCGGCGGCCCCGCCCGGGCGCGCGGGTGTGCCCCGGCGCGCTACCGCGGGGGGGGGGGGGGGCGCCCCCCCCCCCCCCCCCCCCGACCCCGTACCCCCGGCCCCGGCTCAGGCGGGCAGCCAGGCGTAGCACCCCTGCGAGACGAACTTCTCCGTACCCGCGGGGATGTCCACCGTCACCTTCTCGGGCTTCGTGCCCTGCGGCGGCCCCGAGGCGAGCGTCTTGCCCCCCGCGCCGAGCGCCTGCCACGTGCACGTGCTCGCGTCCGCCGTGAGCGCGCGGTACGTGCCGGGCGACGGGCTCTTCTTCGTGCCCTCCGTGAAGCCCTGCCGGGCCCGGTCCAGGAGCGGCTGCTGCTCGGGGCAGAGCTGGCCGATGGCGGCCACCGCGTCGGGGATCTCGCCCGCGATGAGCGCGCCCACGGCGGCGTCCTTGTCGTGCGAGGCCGTCAGCTTCAGCCGGTCGCACGCCTCCTGCCCGGTCTGGAGCACCGCCGCGGGGTCCATGTTCTTGGGCACCCGGCCGCTGAGGTACTTCTTCTCCTTCTTCGTGAAGGTCCCCGTCGCGGGCTTGAGCTTGTCGTCCGACTCGACGGGCCCGCTCGGCTTCGCCTCCTTCGCGGCCTCGTTGCGGGCGGGGGCCTTGGAGCCCGAGGGACTCGGCGAGGCGGCCGACGACGGGGCCAGGGGCTGCCCGGCGGTCGAGTCGCCCTTGTCCCCGTCGTCCGAGGAACCGCAGGCGCTCAGCGCGAGCAGCGCCGTGCCGAGCACGAGCGCGCCCGCGAGGGGCCGGCGAGTGGTGGTGCGCATGGAACTACTCCTGTACGGAAGGGACGGGGGGTACGGGCGCGGGGCCGGACCCTGTGAAGGCGTCCGGCCCCGCGTGTGTCAGCCGACCCGGGGCTACGGCGCGCCGAACGTCAGGACGAGCTGGGGCGTCTGCGCCCCCGCGCTCGCCTCGCTCGACCACAGCCACAGCGGGTCCGTGCCCTCGCTCGTCATCGCCATGCTGTACTCGCCGCCGAGCGCCGCCTTCATCGCGCTCGTGTCGAGCAGCGCCGAGTACACCGTCGAGCCCTCGGTCGCGCCGCTCAGCGTGCCGAGCGTCGTGGTGCCGAGCGCGGGCTTGTTCTTGTACGTGACGCCCGCCTCCGTCCAGTCCCCGGTGACCGGCCGGATGCGCTGGTCGTCCTCGGAGCCCGCGCCGGCCTGCGTGGACGTCTTCACCGCGAGCCGCGCGCTCTTGAGCACGGTCCCGGCGGGCGCCTTGGGCAGCGTGAAGCGCAGGTAGCTCTCGTACGCGGAGGTGCCGCGCACGGCGAGCGAGCTGGACGCGCCGTAGTTGGTGCTCGGCGCACCCGCGTTGGCGTAGGCGTCCTCGCTCGCCGTCACCTTGACGATGGTGTCGGCGGGCGCCGGGTTGGTCGCGAGCTGGTAGTGGCTGTTGACCTGCTCGGGCGTCAGCGCCTTGTCGTAGACGGCCGTCTCGTCGATCTGGCCGTTGAAGAACTGGCTGGAGGGGGCCTCGGGCCAGCCGCTGATGTTGTCGCCGCCGACGTGCCAGTACCCCGAGTACGCCTGGTTGCCCGTGACGTCGTTGCTCGACTGGAGCTTGCCGTCCACGTACAGCTTCATGCCGGAGCCGTCCTGCGTACCGACGGCGTGGTGCCACTTGCCGTCGTTGAGGCCGGCACTGGAGGCGACGGTCTTCGGCATGCCCGGGTGGGCGCCGAAGACGACCTTCCCGGAGTCCGTCATGTACAGGTGCTTGTCGTAGTTGCCGCTGCCCCGGGTGCCGGTCTGGTCACCGAAGCCGAGCAGCTTCCCGCCCTGCGTCGTGGTCGTCTTGAACCACGTCTCCAGCGTGTACGCGCCCTTGACGGTCGTCCTGCGGTCGGAGTTGACCTGCTGGTTCGTCCCGTTGAGGCTCAGCGCCTTCGAGTCGTTCAGGACGCCCGCGGCGGAACCCGTCGAGGGCGCGTTGCGGCCGAGGCCGTGCAGGTCGCCGGAGGAGAGGTCGCCGACGAAGGGCCCGCTCGTCTCGTCGTAGCGCCAGTACATCGACGCGCCGTCGTCGAGGACGGCGTTCGGGTACGCCTGCGCGGACTCGGGCACCGTCACGCTGACGGCGTTCGACTGCGCGCTCGTGTTCCCGGCCGCGTCGGTGGCGGTGACCCGGTACGTGTAGGTCTCGCCCGCCTTCGCGGTGGTGTCCGTGAAGGAGAGCTGGGGACGCGACCACTCCAGCGAGTCGCCCGTCATGGTGTGGATCGGCGTGGCCGAGCCGTTGCGGTACACCTTGTACGTCAGGCGGCTGTCGTCGAGGTCGAGCCCCGTACGCCAGCGCACCTGCACCGCGCCGGGCTTGACGCTCGCCGCGCTCGCCTGCGGCGCCCCCGGCGCCCCGGTGTCGGGCCCTGTCGCGAAGCGGGTCAGGCCCTGGGCCGCACCGCCGTTGACGGTGGTGAACTCGCCGCCGACCCACAGGTACTTCGTCGACCCGCTGCCGGATATGGACATCGCGCGCGGGCCGATGCCCTCGCCGAGGCCGTCATTGGTGTCCGGCATCCAGCCGAGCTTGTGCACGTCGTCCACCGGCTGCGCGAGCAGGTGGTGGCGGCGCCCGTCGGGGAACTCGTCGACGCTGGAGCAGTCGTGCGCGTGCGAGGCGCTGTAGAGCACGCCGTCGTAGGGGAGCACCGACTGCGTGGCGCCGAGGCACGTGTCGCGCCAGCGCTGCGCGTAGGTGTCGAGGTCGACGGCGATACGGCCGTCGAAGACGCCGCCGCCTGTGCCCTCGTTGCCCGTGTAGAACCCGGTGCCGTCCGTCGCGATCGACTTCACGACCGAGTTCTGCGGCACGAAGTTGTTCGGGTATGTCTTGACGTTGGCGCCCGTCGTCGCGTCGACCACGCCGAGTGCGTGCGAGTCCGCGCCGTTGACGGTGAAGAAGTCGCCGCCGAGCAGGACGTGCTGGTGGTCGGGCGTGACCGCGATGGCCCGGCCCGGCTGGTCCGCGTCGGCCTGCCAGGGGAGTACCGCGCCCGTGGTGCCGTTCACGGCGGCGAAGCGCTTGTGGGACTGTCCGCCGACGCTGGTGAAGTCGCCGCCCGCGTAGACCGTGTTCCCGGAGACCGCGAGGGCCCGGACGGTCGCGGGGAAGCTCGCCTTGAAGTCCGTCCTCGGCTTGCACGTCGCGACGTCGATCGCGGCGAGGCTGCTCGCGGCGACCCCGTTGACCGCGCCGAAGTAACCGCCGACGTACAGCGTCTTGCCGTCCTCGGAGACCGCCATCGAGCGCACCGTCGCGGTTCCGCTCGCGACGGTGAAGGAGAGGTCGCAGTCGATGGGCGCACCCGTCGACGCGTCCATCGCGGCGAAGTTCACCGCGCTCTTCGGTGTCCCGGCCTGTCCGTCCGGCGGGCGCACCTGCGAGAACGTACCGCCGACGAAGACCGTGTCACCGGACTGGGCGAGCGCCCAGACGATGCCGTTGGTCTGCCACGTCGGCAGGTCGTCCGCGGTGAAGGCGACCGGCGCGGTGACCGCGGCGGCCTGGGGGGCGGCGAGCGCCCCCAGCCCCATGACGGAAGCGGAGAGGACAAGGGCAGCGGAGAGCCCCTTGGATCTTTGCATCTATCCCCCAAGGCGTTGGGCCCGGCAAGCGGCCTGCTCTGGCCGAAGTGGTCGTATCTTCGCAGGAGATACCCAGTCACGTGAGCCCGGGGTGCCGTCTCATGGGGCTTCCTTGACCTGATTGGTATGAAAAAGCGCGAGTGCCCCCGGGAAAGCGGTTGTCCCGGGGACCCCTCGTGCGTCGGGCGCGTGTGCCGCTCTTCGCGGTACCCGAAATGTCCGTCCCGCCTCAGCGGTCGATGCGCACCGTCGCGCCCGCGAGCTGGTCCTCGACCTGGCGCACGTCGGCGTCGACCATGATCCGGGCCAGCTCCTCGACGAGCACCGCGGGCTTCCAGCCGAGGAGTTCGCGCGCCTTGCTCGCGTCGCCGATGAGCGCGTCCACCTCGCTCGGACGCTCGTACTTCGCGTCGTAGCGCACGTGCGCGTTCCAGTCGAGCCCGGCGTGCGCGAACGCGGTCTCCGTGAACTGGCGAACCGTGGCGGGCACCCCGGTGGCCACGACGTAGTCGGTGGGCTCGTCGTGCTGGAGCATCCGCCACATCGCCTCGACGTACTCGGGCGCGTAGCCCCAGTCCCGTACCGCGTCGAGGTTGCCGAGGTACAGGTGTTCCTGGAGTCCGGCCTTGATCCGGGCCACGGCGCGGGTGATCTTGCGGGTCACGAAGGTCTCGCCGCGGCGCGGGGACTCGTGGTTGAAGAGGATGCCGTTGACCGCGAACATGTCGTAGGCCTCGCGGTAGTTGACCGTCGCCCAGTAGGCGTAGACCTTCGCGGCGCCGTAGGGGCTGCGCGGGTGGAAGGGCGTCCCCTCGTTCTGCGGCGGCGGGGTGGCGCCGAACATCTCCGAGGAACTGGCCTGGTAGATGCGGGTGTCCACGCCCGAGGCGCGGATCGCCTCCAGGAGCCGCAGCGCGCCGAGTCCCGTGACGTCGCCCGTGTACAGCGGGGCGTCGAAGGAGACGCGGACGTGCGACTGGGCGCCGAGGTTGTAGACCTCGTCGGGGCGTATCTCGCGCAGCAGGTTCACGAGCGCGACCCCGTCGCTGAGGTCCGCGTGGTGCAGGACGAGGCGGCGGTCGTCCTCCTGCGGGCTCTGGTAGATGTGGTCGATGCGCTCCGTGTTGAAGCTCGACGAGCGGCGCAGCAGCCCGTGCACCTCGTAGCCCTTGGCGAGCAGCAGCTCCGCCAGGTACGAGCCGTCCTGCCCGGTGATACCGGTGATCAGCGCGGTCTTGCTCATGGGTGGTTCCCCTCCTGAACCGGCCGGCCGGAGGGGCCGCCTTGGTGGTTCTGACTTCTGCTGTGGCTGTGGCTGTGGTTGAGACCGCGGGTGCGGTGCTGGTTCTGTTGTGTTCTGTCACGGTCCGCGCGGAAAAGTACCGCCCGGCTGCCCGCGGCGCCGCTCGTCCTGGCATGATCCGGTCCATGACGCAATCGCAGCTCCTGCCCGAGCGGGCCCGGATATTCGTCGCCGGGCACCGCGGCCTCGTGGGCTCCGCCGTCGCCCGCCGACTCGGCGCCGACGGCCACGAGGTGCTCACCAGGACCCGTACCGAACTCGACCTGCGCGACGCCGCCGCCACGGCCGCGTACCTGAAGGAGACCCGCCCCGACGCGGTCGTGCTCGCCGCCGCCAAGGTCGGCGGGATCATGGCGAACTCGACCTACCCCGTGCAGTTCCTGGAGGAGAACCTCCGGATCCAGCTCTCGGTCATCGCGGGCGCCCACGCCGCCGGGGTCGAGCGCCTGCTCTTCCTCGGCTCCTCGTGCATCTACCCCAAGCACGCCCCGCAGCCCATCCACGAGGACGCGCTCCTGACCGGGCCCCTGGAGCCCACGAACCAGGCGTACGCGCTCGCGAAGATCGCCGGTATCACGCAGGTGCGGTCCTACCGGAGCCAGTACGGCGCCGCGTACATCTCGGCCATGCCGACGAACCTCTACGGGCCCGGCGACAACTTCGACCTGGAGACCTCGCACGTCCTGCCCGCCCTCGTCCGCCGCTTCCACGAGGCGAAGGCGGAGGGCCGCGAGGAGGTCGTGCTGTGGGGCTCGGGCAGCCCGCGCCGCGAGTTCCTGCACGTCGACGACCTCGCCGCCGCGTGCGCCCTGCTCCTGCGCTCCTACGACGGCGCCGAGCCCGTCAACGTCGGCTGCGGCGAGGACCTGACGATCCGCGAGCTGGCCGAGACGGTCCGCGACGTCGTCGGCTACGAGGGCCGTATCGCCTGGGACACGAGCAAGCCCGACGGCACCCCGCGCAAGCTGCTCGACATCTCGCGGCTCGCCTCGCTCGGCTGGAAGCCGCGCATCGGCCTGCGCGAGGGCGTCGCCGGTACGTACGAGGCGTGGCGCGCGACGCTCTGAGACGGCGCGTACGGGGCGCGGCGCGCCGGGGACCGTACCCCCGGCGGCCCGCCCCCGGTCAGTACGCACCGCGACCGTCGACGACGGCGCGGAGCGTACGGGCCATGACGTCCACGTCGCTCGTGAACGACCAGTTGTCGACGTAGCTCAGGTCGAGCGCGACCGTCTCGTCCCAGGACAGGTCCGAGCGCCCGCTGATCTGCCAGAGCCCCGTCATCCCGGGGCGCACCGCGAGGCGGCGGCGCTCGGTCTCCGAGTACGTGGCGACCTCGTCGGGCAGCGGCGGGCGCGGCCCGACGAGGGACATCTGCCCGCTCACGACGTTGAGCAGCTGGGGCAGTTCGTCGAGCGAGGTGCGACGCAGGAGGCGGCCCACGCGGGTGACGCGGGGGTCCTTGCGCATCTTGAACATGGCTCCGTCGTTCTCGTTCTCGCTCGCGAGCTCGGCCTTCATCTTGTCGGCGCCGACCTTCATCGAGCGGAACTTCCACATCATGAACGGCACGCCGTTCTGCCCGACGCGCTCACTGCGGTAGAAGACCGGGCCGCGCGAGGTGAGCTTGATGGCGAGCGCGATCCCGAGCAGGAGCGGCGAGACGACGGCGATGCCGAGCACGGCGAGCACGCGGTCCAGGACCGCCTTGAGCACCGGCTGCATCCCGCGCCGCACGGGCGGCGCGATGCGCAGCAGCGCCATCCCGGCGGCCGAGGTCGTCTCGACGCGCTTCGGCGCGACCTCGACGAGCCCGGGGGCGACGGCGAGTTCGAGGCCGGCGTCGTGCAGGCCCCACGACAGCTGCCGCAGCCGTGCCCCGGACATGACACGTCCGGCGGCGACGAGGACCAGGTCCACGCGGAGTTCGGCGGAGGCGGCGAGGACGAGCGTCGTGTCGGCGCCCGGCGCGGTCTCGGCCTCGTCGGGCAGCCGCGCCGCGAGCCGCAGGCCCGCGTCGAGCGGAGCGGAGCCGAGCGCGACGACCCCGACCACGACGTACGGGTGGTTGGTGTGTCCCGCGAGGTGCCCGGCGACCGATTCCACGGCCGAGGGCTCGCCGAGCAGGAGCACCCGCACGACGCCCTGCGCGGCCCTGCGGGTCTTGGCGAGGTGGCGGAAGGTCAGCTTGCGGCAGGCGAGCGTGAGCAGGAGGGCGGGCACGAGCGCGCCGAGGCTCACGAGCTGGCCGTGGTGGAGATCGGCCGCGACGTAGACGAAGGCGAGGACGCCGAGCAGGATCAGCCAGTCGTGCAGGACGGGCAGCGCCCCGCGCGACTCGCCGATCGCGCGGCGCGTGTACCGCTGCCGGAACGCCTGCACGAGCAGCCAGGCGAGCGCGGCGACGACGGCGCTGATCAGTGGATGCGGCTGGCCGTGGTGACGGAACAGCACAGCGACCGGTACGGCCGTACCGGCGATGTCGACGAAGAGCGCCACCGGCTGGTACCAGCGCGGTTTGCTGCCTGGAGGCAGCCCCCTGGGCAGCCGGCTGACAGCGGACGCACTGGTCTCAGGCGACTGGACATGCCACATGTACCCCCCCGGCACGTGTTGACGAACCACGACCCATCGGCCGAATCCCCGAACGGCGAACAAGTGTGGCAAGGGAGAACACTAAGCCACGCATCGGGCCGCGTGTACCTCCGTTTACAGGAAAGTCCGCATCCGGTGACCCGCGGTTAACCCCACGTTGCGGGGGAGGCGGCAGGGCGTTCCGGTATCTGTTCGCGCGGGTGTTCGTTGAGCGAACGAAGTGGCTCCAGTATGCCCGAGCTGTGCGAAGGGGTGTGCGGCGGGCGAGCTTGATCGCCTTTGGATGGAAGTGACACAAGTGGCCGACTTTCGGCCTCTTGTTGTGGGATGGCGCGCGATCCGCTGTACTACTGGCGCCCGTACCACCACTGCTGACGCCGCCCCGTACCGCGGGCGCCCGTGACCGAGGGGGACAGCCGTGTCGCTGCCGCCGCACCGCCGCATCCCGCCGGTACGCCGCCTGCGGCTGCCGCTCGCCGTCCTGCTCGGGCTCGCCCTGCTGGGCCTCGTCGCGGGTACCGGGCTCGCCCTCGGGGGCAGGGAGGGCGGCCAACAGGCCGCCGCCGCACGCCCGCTGCCCCAGAGCGCCGCCGCCTCGCCGCTCCCCAAGGCCGTCCGCCCCGCCGCCGAGGCGCTGCCCTTCGACCTTCCCGCGGTCAAGACCCTGCACGCGAGCGGCAAGAAGGTCTACGCCCACTACTTCACGCCGTACCCGCTCTCGCTCGACAACCAGGCCCCCGGCGCGGACTACTACGCACGCAACTACCTGCGGCCCGAGGGCGAGAGCGGCAAGCACGCCGCGTACGGCGGCCTGCTGCGCGACCGCCCGCGCCCCGTCGCGCCGGGGGAGGGCGACTGGCAGCGCGCCAACCTGGAACAGGAGGTGCGCACGGCGCGCGACGCCGGGCTCGACGGCTTCACCGTCGACCTCCTCTCGCTCTCCGGGCCCAACTGGGACCGCGTCAAGCTCCTCATGGCGGCGGCCCACACCGTCGACCCCGGGTTCCGGGTCGTCCTCATGCCCGACATGGTCGCCCTCGCCGGAACCGACCCCGGCACGCTCGCCGCCCGCCTCGCCGAACTCGCCGCCTCGCCCGCCGCCGGGCGCTTCGCCGACGGACGCCTCGTCGTCTCGCCGTTCAAGGCCGAGGCGAAGGACCCCGGCTGGTGGCGCCAGGTCCTCGACACCCTCCGCACCCAGCACGGCACCGACGCCGCACTCCTCCCGGTCTTCCTGAACTTCCCCGCCAACGCCGACCGCTTCGCGCCGCTCAGTGAGGGCTTCAGCGAGTGGGGCAACCGCAGCTACACGGCACAGGACGGCGCCGCGGCCGACGTCGCGCGCGCCAAGGGCCTCGGCAAGCTGTGGATGCAGCCCGTCTCCGTCCAGGACGCGCGGCCCAACCAGGGCGTCTACGACGAGGCGGGCAACACCGGCACGCTCCGCGCGAGCTGGCAGGCCGCCATCGACACGGACGCCGACTGGGTCCAGCTCACGACCTGGAACGACTACAGCGAGGGCACCCAGTTCGCGCCCTCGCTCCACAACGGCTACACCTACCTCGACCTTTCCTCGTACTACCTGACCCGCTTCAAGACCGGCAACTGGCCGAAGATCGTGCGCGACACCGTGTACGTCACCTCACGCACCCAGTTCGCCGCCGCCTCGCCCGCCCAGGGCGCCGCCAAGACGATGCGGCTGCGCGGCAACTCGGCCCCGGCCCGCGACACCGTCGAAGCGCTCGCCTTCCTCAGCGCCCCCGCCGCCGTCCGCGTCCTCCAGGACGGGGCGACGAAGGAGGAGCGCCTCAACACGGGCGTCCACCCCCTCGTCGTCCCGCTCCGCACCGGCACGGCGACCGGCGAGATCTGGCGCGACGGCACCCGTACGGCCTCGGTCCGCACCCAGTACCCGGTCGAGGCGAAGCCGAAGGTGCAGGACCTCCAGTACTACGGCGTTTCCTCGGGACGGACGGGGACGACGGCGGGGAAGTGAGGGACGCCGGTACGGGGCCGGGCGCCGCCCGGCCCCGACGTGCGCGCCTCCTCCGTACCGGCGCACTTGACCTCAACATTGCTTGAGCTTCTAGCGTCCCGTGCATGAGCCTCGACATGACCGCCTGGTCGCAACTCCAGGCATTCCGCCAGGAACAGGCCGCCCGCCCCCTCGCCCGCGCGACCCTGCGCCGTATCACCGCCTTCGCCCGGCCCCGTCGCCGCGCGCTGCTCGCCTACCTGCTCACCGGCATCGGCGCCGCGTTCCTCACCGTCGCCACGCCCCTCCTCGCGGGCGACGTCGTCGACACGATCGGCTCGGGCGGCACCCGCGCCCACGTCGTCACCCTCGCCGGGCTCATCGCGCTCGCCGCGCTCGCCGAGGCGGCGCTCACCCTCGTCGGCCGCCGCCTCTCCGCCACGATCGGCGAGGGACTCATCCTCGACCTGCGCACCGCCGTCTTCGACCACGTCCAGAAACTGCCCGTCGCCTTCTTCACGCGCACCCGCACCGGAGCGCTCGTCAGCCGTCTCAACAACGACGTCATCGGCGCCCAGCGCGCCTTCAGCAGCACCCTCTCCGGGATCGCCACCAATCTCGTCACGCTCCTGCTGACCCTCGCCGTCATGCTCGCCCTCTCGTGGCGCATCACGCTCCTCGCCCTCGTCCTCCTGCCCGTCTTCGTCGTCCCCGCGCGCCGCACGGGCCGCCGCATGGCCGCGCTCAGCCGCGAGGCGGCCGAGCACAACGCCGCCATGGGCTCCCGCATGACGGAGCGGTTCTCGGCCCCCGGCGCGACGCTCGTCAAGCTGTACGGGGACCCGCGCGCCGAGTCGGCCGAGTTCGCGGCCCGCGCCGCCCGCGTGCGCGACATCGGCGTCCGCGTCGCGATGACGCAGACCGTCTTCCTGACCCTCCTCACCCTCGTCTCCGCCCTCGCGCTCGCCCTCGTCTACGGGCTCGGCGGCTCCCTCGCCCTCGCGGGGAGCCTCGACACCGGCACCGTCGTCTCGCTCGCCCTCCTCCTCACGCGCCTCTACACCCCGCTCACCGCGCTCGCCGGGGCCCGCGTCGAGATCATGGGCGCGCTCGTGAGCTTCGAGCGCGTCTTCGAAGTCCTCGACCTCGTCCCGCTCGTGCGCGAACGCCCCGGCGCGGAGGACGTCCCCGAGGGCCCCGTCGGCATCGCCTTCGACGAGGTCCGCTTCGGCTACCCGGCCGCCGACGCCGTCTCGCTCGCCTCGCTCGAAGAGGCCGCGACGCTCGACGGCGGGGGCGGCGAGGAAGTCCTGCACGGCGTCAGCTTCCGCGCCGAGCCCGGGCAGACCGTCGCGCTCGTCGGCCCCTCGGGTGCGGGGAAATCCACGCTCGCCCAACTGCTCCCACGCCTGTACGACGCCGACGCGGGCGCCGTGCGGATCGGCGGCGTGGACGTACGCGACCTGAGCGCCGCCTCGCTGCGCGCCACCGTCGGCATGGTCACGCAGGACGGCCACCTCTTCCACGACACGGTCCGGGCCAACCTCCTCATCGCCCGCCCCACGGCGAGCGAGCCCGAGGTGTGGGAGGCGCTGCGCCGCGCCCGTGTCGAGACCCTCGTGGCGCGTCTCCCGGACGGTCTCGACACCGTCGTCGGCGAGCGCGGCTACCGGCTCTCGGGCGGCGAACGCCAACGGCTCACGCTCGCGCGCCTGCTTCTCGCGGGCCAGCGCGTCGTCATCCTCGACGAGGCGACCGCGCACCTCGACAACTCCTCCGAGGCCGCCGTGCGCGAGGCGCTCGCCGAAGCCCTCGCGGACCGTACGGCGCTCGTCATCGCCCACCGCCTGAGCACGATCCGCGCCGCCGACCTCATCCTCGTCGTCGAGGACGGCCGGATCACCGAACGCGGCACCCACGAGGAACTCCTCGCGCGCGGTGGCCGCTACACGGCACTGCACGAGGCGCGGGTGACGGAGGCGGGGAGCGGGGTGGGCGGAGCCGCCAGGGAGATCGGTGCGCCGGTGGGGTGACGGGACCCGCGGTGGCGGCTTCCGGCGCGGGAGGCGGGCGCGTGCGGCTGGTCCATCCGGCTCAGGCGGGCCGCGTGGCCGCGACGGGGAGGGGTAGGCGGGGGAGGACTCCGAAAGCCGCAGTCGCCACAGGCCGGAAGGAGACCCGTCATGACCGTCACCGCTGCGGGCAGCGCCCCGGGCACGGAGCCGGGGTTCACGAGCCCGCCCGATCCCATGCCGCCCGCGCCGACACCGGGCCCGACGCCCACGCCGCCGGACCCCGTACCCGACCCCGAACCGCCGCGCCCGACCCCGCCTCCGGGCCCGGGCCCCTCGCCCACGCCCGACCCCGTACCGCCGTCCCCGACGCCGGTCCCCGGCCCGGGCCCCGGCGTCCCCGACCCCCAGCCGCAACCCCCGCTCCCCGGCCCGGCCCCGTCCCCCGTACCACCGTCCCCGGGTCCCGACCCGGAGCCCCAGCCGGGACCGGTGTAGACCCGGACGGGCGTACCGCGACCGGGCGCCCATGGCGAAGGGCGGCCTCCCTCCTGGGCGGCCGCCCTTCGCCATGGGCGCCCCTGCGGCCGGGTCAGCCCCCGGTCAGGACTCCACCTCCGAGCGGTCCCCGCCCCACAGCGTGTGGAACGTGCCCTCGCGGTCGACGCGCTGGTACGTGTGCGCCCCGAAGTAGTCCCGCTGGGCCTGCGTCAGCGCCGCCGGGAGCCGGGGGGCGCGCAAGGCGTCGTAGTACGCGAGGGCCGTCGAGAAGCCGGGTGTCGCGACGCCCTGCCGTACCGCCGTCTGGATGACGTCCCGCCAGTCGCCCTGCGCCCCCTCCACCTCGCTCGCGAACGCCGGGTCCGAGAGCAGGCTCGGCAGCCCGGGCTGCTTGGCGTAGGCGGCCGTGATGCGGTCGAGGAAGGCGGCGCGGATGATGCACCCGGCGCGCCAGATCGACGCGACCGCGCCGAGGTCGATGTCCCAGTCGTACTCGGCGCTGCCCGCCGCGATCTCGTGGAAGCCCTGCGTGTACGAGACGATCTTCGAGGCGTAGAGCGCCTGCTCCACCTGGTCCGCGAAGCGCGCGGCCTCCGCCTCCTCCAGCGGCTTCGGCGTCGGCCCGCTCAGGTGCCCGGACGCCTCGCGCAGCGCGGTGTGCCCGGAGAGCCCGCGCGCGAAGACCGCCTCGGCGATCCCCGAGACGGGCACGCCGAGGTCGAGCGCGATCTGCACCGTCCAGCGCCCCGTGCCCTTCTGCTCAGCCGCGTCGGCGACGACGTCCACGAAGGGCTTCCCCGTCTTCGGGTCGGTGTGCTTGAGGACCTCGGCGGTGATCTCGATGAGGTACGAGTCGAGGCGGCCCGTGTTCCACGTGCGGAAGACGTCCGCGATGCGCGCGGGCGAGTACCCGGCGACGTCGCGCAGCAGCTGGTACGCCTCCCCGATGAGCTGCATGTCGGCGTACTCGATGCCGTTGTGCACCATCTTCACGAAGTGCCCCGCGCCGTCCGGGCCGATGTGCGTCACGCAGGGCGCGCCGTCCTCGGCCTTCGCGGCGATCTTCTCCAGCATCGGTCCGAGCGACTCGTACGACTCCTTCGAGCCGCCCGGCATGATGCTCGGCCCGTTGAGCGCGCCCTCCTCGCCGCCCGAGATGCCGGTCCCGACGAAGTGGATGCCCCGCTCGCGCAGCTTGCGCTCGCGGCGGCGGGTGTCGGCGAAGTGGGCGTTGCCCCCGTCGACGATCATGTCGCCCTCTTCGAGGAGAGGGGCGAACTCGTCGATCACCGCGTCCGTCGCCTCGCCCGCCTTGACCATGACGACGAGCCGCCGGGGCCGCTCCAGGGCCGCCACGAACTCCTCGGCGCTCTTGGTGGGCACGAAGGTGCCCTCGTCGCCGAACTCCTCGACGAGGGCGCGGGTCTTCGCCGCGGTGCGGTTGTGCAGGGCGACGGTGTAACCGTGACGCGCGAAATTGCGGGCCAGGTTGCGGCCCATGACCGCGAGCCCGGTCACACCGATCTGAGCGGAAGCGCTCATGTGTGTCACTCCTTGTCACTGCCCGGCGTAACCGCCGGTGTCAGGCGTCACAACACCGATTCGCACACAAGTATGTCCGCGCCGGGCCGGAATCTCCTGGGGAAGGGGGCGCCGCCGGTCGCGACCGCGGTGCGGCGGCCCGCTCGCGGCCCGCCGCACGTCCGCTTCGGGGCCCCTCCTGAGCTGCGTCTTGTCCCGAACCGCTTGTCGCGCAGGGTGCGCGCCCCTTAACTTTGCGGAGCTGCCGTCGTACGAGGGAGTCCTCATGGCGTTACGTGGCCGTCACCGGCGTCCCCAGCCGCCCCGCATCCAGCGCGCCTCGCTCACCGTCACGGCGGGCGGTGCGGGTCTCGCCCTGCCGCTCGTCGCCGCGGGCGGGGCCACCGCCGCCACCGAACAGACCTGGGACAAGGTCGCCCGCTGCGAGTCCGGCGGGGACTGGGACATCAACACGGGGAACGGCTTCTACGGCGGGCTCCAGTTCACCACCAGCACGTGGAAGGCGTTCGGCGGCAGCGCGTACGCCGCGCGCGCCGACCAGGCGACGCGCGCCGAGCAGATCGTCGTCGCCGAGAAGGTACTCAAGAGCCAGGGACCGAACGCCTGGCCCACGTGCGGCCCGCGCGCCGGGCTCGCGCGGGGCGGCCCGGCCCCCGCCGTGCGGCCGGCGAGCGCGCGGGCGGAGCCGAAGACGGCGACCAGGGCGGAGGCCGAGGCGGCTGCGAAGGCGGCTCCCAAGGCCCAGCCGAAGGAGAAGGCCGCGGCCCGGGCCGAGCGGTTGACGACCCGCAAGCCGCCCGCGAGCCACGGCCCCGACAAGACCCCGCAGTCCCGCGCGGGCACGGCTCAGCTGTACACCGTCGTTCCCGGGGACAGCCTCTCGGGCATCGCGGCCGAGCGGCAGGTCGAGGGCGGCTGGGAGCAGCTGTACGCGCTGAACCGGGGCACGGTGGGCGCCGACCCCGACCTGATCCGCCCGGGTCAGCACCTCGCGCTCTCCGGGAAACCGGGCCCCCGTACGGCCGAGCGGGTGCCGGAGAAGAAGGCCGCGCCGAAGAAGGCGGAGCCGAGGAGGACCGAACCGAAGGCCGCGCCCAAGAAGACCGAGCCGAAGAAGACCGAGAAGGCCGCCGCTCCCAAGAAGGCCGCGAGCACGGGCCACAAACTCACCGCGCCCGTCTCGGCGAGCACGGGCACGCAGTACCGGGCGGCGGGTTCCTCCTGGTCGAAGGGGTACCACACGGGCGTCGACTTCCCGGTCCCCACCGGCACGACCGTCAAGGCGATCGGCGCCGGAACGGTGGTCTCGGCCGGCTGGGGCGGCTCGTACGGCTACCAGGTCGTCATCCACCACGCGGACGGCCGCTACAGCCAGTACGCGCACCTCTCGGCGCTCAACGTCCGCGCGGGGCAGCACGTGGCCGAGGGCCAGCGCATCGCCCGCTCCGGGGCGACGGGCAACGTGACGGGGCCGCACCTGCACTTCGAGGTCCGCACGGGCCCCGGCTTCGGCTCCGACATCGACCCCCTGGCCTATCTGCGCGCGGGAGGCGTCCACATCTGAGCGCGAGTCCCCGGGACCGGCCCCTCCGGCCCCGGGGACTTCCGCCTCACACCCCCGACGGGCTCGACTCCGTGACCGTCGCGGGCGGCTCGGGGGCCGGTGGTGCCGCCGTCCTGCCCACCGTCAGCCTGACCAGGCCCACCGCCGCGAGGGCCCCCGCCGCCGCCGCTCCGGCCTCGCCCAGGACGCCGAATCGCATGTGCTCCCCGAAGAGCGCGAATCCCACCGCCGCCGCCGTCACCGGGTTGACGACCGTCTGGGTCGCGAGGGGGGCCGTGAGGCCGGCGCCCCGGTAGCTCGCCTGGGACAGGAGCATCCCGGCGCACGCGAGCACGCTCACCGCGCCGAGCAGCGGCAGCATCTCCAGGGGACTCTCGTGCGCGATGCGGTCGGTGACGGTCTTCGTGTAGACCGACGCCATCCCGAAGGCCACCCCGGCCGCCGCCGCGACGAAACCGCCGCGCGCCGCCGGGTGGTGGTGCACCCCGCGCGCCACGAGCAGCAGCGCCAGCACCGTGCCGAGCGTCACGAGGCCGAGCACAGCGAGCTCCTGCCCCCGCGGCATCCGCTCGCCGCCGCTCCCGGTGAGCGCGAGCAGCCCCGCGAGCCCGGCCGCCGCGAGCAGCGCCCCGCGCCAGGCCGCCGCGCTCGCCCGCTGCCGCACGAGCAGCGCCGCCATCGGCAACGCGAAGACGATGGTCAGCGCGCCGAGCGGCTGGACGAGACTCAGCGGCCCAAAGGCGAGCGCCCCGACGTGGAGCAGCGCGCCGAGCCCGTTGAGCCCCACCGCGCCCCACCACGCGGGCCGTCGCCACGGCGCGTACCCCCCGGGCCCCTGCTGGACCGCCACCCGTTCCTGGACGACGGCCCCGGCCGCGTAGGCGACGGCGGAGACCAGCGCGAAGAGCACGGACAGCGGGACATCGCTCATGAAGCACTCCGGCGCTGCGGCGGTCGATCGGCACTCATACGGTTCACTCTTCCCCGCCGACCGGCATCCCGTCGTCATCCCAGGGCACCCGCATCGACGTACTGCTGTGGGAGTACACACGGGGGTGTGTCCGGCGCGGGGAGGGCGCGCGACGGCGGCGCGCGCCCCCTGGGACGTACGACTCCCGTACGACGACGCCCGCACGACCCACGGGCCCGCCCCTCGCACGGGCTCCGCAGGGCCTTCGCGGAGCCTCCGCGCCGCCTCCGCACGGGTGAACGGGCCGTGAGGGGGCATCCGGGGGACGAGAGACGTCCCGCCCGGCGCGGGTACGCGGTCTTCCACGACCCGCCCCGGTGGGCGAGCATGGACGGTGCCGCAGGGACGTCAGGGACGACGCGGACGGGGGACGTATGCGGGTAGGACTGCTGACCAGGGAGTATCCGCCGCACGTCTACGGCGGCGCGGGGGTCCACGTCGAATTCCTCGCCCGCGAGCTGCGCGGCCTCACCGACCTCGTCGTGCACGCCTGGGACGCGTCGGGCGCCGAGGCCCGCCCGGGCGTCGTACGGCACCGGGCGGCCCCGCTGCCCGAAGCGGCAGGCGAGGCGTTGCGGGCCTTCTCGACCGGGCTCGGCATGACCGCCGCCCTCGCGGACCGCGACCTCGTCCACTCGCACACCTGGTACACCGCCCTCGCGGGCCGCCTCGCCCAGCTCCAGTACGGCATCCCCCACGTGCTCACCGCGCACTCGCTCGAACCGCTGCGCCCCTGGAAGGCCGAGCAACTCGGCGGCGGCTACGCGCTCTCCTCCTGGGCCGAACGCACCGCCGTCGAGACCGCCGACGCCGTGATCGCCGTCTCGCACGGCATGCGCGCCGACCTGCTCGGCTGCTACCCGGACCTCGACCCCGAGCGCGTCCACGTCGTCCACAACGGCATCGACACCGAGCTCTACCGCGCGAGCCCCGGCACCGCCGCGCTCGACCGCCTCGGTATCGACCCGGACCGCCCCTACGTCCTCTTCGTCGGCCGGGTCACCCGCCAGAAGGGCGTCCCGCACCTCCTGCGCGCGGCCCGCTCCCTCGATCCCGCCGCTCAGCTCGTGCTCTGCGCCGGGGCCCCCGACACCCCGGAGCTCGACGCCGAGTTCCGCGCCCTCGTCGCCGAACTGCGCGCCGCGCGGGACGGGGTGTACTGGATACCCGAACCGCTGCCGCGCCCCGATATCGTCCAACTGCTCAGTCACGCACGGGCCTTCGTCTGTCCCTCGGTCTACGAACCGCTCGGCATCGTCAACCTGGAGGCGATGGCCTGCGGCACCGCCGTCGTCGCCTCGGCCGTCGGCGGCATCCCCGAAGTGGTGCGCGACGGTGAGACCGGGCTGCTCGTCCCGTACGACCCCGAGGACCCGGCCGCGTTCGAGGACGGACTCGCGAGCGCGCTGGGCGGTCTCGTCACGGACGCGCGCACGGCGGCGCTCATGGGCGCGGCCGGGCGCGGCGTCGCCGTCCGCGACTTCGGCTGGGACCGCGTCGCCCGGCGCACCGTCGAGGTGTACGAACACGTCCTGGCCCGCACCTGAGAAGCCGTGCCCCACGTACACCCGCACCACGCACCACGAGCACGGACCCGCACCACCCGCACCACGAGAGCACCACCGGCACCACGAGAGCACCACCCGCACCACACGAGGCATCGCACCCGCCGGGCGGCGGGACGGCACGGCGGCGACGGAGCCGCCGGGAGGGGGGCGTCATGCGCGGCGGACCTTCGGTTCTGGGGATCGTCCTGGCGGGCGGCGAGGGCAAGCGGCTCATGCCGCTCACCGCCGACCGCGCGAAACCCGCGGTCACCTTCGGCGGCACGTACCGGCTCGTGGACTTCGTCCTGTCCAATCTCGTCAACGCCGACATCCTGCGGATCTGCGTCCTGACCCAGTACAAATCGCACTCGCTCGACCGGCACGTCACGACGACATGGCGCATGTCGAGCCTGCTCGGCAACTACGTGACGCCCGTGCCCGCGCAGCAGCGGCTCGGCCCGCGCTGGTACCTCGGCAGCGCCGACGCGATCCTCCAGTCCCTCAACCTCGTCCACGACGAACAGCCCGACTACGTCGCCGTGTTCGGCGCCGATCACGTCTACCGCATGGACCCGCGCCAGATGCTCCAGGCCCACATCGAGGGCGGCGCCGGGGTCACCGTCGCGGGGCTGAAGGTGCCGCGTGCCGAGTCCTCCGCCTTCGGCGTGATCGTCCCGCGCCCCGACTCCCGGCACATCACCTCCTTCCTGGAGAAGCCCGCCGACCCGCCGGGACTGCCCGGGGACCCCGAGCACGTCCACGCCTCCATGGGCAACTACCTCTTCACCACGAAGGTCCTGGTCGACGCCCTCCACCAGGACGCCGCCGACCCCGCCTCCGCGCACGACATGGGCGGCTCGATCCTCCCGCTGCTCACCGGCCGCGGCGAGGCACAGCTCTACGACTTCGACGACAACCGCGTCCCCGGCGAGACCCCGTACGAGCACGGCTACTGGCGCGACGTCGGCACCCTGGACGCCTACTACGAGGCCCACATGGACCTCGTCAAGGACCGCCCTGCCTTCAGCCTCGACAACCGCGAGTGGCCCGTCTACACCTACAACGACGCCCTGCCGCCCGCGAAGTTCTGCGCGGGCGGCTTCGCCGGCGAGTCCGTCGTGAGCCCGGGGTGCGTCATCCGCGGCCAGGTCACGGGCTCCGTGCTCTCGCCCGGCGTCGTCATCGAGCCGGGCGCCGTCGTGCAGGGCTCGGTGCTGCACGACGGGGTGCGGGTCGGGCGCGGCGCGGTGGTGCGCGGGGCCGTCCTGGACAAGAACATCGACGTGCCGCCGGGCGCCACGATCGGCGTGAACCCGGACCGGGACGCCGAGCTGTACACCATCTCGCCCGGCGGCGTCGTCGCGCTGGGGAAGGGGGCGCGGGTGGGGGAGCGGGGCTGAGGGCGCGGGCGGGGCCGACGGTTTGTCGGGCCGCTGAGGTGCCACGTACCCTCGGGAGCTGCCCCGCTCCCCACCACCCCGGTCCCGCGCCGTGGTGCGCCGGAGCGCACAGGGGGCCACGCCGGTGGCGTGCGGCCTTCAGGACCACAAGGAAACAGCGATGACGGTGCCCACCCTCCCGAGCGACGAGACCGCGCCCGCGACCCCCGAGCCCGCCGGGCAGCTGCCCGGCGACCTTGACGGGACGCCCGCCTTCGGACCGGGCATCGACCCCGAACGGCTCGCCGTCTGCCTCGACGTCCTCGCCGAACTCGACCAGCTCGACGTCGACCACCCCGACGCCGTCACGGTCCGCCGCGCCACCGCCGGTATCTACCGCACCGTGAAGCAGCGCCGCCGCCAGGAGCGCCGCGCCGCCAAGACGGCCCACGACCGCACCGTCACCGAGGCCACCGCGACCGGCTCCGCCGAGCGCATCGACGACGAGACGCGCGGCACCCTGCCCAGCTCCCGCTCCGAGGGCCGCGTCGCCGGGATACTCAAGCGGCCTCGCTCCTGCTACGTGTGCAAGGCCAGGTACACCGAGGTCGACGCGTTCTACCACCAGCTCTGCCCGAAGTGCGCCGAGGAGAACCGTGCGCGTCGCGAGGCCCGTGCCGACCTCAGCGGCAAGCGCGCCCTGCTCACCGGCGGCCGGGCCAAGATCGGCATGTACATCGCCCTGCGCCTGCTGCGCGACGGGGCGCACACCACGATCACGACCCGCTTCCCGCAGGACGCCGTGCGCCGCTTCGCGGCGATGGACGACAGCGCCGAGTGGATGCACCGCCTCAAGATCGTCGGCATCGACCTGCGCGACCCCGCCCAGGTGCTCGCCCTCGCCGACTCGGTGAGCGGGGCGGGCCCGCTCGACATCCTCATCAACAACGCGGCCCAGACCGTACGCCGCTCCACCGGCGCCTACCGCGAACTCCTCGCCGCCGAGTCCGCCGAGCCGCCGCGCGGCGAACTCCCCGCCACCGAGGTCATCGGCACCTTCGGTTCCGGCGCCGTCGCCGCCCTGCCGGGACCGCGCCTCGGCGAGAGCCTCAGCGCCCGTGAGGTCACCGACCTCGCCCTCGTCAGCGGCTCGGCGAGCCCCGCCCGCATCGCCGCAGGGACGGCCATCGACGCCGGGGGACTCGTCCCCGACCTGCACGACAGCAACAGCTGGGTGCAGACGGTCGAGACCGTCGACCCGGTCGAGCTGCTGGAGGTGCAGCTCTGCAACTCCACCGCGCCCTTCCTCCTCATCAGCAGGCTGCGCCCCGCCATGGCGGCGAGCGGCGCCCACCGCACCTACATCGTCAACGTCTCCGCGATGGAGGGCGTCTTCGCGCGCGGCTACAAGGGCGCCGGACATCCCCACACGAACATGGCGAAGGCCGCGCTCAACATGCTGACCCGCACGAGCGCGCAGGAGATGTTCGAGCAGGACCGCATCCTCATGACCGCCGTCGACACCGGCTGGATCACCGACGAGCGCCCGCACCCCGACAAGATGCGCCTCGCCGAGGCCGGTTTCCACGCCCCGCTCGACCTCGTCGACGGCGCGGCACGCGTCTACGACCCGATCGTGCGCGGCGAGGCCGGCGAGGACCTGTACGGCGTCTTCCTCAAGGACTACGGCGTCTCGCGCTGGTGAACGGCTGCCTCGGCGGGTGACACGGGAGGCCGACGGGACGGGTGCGGCCTGATCCGGATGGCTGAATCGTGCGGGTCGCGCCGCGGCACGGAGTGCCGATTTCCGCGCCATCGAGCGCACCCGCGCTCATGTGGTTAGGCTGTTGCAACGGACAGCAGACACGGGTGGACACCCTCACCCGACGTCCGTCCCCGGACGAAGGGCGCACCTCGCCCCGCTCCGTACGAACCACCGGCGCCACCGCGCCCGTACCGCCCCAGACGCGAATTCCGGCGGCGGCCCGGTGCCAGGTCCCGGTGACGGGGAGCGGCTCGGTGCCGTACCGGGGGTTACCCGACACATGAGGAGTGCGCGGTGACACAGGAGACGAAGCACACGGAGCAGCGGAGCCAGGGGACGACGTCCCCACCCCGCCGCCGTCACCAGGAGATCGGCTCGCTGGAGGTGTGGGCCCGCTCGGCGCCCATCCGCCTCGCCGGGTACGAGGACGATCTCGCCGAGCCGCACATCCTGCCCAGCGTGGACTGACCGCCCTTTCCGTACGGTCCGTGAAGGCCCTCGCCCCCCACGGGGCGGGGGCCTTCGTGCGCCGGCCCCGGGGGAGCGGGGCCGGGGAGGTGGCCGAGGGAGCACCCGGGCCAGGAACGCCGAGGTGGGACGGACTTAGACTGACCGGGCCGCCACTCCTGATCACCTCTCCTTCCTACGGAGCTTCGCCCATGCATGACGACCGGGCCCTGGTCGAGGCACGCCTCGCGCGTGTGCTGGAAGAACGCATCCGCCCGGCGGTGTACGCCGAGACGGTCCCCCTGGACGTGGCGATCTGGACGGCTCCCGGTGAGCCCGTCCCGGTCGCGGAGGGCTTGGCGGCCCCCTACGAACCCATCACCCCGAACACCCCCTGGGGCCCGCCCTGGGGCACCAGCTGGTTCAAGGTCACCGGCACCGTGCCCGCCGCGTGGGCCGGCCGCACTGTCGAGGCCGTGCTCGACCTCGGCTTCAGCCGGCACACGCCCGGCTTCCAGTGCGAAGGACTCGTGCACACCCCCGATGGCACGCCGGTCAAGGGCATCCACCCGCGCAACCGCTACGTGCGCGTCGGGGACCCGGCCCGGGGCGGCGAGGAGATCGACTTCCGCGTCGAAGCCGCGTCGAACCCGGTCATCCTGGGTAACCGGCCCTTCGCGCCCACCGACATGGGCGACCCCGCGACGGCGGGCAGTGCCCCGCAGTACGTCCTCGGCCGGATGGATCTGGCCGTTTTCGACGACAACGTTTTCCAGCTGGTCATGGACCTCGAAGTCCTCGGCGAGATGATGCCGCAACTCCCGGCCGACTCCGCCCGCCGCTGGGAGCTCCTGCGCACGGCCGACCGCGCGCTCGACGCCCTCGACCTCCAGGACATCGCGGGTACGGCCGCCGCCGCGCGCGCACTCCTCGCGCCCGCGCTCGCCGTACCGGCCCAGGCCTCGGCGCACCGGATCAGCGCCGTCGGCCACGCGCACATCGACTCCGCCTGGCTGTGGCCGCTGCGCGAGACGGTCCGCAAGGTCGCCCGCACCAGCTCCAACATGGTCTCGCTCCTCGAAGAGGCCCCCGAGTTCGTCTTCGCCATGTCCCAGGCCCAGCAGTGGGCCTGGCTCAAGGAGCACCGCCCCGAGGTGTGGGACAAGGTCGTCGAGGCCGTCGCCGACGGACGCTTCGTCCCGGCCGGCGGCATGTGGGTCGAGTCCGACACCAACATGCCCGGCTCGGAGGCGATGGCCCGCCAGTTCGTCCACGGCAAGCGCTTCTTCCTCGACGAGTTCGGCATCGACAACGAGGAGGCGTGGCTCCCCGACACCTTCGGCTTCGCCGCCGGGCTCCCGCAGATCATCAAGGCCGCGGGCTCCAAGTACCTCCTCACCCAGAAGATCTCCTGGAGCAAGACCAACGACTTCCCGCACCACACCTTCCGCTGGGAGGGCATCGACGGCACCCGGATCTTCACGCACTTCCCGCCCGTCGACTCCTACAACTGCGAGATGCTCGGCAGCCAGCTCGGGCACGCGGCACGCAACTTCAAGGAGAAGGGGCGCGCCACGCGCTCCCTGGCCCCCACCGGCTTCGGTGACGGCGGCGGCGGCACCACCCGCGAGATGGTCGCGAAGGCGGCCCGCCTCAAGAACACCGAGGGCCCCGCGCGCGTCGACTGGGAGACCCCGGCCGCCTTCTTCGCGAAGGCCGAGGCCGAGTACCCCGAGCCACCCGTGTGGGTCGGCGAGCTGTACCTGGAGCTGCACCGCGCCACGCTCACCAGCCAGGCGAGGACCAAGCAGGGCAACCGGCGTGGCGAGCACCTGCTGCGCGAGGCCGAGCTGTGGTCGGCGACCGCCGCGGTGCGCGCGGGCTTCCCGTACCCGTACGAGCGGCTCGACCGGCTGTGGAAGACGCTGCTGCTCCACCAGTTCCACGACATCCTGCCGGGCTCGTCGATCGCCTGGGTGCACCGCGAGGCGGAGCGCACGTATGCCGCGCTCGCCGAGGAGCTGAACGAGATCATCGGCGCCGCGCAGCGGGCGCTCGCGGGCGAGGGCGACACCGAGGTGCGCTTCAACTCGGCGCCGCACGCGGACGCGGGGATCGCGGCAGGCGCCGCGGGGACCGCGCCCGCTCCCGCCGTGGTCGTGCCCGTCGCGCGTACGGGGGGCGGTTTCGTCCTCGACAACGGGGTCGTACGGATCGAGATCGACGCGCGCGGGCTCGTCGTCTCCGCGCTGCGCCACGACTCGGGCCGCGAGGCCGTGGCCCCCGGACAGGCCGCCAACCTGCTGCAGCTCCACACCGACTTCCCCAACCAGTGGGACGCCTGGGACGTCGACTCCTTCTACCGCAACACCGTCACGGACCTCACGGACGTCGAGGAACTGAGCGCGGCGCCCGAAGGGGTGCGGATCGTACGGGCCTTCGGGGACTCGCGCGTCGTCCAGACGCTGAGCCTCGCCGAGGGCGCCGAGCGTCTCGACATCGACACCGAGGTGGACTGGCACGAGACGGAGAAGTTCCTCAAGCTGGCCTTCCCGCTCGACCTGCACGCCGAACGGTACGCGAGCGAGACCCAGTTCGGGCACTTCCACCGGCCCACCCACACCAACACCACGTGGGAGACCGCGAAGTTCGAGGCGTGCAACCACCGCTTCGTGCACCTGGAGGAGCCTGGCTTCGGCGTCGCCGTCGTGAACGACTCGACGTACGGGCACGATGTGAGCCGCACGGTGCGCGAGGACGGCGGGACCACCACCACGGTCCGCGCCTCGCTGCTGCGCGCGCCGCGCTTCCCCGACCCGGAGACCGACCAGGGCGTGCACCGCTTCCGGCACGGTCTCGTGGCCGGCGCCACGATCGACGACGCCGTCCGCGAGGGGTGGCGGGTCAACCTGCCGCGCCGTGTCGTGCGGGGTGCGGGGGCGGAGATCGCGCCGCTCGTCACCGTGGGGCAGGACTCCGTGGTGGTCACGGCGGTCAAGCTCGCCGACGACGGCAGCGGGGACGTGGTGGTGCGGTTCCACGAGGCGCGGGGCGGGCGCGGGGTCGCTTCGCTCAGGCCTGGGTTCGAGGTGGCCGAGGTGCGGGTCACCGACCTGCTGGAGCGGGATCTCTCCGAGGGGGCGGCGGAAGTGGTTGCCGTTGACGGGGAGTTGAAGGTCGCCTTGCGGCCGTTCCAGTTGGTGACGCTGCGCCTGCGGCGGGGCTGAGTGGAATAGGTGGGCGTGTCCGGGGCGGGGCCTTTTCCGGGGCTCCGCCCCGGGCCCCGCTCCTCAATCGCCGGAGGGGCTTGATTTTGGCCGCCCTGGGATATTGAGTGCGGCCGAGTTTTGGGCGCGGGCCTTTCCAGGGCTCCGCCCCGGACCCCGCTCCTCAATCGCCGGAGGGGCTGGGTTTTTGGCCGGTCCGGGATGCTGAGTGTGGCTGAGTTTTTGGCTGGTCCGGGATGCTGAGTGCGGCTGAGTTGTCGGGCGCGGGCCTTTTCGGGGCTCCGCCCCGGACCCCGCTCCTCAATCGCCGGAGGGGCTGGCGAGTGGTGCGGCTGCTGTTGAGCCCCTGACCACCAGTTCCGGCATGAAGACGAACTCGCTCGGTGGGGCCGGGGTGCCGCCGATCTCCTCCAGGAGGGCGCGGACCGCGGCCTGGCCCATCGCGGGGACCGGCTTGCGGACCGTGGTCAGGGGCGGGTCGGTGAAGGCGATCAGCGGGGAGTCGTCGAAGCCGACGACGGAGACCTCCTCGGGGACCGCGAGGCCGCGGGCGCGGGCCGCGCGGATCGCGCCGAGCGCCATCATGTCGCTCGCGCACACGAGCGCCGTGCAGCCGCGTTCCAGGAGGGCCGTGGCGGCGGCCTGGCCGCCTTCGAGCGTGAACAGCGAGTGCCGCACGTACCGGCTCCGCACCTCGGCGGCCCCGAGACCGAACTCCTCGTGCAGCGCCGCCGTGAACCCCTCGACCTTGCGCTGTACGGGCACGAAGCGCTCCGGGCCGAGCACGAGACCTATCTCGCGGTGGCCCAGCGCCCGCAGGTGGGTGACCGCGAGGCGCATCGCGGCCCGGTCGTCCGGGGAGACGAAGACGGCGCGGACCTTGGGGGAGTAGCCGTCGACCAGGACGAACGGGACGCCCTGCGCGTGCAGTCGCTCGTAGCGTCCCGTGTCCGCGGTGGTGTCCGCGTGCAGCCCCGAGACGAAGATGATCCCGGCGACGCCCCGGTCCACGAGCATCTCGGTCAGCTCGTCCTCCGTGGACCCACCGGGCGTCTGCGTCGCGAGGACCGGGGTGTAGCCCTGGCGGGTCAGGGCCTGCCCGATCACCTGCGCGAGGGCCGGGAAGATCGGGTTCTCCAACTCGGGCGTGATGAGCCCGACCAGCCCCTCGCTGCGCCGCCGCAGGCGCACCGGGCGCTCGTAGCCGAGCACGTCGAGCGCGGCGAGCACCTCCTGCCGGGTCGCGTCGGCTACGCCCGGCTTGCCGTTGAGCACCCGGCTCACAGTCGCCTCGCTCACCCCCGCCTGGGCGGCGAGATCAGCGAGACGGGCCGTGCCCTGGGGCTCCGGGCGCGCCCCCGCGCGACGGGATGCCGCGGGCCTGCGCCCGTACTGCTGTGTCATGGGGTCCCCTCGACTGGCCCTGCCTCGATGTACAGCCCTGCCCAGGTCACGGGTCCCTGACGGCCCCTCTGATGATTCCCGTTCGGGCGCGGACTGACAAGGGCCTGAGGATTCTTGCACAAGCCTTGCAAGCGGGTGCGTGCCGGGCTGGTACGAGGAGAGTATGCCGCAGGTGGAGACGGTGAACTGACGTTCAGGGCGCCGGGAAGGTTTCTTGCAGATTCTTGCTGCAAGGTCTTTCGCAACGGCTGCGACGCTGTTACTTTCTCGTTCGCCCGGCCGTCGCGATGGTGCGGCCGGCGGCGGCCATCCGCCGAGAACGGGCTCACACACCCTCAAGGAGTACTCATGCGGCGTGGCATAGCGGCCACCGCACTGCTCGCATCGCTCGCCCTCGCGGCGACGGCCTGCGGCGGGGACGACGGCGACGACGGCGCCTCCGGCGGCGGACCGGTCACCCTCACCTGGTGGGACACCTCCAACGCCACCAACGAGGCCCCGACCTACAAGGCGCTGGTCGAGCAGTTCGAGAAGTCGCACAAGGACATCAAGGTCAAGTACGTCAACGTGCCCTTCGACCAGGCGCAGAACAAGTTCGACACCGCCGCCGGGGCCAAGGGCGCGCCCGACATCCTGCGCGCCGAGGTCGGCTGGACGCCCGCCTTCGCGAAGAAGGGCTACCTCGCGCCGCTCGACGGCACGGACGCGCTCGCCGAGCAGGACTCCTTCCAGCCCAACCTGATCCAGCAGGCCCGGTACGAGGGCAAGACCTACGGCGTCCCGCTCGTCACGGACACGCTCGCCCTCGTCTACAACAAGAAGCTCTTCGCCGAGGCCGGGATCAAGACCGCGCCCACCACGTGGGAGCAGCTCAAGAAGGACGCGGCGACCGTCAAGTCCAAGACGGGCGTGGACGGTTACTGGGGCTCGACGGCCGGGTACTACGCGCAGCCCTACCTCTTCGGCGAGGGCACCGACACGGTCGACGCGAAGGCGAAGAAGCTCACGATCGAGAGCCCCGCCGCGGTCAAGGCGCTCAAGGAGTGGCAGGGCCTCTTCTCCGGCAAGGGCCTGCACAAGGCCGACATCACCGCCGACAGCTACGCCCACATCCAGGACGCCTTCGCGGGCGGCAAGGTCGCGGCGACCATCCAGGGGCCCTGGGAACTGACCAACTACTACAAGGGCAGCGCCTTCAAGGACCGGAAGAACCTCGGCGTCGCCGTCGTCCCGGCCGGATCGGCCGGCAAGCCCGGCGCCCCGACCGGCGGCCACAACCTGTCCGTCTACGCGGGCTCCGACCAGGCCCACCAGAAGGCCGCCTTCACCTTCGTCAAGTACATGACCTCGGCGAAGACGCAGGAGCAGATCGCGCTCAAGAACGGCACCCTGCCCACCCGCCAGGACGCCTACACCGAAGCCGTCAAGGCCGACCCGGGCACCGCGGGCTTCCAGCAGGTCCTGGACGCCGCCCAGCCGCGCCCCGCGCTGCCGGAGTACAGCTCCCTGTGGGGCCCGATGGACACCGAACTGCCGCGCGTCGCGAGCGGCAAGGAATCGCTGGACGACGGCCTGCGCAAGGCCGGGGACGCGATGCAGAAGCTCCTCCCCGACTACAAGCGCTGACCGGCGCGGCGGCGGGGCCGGCCACCTGACGGGCCGGCCCCGCCCCCCGCACCACGCCGCCTTCCCCCGTACACCATCCCCGCCCCGGAAGGGCCGCCATGACCGTCGCCGTCGACACCGAGACCGCGCCCCCGCGGCAGCAGCGGGCCCCCGGCCGCAGGACCGGGCCGCTCAGCCGCCTGCGCCGCGGCAGCCAGAGACACTGGTACGCGTACGCGATGATCGCCCCGGTCGTCATCGTGCTCGGCGTCCTCGTCGCGTACCCGCTGGCCCGCGGCTTCTACCTGACCCTCACCGACGCCACGAGCCTCAACTCGGCGCGCACCATCGGCGTCAACCACATCGACGCGACCTACGAGTTCATCGGCCTGCACAACTACGCCGACATCCTGTGGGGCCCCACCGCCTACGAGCGCTTCTGGTCGCACTTCCTGTGGACGGTCGGCTGGACCGTCGCCTGCGTCGCGCTGCACTACTGCCTCGGTCTCGGCCTCGCGCTGCTGCTCAACCAGAAGTTCCGCGGCCGGGTCGTCTACCGGATGCTGCTCATCCTGCCCTGGGCGGTGCCCGCCTTCGTCACCGTCTTCTCGTGGCGGATCATGCTCGCCGACGGCGGCCTCGTCAACACCGTCCTGGGCCACCTGCACCTGCCGCAGCCGGCCTGGCTGGAGGACACCTCCTGGCAGCGCGTCGCCGCGATCCTCGTCAACACGTGGTGCGGTGTGCCGTTCATGATGGTCTCGCTGCTCGGCGGGCTCCAGTCCATCGACGCGAACCTCTACGAGGCGGCCGAGATGGACGGCGCGAGCGCCTGGCAGCGCTTCCGGCACGTCACCCTGCCGGGCCTGCGCCCGGTGAGTGCCACCGTCGTCCTGCTCGGCGTGATCTGGACCTTCAACCAGTTCGCCATCATCTTCCTGCTCTTCGGCGGCACCAGCGCCCCCGACGCGCAGATCCTCGTGACCTGGGCCTACCGCCTCGGCTTCGGCCAACAGCCCCGCGACTTCGCCCAGTCGGCCACGTACGGCGTCCTGCTCCTGTCGATCCTCGTCGTCTTCACCACCTTCTACCGCAGGTGGCTGAACCGCAACGAGCAGTCCACCCTCTGAACCGGCCGACAGGAATCACGCCATGAGCACCGAGTCCACCACGCTGCCCGCAGCGCCCGTCGCCGCGGCCGCCCGTCCCGTCGCCCGCCCCGCGCGCGTGCGCCGCCGCGGCGAGCGGGGCCCGCTCGCCACCGTCCTCACCCACGCCGTACTCGTCCTCGCGAGCCTCGTCGCGCTCGTGCCCGTCGTCTGGCTCGCCTTCCTCTCGCTCGGGCCCGGGAAGGACGACTACCTCCACCCCGGCCGCATCTTCGGCCGGCTCACCTTCGACAACTACTCCTACGTCCTCGAACACACCAAGTTCTGGGACTGGTTGCAGTCCACCCTGATCGTCTCGCTCGGCACCACGCTGCTCGGCGTCGCCTTCGCCGCGACCACCGGCTACGCCGTCTCGCGCATGCGCTTCCCCGGTCAACGCTCCCTCATGTGGGTGCTGTTGCTCACGCAGGCGTTCCCGATCGCCGTGCTCATCGTGCCGATGTACGAGATCTTCTCCGAACTCGGGCTCATCGACAGCTACTTCGGGGTGATCCTGCTCAACTGCACGACCGCGATCCCGTACAGCGCCTGGCTGCTCAAGGGCTACTTCGACACGATCCCCTTCGAGATCGACGAGGCCGGGCGCATCGACGGGCTCAGCCCCTTCGGCACCTTCTGGCGGCTCATCCTGCCGCTCGCCAGGCCCGGACTCGCCGTCGCCGCCTTCTACACCTTCATCACCGCCTGGGCCGAGGTGGCCTTCGCCTCGACCTTCCTCCTCGACGACGAGAAGTACACCTTCGCCGTCGGTCTCCAGACCTTCGTCAGCGAGCACGACGCCCAGTGGAACCTCATGGCCGCGACCGCCGTGCTCATCGCGGTGCCGGTCACGATCTTCTTCTACCTCGTGCAGCGCCACCTCGTCACGGGGCTCACGGCGGGCGCGGCGAAGGGCTGAGCCGCCCGGGGCCGCGCGGGCCGGGCCGGCCCGCTCCCGTACCGCACGACGCACCACCTGTACGTACACGTCACCAGCAAGGACCCCATGAGCCAGCACCACGCCGACTCCAGCGCCGCCGTCGCCCCCGCTGTCCTCCCCGCCCAGGCCGGGCCCGCCGCCCCGGCGCCCGGCGCCGACTGGTGGCGCGAGGCGGTCATCTACCAGGTCTACCCGCGCAGTTTCGCCGACGCGAACGGCGACGGCATGGGCGATCTGGCCGGTATCCGCGCCCGTCTGCCGCACCTGCGCGACCTCGGCGTCGACGCCGTGTGGCTGAGCCCCTTCTACGCCTCGCCGCAGGCCGACGCGGGCTACGACGTCGCCGACTACCGTGCCGTGGACCCGATGTTCGGCGATCTGCACGACGCGGACGGGCTGCTGCGCGAGGCGCACGCGCTCGGGCTGCGCGTCATCGTCGACCTCGTGCCCAACCACTCCTCCGACCAGCACGAGTGGTTCAAGCGCGCCCTCGCCGAGGGCCCCGGCTCGCCCCTGCGCGAGCGCTACCACTTCCGGCCCGGGCGCGGCGAGAACGGTGAACTCCCGCCGAACGACTGGGAGTCCGTCTTCGGCGGCCCCGCCTGGACCCGCAGTGCCGACGGCGAGTGGTACCTGCACCTCTTCGCGCCCGAGCAGCCCGACTTCAACTGGGAACACCCGGCGGTGCACGACGAGTTCCGCTCCGTGTTGCGCTTCTGGCTCGACATGGGCGTCGACGGTTTCCGCATCGACGTGGCGCACGGGCTCGTGAAGGCGCCCGGGCTGCCCGACGTCGGCGACGCCGAACAGGTCAAGCTGCTCGGCAACGGGGCGACGCCGTACTTCGACCAGGACGGTGTCCACGAGATCTACCGCTCGTGGCGGCGCGTCCTCGACGAGTACGACGGCGCCCGCGTCTTCGTCGCCGAGGCGTGGACCCCCACCGTCGAACGCACCGCCCACTACGTGCGCCCCGACGAACTCCACCAGGCGTTCAACTTCCAGTACCTCAGCACGGACTGGTCGGCGCCCGCGCTGCGCGAGGTCATCGACCGCACCCTCGCGGCGATGCGGCCCGTCGGAGCCCCCGCCACCTGGGTGCTCTCCAACCACGACGTCACCCGGCACACCACCCGCTTCGGCAACCCGCCGGGGCTCGGCACCCAGCTCCGCACCCCGGGGGACCGCGCGCTCGGCCTGCGCCGCGCGCGGGCGGCGACCCTCCTGATGCTCGGGCTGCCCGGCTCCGCGTACCTCTACCAGGGCGAGGAACTGGGCCTCCCGGACGTCGTGGACCTCCCCGACGAGGTGCGCCAGGACCCCTCGTACTTCCGCGCGGCGGGCCAGGACGGCTTCCGCGACGGGTGCCGGGTGCCCCTGCCCTGGACGCGCGAGGGGAGTTCGTACGGGTTCGGGCCCGGCGGGAGCTGGCTGCCGCAGCCCGCGGACTGGGGCGGCCTGAGCGTGGAGGCGCAGACCGGCGTCCCGGGCTCCACGCTGGAGTTCTACCGCGCCGCGCTCGCCCTGCGCCGCGCACAGCCCGCACTCGGCGCGGGCACCGAGGTGACCTGGCTCCACGCGCCCGAGGGCGTGCTCGCGCTGCGCCGGGAGACGGCGGACGGGCGGCCCATCGTGGTGACCGCCCACACGGGAAGCGCCCCGGTCACCGTCCCGTGCCCCGGTGAGGCTTTGCTGAGCAGCGGGGACACGCTCCCGGTCGCGGGCGCGGACGGGAACGTGGTGCTCACGCCGGACACCACGGTGTGGTGGCTGGGCTGAGCTGAGTGGACCCCCGGCCGGGTGCCGGGCACGCCCCACGGGGGAGGACGTGCCCGGCACCCGGCGTATCCGGTGCGTGGCGCCGGAGCCGGGTGCGTGAGGAAGCGAGCGCCGGGCACGCGGTATCACCGACGCGCGCTGGGGGGCGGGAAACGCGGCAAACGACTGCGCGTACGTGTCAACCGCCCCTGAGGCGGGTACCCAGCCGTCTCCCGATGTTCCGGAGAGCACCGGACGTGGTCGGTCCCGCGCTCTTCGGGCACCACGGCTGCTCCCCGTCCGGGGTGCCGCCACCCGCCCGCTCCGGAAGGAACCCCATGGCAACGGCCCGCGTCGTGGCCCCCGTCTCCACCGCCGACCCGCTCAGGTTCCCCGGGCTGCTGCTCGGTGTGGGCCTCGGCGGCTTCGTGGACGGCATCCTGCTCCACCAGCTGCTCCAGTGGCACCACATGCTCACGAGCACCGATCACGACCACATCGGGGTGCGCTACTACGACCCGCACACCGTCTCCGGGCTGGAGATGAACACCGTGTGGGACGGGATCTTCCACGCCGTGTGCTGGCTGAGCGTCCTGGGCGGCCTGGCCGTCCTGCACCACAGGGTGACCGAGGGCCGCAGGGCCGTGTGGACCTCGCGCGCCCTGTGGGGGTGGGTGCTCGTCGGCTGGGGCCTCTTCAACCTCGTCGAGGGCGTGCTCGACCACCACGTGCTCGGTATCCACCACGTCCGAGGCGGTCCGCACCAGCTGTGGTGGGACCTCGGTTTCCTCGCACTCGGCGCCGTCCTGCTCGTCCTCGGGCTCCTCGTGCGCGGCGGCGGTGGCCCGCTTCGTCGACCGGGTGAGGCCCCCACGGCGCGGGGGACCGGGGCGTGAGGGCGGGGGCGACGGCGATGACAGGGATGACGGGCGGGCAGGCGGGGGCCTGGGAGCGGCTCTTCCCGCTCCTCCTCGTCCCGCTCCTGCTCGGCGCCGCGGCGGCCTACCTCGCGCTCACGGTACGGGCCGGGCGGCGCGCCCCCTGGCCCGTCGCCCGTACCGCCGCCTTCGGTACGGGGCTCGCCCTGCTCGCCGTCGCGCTCCTGCCTCCCCTCGGCGGCGCCGGGCACCACCCCGGCTTCGCCGGACACATGGCCCAGCACCTGCTGATCGGCATGTACGCGCCGCTCGCCCTCGTGCTCGGCGCGCCCCTCACCCTCACCCTGCGCGCCCTGCCCGCCGCCCGCGCCCGCCGTCTCACCGCCGTCCTCGCCAGCGCGCCCTGCCGCCTCCTGGCCCGTCCCGCGCCCGCCTTCCTCCTCGCCACGGGCAGCCTCGTGCCGCTCTACTGCACGCCGCTCTACGACTGGTGCGCCGCCCACCCCTGGACCCACCCCCTGCTCCACCTGCACTTCCTGCTCGCCGGCTGCCTGTGGGCCCACGTCGTCGCCGGCCCCGACCCCTTGCCCGCGCGGGCCGCCGTGCGCACCCGCCTCGTCTGGCTCGGCGGAGCCATCGCCGTCCACGCGCTGCTCTCGCAGGCCCTCTACGGGGGCTGGGGCACCGTCGTGCACGCGCCCGTCGACGACGTACGCGCCGGTGCGCAACTCATGTACTACGGCGGCGACATCGCCGAACTCCTCCTCGCCGCCGCGCTCGTCTCCACCTGGCGGCCGGTGCGCGCGGCCCGGGTGCGCCCGGTTCCCTGAGGCCGACGAACTTCCCGTACGAACCCGTGCGGGACCCTCCCACGAGAGGAGAACCCCATGTCCGATTCCCCCGGACCCGACCACAGGCGCAGCGACCGGCGCGCCGCCGCTCCGCAGGACGGCGCGGGACACCGCGTCCCCCGGAGCGGCGAACGCACGCGCGGCGGCGCGGGCCACCAGGCGCACGGCACCGACAAGGGCGCCAAGGGCGGCGGCGAGGGCGGCGGCACGCCCCCCTCGCAGCGGCCCGACCACCCCTGACCCCCCACCCCGACCCGCCGTCCGGGGCGGGAACGTCCCCGGACATCAGGAGCGGCACCGGCGGGGGACGCGGCACGGCTCGCCGCCCGTGTCCCCCGCCTCCGCCGCGCGGCAGCGTGCGCCGCCCGGAAGACGAGGGACGCCGGAAGACGAGGAGCGCCCTCCTGACACGGCGTGGCGATTCCTCCCGTTTGCGCACTTCGTGTTCCGGCGGCACACAATGGCCCAGCACCCGGAGCGGTCCCGTACGGTCCGTGCCGGGTCCGAGCGGTCGTGCCCACCGGGGGCGCCGCCCGAGCCGGGAGGACACCGTGCGCACAGCTCTCCGGACCACCCCCGCCGTCCTCGCGTCGGCCGCGCTCGCCCTGCTCGCTCTCGGGGCCGCCGGGTGCGGCGCCGGCGGGCAGCGCGCCGAGGCGGCGCAGGACACCGTTCTGGAGGCCGCGGGGGCCCGCGGGCCCGACCCCTTCACGGCCTCGGCGACCCGCGCGGTGCCCACGCCCCTCACCCGGACGGAGCAGCCGCTGCCCGAGGGCGAGGGCGGCGAGGACGACAAGCCCCGCCTGGTCGCGGGGGACACCCCCGGGCTCTACGCGGGCCTGCCGGCGGGTACCGGCTGCGACGTCCGCGCCCAGTCCCGGCTGCTCACCGCCGACCGCCCGCGCGCCACCGCCTTCGCCCGCGCGGCCGGGACCCCCGCCGCCGGGCTCGACCGCTGGCTCGACGACCTCACCCCCGTCGTCCTGCGCGCCGACACCGTCGTCACGGCCCACGGCTACGCCAGGGGCGAGGTCACCACGTACCGCGCCGTCCTCCAGTCGGGCACCTCCGTGCTCGTCGACGCGCGCGGCGTGCCCCGGGTGCGCTGCGTCTGCGGCAACCCGCTGGGGCCCGCGAGCGGCGACAGCGTCGGGACGCCGCGCGGCGCGCGCTGGAAGGGGTACGAGGGGGGCGAGGTGCGCGCCGTGGCGCCCGCCGCGCGCCCCCTCTCCGCGCTCACCCTCGCGGACCCCGCGCACGGCCACTGGCTGGAGCGGCCCGTGGGCGACGACGGCACCCACGACCACGCGGTACGGGAGCCGAGCGCGATGCCCAGCGCGCCCCCCACCGAGCCGCCCGACGAGGAGCCGAGCCCCGAGTCCTCCGGGCCCTGGGAGACCGTGCCGCCCTCCACCGAACCCGGCGAGACCCCGACCGGGGACGGTCAGGAGACGGCCCGGAGCGTGCGGCTCGGGCCGGGCACCGAGGGCTGAGGGGGAGCCCCGGGACGGGCGGTGCCGGGTGCGGAGGCCGACGCTTCGGGCGTCGGGGCTGTCCCCCGCCTCCACGACGGAGCAAAATGGTATAAAACCTACCTTTCGGGGGCGGGTGCTCGGAGCAGAGGCCCCCACCCGGCGGAACCGGACGAGGGCCGAGGAGCTTCATGGCAGAACGGGGAGCGATGCGACACAGCGCGACCACCGGCCCCCGCCCGGAGCCCACGCCGCGCCCCGAGCCCGTGCCCGCCCCCTCCGGCGACCCGACGGGGGAGGCCGCCACCCGCCCGGACGACTGGCCCGCCCGCCCCGACCCGATCCTCGCCATGAACCGCATGGGCAGCTTCGACTGGGACCTCGACAGCGGCCGCATGCACATGGACCAGCAGGCGCTCGCCGTCTTCGAACTGCCCCGCGAGCGCTTCGACGACATGGCCACCACCGCGTCCGCCCAGATGCCCCGCGCCGAGCGCGACCGGATGGCCGCCCTCGTCAAGGACGCCATCACCGCGGGCCACGAGACGTACGCCGGCTACTTCCGTATCCGCCGCGCGGACGACTCCCTGCGCTGGACCCACACCCAGGGCTACATCCGCCGCGACGCGGACGGCCGGGCCCGCCGCATCTTCGGCATCGTGCGCGACGCGACCCAGGAGCTGAGCGACACCACCGCCCGCCGTGAGCAGGCCTCCGAACTGCGCCGCCGCACGACCGTCGTCGAGCGCACCACCGCCGCCCTCGCCGCCGCCCGCACCGTCGGCGACGTCCTCGACATCCTGCGCGAACAGGACGGCCTCGTGCGCCTCGGCGCGGACTCGCTCGTCGTCGGCCTCCTCGAACAGGGCCGTATCCGCCTCGTCGCGGACGGCCCGGCCGACGGCTTCGTCCCCGGCACCCGCTGGACCCGCGTCGACGAGCCGTACCCCATGAGCGACGTCGTGCGCACCCTGCGCCCCGTCTACCTGGAGACCGCCGACGCCTTCGCCGCCGAGTACCCCCGCCTGTGGGCCGGCATCAGCCACCTCGGGCTCGTCGCCGCCGCCTACCTGCCGCTCGTCGCGCAGGGCAAGCCGATCGGCTCACTCGGCCTCTTCTACCGGCACCCGCACCCCTTCTCCGCCGAGGAGCGCAACGTCCTCATCGCCCTCGGCAGCAGCCTCGCGCAGAGCCTCCAGCGCGCCATGCTCTACGAGCAGGAGAAGGACCTCGCGCAGGGACTCCAGCAGGCGATGCTCCCGCGCACCATCCCGGACGTGCCGGGCGCCGAGGTCGCGGTGCGCTACCGGGCCGCGAGCGCGGGCCGCGACGTCGGCGGCGACTGGTACGACCTCGTGCCGCTGCCCGGCGGCCGCACCGGCGCCGTCATCGGCGACGTGCAGGGCCACGACACGCACGCCGCCGCCGTCATGGGCCAGCTCCGCATCGCCCTGCGCGCCTACGCGGCCGAGGGCCACCCGCCCGCGACCGTCATGGCCCGCACCTCGCTCTTCCTCGACGAACTCGACACCGACCGCTTCGCGACCTGCCTCTACGCCGAGGCCGACCTCAGCACCGGCGTGCTCCAGCTCGTGCGCGCCGGACACCTCGATCCCTTCCTCATGGCGCCGGACGGCTCCGCCCGGCGGGTGCCCGTCCCCGGGGGGCTGCCGCTCGGGCTCTCCTCGCAGTTCGCCGCGCTCGACTACCCCGTCTCGACCCTGGAACTGGACCCGGGCGCGACGCTGCTCCTGTGCACCGACGGGCTCGTCGAAGTCCCCGGTGCCGACCTCGACGACGGCTTCGCGAAGCTCGCGACACAGCTGCGCACAGGGCCGCGCGACCTGCGGCTGCTCGCCGACCTGCTCACCACCGGCGTCGAGCGGCGCGGCGGCGAGGACGACGTCGCCGTACTGCTCCTGCGCCGCCGCGCCACGGCGGACGCCCCGCTCTACGGCGGCAGACTCCAGCAGCACGTCGCGCCGGGCGACCCGCGCGACCTCGCCGAGGCCCGCCGCATGATCCGCTCCGCCGTCCGCTCCTGGGGCGCCGGCTCCCGTGCCGACGACATCGAGCTCGCCACGGACGAGCTGGTCGTCAACGCGCTCACCCACACGGAGGGCCCGTCACTCGTCACCCTGCGCGTGCTGACCGGAGCCGTGCGCCGCCTGCGCGTCGAGGTCGAGGACGCCTCCAGCGCCCTGCCCAGACGCCGCGAGGCGGACGCCGAGGGGCAGTCGGGGCGCGGGCTCATGCTCGTCGACCTGCTCGCGGACGCGTGGGGCGTGGAGGCGCGGGGCGCGGGCAAGTGCGTGTGGTGCGAGTTCGAGGTGCGAAGGCCGGGCGAGCAGCGCGCGGAGCCGCACCGGGAGGCGTGAGCCGGGCCCCCGGCCGGGGGCTGGCTTTCGCGCCGCCGGAGAGGCAATCTGGGAGCTATGCCCGAACTGCCCGAGGTCGAGGCCCTGCGGGACTTCCTCGACGACCACCTCGTCGGACGCACCCCCACGCGCGTCCTGCCCGTCGCGGTCAACGTCCTCAAGACCTACGAGCCGCCGCCGAGCGCCCTCGTGGGGCACGAGGTCACGGACGTACGCCGGTACGGGAAGTTCCTCGACCTCGTCACGGACGGCGGCCCCCACCTCGTGACGCACCTCGCCCGCGCCGGCTGGCTGCGGTGGCAGGACAAGGTGCCCGGCACACCGCCGAAGCCCGGACGCGGCCCGCTCGCGCTGCGCCTCGAGCTCGACGACGGCTCGGGCTTCGACCTCACCGAGGCCGGGACCCAGAAGCGCCTCGCGGTGTACGTCGTCGACGACCCGCGGACCGTCCCCGGCATCGCCCGCCTCGGCCCCGACCCGCTCGCCCCCGGCTTCGACCGCGCGGCCTTCGCGGAACTCCTGCGCGGCGAGCGCCGGCAGCTCAAGGGCGCCCTGCGCGACCAGAGCCTCGTCGCCGGGGTCGGCAACGCGTACAGCGACGAGATCCTGCACGCCGCGAAGCTCTCCCCGTTCAAGAACGCGGGCCGCCTCACCGAGGAGGAGACGAGCCGCCTGTACGAGGCCCTGCGCACGACCCTCACCGAGGCCGTCGCGCGCTCCCGTGGCCTCGCGGCGGGCCGCCTCAAGGCCGAGAAGAAGAGCGGCCTGCGCGTCCACGGCCGCACCGGCGAGCCCTGCCCCGTGTGCGGCGACACGATCCGCGAGGTCTCCTTCGCGGACTCCTCGCTCCAGTACTGCCCGACCTGCCAGACCGGCGGCAAACCCCTCGCCGACCGCCGCCTGTCCCGGCTCATCAAGTAGCCCTCGGTGGCCGGGGGTACGCTGCGGCCCACCGCCCGCCGCCACCGCCAGGGGAGCCCGTGGACACCGTCTTCTCCGCCCGCGTCATCGAGTGGCGCGGACCCGCGCCCTTCTACTTCCTCCCGCTCCCCGAGGACGAGTCCGCCGACCTCCGGGAGGTCGCCGCCGTCGCGACCTACGGCTGGGGCTGCGTCCCCGTCGAGGCCCGCCTCGCCGGGACGGCCTTCACGACCTCGCTCATCCCGCGCGCAGGCGGCTACCTCCTCCCCCTCAAGAAGGCGGTGCGCACCCCGCACGCGATCGGCCCCGGCGACGAGGTGACGGTCGAGCTGACGGTCCGCGTCTGAGGCGCGTCCCGGCACCGTGGGGCGAGCCACCGAACCTCACTCGTACGGGCGAGGCGCCCCGTTGACGCGAGAAGGTGGCTCCGCCCCCGGGTCGCCCCGGGCCCGTACCGCCTAGACTCCAGCGCCATGCTGCGTGTACTGGCCGTGGACGACGAGGAACCCGCGCTCGCGGAACTGCTCTACCTGCTGCGGGCCGACCCGCGCGTCACGAGCGCCGAGGGCGCCACCGACGCGACCGAGGCGCTGCGCAGGCTCGGGCAGGGGATGGAGGACGGGGGCGGCGCGGAGCCCGTCGACGTGCTCTTCCTCGACATCCGCATGGCCGGGCTCTCCGGGCTCGACGTGGCACGGTTGCTCGCCGGGTTCGCGCGGCCCCCGCTCGTCGTCTTCGTCACCGCGCACGAGGACTTCGCCGTCACCGCCTTCGACCTCAAGGCCGTCGACTACGTCCTCAAACCGGTCCGCAGGGACCGCCTCGCCGAGGCCGTGCGCCGCGTCGTCGAGCGCGTCGAGGCCCGCGAGCCGCGCCCCGCGCTCCCGGCCACCACGACCGCCGCGCACGTCCCCGTCGAACTCGGCGGCGTGACGCGCCTCGTGCCCGTCGCCGACATCGCCTACGCCGAGGCCCAGGGCGACTACGCGCGCCTGCACACCGCCGAGGGCAGCCACCTCGTGCGCGTCCCGCTCACCACCCTGGAGGAGCGCTGGCAGCCGCACGGCTTCGTCCGCATCCACCGCAGCCACCTCGTCGCCCTCCACCGCGTCGAGGAACTGCGCCTGGACGGCGGCGGCATGAGCGTCCGCATCGGCACGGCGGTCCTCGCCGTCTCCCGCCGCCACGCGAGCCGCCTGCGCGAGTTACTGCTCAAGCGGGCGGGGGGTTGACCCGTTCGCGCGCACTGCCGCGCTCCACCTGCACGCCTTTCGCCCCAGCCCCTGTCACCCCTACACTCCGCCCGTGCCCGCAGAGCAAGCTCCCCGCCGCGAGGTCGTGACGGGGGACCGCAAGGCCGTGCGCCGGCCCGGCGGGCGGCGCACGCAACTGGAGATCCACGAGCAGACCCCGCTCGGTGCCGCCTACGTGCGTTCCCTCATGCGCAGTCAGCTGCGCACGGGCCTCGCCGCGCTCGCCGTCCTCGCGCTGCCCGTCGTCACACTCCCCCTCTTCCTCGGCGCCCTGCGCAGCCCCGCCACCACCTGGGCGGTCCTCGGATTCGCCTGCTATCCCGTGCTCGTCGCCCTCGCGTGGGCGTACGTGCGCAGGGCCGAGCGCAACGAACGCGACTTCGCCCGCCTCGTGCGCGGCGCCGAGCACCCGCACGAGCGGATCGGCCCCCTCCCCGCGCCCCGCCGCGCCGACGACGGGCACGGTGCCGCGTGAACCAGGCGTACGCCGTCCCCGCCGTCGCCGCCGTCGTCCTCGCGACCGTCCTGATCGGCGGCTTCGGACTGCGCATCTCGCGCACCACCTCGGACTTCTACGTCGCCTCGCGCACCGTGGGCCCCTCGCTCAACGCCGCCGCGATCAGCGGCGAATACCTCTCCGCCGCCTCCTTCCTCGGCATCGCCGGACTCGTCCTCCTGCACGGCCCCGACATGCTGTGGTACCCCGTCGGCTACACCGCCGGTTACCTCGTCCTGCTCCTGCTCGTCGCCGCGCCACTGCGTCGCTCCGGGGCGTACACGCTCCCCGACTTCGCCGAGGGCCGCCTCGAATCGGCCACCGTGCGCCGCGCCGTGAGCGGCTGCGTCGTCGGCGTCGGCTGGCTCTACCTGCTGCCCCAGCTCCAGGGCGCGGGGCTCACACTCGCGATCCTCACCGGGGCGCCGCGCTGGTTCGGCGGCGCGCTCGTGGCGACCGTGGTCGTCCTCGCGGTCGCGGCCGGCGGGATGCGCAGCATCACCTTCGTGCAGGCCTTCCAGTACTGGCTGAAGCTCACCGCGCTCCTCGTCCCCGCCTTCTTCCTCCTCCTCGCCGCGCACGGCGACCCGGCCGCGCCCGCCGGGCTCCCCGCCGAGAGCGCCTACCTCGGCGGCGCCGGCTCCGGGCAGCCGCTCGCCACGAGCCGCGCCGACCACCCGCTCTACGCCACGTACGGGCTCATCGTCGCCACCTTCCTCGGCACGATGGGCCTCCCGCACGTCGTCGTCCGCTTCTACACGAGCCCGGACGGGCGCACCGCGCGCCGCACGACCGTCGTCGTCCTCGCCCTCCTCGGCGCCTTCTACCTCCTCCCGCCGCTCTACGGCTGGCTCGGCACCCACTACGCGCCCGAGCTGAGCCGCACCCAGGACGCGGACGCCGCCGTGCTGCTGCTCCCCGGCCGGGTCGTCGGGGGCCTCGGCGGCGACCTGCTCGGCGCCTTGGTCGCGGGCGGTGCCTTCGCCGCGTTCCTCTCCACCGCCTCGGGGCTCACGATGGCCGTCACCGGCGTGCTCACCCAGGACGTCCTGCCGCCGCGCGGGCTGCGCCACTTCCGGCTCGCCGCCGTGCTCTCGGTCGGCGTGCCGCTCGCGGGTTCGCTGCTCGTCGCCGGGGTCCCGGTCGCCGACGCGGTCGGTATGGCCTTCGCGGTCTCCGCCTCGTCCTTCTGCCCGCTGCTCGTGCTCGGCATCTGGTGGCGCCGCCTCACCCCGCCCGGGGCCCTCGCGGGGCTGCTCGCGGGCGGGGGCAGCGCGCTCCTCGCCGTCACGCTCACCGTCGCGGGCGTCGTGCGCACCGGGTGGCTGCACACCCTGCTCGCCTGGCCCGCCGTCTGGAGCGTCCCCGTCGGCTTCCTCGCGATGATCCTCGTCTCGCTCGCCACCCCGAAGAGCCTCCCGCCGCACGCGGGCGCCACGATGGCCCGCCTCCACCTGCCGGAGGCGCTGCGCGCCGACGACGACCCCCTCGGGGAGCGCCCGTGACCGCCCCGGGAGGGCGCCCGTGACCGCGACCGCCCTGCTCCTCGCCCTGTGCCCGCTCCTCCTCGCGGGCGGCTTCCTCCTCGGCCGCCGCACCGCCCACCCGGCGGGCCGCAGCGACCTCGGCACACCCGTCGAGCGCGCCACCTTCGAGACCCTGCACACCGCCTCGCTCGCCGCGCCCCCGCTGCGCGCCGGGCTCGCCGACCTCGGCGAGGAGAGCGCGCGCAAGGCGCTGCGCAGACTCCGTACGCTTCTGGGCACCGAGGCCCTGTGCCTCACCGACGAGGACCGCGTGCTCGCCTGGGCCGGGCACGGCGAACACCACGCGGCGCACCTGCCCGCGCGCCTCGAAGGGGTGCTCGCGCACGGGCGCAGCGCCGCCTTCGACTGCGGCTGCGCCCCCGAGGCGGGCTGCACGTCCCGCTGGGCGGTCGCCGCGCCCGTCGTGGTCGAGGAGCGCGTGCTCGGCGCGCTCGTCACGTACGCGCCGCGCGAGTCGGCCGTCCTCGCGCGCGCGCTCGACGAGGTGGCCCGCTGGGTCTCGGTGCAGCTCGAACTCGCGGAGCTGGACAACTCCCGCACGCGCCTGATCGAGGCCGAGATCAAGGCGCTGCGGGCGCAGATATCCCCGCACTTCCTCTTCAACTCGCTCGCGGCGATCGCCTCGTTCGTGCGCACCGACCCGGAGCGGGCCCGCGAACTGCTGCTCCAGTTCGCCGATTTCGCGCGCTACTCGTTCCGCAGCCACGGGGACTTCACGACGCTCGCCGACGAGTTGCACTCGATCGACCAGTACCTCGCGCTGGTCCGCGCCCGCTTCGGGGAACGGCTCTCGGTGACGCTTCAGATCGCGCCCGAGGTGCTCCCCGTCTCCCTCCCGTACCTGTGCCTGCAACCGCTCGTCGAGAACGCCGTCAAGCATGGTCTGGAGGGCGCGGTGACGCGCAGCCGCATCACGATCGGGGCGCGGGACGCGGGCGCGGAGGCCGAGGTCGTCATCGAGGACGACGGCGTCGGCATGGACCCCGAGCGGCTGCGCCGCGTCCTGCGCGGCGAGGGGGGCCCGGGGGCGGGCATCGGGCTGCTCAACGTGGACGAGCGCCTGCGCCAGGTCTTCGGCGAGGACCACGGCCTCGTGATCGAGACGGGGGTGGGCGCGGGCACGCGCATCACGGTCCGGCTGCCGAAGTACCACCCGGGCGTGCACTCGACCCCGATGCCGCACCGCGCGTGACCGTGACGGTTCCCGGCCTCCGCGCCACCCGCGCCGCAGCGCTCAGAAGAGGTGGATCGCCAGGTGCCCGAGCGGCAGCCCGAGCCGCCACGCCGCCGTCCACACCTTCGGCCGCTCCTCCTCCGGGACCGCCGCCCCGCCCGGCACCGCGTCCAGGTCCGGGGCCAGCAACTCCGTCTCGCGCAGCCACCGCCAGGCCCCGCGCGCGAGCCGCAGTTCGGCGCGGCGGCGCGGCCCCGGGCGGGACGCGGCGGCCTGAGCGAGCCGCTCGGCCACCCAGTCCTGCCACGGCTGGTCGTGCGCGGTGAGCGCGAGCCAGGTCTCCAGCTGCGTGATGACCCGGATGCCGCTCAGCTCGTCCTCGGTGTCCGCCAGGTAGACCGTCAGCGCGAGCGCGTCGCGGCCGGCGCGGAACTCGAAGGAGTCCGGGGGCATCAGATCCCCGCTGCGCAGCAGTTCCTCGGCGATGTACTCGGCGTACAGCCAGCCCATCGGAACCACGAGTGTGCCGGTTCCGGCCGTCTCCCCGCTCCCGTTGCCCATCGCGTACGTCCTCCTCAGATCGACGAGTACAGCCGATTACCCGAGGGGCCATCACGGCAAGCGTCTTTACGGAGACTTGACTCAGTGTCCGGTTTCAATGCGTCGCGGGGGTGTATCCGGGCAGAACGCTCCGTAGGGAGCGCAGCGCGTAGTAGGCGCGTGATTTGACGGTCCCGGCGGGGATGCCGAGCGTCGCCGCCGCCTCCGCGACGCTCGCGCCCCGGAAGTACACCTCGACGAGGACGTCACGGTGTTCGGGGCTCAGTCCGCGCAGCGCCTCGCGCACGTCGAGCGCGGCGGCGGAGCGGTCGGCGTGGTCGGCGCACGGCGGCGCGTGGTCGAGCAGCACCTCGCCGACCTCGGCGGGGCGCGCCCTGCGGGCCCGGCGCGCGTCGATCGCGAGCCGCCGCCCGACGGTGAAGAGCCAGGGCCGCACCGAGGCGTAGTCGGCACGGCGCAGCGCCTCGGGGTGCTGCCAGGCCCTCACGAGGGTCTCCTGCACGAGGTCCTCGGCGCGCTGCCGGTCGCCGTCGCACAGCCGCAGCAGCAGCGCGAAGAGCGCGTGGCCGTGTGTCCGCTGCAACTCGGCGAGTTCGCGTTCCCCCGTGCGCTCGCGGGGCCGCTCCCGCTCGGCGTCGAGCGCCCCCGCGCGGCGCGGGGAGCGCTGGCGCGGGATGGCGGAGAGGGCGGCAGGCATCGTCGTCGTCGGCGGTGTCATGGCGGTATGCCAGCGCACCCGCCGCCGGGCGCACATACGCCGTACGCGGCTGTGCGACGGGCGGTCGAAGCGCTCGACGAGCGGTGCGACGAACGGTCGGCACGGGCGCGTACCGGGTGGCGGGGGAGCGGGCGGACGGCGCGAACGGGGGCGCGTGCGCCGGGGGCCGGGGCTGTTGCGGTTGCATTCGCGCGCCGCCCGGGATGGGGACTTGCGTGCCCTGGCGCGGCTATGTCTTGTCGGTTTGTCATATTTACGCACGTGTGTCGTCCTCCGGAGGTCGCCATGCCCCGCCCCGCGCTTCCCCGCGCCGCCCGCCCCCGCCCCGTCCGGCCGCGCCTGGCCCGACTGCGCACCGGCCTGCTGCTCGCAGGCCTCGCCTCGACCGCCACCGCGTGTGCCGGACTCACCGGCTCCGAGAGCGCCCCGGCCGTGCACGCCCGCCCCAGCGGCGCGGGCGGCGCTCCCGCCTCGCCGCCCGCCTCGCCGTCGCCGTCCGACAACCGCCGCGCCTTCACGCTCCTCGCCTCGGGCGACGTCCTCCCGCACGACTCGGTCATCCGGGCGGCGCACGCCGACGCGGGCGGCAAGGGCTACGACTTCCGCCCGATGCTCTCGGGCGTCGAACCCGTCGTCTCGCGCGCCGACCTGGCGATCTGCCACATGGAGACGGTGTACGGGGACGATGACGGCCCCTACACCGGCTACCCCGACTTCGTCTCGCCCCCGCAGGTCGCCACCGCCCTCGCCTCCACCGGCTACGACTCCTGCTCGACCGCGTCGAACCACAGCCTCGACGACGGCACCGCAGGCGTCTCGCGCACCCTCGGCGCCTTCGACCGCGCGGGCATCGCGCACGCGGGCACCGGGCGCAGCGAGGCGGAGTCGCACCGGCCCGCGTGGCTCACCGCCGGCGGCGCGAAGGTCGCCCAGCTCAGCTACACGTACGGCACCAACGACAAGCCGCTGCCGAAGAACGCGCCCTGGACCGTCCGGCTCATCGACGAGGGCCGCGTCGTCCAGGACGCGCGCGCCGCGCGCGAGGCCGGCGCCGACGTCGTCGTCGTGAGCATGCACTGGGGCACCGAGTGGCAGACCGCCCCCGACGCCCAGCAGCGCCAGCTCGCCGAGGCGCTCACCGCCTCGCGCACCGGTGAGCGGCCCGACATCGACCTCGTCGTCGGCACGCACGCCCACGTCCCGCAGGCATACGAGAAGGTCAACGGCACGTGGGTGATCTACGGCATGGGCGACCAGATCGCCGGCCGGATGATCAACGACGAGGACGTGCACGACCCGCGCGGCAACGAGAGCACCCTCGGCCGCTTCACCTTCAGCCCGCCCGCGAAGCCCGGTGCCCGCTGGGAGGTCACCAAGGCCGAGTTCCTGCCCCAGTGGTACGACCTCAAGGTGAACCGCGTCGTCGACGTGGACGACGCGATCGCGAAGGGCCGCGACCTCACCGCTGTCCGCGACCGCCTGCGCAAGGCCGTCCTGAGCCGGGGCGCGGCGAAGGACGGGCTCGTGGAGGGCCGCTGAGGCCGTCGCGGGGCGGGAAGGGGCGGGGTCGCTCCGCCGGGAGCGCGCGCCGGTGCGGTGCGCGTCCCCCGCCCCGCGCCCGGCTTCCCTCCCCGCCTACGGCACCACCGTGACCGGCCAGCGGCCCGTCTTGACGAGACGGATCGCCACCGAGCCCACGAAGCGGTGGCCGGCCTGCTCCGAGGCCCCGACCACCACCGCGTCCGCCTTGAGTTCGTCCGCCGCCGTCACGAGGCCCGTGTACGGATCGCCGCGGAAGGTGTGGAACTCCCAGCGCAGGTCGAAGATGCCCTTGAAGAGCTCGGTGCCGTGGCGCAGTTCCTCCATGATGGACTCGGCGATCTCGTCGGTCGTCTCGGCCACGGGGGCGCCCATCGCGGCCCCCGCCGAGAGCAGCGGCTGCACGTACACGAAGGCCAGGAGCGCGCCCTGCCGCCTGGCCAGTCCGCCTCCGTAGGCCGCCGCGCGGGAGGAGGAAGCGGAACCGTCGACGCCGACCACGATCACCTTCGGTCCGTCGGTGCCGCGTTCGAACTGGGATGGCTTCTGTTCGGTCACGCAGTGAGGTTAGTGCCTGGCCCCGGCCGGTCACAGTGCTGGTCCGGCCGGGTGTACCGCACACCTTGTGACGGCGTTGCGCCGGTGCCCGAAGTGTCCGGAGTGCGTGGGATCTGCCCATGCACGCGGTACGAAGCACAGTCGCGCCCCGCCGCGAACCGGACCCCGCGCCCGGCGCCCCCTCGCGCCGGGCACTGCTGCGCACGGCCGGGTTCCTCGCCCTCACCCCCCTCGCGGCGGCCTGCTCGGGCGCGACCGGCGCGCGGCCCCCCGGGGCGACGACCCCGTCCCGCCGTCTTCCCCCGCCCCGCGCCCACCGGGCGCGGCCCCCCGAGAAGAGCGACGCGAAGCCCCCGGAGCCCGTCCCGGGCCCCCGTACCTCCGCCCCCGCGCCCCCGGTCCGCACCGCGCCCTTCGCCCGGCTCTCCCGCGCCGGGCACGCGCTCGCGCTCACCTTCGACGACGGGCCCGACCCGCGCTGGACCCCCGAAGTCCTCGCCGTGCTCGCGGCCCACGAGGTCCGCGCGACCTTCTTCGTGTGCGGCAGGGAGGCCGCGAAACACCCGGCGCTGCTGCGCCGCATCACCGAGGCGGGCCACCTCATCGGCAACCACACCTGGGACCACCGCAGGCTCACCGGGCTCGGACGCGCGGCCGTCGAGGAGGAGATCGTCCGTACCGGCGAGACCGTCCGCCGCGCCACGGGCCGCGCCCCCGCCTGGTTCCGCGCCCCTTACGGCGAGTGGGACGCGAGCGTGTACGCGCTCGGCGCCCGGCACGGCATGGAACCGCTCGCCTGGAGCGTCGACACGCAGGACTGGTCCCGCCCCGGCGCCGCCGCGATCACCCGCAGCGTCCTCGCCGGGGCGCGCCCCGGCGCCGTCGTCCTGTGTCACGACGGCGGCGGGGACCGCTCCCAGACGGTCGCAGCGCTGCGGCGCTTCCTGCCCCGGCTCACGGCGGACGGCTGGGACCTGGTCCAGCCGGACCGGCGGCTGACGTAGGGAGCCCCGTCGGTCGCGGGCGCCGCTACTTCGACTTCAGGTGCCCCAACGGGTGCGCGCCGCCCGCCAGTTCCGCGCGCGCCCTCGCCCACGCCGTGCCATCCGTGCCGAGGACGTCGTGCAGGTAGGCCGTCGTGACGTCCTGGACGAGGGCGAGGCGGGCCGGATCCTCGTCGGTGGTCTCGGCGGACCCGTACCCGGGTATCCCGCCGAGGGAGTGCTCCCCGCCGCGGACCGTCAGCAGACTCTTGGGCCCGGGGCTGAGCGTGTACGGGTCCTTCGTCCACTCCGCCCCGCGCACCGAGAGCGGGAGGTCGTCCGCGTCCCCGGCCACGACGAGGGCGGGGCGGCGCAGCGCGGAGAAGTCCTGGCCGCGCAACCACGGCAGGTTCTCCGTGGCGAACGGCGTGAGGTCCGCGCCGCCGCTGCCCGCCGTGGCGATCAGCACGCCCGCCGAGACGCGCGGGTCCGAGAGATCCCGGGCCGTGCCGGTCTCCGGGTCGGTCACCCGCAGGCCGAGCAGCACGCCCGTCGTCTGGCCCCCGAAGGAGTGCCCCGCCGCCGCGATCCGGCCGCTGTCGACGCGCCCCGCGAGCCCCGGCACGGCCGCCATGAGCTCGCCGAGGTGGTCCAGGACGCGCTTCATGTCCTCGACGCGGTGCCGCCAGAACCGGGGCCTGCGCGGATCGTCCGCCGCGAGACCCAGCGCCTTCGAGTCCAGGTGGGTCGGCTGGATCACCACGAAGCCGCGCGCGGCCCAGTGATCGGTGAGTGGCCCGTACCCCTCCAGCGAGGAGCCGAAGCCGTGCGCGAACAGCACGACGGGCAGCCGCTCGCCGGTCGCGGGTGCGCTGACCCGTACCCGCAGTGCGGTGCCGCGGCCGGGCGCGGGCAGTTCGAGGGGCTTGACGGACAGGACGGGGGAGGGGGTGGGGAGGGGCATGGGTGGTGCTTCTTTCCGGTGATCGTCCGAGCCCTACTTGAGCGTTCAAGTGCTACGGTAGGGACCTGTCACTTGAATGGTCAAGTGCGGACGCCGAGTCCGGGACCCGGGTCCGGAGACCGCGAAGGGGAACGTCATGGCCCACAGGCGCGCGCTCAGCGCCCAGGAGGAGGACGCGTGGACGCAGCTGCACCTCGTCGCGCAGCTCCTGCCCGCCGTCATGGACCAGCGGTTGCGGCGGGACGCGGGGCTGGGGCACTACGACTACGCGGTGCTGCTCACGCTGTACCGCGCGCCCGAGCGCACCGCCGCGATGACCGGGCTCGTCGAGATCACCTCGGGCTCCTTCTCCCGTCTTTCGCACACCGTCACGCGCCTGGAGGGACGCGGCCTCGTCACGCGGGAACGGCGCGGCCCGCACCGGTACGTCTCGCTCACGGACGAGGGGCGCGAGGTCTTCCTGACGGCCGCCGCCGGGCACATGGACGAGATCCGGGACCAGGTCCTCGACCACCTGTCGCCCGAGGACGTCCGCGCGCTCGGCGAGCTGCTGCGCCCGATCGCCACGCGGCTGCGGGCGAACGCGCCGCGCGGCTGAACGTCCCGGGGCCGAAGGTCCCGCGGCCGAACGCCGGGCTCAGCGCGCCGAGCCCACCATCCGCGCGAACACGACGACGTTGCCGTCGTACCCCGTGCCCCTGTGGTACGCCCCGCCGCACGTGATGACCCGCAGCTCGGGCCCCGCCGTCGCCCCGTAGACGCGCTCGCCCGGGAAGTCGTCCTGGGCGAAGACCTCGACCCCGTACACCTCGAAGAGCACCGTCCGCCCGTCCGCCCGCTCCACCGCGATGTGCCGGCCCTTGCGCAGCGCCCCGAGGCCGTAGAAGACCGCCGGGCCCTCCTTGTTGTCGACGTGCCCCACGAGGACGGCGGGGCCGCGCTCACCGGGGGAGACGCTGCCGGTGAACCAGCCCACGAGATTGCGCTCGGCGGGCGGCGGCGCCTGCACCCACCCCTGCGCGTCGAGCCCGACGGGCCGCACGGGCGCGTCCACCCGGATATCCGCCACGCGCACCCGCCGGGGCCGCGAGAAGCGGAGCCCCCGCGCCTTGCCCGTCGCCGGCGTGGCGCTCCCCGGCGCGGCGGCGCGCGCGGGCTGCGGGGGCGCGCTCACGTGCTCGCCCGAGCCGTCCCTGAGCAGCGCGATCCCGGTCAGCAGCACGAGTGCGAGCACGCCCCAGGGCGCCCGCCCCCGCAGACTGCCCCGCCCCGCCGCTGGCTCCATCGGCTCCTCCTCCCGCGCCCTCGCTCCACGGGCAGCACGCTAGGCGCGGGGGCCGGGAGCGGCGACGGGGGATGGGCGAACGGGTGGCGAGGGCCGGGGGAGTGGCCGGGCGGGGCGGCGATCCCCGCGCCGCGCCCGCTCGACTGACGGGGCGAATGGTGCACCGGGGCGGCGTATCCCCGGGTGCGGCGCGGGGCGGGGCGGCGAAGGCTCGTGGCGCGGGGGCCGCCATCGACCGCCGGGGAAGGACCCCGGGGGCCGCCCGCTTCCCCGGAGGGCTTTCATGCGCACCATCCCCGCCGCCCTGGCCGCAGGCTGTGCCGTCGTCGTCGCCCTGGGGGGCGGCGTGCCCGCCCGGGCGAGTCAGGACGGTCCGAGCCCGCAGGAGATCGTCGTGACACCCGCCTCCGTGCCGCTCGGCGGGAGGGTCACGGTCGTCGTACGGGCCTGCACGGGCGGCACCGTCGACTCACCCGGCTTCCCCTCCGCCCGGCTGCGCCCGGTCGACGGCGGGGACAGCGCGACGGCCGCCTTCACCCTCGGCTCGGCCTCGCGGCCGGGGCGGTACGACGTCACGGCCCGCTGCCCCGGCGGGGAGCTGACCCGCCCCGCCGCCTTCACGGCCTTCCGCGGCGCGGTCCACGGCGGTGTCGGCGGGACCTCGGCGCGCAGGGCGAGCCCCGCGGACATGGCGGTCGGCGGCGGCCTCGTCGTCGCCGCGGTGCTCGGCGGCGGCGTCCTCTACCTCCGCCGCCGCGCCGAGGACCGCGCGGCCCGCACGGAGGCGCTGCGCTCACGCGGAGGGGTGACGCCGCAGGCGCGGTGAGCGCGGACGGCGCGGGCGACGGCCCCGGACCGCACGAGGGCCCGCCCAACGGTGTCATCCGCCCGCGCGCGGGGCGGCGTTCGCGCCGTCGGCGGTCAGTACCACCTCGACATCCACGGTGCGGAGGGCGTCCAGGTCCTCGCCCGCGCCGGGGAGGAACGACGCGAGGAAGCGGTCGGTGCGGACGCGGTACCACGGTCCGTCCCATGCCTCGGCGAGTATCCCCGCCACGGTGTCGGTCATCCCGCGAGTATGCCGCCCGCGTCCCGGGCCGCTCCCTCACGCGTCCGCCCCGGAGCCGCCCCCGCACGCGTCCGCTCCGGGGCCGCTCCCGCACGCGTCCGCCGCGGCTCGTTCCCGCGGCCTGCTCCCGCCGCCCGCCCGCTACGGCCTGCTTCTGCGGTACGCGTACGTCAGCACGCCTCCCACCAGCAGGGCGCCGAGTGCCAGGTTGCCCGTGGAGAAGGTGCCGGAGACGGCGCCGCCCGCTCCGGCGTGGACCCCCTTGTCCGGTGCGCGGGTGGGCGCGTGGTCCTGGTCGGCCCGCCACTCCGGTTCCGCGTCGTGCTCCGGTCCCGTCCACGGATCGGTGTGCGGCCGTCCGTCCTCCGCCCGCTCCTTCGGCCTCGGCGGTTCGGGAATCCCGGCGCCGCCCTCCGTCACTTCCAGGCGGGCGCGGTACTGGCGGCCGTCCGCGCAGTCGAAGGTGAGGTCGTACGTGGTGCCGTGGCGCGCCTGGCCGGAAAGCGTCACGTGTGCGGAGGCCCCGGGGGCGAGCGTGCGGGGCGCGAAGAGGGCCGAGCGGACCGTCGTGGGACCCGCGCAGCCCCGTACCGATACGCGGACCCGCGCCCCCGGCGCCGCCGCCTCGGGGCTGACCGCGGCGGTGAGCGGGGAGGGGGCCCCGTCGGCCAGTGCGGGCCAGGGCAGGGAACCGGCCAGAGCCGTGACACCGACGAGAACGGCGGAGCCGGTACGTTTCGGGCGCATGCGAGCCTCCCAGGCGCGGACGCGGCACGGGCCGGAGCACCCGTACCCCGCCCCGACGCTAAGGAGCCGGACCCCGCGCCGCGCCCGCTGCCGGGCGGACGGGTCACGCGGTGCCGCGCCCGGGTGAAACACCCGCCGGTAACGTGTGCGGAAGCGGACGCTTCGTCCGCGAGCGCCACGAACCCGCTGGAAACCATTGCGCCGCCGGCGATGAAGTCAGACGAATTCCGAGGGCAAGTGAACGAAAGCGCACGAGAACGCTCAGTTTCCCGAAAACGCTCCCGTCCGCCCTCCGGCCGGTTTTCGCCCCGCGCCCGCCCGGACGAAACGGGTGAATTCCCGCTAATTCGCTGCCCGCTGGGAAAACTTGTCCCCCGCCTTCGTCAAGTCGGCCTGCGCGGACCGTAGTTCGGGCGGGTGCGCGGGGCGGACCCCGTTTTCCGCGTGGGCCCCGGCGACGTAAAGTGCCAGCGGGCCGCCAGCGGGCCGGGGAGAAAGGGAACCGTGTCGTCGCCGCCCAGGTGATGACCGGGAACGGACGGTCATTTTCCGTTTTTGCTCGCTCTTCTGGCGCCTGATCAGTAGCCTCTGCGCAGGCGACCCCACCCGCGCGCGACCGCCCCGGAGCCCGGGAGACCGCGCGCGACGGGCCGCCGCACCCGGAGAAACGAGCACCGCACCCCACCACCGGCTTCGGCCACCCCGGCCCCCACTCGCAGCGACTTGGAGCACCGATGGAGCGACCCGCCTGGGCCCCGCAGGGAATCGACATAACGGTTCCGAGCGTCTCCCGGATCTACGACTACTACCTGGGCGGCTCGCACAACTTCGAGGTGGACCGGGAGGCCGCGCGGCGCGCGATGGCCCACCTGCCGGGGCTCCCCAAGATCATGCAGGCGAATCGTGCCTTCATGCGGCGCGCGGTGCGCTACGCGGTCTCCGAAGGCGTCACGCAGTTCCTCGACATCGGCTCCGGCATCCCCACCTTCGGCAGCGTCCACGAGGTCGCCCGCGCCCTCGCCCCCGAGGCGCGCGTCGTCTACGTCGACCACGACCCCGTCGCCGTCGCGCACAGCGAGGCCGTGCTCGACGGCGACCCGCTCGCCAGCGTCGTCGCCGCCGACCTGCGCAAGCCCGCCGAGATCCTCGGGGCCCCCGCCTTCGGCGAACTCATCGACCTGGACCGGCCCGTGGCGCTCCTGCTCGTCGCGGTGCTCCACTTCATCGAGGACAGCGAGAACCCGGCGGCCCCCGTCGCCGAACTCCTCGACGCGCTCGCCCCCGGCAGCATGCTGATCCTCACGCACGCCGCGTACGAGCACATCCCCACCTCGCGGCAGGAGGCGAGCGGCGCCGTCGACGTCTACCGCGACATCCGCAACCCGCTCGTCATGCGCACCGCCGAGGAGATCGCCCGTTTCTTCGACGGCACCGCACTCGTCGCACCCGGACTCGTCCCGATGGCGGAGTGGCGGCCCGAGCAGGCGGCGGGCGAGGAAGCGGACCCGTACGCGAATTCCGGGTACGCGGGCGTGGGGCGCAAGGCGTGAGCGAGGCAAGCGGGACGGGCGGGACACGGGACGAGCCGGCCGATCGCGTCGGCAGGTTCGCGACCATCTGGAGCCGCGCACTCTTCCCGCTCACCGCTACCTCACTGACCCGCCCCGAGTTCGAGAAGCTGCTCCTGCCGCTCGCGCACCGCCTGCGCGCCGCGCTGCACGCCCGCGTCTTCGACGCCGAGGAGGCGCGCGGCATCGGCGCCGCCCTCGTCGCCGCGCACTGCACCGACCCGGAGACGCTCAGCCGCACGCTCGACGTCGTCGAGGCGTACCTCGTCCTGTACTGCGGGGACGACGGGCCGCACGAGGACCTCGCCGCGCGCGGCGCCCGCATCCAGCACGCCATGGCGGCCGGTTTCGCCGGGGCGCTGCGCGAGCGGACCCGTACCGAGCAGGAGGCGATCTCGCGGGCCGCGCTCGGCGCGCGCGCCGCCGTGGAGCGGGCCCTGCACGTGAGCGAGGCGCGCTTCCGGGCCGTTTTCGAGGGTGCCGCGCTCGGCATCAGCATCGCGGACATGGACGGAGTCATCGTCGAGGCGAACGACGCGCTCGCCGGGATGTTCGGCGGTCTCGTCAGCTCGCTGCGCGGCACCAACGTCCGCGCGTGGGCCCACCCCGACGACTCGCCGACCGTCTGGCGCCTGTACGAGGAACTGGTCACGGGGACGCGCGAGTACTTCCAGGCCGAGAAGCCCTTCTACCGCCACGACGGCACCGTCCTGTGGACCAACCTCACCGTCTCGCTCCTGCGCGACGACGAGGGCCGCCCGCTCTACCAGCTCGCGCTCCTGGAGGACACCACCGAACGGCGCCTGCTGAACCTGCGGCTGCGGTACGAGGCGACGCACGACGCGCTCACCGGGCTGCCCAACCGCACGCTCTTCTTCGAACGCCTCGACAAGGCGCTCCAGGCCGGCGAGAACAACCGTTTCGGCCTCTGCTACCTGGACCTCGACGGCTTCAAGACGATCAATGACAGCCTCGGCCACGACGCCGGGGACCGGCTCCTCGTCGAGGTCGCGGACCGGCTCCAGGGCTGCGCGGGCGGCGCAGGGGAGATCGTGGCGCGCATCGGCGGCGACGAGTTCGTCGCGCTCACGACCGGGCCCCGCGCCCGCGAGGAGGTCCACGAGCTGGCCGGGCGCATGATGCAGGCCCTCGCCACGCCGGTGCGCGTGGACGGCCGGGAGCTGACCGTGCGCGGCAGTATCGGCATCGTGGAGGGCCCGGGGGGCGGCAAGCGCGGGCCCGCCGAGGTGCTGCGCAGCGCCGACATCACGATGTACCGGGCCAAGGCGGCGGGCGGCAACCGCTACGAGGTCGCCGACCCCGAGGCCGACGCCCGCGCGATCACCCGGCACGGACTGACGACCTCGCTGCCCGCGGCGCTGGAGCGCGGCGAGTTCTTCATCGAGTACCAGCCGCTCGTCGACCTCGGCGACGGCACGGTGCACGGCGCGGAGGCGCTCGTACGGTGGTCGCACCCGCAGCACGGCACGATCAGCCCCGACCGCTTCATCCCGCTCGCCGAGCACACCGGCCTCATCGTGCCGCTCGGCCGCTGGGTGCTCGACGAGTCCGCGCGCCAGGCCCGGCTGTGGCAGGAGGAGCACGGAGGGCCCGCGCCGCTGCGCGTCAACGTCAACCTCTCGCCGTGCCAGCTCCAGCACCCGCGGCTCGTCGCCGACACCGTCGAGATCCTGGAACGCACGGGGCTCCCGCCGGGCGCGCTGTGCCTGGAGGTCACCGAGTCCGCGCTCATCGGCGCCGACGACGACCTCCTCAAACCGCTGCGGCGGCTCGCCGAGATGGGCGTGGACATCGCGCTCGACGACTTCGGCACCGGCTACTCGAACCTCGCCAACCTGCGCCGGCTCCCGGTGAGCGTCCTCAAGCTCGACCGCGCCTTCACGCAGGGGATGCAGCAGTTCCCCGCCGACCCCGTGGACCTCAAGATCGTCGAGGGCATCGTCGCGCTCGCCCACAGTCTCGACCTCGCGGTCACGGTCGAGGGCGTCGAGACCAGCGCCCAGGCCGAGCAGCTCCGCGAACTCGGCTGCGACACGGCCCAGGGCTGGTACTACGCCCGCCCGGGCCCGGCGGCGCGGGTCAGGGAGCTGGCCCTGGTGGACGCGGTGACGGGCTGAGAGGCCGAGGTACGGGTCGGGGTACGGGGCCGGGCGCCGTGTCCGTGCGGCGGGGCGCCCCCTCCCCGGCCCCGCCGCCTCCGTACGGCCCCCCGTCCCCTCACTCCGCCTGCAACCGCGCCGCCTCCCGCACCAAGATCTCCTGCAACTCGCGCGCCGCCCGGGGCGGAGCCACGTCGCTGCGGTGGGCGAGGGCGATCGTGCGGTGCAGGCCGGGCGAGGCGAGCGGGGTGACGCGGAGTCCCGAGCCCGGGCGCTCGGCGACCATGCGCGGGACGACGGCCGCGCCGAGTCCGGCCCGGACGAAGCCGAGCACGGCGTCCATCTCGCCGCCCTCGACCGCGAAGGACGGCTCGAAGCCCTCGTTGCGGCACGCGGCGACGGTCAGTTCCCGCAGGTCGTAGCCGTGCCGGAACATCACGAGGCGTTCCTCGCGCAGATCGGCGATGCGCACCCTGCGCCCGCGTCCGCCGCCCGAGCCGGGGGCGGTCCGCAGCAGCGAGGAGACGACCACGAGGTCCTCGTGGAGCAGCTCCACCGTCTCCAGCGCCGGTGACGCGGTCGGCAGCGGGAGCACGACCAGCGCGAGGTCGAGCGCGCCGCGCGCCAGCTCCCGTACGAGGTCGTGCGAGCCGCCCTCCTCGATGAGGAGCTGGATGCCCGGATAACGATCGTGATACGTCCGCAGGACGTCGGGGAGCAGTCCCGTGCACAGACTGGGGGTCGCGCCGAGCCGCACCCGCCCCCTGCGCAGCTGTGCGATTTCGCCCACTTCGTGGTGCGCGGTCTCGGCGTCCTCCAGGATGCGTCTGGCCAGCGGAAGCAGTGCCTCACCCGCGTCGGTGAGCGTGATGTTTCCCCTTGCGCGGCTGAAGAGTTCGGCTCCCAGCTCACGCTCCAGCGCCTTGATCTGCTGCGAGAGCGAGGGCTGCGCGACGTGCACGATCTCGGCGGCGCGCGTGAAGTGCCGGGTCTCCGCCACGGCCACGAAATACTGGAGCTGCTGGAACTGCATGGTGCAACGATAGGCCAGGGCTATGGAAATGAGGCCAGTGATCTCTTGGACCTCTTGGGCCGTTCGGCCCTACCTTGCTTGACATGGCTCTGGCACCAGGGACGGACCGACGGCCGTCCAGGACGCGAATGATCTGGGATTCCTCCGTCGGCAAGAAGACAGTGATGGCCGTCTCCGGCCTTCTCATGCTGCTGTACTTGATCGCCCACATGTACGGCAACCTGAAGATCTTCTTCGGACCCGGGACCTTCGACGACTACGCCCACTGGCTGCGCACCGTCGGCGAACCCTTCATGCACTACGAGTGGACGCTCTGGGTCATCCGTGTCGTCCTGGTCGTCGCCGTCGTGGCCCACGCCGTCTCCGCGTACCAGCTCAGCCGCCGCGACCAGAAGGCCCGCCCGGTCAAGTACGCGCACCCGCGCCGCCGTGCCTCCTACGCGACCCACACCATGCGCTACGGCGGGATCGTCCTCGCCCTCTTCATCGTGTGGCACATCCTGGACCTCACCACCGGCACCGTGCACAGCGGCGGTTTCCAGCACGGTCACCCCTACGCCAACGTGGTGGACACCTTCTCCACCTGGTACGGCAACGTGATCTACATCGTCGCGATGCTCGCCCTCGGCCTCCACATCCAGCACGGCTTCTACAGCGCGGCCCAGACCCTCGGTGTCGGCAGCCGCAGCCGCGACCTGGTGCTCAAGACCCTCGCGAACGTGCTCGCCGTCGTGATCACGCTCGGCTTCATCGCCGTCCCGGTCGGCGTCATGACCGGATTGGTGGACTGACATGACTGACTTCGTCCAGTACGAGACGGCCGAAGCGCCCCTCGTCGACGGCTCCGCCCCCGAGGGCCCCGTCGCCGAGCGCTGGAGCGACTACCGCTTCCACGCCAAGCTCGTGAACCCCGCCAACCGCCGCAAGCACCGCGTCATCGTCGTCGGCACCGGCCTCGCGGGCGGCTCCGCGGGCGCCACGCTCGCCGAGCAGGGCTACCACGTCATCCAGTTCTGCTTCCAGGACTCCCCGCGCCGCGCCCACTCGGTCGCCGCGCAGGGCGGCATCAACGCCGCGAAGAACTACCGCAACGACGGCGACTCCGTGCACCGCCTCTTCTACGACACGGTCAAGGGCGGCGACTTCCGCGCCCGCGAGTCGAACGTGCACCGCCTCGCCGAGATCTCCGTCGAGATCATCGACCAGTGCGTCGCCCAGGGCGTCCCCTTCGCCCGCGAGTACGGTGGCCTCCTCGACAACCGCTCCTTCGGCGGCGTCCAGGTCTCCCGTACCTTCTACGCCCGCGGCCAGACGGGCCAGCAGCTCCTGCTCGGCGCCTACCAGGCGCTCTCGCGGCAGGTCGCGGCCGGCAACATCGAACTGCACGCGCGCACCGAGATGCTCGAACTGATCATGGTGGACGGGCGCGCCCGCGGCATCGTCGCGCGCGACCTGATCACCGGCGAGATCGAGACGCACTTCGCGGACGCCGTCGTCCTCGCCTCGGGCGGTTACGGCAACGTCTTCTACCTCTCGACCAACGCGATGAACTCCAACGCGACCGCCATCTGGCGGGCGCACCGCAAGGGCGCGTACTTCGCCAACCCCTGCTTCACGCAGATCCACCCGACCTGCATCCCGCGCACCGGGGACCACCAGTCCAAGCTCACCCTCATGAGCGAGTCGCTGCGCAACGACGGCCGTATCTGGGTGCCCAAGGCCAAGGGCGACCAGCGTCCGCCGAACCAGATCCCCGAGGACGAGCGCGACTACTACCTGGAGCGCATCTACCCGTCCTTCGGCAACCTCGTGCCCCGCGACATCGCCTCCCGCGCCGCGAAGAACGTGTGCGACGAGGGCCGCGGCGTCGGCCCCGGCGGCCAGGGCGTCTACCTCGACTTCGCCGAGGCGATCTCGCGCATGGGCCGCAAGGCCGTCGAGGCCAAGTACGGCAACCTCTTCGACATGTACCAGCGGATCACCGACGAGGACCCGTACACGGTCCCGATGCGGATCTACCCCGCGGTGCACTACACGATGGGCGGCCTCTGGGTCGGCTACGACCTCCAGACCACCATCCCCGGCCTCTTCGCGATCGGCGAGGCGAACTTCTCCGACCACGGCGCCAACCGCCTCGGCGCCTCGGCGCTGATGCAGGGCCTCGCGGACGGCTACTTCGTCCTCCCGGCCACCATCAACGACTACATCGCGAAGAACCCCAAGCCGGCCGAGGTCACCGCCGAGCACCCGGCGGCCGTCGAGGCCGTCAAGGAGACCACGGACCGCCTGGAGCGACTCCTCGCCGTCGACGGCGACCGCACCCCCGACAGCTTCCACCGCGAGATCGGTGAGCTGATGTGGGAGTACTGCGGCATGGCCCGCACCGACGAGGGCCTGCGCAAGGCCCTGGCCCGCATCCCCCAGATCCGCGAGGAGTTCTGGAAGCGGATCAAGGTCCCCGGCGAGGGCGCCGAGTTCAACCAGTCCCTGGAGCGCGCCAACCGCGTCGTGGACTACCTCGAACTCGCCGAGCTGATGTGCCTCGACGCGCTGCACCGCGCCGAGTCCTGCGGCGGCCACTTCCGCGTCGAGTCGCAGACCCCGGACGGCGAGGCCGCCCGCAGGGACGAGGAGTTCTCCTACGCCGCCGCCTGGGAGTACACCGGCAGCGGTGCGGCCCCCGTCCTGCACAAGGAAGACCTGGTCTTCGAGTACGTCCACCCCACCCAGCGGAGCTACGCATGAAGCTCACCCTGCGCGTCTGGCGCCAGAAGAACGCGGACGCCCCCGGCGCCATGGTCACCTACGAGGTGGACAGCATCTCCGAGGACATGTCCTTCCTCGAAATGCTCGACACCCTCAACGAGGAACTCACCCTCAAGGGCGAGGACCCGGTGGCCTTCGACCACGACTGCCGCGAGGGCATCTGTGGGGCCTGCTCGCTCGTCATCAACGGTGACGCGCACGGCCCCGAGCGCACCACCACCTGCCAGCTCCACATGCGGTCCTTCAAGGACGGCGACACGATCGACATCGAGCCGTGGCGCGCGGCGGCCTTCCCGGTCATCAAGGACCTCGCGGTGAACCGCTCGGCCTTCGACCGGATCATCCAGTCCGGCGGCTACATCTCCGCCGCGACCGGCACCGCGCCCGAGGCCCACTCCACGCCGGTCCCCAAGCCCGACGCGGACTACGCCTTCGAGCACGCCGAGTGCATCGGCTGCGGCGCCTGCGTCGCGGCCTGCCCCAACGGCTCCGCGATGCTCTTCACCTCGGCGAAGATCAACCACCTCAACGTCCTGCCGCAGGGCGCCCCCGAGCGCGAGACCCGCGTCCTCGACATGGTCGCCCAGATGGACACCGAGGGCTTCGGCGGCTGCACGCTCACCGGCGAGTGCGCCACCGCCTGCCCGAAGGGTATCCCGCTCATGTCCATCACGAACATGAACCGCGAGTGGCTGCGCGCCCAGCGCAAGGCCGGCAAGCGCTGACCGCCGCGGGCACGCCGGCCCTTCGCGGGGGCGGCTCCACCGCTCCCGCCGTACGCCCCGGGCACCCCTTCCTGACGAGGGGAGGCCCGGGGCGTGCGCATGTCCGCGACCGACCGGGCGCTCCCGCCGCCCCGCCGGCCGCCCCCGGTCAACCGACCGCACGCGCGGTCAGCACATGCGTCCCCTCGGCCCCCGGCGCTCGCGCGGTGAGGACGAGCCGGCGCACCGCCTCGCCCCACACCCGCGCGAAGGCGGGATCGTCCAGGACGACGGTCTCGACCTCGGCGGCGAAGGCGGCGTCGTCCCACGCGAGCGCGAGCCCCCGCCCCCGCGACGGCCGGACGAGGGCCCGTCCCGCGCCCGGCACGGTGACCTCGCCGCCGAGCAGCAGGTGCAGGACGAGCCGCCGCGGGGCCGCGTCGAGCCGCCAGACGTCACGGATCTCGACGCGCGGCTCCTCGCCCCGTACCAGCGCCGAGGTGCGCTCCCAGGACCGCAGCCCCGCCCGCTCCGGGTAGGCGCCCGCGAGGTCGAGCGTCAGCGCGGCGCGTCCGGCGCCCAGTTCGGCGCGCGCCTCGCGCGCGGCGAAGTCCCGGCCCGGCGGCTGCCCGTGCCCGTTCACCTCCGGCACGTTGTGGTACGCGCTCGTCATCGACCAGATCCCGTACCGCTCCGGGCCGAAGGTCTCCCTGCGGTACGTACCGACGCCGACGTCGATGATCAGCGGGCGCGCGTCCACGGCGACGAGGAACGAGCCGACGTCGTTGTGGTTGTGGCTCTCGTCGTTGTGCCCGCCCTTCGCCGCGAGCAGCAGCCCGCGCGCCGTCCCCTCCGTCTCGCGAGCCACGAGCACCTGCGTGCCGGGGAGCCAGCCCTGACCCGGGTACGGGAACGCCGCCTCGTCCGCCGCGCGCCACTCGGCATCGAGCAGCGCGCCGAGGACCCGCCGCAGGTCGTAGGGCGTGGCGTCCTCGGGCAGGACCGGGTCGGCCGCGCCCCGCAGGGCCCGCGCGTGCGCGGCCACGTCGGGCTGCCCCGTACGCAGCCCGTACCGGTACAGGACCGCGGGAGTCGCCTCGCGCGACCGGGCGGGACCGTCCGCGAAGCTCACGGACCACCCGTCACCGACGTGCGCGAGCAGCGGATACCGCGCCGTGTCCCGGATCAGGGGCTCGGTGAAGACCGCCTCGCCCGTCCCGAGCAACGAGGTCAGCAGCTCCAGGCACTCGAAGAGCGAGGCGCCCGCGCGCCACCAGTAGTGCGGGCCCTCGTCGCAGCCGCCGTCCGCCGGTCGTGCCGCCAGGTAGTGGTCGAGCCCGCGCACGATCTTGCCGACGAGCGCCGCGCGGGAGGCCCGGTCCTCGACCGTCAGCGCGGTCGCGAGCAGGAGGTCCGAGTGAATCCACGGGTTCCAGTTGTTGAGCTTCGCCGTCGAGCCGTCGTACCAGCCCCACTCGGAGCGCTCCAGGTACGGCCCGAGCACCCGCGTCCACACCTCGCCGCGCAGCCGGCGCCGCAGCAGCGGATCGCGTGCGTCGAGCGCGTCCCCCGCGAGCGCGTCCGCGAGCGCGAGGAGCACCGCCGTCGTCGACGCGCCCAGGTCGAGCGTCGGCACGCCGGGGTCGGGGAGCAGCCCCCGCCGCGCGTCGAGCACGCGGAAATCGTGCGCGGGCCACACCCAGGAGGTCTCCTCGCACAGCGCCCACACCCCGTCCATGACCTCGTCGGCGAACGCGTCGCGTTCCTCGGTGCCTTCGGACGCGTCCGCCCCCTCCGCCGCCGCCAGCGCGAGCAGCGCGCGGCCGAGCCTCGCCCGCCGCGCGTCCCACGGCGCCTGGTACGCGGCGCGGTCCCCGTCGCGCGCGAACCGCGCGAAGAGCGAGGCGGGCAGCGCGGGCCACGGCTCGCCGAGCGCGGCCCGCGCCTCGGCGAGGACGCGGGCGCGCGTCGCCTCGTCGAAGGGCCACCGCACGCCGGGCGCCGGTACGGCGCTCCATTCGCCGAGCGCGGGAAGGCGCGCCGCGACGAGGCCGGGCGAGAACAGGTCGGAGAGCGAGAGGGCTGAGGGCATGCCGGGGACTCCTCGGGCAGGGGCGGGCGGCGCGCCGGGGGAGCGGCGCGCGCGAAGAACACGGCGGCCCTGTCATGGAACGCGAGGGGCGGGACGAGGTCAATGGCCCGGACGGCACGGACAGAAAACGCTTGCCATGCGTGCCGTCACGGGCGGCCGGTCAGCGGTCCAGACCGGCCAGCCACTCCAGGAGGACCGCGTTGACCTCCTGGGGCCGCTCCTGCTGCACCCAGTGCCCGCAGCCCTCCAGGAGGTGGGTGCCCCTGAGTCCGGGGAGAGTGCGAGGGAAGGCGTCGACGGCTTCGGAGAGCCAGGCGAGCGAGGCGTCCTCCCGGCCCGCGAGGAAGAGCGAGGGCTGCCGCAGCGGCTCGCCCTCCCAGGCCGCGAGGTCCTCCCAGTCGCGGTCCATGACGCGGTACCTGGCGAGCGCGCCGCCGAAGCCCGTGCGCTCGAACTCTGCTGCATGGAAGTCGAGTTCGGCCTCGCTCAGCCACGAGGGGAGTGGCCCCTCCACGAAGCGCTCCCGCATCGCGTGCCCGCGCGGCACGAAGAACGGGCCGGGCGGCACGACGCCGCTCCGCCCGGAGAGCGTCGCGTAGAACCCGGCGAGCCAGCCCCGTACGTCCCGCTCCATCTCGGCCTCGACGCCGGGCCGTTGGAGGAACGGCACGTAGAACTCCTCGTCGCCGCCCATCGCGGCGAAGACCTCCGAAGGCCGGGGGCCGCCCGGAGGGGTGTACGGGACGCCGAGCAGCGCGATCGCCGGGAACACCTCGGGCCGCAGCAGCCCGGCCTGCCCGGCGAGCGTGGCCCCCCAGTCGTGCCCCGCGAGCACGGCCCGCTCCTCGCCCAGGGCCCGTACGAGCGCGACGAGTTCACCGACGAGCGCGAGGGCCCGGTACGCCTCGGCGTCCCCGGGCCGCGAGGACCGCCCGTACCCCCGCGCGTCCACGGCGACGGCGCGGTACCCGGCGGCGGCGAGCACGGGCAACTGGTGCCGCCACGCGTACCACGACTCGGGGAAGCCGTGGAGCAGCAGCACGAGCGGCCCCTCGCCCTGCTCGACGGCGTGCACCCGGCCGCCGGGGAGTTCGAGCAGGCGGTGGCGGGCGGGGGGAGCGGACGTGGTCACGTGGACCTCCGGGAGACGCGCGGATCGGACACCCCCGAGCATTCGCCCAGGTCACGCGGAGGCCAAGCGGACTTGCCGGGACGGCAAAACCGGCTCGGCCCCGGCGTGCGAAAGGCCCCGGGGACCCCTTGACACCCCCGGCCTGCCCCACCGATAGTTCTCGCCCCTGAGCGCAACGGCGTAGCGCTCAGCGCACCACCCGCACGCCGGTTCAGCCGCATGGTTCAGCCGCAGGAGGAGAGGACGAAGCGATGGTCGAGGCGCAGGGCACCGCTGCCGAGGACGGAGCGACGCGGTCCGTCATCCCCGGGCCCGCCGGGAGTGCCGGGAGCCCGGCCGTGGACGCGGCCGACGACGACGCTCCCGCGCCCGCTCGCCCCGGCGTCCTCCAGGGCGCGGACCGGGCCCTGCTCGCGCTGCTGTCCTTCACGGAGCGCCGCCCCGAGTGGGGCGTGAGCGAGATGGCGCGCCGGCACGGTTGGGACAAGGCCGTCGCGCAGCGCGTCCTGACGACGCTCGTCTCCCGGTCCTTCCTCAGCTGCGACCCCGCCACGCGCCGCTACCGCCTCGGTCCCGCCGTCTCGCGCCTCGCCCGGGTCGGCGAGCACAGCGGCGTCCTCCCCTCGCTCGTCCGCCCGATCCTCGCCGGGCTGCTGCGCGAGACGGGCGAGAGCGTCGTGCTCAACGTCCCGCAGGGCGCCGGGTATCGCTGCGCCGCCGCCGTGGACGGCACCGGGCCCGTGCGGTACACCGCGATCGTCGGCGCCGTCATCCCAGGTCACGCGGGCGCCTCGGGGCACGCCATCTTCGCCCACTACCCCGAGGCGGAGTTGCGCCTGCTCTTCGGCGCGGCACCGCTCCAGTCCTTCAACGACCACACCGTCACCGATATCGACACCCTCCTCGGCATCTACGCGGAGGTCCGCGAACGCGGCCACAGCGTGAGCCACGGCGAGTACGACGAGGCCGTGACCGCCGTCTCGGCGCCCGTCTTCCAGGCCGGCTCCGTCGCCGCCTCGCTCACCGTCATCGGCCCCGCCCACCGCGTCACCCGCGCGGTCGGCCGCATCACCGAACTCGTCCTGCGAGGCGCCGAACAGGCCACCGCCGCCTTCGGCTCCTGACCACTGCCACGACCCCGTCGGCCCACGCCGCCGCGCCCCGACGCGCCACCCCGCGCGCCCAGAGGCCCGACGCGCCACCCCGCGCGCCCGCCCACCGCTCCGGCGCGCCCCCGAACGTCCCGCCCCGCCCGCCGCCCCCGCCCCCAGGGGGATGGAAGGGCCCCAGCACCAAGGGGTACCCCCGTGTCCCAGTCCTCGCCGCCCACCACCGCCCCCTCGCCGGAGCGGCCGGAGCGCACCTCCGCCTCCGGAGCCGGCCACCCCCGGGTACGCGAACCCGTCGTGTTCGTCGTGCTCGTGGTGCTCTCCGTCGTCGGCGCGGTCATCGGGGCCGACCTCGTCGCCAAGCTCGGCATCTCCGCCAACACGTCCGTCGTCGGCGCGCTCATCGCCATGCTGATCGGCCGGATACCGCTCGCCGGACTGCGCTCGATGCGCGACGTGCACCGGCAGAACCTCGCGCAGAGCGCCATCTCGGCCGCGACCTTCGCCTCCGCGAACGCGCTGCTCACCTCCATCGCCGTGCCCTACGTCTTCGGGCGTAAGGACCTGGTGTGGCCGATGCTCATCGGCTCCTTCGCCGGTCTCCTGATCGACACCTGGGTGCTCTACCGCTCCTTCGGCTCCCGCCTTTTGCCCGCCGACGGCGCCTGGCCGCCGGGCGCGGCGGCGGCCGAGACGATCAAAGCGGGCGACAGGGGCGGCAAGCGGGCCCTCGTGCTCGGCGCGGGCACGCTCGTCGGCCTCGGCGGCACCCTGCTCAGCCTCCCCTTCTCCGCCGCCGGTGTCGCCTTCCTCGGCAACGTCTGGGCGCTGCTCATGTTCGGTATCGGGCTCGGCCTGCGCGAGTTCGGCCCCGACCTCTTCCACACCGACCTCGGCGCGGGCTACGTGCCGCACGGCGTCATGGTGGGAGCGGGCGTGGTCGCGCTCGGGCAGGCGGTCGTCATGCTGGTACGGCGCCGAGGAAACACGTCGACGGGCGACAGCACCGCGACGGGGCAGGAGGCACCAGGGGCCGCCGACCCCACCACCGCGTACACCGTCGACGAGAGGGCCCTGCGCCGCAGCCTCGTGCGCGGCTACACCCTCTTCGTCGCGGGCGCCGTGCTGCTCGCCGTGCTCGGCGGCCTCGTCGGCGACATGAGCCCGGCGGCCCTCGTGGGCTGGGTGCTCTTCGCGGCCTTCGCCGCGCTCGTCCATGAACTCATCGTGGGACTCGCGGCCATGCAGTCCGGCTGGTTCCCCTCCTTCGCCGTCACGCTGATCTTCCTCATCCTCGGGCTGCTCATCGGCATCCCCTCCGTGCCGCTCGCCCTCCTCGTCGGTTACGTCTCCGCGACCGGGCCCGCCTTCGCCGACATGGGCTACGACCTCAAGGCCGGCTGGCTGCTGCGCCGCGAGCACCGCCCGTGGGACCCGTACGAGCGGGAAGGCCGCCGCGAGCAGTTCCGCGCCGCCCTCATCGGCTTCGCCGCCGCCCTCGCCGTCGTCGCCGTGCTGTGGCAGTCCTACTTCCGGCAGGGCCTCGTCCCGCCCGTCGCCAAGGTCTACGCGGACACCGTCAGGAACGGCCTCGGCGAGCCGGGGGTGCTGCGCACCCTGCTGCTCTGGGCGATTCCGGGCGCGCTCGTCCAACTGCTCGGCGGTGTCCGCCGCCAGATGGGCGTGATGCTCGCGACGGGCCTGCTGATCCTCACCCCGCACGCCTGCTGGATGGTCCTCGCCGCGCTCGCCGTGCGCGTCGGCTACCGCAAGTGGCGCGGCCCGCGCGCCGACGAGGAGCTGAACCTGGTCGGTGCCGGGCTCATCGCGGGCAGTTCCCTGGGCGACTCCGCCCAGATCGTCAAGGCGGGCTGAGGCCCCGCCCCCCAGACCACCTTCCCGCACGGCGCCGAGCAACGGGGCGCCGGGCACCACGGTGCCGCGGCGCAGCGCCGCCGGAGCACCACCGCACCACCCGCACCATCGCAAGGAGACAGCATCATGGAGATGTACAGCCGCCTCGAACCGAGGCCCGAGTACCTGAGCTACGAACTCGCCCTCGCCGCCCGCAAGCTCGTCGAGCAGGTCATGCTCGTCAAGCCCGGCGAGCACGTCGTCCTCACCGGCGACACGAGCAGTGACCGCCGCGTCGTGGACGCCACGGCGCAGGCCGTCGCCGCTGCGGGCGCCCACCCCGTCGTGGTCTGGTACGAGACGATGCCGGGCTCCTCGATGGAGCCGCCCCGCCCGGTCGCGGGGGCGATAGCCGACGCCGATGTGTGGATCGAGTTCGCCGTCTCGTACGTCATGCACTCCGACGCCTTCCGCCGCGCGATGGCGAACGGCTGCCGCTACACGAACCTGACCGCGATGGACGTGCACATGCTCGTCGCGACGGTGGGCCGCCCCGACTTCGACGGCGTCATCAAGCTCGGCAAGGCGCTCGTACGGCTCCTCGAACAGGCCGACGAAGTGCGCATCACCTCCGCGAACGGCACCGACATCCGGGGCCGCAACGGCGACCGGCCGATCAACCTGCGCGGCAAGCCCGCCGAGAAGCCCGGCGAGACCGTCATGCTCTCCGGCCAGATCTCCTGGAACCCGCTGGAGGAGACGCAGGAGGGCGTCCTCGTCTTCGACGGCGCCCTGTGGCCGCCGGACCAGCTCGGGCTGCTCCGCTCCCCGGTCCGCTGCACCGTCGAGAAGGGCGTCGTCACGAAGATCGAGGGCGAGGGGCAGGACGCGGAGATCTTCCGCAGCTGGATGGCGTCCTGGGAGGACCCGAACATGTACCGGGTCGCGCACTGGTCGCTCGGCTTCAACCCCGGCGTCCCCGCGCCCACCGGGCGCATCGTCGAGGACGAGCGCGTCTTCGGCTGCGTGGAACTCGGCATCGGCACCAAGGGCGCCTGGATCGGCGGCGAGCCCTGGGTCTCCGCCGCCCACACCGACGGCTCCGTCCTCGGCCCGTCGATCCACCTCGACGGCGAGTGCGTCGAGCGCGACGGCGTCTACGTCCATCCGGAGCTGGTGGAGATCTGCCGCGAACTGGGCGTCGCGGGCTACTGAGCCGGGCCCTCTGCCGCATCCGTACCCGTACCCGTACCCCCGCCCTGGAGCCGGATTTGACCGACGACCTGACCACCTACCGACACGACGGGCTCGTCTGCACCGACCACACCCTCGACGTGCCCCTTGACCACAGCAGGCCCGAAGGGGAGCGGATCTCCCTCTTCGCCCGCGAGGTCGTCGCCGAGGGACTGGAGGGCCGCGAACTGCCGCGGCTGCTCTGGCTCCAGGGCGGGCCGGGCGGGCGTGCCGAGCGCCCGAACGCGGCGGGCGCCTGGCTGCGCCGTGCTCTCCAGGACTTCCGCGTCGTCCTCCTGGACCAGCGCGGCACGGGCCGCTCCACGCCCGCCGACCGCACCACCCTCGCCGCCTGTCCGGACCCGGCCGCGTACCTGGGCCACTTCCGGGCGGACGCCATCGTGCGCGACGCCGAACTGCTGCGCCGCCACCTCCAGGGCGACCGCCCCTGGACCGTGCTCGGCCAGAGCTTCGGGGGCTTCTGCGCGCTCACCTACCTGAGCCTCGCCCCCGAAGGTCTCGCCCGCGCCCTCGTCACCGGCGGCCTGCCCACCCTCACCGGCCACGCCGACGACGTCTACCGGGCCGCCTACCGGCGCGTCCTGGACGCCAACTCCCGGTTCTTCGCCCGCTACCCGGAAGACCGGCGACTCGCCGCACGCGTCGTGGACCACCTCCGCGCGCACGACGTGGCGATGCCCTCCGGCGAGCGGCTGACGGCCCGCCGCTTCCAGACCCTCGGCATCACCTTCGGCACCTCGTCCGCGTACGACTCCCTGCACTACCTCCTGGAGAGCGCCTTCGTCGCCGGGCCGCACGGCCCCGCGCTCTCCGACCCGTTCCTGCGCGGCGTCGACGCGGTCGTCTCCTTCGCTCCCCGGCCGCTCTACGCCGTCCTGCACGAGGCGATCTACGCTCAGGGCGGCCGGCCCACCGGCTGGTCCGCGCACCGGGTCCGCGAGGAGTTCCCCGAGTTCGACGCCGAGCGCCCGGGGCCGCCCCTGTTCACGGGCGAGATGATCTACCCCTGGCTGTTCGACGAGGACCCCGCCCTCGTCCCGCTCAAATCCGCCGCCGAGACCCTTGCCACGCGCACAAACTGGCCTGCCCTCTACGACCTCGACCGGCTCGCCGCCAACGAGGTGCCGGTCGCCGCCGCCGTGTACCGGCACGACATGTTCGTGGACCACGACCAGTCCCTGGAGACGGCCGCGCACGTACGGGGGCTGCGCCCCTGGGTCTCCGCCGACCACCGCCACGACGGGGTGAAGGCCGACCCGAAGGTCCTGGACCACCTGCTGAGCCTGGACTGACGGGCGTCGGGGGAGGGGCCGCGGCAGCGGAAGACGCGGGCCGCGGCCTCACCCCGGGCGCACCCAGCGGGTACGCCCTGCCTCAATCCAGCGCGGCTCGGAGGTACTTCGCCGTCCTGCTCCCCTCCGCCTTCGCCACGTCCTCGGGGCGGCCCTCCGCGACGAGGTGGCCGCCCTGGTCGCCCCCGCCGGGGCCGAGGTCGATGACCCAGTCCGCCGAGGCGACGACGGCCATGTCGTGCTCGACGACCACGACCGTGTCGCCCGCGTCGACGAGGCGGTTGAGCTGACGGAGCAGCACGTCGACGTCGGCGGGATGGAGGCCCGTCGTCGGCTCGTCCAGGATGTAGGCGGTGTGGCCGCGGTGGACGCGCTGCAACTCGGTCGCGAGCTTGATGCGCTGGGCCTCGCCGCCCGACAGCTCCGTGGCCGGCTGGCCGAGGCGCAGGTAGCCGAGGCCGACGTCGAGGAGCGTGCGCAGGCTGCGGGCGACGGCGGGGACGTCCGCGAAGAAATCCGCGGCCGACTCGACCGTCAGGCCGAGCACGTCCGCGATGTTCTTGTCCCGGTAGCGCACGTCGAGGGTGTCCGGGTTGTAGCGGGCACCGTGGCAGTCCGGGCAGGGCGCGTACGTGCTCGGCAGGAAGAGGAGTTCGACGGAGACGAAGCCCTCGCCCTGGCACGTCTCGCAGCGCCCGCCGCTGTTGTTGAACGAGAACCGTCCCGCGCCGTACCCGCGCGCCTTCGCCTCGTCCGTCGCCGCGAAGACCTTCCGCACGGTGTCGAAGAGCCCGGTGTACGTGGCCAGGTTGGAGCGGGGCGTACGGCCGATGGGGCGCTGGTCGACCCGTACGACGCGCTGGACGCCCTCCGCCCCTTCGAGCGCCGTGTACGCAGCGGCGGACCCCGGGTCCTCGCCGCGTGCCCGCGCGTCGAGCGCGCCCGCGAGGACGTCCGGGACGAGCGTCGACTTGCCCGAGCCCGAGACCCCGGTCACGGCGGTGAGCACCCCGAGCGGGACGCGTACGTCCACGCCTTCGATGTTGTGCTTGCGCACCCCGCGCAGGCGCACCCACCCCGCGGGCTCGCGCGGCGGCACCCGGCGCGGGCGCGGACCGCCGAAGAGGTACTCGCGCGTCACCGACTCCGCGACCTCCTGGAGCCCCCCGACGGGCCCGCTGTGCAGCACCTCGCCGCCGTGCTCCCCGGCCCCCGGGCCGACGTCCACGAGCCAGTCGGCGTGCCGCATGACCGTGAGGTGGTGCTCGACGACGAAGACCGAGTTGCCCGCCTGCTTGAGCCCGTGCAGGACGTCGAGCAGCGCCTCCGTGTCGGCGGGGTGCAGTCCCGCCGAGGGCTCGTCGAGCACGTACACGACGCCGAAGAGCCCCGAGCGGAGCTGGCTGGCGAGGCGCAGGCGTTGCAGTTCGCCGGCGGAGAGCGTCGGGGTCGCGCGGTCGAGCGAGAGGTAGCCGAGGCCGAGACCGATGATCGTCTCGACGCGCGGGAGCAGGTCCTCCACGAGCACGCGCGCCGTGTTCCCGCCGCCCGCCCCGCGCAGCATCGCCGCGAGCGCGGTGAGCGGCAGCCGGACCGTCTCCGCGATCGTCCGCCCCGCGAAGGTGACGGCGAGGGCCTCCGGCTTGAGCCGCGTCCCGCGGCAGACGGGGCACGGGTCGTCGGTGAGGAACCGTGCCGCCTTCGCGCGCAGCGTGTCGCTCTTGGAGTCGGCGAAGGTCTTCAGGACGTAGCGGCGCGCGCTCTGGTACGTGCCCTGGTACGGGCGCTGCACGCGGCCCGCCTCGCGCACCGGCTCGACGGTCACGGTCGGCGTCTCGTCCGTGAGGAGAATCCACTCGCGGTCCGCCGCGTCGAGTTCCCGCCAGGGCCGGTCCACGTCGTAGCCGAGCGCGTCGAGCACGTCCCGCAGGTTCTTGCCCTGCCAGGCGCCCGGCCACGCGGCGATCGCGCCCTCGCGGATCGTGAGGGACGGGTCGGGGACGAGCAGTTCCTCGCTCGTGCGGTGCACGCGGCCCCGGCCGTGGCACGCGGGGCAGGCGCCCACGGCCGTGTTCGGCGAGAAGGAGTCCGAGTCGAGCCGTTCGGCGCCCTCGGGGTAGTCGCCCGCGCGCGACCACAGCATCCGCAGCAGGTTGGAGAGCGTGGTGACGGTGCCGACCGAGGAGCGCGCGGAGCCGGCCGAGCGGCGCTGCTGGAGCGAGACGGCGGGCGGCAGCCCGGTGATCTCGTCCACGTGCGGGGCGCCGACCTGGTGGATGAGCCGTCTGGCGTACGGGGCGACCGACTCGAAGTAGCGGCGCTGGGCCTCGGCGTAGATCGTCCCGAAGGCGAGCGAGGACTTCCCCGAGCCCGAGACGCCGGTGAAGACGGCGAGGATGTCGCGCGGGACGTCGACGTCGACGTTCCGCAGATTGTTCTCGCGCGCTCCGCGCACCCGGACGTAGGGATCGTGGGGGCTCGTCATACGGCGATCGTAGGCAGGCGGGGGAGTCCGCGCAGGTCCGGGGGCCGCGGGGCCGCGCCCGGGGCGGGGGAGCCGTCCCGTACGCGAGGAGGTGCCGGCCGGGCCTTGGCCGCCCCGGCCGGCACCTGGTTCTCAGCGCCCGCGTGTCACCACGGCCGCGGCGCGGGCGGCGCGACCACGGGCGGGCGGTCGTCGCACGTGATCGTGTTCGGCAGTTCCCACGGGGCGAGCCACGGGCCCGTCGTGCCGCCGCCGTCGTTGCCGCCGAGGTCGTGCACGGTGAACTCGGAGCCGGTCGCGGGGAAGTTGAACGAGCCGCAGTTGTTGACGCCGACCGCGCCGACGTTCCGCGCGTCCACGTTCTCGAAGGAGGCGGACCCGGCGACACGGGCGCTGAGCACCGAGGTGCCCGTGCCGTCGACCCGTACGTCCTTGAACTTCAGGCCCTCCAGCTTGACCTTGTCCTTCACGCCGTAGTCGCTGACCAGCATGATCGCGTTGTAGGTGCTGTCGAGGTAGTGGTCCCCGGTGACACGGACGTCCGCGTCGATGTCGCGGTCGAGCGCGTAGAACCAGATGGCGCCGAGGCCGATCTTCCAGTTGAGGTCGAGCGTCCCGGCGCGGACGGTCGTGTTGTCGCGGAAGTCGAGACGGCCCGTGAAGGGCTCGGCGCCGAAGCGGGAGCCCGCGTGCAGGCCGCTGCCCTCGCGTACCGGGTCGGCGACGAGGTTGTCGCTCACCGTGGTGTCCTCGCCGCCGTAGACCGCGATGGCGTTGGCGAGGACGGGTGACTGGACGGTGTTGTGGTCGAAGGTGTTGCCGCTGTTCTGCGTCTTGTCGGCCCACATCGCGAGCCCGTCGTCGCCCGAGTTGCGCACGAAGACGTCCTGGACGAGCGAGTCGCGGACGCCGGTGTGGAAGTTGAGGCCGTCGGCGATCTGGTCCGCGATGACGGTGTCCGTGACCTGCGTGTTCCGCATCGGGCCGTCGAACCACAGGCCGACCTTGGTGTGGTGCAGGTAGAGGCCGCTGATCGTCGAGTCGCTCATCGCGCCGCCGATCGCGTTGACCTGGTCGGTGTCGATCCGTTCGCGTACGTCGCCCTCGATCGCGAAGCCGGACAGGTGCACGTCCTTCGAGCCGCCGTCCGCCGCGGACTTTCCGTAGACGCCGACGCCGGTGTGCGTCGAGCCGTCGGCGGCGGGCTCGTCGAGCGCGACCTCCTTCCCCTTCAGGACGGTGTACCAGCTTCCCGCGCCCTCGATCGTCACGTCGTCCACGACGAGGTGCCGGTTGACCTGGTACGTCCCCGGCGGCAGGTAGACCTTGAGGTGCGCGCGCTTCGCGAAGGCGATGGCGCGCTCGATCGCCGCCGCCGAGTCCCTGCGCCCGGTCGGGTCGGCGCCGAAGGCGAGGACGTTCGCGGACAGGAGCGAGACCTTCGGCGCGGCGATCTTCTCGGAGTCGAGCAGGTCGATCGCGGTCCAGGCGGCCGCGCTGCCGCGCGGCACGGTGAGCCGCACCTTCTCGCCCGCGCGGTAGGTGCCGTCGAGGCGGAGCCGCTGCTCGTCGTAGAAGTGGCTGGGCCGGAACGGCTTGTCGAACGAGGGCGCCGGCGTCGTGGCGGCCGGTACGCAGTCGCACTCGGTGGTCCACCAGTCGGTGTGCAGGAGGTCGGCCCGCGGGTCGTTCGAGAAGGGGTACTGGTTGTAGAGCCACGCGTACCGCGAGGTCAGCGTCATGGTGGCGCGCTTCTTGCCGCCGAGCGAGACGTCGAGCGGCGCCGTGATCCCGCCGCCCTCCGGTGCGTCGGGGATGCTGTAGCGCACGGTGAGCGCGTTGGCGTCCTTCGGGAGCGTGAACTCGACGTACTGGCCGGGGGTCAGTTTCACGGCGGAGCGGCCGCTCGCCTCGGAGGGGAGCTGGTACGGGGTGCGGTCGGGGCCGAGGACCGTCCCGTTCGTCGCGGCGTGCTCGGCCTCCTGCTCGGCGAAGCCGACGCGGGCGCCGCGCCCGGAGACGAGTGCCGGGTCGAGCCCGGCGCGGGTGACGGCGGGACCCGCGCTCGCGGGCTCCGAGGCGAGGGCGGGGGCCGCGCTCAGGAGCCCCGCGCCGAGCGCGGCGGCGGTCAGGGCGGCGAGCAGGGCGGGTCTGCGGCGGACGGCTGCCGCGGCGTGCCTGTTGATCACGGACGTTCCTCTCGAAACCATGGGCACCACGGGAAGCGGGAGCGGCCGCGTGCGTATGGGGGGAGGGGACGTGCGCCGCAAGCTCCGGACACATTAAGGACCGTGGGGAGGGGCGGCACAAGAGGTGTGTGCGATGTTTTTCGCCCGAGTGTCGCTTGAATGCGCTTGCTTGCCAAGTTCTTGCGATCCTGTTTGCGTCGGCACCGGACGCCGAAGGCCCCCGCACCGAGGTGGTACGGGGGCCTTCGCGCTCGGGCGGTCAGGGCGTCACACGACGCTCGGCGCCACCGAACTGTTCGGGTCGAGGCTGTCCATGAAGGAGCTGACCGAGAAGACGGCGTTGCCCGCGCCCGCCGGGCCGTAGCCGGGAGGCGAGGAGAGGCCGTACTCCTCCATCGTCGCCCGGTACGCCTGGAGCAGCCGGATGTGGTACTCCAGCGGCGCCCCGCCCGGGTTGGTCTTGCCGAGCGGCGTGGTCGGCTCGGGGCACCACGTCGTGAAGCGCGGTGTGATCCCGTGCGACATGAAGAACCGCAGGCCCTCGGTCGTCGACGCGATCGCCTCGTCCACGGTCGTGAAGCCGAAGGGCTCGGCCATCTCGACGCCCGCGACGAAGTTGGGGATGACGTTGCGCGCGCCGAAGATCTCGGCCGAGTCCAGGATGCGCTTGTGCCACTCGTCGCGGCCGACGTAGCGCTCCTTGCCGGGGCAGTACAGCTCGAAGAGCCGCCGGTCCCAGACCTCGAAGTTGGGGTGGTAGATCTGCACCCCGTAGTCCTTGAAACGCTGCACATCGTCCTTGGGCAGCGCCTGCGCCACGACCTTGCCGATCCAGCGGCCGGGGAAGCGCTCCTCGATCGCCTTCGCGTAGTGCCCGTAGAAGTCCGCCTCGTCGCGCCCGGCGACCTTCGAGGTGATCGCGCCGCCGGTGAGCGTGTACGCGGTGGACGTCTTCGCCGTGTCGTACCTGTCGATGATCTCCAGCGCCTCCAGGACCTCGTCCACGTCCTTGACGCCGGTGTACGGGCGGCCGGCCGCCTTGTGCTGGCGCCAGTTGTGGTTGATGTCGCAGTACTGGCACTCCTCCTTGGCGCCGAAGTACTGGCACACCCGGAACACGGTGAGGTAGATCAGGTAGCCCCACTGGATCGTCGGCGCGACCTCCATCACCGACTTGCCGTTGGAGAGCTTGTGCTTGTAGTACTCCGGCATCGGCGGCACGCCCACGTCCGCGATCCGCTTGCCGTCGAGGAACAGCGCGAGCATCCCGTCCTCGTCGGCGGCCACTCGGTAGGGCGAGGCGGGGTTGACGCGCACGGAGACGACGGTGCGGCGCAGGTCGTAGGGGCCGCCGGTGAGGACGATCTCCTCGGGCGGGCGGCGCAGCGCGGCCTCGCCCAGCTCCGGGAGCGTCCCGTGGTCGAAGGAGAAGATGAAGTACGACTTCGGTTTGACCTCGCCCGACTCGTTGTCGCTCAGCGCCGACTTGTCGAAGGCCACGCCGCCGCGCAGCAGGTCCTCCTTGAAGACCGCTTCCCTCGGTACCCCGGGGAACCGCTCAAGGAGGTCCTCCACCAGGGCCGTACGGCTGTCCATCCTCACTCCTCACTCTCCCCCGTGTCCTGTCCGCCCACGGTAGACCCCCGCGCGCGACACGTCTGGCACCCCTCCTGCCCCCGCTCGGCCGGGGCACCGGGGTCTATTGTCCGGTTCGCCCCGCGAGCCCGGTCAGCCGGGCCAGCCTCCGGTGGGCATCGAGGAGCGCGGCGCGGTCGTACGTGCTCGTCGTCACGAGGTACTCGTCGGCGCCCGTACGGGTCAGCAGCCGTTCCAGCTCGGCCGCGACCTCCTCCTCGGTGCCCGCGACGTGCCCGCGCAGCGCGTCCTCGTACAGCGGGCGCTCCCGCTCGCTCAGGGCCCGCCCCTCGATGTCCCCGGCGGGCACCAGCGGCGGGAAGACGCCCCGGGTACGGGACCACATCGAGGCGTACGCCTCGGGGAGGAGCAGCCGCCGTGCCTCCCGCGTCGTCCCGGCGACGGCGATCGTCCCGGAGAGGACGACGTACGGGTCCGGGTTCCCCGGCGAGGCGCGGAAGTCCGCCCGGTACGCGTCGAGCGTGCGCATCAGCTCGTCCTCGCCCCGTACCGCCGCGATCACGAGCGGCAGCCCGGCCCGCGCGGCGAGAGCGGCACCCCGCCCGGTGGCGAGCACGAAGAGCGGCGGGCGCAGGCCCTCGGCGGTGACGGCGCGCACGCCCCGGTACGTGGACTGCGTGCCGTCGAACCAGCCGCGAAGCTCCGCGAGCTGCTCGGCGAAGCGCTCCAGGGTCGCGTCCTCCTTGTCGTGCCCGAGCGCCCGCCGCACCTCGTTGGTGAACCCGACCGAGCGGCCGAGGCCGAGGTCGGCGCGGCCGGGGTGCAGCCCCGCGAGCACTCCGAACTGCTCGGCGACGACGAAGGGCCGGTGATTGGGCAGCATGACGCCGCCCGTGCCGACCCTGATCCGCTCCGTCGCCCCCGCCACGGCCGTCGCGAGCACGAGCGGGGCCGCGCCGGCGACCCCGGGCACCCCGTGGTGCTCGGCGACCCAGAAGCGGTGGTACCCGAGCGACTCCGCCTCCCGGGCGAGGGCGACCGTGTCGCGCAGGGCCTCGCCCGCCGAGTGCCCCTCGCGCACCCGGGAGCGGTCGAGCACGGAGAACATGGTGGTGTCGATGGCGGAACTCACGGACGTGATCAACACCGCGAACGGGCGCGGGATTCCCGGCGGGCGTCCGCCGTACGGTGGGGGAGTGCGCGACACCCGGCCGCTGGCCCTCTTCGACCTCGACAACACGCTCTCGGACGCGGGGCACCGGCAGCACTTCCTGCGCGGCGCCCGCAAGGACTGGCCGGGCTTCTTCGCCGCCGCCGTCGACGACCCGCCGCTCCCCGAGGGGCTCGCGCTCCTCCGCGGGACGGAGGCGGAGGGCACCGCGATCGGCTACCTGACCGGGCGTCCGGAGCGCTGCCGGGCCGACACGGTGCGCTGGCTCGCGGCGCAGGGGCTGCCCGAGGGACCGCTGTGGCTGCGCGGCGACGCGGACCGCAGGCCAGCCCGGGTCACCAAACTGGAGCGGCTGCGCGCCCTGGCCCGTACCCGTCCGGTCGCCTTCCTCGCGGACGACGACGAACTCGTCTGCCGTGCCGCGGAGGCGGCGGGCTTCCGCGTCGTAAGGGCGGTGTGGGGTCGCGAGGCGACGGAGCTTCACGAGGCGCAGGAGAAGGAGGGGCGGACCTGACGCCCCCCCCGGCGCCGCTACCCGGCCCAGCGCGCCCGCAGCGCCGTGAGCCGGTCGGTGTCCACCTCAGGGGGCACGTGGGCCCGCGCCCGTACCGCCGAGAGGAAGTCCACCGGCAGGCGGACGTGCGCGTGGGCGACGTAGTGCGCGAGGTCGAGACGCCAGACCCAGGTGCCGTCGGTGAGGAGTGAGGCCGCGCGGGTGAGCGGCGGCGTGTGCGGGGCGAGGACGTCGGGCAGCGCGGCCCGTACCACGTGCAGGAGCAGCCCCGCGCGGAGGTAGGCGAGCAGCCCCGGCTCGTCCGACTCGCCCCGTGCCCGCGTGGCCGCGCGCAGGGGCCCCGCGTCGCCTGCCGCGCGGGGGCGTGCTCCCGGCAGGCCGGAGAAGAAGCCGAGCGGGAGCCCCGGCGCCTCGACGCGGCGTGACGCCGCGTCCGCGCCCCGCGCCCGCACGATCCCGTACCCCGCCGCTCTCCGCGCGCCCTCAGGCCGTCGCGTCGCCCGTCGCCTCGTCGGCGCCGTCGATGCGGAAACCGACCTTGAGACCGACCTGGTAGTGCTCGATCTCGCCGTTCTCGATGTGTCCGCGCACCTGTGTCACCTCGAACCAGTCGAGGTTGCGGACCGTCTGGGCCGCTCGCCTGATGCCGTTGCGGATCGCGTCGTCACACCCCTCGGTGGAGGTGCCGACGATCTCGGTGACCCGGTAGACGTGCTCGCTCATCGCGTCGTTCTCCTCGCAGTCGTACGGTTCCGGGCTCTGCGGTCCCGGACGCCGCCCGCCGTGCCGGGCGGCGTCCGACGGGTGCCCGTTCCACGGTGACGCACTCCCGGCGAGGCCGCGAGGCGAGGCCGCCGTGGACCCGGGGTGACCACTTCGTGTCTTTCTCGTGTCCCGGACACCCCTTGACCCCCACAAAGGTCCATACCAAACTCGTGACACACCCGTCACGCGCCGCAGGCGTCCCCCACGCCGGGTCCCTCCTGCCTGTTCGCGGACAGAAAGCCACCCACGTGAAGAACCGCCGCCTGCTCGCCTCCGCCGCGCTGCTCACCTCGACCGCCGTCCTGTGCGGCTGCGGGGTCCTGCCGGGTTCGGGCGGGGACCGAAAGACCGTCACCGTGTGGCTCATGAAGGACAGCGCTTCCGCCGCCTTCCTCAAGCGCTTCACCGAGGACTTCGAGAAGCAGCACGACGACCTCAAGGTCGATATCAAGATCCAGTCGTGGAACGGCATCGTGGAGAAGGTCGGCAAGGCCCTGAAGGGCGGTGAGGACGTCGAGGTGCCCGACGTCGTGGAGGTCGGCAACACGCAGGTGGCGCGGTACGTCGACCAGGGCGGGCTGTACGACCTGACGCTGGAGTCGATGCGCGACCTCGGCATGGACGACTGGCTGCCGGGCCTAGCCGAACCGGGCCGCTTCAACGGCTCGCAGTACGGCGTGCCGTGGTACGCGGCCAACCGTGTCGTCATCTACAACAAGGACCTCTTCGAGCAGGCCGGCATCGCCAAGCCCCCGCGCGACCGCACCGAGTGGCTGCACGACACCGACCTGCTCAACCGGGGCGGCAACCAGGGCATCTACCTCGCGGGCCAGGACTGGTACACCCTCTCGGGCTTCATCTGGGACGAGGGCGGCGACCTCGCCAAGGACACGGGCGACGGCTGGAAGGGCAGGATCGACAGCCCCGAGGCGCTCGCCGGGATGGACTTCTACGCCCAGCTCCAGGCCCTCGGCAAGGGCCCGAAGACCGCCGACGAGGAACACCCGCCGCAGACCCAGGTCTTCGCCAAGGGCGGCGTCGGCCAGATCATCGCGGTGCCCGGCGTGGCCTCGCTGATCCTGGAGCAGAACCCGGAGCTCAAGGGGAAACTCGGCTTCTTCCCGGTCCCGGGCAAGACCGCCGCCAAGCCCGGCGCCGTCTTCACCGGCGGCTCCGATCTCGTCGTCACGCGCCGCTCCGACGACCACGAGGCGGCGCTCAAGGTCGTCGCCGAACTCGCGGGGGAGCGCTGGCAGAAGGACCTCGCCAAGACGATGAACTACGTCCCCAACAAGACCACCCTCGCGGCCGCCGTCTCCGGCGAGCCCGCCGCCGCCGCGATGGCCAAGGGCGCGAAGGAGGGGCACGCGACGCCCAACTCGCCCCGCTGGGCGAAGGTCGAGGCGAACAACCCGATCAAGACCTACATGACGAAGGTCCTCACGGGCGGCGACGAGAAAGCGGCGGCGCGCGAGGCGTCGAAGGCGATCACGGAGGCGCTGGACGTCAACAGGACGGGCTGAGGCGGGCGGAACCGACGGGCGTCGCGCGCCCGGCTCAGTCCGCCGCCACCCCCCACAGCGACAGCGCGAACCGTCCCGCCCGGTCCGTCCACCACTGGGCCGGGGCGAAGCCGGCCGCGCCGAGTTCGGCGCGCAGGCCCTCGGGGCGGAACTTCGCCGAGATCTCCGTGCGCAGGTCCTCGCCCGCCGCGAACGGCACCGTGAGGTCGACGCCCGGGATCTTCACCGTCATCTCGCGCAGCGCCCGCAAGCGCATCTCGATCCACTCGCGCTCCGCGTCCCACACGGCGACGTGCCGGAAGGAGTCGGGGTCGAAGTCCGCACCGAGTTCACGGTTGAGGACGTGCAGCACGTTCTTGTCGAACTCGCTCGTCACGCCCGCCGCGTCGTCGTACGCGGCGAGCAGCGTGGCCTCGTCCTTCACGAGGTCCGTGCCGAGGAGCAGGAGGTCGCCGGGCGCCAGGACGGCACGCAACGAGCCGAGGAACGCGGCGCGTTCGACGGGCAGGAGATTGCCGAGCGTGCCGCCGAGGAAGGCGAGCAGGCGCGGTCCCGGTGTGTCGGGAAGGACGAGCGGGGCGGTGAAGTCGGCAACGAGCGCGTGGACTTCGAGCCCTTCGTGCCGGGCGGCGATCGCCTCGCCCGCCTCGCGCAACGCGCTCTCGCTCACGTCCACGGGCACGTACGCGCGCAAGTCCCCCATCGCGTCGAGCAGATGGCGCGTCTTGTCGGAGGAACCCGAGCCCAGCTCGATGAGCGTGCCCGCCCCGGAAGCGGCCGCGATCTCCGCGGCCCGGTCGAGGAGGATCTCCCGCTCGGCGCGCGTCGGGTAGTACTCCGGCAGGGTCGTGATCTCGTCGAAGAGCCGCGAACCCCGGGCGTCGTAGAACCACTTGGGGGGCAGCTCCTTCGGCCGCGCCGTCAGTCCGGCGCGGACGTCGGCGCGCAGCGCCTCGCCCGTCGTGTCCACGGGCAGGGTGCGGGTCAGGGCGAACGGGCTCACTGGGGCGGCTCCTTGAGCGGGGTCAGTACGAGGTCGTCGCGATCGGCTTCGAGCAGGGTCAGGTCGGGGACCGTGCGCCAGGCGGGGTCGTCGTCGTACGGCTCGGACGCGACCACGACGAGGCCAGGGGCGCGCAGGTACGTGAGCGTGTCGCCCCACGCGGTCGCGACGATCCGCTCCCCGTCCGTCATGAGGAGATTGAGCCGCGCCCCCGGCGCGGCCTCGGCGACCTCCGTGACGGTCGCCGCGAGGGCCTCCCCCGGCGGCACCCCGGCGTCGAGCCGCCGCCGCAGGAGCGCCCATACGAACGCGGAGTCGCAGCGCGCCTCCAGGCCGAGCAGCAGGCGCGGGGGCAGGGCGGGAACGAGCGGGGCGAGGCTCTCCGGCCAGCCCGGCGCCGCGCCGTTGTGGCTGAAGAGCCACCGGCCCGCCGCGTACGGCGCGCTCGCCGCCTCGTCGTCGGCGCCGGGCTCCGTCGCGTCCCGCACGGCGGCGAGCAGTGCCCGGCTCCGCACGACGCGGCACAGGTCCCGCACCCCCGGATCGCCCCACAGCGGCCCCGGCCGCCGGTAGCGGGCCGGGACCGGATCGCCGTCCGCGTACCAACCCACCCCGAAACCATCGGCGTTGACCGTCCCGTGCCGCTGCGCGCGCGGCGCCCAGGACTGCCGGTGCAGGCCGTGCGGCGTAAGGAGCAGCCGGGTGCCGAGCGCTTCGGGCGCCTCGCTCAGCACCGCCACGTGCCGGCACATCAGACGCCCTCGCCGGGAGCGGCGTCGCGCGCGGTCCGGAAACCCGCGAAGATCTGCCGCCGGACGGGGTAGTCCCAGTTGCGGAAGGTGCCGCGTACGGCGACCTCGTCCGCGCCGAAGGAACCCCCGCGCAGCACCTTGTACTCCGGCCCGAAGAAGACCTCCGAGTACTCCTTGTACGGGTACGTCACGAAGCCCGGGTACGGCAGGAAGTCGCTCGCCGTCCACTCCCACACGTCACCGATCAACTGCCGCGCTCCGTAGGGCGATTCGCCTTCGGGGTAGCTGCCCGCAGGAGCGGGGCGCAGGTGCCGCTGACCGAGGTTGGCGTGCCGCGGGCCCGGCGGCTCCTCGCCCCACGGGAAGCGTCGCGTACGCCCGGTCGCCGGGTCGTGCCGGGCGGCCTTCTCCCACTCGGCCTCCGTGGGCAGCCTGCGCCCGGCCCAGCGCGCGTACGCGTCCGCCTCGTACCAGCTCACGTGCACGACGGGTTCCTCCTCCCGTACGGGCTCGACGTGCCCGAAACGCCGCCGCAGCCACGTACCGCCCTCGCGCCGCCAGAACAGCGGAGCGCGCAGGCCCTGTTCACGCACGAGCCGCCATCCCTCCGGGTGCCACCAGCGCGGCTCCTCGTAGCCGCCGTCCGCGAGGAACGCCGTGTACCGCCCGCACGTGACAGGCGTCGTGTCGAGCCAGAAGGACGGTATGTCCCGCCGGTGCGCGGGGCGTTCGTTGTCGAGCGCCCACGGCTCCGTGGACGTGCCCATCGTGAACTCCCCGCCGGAAACGAGCACTTCGGTGGGCAAGCCGCTCGTGTCCGCCGGGGCCGGATCGGGTGCGCGCAGCACCGGGGCGCCCGAGCGCAGCTGGTGCGTGATGAGCATCGTCTCGTCGTGCTGCTGCTCGTGCTGGGCCACCATGCCGAAGGCGAAACCCGCCTCGGTGAGCCCCGCGCCGAAGTCCCCGCCGCCGAACCGCGCCCCTTCGAGCAGGTCGAAGACCCGCCCGCGCACCTCGGCCGCGTACCGCCTTGCCTCCGCGGGCGGCAGCAGCGGCAGCGAGGGCCGCTCGGCGCGCGGGTGCTCGAAGGCGTCGTAGAGCGGGTCGATGTCCGGGCGCATCGCGTCCCGTCCCGCGACCGCGCGCAGCAACCACAGCTCCTCCTGGTTGCCGATGTGCGCGAGGTCCCACACGAGCGGCGACATGAGCGGCGAGTGCTGCGCGACGAGGTCCGGCTCGTCGACCGCGTCGGTGAGCAGCGCGGTGCGGGCGCGGGCGGCGCGCAGACTGCGCAGGGCGAGCTCGCGCAGCGCCTCCGCGTCCTGACCCGGTTCCTGTACGGCGGTCATGACACCACGTCCTTCCTGCCGCGCGGGGCCGTCGCGCCCCACAGGCCCGGCGCTTCGGCCAGCGAGTCGAAGGGATGCGCGAGCAGGTCGTCGGCGGGGCAGCGGCCCCGCGCCACGTACCGCTCGGTGAAATCGGCGACCAGCGCGCGCATCGGGACCGGCGCGCGGAGCCGCTCCAGCGCCCCGGCCGCGGCGTCGAAGCACGCGCGCGCCGCCACCGCGAGGCCCGGGTCCGTGAGCCCGTCGCGCGCCGCCGCGAGCCACAGCGGCGAGCGCGGCGCAGGTACGTCGCCGAGCCGGCCCGCGAGCGGCGCGACCGCCCGGTACGCGGCCTCGGCCGCCTCCTCGTCGTCGAAGAGCGCGCCGACCACGGCGAGCGGCACCACCCAGCCGTCCTCGCCCGGCTGCGCGTCGATCATCCGCAACTCCAGGTGCCCGCGCGCCCGCACCGGCGGGAAGAGCGTCGAGACGTGGTAGTCGAGATCGGCCGCGACCGGTGCCCGCCCGGCCCCCTCGGCCCGTACGCCCTCGCGCGCCCACGCGCGGAGCGTGAGCCCCTCGGGCACGGGCCAGGGGCCCTCGTCGGCCCGTACGCACATGACCGGGGTGTCCAGGACGTGCCTGCTCCACGCCGTGCGCGCGTCCGTGTCGAGCGCGGGCGCCGCCGTGCGGCCCGGTTCGATCGCCGCCCACAGCGCCTGCCGCGTCGAGCGCCAGCCGGTGGCGCGCCCGGCGAGGAAGGGGGAGTTGGCGAAGGCCGCGACGAGTACGGGGCCGAGCAGGTGGGCCAGGCGCCAGCGGCGCTCGAAGCCCAGCGGCCCCGGGCCAGGGAGCCCCGCGTCCACGCACACCTGCACCGAGGCGGAGCAGCACATCATCGCGCGCCCCGAGGAGCCGGTGCGGTCGAGCACACGCTCCATCGCCTCGTACCGGGGCTCGCGCAGCCGCCGCAGCGGGGCGCGCCAGGGGTCGGTGGCCGTGCCGGTGAGCGCGAGCCCGAGCGGGGCCAGGGCCGCCCGTACGGCGGCGAGGTCCTCGCGCATCGCCTCCCAGCAGGCGCCGAGCGAGGGGGCGGGCAGCGAGCTGAGTTCCAGCTGCCCGCCGGGTTCCACGGTGAGCGGGGCGGAGAGGGACAGGGCCCGCACGGTGGCGAGCGCCTCCTCGTACTCCGCCGCGCTCAGGACATGACCGGGCCGCCCGGGCGCGTGCACCAGCCACTCCACCTCGACCCCGACCGCACGGGGCGGCCCGGTCTTGAAACAGACGCCGTGTACCAGGGCCTCCAGTTCGGCCCCGCTCACGGCCACCTCGTCCGGCATAGCGTCCTCCGCTCGGGCCCTCACAAGTTCCCGTACAAGTCCCTGTGCGAAGCCTCAAGCCAAGACGAGCCCTCGGCATCCCACAAGGGCGCAGGGCGGCCCGCACCGCCGCCGAACGGGTGAAGCGGTGCTTTTCAGCCCTTTGCGAGGAGGCGGCCGGAAGCGCGGGGGAGAGACGCGGAGGGGGGCGGGCGGTGGCCCGCAGCGGGCCGGGGCGGTGGTGTGCCCCGGCCCGCGGTGGCTCAGTGCCAGCCGTACCGCTCGCGCAGCCGTCCCACGACCGTGTTGAAGCGCATCCGGTCGAGCGCGCACGCCTCGCGCCGCATCCCCTCCTCGTGCAGCCGCAGGACGCGGTGCAGGGCGACCCACGAGTCGCGGCCCGTGCGGTCCCAGGGGCCGCTGCCGAGGAAGACCCAGTCACGGTCGCCCGTGTGCGGCTTGCTGGAGAGCTGGACGGCGAGCAGCGTGCCCGCCTCCTCGCGGGCCACGACGAGGACGGGGCGGTCCTTGCCGCGCCCGTCGTTCTCCCGGTAGGGCACCCAGGTCCACACGATCTCGCCCGGGTCCGGGTCCCCGTCGTGTGCGGGCGCGTACGAGGTGTGCACCCGGCCCACCTCGGCACCGGCCGCCTCGCTCGTCGCGTGCGCGCCGAACCGGCCCGGTACCGCGCTCTCGTCCGCCGGTCTCGGCGCCTGATCATCCGTGAAAGCAGTCACGGGGACACCGTAGTTGTCGCCCGCCCGCGCTCCCGCACCGCGTCCGGCACCGGGGCGGAGCGAGGTGCCGCGCGGAAAGCTCCGCCAACTCGGCTGATTCGCAAGGCCGGAGGGAATGCTTCCGGGGAGAGGGGGGAGAAGGGCGGGTTGCCGACCGCCGGTCGGGAGCCCGGCGGAACCCATGGCCCACGATCAAATGGCATGACTAGGATGATCGATGCTCAACCAGATCTGACCGGTTGTGAGCATTCGGCAGCGAGCCGGTGGTTCCGCGCGCCCTCCCCCCACCACGCGAACCCGGTGCCGCCGTGTGCCTCGGCCTCCCCGCCCGCCGGGGACCATCCCGGACCACACCGACTGGAGACGCACCCGATGCCCCTGCTCGATCCCGCCGCCTGGCAGCCCCGCCCGCTCTCGGGCCCCGAGCACCCCGTCACCGAGCCCGCCACCGGTGACACGCTGGGCCACTACCACCTCGCCACCACCGAGGACGTGGCCGACGCCGCCCGCGTCGCCGACGCCGCGCGCCACACCTGGGCCGCCCGCCCCTACGCGGAGCGCGCGGGCGTACTGCGGCGCGCGGGCGAGCTGTTCACCGCGCACGCGGCCGAACTGCGCGACTGGATCGTGCGGGAGACCGGATCGGTCCCGGGCAAGGCCGAGTTCGAACTCCACGTCGCCGCCGAGGAGTGCTTCGAGGCCGCCGCGCTCGCCTCCCGCCCGCTCGGCCAGGTGCTGCCCTCGGAGGCGCCCCGGCTCTCGTACACCCGCCGCGTCCCCGTCGGTGTCGTCGGTGTCATCGCGCCCTTCAACGTGCCGCTCGTCCTCGCGATCCGCTCCGTCGCGCCCGCGCTCGCCCTCGGCAACGCCGTGCTCCTCAAGCCCGATCCGCGCACCGCCGTCAGCGGCGGCCTCGCCCTCGCCGCCGTACTGGTCGCCGCCGGGCTCCCCGAGGACGTCCTGCACGTCCTGCCGGGAGACGCCGCGACAGGCCAGGCCCTCGTGGCCGACCCCCGCGTCCCCGTCCTCTCCTTCACCGGCTCCACGACGGCCGGCCGCGCGGTCGGCGAGGCCGCCGGGCGCCACCTGACCCGCGCGCACCTCGAACTCGGTGGCAACTCGGCGCTCATCGTGCGCGAGGACGCCGACATCGACGCCGTCATATCCACCGCCGCCTGGGGCTCCTTCTTCCACCAGGGACAGGTCTGCATGACCACCGGGCGGCACCTCGTGCACGCCTCGCTCTACGAGGAGTACGTGGCACGGCTCGCCGCCAAGGCCGACTCGCTCGGCGTCGGCGACCCCTACCGCGAGCAGGTCCACCTCGGCCCCGTCATCGACCAGGGCCAGCTCGGCAAGATCCACCGCCTCGTCGAGGCGAGCACCGCGCGCGGCGCCAGACTCGTCGCGGGCGGCACCCACGAGGGCCTCTTCTACCGGCCCACCGTCCTCGCCGACGTCGACGAGGACACCCCGGTCTACACCGAGGAGGTCTTCGGTCCCGTCGCGCCCGTACGCTCCTTCGCCGACGACGACGAGGCCGTCAAGCTCGCCGCCGCGAGCCCCTACGGACTCGCGCTCGGCATCGTCACCCGCGACACCGCGCGCGGCCTCGAACTCGCCGAGCGCATCCCGACCGGCATCGTCCACATCAACGACCAGACCGTCAACGACGAGGCGGTCGCCCCCTTCGGCGGCCTCGGCGCCTCCGGTACGGGCACCCGCTTCGGCGGCGAGGCCAATCTCGACGCCTTCACCGAGACGCGGTGGACGACGGTCCGCGCGGACGTGGCGGGCTACCCGTTCTGACGCGTTGCGCGGAACCAGCGCGCACCCCACCCAACGAGCCCCGCGCGCACCCCGCCGCACCGGCCCCGCGCGCCCCCGACCGTACGAAAAACCGCCCCCCTCGCCCGAACGGGTGAAGGGGGCGGTCCAGGGCCGCGGGAGGCCGGTACGGAAGGGGGGTGCTCCGGCCCGCGCGCGGACCCCGGTCCTGGTGCCGTCGCCGGCGTGGCTCAGGCGGTCTCGCCGGGCTGCGGGGACTCCCCGCCCGTCGACTTCTCGGCCTCGGCGATCGACTTGCGGACCTCGTCCATGTCGAGCGCCCGCGCCTGCCCGATGACGTCCTGGAGCGCGGCCTCGGGCAGCGCGCCCGGCTGGGCGAAGACGGCGACCTGGTCGCGGACGATCATCAGCGTCGGAATGGACTGGATACCGAAGGCGGCGGCCAGTTCGGGCTGCGCCTCGGTGTCGATCTTGCCGTAGACGAGGTCCTGGTTCTCCTCGGACGACTTCTCGTAGACCGGCGCGAAGGAGCGGCAGGGACCGCACCAGGACGCCCAGAAATCGATCAGGACGAACTCGTTGTCCGTCACGGTCTGGTCGAAATTCTCCTTGGTCAGCTCCACAGTGGGCATGCTTTTCCTACTTCCTGGTCTGTCCTGGCACATCGATACGGCCCGGAAACGAACCCGTCAGGACAACGGTGCCGCGTCAGGGCGTATTCCGTCCCCGCTACCCCCGTGGCGAGGACGCACACACTTCGACAGACTGGAGTCATGACGGACACCGGAACCGAGGCCCAGCAGCAGACCTACGACGTCGTGGTGGTGGGCGCGGGCCCCGTCGGCGAGAACGTCGCCGACCGCACCCGCGCCGCGGGCCTGAGCACTGTGATCGTGGAGAGCGAACTCGTCGGCGGCGAGTGCTCCTACTGGGCCTGCATGCCCAGTAAAGCCCTCCTGCGCCCCGTACTCGCCCAAGCCGACGCCCGTCGGCTGCCCGGGCTCGCGCAGCAGGTCGCGCGGCCCCTCGACGCGAGCCCCGTGCTCACCCGCAGGGACTCCTTCACCTCGCACTGGAAGGACGGCGGGCAGGTCGAGTGGCTGGACTCGGTCGACGTGCCCCTCGTCCGCGGCCACGGACGCCTCGACGGGCCGCGGACCGTCGCCGTCACGACCCCCGAGGGCACCGTCACGCGGATCACGGCGCGACAGGCCGTCGTCCTCGCGACCGGCAGCGGCGCCAAGCTCCCCGACCTTCCCGGCCTCGCCGAGGCCAAGCCGTGGACGAGCCGCGAGGCCACGAGCGCCCAGCGGGTGCCCGGCAGGCTCGCGATCGTCGGCGGCGGCGTCGTCGCCGTCGAGATGGCCACCGCCTGGCGCGGACTCGGCGCGCACGTCACCCTGCTCGTGCGGGGCGAAGGCCTCCTCGACCGCCTGGAGCCCTTCGCCGGGGAACTCCTCGCCAAGCAGCTCGCCGAGCACGGCGTCGACATCCGCCCCCGCACCTCCGTCGCCGAGGTATCCCGCCCCGGCGGCACCGGGCCCGTCACGCTGACCCTCGGCGACGGCTCGACCCTGGAGGCCGACGAGGTCCTCTTCGCCACGGGCCGCGCCCCGCGCAGCGAGGACCTGGGCCTGGAGACGGTGGACCTGGAGCCCGGCTCCTGGCTGGAGTCGGACGACAGCTGCCTCGTCCCCGGCACCGACTGGCTCTACTCCGTCGGTGACCTCAACCACCGTGCGCTCCTGACCCACCAGGGCAAGTACCAGGCGCGCATCGCGGGCGCGGCGATCGCCGCGCGCGCCAAGGGCGAGACCGTCGACACCTCGCCGTGGTCCCCCGCGCAGAGCACCGCCGACCACGCGGCCGTCCCGCAGGTCGTCTTCACCGATCCCGAGGTCGCGGCGGTGGGCCTGACCCTCGCGGAGGCCGAGGCGGCGGGCCACCGCGTCCGCGCCGTGGATCAGGAGATCGGCTCCGTCGCGGGCGCGGCCCTCTACGCCGACGGCTACACGGGCCGCGCCCGGCTGGTCGTCGACGAGGACCACGGCATCCTGCGCGGCGCCACCTTCGTCGGCCCCGGCGTGAGCGAACTCCTCCACTCCGCGACGATCGCGATCGCGGGCGAGGTCCCGCTGTCCCGCCTGTGGCACGCCGTCCCGTCCTACCCGACGATCAGCGAGGTGTGGCTGCGACTCCTGGAGACGTACCGGGACGGGAGCTGACCGCGGGGGCGGGGCGGTCCTGAGCGGACCGGGTGCGGGCCCGCGCGGGTTCCGCACCCGGCCCGGCTACGCCTCTGCCGCCCCGTACCGTCGCACGAAGCGCCGCTGCCACGGCGTCTCGACCGCGCGCGGGTGGTAGCCGGCCCGTACGTACGCGACGGCCTCGCGCGCCGGGACGCCGTCCAGGACCGCGAGGCACGCGAGCGCCGTGCCCGTCCGGCCGATCCCGCCGCCGCACGCGAACTCGACCCGCTCCCGAGGCGCGCGGTACAGCGCCTCGCGCAAGGCCGCCGCGAACGCCTCGCGATCGGCGGGCAGCCGGAAGTCCGGCCACCGCACCCACCGTGCCTCACGCCCTGTCACACCCGGGTCCCTGCCGAGCAGGTACACCCCGAACTCCGCCCCCACGCCCGCCGGTTCCCCGTACCGCAGCCCCCGCCCCCGCACCAGCACCCCGGAGGGCAACCGCAGCACCCCGGTCCCCTCCGCGTCCCACGTCGTCGCCATGCCGGTACGGTACGGGCCGGAGGCGGACCAACCTGGCCCCTGGGGCGATCCAGCGGCGGGCGATCGCAAGGCGGTACGGACACAGGGGACCGGCTGCCCGAAAGGGCGAAGGGGTGCCCGCGCCGCGGCGGTGGAGTGAGACGTCGGGCGCGCGGCCCCCCGTTCCCGCCTGTCGGCTCAGCCCGCCCGTACCTGCGCCCGGGCCGGGGTCGCCGGGACCTCCAGGGGGCACGGCGCCTCGCGGTTCAGCGCGTCGCGGTGGACCAGCTCGGGGGTCTCCCCGCCGGGACCGGGGTCGCCCGTGCTGAAGGTACCGCCGCACGGACACGTAGCCGAAGCCATGAGTCTTCCCTTCGCAGAATCTGGGCGATCCTATGCCCCGCCCCGGTCCGCGTCATGCACCTTCCGCCGGACGGGCGAGAGCCCGGGGAAAGCCCCGGCGCGCCGGGCGGCACCGGCGTACCGTACGCGCCCGCCGCCTTCAGTAGGCCGCGACGCCCGAAGGGACGTACCGCGCCTCGGCCACCCGGGCCCGTGCCGCCGCCTCGAAGGCCGGGCGCGGGCAACCCGTGCCCGCGCGCTCCTCCAGGAGATCGAGCTGGGCCACCATGAGCCGCGCGTACCGCTCCCGTTCCAGCCCCTGCGGCACCGCCGCCCGCGCCCGGCGGCGCCCGCGCCGGGTCAGCAGGCGGTCCGCGCCCGGCGCGACCCCCGGCGCACGCAACTCGGCCCGCGCACGGTGCCGGTAGGCGTGCCGCAGAACGATCCAGAAGCTGCCCGCGAGGAGGAAGTCGAACGCCGCCTTGACACCCGTGCCGAGTCCTCCGCCGAGGAACGGCGCGTTGAAGAGCCAGTGCATCCCGAGCGCCGTCAGCACGCACGCCGCGGCGCCCGCGCGCCGCCGCCGGGCGGGCCCCGGCGAGCGGCTCAGGAGCAGCCCCACCCCCGTCCCCGCGACCGCCGACATCGTCCAGTGCGAACCGAGCCCCGTGTACAGGACCCGCCCCACCACGGACTGGAGCGCCGCGTCACCGGGCGCGGTGCCGCCCGTACCGACGATGCCGTTGAGCGCGTACGTCCAGTTCTCCGCCATCTGGAAGCCGAGCCCCACGAGCGCCCCGAGCACCCAGCCGTCCAGCGGCCCGCGCATCCGCGCCGGGAACGCCACGCCGAGCAGTAGGATGCCCGCCGTCTTGATGCCCTCCTCGTTGAGCGGCGCGGTCAGTGCCGCGCCCCACGAGGACGTGAAGCCGATCCCGGCGGTACGCGACCACACCGCCGTGAGCCCGCCGTTGGCGAGCAGCGCGCAGCCCGTCGCCGCCGTGGCCCCCCAGGCGACCCCGGCCCAGCTCCACTGCCGCCCGGGGGTCCGCACCGGCCGGATGCGGCGCAGCAGCGTGAAGGCGACGTACAGCACGACCGCGAGGAGGAAGGCGGACAGGAGCGCGGGTCCGGGGAAGGCCCGGGCCGTGCCGGAGAAGTTCCAGCCGAGCACGCCGAGCCCGAAGAGGCAGAGGACGACGATCGTCGCGCCGAGACGGCGGCGCGCCGCCCAGGCCCGTACCTCCCGGAACCGGGCGGGCGCGGGGGTTGGTGCGGTGGCCGGCGGGGCGCTCACGCCGCGCCGCCCTGGAAGCGCGCGCTGCGCGCCAGCGCGTACCCCTCGCGCAGCGCGTCGCGCTCCGCGCCGGGACCGCCGAGCACCACGACCGTCACGGCGAAGTCCTCGCCGGGCGAGGCGAAGGCGAAGGCGCGCCCCGTGCGCCCGCCCTGTTCGGCGCTCCCGGTCCGCCCGGGGCGCCCCCGCGTCGTACGGGTCTCCTCGGGCGCCCCGAGCCGCGCGCCCGCGTCCGAGGCCCGCAGGACGTCCCGCAGTCCCGGCCACAGCCGTCCCGCCGCCGCCGTCGTGAGCAGGTCGACACGGCTCGCCCTGATCCGCACCCCCGCGCGGCTGAGCAGATAACCGCTGACCGGGTCGCTCGCCGACCGGGACAGCTCCCAGCCGCCGCCGCGCACCCGCAGGATCACCCGCCCCGCACCCTCGGGGCCGATCGTGAGCAGCGCCCCGTCCCGCACACTCTCCTTGTCGGGCAGCGCCCGCGCGAGCAGCGGCCACCCGGCGACGAGTGCCACGACGGTCGCGAGCGCGAGGAACACGGCGGCGGGCCGCAGGCGGGTCCCGGGGAGAGCCGGTCCGGCGGGCGGCGGCGGGTGCACGGGCGGGGGCGCGGGGCTGGGCATACGCCACTGTGGGCACGGCCCCGGGGAGGCCGCGCGGGCGGTACGGCCGTACGGTCGACACACGGCACCGAACCGGGGACGCGGGGACCCGCGCGCGGGCCCCCGCGTCCCCCGCGCGCAGCCCCCCGCGTCCCCTCACCCCTTCAGCGCGTCCCCCACGACCCCCTTCGCCTCTTCCTGCACGAGGGCCAGGTGATCCGGGCCGCGGAAGGACTCCGCGTAGATCTTGTAGACGTCCTCCGTGCCGCTCGGGCGAGCCGCGAACCAGGCGCTCTCGGTCGTGACCTTGATGCCGCCGAGCGGGGCGCCGTTGCCCGGTGCCTCGGTGAGGACGGCCGTGACGGGCTCGCCCGCGAGGGAGTCCGCGCCGATCTGCGCGGGCGACAGCTTGGCGAGCACCGCCTTCTCCTCGCGGGTCGCCGGGGCGTCGATACGGGCGTAGGCGGGATCGCCGAAACGGGCCGTCAGCTCCGCGTACCGCTCCGAGGGCGTCTGCTCGGTGACGGCGAGGATCTCGGAGGCGAGGAGCGCGAGGAGGATGCCGTCCTTGTCGGTGGTCCACACCGACCCGTCCTGGCGCAGGAACGAGGCGCCCGCCGACTCCTCGCCGCCGAAGCCGAGCGAGCCGTCGAGCAGCCCGTCCACGAACCACTTGAAGCCCACGGGGACCTCCACGAGCCGCCGCCCCAGCTCGTCCGCGACGCGGTCGATCATCGAGGAGGACACGAGCGTCTTGCCGATCCCGGCCGCCGCGGGCCACTGGGGGCGGTGCGCGTAGAGGTAGCCGATCGCGACGGCGAGGTAGTGGTTGGGGTTCATCAGCCCGGCGTCGGGGGTGACGATCCCGTGCCGGTCCGCGTCGGCGTCGTTGCCCGTCGCGAGGTGGTAGCGGTCGCGCTGCGCGATGAGGGAGGCCATCGCGTACGGCGAGGAGCAGTCCATGCGGATCTTGCCGTCCCAGTCCAGCGTCATGAAGCGCCAGGTGGGATCGGTGTACGGGTTGACGACCGTCAGGTCGAGCCCGTGCCGCTCGGCGATGCGCCCCCAGTACGCGACCGAGGCCCCGCCGAGCGGGTCGGCGCCGATGCGCACGCCCGCCGCCCGTACCGCCTCCAGGTCCACGACGGTCGGCAGGTCCTCGACGTACGTGCCGAGGAAGTCGTACCGCTCCGTCGTCTCGGCGGCGAGTGCGCGCGTGTACGGGAGGCGCCGCACGTCCTTCATGCCGTCCGCGATGATCCGGTTCGCCCGCTCCTGGACCCAGCCGGTCGCCTCGGAGCCGGCGGGGCCGCCGCTCGGCGGGTTGTACTTGAAACCGCCGTCGCCCGGCGGGTTGTGCGAGGGCGTCACCACGACGCCGTCCGCGAGGTCGCTCTCACGGCCCTTGTTCCAGCGCAGGATCGCGTGCGAGACGGCGGGGGTCGGGGTGTAGGCGTCGTCCGCGTCGATCAGCACCCGTACGTCGTTCGCGGCGAAGACTTCGAGGGCGGTGACCCGCGCGGGCTCCGAGAGCGCGTGCGTGTCGGCGCCGAGGAAGAGCGGGCCCGTGGTGCCCTGCCGGGCCCGGTACTCGCAGATGGCCTGGCTCGTCGCCGCGATGTGGTCCTCGTTGAAGGCGGTGTTCAGCGAGGACCCGCGGTGCCCGGAGGTGCCGAAGGCCACTTTCTGGTCCGCGTCCGCCGGGTCCGGGTGGAGGGAGTAGTAGGACGTCACCAGCGCGGGGATGTCCGTGAGGTCCTCGGGCAGCGCGGGCTGTCCGGCTCTGTCGTGGGGCATGTGCCACTCCTCGTCATGTTCGGCCGCGGTCGCAGACGCGCCGGTTCGCTCGGGGGACGGTCCGCCCCCATCATTCAGCGTCCCGCCCCACCCCCGCACCTGCCCCGCCCGCGCCCGGGCGACGCACACCCCGCCGGAGTGTGCGCGGCGGCACAGCGCGGTAGGAACGCCGCATGCAGACCTTTCTGCCCTTCTCCGGCTTCCAGGACACCGCCCGCGTCCTCGACCGGCGCCGCCTGGGCAAGCAGCGCGTCGAGACGCTCCAGGTGCTGCGCGGGCTCACGGTCCCCGGCCACGGCTGGCGCCACCACCCGGCGGTGACCATGTGGCGCGGGTACGAGGAGGCGCTCGTACGGTACGGGCTCGACGTGTGCGCGGCCTGGACCGCGCTCGGCTTCGCCGACACCGTCGCGGCGTCGCTGCGCGGGGACCTGGCCGCCTCCCGTACGGTCCGCCGCGTCCGCACCCAGCCCGTCCTGGCCCGCGCGGGCGAACTGCCCCCGTGGCTCGGCGGCGCCGCCTTCCACCTGAGCCACCGCTCGGCCCTCGTCCGCAAGAACCCGGACCACTACGCGCCCCTCTTCCCCGGCGTCCCCGACGACCTCCCCTACGTATGGCCCGAGTCGGACCGGTGACCTGCGAAAACATGCCCGGTCGTAGGGTGGGGGCGGCCACCGGCACCTACCGACGGAGGGAACTCCCGTGCGCATCGCGGTCCTCGACGACTACCAGCACGTCGCCCACCGGTACGCCAACTGGCAGGCGCTCGGCGCGGACGTGGAGTTCCTGCACGAACACCTCGCGGCGACCGAGGGCGTCGTCGCCGCGCTCCGCGAGGCGGACGTGGTCGTCGCGATGCGCGAGCGGACGCCCTTCCCCCGCGAACGCCTCGCCCGGCTGCCGAAGCTGCGGCTGCTCGTCACGACCGGCATGGCCAACGCGTCGATCGACCTCGCAGCCGCCCGTGAGCTGGGCATCACCGTGTGCGGCACGGGAAGCCCGGTCTCGGCGACACCCGAACTGACGTGGGGCCTGATCCTCTCGCTCGTACGGCAGATCCCGGCCGAGTCCGCGGGGATGCGCGCGGGGGAGTGGCAGCACACCGTGGGCGGGGACCTGGACGGAGGCGTCCTCGGCGTCGTCGGGCTCGGACGGCTCGGCGCGCGCGTCGCCGCGATCGGCCGCGCCTTCGGGATGCGCGTCCTCGCCTGGAGCGAGCACCTCGACCCGGAACACGCCCGCTCGCTGGACACCGAACCGGTCACCAAGCGGGAACTCTTCGCCACGGCCGACGTCGTGACGGTGCACTACAAACTGAGCCCGCGCTCGGCGGGCCTCGTGGGCGCCGAAGAACTCTCCTGGATGCGCCCCTCCGCGTACCTCGTCAACACCTCGCGCGGTCCGCTCGTCGACACCACCGCGCTCGTCGCGGCACTCCACGCGGGCCGGATCGCGGGCGCGGGCCTCGACGTCTACGACACCGAGCCGCTGCCCGCCGACCACCCCTTGCGCACCGCGCCCCGCACGATCCTCACCCCGCACCTGGGTTACGTCACCGAGGGCACCTACGAGGTCTTCTACGGCCAGGCCGCCGAGGCGGTGCGGGAGTGGGCGCGGGGGACGCCGGTGCGGGTACTGGGGAACTGAGGCTCCCGATCGGCGGCCGCGCGGCGGCGAGTACCCGCGGCCGGGCAGTCGTGGTGGTGCGGGAGTGGGCGCGGGGACCGTTCGTGGGCAGTGGGCGCACTCGCGGCCTGCCCGGACCCGGCGGGTCGCTCACGGCCGCTTGCGCGCGAGGGTGTCCCGTTCGACCCGGCCCGTCGCGCGACCGGTGCCCGTCACGCGGTGCAGGGCCGCGCCGAAGCGTTCCTCCTGCTCCTCCAGGGCCGCGCGGGCGCGGACATCGTTGGCGTAGCAGGTGCCGACGGGGAGGGCCACGGTCGGCGCGCTGGCCCCGGCGGCGTGGACGAGTTCGCGGTGCAGCCTGCCGAGCGGTTCGAGCAGTTCCGGGGCGAGGAGCCGGCGCAGCGCGGCCGGGCCGCCCAGCGCCCGCAGCGGCACGTCCTGCACGACGGCCACGAGCGCGCCGAAGGGCAGCAGCCGTACCACCGCGCCTTCGGGATGCCCGGTCAGGTGCACGTCGCCGCCGCAGCGGCGGACCGCGTAGACGTAGGTGGCCATGTCGAGAGCGGGGGCGCTCATGAAGTCCTCCTCGGCGAAAGGGCCAGTCGCTGAATGAGCCAGCGCGCTTCCGCCTCACCACCCTGCCGAGCGCGTGGTGCCCCCGCCCGAGGTGGTGGACCGAACGAGGGCCGGACACGCACCGTGACGGTGCCTGCCCGGCCCCCAAGACGCCGTGTGACCGCGCGGTCGCCGCGGTGCGTACGGGTCTACTCGCTCCCGGTCATCGCGGCGGCGAGCCGCAGGTACGGGGCCGCCTCGGCGTCCCTGCCCTGGCGCTCCAGCGTGCGGCCGAGCAGGAGCGTCGCGTACGCCTCGACGGGGTCGCGGTCGAGGATCGCCCGCAGCTCGGTCTCAGCGCGGCCCAGCCGCGCGGAGTGGTAGTAGGCGCGGGCGAGCAGCAGCCGCGCCGCGGTGTGCCCGGGGGCCTCCTCGACGAGTCCGCGCAGGATGCGTGCCGCCGTGCCGTACTCCTTCGCCTCGAAGAACATCCCGGCCCGGTTCCAGCGGTCCACGGGGGTGCCGAACTCGAAGTAGGTGTCGTTCACCGGTGCCTCCCGTCCTGCGGCGACGGCCTGTCCGTCGTGCCTCCCGTGCAACGGAAAGAGGTGGTTGAACATTCCACCAAGCGGAGAAAAGGGGAACGACACCGTATCGTTTCTTTACTTTCCCTTGGTAAGCTCGCCCGCGGTCCGGTCGGGTGCGAGGGAGTACGGGAGAGGCGCGGTGGTTGCGGTGGTGGGCGAGGTCAGGTCCGGCAGGCTCGGGCCCGGTCGCGCCGAGGAGTTGTACCGCGCGGTCGTCGACCTTCTCACCGAACAGGGGTACGGGGCGCTCACGATGGACGCGGTCGCCTCGCGGGTGCACATGAGCAAGGCCACCCTCTACCGGCAGTGGGGCGGCAAGGACGGGCTCGTGGCGAGCGCGCTGAAGCATTTCGTGACGCCCATCGCCCAGGACATACCCGACACCGGCAGCCTGCGCGGGGACCTCGACGCCTTCGTCGACGGCTTCGACGACGAGGAGACGGCCCGCAGGGCGAGCCTCATGCGAGGCATCGGGCAGGCCGCGCACGCGGACGCCGAGCTGGAAGCCGCCCTGCGGGAACTCATCGTCGAGCCCTGTCGGCGCTACTTCACGCCGATGCTCCGCCGGGCCATGGCGCGCGGCGAACTCGCCCCGGAGAACAGGGCGGTGGACTTCATCGTGCACATGGTCCTCGGGGGCGTCCTCGCCCCGGAGATCATGGAGGGCCGCATGGTGACGCAGGCCGGGCTGCGAAGGTACGTCCACGCGGTGGTGCTGCCCGCGCTCGGGACGGCCTGAAGCGGGGAGGGGGTCCGGGGGACGGGAGCGGCGGGGGAAAAGCGGGAGCGTCCCTCCGTGCCGTCCTGTTACCGTGGACGCAGGACTTGTCTCCCGTAAGGAGCGGAACAGTGGTGGGTGACGACGACATCTCCGGGTGATACCCGGCGTGTCAGGCCACCGGCAGGCGCACGAGGCGCCGCCCGCGTGGCCTCCTGAGCGTCCCCTTTCCCACTCAGCGGTACGAGCCCGGCCCCGCCATCCGTGCCGGCCCCTCGCCCCGCGCCCATCCGTGAGGTCCGCCTTCCATGTCCGACGCCTACGTCGTCAGCTCCGCCCTGTCCTTCTCCTGGCCCGACGAGACCCCCGTCTTCGACCGGCTCTCCTTCACCGTCCCCGGCGGCCGCACCGGCCTCGTCGCGCCCAACGGCAGCGGCAAGAGCACCCTTCTGCGGCTCATCGCCGGTGAGCTCACTCCCACCTCCGGCTCCGTGACGGTCAACGGCACCCTCGGCCACCTGCCGCAGACCCTTCCGCTCTCCACCGGCCTCACGGTCGCCGAAGTCCTCGGCGTGGCCGGTGTCATCGCGGCGATCGACGCGGTGGAGCGCGGCGAGGTGGACGAGGAGCACTTCACCACCATCGGCGAGGACTGGGACATCGAGGAGCGCACCCGCGCCGAACTGGACCGGCTCGGACTCGGCCGGCTCACCCTGGACCAGGGCCTGGAGAGCCTGAGCGGGGGCCAGATCGTCACGCTCGGTCTCGCGGCCCAGCTCCTCGCCCGCCCCGACGTCCTCCTCCTCGACGAACCCACCAACAATCTCGACCTCGAAGCGCGTCACCGTCTTTACGGGGTGGTCGACGACTGGCGCGGCTGTCTCCTCGTCGTGAGCCACGATCGCGCCCTGCTCGACCGCATGGACCGGATCGCCGAACTCGAACGCGGCGAACTGCGCTACTACGGGGGCAACTTCGCCGCGTACGAGGAAGCGGTGAGCGCCGAGCGCGAGGTCGCGGAGAAGAACGTGCGGCACGCCGAGGCCGAACTCAAGCGCGAGAAGCGGGAGATGCAGCAGGCGCGCGAGCGCGCCGAGCGCAGGTCGAGCAATGCCGCGCGGAACATCAAGAACGCGGGACTTCCCAAGATCCTCGCGGGCGCCCGGCAGCGCAAGGCCCAGGAATCGGCGGGCAGGGCGGGGAACACGCACGCGGACCGGGTCGGCGAGGCGCGGGCCAGGCTCGACGAGGCCGGGCGCGCCGTACGCGACGACACCCGGCTCGTGCTCGACCTCCCCGGCACGGAGGTCCCGGCCGGGCGCACCCTCTTCGAGGCCAAGGGACTGCGACTGCGGGGGCTGTTCGCGGGTGAGGGCGTGGATCTCTCCGTCCGGGGCCCCGAGCGCATCGCGCTCACCGGCCCCAACGGGGCGGGGAAGTCGACCCTGTTGCGGGTCATCACCGGGCAACTCGCACCGGAAGAAGGCGAGTCGCGCCGTGCGGACGGGCGGGTCGCGTACCTCTCGCAGCGGCTCGACCTGCTCGACCCGGCCCTGAGCGTCGCCGAGAACCTCGCCGCGTTCGCGCCGACGATGCCGGAGGCGGACCGTATGAACCTGCTCGCGCGGTTCCTCTTCCGGGGCCAGGGCGCGCACCTCAAAGCGGGGGACCTCTCCGGCGGCGAACTCCTGCGCGCGACCCTCGCGTGCGTCCTCAGCGCCGAACCGGCCCCGCACCTGCTCCTGCTCGACGAGCCCACCAACAACCTGGACCTCGTGAGCGTCGGGCAACTGGAGAGCGCGCTCACCTCCTACCGGGGCGCCTTCCTCGTCGTCAGCCACGACGACCGCTTCCTGGCGGAGATCGGCGTCACCCGGTACCTGCGTCTCGCGGAGGGGGAACTGCGCGAGGTCGCGGCCCCGGCAGCGGGGTAGTGAGGGGGCGCATACCGGCGGAGATGCCTCCCGCGGGTGACTCCGTGTCCGCCATCGGCTGCGTCGGCGGGGTGCCGCCGGGTGGCGCGCCGTGCGACGAGGTACGCATCCCGCGCACGCGTACCTCGCAACGCCCCCGATCGTCCACGAGCACCGCAGGGAGTACCGGATGGCCAACCAGTTCGCGATCGACGTCACCAGAATCCGTGAGCAGGCGCGCAAGCACATGGCGGAGGGCCCCGTCACCAAGACCTACGACGCCGACCGCGCGCGGATCATCGAGGTCCTCAACGATGTCGTCGCCACCGAGGTGGTGTGCTTCCTGCGGTACTCGCAGAACGCCATCGCCGCGACGGGGATCGACCGGGCCCAGGTCGCCGCCGAGTTCCGCGAGCACGCGGGCGAGGAGCTGCAGCACGCGCTGCGCGCCGCCGAGCGCGTCAGCCAGCTCGGCGACCAGCCCGATTTCGATCCCGGCTCCCTCGTGGCCCGCTCGCACACCGAGTACGTGACGGCCGAGGAGCGCGACCTCCAGAAGATGCTGCGCGAGAACCTCGTCGCCGAACGGATCGTCATCACGACGTACCAGGAGATCATCCGGTGGATCGGGGACGGGGACCCCACCACGCGGCGCCTCATGGAGTCGATCCTCGAAGAGGAGGAGGAGCACGCCGACGACCTCAACGACCTGCTCGCCGGCTGAGCCCCCGCCCTCTCGCCACCCCCCTTGTCGTCGCCTTGACGACAAGGGGGGTGGCGTCGTACCGTCACTCCCACGGAACAGATCTCGTCAAACTGACGAGAATCGAGGGAGGGAAGTCATGGCCGACATCAGCAAGCGCTTCGGCAGGCGGCACCTGCGCGGCACGTCGAGCGCCTGGGTACGCCACCACCGCGCCGGCAGGCTCGCGCACGAGGGCACGGGCCTCAGCTTCTGGTTCCGCCCGCTGACCGCCGCGCTCAGCGAGGTCCCCGTCGACGACCGCGAACTCGCCGTCACCATCCACGCCCGCACCGCCGACTTCCAGGACCTCGCCGTCCAGTCCACCCTCACCTACCGCATCGCCGACCCCGCCCGCGCCGCCGAGCGCATCGACTTCTCGCTCGACCCCGACACCGGCACGTGGCGCGCGGCCCCGCTCGACCAGCTCGCCGGCCTCCTCACCGAGACCGCGCAGCAGCACGCCGCCGAGGTCCTGGCCGCGACCCCGCTCGCCACCGCCCTCACCGAAGGCGTCGCCGCCGTCCACGCCCGCGTCACCGAGGGCCTCGCCGCCGAGCCCCGGCTGCCCGCGACCGGCGTCGAGGTCGTCGCCCTGCGCATCGTCGCGCTGCGCCCCGAGCCCGACGTCGAACGCGCCCTGCGCACCCCGACCCGCGAGCGCGTCCAGCAGGACGCCGACCGCGCCACGTACGAGCGCCGCGCCGTCGCCGTCGAACGCGAACGCGCCATCGCCGAGAACGAACTCGCCAGCAAGGTGGAGCTCGCCCGTCGCGAGGAACAGCTCGTCGACCAGCGCGGCACCAACGCCCGCCGCGCCGCCGAGGAGGAGGCGGCGGCCGACGCCGTACGCGCCGAGGCCGAGGCGGCCCGTACGGTACGGCTCGCCGAGGCCGAGGCGACGCGCGTCCGGCGGCTCGCCGAGGCCGAGGCAGAGGGACTGCGCACGAGCGGCGAGGCCCGAGCCGCCGCGCGGGCGGCCTGGCTCCGCGTCCACGAGGGCACCGCGCCCGCCACGCTGCACGCCCTCAGCGTCGACCGCGCGGCCGAACAGCTCCCGCGCATCGAGCGCGTCACCGTCACGCCCGACACGGTCGCGGAACTCCTCGCCAAGTTCACCGGACCGCGGCCATGAGCCTCGCCCCGCGCGTCGTCCTCGTCCACCGCGTCAGCGAGTACGAGGAACTGCTCGCCCGCCACGGCACCCACGGCCAGGCCGCCTTCGTCCTCGGCAGCCGCGGCGACGACCTCGACACCCTCGCGGCCCGCCACCACGCGACCCGCGAGGCTCTCACCGCCATCGCCGCGCGCATCCCGCTCACCTGGCGGCAGGCCCGCGTCGAACGCGCCGACCTCGACCGCTTCCTCTTCGCCCCCGAGGACATCGTCGTCGTCGCCGGACAGGACGGCCTCGTCGCCAATGTCGCGCAGTACCTGCACGGCCAGCCCGTCATCGGCATCGACACCGATCCGGGCCGCAACCCCGGCGTCCTCGTGCGCCACCGCCCCGGCGACGCCGCGGCGCTCCTGCGCGCCGCGGCCGGGCCGCGCGTCACCACGGAGGCCCTCACGATGGCCGAGGGCGTCACCGACGACGGCCGCACCCTCCTCGCGCTCAACGAGATCTACGTCGGCTCCTCCGGACACCGCACCGCCCGCTACCGCCTGCGCCCCGGCGCGGAGGAGGGCGAGGAGACGCAGGCCAGCTCGGGAGTCCTCGTCGGCACGGGCACCGGCGCGGGCGGCTGGCTGCGCTCGCTGTGGCAGGAGCGCGGTGCGGCGCTGCCCCTGCCCGGAGCGACGGACGGCCGCCTCCTGTGGTTCGTGCGCGAGGCGTGGCCCTCCCCGGCGACCGGCGTCCAGCGCGTCGCGGGGCTCCTCGCCGAGCGCTCCCGCCTCACCGTCACCGTCGAGTCGGACCACCTCGTGGCCTTCGCGGACGGCATGGAGTCGGACGCGCTCGACCTGACGTGGGGGCAGAGCCTGCGCGCGGGGGTGAGTGAGCGAAGGCTGCGGCTGGTCGTGTGACGAGTGGGCGCGGGGCACCCGGTTGGCCGAAAGCCGCCCCCTCGCGCGGAATGCCCCGCCGCCGCGCTCGCGCACGCGGGCGGTCCAGTGCGTGGGGCGAACGGCTCCGGCGGGACCGGCGCGGGGCTCGTCAACGCCGGGACGGGCCCCGCGCCGAACGTCGTCCTCGCCCAGGCGGAGCGCACCGACCTCACCTCGGGGCGGGGCGGCGGCGATGTGCGGGAAACGCCGTACCGGCTCAGCCTTCCGTACGGGATGAGCCGGATGAGTCGTCCGCCCCCGCGCCCGTCAGGAAAGCCGCCAACTCCTCCGCCACGGCCTCCGGTTGATCCAGCATGGCCAGGACCCCCGCGTCCGGGATCTCCGCGTAGCGGCCCGCCGGGAGGAGAGCGGCGAGGCGTTTGCCATGGGCGAGGGGCATGAGTCTGTTCTCGGGGGCCCACAGGACGAGCGTCTCGCCGGTGAAGTCGCGCAGCGCCTCCGTGTCCCTGATCAGGCGCGCCTTGTCGAGCGGCGCGGTGCAGTACGCGGCGAGGTCGCGCCGTACCCCCGCGTCCCGCAGCAGCGGCTCCGTCCAGCCGCGCACGAGCGTGTCGGGAAGCCTCCGTTTCGTCATCGGGCCGAGCATGAGTGGAGAGTCGCGCAGCGCGCGGACGCGCAACTGCCGTGCGGCGAGCGCGAGTCCGCCGGGGATGCGGGAGGCGAGGACGACCATGCGGCCCGGCAGTCCGGGCGGGAAGTTGTCGAACGCCTCGCAGGGCAGGATGACTTGCCGCGCGAGGCGCTCGTGCAGGCCGAGCGCGGTGAGGAAGAGTCCGCCGCCCCAGTCGGTGTGGACGAGCGTGGCCTCCCTCAGGTCCAGCTTCTCCAGGAACTCCGCGAGCAGCCGCCCCATTCCGGCCATCCCCAGATCCGCGTCGGGCCGCATCGGCAGCCGGTGCGCGCCGAGCGGCAGCACGGGCCGTACGTACCGGAAGCCCTTGGGGAGCAGCGGCAGCACCCGGTCCCAGAGCGTGTGATCCATGAGCAGCCCGTGCAACAGCACGACCGGCGGCCCCGATCCGGTCTCGTCGTACTCGATCTCCCCTGCGGACAAGGCGACTTGGCGCATGACGTCCCCTCGGATGCCGTATCGGCCGACGCGCTGGAACGGTCTCTCCAGCGGGCTCGTTCTACCAGACGGCGGGAGGGGCGACGAGCGCGTCAGCCCGGTCATGGGGGAATTTTTGCGCCGTCGGGGCTGGACGAGCCGTCCGCCCGCCCGGCGGGCGGCGCTGGAACGGTGAGCGGCGCCGGAACGGTGGGCGACTGGCGCGCGGGGTTTGCCGGTCCCCGTTTCGTGGCAGATGGTACGTGGTACCGTCGCAACGGTACGCGGTACCGCCCAGGTGGTGGCGGGCCGCGGGCGCGAGAGCACGAAGGGGTGTGGGCATGAGCGGACGGACGGCGCGCGAGCGACTGGCTCACGCCGCCTTCCAGCTGTTCGACGAGCGGGGCTACGAGGGCACCACCGTCGACGAGATCGCCGAGCGCGCGGGCGTCGGCCGCACGACCTTCTTCCGGCACTACCGGGCCAAGGAGGACGTGATCTTCCCCGATCACGAGCGCCTCCTGGAGCGGATCGCCGGCCGCCTCGCCACCTCGCGCACCGACACCGCCCTGACAGCGGTCTCGGAGGCGGTCAGGCTCGTCCTGCTGCACTACGTGGACGAGGGCGAGGTCGCCCGCCGCAGGTACCGGCTCACCAGCAGCGTGCCCGCGCTGCGTGATCGCGAGATCGCGAGCGTCGCCCGCTACCAGCGGCTCTTCAAGGAGTTCCTCGCCCGCTGGACGGGGGACGCCCCCGGCGCCGCGCTGCGCGCCGAACTCATGGCGGCCTGCCTGGTCTCCGCCCACAATCACGTGCTGCGCCGCTGGCTGCGCGGTGAGGCCGCCGACCCCATGGCCGAGGTCGACACCGCCCTGCGCGAAGTGCTCGGGCTCTTCTCCGGGCAGGCGGGCGAGGGGGAGACGCACGTCGTCGCCTTCACCAGCCGCCACCCGCTCGACCATCTCCTCCCGGCCCTCCGGCGTCTCGCGACGACCGGGCCTCCGCCGGGACACCGAACCCAGAAAGAGGAGGATCAGGCGTGAGCTTGAGGATCGTTGTCTGTGTGAAGTACGTGCCGGACGCGACGGGTGACCGGCATTTCGCCGATGACCTGACGTTGGACCGTGAGGA
>NZ_JBIVIO010000005.1:0-433455 GCF_044749745.1 Streptomyces sp. NPDC088923 | reverse complement strand
CTCTATCAGACTCTCTCGGGCCCGATTTCCTCGGTGCTTTCCGGTTCCCGGCCCGGCCTTTCGGCCTTTCCGTTTCCCTTTCGGCGTCTCCGACTCTATCAGGTCCTTTTCTCTCTCCTGACCGGGCCCTCGGACATGAGGGTTCCCCGCCGGAAAGAAAGGGATTCGACTTCGTCGGATTACCTGGAACTGCCGCCCCGCGAGGCGTGCCCGGTCCCAGGCAGGATGACGACTGTACAGCTCTGCTCCCTACGGGTGCAAATCGATTCCGTGGTGCCCTCACACAGACCCCTCGGCACGGCCCACTCAAAACAGCACAGAAGGTGACTTAGTCTGACGATCTCCGTGCCGTTCCCGCCCAGTGGGGCGGCCCAGGACCTCGCCGCCCAGGGAGGCAAGTCATGACCCTCGTGACCTCACCGCTTGCTGGTACCGCCATCGGACTCGCGAACGTGCCCGATCCGGTCTTCTCCGGTGCCATGGTCGGCCCGGGGACGGCCGTCGACCCCGAGCGGAAGCCGATCGAGGCGGTCGCCCCCGTCGACGGCGTCCTCGTCTCCCTCCACCCGCACGCCTACGTCGTGGTCGACGAGCAGGGCCACGGGGTCCTGACCCACCTCGGCATCGACACCGTGCAGCTCAACGGTGAAGGCTTCGAGTTGCTCGTCAGCAAGGGGGACACCGTCCGGCGGGGGCAGGCGCTCGTGCGCTGGGACCCCTCGGCCGTCGAAGCGAAGGGGAAGTCCCCGGTCTGTCCCGTCATCGCCCTTGAAGCGACGATGGACGCGCTCTCCGATGTACGGGAGAGCGACGCCGTACAGCCCGGCGACACGCTCTTCGGCTGGGAGTGACGGCCGCGAGGCGGTACGGACAGGGAACGGGCACGGAACCCGAGCGAGCGGAGACAGTGAGCATGGAGACGAGGCTGCGGGGCGTCGGAGTGAGCCACGGGGTGGCGATCGGCGCGGTACGGCACATGGGCACGGCGGTACTCGAACCGCCGGCGAAACAGATCCCCGAGGAGGAGGCCGAGCGCGAGCAGGGGCGGGCGCGGCAGTCCATGGACGCCGTCGCAGCCGACCTGACCGCGCGCGGGCACCTCGCCGGGGGTGAGGCGCAGGACGTCCTGGAGGCCCAGTCGCTCATGGCCCAGGACCCCGAGCTCCTCGCCGATGTCGAGCGGAGGATCGCCGTCGGCTCCACGGCGGAACGCGCCGTCTACGATGCCTTCGCCTCCTACCGCGCCCTGCTCGCCGGAGCCGGCGAATACCTCGCCGGGCGCGTCGCCGACCTCGACGACGTGCGCAACCGCATCGTGGCGCGGCTCCTCGGTGTGCCGATGCCCGGTGTTCCCGACAGCGACGAGCCGTACGTGCTCGTCGCGCGCGACCTCGCGCCCGCCGACACGGCGCTGCTCGACCCGACCCTCGTACTCGGCTTCATCACCGAGGAGGGCGGCCCCACGAGCCACAGCGCCATCCTCGCCCGCGCCCTCGGGGTGCCGGCCGTCGTGGCGCTCCCCGGTGCGACGCAGCTCGCCGAAGGGACCACGGTGGCCGTGGACGGAAGCGCCGGGGAGGTGTTCGTGTCCCCGGGGGCACGCAAGCGCGAGGAGTTGGAGGCCCTTGCCGCCGAGCGAAAGGCGGCCCTCGCGGCGAGCACGGGTCCCGGGGTCACCTCGGACGGCCACCGGGTGCCGCTGCTCGCCAATATCGGGGGCCCCTCCGACGTCGCCGCCGCCATCGAGGCCGGTGCGGAGGGGGTGGGGCTGTTCCGTACCGAGTTCCTCTATCTCGACGACAGCGAGCGGGCGCCCTCCGTGGAACAGCAGACGGAGGTCTACCGCTCCGTACTGGAGGCGTTCCCCGACCGGCGGGTCGTGGTCCGGGTCCTGGACGCGGGGGCGGACAAGCCGCTGGCGTTCCTCCATCCCTCCGAAGAGCCCAACCCCGCGCTGGGCGTGCGGGGGCTGCGGGCGCTCCTCGACCGTCCCGAGGTGCTGCGGGACCAGCTGACCGCGCTGGCGCGCGCGGCTGACGGGCTCCCCGTGCACCTGGAGGTCATGGCCCCGATGGTGGCCGACCGGGCGGACGCGCGGGCCTTCGCCGAGGCGTGCCGGGCGGCGGGGCTGCACGCGAAGTCCGGGGCCATGGTGGAGATTCCCGCCGCGGCGCTGCGGACCGGGGCGATCCTGCGAGAGGTCGAGTTCGTCTCGCTCGGCACCAACGATCTCGCCCAGTACACCTTCGCGGCGGACCGGCAGGTGGGCGCCGTGGCCCGCTGGCAGGACCCGTGGCAGCCCGCGCTGCTCGACCTGATCGCCTCCGCCGCCCGGGCGGCGGCCGAAGCGGGGAAGACGTGCGGGGTGTGCGGCGAGGCCGCGGCCGATCCGCTTCTCGCGTGTGTGCTGACAGGGCTCGGCGTCACCTCCTTGTCGATGAGCCCCACCGCGCTCCCCTACGTCCGTTCCACGCTCGCCAAGTACACGCGCGCCCAGTGCGAGCGGGCTGCGGGCGCGGCGCGGGCCGAGGACGGGGCCGAGGAGGCGCGACGGGCGGCGGGAGCCGTGCTCTCCGGCGAGTAGGCGTCCGCCGGAGAGCCTTCGCTCACTTCGGCTGCGGGCCGACGGGTTACTCCTGCGCGTCCTCCCCGTCCTGGCCGTGCTCGTGATGGGGGGTGCGGGGCGGCGTCAGAACGGGCGCCGCACGGTAGTCGACGCCCGGCTCCGGCGGGATGGGCTCGCCGGTCTCCGTGTCCGTGCAGTAGGCGTCGAAGACCTCGGCGGCGGTGAGGGGGCGCAGGGTGTGCTCGCGCAAGCGCCAGCCCCGCACCGCGTCGCAGGTGTCCGGTCCGCTCGTGCGGGCCACGAGTCCGCAGGGCAGGCCCGCCGCGAGTGCGGCGGCGAGGACGGTGGTGAGGTCCAGGGCCGCCGACTCCTCCGGGTGCGGCCAGGTGCCCGGGCTCGTGTCGATGTCGAATTCGGCGAGCAGGGGGCCGGCTTCCGTGCTGGTACTGCACACCAGGTGGTGGCGGCCCGCGCCGAGGGCGTGGCAGGCCGCCGTGAGCAGTTCCGAGGCCCGGTCGAAGGCGGCTCTCGCGAGGCTCTCGCCGCAGTCCGCGCAGCGTCCCGCGGCGTCGAGGAGTTCGCCCGCGTAGGCGAAGGTGGCCCGGCGCAGGGCGAGATGGGCTAGGTCGGGCAGGAGGTCGGCGAGGGGGCGGCCCTCGTACGGGAGGGTCGCGCCGGTCTCGACGAGGTGTTCGGTGAAGCGGTGGCGGCTCTCCGCGCTGCCCGGGTCGAGTCCCGAGCCGGCGCAGAAGGCCACGTATTCCTCGGGGTCGAGGAGACCGACACGGGTTCGGCGGCCCTCGGTCGTACGGGATCTGAGGACGGCGTCGGCCGAGTCGAGGTACTGCGCGTGGTCGCGGAAGCGGGGGGCGCCGTAGCGGGTCATGCGGTGGTAGTCCTCTTCCTCCGCGAGGAGGGCGAGGGCGCCGATCAGCTCACGGTCGATGCGGTCGAGCCGCAGGCCGCGGCGGTCGTGGCGGGGGGCGGTGTGCTGGCGGGCCATGGGGGCCTCCTGAGGCGTCATCGAGGCACTCCCTCACGGAGTGTCCTCACTTGATCGCACACCGTAGGCGACGGCACTGACAACGCCCCCGGACAACCGTCGCGACGCCGCCGCCTCGGGACGGGTCCGGGGCGGCGGCGAGGGATTCAGGAGTGTGCCCGCCCCAAACGTTCGTAGCCCCGCAGGAGTTCCAGATCGTCAACAGAGCCGGGGTTGACTGCCTTCTCCAGAGGGGTTCCCTGAAGCAGTCGCTTGACGGGGACCTCCAGGCGCTTGCCGGTGAGGGTGTGCGGGATCGCCCGTACCTCGATGACCTCGTCCGGTACGTGGCGCGGGGACAGCTCGGTGCGCAGTGCGGTGGCGAGCCGGGTGCGCAGGGCGTCGTCGAGTACGGCGCCCTCGGCGAGCTGGACGAAGAGGGGCATCCAGTAGCCGCCGTCGGGCTGTTCGACGCCGATGACGAGCGATTCGCGGATCTCCGGGAGGCGTTCGACGACCTCGTAGATGTCCGCGGAGCCCATGCGGACGCCGCCGCGGTTGAGGGTCGAGTCCGAGCGGCCGTGGATGATGACGGAGCCGTGTCCGGTCAGGGTGATCCAGTCGCCGTGCCGCCAGACGCCGGGGTAGGTGTCGAAGTAGCTGTCGTGGTACCGGCTGCCGTCCGGGTCGTTCCAGAAGCGGATGGGCATGGAGGGCATGGGGCGGGTGACGACGAGTTCGCCGACCTCGTCGACGAGCGGCTCGCCCTCGGGGCCCCAGGCCTGGAGGTCGACGCCGAGCGCGGGGGCCTGGAGTTCCCCGATGTGCACGGGGAGGGTGGGGACGGCTCCGGCGAAGCAGCTGCACACGTCGGTGCCGCCGCTGACGGAGGCGATCCACACGTCCTCTCCCGCCTCGTCGTGGAGCCAGCGGAAGCCGTCCGGGGGCAGGGGGGAACCGGTGGTGGCGACGCAGCGGACGCGGCTGAGGTCGAAGTCGCGGGCGGGGTGCAGGCCGGCCTTGCGCGAGGCCATCACGTAGGCCGCGGAGGTCCCGAAGAGGGTCGCGCCGGTGGTCTCGGCGACGCGCCACTGGGCGGCCGTGTCCGGGAAGCCCGGACTGCCGTCGTACAGGACGAGGGTCGAGCCGGTCAGGAGGCCGGAGACGAGGAAGTTCCACATCATCCAGCCGGTGGAGGTGTACCAGAAGAAGCGGTCGCTGGTGCTGAGGTCGCAGTGCAGCCCGAGCTGCTTGAGGTGTTCGACGAGGATGCCGCCCTGGGACTGCACGATCGCCTTCGGCAGCCCCGTGGTGCCGGAGGAGTAGAGGACCCACAGGGGGTGGTCGAAGGGCACCTGTTCGAAGACGGGGGCCTCATCGCCCGCGACGACGTCGGCCCAGGTCTCGGCGCCCTCGGGGGCGGGGGTGCCGAGGAGCGGGACGTGGACGAAGGTGCGGACGGTGGGGAGTTCGGCGCGCAGTTCGGCGACCACGTCCGTACGGTCGTGTTCCTTGCCTCCGTAGCGGTAGCCGTCGACGGCGATGAGGACGACGGGTTCGACCTGGCGGAAGCGGTCGAGGACGCTGCGGGCGCCGAAGTCGGGGGCGCAGGAGGTCCAGACGGCGCCGACGGCGGCGGTGGCGAGGACGGAGACGATCGCCTGCGGGACGTTCGGCAGGTAGCCGCTCACCCGGTCGCCCGGCCGGACGCCTCGCGCGCGCAGCGCCGCGGCGAGGGAGCCGACCTGTCGGCGCAGTTCGGCCCAGGTCATCGGTTCGGGGCCGTGGGTCTCGTCGACGTGCAGGAGGGCGGCCTCGCCCGCGAGGAAGGGGTCCTCGGCGGTGCGCAGGGCGTGTTCCGCGTAGTTGAGGCGGGAGCCGGTGAACCAGCGGGCGCCGGGCATCGAGCGGTCGGCGAGCACTTCCTCGTACGGCGTCGAGAAGCGGACGTCGAACCACTCGGCGACGGCCTGCCAGAAGGTGTCGAGGTGCTCGACCGACCAGCGGTGCAAGGCCGGGTAGCCGCCCTCGGCGGGGGCTCCGTGGTGCTCGGCCGCCCAGGTCTGGAACCGGGTGACGGCGGCGCTCGCCGCGCGCTCCTGTCCTGGTTTCCACAGGGGCTGGGGCGGCTGGGCTGCGGTGCTCACGGGGCGGCTCCAAGGGGCGCTGCGCGGCGGCTGTGCCGCGCAGGGTCGGTGAGGGTCCCGGGTACTGGCCTCGGCGGACTGCCGCCGGGCCTGCGGACCGGGCGCTGCGAAGGACGATGCCACGGACCCGGCGTCGGCACCAGGGTGAGGGAGGGGTGAGGGGCTGGTGGGAAGGGGGGTCGGCAGACATGGACAGGAGAGATCCGGTGTGCTCGGGTGCGGGGCGAATGCTCCGCGTGGCCGGTTCGCCGGCCGGTCGGGAGCGGGGCTCCGGGCGTGGACGCGCGGGGTTTGCGGGGCGCTCGGCGAGCGGTGGGTGGCGTGGGGAGGACGTCTGGGTGAACGGCCGTCGAACGAGGTCACCGGTCGGCCGAGTGGATGACACTCTTGCGTCATGATCCCTCGTGACCTGGTGCGTTGGCTGACGGCGACGCGGGGAGACGGCGCCGGTGGCGGCCGGCCCGGCGCGGTGTCGCGTGCGGTCGCGCGGCGGTGGGTGCGGGCCGGGCGCGTGGCGTGGCGCGGGGGCGCCGTGGCGCCGGTGCGGGCGCGGGTGCCGGGGGCGCTGACGGCGCTGGAGCCCGCCCCGGGTGGCGGCCTGGTGCGGTTCGCGCGCTCGGAGCTGTACGTGCGGGTGACGGTGCGCGGGGCGCTCTTCCTGGGCTGGGACGGTGCCGCGCCGATGCCGTCGTACGCCGTATCGGGTACGGAGGCGGTGGCGCCGGACGAGCGGGTCGTGCTGGAGCCGGACACCGAGGGAGGGGTGCGGCTCGTCTCGGAGCGGCTCGGTCTGACGGTGGCGCGGGACGGCACCGTGGAGGTGCGGACCCCCGGTGGTGTGGTGCTGCGCAGGCAGTCGCCGCCGCGGTGGTGGGAGGCGGCGGGATCGGTGCGGAGCGGGGGGCGCTGGGTGTCGCGCGCCGAGGTGGCCGCCGACGCCGTGTTCCTGGGCGCGGGGCGGGACGGCGCGGTCCTGGTGGAGGGCGCGTACACGGTGGGCGGGGTGCGGCCCGGTCTGCGGATGCCGGTGCAGGTGGTGCAGGCGGACGCGGGGTGTCATCTCGTCTTCCACGACGCGGAGGAGACGGGGGAATGGCTGCTGCGGCCCGGCCGGGAGGGCGCGGGGTCGGGGCACGACCGGGCGGGGGTCGCGGAGCTGCGGATGAGCGGTGGCCCGGTGCGCTCCTGGGTGGTGGTCGGCTCGCCCCAGCGGCTCGCCTACGGCTGGGCGTCGCTGACGGGGGCTCCGGTGCCGCCGCCGGGGGACGCGCTCGGCGGCGGTGGGCGGGAGATCGTGCGGGTACGGGGCGGGGGCGGGCCCGGTGCGGTGGAGGTGCTCCCGGCCGCGGGGCGGGGGCGGTGGTTCGGCGGGGACGCGGGGTGGGCTCGGTGGTTCGGCGGGGAGGCCGGGTGGGATCGGTGGTTCGGCGGGGGCGCGGGCCGGGACGCGGGTCCCGAGGTGCCGTTGTGGACGGATTCGGGGGTACGGACACGGGAGGGTGAACGGTACGTGGGGCTCGCCGGTCAGGGACGGCACGGCTTCGTTCACTCGTTCGAAGGAATGGATGGCGTTCTGGAACTGTGCAGGGCCCGGGCTGTGTTCAACTCATTGCGCGGGGCCTTTCCGGGCGAACGGCCTTTGCAGCTGGCGGCGGGTGTGTGGGCCGGGCAGCAGCGGTACGGCGGGGTGCTCCTGCCAGGTCCCGAGGTGGGCGACTGGGCGGAGTTGCCGCGCACGGTGGGGCGGGTGCTGGGGCTGGGGCTGTGCGGGGTGCCGTTCTGCGGTCCGGAAGCGCGAGGGGCGGAGGGCGGTGCGCGGGGTGCGCGTGGAGGGGAGGTGCGGCGGGCCGAGGCGCGGGCGTCGAGGGTGCGGGCGTCCGAGGCGCGGGCGTCCGAGGCGCGGGCGGCGGCCGAAGGCGCGGAGGCGGAGTGGGTGGTGCGGTGGGATCAGTTGACGCGATGGCTGCCGTGGGGTGGCTGGGAGGAAGGAGAGGGGGCGGGAGGGTCCGCGTCGGGCGGGCGCGAGCGGTGGGGACCTTATTGGACGACACTGGCGCGGCACGCGGGCTTGTGGGGTGGTCCATGGGTACGCCCGGTGTGGTGGTTCACGCCGGAGGACCGGGCGCTGCGCGGGGTGGGTGACGCCTTCCTGGTGGGCGAGTCGCTCCTGGTGGCGCCGGTGTGCGAGCCGGGGGCGCGGAGCAGGCGGGTACGGCTGCCGAAGGGGCAGTGGTACGACACGGCAACGGAGGTGGTGTACGAGGGGGAGAGCACTGTCGAGGTCGCGGCGCCGCTCGACCGGGTCCCGGTCCTGGTCCGTGCGGGAGCGGTGGTCCCGGTGCGGGAGGCGGGCGGGACGGTTCTTGAGGTGTGGGCACCGCTGCCGGAGAGCGGGCCCGGGGCGGGGTTGTACATCCCCGACGAGGGCGGAGGCTGGTCGCCTCCCCTCGTGGAGCGGTACACGAGCAGGCTGGGGGTCAACGGGGAGGTGGTCGTGGAGCGGAGCGGCGGGCCGGGCGTGAGGCCGGGCGGAGTGGGGGGTGCGGGGCGGCCGGTGCGGGTGCGGGGCTTGGGGGCCGCGGAGCCGGTGGGGCCTGGGTGAGCGGGTGGCCTGGGTGAGCGCGCGAACTGCGTGAACGGGTGGCCTGCGTGAACGGGTGGCCTGCGTGAACGGGTGGCCTGCGTGAGCGCGCGGCCTGGGTGAGCGGGTGGCGTTACTGGTAGCGGCCCTCGAACCAGGCTCTGACGGCGACGGTGTGGAGCGGGAAGCCGAGGCGGGCCGGTTCGCGCAGGATGTGGCGGCCGTCGGTCTCGTCGGTGGGGACGGAGCTGGGGAGTTCGGCGGCGGGGCGGGTCGGCAGGACGCCGAAGAGGAGGAGGTGGCCGTCCGGGGAGCTGAGGGCGTCGGCGAGGCGGACGTCCCGGGGCTCCGCGTCGATGCCGGTCTCCTCGCGGAGTTCGCGTACGACGGCGTGGCGCCAGTCCTCGCCGTGGTCGACGAAGCCGCCGGGGAGGGCGACCGTGCCCTTGGCGGGTTCGATGGCGCGTGTGATGACGACCAGTCCGGTGCCGGCGCGGTCGTACACGGGCTGGAGGGCGACCGCGACCGGCAGCGGGTTGCCGTAGGCGGTGGCTCCGCAGACGGCGCAGGTGCGCGGCCAGGAGCGCGCCTCGGCGTAGGGGGCTCCGCAGCTCGAACAGTGCGAGTAGGGCCGCGGACCGGCGGGGGCCGGGGCATCGGCGGAGCCGTCGGGGTGGGAGTGGGTCCGGGACACGCGCGGACTTTATCCGATCTCTGGGGTGAGGGTGACAGGGGGAGGGTCCGGCGGGCCCAGCGAGATGAGGAGGTGTCAGTGGCGGGAGGTCAGGGAGTGGCGGGAGACGGGGAAGTCGAAGTAGGTGTCGGGGTACTGCTCGGGCTGGTGGGTGAAGTGCCACCACTCCTCGGGGAGGTTGGTGAAGCCCTCGTGCTCCAGGGTGGTGGTGAGGAGCTCGCGGTGGGCGCGCTGGATACCGGTGATTCGCGGGTCGTCAGTGTGCGCGAGGGTGTCGAAGCAGTCGAAGCCGGTGCCAGTGTCGACGGCCATGTCGGGGAAGCGCTCGGACTTGGGGCCGTAGCAGGAGGTGAGCGTCTCGCCGGGGACGTAGGGGCGGGTGGGGTGCGCGGGGAGGCGGACGAAGCTGAGGTCGAGGGTCGAGCCGCGGCTGTGGCCGGACTTCTCCGCGATGTAACCGTCGGCGAAGAGGCGGGTCTTGTCGACGCGCGGGTAGAACTCCGCCTTCATGCGCTGGTCCGAGAGGTCCTCGGCCCAGCGGGCGAAGTGGTCGACGGCGCGCTGGGGGCGAAAGCAGTCGTACACCTTCAGCGAGTAGCCCCGGCGCAGGAGTTGGCGCTGAGCGCGGTGGAGCGCCTCGGCCGTGGAGCGGGTGAGGAGGCACAGCGGCTGGGCGTAGCCGGTGACGGGGACGCCGGTGAAGTTGTGCGGGGTGGCGTAGCGGATGTCTTCGATGATCGTGGAATCGATGTCGCGGAGTTCGACGAAGGAGGCGGGGGCTTTGGGGTCGCGGTGGGGAGCGCGGGAGGTCTGGGATGCCTGGGCGGTGGGCGTGGTGACGGTGAGAGAGAGGAGGACGGCGAGGAGGAGAGCGGGGAGGGAACGGAGGGAGCGGAGCGCTGTGGGGGTGCGTCGTCTCATGGGGTACGGGTTTAGCAGTGGGGGCGCGGGATTCCCAGAGGGCGCCCGCGGATCGCATACGAGCGGGGACGTTCCGTACGGCCCGGGGAGCCGTTACCGTGCCCGGTATGAGCGACGAGGCACAGGAGTTCGGGAGCTACGAGGAGTTCTGGCCGTACTACGTGGCCATGCACTCCAAGGCGGCGACCCGCTGGGTGCACCTGACGGGCACGCTGACGGGGCTCGCGGTGAGTGCGTACGGGCTGGCGCGGGGGCGGGTCAAGTACCTCGCCGCGCTGCCCGTGATCGGCTACGGGACCGCTTGGCCGGCGCACTTCCTCATCGAGCGGAACAACCCGGCGACCTTCGGCCACCCGGCGTGGTCGCTGCGGGGCGATGCGGCGATGATCCGGATGATGCTCGCCGGGCGGGACGCCGAACTCGGCGAGATCGCGCGGAAGTGGCTCGCGGAGCACCGTTCGACCGGCTCCTGAAGGGTTGTCACGGCACGTCCCTGGCTCGTTTCGCCCGGTGCGGATCAGTGGGCGGTCCGGCTCTCGCGCCCGGCCATGGCGTGGCGACGGGCGTGTTCGACGACCTCGATGAGGACGGCCTTGACGGAGTCGCGTGCGCGGGCGTCGCAGGGCACGAGGGGGACGTGCGGGTCGAGATCGAGAGCGGCGCGGATCTCGGCGAGCGGGTGGTCCTCGGCTCCGTCGAAGCGGTTGACGGCGACGACGAAGGGGATGCCGCGCCGCTCGAAGTAGTCGATGGCGGCGAAGGAGTCCGCGAGCCGGCGGGTGTCGACGAGGACGACGGCGCCGAGCGCGCCCTGGGCGAGTTCGTCCCAGAGGAACCAGAAGCGGTCCTGGCCCGGGGTCCCGAAGAGGTAGAGGACGAGTTCCTCGCGCAGCGTGATGCGGCCGAAGTCCATCGCGACCGTGGTGGTGCGCTTCTGCTCGACCCCGCGCATGTCGTCCACCGGGCGGGATGCCTCGGTGAGGACCTCCTCGGTGCGCAGCGGCCTGATCTCGCTGACCGCACCGACGAGGGTCGTCTTGCCGACCCCGAAGCCCCCGGCGACCAGGAGTTTGAGGGTGAGCGGCCGGTCGGGCCGGCCACTGAGGGCGTTCATTCGGTCTCTTCTCCTGCGGCCCCGCCGGGTGGCGGGCGTGGGGGTTCGGTGTGGACAGGGGGTGCGCGAGGCGGCGGTGGGGCGCCGCTCCCTCACAGGGCGCGCAGTCCTTCGATGACGTCCCGCAGCACGCTCTCGTCGGGGAGTTCGGCGGGGGGTACGGGGCGGGTGATCGTGACGAGTTCGGCTTCGGCGAGGTCGCTGACGAGGACGCGCACGACGCCGATGGCGAGGTCCAGTCCCGCGGCGATCTCGGCGACGGACTGCGGGGCGCCGCCGCACAGGGCGAGGATCTCGACGTGTTCGGGGGTCAGCAGGGCGTCCTGCTCGGGCGGAAGGAGCCAGGGCGGGGCGGCGGGCGCCGCGGGCTCGTCCGTGCGCGCGCCACCGGTACCCGCGCCCCCCGTACCCGCGCCACTCGTCACCTCGTCCGCGGCCGTACCGGCCTGCTTGCCGGTCTCCGCCGCCCTTCCGCGTGTTTCGGCGGGTGCCCCCGTCCCGGCCGGTCCGCCCGGACCGGGGGCACCGGGGGGCGGAACGGCGGAGACGAGGGCGATGAGGTCGAGCCGGTGGCCGCCGGTGGCGCTCGTGCGGCCCCGGGTCATGGCGTACGGGCGTACGACGGGTCCTGCCTCGTCGTCGTACCAGCGGGCTGTCTCGTGACCGGCGTCGCTCATCATGGCCTGCCTCTATCCCCCGGCGGAGATGTCGGTGCGGGGGGCCTGGCCGAGGTGGACGCCGACCCGCTTGACGAGGAGTGTCATCTCGTAGGCGATCTGGCCGATGTCCGCGTCGGGTCCGGCGAGGACCGCGAGGCAGCTTCCGTCGCCCGCCGCCGAGACGAAGAGGAAGGCGTCGTCGAGTTCGACGAGTGTCTGCCGGACGCTGCCGGCGTCGAAGTGGCGTCCGACGCCCTTCGCGAGGCTGTGGAAGCCGGAGGCGACCGCCGCGAGGTGTTCGCTGTCCTCGCGGCTGATGTCCTCGGACATCCCGGTGGGCAGGCCGTCGCTGGAGAGGATGATCGCCTTGCGGATGCTGGCGACCCGGGCGACGAGGTCGTCGAGCAGCCAGTTGAGTTCGTGGGTGCCGCCGGGGGCTCCCGGAGTTGACGCGGCGGTCCTTGGCGCAGTCATCGACCGTCCCTTTCCGGAGTGTTTCCTTGCGCTGTGCTGTGCGGGGCGGGCCCGGTGGCTTCCGGTCCGTCCTCGTCCTCGGTGGCGCGGGCGGCCCAGCCGGGTCGCTCGTCCGCCGCGGCTTCTTCCTCGCGGCCCCGGCGCCAGCCGCGCTGGAGCGAGGCCATCCGGGTCCGTACGGCGTCCGCGTCCCGCTCCGGTTCGGGCCCGGTGGGTGCGCTCGGCCCGGGCTGCTCGCGCAACTGACGGGCGAGGCTTGCCTGGCGTACGCGACGGGGCAGGCCCGTGGGGCCCGCGGCGGGGGCTGACCGCGCCCCCCTACCCGCACCGCCCTCATCCGGGCGGGACGTAGCGGCTGTACCGGACGTAACAGATGTACCGGCCGTGTCGGGCGTGCCAGAGGTGGCCGGCGTACTGGACGCGTCCGGCGCGTTCGGTACGTCCTGTGCCTCCACGCTCGTGGACTCGGCCGAGCTCACCGGTGCCGTCCTCGCGCCCTGCCTGTCGCCGGAGGTGCCATCGGCCCGCTCGCCGGTCCGCGTGCGGGGGCGGCGGGCCGGGAGCGGGCCCGGGGCCGGGGCGGGGCGGCTGTGCTCGGCGTCGGGTTCGGGGTCTTCGTCCCGCGCGTGGTCGCCGACCGGGCGGCCGTGCGAGGTGACGAGCTTGGGGACCGGGCGGCGGGGCAGCGCGCCGAGCTGGGTGAGCGGGCCGCGCGGGCCCTCGTCGGCGCCCGCGGGCACCGGCTCCCGTACCGCCGTACGCCCGGGCGCCGCGACGGGGGCCTCCAACTCGACGGGCCCGTCCGGGGAGACGGCGGGGAAACCCGTGCCGTCGGTCCCCGGCACGTCGGTGAGGACCTTCTCCGGCAGGACGACGACGGCGGTCGTGCCGCCGTACGGGGAGGGCTGGAGCGAGACCTTGACGCCCTGGCGGCGGGCGATGCGGCTCACGACGAAGAGACCGAGCCTGTCGGTATCGGAGAGCTCGAACTCGGGCGTCTCGGCGAGGCGTTGGTTCGCCGCGAGAAGCGCCTCCTTGGTCATGCCGAGGCCGCGGTCGTGGATCTCCAGGAGGAAACCCTGGCCGACGCGTTCGCCGAGCACCTGCACGGCGGTGTGCGGCGGCGAGAACACGGCGGCGTTCTCCATGAGTTCGGCGAGCAGGTGGGTGAGGTCGCCGACGGCCGCGCCCGTGACGGCGACGCGGGGCAGCCGGCGCACCTCGACGCGTTCGTAGTCCTCCACCTCGGAGACCGCGGCGCGCACGACGTCCATGAGCGGCACGGGGCGGCGCCACTGGCGGGCCGGGGCGGCGCCGGAGAGGATGACGAGGCCCTCGGCGTGGCGGCGCATGCGGGTCGTGAGGTGGTCGAGGCGGAAGAGGTCGGCGAGTTCGTCGGTGTCCTCGGTGCGGCGTTCCATCGTGTCGAGCAGGGTGAGCTGCTTGTGGAGCAGGACCTGGCTGCGGCGGGCGAGGTTGACGAAGACCTCGGAGACGCCCTTGCGCATATCGGCCTGGCGCACGGCGGCCTCGACGGCGGCGCGCTGGAGGGTCTCCAGCGCCAGGGCGACCTGTCCCATCTCGTCACGTTCGTGGGCGAGGCGCGGTGCCTCGGTCTCGATGTCGATCTCCTCCCCCGCCGCGAGCCTGCGCATGACCTCGGGCAGGCGGACCCCGGCGGTCTCGTTGGCGCGGCGGCGCAGTCCGGAGAGATCGCGGACGAGGGAGCGGCCGATGCGGACCGAGAGGTAGAGGGAGAGGAGCAGCGCGACGAGGCCGAGGAAGCCCGCGACGCCGGTGCGGAGCAGGACGCCGTGCGCGTACGGGGTCACGGCGTCGCGGTAGGCGGTCTCCATCTCGTCGTCGCGGGAGGCGAGGTCGGCGAGGACGTTCTTCGCCGCCTTGGTCCAGGTGGCGGCGTCGACGACGGCGACGGCGCTCGGTGTCGACTGGCTGACGCCGTACTCGGCGTCGGTGAGGACGGAGGTGCTCTGCTTCTTCCAGTACTGCTCGAAGTCCTTGCGCTCGTCGGCGGGCAGCAGGGCGAGGTTGGTGTCGTAGAGCAGTTCGCGCTGGGCGATGAGGTCGGAGACCTTCTGGATCTCGTCGCGGCCGAGGCGGTGCCCGGTGAGGGCGGCGCTCACCACGGCGTCCTCCTGGGTGAGGAGTTCGCGGGCGCGGTCGACGCCGACGACGCCGCGGCCCCGCTTGTCGAGCGCGACGTCCTTCACGGAGCGCAGGTCGGTGAGGAAGCCGAAGCAGGGGTCGACGAGGTCGGAGTAGAGCTTGAGGGCGGAGGTGCGCGAGAGGCGGTTGTCCTCGGCGCTGCGGCGCAGGGCCGTCAGATCGGTGAAGGAGTCGACGACGGCGTCGAGTTCGCGGCGCGAGGTGGCGTTCATGCGGTTGCGGAGGCCGTTGTCGCGGGCGACGTCGCGGACTTTCCCGGCCGCTTCGTCGGTGGCGGAGTAGCTGCGGCGCATCGCCGAGAAGACGTCGGAGCCACGCGGGTCGGCGAGGTAGACGAGGGTGCGGGTGCGCTCCTGCTGGAGGGCGCGGGTCGCTTCCTTGACGGGCTGGCCCGCCCGGTCGATGAGCTGGCTCACGCCGAGGACCTGGTACGCCTCCTGCCCGCTGATGACGGTCGCGTAGGCCCAGACCACGCCGAGCGAGAGGAGGGGTACGAGCAGCAGGGCCACGATCTTCCGGCGGATCGATTTCCCGCGAAAGCGCATGGTGTCGTCCCCCTGTGGTGTCCCCGTCGGCCGATCCCGAAGCTCTTCGTCCACCGCCGGTGGACGGGTCGGCGCCCACTGCTCCCGGGGCCGTCCGCGCCGGTGAGCGCGAGCGTCCACGGGCGGCCCCCGCGGGGGCGTGCGCGTGCCTCGTGAATCGGCGTGACTCTACTACTGCCTCAGCTACAACTCGAAGACATGTCCGGATAGTTTTCTTGTTGAGCGGGTACGGGGCGGGTTTCACCCCCGGGAGCGGGAGCGGCGCGGACGGTACGCGCGGGGGCATCGTGGGACGGGCCGGTGAATTCCGGCGGATCAGGGGTCAATCGGGGGCGAGGGGAGGAAACCCTCGTGGGTGCTTCTTCGTCTGTACGGGTGGGAAGCGGGCCGGGTCCGCGGTCCCGCGCGCGTGTGCGGCCGCACGGGGCCGACTAAAGCGGCGTGGGGCGGGCAGCGAGAAGGAGAGCCGCTCGTGTCCCCCGGGTGGTGGTCCGTTCGGCGAGTGGTGGGGAGTTGGCTGCGTGATGAGCATCGTGGAGCGCGGTACCGAGGACGAGAGGCGGACGGCGGAACGCGCCGCCGCCGGGGAGCCGGCCGCCTGGGAGACCCCGCTGCCGCAGTGGAGCATCGAGGAGTACGGCGAGGAGGCGGCACAGGACGCGGAATTCGCCCGGCGGCGGCGTGAGGCGGTGCGCCGGGACTCCTTGTGGAGGGAGGAGCCCGCGGTACGGCGTCGGCTGCCGGACGCGGTGCGCACCTCGGCGGTCCGGGCCGTCATCATCGTGGCGCTGACGCTGTGCCAGGCGGTGACCGCCTTCCTGTGCACGCTCGCGGGTTCCTGGCTCGCCTTCCCGATGGTGCTGAGCAGTGTGGCGAGCACGGTGGTGGCGACGTGGGGCGTCCTCGACGTGTGGGTCACCCGGCAGGTGTGGGTGCAGCGCAACGGAGTCGTGTCCCAGCCGGGCAGCACCGCGCGGCAGTTGCGCAGGGAGCGGCGCCAGGCGCTGAAGGCGGCGAAGCTCGCGGCACGGGCGGAGCGGCGCTCCGTCACCGAGGCCCCCACCCCCCGTACCGCGACCGCGCCGCCAGCCCGGCCCGGCGTCCCCGCTCAGGACACGGGCCGCTCCCCGCGTTCCGCCTCCGGGGCGGCCGGGCGCGGGACGGACGCGGCGGCGGCCTGAGATCCGGCGTGCCCGGCGGGGGCCTGGGGCGCGGCGGGTTCCTGCGGTTCCTGCGGGCGCTCGAAGAAGCGCGTGGCCTGGATCTGCGCGTGCACGCCCTCGGCGTCCGGTTCCTTCGGCAGCCCGGGGCGCAGGTGCTCCTCGACGCTGATGTACTTCAGCCCGGCCCGCAGGTCCGCGTCGTTGCGCAGCCGGATGACGAGCGGGAACTCGGAGAGCGCCGTCGTGTCGAACAGCCCGGTCGTGTAGAGGAGCTGGACGCCGAGCGCGTCGGCCACGGCCCGCTGGAGTTCCAGGAGGTACGTGGCGTTGGCGCGACCGATCGGGTTGTCCAGGAAGAGCGTGCCCGCGTGGCGGCGCCTGTCGTGGCCCCGGTCGTTGGAGCGCAGCGCCGCCATCGTGCAGTACAGCGCGATCGCCGCGGTGAGCAGCTGACCGCCCGAGAAGACGTCGCCCATCTGCCCCACGGGGACGCGTTCGGCGCGCAGCACCGCGTCCGGTTTGAGGATCTCGACGGCGATGCCGCGCGGCTGGAGGGCCGCCTGTACGCCGCGCAGGAGCAGGCTCATGCCGTCGCGGCGCAGGTCGGCGTTCTTGCGGACGGCGGCGCGGGTGGCCTCGTCGATGACCTCGCCGAGCCGTTCGGTGAGGCTCGCGTGGTCGGGTTCCTCGAAGCGGATGCGCAGGAACTCCTGCCCGGACCACTCCCCCAGCCCTTCGGGGAGGCGGGAGAGGCGCTGGGCGGCGCGGAGGGTGGCGAGCGAGGACTCCACGAGGCCGCGCAGGCGGTCGACGATCGAGTCGCGGTTGCGTTCGAGCTGTTCCAGCTCGTCGGTGAGCACCCGCAGGCGCGGCGCGAACGCCTCGGCCCAGCGGGCGGCGTGCTCGGGCAGCGCGGCGGCGGGCAGTTCCCGGATCTGCTGGCGCGCGGGGGTGCGTACCTGCTCGTAGCGCGTGGAGTTGGCGTGCCGTACGAGGATGTCGCTCGCCTCGCGGACGGCGGTCTCGGCCGCCGTCAGGTCGGCGGCGCAGCCGCGCAGTGAGCGGCGGGCCTCGGCGGTGGCGCCGCGGGCCTCCGTGAGCGTCCCCGCGAAGGGCTCGGGCTCTTCGGGGGCCGGGGTGCCGGGCTCGGGTTCGGTGGTCTCGCGGGCGAGGTTGTCGCGGAGCAGGTCGCGCAGGAGCGTCGTGGTCTCCTCGAATCCCGCTGCCGCCTCCTCCGCCGCGCGGTGGTCGTGGCCGAGGGCGGTGTGGGTCGCGCGGGCGGCTTCCAGGGCCTCGGTGCGGGCGGCGAGTTCGGTGCTCGCGGTGCGCAGGAGGGTCTGGGCCTGCTCGGCGTCGGCGGGGACGAGGTCTTCGGGGAGCGCGGTGTGGGCCTCGCCCTCCTCGGGCGCGAGGCGTTCGGCCTCGCCGCGCAGCCGGCCGAGCTGTTCGCTCGCGGCGTTGGCGCGGGCCTCCAGCATCTGCACGAGTTCCTCGGCGCGCCCGGCGGCGGCCTGCCGTGAGGGGCCGTCGGCGCCGTCGGGGCCTTCGAGGAGGCCGGAGGCGCGGGTGCGGACCTTGTTGCTGAGGCGTTCGAGTTCGGCGAGGGCGGAGGTCTCCTCGCTCTCGGCGCGGGCCTGTTCGGCGCGGAGGTCGGCGCCGACGCCGACCTTCTCGTAGAGCTGCGATGCGGCGCGGTAGGCCTCGCGCAGGGTGGGCAGGGCGGCGCTGCGGGCCTCGTCGGAGGGCGCGGGCAGTTCTTCGGGCGCGCCGGCGATCTCGGCGCGTTCGGCGCGCAGGGCGCGGGCCGTGCGGCGGGCGTCGTCGGCGGCGCGCTGCGCGGCGCGGCGGTCCTCGTCGGCGGCGCGGGCGCGTTCGAGGCAGGTCTGGGCGCGGGCCTCGGACTCGGTGGCCTCTTCGGCCAGTTCGCGCAGGCGGCTGGTCCAGCGGCCGCGTTCGCGCAGGCGGTGAGCGAGGCCGGCGAGGGCGTCGGCGGTGCGGCGGGCGCGCTGTGCGGCCTCGCCGCGTTCCTCGCGGGCGACGGCGGCGGCGCTCGCCGTCTCCTCGGTCTCGGCCCGGCGGGCGCGGGCTTCTTCGAGCACCGCGGCGGCCTCGGCCGCAGCCGTACGGGCTTCCGCCGCCGCCGTACCGAGTTCGGTGAGCCGTCCCGCGGGGCAGCCGGAGCGCCAGGAGCCGAGCCGGGCGCCGAGTTCGCGGTCCTTGCCGAGGCGGGCCGCGAGGGTGCGGATCTCCTCCTCGCGGGCGGTGGCGCGGGCCCGCAGTTGCTGCCGCTCCTCGTCGGCCGCGTGTTCGTCGTGCATCGCCGGGTTCGGCGGGACGAGGAAGACGGACTCCTCCGCGTCCGCGTTCTCCGGGGCGGGGGCGAGGAGGGCCGAGGTGGTGCCGACGGCGACGGTGGAGCGGGGCAGCAGGGCGGCCCGGGCGAGGACTTCGCGGGCGCGGCGGTGGGTGGCGGGGTCGGTGATGACGACGCCGTCGACGAGTTCGGGGCGGGCCGCGAGGACGCGGTTGTGCTCGGCGGGGTCGACGGACTGGGCGAGGTAGCGCCAGCCGGGCAGCGCGGGGATGCCCTGTTCGCCGAGGTATTCGACGGTGGCGAGGACGTCGGGGCCCGGGGGCAGGAGGCCGCCGTCGCCGAGGGCGCCAAGGATGCGGGCGTCGTCCTGGGCGGCCGTGCGCAGGGCGAAGAGGCGGCGTTCGGCCTCGGTGACGGCGTCGTCGAGGAGGGTGCGCAGGGCCTCCGCGCTCTGGTCGAGGGTCTCGGCGTCGAGACCGGCGGGGGTGCTGTGCCCGGCGTCCGCGAGGGGGTCGGCGCCTGTCCCGTCGTCCGCGCCCGTGCCGCTGCCGGGGCCGCGCTGCTGGGGCACCGCGGTGCCGCTCGTGGTGGGGAGTCCGAGCAGGGCGGCGAGGCGGTCCTCGTGGGCGAGGCGCGCGGCGGTGGCGTACTCGGCCTGGTGGGCGAGTTCGGCGGCGCGGGCCGCGTCGGAGGCGCGGGCGGCGGTGAGTTCGGCCTGGGAGGCGGTACGGGCCGCTTCGGCGGCCTCGTCGGACGCGCGGGCCGCGCGCCGGCGGGCCTCGGCCCAGGCGGCGGTGGCCTCCTTCTCGGCGTCGCTCGCGGCGAGCGCGGCGCGGGCCGGGTCGGCGTCGGGCGAGGAGCCGTCGAGCCAGCCGGCCCGTACGGCCTCCTCCGTCTCCTGCTCGACCTCGGCGAGGCGCTGGCGCAGGTGCCCGGCGTCGCTGCGGGCGCGTTGGGCGTCGGTGGCCGCCGAGGTGGCGTCGCGGTGGGCGCTCTCACCCGCCGACTGGAGGTGCGCGGAGCGCTCCTCCTCCTCGGCCGCGTGGTTCTCGGCGCGTTCGGCGGCGTCCTGGAGGGCGCGGACGAGGTCGGCGGCGGCGGCCGCGCGGGCGGCGAGGGCGGGGGCGGCGTCGCGCTCCGCCTCGCGGATGGCGGTGGCGACGCGCGCCGAGCGGTCGGCGGCGGCGCGGGCGCGCAGCACGGTCTCGGCGGCCTGCCACGCGGAGTGCAGGGTGCGAGCCTCGGTGAGTTCGCGGCGCTGTGCCGTGGCGGCCTTCTCCCCGGCGGCGAGGGCGAGCGAGGCGTGCCGGTAGGCGAGTTCGGCGGCGACGAGGGCGGCGCGGTCGCGGGCGGTGCCCGCCTCGGTGACGGCTTCGGCGGCGGCGTCGAGCCGGTCCGACAGCTCTGCGGAGCGGGTGCGTTCGCCGGCGGCGCGCGCCGCGAGGCGGCGGCCGAGCGCGCGGGCGCGGCGGGCGGCGGCGCCGTGGATGTCGCGGGCGCGTTCGCGGTGCGCGGTGGCGTCGACGATGCGGCCGAGGAGGTCGACGGAGCCCGCGGTGAAGTCGCGTTCGGCGAGGAGTTCGGAGCGGCGGCCGAGCTTGCCGCCGAAGTTGTGGACGAGGTCCGCGAGTCCGTCCGTGTCGCGGGTGTCGGTGACGGCGCGCAGGAGGAGGTCGGTGAAGTCGGAGTCCTTCTTGACGGCGAAGAGTCCCGCGGCCTCGCCCTCGTCGGCGTTCATCTCGCGCTGGTAGCGGAACAGTTCGGGATCGAGGCCGAGTTCTCCGAGGTGTTCGGTCCAGCGCTCGTGGGTCTCCTCCCAGTGCACGTCGAGGTGGGTGTAGAACTTCCCGGCCTCGACGAGCGCGTCCCTGAAGCCCTTCATGGTGCGGCGGCGACCGCGCGCGGCGGAGATGCCCTCCGCGATCGGGCGGACGGCGTTGGACTCCGCGACGGGCAGCGAGTCGAGGCTGAGTCCCGGGCCCGGCCGGAAGGAGTACCACGCCTCGGCGAACTTGCGGGGGTCGTTGGAGACCTGGCGGCCGCGCCACTCGCTGACCTTGCCGACGACGACGCACTCACCGGTCCGCGTGTGCTGCCACTCCAGGACGACGTGGCCGCAGTCCTCGGCGAGCAGGAACTTGCGGAGCACGCCGGAGCTGGCGCCGCCGAGCGTGTTGCGGTGACCGGGGAGCATGACCGAGAAGATCAGCTTGAGCAGGACGGACTTGCCGCCGCCGTTCTCCAGGAAGAGGACCCCGGCGGGGGCGGGCCTGCGGGGCGGTCCGCTCGGTTCGTCCGCGAAGAACTCCGCCTGGGCCGGTGCGGGTTCGGGGACCGGGGCGCCGACCGAGCGCAGATCGAGCACGGTGTCGGCGTACCGGGCCCCGGCGGGGCCGATCGAGTAGAGGCGGACCCGGGACAGCTCGTACATGGTGCGGACTTTCGGCAGCGGTGGAGTGGCGACAAGGGAAGTATCGGCCGGGATCGGGCGGTCATGAACAACCCGGTCGGCGGACGGCGTGACGTGGCGGAGTGGGCGGCCGCCCGGCGGCGGTGGCCGGGCCGCCGCCGCGACGCGGGGCGGCACGTCACCCGTGGAAGGGGAGTCCCGCGTCCGCGACGAGGTCGAGGTCGTCCGTGTTCTCGGCGGGGAGGAGGCTCGGGCTGCCGTCGCCGACGGGTACGACGCCGAGTTCGAGGAGTTCGGCCATCGCGGCGCCGCCCGCGAGGTCGCGCACCTGGAGCTGGTAGCGCGGCGTGGTGCGGTAGGTGCCGCCGCCGTCGTCCCCGGTGCGGTGGAGGAAGCCGGAGTCGGTGAGGAAGCCGACCGCTTTGGCGACGATGCCGGTCGTGGACCCCGCGAGGCGGCGGGCGTCCTTGGTGGCGCCCGTGGCGCTGCGCCGCGCCCAGACCCGCCAGGCGGCTTCGAGGCCCGGCGCCTCGGTGGCGGGGTCGGTGTTCTCGCCCGCGAGTTCGGCGCGTTCCTCGATGCGGCGGCAGGCCTGGCGGACGAAGGCGTCGACGCCGTTGACGCTGATGCGTCCGATGTAGCCGTCGTCGGCGAGGTCCTCGGGCCGGGGGAAGGCGAGTGCGGCGACGCTGAGGTGGGCGAGGCCGTGGAGGAAGCGGTCGGCGGTGTCGGTGGAGGCGCGGCGCGCGTACTCGCCCATGCGGACGGCGAAGACGGAGTCCTCGGCCGCGGCGGTGGCCATCCCGGCGCGCTCGGAGACTTCGAGGACGACGAGGCCGAGCCCGGTGGCGACGGCGTCGGCGAGGCGCGCGAAGGCGGGGTCCTCGCGGTAGCGGCGCAGCAGCGCGGTGTACTCGCCGTCGCGGGCGGCCTGGAGCTTGGGCTGGAGGCCGAAGGCGACGAGCCGGGCCGCGTCGGCGGCGTCGGCCGGGGTGACAGGCGCTGCCGCCGTGGAGCGCGGCTCGGCGGCCTGCTCCTCGCCGTACGGGGGTTCTGCGGCGTACTCGGTCACGGTCGTGCTTCCTTCGGGGACGGGGCTGCGGGGCGCCCGGCGGCTCGGTGCGCGGGGGAGGTACGGGTACGGGCGGGGGCCGCGGCGCGGCCCGTACGCACGCCGCCGCTCATGGCGCGGCCTCCGTCGCCGCGCCGGCGGCCTCGAGGAGGGCCGTGCCGACGATGAGGTCGGCGCCGCCGAAGTCGGGGTCGTCGAGTGCGGTGCCGTCGTCCACTGCGAACAGAACTCCCGGCTCGCCCTGGCGGTGCGCGGTGCCCACCGGTGGGCTCGCGGCGTGGAAGGCGAGGAGGGTGACGAGGCGCGCGAGCTCCCGTGCCTCGTGGTCGCCGCCGCCGTTCTCGCGGGCCTTTCCGCGGGCCTCGGCGAGCAGCCCGGAGAGCCGGCGCGGGGCCTCGGGCTCCAGGCGGAGCAGTTCGGTGGCGAGGGCGAGTTGTTCCTCGCTGAAGCGGCTGTCGTCCGGGGTCGCCACGAGGTCGGGTTCTGGCAGTTCGGCGCCGAGGTGCTCGCGCTCGGCGGGCGGGGTGAGCAGCAGTTCGACGAGGTCGCCGACGCGTACGGCCCCGGGGGTGCGCAGCCCCGTACCGCGGGCGAACCACGCGTCCGTGACGCGCAGCGCGTCCTCGACGGGGAGGGCGATGACCGGCGCGAGGAGCTGCCCGTACAGGTCGAGCCCCGGGCGTCCCGAGTGGTCGGCGAAGGCTTGCCGGTCCTGCTCGGCGCGGAAGAGCGGGCCCGCTTCGAGGAGGCGGGACTGGAGCTGGGTGTGACGGCGGATGCAGTCCTTGACGATGTCGACGAGTTCGGCGGCGCGGCGCTTGTTCTCGGGCTCCTCGGACTCGTCGCGGGCCTTGCGGATGTTGGTGAGGATCGCGTTCTCGTGCCGGTAGCGGTCGGCGACGTGGCCGAGCGCTTCGTCGATGAGGTCGGGGACGGTGTGCAGCCAGTCCACGGCCCGGACGTCGCGGCGCGTGGACTCCAGGGCGCGGCGCAGCGATTCGGCGTACTGGACGGTGCGGTAGCGGGCCTGTTCGGCGGCGAGTTGGGCGTCGGCGAGGCGGCCCCTGCTGATGAGGACCTCCAGCTTGACCTCGGCGGCGATCTGCGCGCTCGTGACGTCCGTGTCGAGTGCGCCGACGAGGACGTTGACCGCTTCGTCGGTGGCGCGCAGGAAGACGGTGCCGCCGGCTGCGGGGACCTCCTCGATGAGCTTGAAGTCGTAGTCGCGGCGCACGTAGCTGCCGTCGGGCGCGAAGGTGCCGTAGACGGCGCGGAAACCGCGGTCGGCGCTGCCAACGTTGATGAGGTTCTCCAGGACCCAGCGGGCGACCCGTTCGTGCTCGGCGACGGGACGGCCGGGGGCCTGGGCGCCGACCCGCGGCAGGAGTCTCGCCACTATCTGTTCGTGGTCCGCGCCCGTGTCGAAGTCCATGTGGAGGGTGACGAGATCGATCGCGGCGAGGGCGACCTCGGCCATCGCGTACCGCGTGTACTCGCCCGCGAGGTTGGCCTTGCGGGTGTCGAGGTCGTGCAGGGGCGCGGTGCAGGCGAGGGCGCGCAGGCGACGCGCGAGTCCTTCGTCGGCGGCGGGGCCCGGAGCGGGGCGGGGGGCCGCGCTGAGCTGCGGGGAAGGGGGGTCGGGGTGGGCGGGCGAGGTCACGGGGAACAGCGTAGAGGGTGGGGCGGACAACGGCGTATCGCGGGGCGTTGTGTGGAAGTTACCGTTTCGCCCGGTGGGCCGGTTTCGGGGCTCCGCCCCGGGCCCCGCTCCTCAATCTTCCCCAGCCTTCGGCCGGGAGGTGCCCCAGAGGGGCTTGGTTCTGGCGTGCGCGCGATTCCTGGTGTGCGCGGGATGTTCGCCCCCTCAGAACTGGATCTCCGGCTTCAGCCGGCTCATGCTCCAGCGCCTCCGCCGCGCCAGGACGAGTCCCGTCGCGAGCAACGCCGCGCCCCCGTACGCCGCCAGGACGCCGAAGGAGAGGCCCAGGGTGGAGCCCTGGCCGCCGGAGATGGTGACGCGGAGGCCGTCGACGAGGTAGGTCATGGGCATGGCGGGGTGCAGGGCGCGGAAGAAGGCGGGGGTGGTCTCGACGGGGTAGAGGCCGCCGCACGAGGTGAGCTGGAGCATCAACAGGACGAGGAGGACGAGGTCGCCCGTGGAGCCGAGCAGGGTGCGGAAGAACTGGGCGAGGGCGACGAAGGAGAGCGCGGCGACGGTCACGAGGGCGACGAGGAGCCAGGGGTGCTCGGCGTCGAGGTCCAGGCCGAGCTGGACGACCGCGTACAGGACGAGGCCCCCGAGGACGCCGAGGAGGGCGGTGGGCAGCCAGCCCGCGAGAGTCGCGGTCGCGGGTCTGCCCTCGTCGACGGCGCGCGGGTTGTAGGGACGCAGCACGAGGTAGCCGACGAGGCCGAAGACCCAGAGCGCGATGGAGAAGAAGAAGGGGGTCATGCCGCGCCCGTAGAGGTGTGCGGGGTGGAGGTTGGCGGAGGTGACGTCGACGGGCGAGGCGAGGAGCCGTGCCTGGTCCTTCGCGGCCTGGCCCTGCGGGGCCTGGGGGACGGCGGAGGAGAGTCGGGCGAGTTGCCGGGAGAGCTTCTGGAGGCCCGGTCCGGTCGTTGCCGGGTCTCCCGCCTCGCCCGCGAGTTCCTTCGCGGATGCCGCCGACTTGTCGAGTCCGTCCTTGAGCTCCTTGCCCTGTCCGAAGACCTGCCGCAGTTCGACCTCCTGGGCGGCGGCGGACAGCTGGTTCTGGAGTTCGAGGCGTGCCTGGTCGGCGGCTTTGCCGATGATGAAGCCGTTGGCGTCGTTGAGTTCGAGGTGGACGGTGGCGCGGCGTGGTTTCTGGCTCAGGCTGCTGGCGAGGTCGGCGCTGAAGCCGCGCGGGACGGTGACGGTGAAGAAGTAGTCGCCGCTCCTCAGCTTGTCGTGGGCGGTGGCGGCGTCGCTCGTGTGCCAGTCGAAGCTGCCGCTCTCGCGCACGGCGCGGACGATGCGTGCGCCACCGTCGACGGTGCGGCCCTGGACCTCGACGGGCTTGTCCTCGTTGACGATGGCGACGGGGACGCGGTGCAGGAGTCCGTACGGGTCCCAGTTGGACCACAGGTAGAGCGAGCCGTAGAGCAGCGGGACGAGCGCGAGCACCCACGGCACGAGGCGGGAGAGCGGGCCCCGGAAGCGGCGGAATTCGAGCTGGGCGAGGCGCAGGACGCGCATCACGGCCTCCTCGCGACGTCGGCGGCCGCGGTCCTCGGGGACAGGGTGGTGTACGCGGCGACCGGGACCGCCCAGTCGGGGGGCGGGGGTGCGGCGGCGGTGGCGAGCACGGTGATCCCGGCCTCGGCGAGCCGGGCGAGTCGCAGCCACACCTCGCGCAGGTCGGTGCCGCCGAGCCCCGCGTCCACGTCGTCCACGAGGACGGCCGGCCGGCGCTCGGCGACGGCGAGGGCGACGGCGAAGAGCAGCCGGTCGCGCGCGGGAAGCCGCCCCACGACGGTGCGGGCTTGGGGTGCGCAGTCGAGGAGTTCCCCGGCCGCTTCGAGGGCCGCCGTGCTGAACGTGCGTGTGGTGGCCGCGCGTTCGGCCCGGTGCTCGTGGGCCGTCCACTGCGGTACGAGGTCGACGCCGGGCGTGGCGCGGGCGAGGGCCGAGTGCCGGAGCGGGTCGACGGGCGTGTCGCCGAGCCGCGCCGTGACGGTGCCGCCGCTGGTGCGGAAGCGGCCGCCGAGCGCGAGGAGCAGGCTCGTACGCCCCGTACCTCCCTGACCGGCGACGACGGTGAGTCCGGCGGGGCGCGCCAGGAGGTTCACCCCCTGGAAGACGGTCCCGAGCGGCCCGCGCGCCCGCAGCCCGCGCGCCTCGATCTCCAGTGCCTCGCCGTCGTTGACCAGCGCGGGCGGAATCCCGGGCGGCCCCGGCCGCGCCCCCGCTCCGCCGCTGTCTGCTGGGCTCTCCGCCACCGTGCACCGCCCTTTCGCCGCGAACGTCCGCCACCCTGGCGCGGGAGGAGAGCGGGGCGGGGCAACGACGCCTGCGGCCGGGGGCGGATCACTCGGACGGGGGCGGCACGCGCCGCGGGCCGGGCCGGGCGCGGGGCCCCTGCTCCGGGCCCCGGCGGGCGCGACCGCCGGTCACAGACCGGCGAGGTCCCCCGCCTTCGCGAGCACGGTGCCGACCGCGTCCACGACGGCGTCGCGGCGCCTGGCGCGCGCCGCGCGGTCCTTCGGCACCAGCCGCGCGGCGGTCTGCTCGGCGTAGGGGTCCGGTTCGCCGAAGGCGGTCCGCGGGTGCTCACCCGTCGTGGCGCAGTGGGTCGTGACCTCCTCGACCGCCCGGAGCACGACCGCCCGGTCCACGCCCGGCTGCCTGGCCAGCCGCACCTGGAAGCGCGCCATCCACTTCTCGCGGTCCTTCTCGCTCGCCGCTTCCGTCGTCCGGTCCTTCTTCGCCACGTGCTCTCCCGGGTGGTCGGTGGCCGTCCTTCATGGAAGGGGGACGCCCGGTCGTGGCCGGGGGGTTGCGGGCCGGGGGCACGGGGCTTGATGCGGCGCGGGCTCGCTCTCCGTGCACGCCGATCCCCGCCGTCCGCGTCGCTGTCAGACCCTCGTGCCATGCTCGGCGCAACCGGATCGGGCAGGTCGGAGGGGGCAGTCATGGGTGTGGGGCAGTACCGGGCCGTCAGTGGGAGCGGGCGCGTCGACGATCCCTCGGAGGAGGCGCTGTTCCGGATGGTCAGCGGGCTCGAAGGGGCGCGGAGCGGCTTCGTCGTGCTCGCGCCCGAGGAGCCCGATCCGCGGTGGTGGGCCGCCGTGAGCCGGCTCGGGGACGGGCGGTACGAGGTGGTGCGGCGCGAGCGGGTACGGGGCGGTGCGGAGATCAGCGTGACGCGCGACGCGCAGGGGCTGGTGCGCGAGTTGACGGGGTGGGCGGGGGCGCGAGGTGCGGTGCGCGGTGGCTCGCCCGGGTGATCGGGCGCTCGTCGGCGCGTCGACCCGGCGCCCCGCCTACGGGTACGTCGCCGTGGTGGGTGCGGCCGCGCCTCTCGTCGGACGCCCGCGGTCGGGTGTACGTGGCGCCGAGTCCCTCGGCGGAGCGGCGCGGGCGGGGCCGCCGGTCCACGGCGAGTCGTCGAAGGCGAGGGGGACGGTGCTGGGTGCTTCCGCATCCCGGGCGGCGGCCCCATCGAGCACGCGCGGCACTTTCGCCGTGTCGGCGGGGGCGGCGAAGGCGAGCCCCGCGGAGTCCCTCACGCCGCCGCCGTGTCCGGGCCGATGCGGCCGCGTACCGCTGTCTGCACCTCGTCCTCCTCGGCCGGGTCGGCGGCGAGGCGGCGGAGCTGGGTGACGACGCGGCTGTCGGCGGTCTCGGCGTGGAGGGCGCCGAGTTCGCGGGTGGACTCCTCGCAGTCCCACAGGCATTCGACGGCGAAGCCGGCCGCGAAGCGGGGGTCGATGGCGGCGAGGGCGCGGGCGGCGCGGCCCCGCAGGTGCGAGGAGGAGGTCTCGCGGTAGACGTGGCGGACGACGGGAGCGGCGCAGACGATGCCGAGCCGGCCGGAGCCGTCGAGCAGCGGGGCGAGAGCGGGGTCCGCCGTGCCCTGGTCGCGTACGGCGGTGCGCAGCGCGGTGAGGACGAGGTGGGTGTCGCGGGTCGCGCCGCGCAGGGCGAGCAGGCGCCCAGCGGCGGCGCCGAGCCTGCCCGGGGCGCGGGCGAACTCGCGGGCGCGCTCGACGGCGGCGACGGAGGCGGTGCCCTCGAAGAGCGCCGCCGCGGTGTCGGCGACGAGCGAGGAGGTGCTCGCGGTGGCTTCGGCGAGGAGGTCGAGGGCGAGCGGCTCTCCGCTGTCGCGCAGGTGGCGCAGCGCGGCCAGGCGCGGCGCGTCGGCGCCCTCGCGTGCCGTGGCGAGGAGCAGTTCGCGGTCCTCGGGTCCGGCGACGGCGGCGAGGCAGCGGGCGGCCGGGGCGTGCAGGTCGGTCCCGTTCTCCTCCAGGCCGCGCCGGGCCCAGTCGAGGATCTCGGGGACGCTCCAGCCGGGCCGTGGGCCGGTGGGGGTCAGTTGTCGCTGCCAGCGGTCGAAGGAGCCGCGTTCGAGAGCGGCGCGCACGCGCCCGGCGTGCGGGGAGCCGGGGTCGCAGGCCCACAGGTGCCAGGGGCGCGGCTCGTAGGCGCCGCGCGCGGCGGCGGTGAGTTCGGCCTCGCCCTCGGGGGTCTCGGGGAAGCGGGCGAGCACGGGCGCGGCGAGAGCGCGCAGGGCGTGGTCGTCCTCGCGGACGGCGAGTTCGTCGAGTGCCCAGGCCCAGTTGGCGCCGCTCGCCACGTACCGGCGCAGCAGGGCGAGGGCCTCGGGGCGTCCGTAGGAGCCGAGATGGCCGAGGACGGCGAGGGCGAGTCCGGTGCGGGACTCCTCGGGGTCGAGGAGGTCGTCGGCGCCGAAGAGGTGGTCCTCGATGCCGTCGAGCGGGCCGTCGAGTTCGCGGTAGAGGCGTGCGTAGTAGAGGGAGCGGTTCTCCAGGTGCCAGTCGCCGCGCGGGTCCTGACGGACGCACGTGTCGAGGGCGGCGAGCGCTTCCTCGCGGGGGGCGGTGAGGGCGTGCAGGGTGCCGTCGCCGCGCCCGCGCTGGAGCAGGCCGAGCAGGGTACCGCTGGGCGCTATGACCGGATCGAACATGACAGGGGCCTCACATCAAGCTGTGGGTACGAACGGGGGGCGGACGGTCACCTGTGGCGCCGACACGTCCGTGGACCCGTCGTGTGCCGCTTGCGCTCAGCCATCTTCCTCTGCCTCTCGATCGGTGGCCCGGAGCGGGCCTTTGCGCGGCCCGGGCGGTGGGCCACTTCTTCCCGTGGCGTCCGGAACCGAACCATGTGGCCATGATGGCTCAGGCGTCGATGCTCAGGCGAGCGCATTTACGGCGGGGGGACAAAACGCGTGGAAGCACCCTCTGATTTCGGGTGTTCGCGCAGGTGGGAGCGGTGGGGCGGGCGTTGACACGGGGGCCGTGCGCGGGGGGCCGCGGGGGTGGCCCCGGGAGGGGCGGGCGTCTCATGTGCCACGCGGGCCCCACCCGTGACGCGGGAACGAGCGCCGCGCCTCTAGACCGCTCCGAAGCGGGCGAGGAGCGTGTGCTTCTCGAAGATCCTGGCCGTGTCGACGGCCGAGGGGCTGCCGGCGCGGGGGTCGGCGCCGGCCGCGAGGAGCGCCTCCATGACCTCGTCCTCGCCCTTGAAGACCGCCCCCGCGAGCGGGGTCTGGTGGCGGTCGTTGGGGCGGTCGGGCTCGGCGCCGCGCTCCAGGAGGGCGCGGACCGTCTCGGCGTGGCCGTGGTAGGCGGCGAGCATGAGGAGCGTGTCGCCCTTGTCGTTGGCGAGGTTCACCGGGACGCCCGCGTCGACGTAGGCGGCGAGCGCTTCCGAGTCGCCGGAACGGGCGAGGCCGAAGAGGCGCGTGGCGAGTTCCACGACCTCGGGGTCGGGGGTATCCGGGCGCTCCGGCTGTTCGTCCTGGGTCGTTCCGGGAGTGGGGTTCACGGGAGGGCCGCCTTGCGGGAGGGGGAGGGGACAGGGCAGCTCACCCGGCCCGGCGGGCCCAGCCGCCGTCCGGGTGAATCGCCAGCGTACTGCCCTCAGGCGTACACGAGCCGGGGGGCGCCGGGCAAAGATCGACGGCGGACCGGCGAGGCGCGCGATCAGAGGCGTAGAGGGGCGGGGCGGGGGCCGGGGTAGGGGGAACCACGCGCGACATAAAGACGAAATGAGCGCTTGATCACTCATTTGCACCTTTTGTCGTATAGATACATGCTGTGAGCCTGGAAGAACTCATGGTGACTGTCCCCTCAACCAGGAGAACCTCATGATCCTGTCCATCTCCGGCGTCATCCTGCTCGGCATCATCGTCTTCCTGTTCTGCCGGAAGGACGGCCTGAAGCCGCTGCACATGGTCGTGTGCGCCCTCTTCGGCTTCTATCTCGCCGGTACGGCGATCGCCCCGAGCATCAAGGCCGGGGGCGCGAGCCTCGCCTCGCTCCTCGGCGGCCTGAAGTTCTGAGGGCGCCGCGCCCGATCCCGCACGCCGGGGCCCAGGTCCCGGCGTGTTCCCCGTGCGCGGCGCCGCGCACGGCCCGGGTCCCGTGCGCGGGCCCGGCAGCTGTTCGTACGACTCTCCAGGAGACCGACGTGGCACGGCGACCACTCCCCCGCATCCTCCGCGACGGCGGCGCGTCCCTCGCGCGCGGCCGGGACCTGGCACGTTCGGCGGCGGACGGCGCCTCCGACGTGCTGCGTCCCCTGATCATCCTGTCCCGGGGCCTGGTCCGGCTCCTCGCCGCAGGGCGGCGCCGGTGGACCGCGACGCCCAGGGAGCGGCGCGGGGCGCTGCTCTTCCTCATCGCCGCGGCCGTCCTCGCCGTGGCGCTCGCGCCGTACGGGCCCGTCTCCGCGCTCGCCGCCGTGCTCACCGCCGCCGCGTGGCTCGGCCGCGACCGAGCGGCCGCGACCGAGGAGAGCGGTCCGAGCGAGGAGCAGGCGGCGCGGCTCGCCTCGCTGTACGAGGCGCTCGTCCCGTACTTCGCCGTGCCCGAGGCTCCCGAGCCGCTCTACGCGCACGGCGGCGAGTGGGCGCGGGCGCTCAGCGATTTCGGCTTCGACGAGCACGGGCGGCTCGCGGCGCTCACCGTCGCCTACCCGGCGTACTTCACGGACGGGGACCCGGAGTCGCGCGCGCGGGTCGAACGGCTGCTGCACGCGAAGTGCGGGCGGGGCCGCGAGTACCACTTCGCCTGGGACGAGGAGGCGAACCGGCTCACGCTCACGGCGCTCCCGCCGCTGCCCACCGACATCCCCGCGCAGCCCTTCGTGACGAGCCCCGGCGAGGTGGTGCTCGGGCTCACCGACGCGCTCGCGGTGCGGCGCACGGTGCCGCTCGTGGACGCGGGGGGCGCCGCGCTCGACGTGCCGCCCGTGGTGTGGCGCACCGGTACGCGCGCTCCCGAGCCGCACCTCCTGGTCGTCGGGCGCCCCGGGAGCGGGACGAGCACGCTGCTGCGCGCGGTGGCGCTCCAGGCGCTGCGCGGGGGTGACGTGCTCGTCGTGGACGGCGGCGGGACCGGTGACTACACGTGCTTCGTGGGACGCGACGGGGTGCTCGGGGTCGAGTGCGGGCTCACGGGGGCGCTGGGCGCCCTGGAGTGGGCGGCCGGCGAGACGGAGCGCAGGCTCGTCGCCGCGAACCGGGCGCGGCAGGCGGGCGAGGCGCCGCCCGAGGACGTGCGCCGGCCGCTGTGGGTGCTTGTCGACCGGCCCGCCGTGCTCGGACATCTGGCCCGCGCGGAGGGGCTCGCCGACCCGCAGAGCCACCTGCGCGTACCGCTGCGGCACGGCAGGGCGGCACAGGTGACGGTCGTCGTGGCCGAGCAGTACGACTGCGTCGACGGGCTCGACCCGGTGGTCGCCCAGTACGCGAAGGCGCGCGTCGTGCTCGCCCCGGCGAGTGCCCGGCAGGCGGCGGAGATCCTCGGCGCTGCCCCGCAGTCCACCCCGGCGGCCGAGCTGCCCCCCGGGCGCGGGTACGCCCGCCTGGGCACGGGCCCCGTCCTGCGCCTCCAGGTCCCGGCGACCCCCGATCCGTACGACGACTCGGCGGCCGACACGCACCGCGAGGCGGTCCTCGCGCTCCTCCCCCGGCGCGGCGGCTCGAACCTCGCGAAGCAGGCGGGCCCCGCGGGCGAGGAGGTCCCCGTCGAGACGGCGGGCGCGGTCGGGACGGCGGGCGCGGTCGGGACGGCGGGCGCGGCCGAGGAGAGCGGGGAGTGCGAGGAGCCGACGACGCGGCCGGTGCGGGTGTCGGTGGCGGAGGCCTGAGCAAGACCCTCGCCCTCGCGGTACGGCACTCCCCGCGTCGCACCGCTCGGCGCTCCCCGCCCCGCGGCACCCGTTCAGGCGATGAGACCCCGCTGCACCGCCGTGTGCGCCCCCGCGCCAGCGCGGACGAGGGCCGTCGCGTGGGCCAGGCGGTCGGCGGCTTCCGCGGCGAGGGAGCCGCCGATGGTGAAGGGGAGGCGGAGGTAGCCCTCGAAGGCGCCGTCGACGCCGAAGCGGGGGCCCGAGGGGACCCGTACGCCCGCCTCCTCGCCCGCCGCCGCGATGCGCGAGCCGGAGAGGCCGCCCGCGCGCACCCACAGGGTGAGGCCACCGCGCGGGACCGCGAACTCCCAGTCGGGCAGCCGGTCGCGGATCGCCGTGACGAGCGCCTCGCGGTTCGCCGCCGCCTGCGCGCGGCGCAGCGCGACCGCTTCCTCCCAGCCGCCCGTCGTGAGGAGCCAGTTGAGGGCGAGCTGTTCGAGTACGGGGGTGCCGAGGTCGGCGTACGCGCGCGCCGCGACGAGCCGGCGGATCGTCTCGGGCGCGGCCCGCACCCAGCCGATCCGCAGCCCCGCCCAGAACGCCTTGCTCGCCGAGCCGACCGTGATGACCGTCGAGCCCGCCGGGTCGAAGGCGCACACCGGCCGGGGCATCGCGCCCGGCGCGTCAAGGTCGGCGTCGAGCCGCAGTTCGGCCATCGTCTCGTCGACGAGCAGCACCGTGCCCGCCGCGCGCGCCGCTGTGGTGAGCGCGCGCCGGCTCTCCTCGTCGGCGAGCGCCCCCGTCGGGTTGTGGAAGTCGGCCACGACGTACGCGAGCCGGGGCACCGATTCGCGCAGCACCTGCCGCCAGCGCGCCACGTCCCAGCCGCCGATCCCCTCGGTCATCGCGACCGGGACGAGGCGGGCGCCCGCGTCCCGCAGGAGCTGGAGGATGTTGGCGTAGCTCGGGGACTCGACGGCGACGCGTTCGCCGCGCGGCGCGAAGAGGCTGATGATCGCGTCGGTCGCGCCCATCGCTCCGGTGGTGACCATGATCTGCTCGGGCATCGTCGGGACCCCGCGCGCCGTGTAGCGCTCGGCGAGCGTCTGCCGCAGCGCGGGCAGCCCCGCCGGGTAGTCGCCGTGGGTCAGGGCGTACGGCGGCAGGGCCTCCGTCGCGCCGCGCACGGCCCGGGTGAGCCAGGGCTCGGGCGCGGGCAGGGACGCGTACCCGAGATCGATGAGCTGCCCGGCGCGCTCGGGGGGCAGCGGGCCGAGTCCGCGCGCGGGGAGCGGGGCCCCGGCGGGGAAGGCGATCCAGCTGCCCGCGCCGCGGCGGGACTCCAGGAAGCCGGCCTCGCGCAGCGTCTCGAAGGCGGTGGCGACGGTGGTGCGGCTGACGGCGAGTGCCGTCGCGAGTTCCCGCTCGGCGGGCAACCGGGCGCCGACCGGGACCCTGCCCTCCAGGACGAGGACCCTGATGCCGTCGGCGAGGGCCTGGTAGGCGGGGGTGTGCCGGGCACGCTCCCGGCCGGTCCGACCGGCGCTCCCGGACGCCTCGGTCCGGGTCGCCCCCGCGATCCCGGTCCCCGTTCCCGCGCCGGTCCCCGTCCTCGTCGCGTCGCCGCCTCCGCCCTCCGTGGCTCGCTGCGAGGCGAGCAGCCGGGCCAACTGGGCCGGGCGAATGACCGCGATACCCCGCTCCGCCATCGAAATCAGTCCACTTCTCTCCGATTGGCCCTGTCGAGGGCACCTGTGCGGCTTCCAGGGTGACACGTATCAGTCCACTCCGACCTCCCGGGGGCCTCATGACCACCGCTACCGCGCCGGGGACCGCCGCCTCGCTGCCGCGCCGTCTCGTCCATCTCTACGCGGGGCTGCTCCTCTTCGGCTTCAGCGACGGCCTCCTGGTCCTCGCGGGCCTCGGCGTCGAGCCGTGGAACCTCTTCCACCAGGGGATATCCCGGCACACGGGGCTGAGCATCGGGACGGTGGCGATCATCGTCGGGGCGCTCGTGCTGCTGCTGTGGTGGCCGCTGCGCCAGCGTCCCGGGCTCGGCACCGTGTCGAACGTCTTCCTCGTCGGCCTCTCGATGGACGGAACGCTCGCCGTGCTGCCCTCCGCGCACTCCTGGCCCGCGCGGGTCGGGCTGCTGCTCGCGGGGGTCCTGCTCAACGGCGCGGCGACCGGCCTCTACATCTCGGCGCGGTTCGGACCCGGCCCGCGCGACGGGCTGATGACCGGGCTGCACCGGCGCACGGGCCGCTCGCTGCGGCTGTGCCGGACCTTCGTGGAGGTCGCGGTGGGTCTCGTCGGCGTCGCGCTCGGCGGGACGCTCGGGTTCGGCACCGTCCTGTACGCGCTGACGATCGGCCCCCTCGCGCAGTTCTTCCTCGGCGTCTTCGCGCTTCCCGCCGCCCGCCCCGTCCCGCCCCCGGACCCCGCGCGGGCATGATCGCGCGCGGTGCCATACTGCGCGCGTGAACAAGCCGGCCCCTCCCCCGCACCCGTTCCTCGACCATCCCCTCCCCCTCGCCTTCGCCCACCGCGGCGGCGCGGCGGACGGCCTGGAGAACACGGAGACGGCGTTCCGCCGGGCGGTCGGCCTCGGTTACACGTACCTGGAGACGGACGTCCACACGACGGCCGACGGGGAACTGCTCGCCTTCCACGACGCGACGCTCGACCGCGTGACGGACCGCTGCGGCGCGCTCGCGGAACTGCCGTGGGCGGCGGTGCGCGAGGCGCGCGTGGGCGGCACGGAGCGGGTACCGCGCTTCGCGGACCTCCTGGACGCCTTCCCGCGAGCGCGCTGGAACGTGGACGTCAAGACCGAGTCCGCGCTCCGGCCGCTCATCGAACTGGTCCGGCGCCGGGACGCCTGGAACCGGGTCTGCCTCGGCTCGTTCAGCGAGCGGCGCACCGCGCGGGCGCGGCGCCTCGCGGGGCCCCGGCTCGCCACCTCGCTCGGCACCGGGGGCGCGCTCGCGCTGCGCCTGCGGTCCTGGGGCCTGCCCTGCGTCCCGCCGCGCGGCGCGCTCGCCGCGCAGGTGCCCGTACGGCACGGGCGGCTGACCGTCGTCGACCGCGCCTTCGTCCGGAGCGCGCACGCCCGGGGGCTCCAGGTGCACGTGTGGACGGTGAACGAGGAGGCGGAGATGGAACGGCTCCTGGACCTCGGTGTTGATGGCATCATGACCGACCACATCGAGGCACTGCGCACGGTGCTGCGGGCCCGGGGGCGGTGGCCGGGAGCCTGAGCGGCGCGCGCGGGACGAGGCGAGGGAGCGGGATGGGCGCACAGACCGCGGGGGCGGCGATCGCCACGGGGGCGGGGGACGAGGCGGCGGCGCGCAAACGGGAGCAGCGCGGCTGGTACTTCTACGACTGGGCCTGCTCGGTGTACTCGACGAGCGTGCTCACCGTCTTCCTCGGCCCGTACCTCACCGAGGTGGCGAAGAGCGCGGCCGACGCGGACGGATACGTGCACCCGCTGGGCCTGCCGGTGCGCGCGGGCTCCTTCTTCGCGTACAGCGTCTCGCTCTCGGTGATCGTCTCCGTCCTCGTCATGCCGCTCGCGGGCGCGCTCGCCGACCGTACGGGCCGCAAGAAGCCGCTGCTCGGGGCCGCCGCCTATCTCGGCGCGGCGGCGACGGCGGGGATGTTCCTCCTGGACGGGGACCGGTATCTGCTCGGCGGGGTGCTGCTCGTCGTCGCGAACGCCTCGATCGCGGTCTCGACGGTCGTCTACAACGCCTTCCTGCCCCAGATAGCCGCGCCGGACGAGCGCGACGCGGTCTCCTCGCGCGGCTGGGCCTTCGGCTACGCGGCGGGGGCGCTCGTCCTCGTCCTCGATCTCGTCCTCTACCTCGGGCACGACTCCTTCGGCGTGAGCGAGTCGACGGCGGTGCGCATCTGTCTGTCGTCGGCGGGCCTGTGGTGGGGCGTGTTCACGCTCGTCCCGCTGCGGCGGCTGCGCGAGCGCCCGGCCGCGCTGCCGGGCGCGGGAGTCGTCGGCGGGAGCTGGCGCCAGCTCGGTGCCACGCTCAAGGACATGCGCGGCCGCCCGGTCACGCTGTGGTTCCTGCTCGCCTATCTCCTCTACAACGACGGCATCCAGACGGTCATCTCGCAGGCGTCCGTCTTCGGCTCCGAGGAGCTGGGGCTGAGCCAGTCGACGCTGATCGTGGCGATCCTGCTCGTGCAGGTGCTCGCCGTGGCCGGGGCGCTCGGGATGGGGCGGCTCGCGCTGCGGTACGGGACGAAACGGACGGTGCTCGCCTCGCTCGGCGCCTGGACCGTCATCGTCGCCTGCGGCTACTTCCTGCCCGCGGGGGTCCCGGTGTGGTTCTTCGTCCTCGCCGCGGGCATCGGGCTGATCATGGGCGGCAGCCAGGCGCTCTCCCGCTCGCTCTTCTCCCACCTGGTGCCCGCGGGCAAGGAGGCCGAGTACTTCTCCGCGTACGAGATGAGCGATCGCGGCATGAGCTGGCTCGGCCCGCTCCTCTTCGGGCTCACCTACCAGGTCACGGGGAGCTACCGGGACGCGATCATCTCGCTGGTGGTCTTCTTCGTGCTCGGTTTCGGCGTACTGCTGCGGGTGCCGCTCGCGCGTGGAATGCGCGAGGCGGGGAACACCGTCCCCGAGGGCGTGGAGGGCCGGGCGCGATCCCTCACGTGAGCGCCGGCGATCCGTCGGGCGAGCAGGGGAACGGTCCGCGCGAAGGGCGATCCGGACGGACCACGCGGATTTCGCGCGCGGGCACGAAGGGCGGTAGTGTACGCGTTTGACCATCCGGATGTACCGTTCCTGCGCCTCTGAACAGCGAAGACAGCCCGAGATTTTCGGTGCGTACGTCGCCAGATGTGACAAAGCGGGCACTGGTGGGTAGAAATGGGGCGGCTACGACGGCGACGCTTTGACCCTGCACGGGAATCTTCACCGCCGACCGGACGTTGACCGGATGACGACGACAGCGACGACTGTCCTGTGGGCGAGCAAGCCCGGGAGGCACGATTCATGAGTGAGCGAGCGCTTCGCGGCACACGCCTTGTGGTGACCAGCTACGAGACGGACCGCGGCATCGACCTGGCCCCGCGCCAGGCCGTCGAATACGCATGCCAGAACGGACACCGCTTCGAGATGCCGTTCTCGGTCGAGGCGGAGATCCCCGCGGAGTGGGAGTGCAAGGTGTGCGGTGCGCAGGCACTCCTTGTCGACGGGGACGGGCCGGAGGAGAAGAAGACCAAGCCCGCGCGCACGCACTGGGACATGCTCATGGAGCGGCGTACGCGGGAGGAGCTGGAGGAGGTCCTGGCCGAGCGCCTGGCCGTCCTGCGCTCCGGTGCGATGAACATCGCGGTGCACCCCCGCGACAGCCGTAAGTCCGCCTGAGTCCTCGGTCGGCTGGTCGCACGCGATAAAGCGAAGGCCGTGGGCCGGACACCTTCTCGGTGTCCGGCCCACGGCCTTTCGCCGTGCTCCCGGCGGTCAGGGGGTGAGGGGCGGGCGCGGGCCCTCGTCCTCGTCGTGCGGCTTGGCGGGGGTGTCCTCGCGGACGACCTCGCCCTGGACGACCTTGCCGTCGGGACGCTGGGTACGGGCCCGGGTGTACGCGGTGCCGAAGGCGCCGCCCGTCGCCTCGTCGAGCTTGCGCTGCATCGTGCGCTCGACGCGGCGCGAGAGCGCGCCCCGTACGCCGGGGACGAGGAGGGCGAGCCCGGCGACGTCCGAGAGCAGCCCGGGGATCATGAGGAGCAGCCCGGCGAGCATGAGGAAACCGTTGCCCTCGGCGCGGTTCTGGGGGGCCGCCGCGGTGGGAGGCTGCTGAAGGGTCTGGGTGAGCGCTCCGAAGGCGCGGCGGCCCGCACGCTTGACGACCGCGCCGCCGCCGATGATCCCGGCGGCGAGCAGCGCGAGGACCACGAGGCCGCCGGCCGCCTCGCCGACGAGGATCAGCAGCCAGATCTCGATCACGATCCAGGCGGCGACCCCTAGGGGGAGCCATCTGCGCAAACCACTGCGTTTGGCGGGGGGCGGGGGTGTGCTGGGCGTCATACGTCCAGTGTGCCCTTGCGGGGGGCGCGGGGGTGGGTCGGGCCTTGCCGTGGGGTCACCTTGCGCCGGGGTGGCCTCGCGGGGCTCCGCCCCGGGCCCCGCTCCTCAAACGCCGGAGGGGCTTGATCTCCCCGTCTCGGAAGCAGCCGGCTTCACCCTTCCGAGCGCCTTGTCGACGCGGGAGGTGACTCCCCAGGCCGTCACCCGCCACAGGGCCTCGGCGACGATGTTGCGGCTCATCTTGCTGTTGCCGAGTTCGCGTTCGACGAAGGTGATGGGGACCTCGACGACGCGGTAGCCGGAGCGGACGGCGCGGCGGGCCAGGTCGACCTGGAAGCAGTAGCCCTGGGAGTCGACGTCCGCGAGGCCGAGGCCGCGCAGGGTCGCGGCGCGGAAGGCGCGGAAGCCGCCCGTGACGTCGCGCAGCGGGACGTCGAGGAGGAAGCGGGAGTACGTGGAGCCCCCGCGCGAGAGGAGTTCGCGGGACTTGGGCCAGTTGACCACGCGACCGCCCGCGATCCAGCGGGAGCCGAGGACGAGGTCGGCGTCGCGCAGGGCGGTCAGGAGCCGGGGAAGCTCCTCCGGCTGGTGCGAGCCGTCCGCGTCCATCTCGACGAGGACGTCGAAGCCGTGGTCGAGGCCCCAGGCGAAACCGGCGAGGTAGGCGGCGCCGAGCCCTTCCTTGCCCTTGCGGTGCAGTACCTGGACGTGGGTGTCCTCGGCGGCGAGTTCGTCGGCGAGGGCCCCGGTGCCGTCCGGGCTGTTGTCGTCCGCGACGAGGACGTGCGCCTCGGGCACCGCCTTGCGGACGCGGCCGACGATCGTGCGGACGTTCTCCGCCTCGTTGTACGTCGGGATGATCACCAGTGCCTCGCCCAGCGGCGGGCGCTGTCCGTTCCGGCTGCCCGGCAGACCCTCGCCTGCGTTCACTGCTGCCCCTTACGTGCCGATCCGTGCGAGTGACCACCTTAGTTGCCCATACCGGCGGGCGTGGCCACGGCGGCGACACGGGGAGGCGGGGACGGGATACGACGACCACACGTCCGGGGGATGTGCGGGCGGAGGCTGACGCGAGGCGTGCGGGAGCGCTGCGGATGAGGGCCCGGCGCCCTTCGGGCCGGCCAGGGACCCGCTGGCTGCGGATCGACCGTGAACCGTTGTCTACTGAGCGGCCGGGCCCCACCCGGGTCACACCGTCCCCCACGCCGCTGGCGGGGAGGGACCCCTTCCTCGTACGAATCGTTCCCGTGTCCGGTGGACGCGGACGCTGGACCTGGCTCGCGTGGGGAGGAACTCCGGCGCGTTCCCCCCGTGGCCCAGTCGCGCCCAGCGGATGCGCGGGACGTCGCCGATCGGTTGTCCGGTGGTGGACCCGGCCGAACCTACCCGCCGACCGCCGCACCCTGTCAACACCCGTGGCCCGGGGCCCGGGGCGGAGTGTCGCGCGATCCCGCAGGTCAGCGGCGAGCCCCGGGGCCCCCGGGGGCCGGTGGGGCCTGCGGACTCAGGCCCGTACGGGCACCGGGGCACATCACCCCAGCGGCCGTACGCGCCGCCCCGGGTCCACCCGGACGGCCCCGCCGTGCCCTCAGGCCCCGGCCCGGAAGACCTCCCGGCCCCCGACGACCGTCACGAGGCACTCGGGAAGGGGGGTGTCCGGGGTGAGGTCGGGCAGGCCGGGGGTGCCCGAGCGGGGGTCCGTGGACCAGCGGGCGACACGGTCGTCGGGGGCCTGCACGACGAGGGCGCCGGTCCGCCAGACGGCGTAGTCCGCGGGGGCACCGGGGACCAGGGTGCCCGCGTCGTCGCGGCCCGCCGCGCGCCAGCCACCGCGGGTGTGGGCGGTGAAGGCGGCCCGTACCGAGACGCGGTGCTCGGGCGTGTGGTGGAAGGCTGCGGCCCGCACGGTGCCCCAGGGGTCGAGCGGGGTCACCGGGGCGTCCGAGCCGAGGGCGAGGGGGACACCGGCCCGCAGGAGGGCCGCGAAGGGATTGAGGGTGCGGGCCCGCTCCGCGCCGAGCCGCGCCGCGTACATGCCGTCCTCGCCGCCCCACAGCGCGTCGAAGGCCGGCTGCACGGAAGCGGTGAGGCCGAGTTCGGCGAAGGCCGCGATCGCCTCGGCGTCGAGCATCTCGGCGTGCTCCACTCGGTGGCGCAGCGCCCGCACCCGATCCAGGCCCGTCTTCTCGGCCGCCGCGTTGAAGCCCGCGACGACCGCGCCGAGCGCCGCGTCCCCGATCGCGTGGAAACCGGCCTGGAGCCCGGCCTCGGTGCACGCCGTGACGTGCTCGGCGACGGCCTCGGCGTCGAGGTAGGGGGTGCCGCGGTGGCCGCTCGCCCCGTCCTCGTACGGCGTGTGCAGGCACGCGGTGTGCGAGCCGAGCGCGCCGTCGGCGAAGAGGTCGCCCGCGGCGCCGCGCGCGCCGAGGGCGCGGACCCGCTCCGCGTCCCGCTCGCCCGCGACCGCCTCGGCCCAGTAGCCGACGACGCGCGGGCCGTCGCCCTCCTCCGCGAGGCGCAGCAGACCCGTGAAGTCCTCCTCGTCCGAGATCTCCGGGCCCCCGCACTCGTGGACCTGCCCGATGCCGCGCGAGGCCGCGTGCGCGAGCGCGGTGCGCTGCGCCTCCTCGCGCAGCGCGGGCGTCACGGCGCCGTACGCGGCCGCGCGGACGGCGTGGTGCGCGTCGGCGGTGAGGGGTGCCTCGGGGTCGTAGCCGCGCAGGCCCGCCGCGTGCGGGACGAGGCCGAGGAGCGCGGTCGTGACCTGCGCGGAGTGCACGTCGATCCGCGAGAGGTAGAGCGGGCGGCCCCCCGTGGCGCGGTCGAGTTCGGCGCGGCTCGGGGGACGGCCGCCGGGCCAGCGCGCCGCGTCCCAGCCGTGGCCGAGCAGGACGCGGTCCCCGGCACGGGTACGGGCGTACGCCGCGACGCGGTCGAGCGCCTCCTCCAGGCTCGTGGCCTCGCTCAGGTCGAGCCCGGTGAGGGCGAGTCCGGTGCCGGTCGCGTGCACGTGCGCGTCCACGAACGCCGGGGTGACGAGGGCGCCTTCGAGGTGGACGACCTCGTCGACGCCGTCCGCGAAGGCGTCCGCCGCGCCTTCGGAGCCGACCCAGGCGACGTGACCGCGTTCGACGACCATGGCGGTCGCGAAGGGGTCGGCGGGGCTGTGCACCTCGCCACCGCGGAGCAGGACGGTGGGGGGTGGCGGGGGTGTCGTGCGGTTCATGGGGACAGTGTGGCGCGTGGGGAGCGGGTGCGGCGGGGCGGCCCTCCGGGACGCCGCCCGCCGGGGTTGCGCCGTGCCCACCCGTTCCGCCCCGCGGAAGGAACGCCCGCGGCGGAGCACGTGTCAGATGTGCGGGGGCCTGGACTCGTACGGGGTGGAGAGGACGACCGTCGTGCGGGTGGAGACACCTGCCAGGGAACGGACCCGGGCGAGGAGGTTCTCCAGGTCGTGGGGGCTCTGGACGCGGACCTTGAGGATGTAGTTCTCGTCACCGGCGACGCTGTGGCACGCCTCGATCTCCTCGACGGGCGCGAGGCGTTCGGCGATGTCGTCGGGGGCCGAGGGGTCGAAGGGCTTGACGGAGATGAACGCCGTCATGGCGAGGCCGACGGCCTCCGGGTCGACGACGGCCGCGTACCCCCGGATGACGCCCCGTTGTTCGAGCCGCCGCACCCGCTGGTGCACCGCCGAGGTGGACAGGCCCGTGGCCTTGCCCAAATCGGTGTAGCTCATCCGCCCGTCAGCGACGAGCAACCGCACGATCTGCCGGTCAAGGTCCTCCATGCCGCTGAACCTACCGCCCGGGACAGGACCTGGACAGGCGCGGGGTTCTCGTCTCGCACCGTGGACAGCGCGGGCACGCGTGCCCCCGTACGCCCCCCGAACGCCTCCGCACCCCCACGTTCACACCCTCGTGTGACGAAGACCACACCGGGGGAGCCGTGTCCGCACAGGTGTCGCGATTACCGGGCGGGGCCCGGGGGAAGTGCTTGCTGTGGTCGAGGTCGCAGCGCCTTGTCGGCCCACCCGAGGGGGAGAAACCCGAATGCAGAATCCCAAGCGGTCCAGCCGCGCCCGTGCCGCCCGCCGTCAGCTCGCCGAGCCGCCGGCCCCGGAGGGCGTCGAACCCGTCGAGTCCGCCGAGGAGGACGAGTTCGACGCGTACGACACCTTCGAGATCTACCGGGTCGTGTGCCCGGACTGCGCCCAGCCCATCGCGCTGCTCGCGGACGAGGACGTCCTGCCGGAGCACGCGCTGTGCGCCTCGCCGTGGAACCCCTTCGGGCTCACCGTCTGCGCCGGTACGGGTCGCGCCGCCGCGAGTGCCCGCCCGGCCGACGAGGGCGGCGCCGAGGAGCAGGAGATCGGGGTGCTCCTGACGCTCCCGCAGGGCCTGGACTGGCGCACGCAGCCCTTCTCGCACGTCGGCGGCCCCGGCTCGCGTCCCATCAAGGCGCCCCGCCGCCCGCTGAGCACGTACCACCGGGCCGCCTGAGCCCGCACACCCCGCACCTCTCGCGCTCGAAGGCCCCGGCGCCGCACCGCCGGGGCGAGACGTCCTGCCCGGGGCTCCCGCCGGGTTCCCCGGGCACGGCCAGAACGGATGCGCGAACCGCCACCCCGGTGACCCGCCCGCGCGCCCCGCGTTGGGCCGGGCATGACGTCCCCTCCCCCGCCCCTGGAACAGCCCACCGGGCGGCGCCGTCAGCCGGAGGCGCCGACCCATGGCTACGCGCTGCTCGCCCCAGCGCGCGAGAGCGCGTCACGTGAGAGCGCGTCACGTGAGAGCGCGTCACGTGAGAGTGCGAGACCCCGTACCGGCGAGCCCCGCCCGCCGCGCGCGGATGCTCCGCGGCCCCCGCGCGCGGGCGCCTGGGTACGCGCCGACCCGGCCCCGCCGGACCGTGAAGAATCGGTTCGGCACGACACGTACCCGCAGCACAGCCCGCAGAGCCCTCAGCGCCCGCGGCGGCACGGCGGTTCGCGGCCCCAGGGACCCCGCGCCGGGGAGCCCGAGGGCCAGGACCCGCCCCTCTACCGCGCCCTGCTCGCCCGCTGGGCGGAGCGCGGGGCGACGCTCCCGCTGCGCGGGGACCCGGAGTGGGAGCGCCTCGCGGCCCCGCCCGCGCCCTGGTTCAGCGGGCCTCGGGACCGAGCAGGTGGCGGCCGATGACCATGCGCTGCACCTGGTTGGTGCCCTCGACGATCTGGAGCACCTTCGCCTCGCGCAGGTAGCGCTCGACGGGGAAGTCGCTCGTGTAGCCGTAGCCGCCGAAGACCTGCACGGCGTCGGTGGTGACCTTCATGGCGTTGTCGGTGCAGAGCAGCTTCGCCATCGCCGCCTGCCGCGTGTAGGGCAGCCCGGCGTCCTTGCGGCGTGCCGCGGCGAGGTAGAGGGCGCGCCCGGCCTCGACGGCGGTGGCCATGTCGGCGAGGAGGAAGCGCAGGCCCTGGAAGTCGCCGATGGGGTGCCCGAACTGGCGGCGCTCGGCGGCCCAGTCGACTGCCGCGTCGAGCGCCGCCTGGGCGAGGCCGACCGCGCAGGCCGCGATGCCGAGGCGGCCCGCGTCGAGGGCGTCGAGCGCGAGCGAGAAGCCCTCGCCCTCCGCGCCGATGCGGCGCTCGTCGCCGACCCGTACGCCGTCGAAGTGGAGTTGCGCGGTCGGGGAGCCCTTGAGGCCCATCTTCCGCTCGGGAGGGGCCGCGCTCAGGCCGGGCGCGTCGGCCGGGACGAGGTAGGCGGTGACGCCCTTGGCACCGGGGCCGCCGCTGCGCGCGAGGACGGTGCAGAAGTCCGAGACGCCGCCGTGGGTGATCCACGCCTTCGTACCGGTCAGGACCCAGTCCTCGCCGTCCCGGACGGCCTTCGTGCCGAGCGCGGCGGCGTCGGAGCCCGCCGTGGGCTCGGAGAGGCAGTACGAGCCGAGCAGGCCGCCGCTGAGCATGCCGGGGAGCCAGGCGGCGCGCTGCTCCTTCGTGCCGTGCGCGGCGAGGGCGTGGCAGGACAGGACGTGCACGCTGACGCCGACGCCCACGGTGAGGCGGGCGGCGGCGAGTTCTTCGAGGGCCTGGAGGTAGACGGTGTAGGGCTGCTCACCGCCGCCGTACTCGGCGGCGTAGGGCAGACCGAGGAGCCCGGCATCGGACAGGAGGCGGAAGGCGGCGCGCGGGAAGGTGCCGCTCTCCTCCTCGGCCGCCGCGTGCGGGGCGATCTCCTTGCGCGCGATGTCGCGCACGAGAGCGATCAGCTCCCTGGACTCCTCGCTGGGCAGGTCCCGTTCCACGGACCGCCGGATCTCTGCGGGCATGCGTGTCATCCCTCCCTGTGGGGCGCGGGCAGCGCTCACCGGGGGTGGAGGCGGCGCTGCCTCGTGGGTGCCCGGGCCGTACGCGCCGCTCCGGGTCCCGCAGGGGTGCGTCACCCCCGCCGTCGAAACGGGCGGGGGCGGGCCGGGCGGTGGCAGTATGCCGGAAGAATCGCCGCACGTCACGGGGGCCCGGGGCGGGGTGGAACCTGCGTACGCGCGGGCGCGGTGGGGGCCCGGGTACGGGGCGCGCCCGGCGCGGCGCGCCCCGTACCGGCGCGAGTTGGTTCAGCGCACCCCCACCGCCGCGAGGGCCCGGCGCTGGCGCGGGCTCGGCTCGGCGGGGAAGTAGAGGTAGCAGACGCCGCCCGTGCCGCTCGCGTCGGCGCCCGTGGCGGTCTTGCGCTTGGTCCTGAGCCAGATCGTCTCCCACTCGGCGCGCTGGTAGACGCGGCGGACCGCCGGGTCGCTCGGCGAGGCGGGGTCGTTGGCGATGACGTCGCCGTCGGCGGTGAAGCCGATGACCGTCATGAGGTGCCCCGAGGTGCCGTACCCGGCGCCGGTCAGCTCGGTCTTGAGGAACGACTGCGAGGTGATGACCGGGATGCCGGCGGCGACGAGGGTCTCGATGTCGGTGAGCGAGCCGAGGCGGGTGACGACGCCCTGGAGGCCGGGGTACGTCGCGGCGTAGGCGGCGTTGAAGGGCCAGTTGCCGCAGCCGTCGTACTGGTAGTCGAAGGTCTGCCGGGCCGCGTGGCACACCTGCGGGTCGGCGTAGGAGGGGTCGACCCAGGCCAGCTGTTCGGCGCTCGGCTCGCGGCCCCAGTACTCGATGATCATCTGCGAGGAGGTGGGGCTGCACCACGCCTCGCCGCCGTTGTCGTACTGCGGGTACTGCCCGGCGTGGATCTCCTGGGAGTAGCGCGGGACGGGGAGTTCGGCCACGAGGCCGGGCGTGGAGGCGGGGACGGTGTAGCGGTCCGGGACGTCGGAGCCCATGGCGCCGAGCCGCCGGACGGTGGGTGCGGACCGGGTGCCGGGGCGGCGGTAGAGGCTCAGGCGCAGGCGGTACGAGGCGAGGCGGAGCCCGGAGGCCGCGTCGTCGATGGCGAAGGTGTCGGTCCACACGCTGCTGCGGCCATCGCCCTGGTCGTCGACGGAGGTGCGGCGGATGTCCTGCTCGGGGTCGTCCCCGGCGGTCCAGCGGCCCATGACGTACCAGGGGGTCTCGGCACCGTCCGAGTAGGTGCCCGAGAGCTCCACCTCGATCCAGGTGCCGGTGGGGGTGTGGGCGTTCCAGGAGGCGATGACCTCGGTGGCGGGGACCGTGAGGCGGTGGCGTGGCGAGGTCCAGCGCGCGTACTCGAAGCGCGTCGTGGTCTTCAGGTGGGGGTCGGCGTAGTCGCGCTCCCCGATGGCGTGGGCGAGGGTGAGGCCGGTGCGGCGCCCGGCGAGGACGCGGACGCCCTCGGCGCGGCCCGCGCGCCAGTCGGCGGCGCTCGTGAAGCCGTGGTACTCGGCCGTTCTCGCGGCGGGGGCGGTGTGGTGGCCGCCGCCGGTGCGGGGGGCGGCGAGGGCGGGGCCTGCCGCGGCGGCGCCCGCGGCGGCGGCGACGGCCGCGGTGAGGACGGTGCGACGGGATGTGGAGCCGGTCATGGGCGGGGGTCCCCCATCTGTGTGGGTCCATCTCGGTGGGCGGTGCGGTCCGCCGTACGGGCGCGGTGCTGGGGAAGGCCCGGCCGGACAGGTGCACGTCAGGGGCCACTATCGCCCCCGGGGGCCCTCCGGACCAGCTTTTCCGGGGCGGGTGCGGGCACCAATATTGGCCTGGACCTCTGAGGGGGACGGGGCTGCTCCGAGCGGCGGAACGGACGGTCCGGCGCCCGGGTTGCCCGGGGAGTGGTGCGCGAGCCGCCCGAGGCGGGTGGTGGAGCGTGTACGCCCCGGCGCGCGCTCCCCGTAGGCTTGCCGCCGTGAACGCCCAGGACGAGACGGCGATGCCGTCCGAGCCCACGTCCCCGGTCCCCGGCGGCGCCGTCAGCGCGGCCGCGCTCGCGGAGCGCCTGCGCGGCCTCGCCCCGTCCTGCGGACCGGTGCGGCTCGTCGGGATCGACGGGCACGCGGGCTCGGGCAAGTCGACCCTCGCGCGCGGGGTCGCCGAGGCCCTCGGCGGGGCGCCCGTGCTGCGCCTGGACGACTTCGCCTCGCACGAGCGCTTCTTCGGCTGGACGGGGCGCTTCGCCGCGCAGGTGCTCGAACCCTTCGCGCACGGGGAGGCCGCCGTCTTCCGGCCGTACGACTGGCACGCGCGCCGCCCCGGACGCACGCGTACCGCCGCCCCGGCGCCCGTCGTGCTCGTGGAGGGGGTCGGGGCGGGGCGGCGGGCGCTACGGCCGTGGCTCTCGCTGCTGTGGTGGATGGATCTGGCCAGTGGGGCGGCCTGGGAACGCGGGCGCGAAAGGGACGGTCCTGACCTCGCGGACTTCTGGGACGAGTGGGAACCGGCAGAGGCCGCGCACTTCCGCGCCGATCCCTCGCGCCCCTTCGCGGACGCGCTGGTACGGCAGTGCGGCGAGGGGTACGTGCTGCGGAAGTGAGCCGGGACGGAGCACGCGACCCCCTCTTTGGTGACGCAGCGTCAACTCCCGCCGACGAAGCGGAAAGAAGCCGAAAGCAGCCCCCGTGACTTCCCCGGAGCGTCTTGACCCGGGGCCCGCCCTGGTCTTACGTTCACGGTGTGCGGCCCGGCGGGCCGCACCGCAGACACGAAGCCCCCGGTTGTTCCCCCGTGACCGGGGGCTTCGTTCTGTCCCGCACCCCCCGCTTTGACCCCGCTTGGCGCATTCGTCCACTCACGACGAGTAACCGTACGTGGACGCCTCCCCGTGCGCCCCGTGCGCCCGGCGCTGCCTCCGCGGCGCCCGCGACACCCTTCGGCCGGGCACGTCCCCGCAGGTACGATGCCGCAGTGCGGCCCGTCCCCTGGCGGGCGGCATCCGCACGGGGGAGCAAGAGCCGCTCGCGGCGCGGCGATTCGGCCGCGCGGCCGACGACGGGTCCGGCGGCAAGGCCACGGGGGCACGGTTTGTGGGGGACGTGATGGACTTCGGCACGCACGGCGCACCGGGCCCGGCCGATCTCGCCTGGTTGCGCGGCGTTGACGCCTACACGATGGGCGCGTATCCGCAGGCGGAGGAGGAGTTCCGCACGGCGGTGCGCCTCGATCCCGGCATGGCGGACGGCTGGCTCGGCCTGCACGCCCTGCGCATCGACACCCCGGCCGCGCTGCTGCGCATGTTCCAGCACCGCGACCGGTTCGGCGAGCAGCGGGCCAGGCACCGGCGCCCGCTCAACTCCTGGTACTGGCTGGGCTGGTGGGTGCAGCCGGTCCTGGAGACGACCCGCGATCTGCTGCTCGCGCACGCCTCGCACTGGCTCGACGGACGCCACGTCCCCGACCTCGACCGGGCGCTCGGCGCGCTCCCGCCGCCCGAGAGCGACCGGCAGGTGCGCTTCCTGCACGCCTGCCGCGCCTATCTCGTGAAGGACTGGGAGCAACTGGCCCGCCACACCGATCCCTTGCTCGACGACCCGCTCCTGGGCATCGAGGCGGGGCTCTTCGGCGGAATGGCGCGGGTCCGCCTGGAGATGTACGGGCAGGCGGAGCCGCTGCTCTCGGCGGCGCTCATGCGCTGCCGCAGCGAGCAGCCGCAGCGCAAGGAGTTGCGGTACTGGCTGGCGCGGGCCCGCGAAGGCAGCGGTCGCAGCGCGGCGGCGCTGCCGCTGTACCGGGCGGTGCACCGGGTCGACGCGGGGTTCATGGACACCTCGGCGCGGCTCGCGGCGATCTCCGAGGGCGATGGTTTCCAGGACCTCGCCTCGCCGCTCGACTACGCGGCGGTGAGCCTGGGCGGTGCGGGCCAGGACACGGCGGCGGCGCGCGATGGGGGCGGCGAGCCGCTCTTCGGCCCGGAGCCGGCGGCGGCCGAGCCGCCGCGCCTGGGCGGGGAGCCCCCGGCGGGCGGTCCCGCCGACGACGTACGGGAGAAGGCGGTGCTGCCCGTCCAGCCGGGCCCCCAGCGGATGCCGGCCGGTCCCGCCGACCCCGCGCTCCTGGAGGCGGCGCTCGCCGAGCTGGAGCAGATGGTCGGCCTGGAACCGGTGAAGCGTCAGGTGCGGGCGCTTTCCGCGCAGTTGAACATGGCGCGGCTGCGCGCGGAACAGGGCCTGCCGGTGCAGCCGCCGAAGCGGCACTTCATCTTCTCGGGCCCTTCGGGCACGGGGAAGACGACGGTCGCGCGCATCCTGGGGCGGGTCTTCTACGCGCTGGGGCTGCTCGGCGGGGACCATCTCGTGGAGGCGCAGCGCTCCGACCTCGTGGGCGAGTACCTGGGGCAGACGGCGGTCAAGGCGAACGAGCTGATCGACTCGGCCCTCGGCGGGGTCCTCTTCGTGGACGAGGCGTACAGCCTCTCCAACTCCGGGTACGGGCGCGGGGACGCGTACGGGGACGAGGCGCTGCAAGTGCTCCTCAAGCGCGCGGAGGACAACCGGGGGCACCTCGTGGTGATCCTCGCCGGGTACCCGGAGGGCATGGACCGGCTCCTCGCCGCCAATCCGGGGCTCGGCTCGCGCTTCACGAGCCGCGTCGACTTCCCCTCGTACCGCCCGGCGGAGCTGACCCGGATCGGTGAGGTGCTCGCGGGCGCGAACGGGGACCGCTGGGACGAGGAGGCGCGCGAGGAGCTGGCCTCGATCGCGGGGCACGTCGTCGAGGAGGGCTGGATCGACGAGTTGGGCAACGGCCGCTTCCTGCGCACGCTGTACGAGAAGTCCTGTGCCTACCGCGACCTGCGCCTGATGGGCTACCCGGATCCGCCGAGCCGTGACGACCTCGCGACGCTGCGCCTGCCGGACCTGATGCAGGCGTACGGGGAAGTGCTGTCGGGACGCAGCCCGGGGCCGCACGAGCCGACGCCCGAGGACGACTTCTGAGGCCCGGACACCCGTGTGCCGCCGCCCCGGTCCGGGAACGGCGGCACACCGTGCGGGACCGGGGCCTAGCTGGTCAGTGCCTCCTCGCCGGGGCGGGGCTGGCGCTGGACCGTGACGGGCTCGACCTGCACGCGGGGGCGCGCGGGCGCCGGCTCGGGGAGCCGGTGGGCCGGGTCGGTGACCTCGCCGACGAGGAGTTCGAGCGCGTCCTCCAGGGTGACGAGGCCGAGGACCCGGCCGCTCGCGTCGGCGACCTGCGCGAGGTGCGTCGCGGCGCGGCGCATCACGGTGAGGGCGTCGTCGAGCGGCAGCTCCGCGCGCAGCGTGATCATGCGGTGCCACAGGCGCTGCGGGACGGCGCGGTCGGGCTCGTCGAGATCGAGTACGTCCTTGACGTGCAGGTACCCCATGAAGACGCCGCCCGTGCCGAGGACGGGGAAGCGGCTGTAGCCGGTGGCGACGGTCAGCTCCTCGATGCGGCGCGGGGTGACGGCGGGATCGACGGTGACGAGCCGGGAACGGTCGAGGAGGACGTCGGTGACGGGACGGGTACCGAGTTCGAGGGCGTCCTCCAGGCGTTCCTGGGCCTCCGCGTCGAGCAGTCCCGCCTGCCCGGCGTCCTCGACGAGGTGGCTGAGCTGGTCGCTCGTGAAGACGGCCTCGACCTCGTCCTTCGGCTCGACGCGGAAGGCGCGCAGGACGAGCCTGGCGCAGGCGGCGAGGAAGAGGGTGACGGGGCCGCAGACGCGGGCGAAGGCGATGAGCCCGGGCCCGAACCACAGCGCGGCCTTCTCGGGCGCGGCCATCGCGAGGTTCTTCGGGACCATCTCGCCGATGACGAGGTGGAGGAAGACGACGAGGAGCAGCGCGATGACGTAGCCGAGCGGGTGCACGAGCCCTTCGGGCAGGTGCACGGCGGTGAAGACCGGCTCCAGGAGGTGCGCGACGGTCGGCTCGGCGACGGCGCCGAGGGTCAGGGAGCACAGCGTGATCCCGAACTGGGCCGCCGCCATCATCTTCGGCAGGTGTTCGAGGCCGTGCAGGACCCGGCGGGCGCGCGCGGAGTCCGCCGCGAGGGGCTCGATCTGGCTGCGCCGTACGGAGACAAGGGCGAACTCGGCGCCGACGAAGAAGCCGTTGGCGAGGATCAGGACGGCGGCGAGGAGGAGTTGCAGCACGCTCATCGGGCCGCCTCCAGGACCGGCGCGGTGCGCACGAGGCGGACGCGCTCGGCGCGGTAGTGGCCGACCTGGCGCACGTCGAGCCGCCAGCCCGGCAGCTCGGCGCGGTCGCCGGGGGCCGGGATGCGGCCGAGCAGGTCGGCGACGAGGCCCGCGACCGTCTCGTACGGGCCCTCGGGGACGTCGAGGCCGATGGCGCGGAGCTGGTCGACGCGGATGCCGCCGTCCGCCTCCCAGGCGGGACGGCCCTCCTCGGCGGGGAGCGCCGCGAGTTCGGGCAGGTCCTGCCCGTCGTGCTCGTCGCGCACCTCGCCGACGACCTCCTCGATGATGTCCTCCAGGGTGACGACCCCGGCGGTGCCGCCGTACTCGTCGATGACGACGGCCATCGGCTCCTCGGTGCGCAGCAGCGCGAGCAGCGTGCGCACGGGCATCGTCTCGGGGACGCGCAGCGGGGTGCGCGAGATGCGGCTGACCGGGGTGCGCAGCCGTTGGTGGGAGGGCACGGCGAGCGCGTCCTTGAGGTGCACGGTGCCGGTGATCTCGTCGATGCGCTCGCGGTAGACCGGGAAGCGCGAGAGGCCCGTGGCGCGGGTGAGGTTGACGACGTCCTCCGCGGTCGCGGAGGACTGGAGGGTGCTCAGCTTCACGCGCGGGGTCATGACCTGCTGGGCGGTGAGGTCCTCCAGCGAGAGGGTGCGCACGAAGAGGTCGGCGGTGTCCTTCTCCAGGGCCCCGGCGAGCGCCGAGTGGCGGGCGAGGGAGACGAGTTCGCCCGGGGTGCGGGCGGAGGCCATCTCGTCGGCCGGCTCGACGCCGAAGCGCCGTACGAGGGCGTTCGCGGCGGTGTTCAGGAGCGCGATCACGGGGCGGAGCAGCCGCGCGAAGGCGTACTGCGGTCCGGCGACGAAGCGCGCGACCTGGAGCGGCTTGGCGACGGCCCAGTTCTTCGGGACCAGCTCGCCGATGACCATCTGCACGGCGGAGGCGAGGAGCATGCCGAGCACGACGCAGACCCCCGGCGCGGCGGCCTCGGGCAGGCCGAGGGCGGTGAGGGGTTCTTCGAGGAGGTCGGCGAGCGCCGGTTCGGCGAGCATGCCGACGACGAGCGAGGTGACGGTGATGCCGAGCTGGGTGCCGGAGAGCTGGAAGGAGAGTTCCTTCAGGGAGCGGGCGACGGCGCCGGCCCGGCGGTCCCCGGCCTCGGCGGCGCGCTCGGCCTCGGCGCGTTCCACGGTGACGAGCCCGAACTCGGCGGCGACGAAGAAGCCGTTGGCGAGGATGAGCAGGAAAGCCGCCCCGAGGAGCAGCAGCGATGTGGTCATACCGCCGCCTCCGTGCCGTGAGGGAAGGGGGCGGCGCAAGTACTACCGGACGATCCGTCCATTGCCGGAGAGGTTCACTCCTCTATTCGATGGGTCACCCGTGCCGGAAGGGGCGCGGGGGGCGGCGGCACTCGGCGTGTGCTGCCCTACCAGATTAATCACGATGCGGCCGTGCCGGGCAGGCCCAAGGGCCCGGATCGCGCCGGGCCGCCGTGCGGCGCGCGGTCGGGGCGCTCAGTCGTGTACGGGGGCGTGCGCGTCCACGAGCGCGCTGAGGGCCCTGGCGTCGGCGACGGCCTTCTCGCGGGCGAGACCGGGCTGGATGCCGAGTACGGGCAGGCTGGTGCCGTCGCTGAGGTCGAGGAAGGCCCAGGGGTCGCCGCCGCGCAGCGTCACCCGGACGATCTGCGCCCAGCCGAGGGTACGGCGCGTGGTGAGGTTCACGACGGTGACGCCCTCGGCGGAGACGACGATCTTGGGCCGCGCGAGCAGGAAGCACACCCCGGCGAGCAGGGCGGCGGTGAGCACGAAGCTCGCCGCCTCCCCGCCGCCGATCCCGAGCAGGAAGGCGACCGCCGTGATGACGACGAAGATCCCGATGCCGCACCCGATGAGAATCCCGCGGGTGAGGGAGGGACGGAAGGTCGCCGGGAGCGGGGGGAGGTCGGCGGGGGCGCTCATGCGGGGCACTCGTCTTTCAAGGAAGGAGGTGGCGCTGCGAGCATACGGTCCCGCCGTCGTGCCGCTACAGCCGGCAGGCGTGAACCGGCATACGGTCCCGCCCTCGTGCCGCTACAGCCGGCAGGCGTGAATCGCCGTCGTCAGGATGGCCCGCGCGCCGAGCCCGTACAGGTCGTCCATCACCTGCTGCGCGCCCTTGGTCGGCACCATGGCCCGTACCGCCACCCATCCCTCGTGGTGCAGCGGCGAGACGGTCGGCGACTCCAGGCCGGGCGTCAGCGCGACGGCCTGCTCCAGGTGCTCGACGCGGCAGTCGTAGTCCATCATCACGTAGCTGCGGGCGACGAGGACGCCCTGGAGGCGGCGCAGGAAGCGGCCCACGCGCGCGTCGTCGGTCTCCGCGCCCTTGCGGCGGATGACGACGGCCTCGGAGGTGAGGATCGGTTCGCCGATGACTTCGAGGCCCGCGTTGCGCAGTGAGGTGCCGGTCTCGACGACGTCGGCGATGACCTGGGCGACGCCGAGTTCGACGGCGGTCTCGACGGCGCCGTCGAGGTGGACCACGGAGGCGTCGATCCCGGCCTCTTCGAGGTGCTTGGCGACGATGCCCTCGTACGAGGTCGCGATGGTGAGCCCGGGGAAGTCCTCGGGGCCCTTCGCGGTGCCGGGGCGGGTCGCGAAGCGGAAGGTGGAGCGGGCGAAGCCGAGCGGCAGGATCTCCTCGGCGTCGGCGCCCGAGTCCAGCAGGAGGTCGCGACCGGTGATGCCGATGTCGAGGCGGCCCGAACTCACGTAGAGGGCGATGTCGCGGGGGCGCAGGTAGAAGAACTCGACCTCGTTGGCCGGGTCGACCAGGACGAGTTCCTTCTGCTCGGTGCGCTGGCGGTAGCCGGCCTCATGGAGCATCGCCGACGCAGGTCCGGCGAGGGAACCCTTGTTGGGCAGGGCGATGCGCAGCATGACGGGGACGTCCTTCTGTGGGTGACGGATCTGGGGTGACGGACAAGGGGGCCCGCTCTCGCGCGGGGCGCGAGGGGCTGTGCGCGAGGAGGGAGCGCGGGTACGGCTCAGAGGTGCGCGTAGACCTCGTCGAGGGAGATGCCGCGCGCGACCATCATGACCTGCACGTGGTAGAGGAGCTGGGAGATCTCCTCGGCGGCGGCGTCCTTGCTCTCGTGCTCGGCGGCCATCCAGACCTCGGCGGCCTCCTCGACGACCTTCTTGCCGATGGCATGGACCCCCTTCTCCACCAGTTCGGCGGTGCGGGAGGTGGCCGGGTCGGCGTGCGCGGCCTTGTGCTGGAGCTCGGAGAACAGCTCTTCGAAGGTCTTCTGGGACATGGTTTCCTCACCATACGCGCCGCGGCGGCCCCGGAGCGAAGCCGGGGCCGCCGTCTCTCATCATGCGGACGCGAACGTCCGGGTACGGGTGTGCGGGGGCTCAGCGCCAGGGCTCGACGACGCCGCGCAGCACGGTCGCGGTGGCGACCGCCGCGGTGACGGCCTCGTGGCCCTTGTCCTCGGTGGAGCCGGGCAGGCCCGCGCGGTCGAGAGCCTGCTCCTCGGTGTCGACGGTGAGGACGCCGAAGCCGACGGGGACGCCGGTGTCGACGGCGACCTGGGTGAGGCCCTGGGTGACGCCCTGGCACACGTACTCGAAGTGCGGGGTGCCGCCGCGCAGGACGACGCCGAGAGCGACGACGGCGTCGTAGCCGCGCGAGGCCATCGCCTTGGCTGCGACGGGGAGTTCGAAGCTGCCGGGGACGCGGAGCAGCGTCGGCTCGCTGATGCCGAGCTCGGCGAGCGCGCGCAGGGCGCCGTCCGTGAGGCCCTTCATGATCTGCTCGTGCCACTGCGAGGCGATGACGGCGACGCGGAGGTCGCCGCAGTTCTTGACGTTCAGCTCGGGTGCGCCTTTACCGCTCACGCGCTGCTCCTCGGTAGTTGGGTTCGGGTGGAGGGGTGTCCGGTCACTGCTGGGCGCAGGTGGCCGGGGCCTGGTCGAGCCAGGGCAGGTCGTGGCCCATGCGGTCCCGCTTGGTGCGCAGGTAGCGGAGGTTGTACTCGCCGGCCTGGACGGGCATGGGTTCGCGGGCGAGGACGGAGAGGCCGTGGTGGGCCAGCGCCTCGCTCTTGTCGGGGTTGTTGGTGAGCAGCCGCAGCGAGCGGACGCCGAGGTCGTCGAGGATGCGCGCCCCCGCGCCGTAGTCGCGGGCGTCGGCGGGCAGGCCGAGTTCCAGGTTGGCGTCGAGGGTGTCGCGGCCGCGCTCCTGGAGTTCGTACGCGCGCAGCTTGGAGAGCAGCCCGATGCCGCGCCCCTCGTGGCCGCGCAGGTAGACGACGACGCCGCGGCCCTCTTCGGTGACGCGTCGCATGGAGGCTTCGAGCTGCGGGCCGCAGTCGCAGCGCAGCGAGCCGAAGACGTCCCCGGTGAGGCACTCGGAGTGGACGCGGACGAGGACGTTCTCGCCGTCGCCGATGTCGCCGTGGACGAGGGCCACGTGCTCGACGCCGTCGGCGGTGGCGCGGTAGCCGTACGCGGTGAAGTCCCCGTACGCCGTGGGCAGGCGCACCTCCGCCTCGCGGCGCACTGCGGGTTCGGCCTCCAGGGGCGCGGCCTCGGTGGCGCGGCGGTAGGCGATGAGGTCGGCGATCGAGATGATGCTCAGCCCGTGCTTGCGGGCGAAGGGGACGAGTTCGGGCAGGCGCAGCATGACGCCGTCCTCGCCCGCGATCTCGACGATGGCGCCCGCGGGGCGCAGTCCGGCGAGGCGGGCGAGGTCGACGGCTGCCTCGGTGTGGCCGTCGCGCGTGAGGACGCCGCCGGGGCGGGCGCGGAGCGGGAAGACGTGTCCGGGGCGGACGAAGTCGTCGGGCTCGCTGCTCGCGGTGGCGAGGAGGCGCAGGGTCGTGGCGCGGTCGGCGGCGGAGATACCGGTGGTGACGCCGTGCTCGCGGGTCGCGTCGACGGAGACGGTGAAGGCGGTGCCCATGGACTCGGTGTTGCGGCGGACCATCTGGGGCAGGTCGAGGCGGTCGAGTTCGGGGCCTTCGAGGGGGGCGCAGATGAGGCCGCGGCACTCGCTCATCATGAAGGCGACGATCTCGGGGGTCGCCTTCTCGGCGGCGAGGACGAGGTCGCCCTCGTTCTCGCGGTCCTCGTCGTCGACGACGACGACGGGGCGGCCCGCGGCGATGTCCGCGACGGCCTGGGCGACGGGGTCGAGGGCGAGGGAGAGTTCCTCGTCGTGCGGCCAGGGGCCCTCGTGGGGTGTCCAGGGGGTGCTGCCGGGCGTGGGTTCGTGGGTGCCGCTCATGCGGGGGCTCCTTCCGGGGCGACTTCCGGGGCCGCGTGCGTACGGGAGCGCAGCCACCAGTCGCGCAGGCCCCACAGGACGAGCGCGAGATAGATCACGTAGACGAGGCCGGAGAAGGCGAGCCCGCTGGTGAAGGCGAGCGGGACGCCGACGACGTCGACGAGCAGCCAGGCGGCCCAGAACTCGACGAGGCCCTTGGCCTGGGCGAGCATCGCGGCGAGGGTGCCGACGAAGATGTAGGCGTCCGGCCAGGGGTTCCAGGAGAGGTCGGGCACGGCGACGAAGAGGCCGCCGACCGCGAGGGTGCCGAGCGCGGTGCCGCCGAGGAGGAGTCCGCGTTCGCGCCAGGTGGCGAAGCGCACGGCGAGGGTGCCGTCCTGCGCCTCCTGGCGGCCCTTCGTCCACTGCCGCCAGCCCCACAGGGCGACGACGATGACGAGGAGCTGTTTGCCGACGCCTCCGCTGAGGTGCGCCGAGAGGTAGGCGGCGACGAGGACGACGCCGGAGAGGAACTGGGCGGGCCAGGTCCACACCGAGCGGCGCCAGCCGAGGGCGAGGGCGAGCAGGCCGATCGTGTTGCCGACCGCGTCGGACCAGATGACGTGCTGTCCGAAGAGCGTGAACGCCTCGGCGTTGAGCTGGTCGACCATCACCCCTCCTGTGCGGGCTGTTCGGGGGCTGTCCCGTACCGGAGCATCCGCTCGACGTACTTCGCGAGGACGTCGACCTCCAGGTTGACGGGGGCACCGGGCTGCTTGAGGCCGAGCGTGGTGAGGGCGAGGGTGGTCGGGATGAGGCTCACGCTGAAGGTGTCGTCGGTGGCGTCGACGACGGTGAGGCTGATGCCGTCGACGGTGATGGAGCCCTTCTCGACGACGTAGCGCGCGAGGTCGCCCGGCAGCGAGACGGTGACGAGTTCCCAGTGCTCGGAGGGCTCGCGGCGCAGGATCGTCCCGGTTCCGTCGACGTGTCCCTGCACGATGTGCCCGCCGAGGCGGCCGCCGACCGGGGTGGGGCGTTCGAGGTTGACGCGGGAGCCGGGGGCGAGGGCGCCGAGGCTGGAGCGCTTGAGCGTCTCGGCCATGACGTCGGCGGTGAACTCGGTGCCCTCGTGCTCGACGACGGTGAGACAGACGCCGTTGACGGCGATGGAGTCGCCGTGGCGGGCACCCTCGGTGACGACGGGGCCGCGCAGCCGGAAGCGGGAGGCGTCGGCGAGTTCCTCGACGGCGACGACTTCACCCAGTTCTTCGACGATTCCGGTGAACACTTCAGCGCTCCTTGGGTGCGGTGGTGGGAACGGCGGTGATCCGCAGGTCGGGCCCGAGCCGCGTGCTGTCGCGTACGTCGAGCCGCAACGCGGCGGCGAGGGTGGGGATTCCCGCCTCGGTGAGGACGGCGGGCCCGGCGCCGAGCAGGACGGGGGCGAGGTAGCCGACGACGCGGTCGGTGTACCCGGCGGCGACGAAGGACCCGGCGAGCCGTGCGCCGCCCTCCAGGAGGACGCCGCGCACGTCGCGGGCGTACAGCGCGGCGAGGAGCGCGGTGAGGTCGAGCCCGCCGTGCGCGGCGCGCGGCAGGCGCAGCAGTTCGGCCTCGTGCGCGGGCGTCGGGGCGTCGTCGGCGAGGGCGATCAGAGTGGGCGCGGCGTCGTCGAGGACCCGCGCTCCGCTCCGTACCGCCGTGCCCTCGGTGTCGAGGACGACGCGCAGCGGCTGGGGCGCCTCGGGGATGCCGCGGACGGCGAGGTGGGGGTCGTCGGTGCGGGCGGTGCCGGAGCCGACGAGGACGGCGTCGCAGGTGGCGCGCAGGCGGTGGACGTCGGCGCGGGCCTCGGGCGAGGTGATCCAGCGGCTCGTGCCGTCGGCGGCGGCGGTGCGGCCGTCGAGGCTCGCGGCGTACTTCCAGGTGACGTGCGGGCGGCCGAGGCGGGCGGCGGTGAGCCAGGCGGCGTTGACATCGGCGGCCTCGGCCTGAAGGAGCCCGTGCGCGACGTCGACGCCCGCGGCGCGGAGGGTGTCGGCACCGCCGGTGGCCTGGTCGGTGGGGTCGGCGACGGCGTAGACGACGCGGCGGACTCCGGCCTCGATCAGGGCGCGGGAGCAGGGGCCCGTCCGGCCGGTGTGGTCGCAGGGTTCGAGGGTGACGAGCGCGGTGCCGCCCCGGGCCCGCTCCCCCGCCGCGCGCAGCGCGTGGATCTCGGCGTGCGGCCCGCCCGCGCGCTGGTGCCACCCGCTGCCCACGACCTCGCCGGAGGCGTCGAGCACGACGCAGCCGACGACGGGGTTGGGGCGGGTGCGGCCGAGGCCGCGGGCGGCGAGGGCGATCGCCTCGCGCATGGCGGCGGTTTCGGCTGCGGTGGCCACCGGGTCCTCCTGCCTCTCGGGCACGGACTCCGGGGCGCTGTCGCGAGGACAGGCTTGGTACGGGCGCACACGGGCACAGGGAACGCCGGACGCGGACCGGGGGACGCCGAAAAGACGACGGCCCGGCCTACGGCGGCGCACTGCTGCGTGCGACCCGCCGCGCACTGCCTCCCATCCGGACTTTCACCGTCGGTCCAGGAATTCCACCTGGTCAACCGCTCACTGGAAGCGAGCGGGTCGCGGACTGTTACCGCCGGTTCGGAATTACACCGACCCCGGAGTGCGCTGTTGCTGGTACGCGCACCAGTGTGCCACGCCGGGAAGAGGTGCGCGGGGTGGGATGACTCACAGCGAGATCGGGATTACGGGACACGGGGGTCCGCGCGGTGGCACGCTGTGCGCTGTGAGCACGGATTCTGTACGGGAGTTCGAGACGGAGCGGCCGCGGTTGTTCGGGCTCGCCTACCGGATGCTGGGCTCGGCGCAGGAGGCCGAGGACGTGGTGCAGGACGCGTACCTGCGCTGGGCGGGCACGGATCGCGCGGCGGTACGGACGCCCGCCGCTTGGCTCACCACGACGGTGACGCGCCTGTGCCTCACCGTCCTCGACTCCGCGCGGGTACGGCGGGAGCGGTACGTGGGCCCGTGGCTGCCGGAGCCGGTGCTGACCTCGGGCGGGGCGCTCGGGCCGATGGAGAGCGCCGAGCAGCGCGAGGAGGTGTCCTCGGCGCTGCTGCTCCTGCTCGAACGGCTGAGCCCGCCGGAGCGCGCGGTGTACGTGCTGCACAACGCCTTCGGCTACGGCCACCGGGAGATCGCCGCGATCCTCGGCCTCTCCGAGCCGGGCGCCCGCCAGCACCTGCGGCGCGCGCGGGCGAGGCTCGCGGAGGAGCGCGCCCGGTACGCGGTGGAGAGCGAGCGGCAGCGGGCCCTCGTGGAGACGTTCCTCGCCGCCTCGCGCGCGGGCGACGTGAGCGAGCTGGTGTCGCTGCTCGCCGAGGACGTGAGCTGGTGGTCGGACGGCGGCGGCAGGGTGCCCGCGGCCCGGAAGATCGTGGTGGGCCGCGAACCGGTGGCGGGGCTGGTCCGGATGGCGCTGGAGAAGTGGCTCGTGGGAGCGGAGTTCCGGCCCGCGCAGATCAACGGGTCGCCCGCGCTGCTTTTCTTCGCGGACGGGCGGCTCGGCGGAGTCCTGGAGGTCTCGGGCGGGGCGGAGGGGATCACGCAGATCAGGGCGGTGCTGAATCCGGAGAAACTGGGGTATTTGGTGGGGCAGTTGGGGGTGGAGGGGGTGAGCTGACGGGGGGCGCGGGACAGCCCCCTCCCTCCCGGGGGGCGACCCCAATACCATCCTCCCCCAACCCGCCCCCCTCCCCCACCCGATCCGCCCCATCTGTGGATAACTCCCGGAAACCCGTCACTCCTCTCACCCGAAGGAGTGGCGCGATTTTCCCCGGGGCAGCACCCCCGCCCCACACGTGAGAGAGTGCCCGCCCACATCGCCGGATCAGCGCCCCGCCGTGCGCCGCGTCACCCCCCGAACAGCTCCTCCTGCGCGTGGTCCAGCGCCATCAGTAGCGCCCCGCGCAGGACCGCCCCTCCCCCGAGCGCCGTCGCGCGCACCTCCGTCGCGAGCGGGGTCAGGCCGGCGAGGCGGGTCTCCACGCGGGCGGCCAGGTGCGTACCGCCCGCGCGGCCCGTCTCGCCGCCGAGCAGGACGCGGCCGGGGTCGAGGATCGCGACGACGGAGGCGGCGCCGAGGACCAGGTGATCGGCGAGCGCGTCGAGGAAGGCGCCGGCCGCTGCCCGTACCGTCGCGTCCCGCGCCTCCGCGTCGCGGACCGCGCGCCGCACGAGTGCCGCGGCGGGTGGCTCGTGCGGGGCCGCGTCGGCCACGAGGTCGTGTTGCGCGGCGAGTTCCTCGATCGCGGCCGAAGAGGCGAGGGAGTGGAAGCCGCCCTCGCAGCTGTCCCGCCCGGGGAGCGCCCGCGTGCCGGGGACGGGGAGGAAGCCGATCTCACCCGTACCCCCCGAGGCGCCCCGGCGCAGCGCGCCGTCGAGCACGACCGCCGCGCCGACGCCGTGGCCGAGCCACAGGAGCACGAAGGTGTCGCGATCGCGTGCCGCTCCGGCGCGCAGTTCCGCGACGGCGGCGAGGTTGGTCTCGTTCTCGACGAGGACGGTGCCCGCGAAGCGCTCCCGCAGGACGGGCACGAGCGCGCGGTGCCAGGGCGGCAGCCCCGTGCTGTCGCGCAGTTCGCCCGTGCCCGGCGTGACGAGTCCGGGCGCGCCGACGCCCACGGCACGCAGCTCGGGGACCCCCGCGCGGGCCGCCGTGTCCGCGAGGAGGTCCACCGCGCGGGCCACGGCACCCCCGGTGCTCGCGGCGGGGTCGATCGGCGCGGAGGCCTCGGCGAGGGTCGCGCCGAGCAGGTCGGTGACGAGGACGGAGACGCTGTGGGTGCGCACGTCGAGCCCGGCGAGGTGGGCGCGGTCCGCGACGATCCCGTAGATCCGCGCGTTGGGGCCGCGTCTGCGCTGTTCCGAGGCGCCGACGACCTCGATGAGCCCGGCGGCCCCGAGCCGCTCGACGAGGTCGGCGACGCTCGGGCGGGAGAGCCCGGTGAGTTCCTTGAGGCGGGCGGCGGTGAGCGGGCCGTGCTCCTGGAGGAGGCGCAGCGCGAGCCGGTCGTTGAGGGCGCGGGCGGTACTGGGCGAGGCGGGCGCGGGGCGCTTCGCCTCTCCGGGCAGGTCCGGTACGGGTGTCGAGGCGGTCGAGGTGGTCACGGGCTGGTCCCCCTTCCCTCGCGGGTCGGCCTGCATCATAATCATTCACTATCAGGAAGGCTTCCTGATAGTTTCAAGCCTGGCACACAGGAAGTGTTCGACAGCCCTCCGCACCAGCGGTGCGGCGCGGTGCGGGAGGGGCCACATGAGCGAGACGGCGGGAGAGCGGGCCACGGGCGCCGCCGTGGCGGCGGCCGGGGGCGCGGGCGTCGTCCCGGTCGGCGGCTTCGACCGGGGGGCGGTGCGGCGCGCGCGCTGGGCGATCGCCGCGGTCTTCTGCGTGCACGGGAGCGTGACGGGTTCCTTCGCGACCCGCGTGCCCTGGATCAAGGACCACGCGGACATCGGGGCCGGTCAGCTCGGTCTCGCGCTCGCCTTCCCCGCCCTCGGCGCGGCGCTCGCGATGCCGCTCGCGGGCCGCGTCAGCCACCGCCTGGGCTCGCGGAGGGCGCTGCGGCTCCTGCTCGCCGGGTGGACGCTCGCGCTCGTGCTGCCCTCGCTCGCGCCGAACCTCGCGGTCCTGTGCCTCGCGCTCTTCGTGTACGGGGCCTGCTCGGGCATGTCGGACGTCGCGATGAACGCGCTCGGTGTCGAGACGGAGAACCGCTGGGGCAAGTCGATCATGTCCGGGCTGCACGGCATGTGGAGCACGGGGGCGCTGCTGGGCTCGGCGGCGGGGACGCTCGCGGCGCACCTGGGCTCGGACGCGCGGCTGCACCACCTCGTGACGGCGCTCGTACTGACGGCGGCGGGGCTCGTGCTGTGCCGGTGGGTCCTCGACCTGCGCAGCGAGGCGGACGAGCCGGCGCCGCCCCGCTTCGCGCTGCCGCCCCGCTCGGCGCTGCTCATCGGCGCGATCGGCTTTTGCGCGGTCTTCGCGGAGGGGGCCAGCCTGGACTGGTCGGCGGTCTTCCTGCACGGCGAACTCGACACGTCGGCCGGGATCGCCGCCGCCTCCACGACGGCGTTCACCGCGACGATGGCGCTCGCGCGCTTCGCGGGGGACGGGCTCGTGGACCGCTTCGGCGCGAAGCGCGTGGTGCGGACCGGCGGGGTGATGGCCACAGCGGGCGGCCTGCTCGTGGTCCTCGCGGGGAATCCGGTGGCGGCGATGGGCGGCTTCGCGCTCATGGGTCTGGGGATCGCGGTCGTGGTGCCGCTGTGCTTCGCCGCCGCCGGGCGCAGCGGCCCGAACCCGAGCCAGGCGATCGCGGGCGTCGCCACGATCACCTACACCGCGGGGCTCATCGCCCCCTCGGCGATCGGCGTGGTCGCCGACGCGACGAGCCTGGTCGGCTCCTTCGTCCTGGTGACGGTCCTCGCCTTCGGCCTCGTGACCGGCGCGAACGTCCTGCGGGCGGCGGGCGGCAAGAGCTGAGGCAGCCGGGGCTACGGGGGCGGGGCGGACTTCGCGCGGAGCGCGCCGCCCCGCCCCCGTACCTGACCCCACACCCGCGCCCCGCACCGCTCAGGCCGCCCGCAGCAGCCCCCGCGCCTTCGTGCGGAAGTCCTCGCTCCACGGGCGGGGGCGCAGCGTGTCGGGGTCGAGGCGGACCAGGACGCGGTGGCCGCGGGCGTGGGTGCGGGTGCCGTCCGTCGAGCAGTAGCGGAAGCCGTAGGTGAGGCCGGTCGTGCCGAGACGGTCGAGCCAGAGGTGGACGGCGTACTCGCCGGTGAGGGTGACGGGGCTCTCGTAGCCGATAGTGAACTCGCGGACGGCGTTGCAGGCGTCCGCCGCCTCGTGCCAGTCGCCGCGGTACTCCAGCCCGTGCTCGCGCCAGTACGCCGTCCAGGCCCGTTCGACGAGGAGCGGGTAACGGCCGTTGTGGAGCAGGCCGAGCGCGTCGAGGTCGTCGAAGTGCACGTACGAAGGGACGAGCACCCCGTACGGGAGGGAACTGGTTTCGGCCGGGGCGGGGGCTGCGAGCGACATGCGGGGGTGCCTGTTCTGCCAGGGAATCGAACACTTCATCGTAAGCAGGGACAAGTGGCTCTCCACCAGGGGGTTTACCGGGACGAACGCACCCGAGCGGCCTCCCCTCCGCCACTCTCCGCCGCCTCCCCCGCTCCCCTCGGGCCCCCGCGCCGCGTACCGCGCCTGGCGCGAAGCCATCCTTACCTGCCATTAACATGTGCCGGAATCCAGTACGGGAACATCCGTGCGGTCCGTCGCGTGTCCGGCTCGTGCACCGGCGGGGGCTGAGGCGACGAGGAGCGGGACACATGGACTTCGGCGTGCGCTGGAAACTGCACGGGGACGGGCGGACCCCGGCCCCGGGTGCGGTGGTCCGGCCGGACGAACGGCTGAGCTGGCCGCGCACGATCGGGCTCGGCGCGCAGCACGTCGTCGCGATGTTCGGCGCGTCGTTCGTCGCCCCGGTCCTCATGGGCCTCGACCCGAACCTCGCCATCATGATGTCCGGCGTCTCGACGGCGATCTTCCTGCTCGCGACACGCGGAAAGGTGCCGAGCTACCTCGGCTGCTCCCTCTCCTTCGTCGGCGTGGCGGCGGTGATCCGGGCCCAGGGCGGCTCCAGCGCGGTCGTGACGGGCGCGGTCTTCGCCGTCGGCGTGCTGCTCTTCCTCGTCGGGCTCGCGGTGCGGCACTTCGGGGCGCGGATCATCCATGCGGCGATGCCGCCGGTGGTGACGGGCGCCGTCGTGATGCTCATCGGCTTCAACCTGGCCCCCGTCACGGCGTCCACGTACTGGCCGCAGGACCAGTGGGTCGCGCTGCTCACGATGCTCTTCACGGGACTCGCGGTCGTGTGCCTGCGCGGCTTCTGGTCGCGGATCGCGATCTTCCTCGGGCTCGTCTTCGGGTACGTCCTCTCCTGGGGCTTCGACCGGATCTTCGGCCGTATCCACTCGGCGGACGGCAGCGGCAAGACCGTCGACCACTGGCGGCTGAACCTGGACGCGGTCGGCAAGGCCGACTGGATCGGGCTGCCCGACTTCCACGGCCCGCACTTCCAGTGGTCGGCGATCCTCGTGGCGCTGCCCGTCGTGATCGCGCTCATCGCGGAGAACGCGGGGCACGTCAAGGCGGTCGGCGAGATGACGGGCGAGAACCTGGACGACAAGCTCGGCACGGCGATCTCGGCGGACGGCTTCGGCTCGATGCTCTCGACCGCCGTGGGCGGCCCGCCGAACACGACGTACTCCGAGAACATCGGCGTCATGGCCGCGACGCGCGTCTACTCGACGGCGGCGTACTGGGCGGCGGCCGGCTTCGCGCTCCTCTTCGGCCTGTGCCCCAAGTTCGGCGCGGTCGTCGCCGCGGTCCCCGGCGGGGTGCTCGGCGGGATCACCGTCATCCTGTACGGCATGATCGGGCTGCTCGGCGCGCAGATCTGGCTCAGCGCCAAGGTGGACCTGCGCAATCCGCTCAACCTCGTGCCGACGGCGGCGGGCATCATCATCGGCGTCGGCGGTGTCTCGCTGAAGATCTCGGACAACTTCGAGCTGAGCGGTATCGCGCTCGGCACGCTCGTGGTCATCACCGGCTACCACGCGCTGCGGGCCCTCGCCCCGGCCCACCTCAAGACGCAGGAGCCGCTGCTCGACTCGGGAACGTCGTCGTACGACACGTCGGAGGCGGGCGACGGGCAGTCCGCCGACGCCCGCAAGGGCGAGTAGAGCGGGCGTGGCGCACGGCCCCGTACGGGATCTCGTACGGGGCCGCCGTCCGTCCCGGGCCCGTTCTCACCCGCGCAGGAGCGCGTAGGCCGCCTCCGGGCTGAAGGTGCCCGGGGCCGCCGAGCAGCCGTCGGACTCGCCGGGGAGCTTCACCCACAGGTAGGCGTCGATGCGCGCCTGCCCCGTGCGCAGCGTCGGCGGGGTGCCGAGGGCGCGTCCGGCCGGGTCGCACCACGCGCCGCCGGGCGGGGCACCGTTGCCGTTGCGGCTCGTGTCGACGACGGCGCCGAGGCCGGGGGGACCGCCGAGCGCGTCGAGCACGGCGCGGGCGTAGGCCCTCTCGTCGCTGGTGCGGTGGAAGTTGGAGACGTTGGTGAAGACACCGTCCCCGGCGCGTGCCGCGCCCGCCTGGCGCAGGAGGGCGGCGGCGCGGCCGGGTGCCAGCCAGCCGGAGTGCCCGGCGTCGAAGTAGACGCGGGTACGGGGCCCGGCGGCCTTGAGCACGCGCGCGGCGCGCTCCAGCGAGGCGAAGCGGGCGGCGCGGTCCGCGGCCGGGAGGCAATCCGACTGGGCGATCGCGTCGGGTTCGAGTATCACGATGTTCTCGCCCTCGCCGAGGCCGCGCGCGAAGCGGGTGATCCAGTCGTCGTACGCCGCGAGATCGGGTGCCCCGCCCCGCGAGGCGCCGCCGCAGTCGCGGTCGGGCACGTCGTACGCGACGAGGACCGGCACGGCGTCCGCGCGGACGGCGGCGGACGTCACGGCGGCGACGCGCGCGGTGATCGTCCCCGGGCCGTGGTCCGCGAACCAGACGGCGGCGGGGTGGCGCGCGATGCCGTCCTCGATGGCGTCGGCGCGCGGGTCGCCGGGGTGGGCGTCGACCCAGTCGGCCACCTGCGAGTCGGGGAAGCGGAAGAGCTTCCCCGCGCCCGCGCCGGACCCCGCCTCCGTCCCGCTCCCGGCTCCCGTGCGGCTCCCGCGGCCCTTGCCGTCGCCGTCCGGGCCCGCGGGCGTCGTGGGCGCTCCCGGGAGGGACGAGGGGCCCGCAGCGGGAGTACGGGACGCGGCGGACGACCGTGGCGTCGTACGCGGCGAGGGCGGGACGTCAGGGGACGGCGTGGCCGCCGCGGGGGACGAGGGCGCGGGGGCGAGCGAGGGCGCGGGGGCGGTGGCCACGCGCTCGCCGCCGTCCTTGCCGCCGCCCGCCGTGAGCAGGCCTGTCAGGCCGCCCGCGAGGACGACGCACGAGGCGGCGGTGACCATCGCGCCGCGCAGGAGCGCCGGCGTATCGCGCGAGGACCCGGTGCGCGCGCCGGACGCGGGTCCGCCCCGCCCCGTACCCTCCCGTGCCCCGCGCCCCGCGAAGAACCCCTTCCCCGCCGCCCGGTGCCTCGCCCGGTTCCCGCCCACGTGTGCTCCTCCCCCGCCGCGCCCCTGTCCCCCGTGTCCCCCGATGCGGGGACGTGCCCGGCACGGCGGCACGCGCCACAGGCTAGGGCTGGGAGCCTGCTCCCATGGGCCACTCGCAGCAGCCGACCGAAGTGTTCGACGGCGCCGCGCGCCGCGTCGACGAGGGAGTGGACGGTGTCCTCGCCCGGATGCGCGGCCTCGGCTCCCCGTGGCCGGAGCGGGACGGCGTCGCCGTCTTCCACCGCCTCTACACACGCGTCACCGAGGAGGTCGGGCACCTCGTGGACCGGGGCGGATTCCCCGACCGGCGGGCCGCCGTGACGCTCGACGTGCTCTTCGCCGAGCGGTACCTCAGCGCCGTCGAGACCTTCGAGCGGGGTGGCCGCGTCCCCGCCTGCTGGCGACCGCTCCTGCACGCCCGCGACCATCGGGGGGTACGTCCCGTGCAGTTCGCGCTGTGCGGCGTCAACGCGCACATCGGGCACGATCTCGCGCTCGCCGTCGTGGACACCTGCCGTACGCTCGCCTGCGCTCCCGAGGACCTGCGCGACGAGTTCGATCAGGTGGGCGACCTGCTCGCGACGCTGGAGGAACGCGTGCGCGAGGACCTCATGCCGGGCCCCGACCTCCTCGAACGCGCCGAGCCGCTCACGCACCTGGCGGGCGCGTGGAGCATCGAGCGGGCGCGGAGCGCGGCGTGGGTCGCCGCGCGGGCCCTGTGGGCGGTACGGGAGCGGACGGAGGTGGCCGAGGAGCTGCGCGCGAGGCTGGACGAAGGGGTGGGGCTGGTGGGACGGCTGCTGGTGACTCCCCTCGTCCCCGCACGGCCGCGACGCGTCCCCGCACAGCCGCGATGACGCCCCCGGCCACCGGACGGGGTCAGTCCTCCGGCAGTTCCACCGGGGCCAGTTCCCCGAAGCGGTCGCCGGGGCCCGGGTTCGTCGGGTCCGTGCCGCCGCCGAGGTGGTGCATGACGCCCCACACCGCGTTGAGCGCCGTCTGCACCGCGCCCTCCGCCCAGCCCGCCGTCCAGGAGATGTCGTCGCCCGCGAGGAAGAGGCCCCGGCGGTCGGCGGGCAGGTGCTCCTGCGCGAAGTGCGTGAACAGGCGGCGCTGGTAGCGGTAGTGGCCGGGCAGGTTCGCCTTGAAGGCGCCCATGAAATAGGGCTCGTCCTCCCAGGAGACGGTCACCGGGTCGCCGATGACGTGCCCCCGGATGTCGAGGTTCGGGTAGATCTCGCCGAGCGACTTCAGCATGACCTCCATGCGCGCGTGGGCGCTCAGCGGCAGCCACTTGAGGCTGTCGTCGCACCACGTGTACGAGAGGCAGATCGCGGCCGGGCGGTCGGGGCCGTTGTCGAGGAGGTAGGTGCCGCGCGTCATGCGGTCGGTGAGCGTCATCGACATGACGTCGCGCCCCGTCACCGGGTCCTTGTCCTTCCAGAACGGGCGGTCGACGGGCACGAAGAGCTTGCTGGACTCCATGTAGTGGGTGCGCTCGATCGCCGTCCAGTGGTCGATCGGGAACAGGTCGTCGTCGCAGGCGATCTGGGAGAGCAGCATCCAGGACTGCGCGGTGAAGACGGCTGCCTTGTACGTGCGGATGCGCCCGTCCGCGTCGGTCACCGTGATCCTGTTGCCCGCCGTGCGGTGCAGCCGGGTGACGGCGGGGCGCGGTGTGCCGGCGTGCAGCGAGGAGAGCGAGGTGCCGCGCGGCCAGTGCACGAGTTTGTCCGGCTCGCGCTCCCACAGCCGCAGCGGAAGTTGCTGGCTGCCGCCCTTGATGCCCCGGTGGTGGTCGTCGGCCTCGGTGTAGACGACGCGGAGGATCTCCAGGATCGAGTTGGGGAAGTCGGTGTCCCAGCCGCCCGTGCCGAAGCCGACCTGCCCGAAGATCTCGCGGTGCCGGAAGGAGGCGAAGGCCGGTGACTGGCAGAGGAAGCCGTAGAAGGTCTGGTCGTCCAGTTCCCGTACGAGCCGCCCCCACAGCTCGCGGACGCGCGGGATGTCGCGGGTGCGCAGCGCCTCGTTCATCGCGGTGTAGTCGGCACCGTCCTCCAGGCAGCGGCGCCAGGCCTCGGCGACGTCGCGGTAGACCTGCGGCAGGTCCTCGATGGTGCGCGCGTAGTGCGACTCGCCCTTGAGGTCGACGACGGTGGACGGCGTGACGGGCGCGAGGGGGTTGGGGAAGTCCTCCGTCTCCAGGCCGACGAGGTCGATGTAGTGCTGGAGCGCGGTGGAGGAGGGCGGGAAGCGCATCGCGCCGAGTTCGGCGGTGAGTTCCGGGTCGCAGCCCTCGAAGCCGACGGTGCGCAGGCGGCCGCCGAGCTGGTCGGCCTCGTACACGACGGGGCGCAGGCCCATCTTCATCAGCTCGTAGGCGGTGACGAGCCCGGAGAGGCCGCCGCCGATGACGGCGACCTCGGTGCCGTGCTCGGTGGCGGGGACCTGGCCGAGCCCGGCGGGGTGCGCGAGGTGTTCGTCGTAGGGGAAGGGGAAGTCCGGGCCGCACATGGTGATGGGCGGGCGCGCGTCGCCGCCGGGCACGGCGGTGGGCACGGTGGAGGTCATGCGGGGGCTCCCAGGGGTGATGCGAGGGGTCAGCGGTACAGGTCCGTGCGCCGGTCGGCGAGGTACGGGTTGGCCGTGCGAGAGGCGGCGAGGAGGGCCGGATCGGCCTCGGCGAGCAGCAGTTCGGGCCCGGCCCCGGCTCGGGCGGGTGTGGTCCCGTCGGGGGCGGCGAGGCAGCTGAGCCCGACGAAGTCGAAGCCGCCCTCGGGCCCGGTGCGGTTCACGTACGCCACGTAGAGCTGGCTCTCGAAGGCGCGCACGGGCACGAGGGAGCGGGCGACGAAGTCGTACGGGGCGAGCAGCGCGGTCGGCACGAGCAGCACCTCGGTGCCGGCGTCGGCGTGCGCCCGCACGTTCTCGGGGAACTCGACGTCGTAGCAGATCAGCACCCCGAGCCGGACCCCGCGCAGCTCCGCCTGCACGACGGCGCGGTCCCCCGCCGTGAAGACGTCCCGCTCGTAGGGGCCGTAGAGGTGCGTCTTGCGGTACGCGGCGAGCGGGGCGCCGTCCGGGCCGACGAGGAGCGCGGAGTTGTACGTGGCCGAGCCGGCGCGCTCGGGGTAGCCGGCGAGGACGGCGAGGCCGTGGCGGCGGGCGAGGGCGCCGAGTTCCGCCGCGGCTTCGGCCCGCTCCAGGGCGAGGGCGGCCAGCGGGGGCGCGTCGGGCTCGTAGCGGCTGCCCGCGACACCCGCTGCGGGAGAACGGTGCTCGGGCGCGTACCCGCTCAGGAACAGCTCGGGCGCGATAAGGAGGTGCGCGCCGGACGCCGCGGCGCGGGCCGCGAGCGCGTCGAGCGCGTCGAGGTTGGCGCGGACGTCGCCGGGGGTGCCCGAGGACTGGGCGAGCGCCAGGCGCAGCGGTGGGGCGGGCGGGACGGAGGGGGACATGCGGGGCCTTGCGGGAAAAGGTGCCGGGACGCCTAGACGCTACGGGCGCCCGCCCCGGCGCAACAAGACACCATCACCGCCGTCATCACAGCAGGATCTTGCGTCTGCGGGCCCCTGAGCGGTGATTCGTTGCGCCGGGCTCCCGGCGCGGTTCCATCGGGGGCCCGGGGACGCCGTCCTGCCCCCGGTCCGCGGTCTCCGGGCTGCGCGAGGCACGCCGCGCCGCGAGGAGTTTCGCCTTGCCCTGGAGCTTGGCCGCGGCCCGCCGGAACTCCGGCAGCAGGTCCATGAGCGCCTGCCCGGGACAGTCCGTCTCGTACGCCTCGATGTGGCCGAGGACGGTGGGGAGGTTGACGGAGGTGTCCTTCGGGAAGCGGGACTCGCTGTTGGTGGAGACGAGCTGGGTGCGGGCCGCCGGGCTGATCTCGGTGAGGCCGAGCTTCCAGGCGATGATCCGCTCGATCGAGCGCCGCATGGGCGCGGGCACGGGGACTCCGGCGGTGTACGTGCCGATCGCGGCGATCCCCGTCGTGCCCTTGTTGAGGCCGACCGTGTGCGCGCCGATGACCGGTCTGTCGACGCCGCCGAGCCGGCCCTCGAAGATCGTGCCGCAGCGGTCGACGAGGAAGTTGTAGCCGATGTCGCCCCAGCCACGGGCGCTCGCGTGGGCCTGGTAGATGTCGCGGACGTAGGAGGCGCTGTCGGCGCAGGAGTAGCCGTTGGGCGTGTCGGTGTGGTGGATGACGATGGCGTGCACGGAGTCCGCGTAGTGCGGCTTCTGGTCGAGCAGGTGCGGATCGGCGCCCCACCGCGCGCGGCTCACGAAGCGGGGGCGCAGCGCGGCGGCGGCGGGGGGCGGGGTGCTCGCGGCGCTCTCGCTCCCGGTCTCGCGGTTCCCGCCTCCGCCGCCGTCGAAGGCCCCGGACAGCGCGAGACCCAGCACGACGGCCGCCACCACGAGGACCGCGGCGGCGGAGACAAGAGCGGAACGAGGCTTGGTGATCATCTCCCGACCACCTTGCGCGCCCATACCGGCGCAGGCGCGCATTAATGGTCCGAGAGTGAACAAAACCCCCCGAAAAGAGGCCGCGAACGGCCCTCAGCCCGCGCGGCGCAGCAGCGGCGAGAGCACGAGCACGGACTTGGTCCGCTCGACGAAGGGCTCCCCCGCGATCCGCTCCAGCACCCGCTCGAAGTGCTCCATGTCCGCGGCGAAGACCTGCACGACGGCGTCGGCCTCGCCGGTCACGGTCGAGGCCGAGACGATCTCCGCGTAGCCTTCGAGGCCCTTGCGGATCATCTCGGGCGTCGTCTGCCGCCGGCAGTACAGCTCGATGAGGCCCTCGGTGCGCCGCCCCCGTACGGCGGGATCGACGCGCACCGTGAAGCCCTGGATCGCGCCGCTCGCCCGCAGCCGGTCGACGCGGCGTTTGACGGCGGGGGCCGAGAGCCCCACGCGCTGGCCGATGTCGGCGTAGCTGCGCCGCGCGTCCGAGGTCAGCTCGCGCACAATCCGTTCGTCGAGTTCGTCCAGCACCGTGCTTCGTTCACTTCTTCCCGGGGGGCGTGTCGGCGGCGAGCCGGGAGTGCCGGACGCCGTACCCGAAGTAGACCACGAGCCCCAGGACCATCCAGCAGCCGAAGACGAGCCAGGTCACGGGCGACAGGCTCGTCATCAGCCACAGGCACAGCCCCAGCCCGACGGCGGGCAGGAGGGGCGAGAAGGGGACCCGGAACGTGCGCCGCATCCCGGGTCTGATCCGGCGCAGCACGACGACGGCGACGTTGACGAGCCCGAAGGCGAAGAGCGTACCGATGCTCGTGGCGTCGGCGAGCTGACCGAGCGGGACGACGGCGGCGAGCAGCCCGCAGAAGGCGGCGACGAGCAGGGTGCACACGCGCGGGGTGCCGCTCGCGGCGTGGACGCGCGAGAAGATGCGGGGGATCAGGCCGTCGCGGGACATCGCGAAGAGGATGCGGGTCTGCCCGTACAGCACCGTGAGGACGACGGAGGCGATGGCGACGACGGCGCCCAGCGAGAGCAGGACGGGCCACACGTCCTGCCCCGTGAGGTCGCGCGTGATCCCCGCGAGGCTCGCCTCCGAGCCCGCGAAGTCCCGCCAGGGCCGCGCCCCCACGGCGACGAACGCCACGAGGACGTACAGCGCCGTGACGAGCCCGAGCGAGAGGATGATCGCGCGCGGCAGGTCGCGCCGCGCGTCGCGCGCCTCCTCGCCCGCCGTCGACGCCGCGTCGAAGCCGATGTACGAGAAGAAGAGCGTGCCCGCCGCCGCGCTGACCCCGCTGACGCCGTACGGGGCGAAGTCCGCGAAGTGCGCCGAGCGGAAGCCCGTGACGCCGATGCCGCAGAAGAGCAGGAGCGCGGCGATCTTGACGCACACCATGACGGTGTTGGCGCGCGCCGACTCGCGGGCGCCGCCGAGGAGGAAGGCGAGGGCGAGGAGGACGACGGCGAGCGCGGCGACGTTGACGACGCCGCCGTCGCCCGGGGGCGCCGAGAGCGCGGCGGGGAGCGTGACGCCGAGCGTGCCGTCGAGGAACTCGTTGACGTACTGGCCCCAGCCGACCGCGACGGCGGCGACCGAGACCCCGTACTCCAGGATCAGGCACCAGCCGCAGACCCAGGCGACCAGCTCCCCGAGCGTCGCGTAGGCGTAGGTGTACGAGGAACCGGCGACGGGGATGGCGCCCGCGAGTTCCGCGTAGCTCAGCGCGGAGAAGAGCGCCGTGAACCCGGCGAGGACGAACGAGACGACGACGGCGGGACCGGCCTTGGGCACCGCCTCGCCGAGCACGACGAAGATGCCTGTGCCGAGCGTGGCGCCGACGCTGATCATGGTGAGCTGCCACAGGCCCAGCGAGCGGCGCAGCCCGCTGTCGTCCCCGCCGAGCCGGTCGACGGGCGTGCGGCGGGCCAGGGCGGTGGCATCGGGCAGGGGCACGGGGCTCTCCTCGGGTGGGGACGCGGGCGCACGCGCGCAGGGGGACGGTACGGGCCCGGGGGCGGCTTGCCGCCGAAGGCGCTCCGCGACCCCCGGAAGGTGGGAGCATGGACACGAGGGCGCGGGGTATCCGCTGACCTGGTTCTGTCCCCATGAGGGAAGACGGGTGAACGAGAGGGTGAGCGAGACGAGCGGCGGCGAAAGACACACGACCGGCACCCGGGCCCGGGTCCCGGCCTCGCGGCGCGCCGTCCCGGGCCCGCGCTCCACGCACCGCTCGCTGCCGGACCTGGAGGACGCCCTGCGGCTGCTCGCCCAGGAGTGGCGGCTGCCCGTGGAGCTGCGCGGCAGGCTCACGCAGTCGGTCGCCGCGGTCGCCGGGCCTCCGCTGCGCGAAGGACGCAGCGTGACGCTCGCGACGCGGCGCGGGGCGCGCGAACTGACGGTCGAGCTGCGCCCCGCCGCGCTCGCCCCCGACGAGACCCCGGCGCTGCCGCCCGAACCCGCGGGACGCGGGGCCCGCTGGCGCCTCGTCCGCCCCTGCGAGGAGGACGGCCAGGCGAGCGAGGGGAGCGCGCGCGAGCTGCTCGCCGAGGAGCTGCGCGAGGCGCGGGCGCGGATCGCCGAACTGACCGACGACCGGCAGCGGCTCACGCAGGAGCTGGCCGAGACGAACAGCGGGGTCCTCGCCCTCTACGTACAGCTGGAGGAGCGCGACGAGCAGCTGCGCCGGGCGCACGGGCAGACGCTGCGCGAGCTGGAGGACGCGCTGCGCCCGCCGCCGGTCGCCGTCCCCGGACTGGAGATGGCGATCCACTACGCGCCCGCCGACACGGACGCGCCGACCGGGGGCGACCTCTACGACTGGTTCCGGCTGCCGGACGGCACTGTCCACATCACGGTCGTGGACGCGCTGGGGCACGGCGTGACGAGTACCCGCAGCGCGCTCAACGTGACGCACGCGGTGCGCACCCTGGCCCTGGAGGGCCACCCCCTCGGCCAGATCGTGGGCCGCACCGACGAGATCCTGCTCCCCTTCGACCGCGAGCTGATGGCGACGGTGCAGCTCGTGCGGATCGACCCGGTGACGGGTGTCGTGCGGATCGCGAACGGCAGCCATCCACCCGCGCTCGTGGCGCGGGCGGGCGGCGCGACGGAGTACCTGGAGGTGCGGGGCAGGGGCATCGGCTATCCGCTGCCGGGCAGCGAGCGGGTGCGCGAGGACGCGCTCGGTCCCGGGGACCTGCTCGTCCTCTACACGGACGGCCTCACCGAGTCGCGCCGCGACCCGCGCGACGGCGAGCGCCGCCTCGCCCTCGCCGCCGCGCGGCACCGGGGGCTGCCCACCGAGGAGGTCCCCGGAGCGCTCGCCGCCGAGATGCACACGGTGATCCTGCACCCCGACGACACCCTCGCCCTGACCGTCCGGAGGACCGGCGCATGAACGACCCCCTCGCCGGCACGGAGCCGGTGGCCGACGTGCCCGACCCCGTCGGCACACGGCGGAAGCCCGCACTCTCCGGCGAGGCGCCCTTCGCGGGAGCGCCCACCGCCGGAGCGCCCTTCACCGGAGCGCCCTTCACCGGAGCGCCCTTCACTGAGACGCCCTCCACCACAGCGTCCCCGGCCGAAGTCCTCTGCGCCGAAGCGCCCGTCGCGGAGGGCCCCTCGCGTCTGCGGGTCGCGCTGAGCGAACGCCCCGAGCGGGTCCTCGTCGAGATCGACGGGGTGCTCGACTACGAGACCGAGGGCCGCCTGCGCGGGGCGCTCGACGGGGTCGCGGCGAAGCCGGGGCGGCGGTTCCTGCTCGATCTCTCGCGCGTCGGCTACCTCGACTCGGGCGGCATCGGCGCGCTGCTCGCCATACGCCGGGGGGTGCTCTCGCGGGGCGGCGAACTCGCCGTCACCGAGGTCTCCCCGATGGTCGCGCGGCTGCTGCGGATGACCGGCCTGGACGAAGTGCTGCTCCCAGGGACCGGCTGCTGATGCCCGCGACGCCGCGCCTGCTCGTTCTGGAGGGCTCGCACGTGAGCAGTGCGGCGGCCAGGGAGGCCGCGAGCGGATTCGTCGCCGGGGTGTGCCCGTGGGCGGACGTCGAAGCGGTCGTCCTCGTCGTCGCCGAACTCGTCGCGAACGCCTCGCGCCACACCGAGGGCCCCTGGCGGCTGTCGCTGTGGGCGTACCACGGGGAGCTGCGGGTCGGCGTGGAGGACACGAGCAGCGCCCCGCCGGTGCCCCGCGCCCCGGACCTCGCGGGCGGCGGCGGCTTCGGCTGGCACCTGGTGCAGAAACTGGCGGGCGGGGTGAGCGTCCTGCCGCTCCCCGAGGGCAAGCGCGTGGAGGCCCGCTGGCGGCGCGGGAGCTCCGAGGTGGCGTGAAGGCGGTACGGGGACGGGGCGGCCCTCGCGCCGAGAGCCGCCCCGTCCCCGTACGCCCCGCGCCTCAGCTCCAGCTGGAGTGGAGCGGCTTGCCCTCCGCGTAGCCGGCCGCGCTCTGGATGCCGACGACGGCACGCTCGGCGAACTCGGCGAGGGTGGCGGCGCCCGCGTAGGTGAAGGCGGAGCGGACCCCGGCGATGATCGAGTCGATGAGGTCCTCGACGCCGGGCCGTGCCGGGTCGAGGAACATCCGCGAGGTCGAGATGCCTTCCTCGAAGAGCGCCTTGCGAGCGCGGTCGTAGGCCGATTCCTCGGAGGTGCGGTTGCGCACGGCGCGCGCCGAGGCCATGCCGAAGGACTCCTTGTACAGGCGCCCGTCGGCGGCCTGCTGGAGGTCGCCCGGGGACTCGTACGTACCGGCGAACCAGGAGCCGATCATGACGTTGGAGGCGCCGGCCGCGAGGGCCATGGCGACGTCGCGCGGGTGGCGGACACCGCCGTCCGCCCACACGTGGCGGCCGTACTTGGCGGCCTCGGTGGCGCATTCGAGCACGGCGGAGAACTGCGGGCGGCCGACGCCCGTCGCCATCCGCGTCGTGCACATCGCGCCCGGGCCCACGCCGACCTTGATGATGTCGGCGCCGGCCTCGACGAGGTCGCGCACGCCCTCGGCCGCGACGATGTTGCCCGCGACGATCGGGACCCGCGGGTCCAGGGCGCGCACGGCACGCAGCGCGGCGATCATCGACTCCTGGTGACCGTGCGCGGTGTCGACGACGAGCGTGTCGACCCCGGCGTCCAGGAGCTGCTTGGCCTTCCCCGCGACGTCGCCGTTGATGCCCACGGCGGCGGCGACGCGCAGCCGGCCCGAGGCGTCGGTGTTCGGCGTGTAGAGGGTGGCGCGCAGGGCGCCCGTGCGGGTGAGGATGCCGGTGAGGCGGCCCTCGGTGTCGACGGCGGGCGCGTAGCGCCGGTTGGCGGCGTCCAGCTTGTGGAAGGCGTCGCGCGGGGCGATGCCGTCGTCCAGCAGGAGCAGATCGCGGGACATGACCTCGGAGAGCTGCGTGAAGCGGTCGACGCCGCTGAGGTCCTGGTCGGTGACGACGCCGACGGGGCGGCGTTCGGCGTCCACGACGACCCCGGCGTTGTGCGCGCGCTTGGGCAGCAGCGACAGGGCCTCGCCCACGGTCTGGTGGGGTTCGAGGACGATCGGGGTGTCCAGGACGAGGTGCCGCCGCTTGACCCAGGAGGTGACGTCGGCGACGACCTCGATCGGGATGTCCTGCGGGATGACGGTGAGACCGCCGCGCCGGGCGACGGTCTCGGCCATGCGGCGGCCCGCGATCGCGGTCATGTTCGCGACGACGAGGGGGATCGTCGTACCGGTCCCGTCGGGGGCCGCGAGGTCCACGGCCATGCGGGAGCCGACCGCCGAACGGCGCGGGACCATGAAGACGTCGTCGTACGTGAGGTCGTGGCTCGGCCCGAGGTCGTTGAGGAATCGCATTCTGGCTCTCTCACCTGCTGTTCGTCCGCTGCCGACAGTGGTCGGCGGGGTGGGGAGTATGCGCAGTGCGTGGTGGCCGGGCAGTGGCTCCTCTGTCCATCCTCGCTGATCAGAGGGGGCACTGACCAATGACGGCCACCGAATGTGGAGCTTTCCCCGAAGGCGGGGGCGGCATGCGGACAACGGCGTGGTGGGTTCGTACGAGGGGCGGGGCGCGCGGGAAGCCGGTACGGGGGCCGTACGCGGGAAGCCGGCCGCCCCGGGGGGTGACCGGCTTCCGTTCCGCCCGCGGAGGCCTCAGTCGTCCGGGTCCGCCCGGTCGAGTGCCGGGCGGGGCTGCTCGCCCGCCGTGAGGAGGTAGTCGGCGGCGGCCGTGTCCGTGACGAGGCTCGTCACGAGCCCCGAGCGCAGCACGGCGTCGATCGCCGCCGCCTTGCGGTGCCCGCCCGCGATCGCGACGACCTCGGGGATGCGCCGCAGCCGCTCCGGCTCGACGGTGATGCACCGCTCGCCGAGGTCGCGGCCCACGCGCCGCCCGCGCGCGTCGAAGAGGTGCGCGGACATCTCCGCCGCGACGCCGAGCGAGGCGTAGTGGCGGCGCTCCTCCTCGCCGAGCATGTCGTGCACGGTCGAGACGCCCGGTTCCCAGGAGCCGATCGAGACGGCGGCGACGGTGACCTTGTCGAAGTAGTCGAAGGCCCGCGAGATGCCGGTCTGGCTGCGCAGCGCGGCGGCGGTCGCCGGGTCGGGCAGCAGCATCGGCGCGTAGATGGGGTGCGCCTCGCCGCCGGAGACCTGCGCGGCGCGCCGGACCGCCTCGACGGAGCCGCGCTCGGCGGTGCCCGCGTCGTAGACCCCGGTGAGCTGCACGACGGTGCACGGGGGCAGCGTGTGCAGCGCGGTCGCCATGTGGATGGTGGAGCGGCCCCAGGCGAGGCCGAGGACGTCGCCCTCGTGGACGAGTTCGCCGAGGAGGTCGGCGGCGACCTCGCCGAGGTTCTCCGGGTCGGGCGAGTCGTCGGCCTCGGCCGGTGACTCGACGACGACGGCGTGCCGCAGCCCGTAGCGAGCCCGCAGGGCGTCCGAGCGCTCGGCGTCGAGCTCGGCGGGGACGCGGATCTCGATGCGGACGAGATCCCGGTCGAGGGCGGTCTCCAGGACCCGGGCCACCTTGAAGCGGCTGACGCCGAACTCCTCGGCGATCTGGATCTTGGACTTGCCCTCCAGGTAGAAGCGGCGGGCCATGGCCGCCGCCTGGACCAGCTCTGCGGGTCCCATCCGCATGGCTGCCCGACCCGCCGACGTCGCGGACACGGCGCTCTCCTCACTGCTGTACATACTCCGGACTCGCCGTTCATCCTCGCAGACGCGACGGTGCGTGCTCAGCCCCGCGGCCTCCGGTTCACGGAGCCGATGCCCAGTCGTATCCCGGTGTCCGCCCGGATCGGTCCCGGGCGGCTCCTTGTCTCCCTCTGTGTCCGGGTGTGCGGTCCCGGGCACGGTGTCTGGGGTGCGGTCCCGGACGGCTCTCCTCTCGCGGCCCGGTTGCCGCCCGGGCCTCTCGCGGCCCGGTTCCCCGTCCGGGCCCTCTCGCGGCCGGTCCCCGTGCGCGGGGACCGGTGTCTCGCGCGGCTCAGGCCCCCGTGGCCCACCCGGCCCTCGCGTGCGCCGTCTCGGCCTGCCCGCGCAGGCCCCGTACCGCCGCGGCCGGGTCCTTCGCCCCGTAGACGGCGGACCCCGCGACGAAGACGTCGGCGCCCGCCTCGGCGCAGCGCTCGACGGTCTCGGCCGAGACGCCGCCGTCGACCTGCACCCAGAGGTCGAGGCCGTGCTTGGCGACGAGCTGACGGGTGCGGCGGATCTTGGGCAGCATGATGTCGAGGAACGCCTGCCCGCCGAAGCCCGGCTCGACCGTCATGATCAGCAGCATGTCCAGCTCGGGGAGCAGGTCCTCGTACTGTTCCACGGGGGTGGCGGGCTTGAGCGCCATGGAGGCGCGGGCGCCCTTGGCCCGGATCTCCCGGGCGAGGCGGACCGGTGCGGCGGCGGCCTCGGCGTGGAAGGTGACCGAGCCCGCGCCCGCCTCGACGTAGGCGGGCGCCCAGCGGTCGGGCTCCTCGATCATCAGGTGGCAGTCCAGCGGCGTGTCCGTGGCCTTCGCGAGCGCCTCGACGATCGGGGTGCCGAGGGTCAGGTTCGGGACGAAGTGGTTGTCCATGACGTCCACGTGGAGCCAGTCGGCGCCCTCGACTGCCTTCGCTTCCTCGGCGAGGCGCGCGAAGTCCGCGGACAGGATGCTGGGGTTGATCTGCACGGCCATGGCCCAAGCCTGCCATGGTTTCGTGCCCTGGCTCACACCCGGGCCCTTCTTGTGCCGCTTCGCCGGTGAGCCGGGGTCGCGCGCCGATGGGTTTCCCGCGTCAGGCTGGTCTTCGATGCCGGACACCCGCGCACGGAAAGGCCTGGCCATGCGGAAACTGATCTACGGCATGAATCTCACCCTGGACGGCTACATCTCGGCGGTGGGCGACGACATCGGCTGGAGCGGACCGCCGAGCGACGAACTGTTCCAGTGGTGGCTCGACCACGAGCGGGCGAGCGGCCTGTCGCTGTACGGGCGCAAGCTGTGGGAGACGATGAGCTCCTACTGGCCCACCGCCGACCAGCGGCCCGAGGCCACCGAGGCGGAGATCGAGTTCGCACGGGCCTGGCGGGACACGCCGAGGGTCGTGTTCTCCTCGACGATCGGCGAGGTCAGCGGGAACGCCCGCCTGGTCACCGGCGACGCGGTCGCCGAGATCGCCCGGCTCAAGGCCGGGGACGGCGGCTTCCTGAGCATCGGCGGCGCGACGCTCGCCGGGGCGGCCCTGCGCGCCGGGCTGATCGACGAGTACGTGATCGCCGCCCACCCGGTCCTGGTGGGCGGCGGCACGCCGTTTTTCACCGCGCTCGACGGCTGGGTCGGCCTGGACCTGGTCGAGACGCGGACGTTCCCCGGGGGCGTGGTCCTGAGCAGGTACGAGACGAGGCGCTGAGCCCGGGCGACGCGACTACGCCGTGCGCCGCAGCAGCGCCAGGTACATCGCGTCCGTGCCGTGCACGTGCGGCCAGAGCTGGAGGTCGGGGCCCTCGCCCGTGAGCGGGACCTCGGGCAGCAGCGCGGGGGCGTCGAGCAGTTCGACGCCGTCCCACTCGTCGAGGACGTCGGCGACGACGGCACGGGTCTCGGCGAGGTGCGGCGAGCAGGTCGCGTAACCCACGACGCCGCCGACCCGCACGGAGCGCAGCGCCTCGTGGAGCAGGCCGCGCTGGAGCGGCGCGAAGCCGTCGAGGTCCTCGGGGCGACGGCGCCAGCGGGCCTCGGGGCGACGGCGCAGGGCGCCGAGCCCGGTGCAGGGCACGTCGACGAGGACGCGGTCGAAGGTCTCCGGGCGCCACGGCGGGCGGGTGCCGTCGGCGGTGACGACCTGGTACGGGCCCGGGGTCCCCGCGAGGGCGCGGGCGACGAGCCCGGCGCGGTGCGGCTGCTTCTCCGCGGCGACGAGACGCGCGCCGCGCTGGGCGGCGAGCCCGGCGAGGAGCGCGGCCTTACCGCCGGGACCCGCGCAGGCGTCGAGCCAGAGTGCGTCGCGGCCTTCGACGGGGGCCTTGGCGAGGGCGAGGGCGACGAGTTGGCTGCCCTCGTCCTGGACCCCGGCCTCGCCGTCGCGCACGGCGGGCACCGCGCCCGGCTCGCCGCCCTCGGTGAGCCGGACGGCGTACGGGGACCAGCGCCCCGGGAGCGCGCGCTCCTCGCCGAGCGAGTCGAGCAGCGCCTCGGCGTCGGTGCGGCCCGGGCGCGCCACGAGGGTGACCTCGGGGCGCTCGTTGTCGGCGGTCAGGAGGTCCTCGATGCCGCCGCGCGGGCCGCCGAGCGAGTCCCACAGCGCGGAGACGACCCAGCGCGGGTGGGAGTGGACGACGGAGAGGTGCTCCTCGGGGTCGTCCTCGAAGGGCGGGGCGACCTCGGCGAGCCAGGCGTCGAGGTCGTTGCGGGAGATGCGGCGCAGGACGGCGTTGACGAAGCGCGAGCGGCCGTCGCCGAGGACGACGCGGGCGAGTTCGACGGTGGCCGAGACGGCGGCGTGGGTGGGGATGCGGGTGCCGAGGAGCTGGTGGGCGCCGAGGCTGAGCACGTCGAGCACGGGCGGGTCGACCTCGCGCAGCGGGCGGTCCACGCACGCGGCGATGATCGCGTCGTACGTGCCGCGCCCGCGCAGGGTCCCGTAGACGAGTTCGGTGGCGAGCGCGGCGTCGCGGGCGTCGAAGCCGCCCTTCTCGCGGGCCTCGCGCAGGAGCGCGGGCAGGACGAGGTTGGCGTAGGCGTCGCGCTCGTCGACGGCGCGCAGGGCGTCGAAGGCGAGGACGCGGACGGGGTCCTTGCGCGGCGCCCGGTGCGGGCGGCCCTTGCCCCGGCGGGGACCGCTGTCGGTGGCGGCCACAGGCTGGTCGTTCAAAGGTGCTTGCTCCACTGCGTGCGGTGAGGCCCCTACGGGCCCACCCGAAAAAGAAACTGCCCCCAGGGTACGGGGCGGGAAGGTGCCGCTGATCCGCGAACGATCAGCCCCTCCGACGGGCCGGACGCCACCCGTCAGCCCCCGACCCGGTCCCCCACCGCCAACCGGACACCCCGCGCCCAATCCGCCGCCCGCATCGGCTTCTTGCCCTGCGGCTGCACCCAGCCGAGCTCCACGGGGTGCGAACCCGTGCCGACGTGCACGCTGTTCTTGCCCGCGCGGATCTCGCCCGGCGCGAGGTGCGGAACCTCGGGCGCGAGCGTGAGCGAGACGAGCTTGAGGCGTTCGCCGCGGAAGAGGGTCCAGGGCCCCGGGGCCGGGGTGCAACCGCGCACGACGCGGTCGACGCGCAGCGCGGGCGCCGTCCAGTCGACGCGGGCGTCCTCGACGGTGAGCTTGGGGGCGAGCGAGACGCCGTCGGCGGGCTGCGGCACCGACTTGAGGCTGCCGTCCTCGATGCCGTCCATCGTGGCGGCGAGGAGCCCGGAGCCCGCGAAGGCGAGGCGCGTGAGGAGGTCGCCGCTCGTATCGGTGGGGCGGACGGTCTCGGTCACGGTGCCGTAGACGGGTCCGGAGTCGAGGCCCTCCTCGATGAGGAAGGTGGAGGCCCCGGTGATCTCGTCGCCCGCGAGGACGGCGTGCTGCACTGGCGCGGCACCGCGCCAGGCGGGCAGGAGCGAGAAGTGCAGGTTGACCCAGCCGTGCGCCGGCACGTCGAGCGCGACGCGGGGCAGCAGCGCCCCGTAGGCGACGACGGGGCAGCAGTCGGGGGCGATCTCGCGCAGCCGGTCGAGGAAGGACTCCTCGCGCGGCTTCGCGGGCCGCAGGATCTCGATCCCGGCCTCCTCGGCGCGCTGCGCGACGGGGCTCGCCACGAGCCGCCGCCCGCGCCCGGCGGGCGCGTCGGGGCGGGTCACGACGGCCACCACCTCGTGGCGCTCCGAAGCGATCAGCGCGTCGAGCGCGGGTACGGCGACCTCCGGCGTCCCTGCGAACACAAGCCTCATGAATCCTGAACTTCCCTCACACCCCGGCCCGACAAGAGCCCCCATCCTAGGCACCGGCGCGGCGGGCGGCCGGGGGCGCTCGCCCCGTACGGACCTCAAACCCCGCACATGCTGACGAAACGTCCGCAATTCCCCGCGCACTCGTGGTTCGCGGGGAGCGCGCGCGGCGAGGTCCCGCGCCCTCCCCCGTGACCCCTTCCGGCGCGGCGCGTTGTCAAAGCAGCGTTGACCGTGGGCGGACGCGACGACCCGCCCAGGACGGCGTCCCCTCAGTCTCAGCAGTCCTTTTCTCACAGTCCGATGCGGGCCAGCGGGCCCGTCAACGCCGGTTCGAGAGGCTTGCACATGGCCGACCACGCCACCCACGACGCCCAGGCACGGGCCAGCCTGCACCTGTTGGTACGGGACATCGAGCGGGTCCGCAGGCAGGTGGACGCGCTCCGCACGCTCACCGCCCAGCTCGGCAACGTCTACCGTCCGCGCCGCACGGGACCCTCCACCGGTTTCGTGGTCTACGGGCGCGCTCCCGCCCCGACCGTGCGGCTCGCCCAGGAGCTGCGGGACAGCGTCGAGAGCCTCGTGACCGCCGCCGTCGACTTCGACCGCTCCCTCGGCTTCTCCTGGGACGCCGTGGGCTCGGCGCTCGGGGTGACGAAGCAGGCCGTGCACCGCAGGTACGGGACACGCCGGGCCAACCCGGCCCAGGCCCCCGCCGAGGAGCGCCCCGAGCGAAGCACCGCCGCCGTACCGGAGCGCGCGGCGACGCCCACCGTTCCCGCCGCACGTACCATGCCGACGCAGCCGACGGCGTCGCGCCAGGACGTGCGCGAGGAGCCGCGCCCGAAGGCGCTCCCCGGCCCGCGACAGGCATAGCCCCCGCCCCAGGCCGCACCCCTGAGCCCCTTCCCCCCTCGGACCCGGGGGAAGGGGCTCAGCCGATGTCGGGCGGGTCGATCCGCACGAGCACCTGTTCCGCCCCGGCGCCCCGCCGCGCCGTGCGGGCCGCGCGGGCGGCCTTGAGCGCCTGCGCGAGGCGGGTGCCGCCGCCGAGCGGGACCCGGACGAGGGCCCGGTTCCACTGCTCCCCCGGCGGCGGGCCGCCCGGGCGTCGCGGTCGGCCCGGTGGGGTGACGGGCAGCGGCACAGGGCCCAGGATCTCGGCCTCGGGGGGCAGTTCGGCCTCGGCGAGGAAGGCGGAGACCGCGGCGGGCGGCCCCGAGACGGCCGCCATGCGCGAGACGGGCGGGAAGTGCCGCTCGGCCCGCTCCTCCAGCTCGCGCAGCGCGTGCCCCACGGGGTCCCAGCGGACGAGGGCCTGCACGGGCCGCAGGGCCGGCTCGGCGACGACCACGACGGTGCCGCCCGCGCCCTGTCCCCGTACCAGCGCCGCCGCGCCCAGCCAGCGGCGCAGCGCCTCCTCCTCGGCGCGCAGATCGGGCCGCGCGAGCTGCGCCCAGCCGTCGAGGAGCAGCGCCGCCGCGTACCCGCCCTCGGCGACCGGCTCGGCCCCCGGTGTCGAGACGACGAGCGCGGGGCCGCCGGGCACGGTGTCGAGCACCTGCTCGCGCCCCGAGGTCCGCACCGGGACCGCGGGGAAGGCCCGCCCCAGTTCCTCAGCGGTGCGGCGCGCGCCGACGACCCGCGCGCGCAGCCGGCCGCCGCCGCACGCCGCGCAGTGCCAGCCCGTTTCGGTGCGTCCGCACCAGCCGCACGTGAGCCGCTCGGCGTCGGGGGCCTCCAGGGGGCCGGAGCAGTGGCGGCAGCGGGCCGGCTCGCGGCAGCGGTCGCAGGCGAGCCGTGGTGCGTAGCCGCGGCGGGGCACCTGGACGAGCACCGGGCCGTGCCGCAGCCCTTCGCGCGCGGTCTCCCAGGCGAGCGAGGGCAGCCGCGCCGCGCGGGCCGCCGGGTCGCGGGCCACCTCGGTGTCGCCGATGGTGCGCACGCGGGGGGCGAGGGCGCGGGTGGTCTCGCGGGGGGCGGCGAGCGGGTGGGCCCAGCCGCTCCGTACGAGCTGGGCGGCCTCGACGGTGCAGCCGACGGAGCCGAGCAGGAAGGCGGGAGCGGGCGCTCCCTCGGCGCCCGCCTCGCGGGTCGCCCGGAGCACGAGGACTTCGCGCGCGTGCGGCTGGGGCGCGTGGTCCTCGCTGTGACCGCTGTCGCCGTCCTCCCAGAGCGCGACGAGGCCGAGGTCGCGTACGGGGGCGAACATCGCGGCGCGGGTGCCGATCGCGGCGCGCACGGCGCCGCGGTGGACGGCGAGCCAGGAGCGGTACCGCTGTTCGGGCCCGGTGTCGGCGGTGAGCACGGCGTGCTGCCCGGGGCCGACGAGTGCGGTGAGGGCGGCGTCGAGGCGGGCGGTGCAGCGGCCGTCGGGGAGGACGACGAGGGCGCCGCGCCCCGAGGCGAGGGTCGCCGCGACGGCGCGGGCCAGCTCCTCGGCCCACTGGGGTCCCGGCAGCGCGGTCCATACCGCGCGCGGGGACTCGCCGTGCGCGAGGGCCGTGAGGAAGCCGGGGCCCTGCGGGTAGCGCTCCCAGCTGCCGGGCCCCGGCGCGGGGGGCGGGGGCGGCGCGGCGGACGAGGCGACGGCCTCCGCCTTCGCGTGCCGTGGGGGGACGGCGAGCTGGAGGACGTCGGCGAGGCTGCCCGCGTAGCGCTCGGCGACCTGGCGGGCGAGCGTGAGGAGCGGGGGTGACAGGACGGGCTCGGGCGAGACGACCTGGGCGAGCGCGGCGAGGGGGCCTTGGTAGTCGGAGGTGGCGACGCGCTCGACGAGGAACCCGTCGACGAGTCCCCCGCCCTCCCTGCGCCCGCCCCGTACCTGCCCCTTGCCGGCCCCGAACCGCACGCGCACGCGCACCCCGGGAAGGGCCTCGGCGTCGAGTTCGGCGGGCACGGCGTAGTCGAAGGTGCGGTCGAGGTGGACGACGCCCTTGTTGACGAGGACGCGGGCGACCGGCAGCCGCTCCGCCATGGCGGCATCCCGCCACGTACGCGGCTTGGCCCTGGGCGGCCGTGCCTTGCGCACGCTCTCCCGGATCAGGGCCAGCTGCTCCGCCCCGTTCGGCTGATCGTCACTGCTCACGCCTTCAGATGTACCAGACCCCTCGGACATGTGGATCGCCCGGACGGCCGAGCGGCCCGGGTCCCCCGCCGGAGCGGGGGAGCCGGGCCGCGTACGGCCGAAGCGGCGTCGCCTAGAGGCCCGCGGCCTTCCGCAGGGCGTCCACGCGGTCGGTCTTCTCCCAGGTGAACTCCGGCTCCGGGCGGCCGAAGTGGCCGTAGGCGGCGGTCTTGGAGTAGATCGGGCGGAGGAGGTCGAGGTCGCGGATGATCGCGGCCGGGCGGAGGTCGAAGACCTCGGCGATGGCCTGCTCGATCTTCTCGACCTCGGTCTTGGCGGTGCCGAAGGTCTCGACGAAGAGACCGACGGGCTCGGCCTTGCCGATCGCGTAGGCGACCTGGACCTCGCAGCGCGCGGCGAGACCGGCGGCGACGACGTTCTTCGCGACCCAGCGCATCGCGTAGGCGGCCGAGCGGTCGACCTTGGACGGGTCCTTGCCGGAGAAGGCGCCACCGCCGTGGCGGGCCATGCCGCCGTACGTGTCGATGATGATCTTGCGTCCGGTGAGCCCGGCGTCGCCCATGGGGCCGCCGATCTCGAAGCGCCCGGTCGGGTTGACGAGGAGGCGGTAGCCCTCGGTCTCCAGCTTGATGCCGTCGTCGAGGAGCGCCTTCAACTCGGGCTCCACGACGAACTCGCGGATGTCCGGGGTGAGGAGCTGGTCGAGGTCGATGTCGGAGGCGTGCTGCGAGGAGACGACCACGGTGTCGAGACGGACGGCCTTGTCGCCGTCGTACTCGATGGTGACCTGGGTCTTGCCGTCGGGACGCAGGTAGGGGATGGTCCCGTTCTTGCGCACCTCGGAGAGCCGCCGCGAGAGGCGGTGCGCGAGGTGGATCGGGAGCGGCATGAGGTCGGGGGTCTCGTCGCACGCGTAGCCGAACATGAGGCCCTGGTCCCCGGCGCCCTGCCGGTCCAGCTCGTCGATTCCCTCGCCCGCGGCGGAGGCCTCGACGCGGCTCTCGTAGGCGGTGTCGACGCCCTGCGCGATGTCGGGCGACTGGGAGCCGATCGAGACGGAGACGCCGCAGGAGGCGCCGTCGAAGCCCTTCTTCGAGGAGTCGTAGCCGATCTCCAGGATCTTCTCGCGCACGAGCTGGGCGATCGGGGCGTACGCCTTGGTGGTCACCTCCCCGGCCACGTGCACGAGACCGGTGGTGATGAGGGTCTCGACAGCGACGCGCGAGGTGGGGTCCTCGCGCAGCAAGGCGTCCAGAATGGTGTCGCTGATCTGGTCAGCGATCTTGTCGGGGTGCCCCTCGGTGACGGACTCCGAGGTGAACAGGCGACGGGACACAACGCTCCCTGGGGTTGCAGCGGCTGCTGGCTGATCATGGGTGAACCGTCCGGGAGCTGCACCCGGGACGGTTCCCCGCCAGTTTATCGGTCACGCGTTGCCGCCGGTCGGGGTGTCTCGCCTTTCGGGAGCGCTGTGATCTGCGGCACCGCGTCGTCGGGGCATTGTCGGGTGCCGGGCGCGCGGGGCGCCAGGGGCCGCGCCGCATTCGGCGGGCGCCTGTCGCACGACCGCGACACGAGGCCCATGGGCCGCCCTTACGCCAGCCGGGCGGCCACGAGGTCCCACACCGTGTGCGCCAGGCCCTCCTTCGGCCCGTACGGGACAGGGGTCTCGCTGCCGTCGGCGCCGAGGACGACGGCCTCGCTGGACTCGGCCCCGAAGGTCTTCGACTCACCGACCTCGTTGACCACGAGGAGGTCGCAGCCCTTGCGGGCGAGCTTGGCGCGTCCGTGCGCGAGGACGTCGTCGGTCTCGGCGGCGAAGCCGACGACGACCTGGCCCGCGCGGGCGCGGTCGGCGGACAGCTCGGCGAGGATGTCGGGGTTGCGCACGAGGGCGAGCGGCTCGGGCTCGGCGTCGTCCTTCTTCTTGATCTTCCCCGGGGCGTACGTGGCGGGGCGGAAGTCGGCGACGGCGGCGGCCATCACGACGGCGTCCGCGTCGGGAACGGCCGCGAGCAGCGCCTCGCGCAGTTCGGCGGTGCTCGACACGGGCACGACGTCGACGCCCGCGGGCGCGGCGAGCGCGGTGTTCGCGGCGACGAGCGTGACGCGGGCGCCGCGCGCGGCGGCGGTCCGCGCGAGCGCGTAGCCCTGCTTGCCCGAGGAGCGGTTGCCGAGGAAGCGGACCGGGTCGAGGGCCTCGCGGGTGCCGCCCGCGCTGATGAGGACGTGCCGTCCGGCGAGGTCCTGGGGCGCGTCGGGGCGGGCGAGGACCTGGCGGCAGTACGCGAAGATCTCGGCCGGGTCGGGGAAGCGGCCCTTGCCGGTGTCGGCGCCGGTGAGGCGGCCGGAGGCGGGCTCGATGACGTGGACGCCGCGGCGGCGCAGCGTCGCGACGTTCTCCCGCGTCGCCGCGTGCTCCCACATCTCGGTGTGCATCGCGGGGGCGAGGACGACGGGGCAGCGGGCGGTGAGGAGGGTGTTGGTGAGGAGGTCGTCGGCGAGGCCGTGCGCGGCCTTCGCGAGCAGGTCGGTCGTGGCGGGCGCGACGATCACGAGATCGGCCTCCTGGCCGAGGCGGACGTGCGGGACCTCGTGGACGCTCTCCCACACCTCGGTGCTCACCGGCTGCCCGGACAGGGCCGCCCAGGTGGCGGCGCCGACGAAGTGCAGGGCGGCCTCGGTCGGCACGACCCGTACCTCGTGGCCGGTCTCGGTGAGCCGCCGCAGCAGCTCACAGGCCTTGTACGCGGCGATCCCGCCGCTCACGCCCAGCACGACCCTCGGCTTCGTCACCGCTCACTCCCGGCTCGGTCGGGTACGCGTCCAGGAGCGCACCACCTGATCGCGGCGCGCCGGGTGTGCGCGCCGCCTGATCACTCTTCACCCATCACACACCACGGGCCCGGCAGCGGTGCTGCCGGGCCCGTGGTGGACGGCCGTCCGGTCGGTGCCGGAGGGCCTGGGGCTCACTGGACCGGGTTCTCCGTGGCCTCGGAGGTGAGCAGGCCCGCGTTGATCTCGCGGAGAGCGATCGAGAGCGGCTTCTCGTGGACGTGGGTGTCCACGAGCGGGCCGACGTACTCCAGCAGGCCCTCGCCGAGCTGGGAGTAGTACGCGTTGATCTGGCGAGCACGCTTGGCCGCGTAGATCACGAGGCTGTACTTCGAGTCCGTGGCTTCGAGCAGCTCGTCGATCGGCGGGTTGATGATGCCCTCGGGCGTGGTGATGGAAGAGGACACGCTCTGCCTTCCGACGGGGGGAAAAGAAAATTATGAGACGGATGTCAAGGCTAGCAGCTCGCGGGAGACGTCCTCGACCGCCGTGTTGACGAGGGTCACGTCGAACTCGGATTCCGCGGCGAGTTCGACCCGGGCGGCGGCGAGCCGGCGCTCGATGACCTCCGGCTCCTCGGTGCCGCGCCCGGTGAGGCGGCGGACGAGTTCCTCCCAGCTGGGCGGGGCGAGGAAGACGAGCCGGGCCTCGGGCATGGAGGCGCGCACGAGGCGGGCGCCCTGGAGGTCGATCTCCAGGAGCACCGGTTCGCCGCGCTCCAGGCGCTCCGTGACGGCGGCGCGCGGGGTGCCGTAGCGGTTGCCCGCGAATTCGGCCCATTCGAGCAGCTCACCGTTGGCGACGAGCTTGTCGAACTCCTCGTCCGAGACGAAGAAGTACTGCACCCCGTGCTGCTCCCCGGGGCGGGGCCTGCGGGTCGTGGCCGAGACGGAGAGCCAGATCTCGGGGTGTTCCTTGCGCAGGTGCGCGACGACCGTGCTCTTGCCGACCCCGGAGGGGCCTGAGAGCACGGTCAGCCGTGGACGAGCGTCCGGGGGTACTGCGGGGGACGTCCCCGGGGTTGAAGCAGCCATGAAGCGATTATTCCAGTCCCGGCCGGATGCCGGGGACGGAGGTGCCGGAGTGCCGGGGACCTGGGCCCCCGGCACTCCGCCGCGCTCAGGCCGCGGTGCTGCCGAACTCGCGCTCCAGGGAAGCGATCTGGTTGGAGCCGAGACCCCGCACGCGACGGCTCTTGGAGATGCCGAGACGCTCCATGATCTGGTTGGCGCGGACCTTGCCGACGCCGGGAAGCGACTCAAGGAGGGCGGAGACCTTCATCTTGCCGATGACGTCGTTCTCCTGACCCTGCTTGATGACCTCGTGGAGGGAGGCACCGGAGTGCTTGAGCCGGTTCTTGACCTCGGCCCGCTCCCGGCGAGCCGCGGCGGCCTTTTCGAGCGCGGCTGCGCGCTGTTCAGGGGTAAGGGGCGGAAGAGCCACGCCTACGTCACCTCGGATGTCGAACTTGTCGGATACGGACCGGTGCGACCGCGGGCGGTCTCACCACCGGGTGAGCAGGCGAACCGGAATCGGCGCTCGTCCGCTCTCGACGGAGACTAGCGGCACAAGGGGCCCGAGTCAGCGAGAACAGCGGAAAAGTCCAGGTCAGCTGAGGTTGGCGGGGATATTTAGGGCAAAACATGTCACTTTTCGGGGTGTGACGCCAAGATTTCCTGGCGCCGGGACCGGAGTCCGAGGCTCCGGCTGCGGAATTCGGGGCCTCGGCGCCGAAGTCGCAGGGCCCGGAGGGTGCGTGGCGCACGCCCCGCGCCCCTCCCCCCGCCCCCGCGCGCCCTCCCTCGCGCGGCGGCGCGGGTACGGGCCCGCCCGCGCCCGTACCCGCGTGCGCCCCGCCCCGTCTCAGGCGAGAGCTGTCCGGATCTCGTCGGTGAGCCGTTCCGCCGCCTCGCGCAGACCGGCCACCGAGGGCCCCGCCCGCAGGATGCCGCGGCTCACGCTCGGCACGACGTTCCGCGCCTGTGCGCCGAAGAGCGCGGGGAGGTCGGCGGGGGTCGCGCCCTGGGCGCCGATGCCGGGGGCGAGGAGCGGTCCGTTGATCGCGAGGTCCGCCTCCGTGCGGCCGAGGGTCGCGCCGACCACCGCGCCGCAGGAGCCGAGCGGGCTCGCCCCGGCGTTCTCGGCCGCGAGGTGGTCGAGCATCACCTGCGCGAGGCTGCGGCCGTCCGCCGCGCGCGCGCCCTGCACCTCGGCGCCCTCGGGGTTGGAGGTGAGCGCGAGAACGAAGACACTGGCGCCTGCCTCGGCGGCGGCGTCGAGCGCGGGGCGCAGCGAGCCGAAGCCGAGGTAGGGCGAGACGGTGACGGCGTCCGAGAAGAGCGGCGAGGCGGGGTCGAGGTAGGTCGCGGCGTAGGCGGCCATCGTGGAGCCGATGTCGCCGCGCTTGGCGTCGAGCAGCACGAGGGCCCCGGCGGCGCGCGCGTCGGCGACGGCGCGCTCCAGCACGGCGAGGCCGCGCGAGCCGAAGCGCTCGAAGAAGGCGGACTGCGGCTTGAGGACGGCGACGCGGTCCGCGAGGGCCTCGACGACGGTGTGCGTGAAGCGCTCCAGGCCCGCGATGTCGTCGTTCAGGCCCCACTCGCGCAGGAGCGCGGCGTGCGGGTCGATGCCCGCGCACAGCGCGCCGCGGGTGTCCATGGCGCGGCGCAGGCGCGCGCCGAAGGGCTCGGGGGTGGTCATGCGCGGGCCTTCCGGGTGTCGGCGCCCACCGCTTCGGCGAGCGTGGCGTACGGGCTCGCGGCGAGGCGCGCCGCGAGGCCCTTCTTGATGCCCCGGGCCCAGAAGGGGCCCCGGTAGAGGAACGCGGTGTAGCCCTGGACGAGGGTCGCTCCGGCGAGGACGCGTTCCCAGGCGTCGTCGGCCGTGTCGACGCCGCCCACGCCGATCAGCACGAGGCGGTCGCCGACCCGCGCGTACAGCCGCCGCAGGACCTCCAGGGAGCGGGCTTTGACCGGGGCGCCCGACAGGCCGCCGGTCTCCTGGACGAGGGCGGGCGCGGAGCGCAGGCCGAGGCCCTCGCGGGCGATCGTCGTGTTGGTCGCGATGATGCCGTCGAGGCCGAGTTCGACGGCGAGGTCGGCGACGGCGTCGACGTCCTCGTCCGCGAGGTCGGGGGCGATCTTGACGAGGAGCGGCACGTGGCGGTCCGGGACCGCCCGGTCCGCCTCGGCGCGCACCGCGCCGAGCAGCGGGCGCAGCGCCTCGGTGGCCTGGAGGTTGCGCAGGCCGGGGGTGTTGGGCGAGGAGACGTTGACGACGAGGTAGTCGGCGTGGACGGCGAGGCGGCGCGTGGAGGCGACGTAGTCGGCGACGGCCTCCGCCTCGGGGACGACCTTGGTCTTGCCGATGTTGACGCCGACCGTCGTGCGCAGGACGGGGCGGCGCGAGGCGAGACGCGCGGCGACGGCGGCGGAGCCCTCGTTGTTGAAGCCCATGCGGTTGATGACGGCGCGGTCGGCGACGAGGCGGAAGAGGCGCTTCTTCGGGTTGCCGGGCTGGGGCTCGGCGGTGACGGTGCCGATCTCGACGTGGTCGAAGCCGAGCATCGCCATGCCGTCGATGCCGACGGCGTTCTTGTCGAAGCCCGCGGCGAGGCCGAAGGGGCTGTGCAGGCGCAGGCCGAGGGCCTCGGTGCGCAGGTTCTCCGGGTGCGGGTCGAGCACGGCGGCGGCGAAGGTGCGCAGGACCGGGACGCGCGCGGCGAGGCGAATCCAGCGGAAGGCGAGGTGGTGGGCGCGTTCGGGGTCCATGCGCCGGAAGAGGAGGCGGAAGAAGAGTGCGTACACGGGAGTCCGTCCGGGTCGGCGGGGCGGCTGGCGTCGGGGCGTGGGGCTGGCGGCTTGCGGGGGGGGCGGGCATGGAGAGGGGGACACCGCCCGAAAAACGATGTCCCCCTCGTACCGCTTCAGGGGCCTACGACTCCTCGCGGGCCGCCGTCAGGCGCTCCGCGTGCTCCTGGAGCGAGGCGACGCCCGTCGTGCCCCTGCCGAGCGCCTCGATGCCCTGGACGGCGGCGGCGAGCGCCTGGACCGTGGTGAGGCAGGGCACGGCGCGCGCGACGGCGGCGGTGCGGATCTCGTAGCCGTCGAGCCGGCCGCTGGTGCCGTAGGGCGTGTTGACGATGAGGTCGACGCCGCCCTCGTGGATGAGCTGGACGATCGTCTTCTCGCCGGCCGGGCCCTCGCCCTCGTACTGCTTGCGCACGACGGTCGCGGGGATGCCGTGGCGCTGGAGGACCTCGGCGGTGCCGGAGGTCGCGAGCAGTTCGAAGCCGCGCTGGGCGAGCTCGCGGGCGGGGAAGATCATCGCGCGCTTGTCGCGGTTGGCGACCGAGATGAACGCACGGCCCTTGAGGGGCAGCGGCCCGTACGCGCCGGCCTGCGACTTCGCGTACGCGCTGCCGAAGACGGCGTCGATGCCCATGACCTCGCCGGTCGAGCGCATCTCCGGGCCGAGGACGGTGTCCACGCCGCGCCCCGAGGTGTCGCGGAAGCGCGACCAGGGCATGACGGCCTCCTTGACGGAGATCGGCGCGTCCAGCGGCAGCGTGCCGCCGTCCCCGGTGGCGGGGAGGATGCCTTCGGCGCGCAGTTCGGCGACGGTGGCGCCGAGCGAGATGCGCGCGGCGGCCTTCGCGAGCGGTACGGCGGTGGCCTTCGAGGTGAAGGGCACGGTCCGCGAGGCGCGCGGGTTGGCCTCCAGGACGTAGAGGATGTCGCCGGAGAGCGCGAACTGGATGTTGATGAGCCCGCGCACGCCGACGCCCCTGGCGATCGCCTCGGTCGAGGTGCGCAGCCGCTTGATGTCGTAGCCGCCAAGCGTGATGGGCGGCAGGGCGCACGCCGAGTCGCCGGAGTGGATGCCGGCCTCCTCGATGTGCTCCATGACGCCGCCGAGGTACAGCTCCTCGCCGTCGTAGAGCGCGTCGACGTCGATCTCGATGGTGTCGTCGAGGAAGCGGTCGACGAGGACCGGGCGCGAGGGGCTGATCTCGGTGGACTCCTCGATGTACGAGGCGAGCCGGGTCTCGTCGTAGACGATCTCCATGCCGCGCCCGCCGAGCACGTACGAGGGCCGGACCAGGACGGGGTAGCCGATCTCGTCGGCGATGGCCTTGGCCCCGGCGAAGGTCGTCGCGGTGCCGTGCTTGGGGGCGGGCAGCCCGGCCTCGGCGAGGACGCGGCCGAAGGCGCCGCGGTCCTCGGCGGCGTCGATCGCCTCGGGCGAGGTGCCGACGATGGGCACGCCGTTGTCCTTGAGCGCCTGCGCGAGGCCGAGCGGGGTCTGCCCGCCCAGCTGGACGAGGACACCGGCGACGGGCCCGGCCTGCTGCTCGGCGTGGACGATCTCCAGGACGTCCTCCAGGGTGAGCGGCTCGAAGTAGAGCCGGTCGGAGGTGTCGTAGTCGGTGGAGACGGTCTCGGGGTTGCAGTTGACCATGACGGTCTCGTAGCCGGCCTCGCTGAGCGCGAAGGAGGCGTGGACGCAGGAGTAGTCGAACTCGATGCCTTGACCGATGCGGTTGGGGCCCGAGCCGAGGATGATCACGGCGGGCTTCTCGCGCGGCGCGACCTCGCTCTCCTCGTCGTAGGAGGAGTAGAAGTACGGGGTCCGCGCGGCGAACTCGGCGGCGCAGGTGTCGACGGTCTTGTACACGGGCCGCAGCGCGAGGGCGTGGCGGACCTCCCGTACGACGTCCTCGCGCAGGCCGCGCACGGCGGCGATCTGCTGGTCGGAGAAGCCGTGGTGCTTGGCCTCGGCGAGGAGTTCGCGGGTCAGCTCGGGGGCTCCGGCGAGTTCGTCGGCGACCTCCTTGAGGAGGAAGAGCTGGTCGACGAACCAGGGGTCGATCCGGGTGTGGTCGAAGACCTCCTCGGGCGTCGCCCCGGCGCGGATCGCGGCCATGACGGTGTTGACGCGGCCGTCGGTGGGGCGCTCGGCGAGGCGGAGCAGCGCGTCCTTGTCGCCGGTGGGCCCGGCGAAGTCGAACTGGCTGCCCTTCTTCTCCAGGGAGCGCAGCGCCTTCTGGAAGGCCTCGGTGAAGTTGCGGCCGATCGCCATGGCCTCGCCGACCGACTTCATGGTCGTGGTGAGGGTGGAGTCGGCGGAGGGGAACTTCTCGAAGGCGAAGCGGGGGGCCTTGACGACGACGTAGTCGAGGGTCGGCTCGAAGGAGGCCGGGGTCTGCTCGGTGATGTCGTTGGGGATCTCGTCGAGCGTGTAGCCGACGGCGAGCTTCGCGGCGATCTTGGCGATCGGGAAGCCGGTGGCCTTCGAGGCGAGCGCGGAGGAGCGGGAGACGCGCGGGTTCATCTCGATGACGATGATCCGGCCGTCCTCGGGGTTCACCGCGAACTGGATGTTGCAGCCGCCGGTGTCGACGCCGACCTCGCGGATGATCGCGATGCCGATGTCGCGCAGGCGCTGGTACTCGCGGTCGGTGAGGGTCATGGCCGGGGCGACGGTGATCGAGTCGCCGGTGTGCACGCCCATGGGGTCGAAGTTCTCGATGGAGCAGACGACCACGACGTTGTCGTTGCGGTCGCGCATCAGCTCCAGCTCGTACTCCTTCCAGCCGAGGATGGACTCCTCCAGGAGGACCTCGGTGGTCGGCGAGAGGGTGAGGCCCTGACCGGCGATGCGGCGCAGTTCCTCCTCGTCGTGCGCGAAGCCGGAGCCGGCGCCGCCCATCGTGAAGGAGGGGCGGACGACGACGGGGTAGCCGCCGAGCGTCTCGACGCCGGCGAGGACGTCGTCCATGGAGTGGCAGATGACCGAGCGCGCGGACTCGCCGTGGCCGATCTTCTTGCGCACCTCCTCGACGACGCCCTTGAACAGCTCGCGGTCCTCGCCCTTGTTGATGGCCTCGACGTTGGCGCCGATCAGCTCGACGCCGTACTTCTCGAGCGTCCCCGCGTCGTGCAGGGAGATCGCCGTGTTGAGCGCGGTCTGCCCGCCGAGGGTCGGCAGGAGGACGTCGGGGCGCTCCTTGGCGATGATCTTCTCGACGTACTCGGGTGTGATCGGCTCGACGTACGTGGCGTCGGCGATCTCCGGGTCGGTCATGATCGTCGCCGGGTTGGAGTTGACGAGGATCACGCGCAGGCCCTCGGCCCGCAGGACGCGGCACGCCTGGGTGCCCGAGTAGTCGAACTCGGCGGCCTGGCCGATGACGATCGGGCCGGAGCCGATGACCAGGACGGACTGGATATCGGTGCGCTTAGGCACGCTGGCCCTCCATCAAAGACGTGAAACGGTCGAAGAGGTACGCGGCGTCGTGCGGACCCGCGGCTGCTTCGGGGTGGTACTGGACGCTGAAAGCGGGGCGGTCGAGGAGCTGGAGCCCTTCGACGACGTTGTCGTTGAGGCACACGTGGGAGACCTCGACGCGCCCGTAGGGGGTCTCGGAGACCTTGTCGAGGGGCGCGTCGACGGCGAAGCCGTGGTTGTGCGCGGTGACCTCGACCTTGCCGGTGGCGCGGTCCTGGACGGGCTGGTTGATGCCGCGGTGGCCGTACTTGAGCTTGTACGTGCCGAAGCCGAGCGCGCGGCCGAGGATCTGGTTGCCGAAGCAGATCCCGAAGAGCGGCGTGCCGCGCTCCAGGACCGCGCGCATGAGGGCGACGGGGTGCTCGGCGGTCTGGGGGTCGCCGGGGCCGTTGGAGAAGAACACGCCGTCGGGGCTCACCGCGTAGATGTCCTCGGCGGTCGCGGTGGCGGGCAGGACGTGCACCTCGATGCCGCGCTCGGCCATGCGGTGCGGGGTCATGCCCTTGATGCCGAGGTCGATGGCGGCGACGGTGAACTTCTTGGTCCCCACGGCGGGGACGACGTACGCCTGCTCGGTCGCGACCTCGGCGGAGAGGTCGGCGCCCTTCATCTCGGGGGCCTGCCGGACCCGCTCCAGGGCCTCGGCGTCGCCCGGGAGGCTCTCGCCGCTGAAGATGCCGACGCGCATCGCGCCGCGCTCGCGCAGGTGGCGGGTGAGGGCACGGGTGTCGATCCCCGCGATCCCGACGACGCCCTGCCGCTCCAGCTCCTCGTCCAGGGTGCGCCGCGAGCGCCAGTTGGAGGGGCGGCGCGCGGGGTCGCGGACGACGTAGCCGGCGACCCAGACGCGGCGGGACTCGGGGTCCTCGTCGTTGACGCCGGTGTTGCCGATGTGCGGGGCCGTCATGACGACGACCTGGCGGTGGTAGGAGGGGTCGGTCAGGGTCTCCTGGTAGCCGGTCATGCCGGTGGAGAAGACGGCTTCGCCGAAGGTCTCCCCCACGGCCCCGTAGGCGCGGCCGCGAAAGACACGGCCGTCCTCCAGGACGAGTACGGCAGCGGGCGTCTGCTGGCGCCCCTGAGTGGAGGTCGTCATCGTGCGGCGCCTTCCGTCGTGGTGGTCGGGTGGTTCGGTGCGGGGGTGCCGCTCGCGGCGTTGAGGGCGGCGACCCACGCGGGGTGCTCGGCGGCCCGCTCGGAGCGGAAGCCGGAGTCGATGAGGGTGTCCCCGTGGGCCCAGGTGACGACGAGGAGGCCGTTCTCGGTGAGGACCTTCCCGGCGATGCCCTTGTCGAGGCGGGCGCCGCGCAGGGCCGCGGTGGGGACGAAGAAGTCGGGGGCGCCGGGGCGCTCGACGGTGAGCCCGGCGGGGCGCAGGCTCAGCTCGGCGCGGCTGCGGGTGCCGAGGCCGTGCGCGACGATCCGGTCGAGCCACTGCCCGGCGGTCGTGGAGCCGTGGTACCTGCCGGTGAGCGTGAGGCTCGGTTCGGCGGGGTCCTCGGGAATCGCGGGGAGCGCGGGCAGCCCGGACTGGAGGGTGCCGCGCCACTTCCAGCCCTCGCGCATGAGCCAGTACACGAGGGTGATGAAGAGCAGCAGCCCGACGATCCAGCCGATGCGGCCGGCCCAGTCGGTCACGTCGGCGGACTTCTGTCCGTCGGCGAGCAGGGTGTCCGCCGTGGCGGTGAGGTAGGTCACGCGAGGGTCCCGTCGACGAGGGTCGCGCGGCCCCGCAGGAAGGTGTGGGTGACGCGTCCCGGCAGGTCCAGGCCCCGGTAGGGGGTGTTCCGACTGCGGGAGGCGAACCCGGCGGGGTCCACCGTTCCACGGTAGCCGGGGTCGAGGAGGGTCAGGTTCGCGGGCTCACCGGCGGCGATCGGGCGGCCGTGTCCTTCGAGGCGGCCGATGCGGGCCGGGCGGAAGGACATGCGCTCGGCGACGCCGGCCCAGTCGAGGAGCCCGGTGTCGACCATCGCGTGCTGGACGACGGAGAGCGCGGTCTCCAGGCCGACCATGCCCATCGCGGCGGCGGCCCACTCGCAGTCCTTGTCCTCCTGCGGGTGCGGGGCGTGGTCGGTGGCGACGCAGTCGATGGTGCCGTCGGCGAGCCCGGCGCGCAGGGCCCGGACGTCGGCCTCGGTGCGCAGCGGCGGGTTGACCTTGTAGACGGGGTCGTAACCGCGGACGAGTTCGTCGGTGAGCAGGAGGTGGTGCGGGGTGACCTCGGCGGTGACGTCCCAGCCCTTGGACTTGGCCCAGCGGACGATCTCGACGGAACCGGCGGTGGAGACGTGGCACACGTGGAGGCGGGAGCCGACGTGGGCGGCGAGGAGGACGTCGCGGGCGATGACGGACTCCTCGGCGACGGCGGGCCAGCCGCCGAGGCCCAGTTCGGCGGAGACGGTGCCCTCGTTCATCTGGGCGCCCTCGGTGAGGCGCGGCTCCTGGGCGTGCTGCGCGACGACGCCGCCGAAGGCCTTCACGTACTCCAGCGCGCGCCGCATGATCACGGCGTCGTCCACGCACTTGCCGTCGTCCGAGAAGACCTTCACGGCGGCGGCGGAGTCGTGCATCGCGCCGAGTTCGGCGAGCTTCCTGCCCTCCAGGCCGACGGTGACGGCGCCGACCGGCTGGACGTCGCAGTAGCCGGACTCGCGGCCCAGGCGCCACACCTGCTCGACGACGCCCGCCGTGTCGGCGACGGGGAAGGTGTTGGCCATGGCGTGGACGGCGGTGTAGCCGCCCTTGGCGGCGGCGCGGGTGCCGGTGAGGACGGTCTCGGAGTCCTCGCGGCCCGGTTCGCGCAGGTGGGTGTGGAGGTCCACGAGGCCGGGGAGGAGGACGCGGTCGGCGGCCTCGACCACGGTCGCGTCGCCCGCCTCGACGCCGGGACCGACCTGGGCGATCGTCTCGCCGTCGATCAGGACGTCGACGGGCTCGCCGCCGAGGACGCGGGCGCCGCGGATCAGGGTCTTGCGCTGGGAGGTCATGGCTTACTTCTCCTCGGTCTGGGCGGCGGCGGGCCGGCTGTGGGTGGGTGCGGGTTCCTGGCCGCCGAGCAGCAGGTAGAGGACGGCCATGCGGACGGAGACGCCGTTGGCGACCTGCTCGATCACGGTGCAGCGCGGCGAGTCGGCGACCTCGGCGGTGATCTCCATGCCGCGCACCATCGGCCCGGGGTGCATGACGACGGCGTGCTCCGGCATGCGCGCCATGCGCTGCCCGTCGAGCCCGTAGCGGCGCGCGTACTCGCGCTCGGTCGGGAAGTACGCGGCGTTCATCCGCTCGCGCTGGACGCGCAGCATCATGACGGCGTCCGCCTCGGGCAGGGCCGCGTCGAGGTCGTACGAGATCTCGCAGGGCCAGGTCTCGGCGCCGACCGGGAGCAGCGTCGGCGGGGCGACGAGGGTGACGTGGGCGCCGAGGGTGTGGAGCAGGTCGACGTTGGAGCGGGCGACGCGGCTGTGCAGGATGTCGCCGACGAGGGTGACGCGGCGGCCCTTCAGGTCCGCGCCCATCGGCTCGGGGCCGAGGAGCCTGCGGCGGAGCGTGAAGGCGTCCAGGAGGGCCTGGGTGGGGTGCTGGTGGGTGCCGTCGCCCGCGTTGATGACGGCGGCGTCGATCCAGCCCGTCGTGGCCAGTCGCTGCGGAGCCCCTGAGGCGCTGTGCCGGACGACGACGGCGTCGACGCCCATCGCCTCCAGGGTCTGCGCCGTGTCCTTGAGCGATTCGCCCTTGGAGACGCTGGAGCCCTTGGCGGCGAAGTTGATGACGTCCGCGGAGAGGCGCTTCTCGGCGACCTCGAAGGAGGTGCGGGTGCGGGTGGAGTCCTCGAAGAAGAGGTTGACGACGGTGCGGCCGCGCAGGGTCGGCAGTTTCTTGATGGGCCGGTCGGCCACCCGCGCCATTTCCTCGGCGGTGTCGAGGATCTGGACGGCTTCGTCGCGGGAGAGGTCGGCGGCCGAGATGAGGTGTCGCATCATCCGGGGCTCCTGGGGGTACGGCTCGGTGAGGTCTGGGGGTACGGCGGAGGGGCGGCGTTCGGCCGCGCGCGGGCGTGCGGGCACGCCGTCTCACCCGTTCGGGCGAGCGGGGGTCTGCGGGTGCGCGCTAGCGCGGGGCGGTGCCGCCGAGCAGCACGGCGTCGCGGCCGTCCTCCTCGGTGAGCTGCACCTTGACGGTCTCGCGCAGCGAGGTGGGGAGGTTCTTTCCGACGTAGTCGGCGCGGATCGGCAGCTCGCGGTGGCCCCGGTCGACGAGGACGGCGAGCTGGACGGCGCGGGGGCGGCCGATGTCGCCGAGGGCGTCGAGCGCGGCGCGGATGGTGCGGCCGGAGAAGAGCACGTCGTCGACGAGGACGACGAGCCGTCCGTCGAGCCCTTCGGCGGGGATCTCGGTACGGCCGAGGGCGCGGGCGGGCTTGAGGCGCAGGTCGTCGCGGTACATCGTGATGTCGAGCGAACCGGTGGGGACCGGGCGCCCGGTGATCGTCGCGAGTTTCGCGGCGAGGCGCTCCGCGAGGTGCACCCCGCGGGTGGGGATGCCGAGCAGCACCACGTCGTCGGCGCCCTTGGCGCGTTCGACGATCTCGTGGGCGATGCGGGTGAGCACCCTGGCGATGTCGGGGCCTTCGAGCACGGGCCTGGGCCCGCCGGGCTCCTCTTCGAGGGGGTGGTCCGGGGTGCGGCTGTCCATCGAGGGACCTCCTTCTCCGCCTCACGGGACGGTTCTTAAAGGACGTCTGAATTGCGCCACCCACGCTACCAGGGGCAAGAATGTGGACGGGAACCCCCCTGCCCCCGGGCCCGGTGACGCCTGTCACCACGCGCGGAACGGGGTGTGGGGGTCCCCCCGGCCGAAGGCTGGGGGGAGGGAGGTCCACCGGTTCCGCTTGACGCAGGCAAATCACGCTGCGTAACCTCACCGTGAGTCACCAGCCTTCTCGGCTGGGCCGCACATTGTCACAGTGTCCGGGGAGCTATATGTCCAGCGAATACGCCAAACAGCTCGGGGCCAAGCTCCGGGCCATCCGCACCCAGCAGGGCCTCTCCCTCCACGGTGTCGAGGAGAAGTCCCAGGGGCGCTGGAAGGCGGTCGTGGTCGGTTCGTACGAGCGGGGCGACCGCGCGGTCACCGTTCAGCGTCTCGCCGAGCTGGCCGACTTCTACGGGGTTCCCGTCCAGGAGCTGCTGCCGGGCACCACGCCCGGCGGTGCGGCCGAGCCGCCGCCCAAGCTCGTCCTCGACCTGGAGCGTCTGGCCACCGTCCCCGCGGAGAAGGCGGGCCCGCTCCAGCGGTACGCGGCGACCATCCAGTCCCAGCGCGGGGACTACAACGGCAAGGTCCTCTCGATCCGCCAGGACGACCTGCGCACCCTCGCGGTGATCTACGACCAGTCCCCCTCGGTCCTGACCGAGCAGCTCATCAGCTGGGGAGTGCTGGACGCGGACGCGCGCCGCGCGGTGGCGCACGAGGAGGGCTGAGACCCGCCTCGACAGAGCGCGTGAAAGGGTGAGCCGGTTGACCGGCTCACCCTTTCGGCGTAATCGCGGGCCGGGGGTCGGGAGCCGCCCGCGGGCCGGGGTCCCTCAGGCCGCCCCCACCCCCGGGTAGAGCCGCCCGATCACCTCCGGCAGGAGGCGGGCCGAGAGGCGCGGGGGCAGGGCCTGGAGGACGGCGAGGACCGGGGCCATCCGCTCGGGCAGGGTGCCGTCGCCGATGCCCGCGAGGTCGAGGGCGAGGGCGATCTCCTCGGGGCCGATACGGTCCGGGTCGAGAGCCGCAGCGGCCTCGGCGATCGCCGGGTCGACCATGACCGGCCCGTGCGCCTCGGCGCGTACCACCGCCTCCGCGAGGTCGTTCAGGAGCCGTTCCACGGTCTCGGGGGCCGCGACGGCCGCTGTGACGGTCAGGTGCACGTTGGCGGGCGAGCCCGCCGCCGCGGGCTGCGGCTGGAGGTACCAGCCGGCCGTCCGCATCTCGTCGGCGACGACGAAGGGATCGGGGCCGCCCGGCGCGGCGGCCACGGCGAGGAGCGAGGCCTCGGGCGCACCGAGGACGCGCAGCCCCGGCACCCGCGCGATGCCCTCCGCGAGGGCCGTACGGGCCTCGTGCACGCGGATGGCCAGCTCCGTGTACCCCTCGGTGCCGATCCGCTCGGTGACCGCCCAGGCGGCGGCGAGCGGCCCTGCGGACTTGGTGCCCTGGAGCGTCGCGTTGACGACCGGGTAGCCGGGCCAGTCGGCGTGCGCGAACCACCCGTGGCGGCGCAGCTCGGCGTCCCGGAAGAGCAGCAGCGAGGCGCCCTTGGGCGTGTAGCCGTACTTGTGCAGGTCGACCGAGAGCGAGGTCACGCCCGGCACGGAGAGGTCGAAGGGCGCGAGGTCCGCGCCCTCGGGCGCGCGCCGCAGGTGGCCGAGGTACCAGCCGCCGATGCACGCGTCCACGTGGCACAGCACACCCCGGGCGGCGGCCTCCCCGGCGATCTCGGCGACGGGGTCGAGGACGCCGTGCGCGTACGAGGGCGCGGAGGCGACGACGAGCGCGGTGTCCTCGGTGAGGGCCGCGCGCACGGCGGCGGGGTGGGGGCGGAAGGTCTCCGGGTCGACGGGGACGGTGACGACCTCCAGGCCGAAGAGGTGCGCGGCCTTGTGGAAGGCGGCGTGCGCGGTGGCGGGCAGTACGAGCCGAGGGCGCGTCACCCCCCGTACCGCGCGGGCGTGTTCGCGTGCCGTGAGCACGGCGAGGAGGCAGGACTCGGTGCCGCCGCTGGTGAAGGTGCCCGCCGTGCCGGGAGCGCCGCCGAGGAGCGCCGCGGCGCGGGCGACGAGGTCGTTCTCCAGGCGGACGACGCTGGGGAAGACGGTCATGTCGAGCCCGTTGACCCCGGCGAAGGCGCCGTGCGCGGCGGCGGCGAGCGCGTCGAGCGCGCTGTCGGCGGCGTCGTACACGTACGCGAGCGTGCGACCGCCCTTGACGGGGACGTCGCCCGAGCGCAGGGCGGCGAGGCGGGCGAGTATCGCCGCCTCGGGCGCGGGCAGCGCGGCGGGGCGGGGCAGTCCGAACGGGCTCATGCGGCTCCTTCCGGTCCCGGGCGGGCGCGGGGCCCGCTCCCGGACGACAAGATCGGGCCTCACATGGTGGCCTCGCGCCACGGGTACGAAAAGGGCCCGCCCCCGGCTCCGGAGAGACGGGGGCGGGCCCTTGACCGTACGGCGGGCGGTCAGTCGGCCGGTCCGCGCAGTTCGGGCTTGAGGTTCTTGAAGCGGCCGAGCAGACCGTTGACGAAGGCCGGGGAGTCGTCGGTGGAGAACTCCTTGGCGAGCTCCACCGCCTCGTCCATCACGACCGCGTCCGGCGTCCCGTCGACCCACACGAGTTCGTGGGCGCCGAGCCGCACGATGTTGCGGTCGACGACCGGCATCCGGTCCAGCGGCCAGTCCACCGAGTACTTGGCGATGACCTCGTCGATGCGGCGCGCGTGCTCCGCGTACCCCTCGACGAGCTCCATCGTGTACTCGCTGACCGGCGGCTGCTGGGTGTCACTGCGGGAGTGACGCACCCAGTCCGCGAGCACCGTGAGGACGTCGGTGCCGCGCTGATCGGCCTCGAAAAGGATCTGGAAGGCGCGCTTGCGTGCCGTATTGCGAGCAGCCACAATCAGCCGTTCACTCGGCCGAGGTAGTCGCCGGTACGGGTGTCGACCTTGATCTTCTCGCCGGTGGTGATGAAGAGCGGGACCTGGATGGTGTGCCCGGTCTCCAGCTCGGCCGGCTTGGTGCCACCGGTGGAGCGGTCGCCCTGGACGCCCGGCTCGGTGTTGGCGATGACCAGCTCGACGGCGGCGGGCAGCTCGATGTAGAGCGGGTTGCCCTCGTACATCGCGACGACGGCCTCGAAGCCCTCCAGGAGGTAGTTGGCGGCGTCGCCGACGACCTTCGGGTCCACGTGGATCTGGTCGAACGTGTCCATGTCCATGAACACGAAGTACTCGCCGTCCTTGTACGAGAACTGCATCCCGCGCTTGTCGACGTTGGCCGTCTCGACCTTGACGCCGGCGTTGAAGGTCTTGTCGACGACCTTGCCGGAGAGCACGTTCTTCAGCTTGGTGCGCACGAAGGCGGGGCCCTTGCCGGGCTTGACGTGCTGGAACTCGACGACGGACCAGAGCTGGTCGTTGTCGAGCTTGAGCACCAGGCCGTTCTTGAGGTCGTTCGTGGAAGCCACGGTTGCGGAATCTCCTGGACGATGGGTCCTCTCCCCCAGGTCCTTCGGACCTCGGGAAGAGCTGGTGGACGACCGCGGCGCCGCCCCGGCCCGAGGGCCGTCTGCCCTAGAGCGCGAGCAGCTCCTTGGTCGTGATGGTGAGTAGCTCGGGCCCGCCGTCCGCCTCGGGGCGCACGACGAGTGTGTCATCGATCCGGACCCCGCCCCTGCCCGGGAGGTGGACCCCCGGTTCGACGGTGACCGGCACACAAGCGTCCAGTTTACCCATGGCGGACGGGGCGAGCTGCGGGTCCTCGTCGTTTTCCAGCCCCACCCCGTGTCCGGTGAGCGCGGGCAGGTCCGCGCCGTGCCCCGCCGACTCCAGCGCCTGGCGCACCGCGCGGTCCACGTCGCGGCAGGCCGCGCCGGGCAACAGGGCCTCGCGACCGGCCCGCTGGGCGGCGAAGACCGCGTCGTACAGCTCGATCTGCCACTCCTCGGGCGCCGTCCCGATGACGAACGTCCGCCCGATCTCGCTGCGGTATCCGCGATAGGTGGCGCCCAGGCACACGGAGAGGAAGTCGCCCTCCTCGACGCGGCGGTCGGTGGGCCGGTGCCCGGCGAGCCCGGCGTGCGGCCCGGTGGCCACGGAGGTGGCGAAGGCGGCGCCGTCCGCGCCGTGGTCGACGAGGCGGCGTTCCAGTTCCAGGGCGAGGTGGCGCTCGGTGCGCCCGACGAGGATCGACTCCAGGAGTTCGCCGAGGGCCTGATCGGCGATCTCGGCGGCGATCCGCAGCGCCCCGATCTCCTCCTCGTCCTTGACGAGCCGCAGTTGCTCGACGCCGCGCCCGAGGTCGCCGAGGCGCAGGCGCGGTGCCGTGTCGGCGAGGGTGCGGTGGCGGGTGACGGTGAGGTGGTGCTCCTCGACGGCGAGGATCTCGGCGCCGTCGGCCGCGGCGGTCTCGGCGGCGGCGACGGCGGGGTCCGAGGCGGGGCAGGCGAGGACGTGGACGCGCAGGGATTCGTCGGCGAGGCCGCCGGGCGGGCTCGCGGCGAAGAGGATGTCGGGGCCGCCGCGTTCGGCGCCGAGCAGCAGGACGGAACCCTCGGGGGCCGCGCCGCCGAGATAGCGGACGTTGGCGGGGCGGGAGACGAGGGCGGCCGTCTGGCCCGCTCCCGCGCACAACTGCCTCAGCCGGTCCCTGCGTGCCGCGTGCGCCTCAGCCATGGCCCGAGCCTAAGGGTGCGTGGCACGGGCCGCCGGAGTTGTGCGTCCGACCGGGTAGCGGGCTCCCGGACGGCGTGCGCCGGGCGGGACGGCGGGGGTGCCCGGGAGGGCGGGAAGAATGCCCGGCGGGGGTGCGGCGGGGGTGCCCGGCAGGGCTGCGCGGGTGCTCACCGCGGCGGCGTCACCACGGCGGCGGGCTGGCTATCGCCCGGGCGAGGACTTCGTCGAGCCGCTGCGCCGTGGCCGGTACGTCGAGGTGGGAGTTGTCGATGATGGGCAGCCCCGAGCCGTACCAGCCGGCCATGCGGCCGTGGATGCTCGCGACCTCCTCGTCGCTGAGCCTGCGGTTGCCCGTGCGCGCGGCGTTGCGCTCCAGGACGACGTCCAGCCCGGGCAGCAGCACGACGGGCAGCAGGCCGGGGCCCACGTGCCGCTTCCAGCCGCCGAGCCCGACGACGGGCCGGTCGGGGAAGACGGCGTCGTCGATGACGCAGGAGATGCCGTTGGCGAGGAAATTGCGCGCCGCGAAGCCGCACGTGCGGCGCGCGAGCCGGTACTGCACCTCGGAATTGTCGTTCCACCCGGCCTGCGGGTCCGCGAAGCCCGCGTGCACCCACTCGCGCACGTCGTCGAGGCTGATGTGCGCCGTCGGCACGGGCCGCCGCGCCGCCCAGTACCGCGCGACGGTCGTCTTGCCGGCCCCGGCGGGTCCGATGAGCAGCACGGCGAGGATCGTCGAGCCCGTCCCGGCCTGCGGCCCGGGCGCGACGCTCGGCGCGGCCACGGGCGCGTCGGGCGGGAGCGCGACATGCCCGGTGGTGTCGGGGGGCAGCGTCCGTCCACCCGGGTGCGGCGGCGGTACGTGGCCCGAGCCGTCCGGGAGCGGTACGGGGCCGGGGAACGGCGGTACGAGGCCGGGCGGCGCCGCGGGGCCGTCGACCCCCGGCACGGGTCCCGTGGCCGGGGTCGGCCGCAGCGGCAGGGTCGGCGGACCGCCGTGGTGCGGGTCGCCGTGGTGCGGGCCGCCCGGCGCGGGGTCCCCGTGCGAAGGGGCGACGTGCGAGGGGCCGCCGTGCGGGGCGGTCGCGTGAGCCGGGCCCTCGGGGCCGTGCCCGTGCGGGGTCCAGGAATCGTGAGGCGGGGTCGCTCCCGCGGAATGCCGCATCCCGTGCCAACTCCGTCTCGTACCGGCTGCTTGCGGGCGTCCCGCGCGGGAGAACCGCACGCGATGCCCGGTGCACGGTACCGTTCCCCGGCCGCGCGCGAGAAAGCGTGACGGGCCGGAAGACGTCCTCGTGCACCCCGTAGGACGGCCTCCGGCCCGTGTCCCCGCCCCGCGTCAGTCCTTCGCGATCTCCCCGTACGCCGCCAGGAGCACCGCCGGGTCGGGGCCCTCCAGGACGACCGGCTTGGCCAGGCCGTCGAGGACGATGAAGCGCAGGAGGTTGCCGCGCGACTTCTTGTCGAGCTTCATGTTCTCCAGGAGGCGCGGCCACTGGTCGCCGCGGTAGCCCAGCGGGAGGCCCACCGCTTCGAGCACCGCGCGGTGGCGGTCGGCGGTGGCGTCGTCGAGACGGCCCGCGAGGCGGCCGAGTTCGGCGGCGAAGTGCATCCCGACCGCGACGGCCGCGCCGTGGCGCCACGAGTAGCGCTCGTTCTTCTCGATCGCGTGGCCCAGCGTGTGCCCGTAGTTGAGGATCTCGCGGCGCCCGGCCTCCTTGAGGTCGCCCGAGACGACCTCGGCCTTCACCCGGATCGAGCGCACGATCAGCTCGGCCGTGTGCGGGCCCTCGGGAGTGCGCGCGGCGACCGGGTCGGACTCGATGAGATCGAGGATGACCGGGTCCGCGATGAATCCCGCCTTGATGACCTCCGCGAGTCCGCTCACGAAGTCGTGCACGGGCAGCGAGGCGAGCGCGGCGAGGTCGCACAGGACCCCGGCGGGCGGGTGGAAGGAGCCGACGAGGTTCTTGCCCTCGGCGGTGTTGATGCCGGTCTTGCCGCCCACAGCGGCGTCGACCATGCCGAGCACCGTCGTCGGCACCGCGATCCAGCGCACGCCGCGCAGCCACGTCGCCGCGACGAAGCCCGCGAGGTCGGTCGTCGCGCCGCCGCCGACGCCCACGACGACGTCGGTTCGCGTGAACCCGGACTGCCCGAGCGCCGTCCAGCAGTAGGCGGCGACCTCGGCGGTCTTCGCCTCCTCGGCGTTCGGCACCTGGATCGCGATCGCCTCGTAGCCCTGCTCCGCGAGGTCGGCGCGCAGCGCCTCGCCCGTCTCGGCGAGCGCCTCGGGGTGGATCACGGCGACGCGCTGGGCCTTCTCGCCGATGAGCCCGGGGAGTTCGCCGAGCAGGTGGTGGCCGACGAGGACCTCGTACGGGGCGCTGCCCTCGGTGCCGCCGATGGCGATACGGGTCGGGGCGGCCGTGCTGTTCTCGCTCACGCTTCCTTCAGCTCCATGACGTCGAGGACCGCGGCCGCGACCTCTTCGGGGGTGCGGTCGTCGGTGGCCACGGTGGCGCGGGCGACCTCGGTGTACAGGGGACGGCGGGCCTCCATCAGCTCGCGCCACGTGCGGCGCGGGTTGACGGCGAGCAGCGGGCGCGCGGTGGCGAGCCCGGTGCGGCGCACGGCCTCGTCGATGTCCATCGTGAGGAAGACGACGGGGTGCCCGCGCAGCAGTTCGCGCGTGCTCGCGTCGAGGACCGCTCCGCCGCCGAGCGCGAGGACGCCCTCGTGCCCGGCGAGCGCGGTGCGTACCGCCCGGCGTTCGAGCGCGCGGAAGTGCTCCTCGCCGTCGTCCAGGAAGATGTCGGAGATCTCGCGGCCCTCGGCGGTCACGATGTCGTCGTCCGTGTCGCGGTACGCGAGCCCGAGCCGCTCGGCCACGAGGTGCCCGATCGTGGACTTGCCGACGCCCATCGGGCCGACGAGGACGAGCCGGGGACCGCTCACGCCACTCATCCCGCTCACCGGATCGGGAGGTTGTCGAGGTACGCGCGGACGTTGCGGCGGGTCTCGGGGACGCTGTCGCCGCCGAACTTCTCGGCCACCGCGTCCGCGAGGACGAGCGCGACCATCGCCTCTGCGACGATCCCCGCGGCGGGCACGGCGCACACGTCGGAGCGCTGGTGGTGCGCCTTGGTCGCCTCGCCGGTCGCGACGTCGACGGTCGCGAGCGCGCGCGGCACGGTCGCGATGGGCTTCATCGCGGCCCGTACGCGCAGGAGTTCACCGGTCGTGAGGCCGCCCTCGGTGCCGCCCGAGCGGCCGGTGACGCGGCGGATGCCCTCGTCGGTGCTGACGATCTCGTCGTGCGCCTGCGAGCCGGGCACGCGGGCGAGTCCGAAGCCGTCACCGACCTCGACGCCCTTGATCGCCTGGATGCCCATGAGCGCCCCGGCGAGCCGCGCGTCGAGCCTGCGGTCCCAGTGCACGTGCGAGCCGAGCCCCACGGGCACGTCGTAGGCGAGGACCTCGACGACGCCGCCGAGCGTGTCGCCGTCCTTGTGGGCCTGGTCGATCTCCGCGACCATCGCCTTGCTCGCGTCGGCGTCGAGGCAGCGGACCGGGTCGGCGTCGAGCCGCTCGACGTCGGCGGGGGTCGGTACGAGGCCGTAGGGGGCCTTCGCGGCGGCGATCTCGACGACGTGGCTGACGATCTCGATGCCCGCCGTCTCCTTGAGGTACGAGCGGGCGACGGCGCCGAGCGCGACGCGCGCGGCGGTCTCGCGGGCGGAGGCGCGCTCCAGGATCGGGCGGGCCTCGTCGAAGCCGTACTTCTGCATCCCGGCGAGGTCGGCGTGGCCGGGGCGGGGGCGGGTGAGGGGCGCGTTGCGGGCCGATTCGGCGAGGACGCCGGGGTCGACCGGGTCGGCGGCCATGACCTGTTCCCACTTGGGCCACTCGGTGTTGCCGACCATGACGGCGACGGGCGAGCCGAGGGTCAGCCCGTGCCGGACGCCGCCGAGGAAGGTCACCTCGTCGCGCTCGAACTTCATCCGTGCCCCGCGGCCGTAGCCGAGGCGCCGCCTGGCGAGGTGGTCGGCGACCAGCTCAGTGGTGACGGGGACACCGGCGGGAAGCCCCTCCAGCGTCGCCACGAGTGCGGGGCCGTGCGACTCTCCCGCGGTCAGCCAACGCAGCCTGCTCAACGGTGCTCCTCCTGCTCGCGCGTGGAACTGCGGCGCGACCGGGTGCGCGGCCCAGGCCGGCCGCCTCCGATCCTCCCACGAAGCGGGGCACGGATCGGAGCGGGTCCACGGAGCGGACCGGGGCGTGGTGGGGAGCGGGGCGCTCACCGCGATGGCGACCGCCCCGTCCGAGGACGGTGATCGCCTCACCGGGCCGCGAGCGCCGCCTCCCCCGCCGCCCGCATCGCCGCGAGCGGCGCCGGACGGCACCCCGTCATCTGCTCCACCTGGAGGACGGCTTGGTGGACGAGGAGGTCGAGCCCGCCGAGCACCTGGCCGCCGCGGGCCGCCCAGCGCGCCGCGAGCGGCGTCGGCCACGGTTCGTACAGCACGTCGAAGAGCGTCCCCGGCGCCTCGGGCACCGCGCCGGCGAGTCCGTCCGTGCTGCCCGCGGGGGTCGTCGCGATGACGAGCGGCGCGTGCAGGCCCTTGGCCGCCTCGTCCCAGGACGCCGTACGGACGTCGATGCCGAGCCTCTCCCCCCAGCCGCGCATCTCGGCCGCGCGTGCCGCGCTGCGCACGTACGCGACGACCTCGCCGTCACACACGCGCGAGAGCGCGGCGAGCGCCGAGGAGGCGGTGGCACCCGCCCCGAGGATCGCGGCGCCGTCGACCCGCGTCAGGCCGCGCTCGGCGAGCGCGGCGAGCAGTCCCGGGATGTCGGTGTTGTCACCGCTGCGGCTGCCGTCGGCCTCGAAGACGACGGTGTTGACGGCGTCGACCGAGGCCGCGGTGTCGCTGATCCGGTCGAGGAGCGGCAGCACGGCCCGCTTGAGCGGCATGGTCAGCGAGAGCCCGGCCCACTCGGGCCCGAGCCGCTCGACGAAGCCGGGCAGGGCCGCCTCGTCGGTCTCGATCCGCTCGTACGTCCAGCCGCTCAGGCCGAGCGCGCGGTAGGCGGCGAGGTGGAGTTGCGGGGAGAGGGAGTGCGCGACGGGCGAGCCGAGCACGGCGGCGCGGCGCGCTTCCCCCGCGGGGTCATCGCCCGGCGTCGGACGCATTGAACTCGGCCTCCAGCTTCTTGAACTCCGTCAGCGTCTTCGCGAACTGCGTGTCCTCCTTGCCGTCCACGGCGACGAAATACATCCAGCCGTCGTCCGTCGGGTTGAGGGCAGCGGCGAACGCCTCTTCGCCGGGATTTCCGATCGGCCCGGGCGGCAATCCCTTGTGGTAATAGGTGTTGTACGGGTCGGGATCGCTGTTGATCTCCCTCGTGGAGATCTTGATCTCACTGCGCCCGGTGAGGTAGTTGTATGTCGAATCGAACTGGATCTTGCCGTTCGTCTCGGTGTTGCCCGGCTTGAGCCTGTTGTAGATGACCTCCGCCATCTTGCGGAAGTCGTCGTGCGTCTTGCCCTCCGCGTTCACCATGCTCGCGACGGTGACCAGGTCGAGCGGACTGTCGAGTTCGAGCTTCTTGGCCTGCCCGACGACGTCGATCTTCTCGTACTGCTTATTCGCCTGGGCGACCATTTTCTTGAGCACGTCGGCAGGCTTCTGGCCCTTGCTGACGGAATACGACGAGGGATAGAGGAAGCCCTCCAGCGGGTCCTTTATGTCCTTGTCGTCATCGGCCCACTTCGGCAGCCCGAGCTTTTTCGCGTCGTTCTTCGCGACCTCGGCCGTGGTGCCCTTCTTGAGGCCGAGGCGGCCGTCGATCTGCGCGTAGATCCAGGCATTGCGGTAACCCTCGGGAACGATGAGGGTCTTGCGGCTCTTGGGGTCCAGCATGAGTTCCACGGCGCTGCTGCCGGACATGCCCTTGTGGAGGGTGTAGAAGCCGGACTGGAGCGTGGTGCCCTTGCCGTTCGCCTTCTGCGCCGCCGTGAACGCCTCGACACTCTTCACGACGCCCTTGTCCTTGAGCAGGTTGCCCATCGCGATGCCGCTGGACCCGTCGGGGATCTCGACCACGACGGTGCCGCTGCCCTCGCCCGCGTAGTCCGGCGGCGGTCCGAAGCGGTCCTGGTAGAGCCCGTAGCCGTAGTAGGCGGCCCCACCACCTCCGCCGAGCAGGACGACGGCGACCACGAGGCAGGCACAGCCGCCCCGGCGTTTCTTCGGGGCCTCGCCGCCGCGCCGTCCCGCGCGTCCGCTCCCTTCGCCGTCCTCGTCGTCCTCGTCGTCGGCGAGGTCGTCCCGGCCGTCGTCACGGCCCTTGGTTCGGCGCCCGGTGGCGCGGCCCGCGTCGCCGTCGCTCGCGAAGAAGGGGTGCTCGGGCTCGTCCGGGTCGGGGTCCCACTCCCCCCGTTCGGGAGCGGGAGCGGGGGCGGGTGCCTGGTCCTGGGTCTGCGGGACCTGCGGGACCTGGGGCCCGCGGTCGCCCGGCGGTCGCGGCGGCGGGTACGCCTCGGGAGTCGCGTAGGGGTCCTGGGTCTGGGGGTACCCGGGCTGCTGCACCGCCCCGTAGGGGTCATGGGGATCGGCCCCGTAGGGCACCTGCTGCTGCCCGGTGTCCCAGCCGTTGCCGTAGGACTGCGGTCCCTGCTGCTGCGGGTAGTCCTGCTGCTCGTACCCCTGGGGCTGGAGGGGCTGCTGCGGCTGGCCCGGGTAGCCGGGCTGCTGGCCGTACTGCTGCTCGTAGCCCGGCTGCTGCCCGTACGCCTGCTGCTCGTATCCCTGCTGGGGCTGCTGCTGCCCCTGGGGGTCTTGCTGTCCGTACCCCTGCTGCGGATACTGCTGCCCGTAGCCCTGCTGGGGTGCCTGCGGGATCGGCCGGCCCCAGGCGTCGTACTGCTGCTGAGGCTGGGGCGGAGTGGGCTGCTGCGGGGGGTACTGCTGCCCCTCGGGGCCGTAGGGGGCCTGCTCCTGCTGCCCCCAGCCCTGGTCCCCGTACAAGGGGTCCTCCGGGTGCCAGGGCTCCTGGCCCTGGCCACGCCCATACTCAGTCATCGGTCCCCTAGGGCCTGTCCGACAGTGACGCCGCGTCCAGGGTCCCGAGACACGGAACCGGGCGGCCGCGGAACGGAGTCCCGGCGGTCGCCCGGTGGCGTCTTCACGGTCTCCGTCCCCGCTGTGCGTCCGCTGTTCGAATGCGAGCGCACCGCGGGAACGTTACCGTACCGCCATCAGCCCGAGGCCACGACGTCTTCGCCCGGGGGCAGCCCCGTGCGCTGTTCGGATTCGAGCGCGGTCTGAAGGATGATGACCGCGGCTGCCTGATCAATGACGGACCTGCCCTTTTTGGTGTTGACGCCCGAGGCCCGCAGGCCCTGACCGGCCGTCACCGTGGTCATCCGCTCATCGACCAATCTCACCGGAACGGGCGCGACCAGCAGGGCCAGACCGCCCGCGAAGGCACGTACCTTCTTGGCGGCCGGCCCCTCGCCGCCGCGCAGCGAGCGCGGCAGCCCGACGACCAGCTCGATCGGCTCGTACTCCGCCACCAGCGCCTTGATCCTGCGCTGCGCGGCGGGCACGTCCCGGCCGGGGACGGTCTCGACGGGGGTGGCGAGAATCCCGTCGGGGTCGCAGGAGGCGACCCCGATCCGGGCGTCCCCGACATCGATGGCGAGGCGGCGTCCTCGTCGCATCGTGGTCAGGCCGTCTCGGTGACGAGCCGCTCGACGGCGGCCACCGCCTCGGCCACGGCCTCGGGGTTCTGCCCGCCGCCCTGCGCCACGTCCGGCTTGCCGCCGCCCCCGCCGCCGAGTGTCTTGGCGGCGGTACGGACCAGGTCACCGGCCTTGAAGCCGCGCTCGCGCGCCGCCTCGTTGGTCGCGACGACCGTGACCGGGCGCCCGCCCGTGACGGCGAAGAGCGCGACGACCGCCGGGCGGTCGCCCGGGATGCGGCCGCGCACGTCGAGGACGAGCCTGCGCAGGTCGTCGGCGGTCGTACCGTCCGGGACCTGCCCGGTCACGAGTGCGGTTCCGTGCACGTCCTTGGCGCCCGCGGCGAGCCCGGCGGCGGCCTGGAGCACCTTCTCGGCGCGGAACCTCTCGATCTCCTTCTCGGCGTCCTTGAGCTTGCCGAGCATGCCCGCGATCTTCTCGGGCAGCTCCTCGGGACGGCCCTTGACCAGCTCCTGGAGCTGCGAGACGACCGTGTGCTCCCGGGCGAGGAAGTTGTACGCGTCCACGCCGACGAGCGCCTCGATACGGCGCACGCCCGAGCCGATGGAGGACTCGCCGAGCAGCTTCACGAGGCCGAGCTGGGCGGTGTTGTGCACGTGCGTGCCGCCGCACAGTTCCTTGGAGAAGTCGCCGATCGTCACGACGCGGACCCGCTCGCCGTACTTCTCGCCGAACTCGGCGATGGCGCCCTGCTTCTTCGCCTCGTCGAGGGACATGACCTCGGCCTGGACGTCCATCTCGTGCGAGAGGACCTCGTTGATGCGCTGCTCGACATCCGTCATGACGGCGGTCGGGACGGCCGCCGGGGAGCCGAAGTCGAAGCGGAAGCGGCCCGGCTGGTTCTCGGAACCGGCCTGCGCGGCGGTCGGGCCGAGCGCGTCGCGCAGCGCCTGGTGGGTCAGGTGGGTCGCGGAGTGGGCGCGCGCGATGGCGCGGCGGCGGCCCTGGTCGATCGCGGCCCACACGGGGGCGTCCACGGTGACCTCGCCGACCTGGACGCGGCCCTTGTGGACGTGCACCCCGGGGACGGGCTTCTGCACGTCGCGGATCTCGACGATCGCGCCGTTGTCGAGCCGGATGCGCCCGGTGTCGCCGATCTGGCCGCCGCCCTCGGCGTAGAAGGGGGTGCGGTCGAGTACGACCTCGACCTCGTCGCCCTCGCTCGCCGCGGGCGAGGGGACGCCGTCGACGAGCAGGCCGACGATGCGGGCCTCGCCCTCCAGCTGGACGTAACCGGTGAAGTCGGTGGCGCCCGAGGCGTCGGCGATCTCGCGGTAGGCGTGCAGGTCGGCGTGGCCGGTCTTCTTCGCCTGCGAGTCGGCCTTGGCGCGCTCGCGCTGCTCCTTCATGAGCCGCCGGAAGCCGTCCTCGTCCACCGAGAGGCCCTGTTCGGCGGCCATCTCCAGGGTGAGGTCGATCGGGAAGCCCCACGTGTCGTGGAGGAGGAACGCCTTGTCGCCCGGGAGCACGGTCGAGCCGGTCGCGCGGGTCTCCGTGACGGCCGTGTCGAGGATGTTCGTGCCGGCCTTGAGGGTCTTGAGGAAGGCGGCCTCCTCGGCGAGCGCGACGGTCTCGATGCGCTTGCGGTCGGTGACCAGCTCGGGGTACTGCTCGCCCATCGTGTTGATCACGACGTCCACGAGCTCCTGGACGACGGGCTCGGTGGCGCCGAGCAGGCGCATGTTGCGGATGGCGCGGCGCATGATGCGGCGCAGCACGTAGCCGCGGCCCTCGTTGCCGGGGGTGACGCCGTCGCCGATGAGCATGACGGAGGTGCGCATGTGGTCGGAGACGACGCGCAGCGAGACGTCGCTCGGGCCGGCCGCGCCGTAGGCGACTCCGGTCAGCTCGGTGGCCTTGTCGATGACGACGCGCAGGGTGTCCGTCTCGTACATGTTGTGGACGCCCTGGAGGATCATCGCGAGGCGTTCCAGGCCGAGCCCTGTGTCGATGTTCTGGCTCGGGAGGTCGCCCAGGATGTCGAAGTCGTCCTTGCCGCGCCCGGCCCCGCGCTCGAACTGCATGAAGACGAGGTTCCAGATCTCCACGTACCGCTCGTCGTTGACGGCCGGGCCGCCCTCGACGCCGAACTCGGGGCCGCGGTCGTAGTTGATCTCGGAGCAGGGGCCGCAGGGGCCCGGGACGCCCATCGACCAGAAGTTGTCGGCCTTGCCGAGGCGCTGGATGCGCTCGGCGGGGACGCCGACGACGTCGCGCCAGATCTGCTCGGCCTCGTCGTCGTCCTGGTAGACGGTGATCCACAGCCGCTCGGCCTCCAGGCCGAAGCCGCCGTCGGCGACGGAGGAGGTCAGCAGCTCCCACGCGTACGTGATGGCCCCTTCCTTGAAGTAGTCGCCGAAGGAGAAGTTCCCGCACATCTGGAAGAAGGTCCCGTGCCGGGTGGTCTTGCCGACCTCCTCGATGTCCGGCGTGCGCACGCACTTCTGCACACTCGTGGCGCGCGGTGCGGGCGGCTTGACCTCGCCGAGGAAGTACGGCTTGAAGGGGACCATGCCCGCGGGGACGAGCAGCAGCGTCGGGTCGTCCGCGATCAGCGACGCCGACGGCACGACCTTGTGCCCGCGCTCCTCGAAGAAGCGCAGCCAGCGGCGGCGGATTTCAGCCGACTCCATCAGTGGTCCTCATTCCGGTTGTTCGGGGTGTTGGGGTGCAGCGGGTGCTTGGGGTCCCCGGGGCGCCCGGGGTCCGCGGGCTCGGCGCGGCCCTCGATGACGCGGGGCGCGCCGGCACCGCGCCCTGCCTCAAGTGCGGGGCGGCGCGGGGCGGGAAGGGCGGGCGGCTCGCTCGCGAGGCCGAGCGCCTCGTCGAGTTCGGCCTCGCGCACGGCCATGCCGTCGCGCACGTCGGCGGCGAAGGCGCGGAGTCTGCCGCCCGCTTGGACGGCGCGGTCCGCGGCCTGGGCCACGAGGGACTCGGGGGCCAGTTTGCGGAGCTTGGCGTGCGCCTTGGAGGTGGCCCAGACCCCCGCGGCCGCTCCGGCGGTGAACCAGAACGTACGGCGGAACATCGCGGCTGCGGTCCTTCCGGTGGTGGTACGGGGCGGGCGGGCGTCAGTCGCCCTTGCGCCGGGAGCGGCGCTTGCCCTTGACGGTGCGGCCGACGACGGTGCGCGGCGGTGGTGGTTCGGCGCGGCGGCCGAGGGCGCGGCGCACTCCGTAGCCGAAGGCCGCGACCTTGACGAGGGGGCCGCCGAAGGTCGAGGCGACCGTGGTGGAGAGCGCGGAGGCGTTCGAGGTGACTTCCTGGACGTCCGAGGCGATCGCGTCGACCCGGTCGAGCTGGGTCTGCGCGGAGCGCACCGTCGCGGAGGCGTCCGTGAGCAAGGGGACGGCCTGCTCGGTGACTTCGGCGACCATCTTCGTCGTGGCCCTGAGCGTCTGCGCGAGCCGCGCGAGCGCGACCGCGAGGAAGGAGACGAGAATCGCCCAGAACACGGCCACCAGGAGCCCTGCCACCTCTCCTCCGGACACTGCGCACCGCTCCTTCCGCTCGTTCGTGCGACGCGTTCTCGCGCGCGCACGGTCGTGGCACCGAGCCTATCGCGACGCGGGGTTGCTCCCGTCCGCGCGACCCCGGCGGCACCTTCGCGCAACCGCTCGCACGGGAGTCGCGCGAACGCGAGCGGCCCGCTCCCCCGGCCGTGCGGACACGGCGGGGAGGCGGGCCGGAGTGCTGCGCGGTGCGCGGCGACCTCGGGGGGTCGTCAGCGGGCGTAGTACTCGACGACGAGCTGCTCGTCGCAGATGACCGGGATTTCCTTGCGGTTCGGGTCGCGGTCCAGGCGGAAGGCGAGGGCCTTCAGGTTGACCTGGAGGTAGCGCGGGGTCTCGCCGTCCGTGTCGTAGCCACCCTCGCGGGCGACCTGGAACGGGTGCTTCGAGCGGCTGCGCTCGCGGACCATCACGACATCGTCGGGACGGACACGGAAGGAGGGCTTGTCGACCTTCGTGCCGTTGACCTCGATGTGGCCGTGGACGACCATCTGGCGGGCCTGGTAGATGGTGCGGGCGATGCCCGAACGCAGGACCAGGGCGTCGAGGCGACGCTCCAGCTCGATGACCAGGGCCTCGCCGGTCTTGCCCTCGGCCTTGCGGGCGCGGTCGTAGGCGCGGGCCATCTGGCGCTCGGAGATGTCGTACTGCGCGCGCAGACGCTGCTTCTCCAGCAGACGGACCTTGTAGTCGCTGTTCTGCTTGCGGCCACGGCCGTGCTCACCCGGCGGGTAGGGACGGGCCTCGAAGTACTTGACGGCCTTCGGCGTCAGCGCGATGCCGAGCGCACGGGACTTCTTGACCTTGGGACGCGACTGGTTAGGCACGTTCTCCAGACCTCCGAAATAGGTTAGGTTAGGCTCACCTTACTCAAGGAGATCGCATGTCTCGCCCTGGGAACACCACGCGCATCACGAACGCCCGTCGCGCTCGAAAAGGCGACGCATCGACGGAGGTCCGATCAGATCGTGGTCAGCCGCGTCCCCGCCCTGACAGCCACGGCGGCCAGGACGCCCACGACGGAAGTCCTGAGGGGGACTCCCAAGGGGAAAGGGGGCTTGAATCCACCCGGATGCCGTCAGCAGCCGAGCGCACACGAACTCTCGTACAGGGTACATGCTCCGCGGTGCTGCTCCTGCCGGGCCCCGAGAGGGCCGGCTCGCTCCCGCTCGTGCCCGAACTGCGCACCGTGACGCCCGAGGGCGACCTCCACCTCGTCTACTCCGCCACCGCCCCCGTCGTACGGGCCGCCTCGCGCGCCCGCGGGGACGAGCTGCCCGTCGTCCTGGAGCTGACCGACGTCGCCCCCGTCTCGGTCCCCCACCGGGTACGGGGCCGCGCCTGGGTCTCCGGCTGGCTCACCCGGCTGCCCGACGACTCGCCCGAGGCCCACGCGGTCGCGGGGCCGGCCGGGCCCGGGAGCCCTGCCTGGGCCACGCTGCGCCTGGAGCCGTACGAGATCCGCGTCGACGACCTGTGGGGCGTCGCCCGCGTCGACATCGAGGACTTCGCCGCCGCCACGCCCGACCCGCTGCGTGAGTACGAGGCCGAGCTCCTCCAGCACCTGCACGCCGCGCACGCGCCGCAGGTGCGGCAGCTGCGCGGCCTGCTCGGCGAGCGGGCCGCGGCCGACTGCCCCGCGGTGGTGCCCCTCGCACTCGACCGCTACGGGCTGCGCGTCCGCTTCACCGGCGTGCGCTGCTTCGACGCGCGCTTCGACTTCCCCGAGCCGGTCCGGGACGTGCACGGACTGCGACGCGCCATGGCCGCGCTCTTCGACGCGGCGGACGACTTCGCCGCCGCGGACGGCTCCGAAAGGCCCCGCGACTGAGTCACACCCCCGGGAGCCCGTACGGACGGAGCACGGCCTCAGGGGAGGGGCAACCGTCCGGGGGGGCGGGCCGACCACCGGGTGGGCGAGCACGACTCAGGCCGCCGCGCGCTCCGCCGCCTCGCGCACGTACGCGTTGCGCGCCCGGATCAGCCGCGGCGTGTACCGCCCGAGCGCGAGCCGTTCGGCGATCCGGCCGAGCGGTCCGAGGGGCGCGGCGAAGTCGATGACATCCCGCATGACGGTGCCGCCCGCGCCGTCCGGCGCGAAGTGGTGCGCGTGGTGCCAGCGCGCGAAGGGGCCGCGCGCCTGCTCGTCCACGAAGTACCCGGGCCGCTCGTACACGCTGATCCGCGAGGTCATCCGCCAGCGCACGCCGTAGTGCCGGGCCCGCCAGGTCACGGTGTCCCCCGGGCCCATCCGCCCGGACGTCACCCCCGCGACGGCCCGTTCACCCGATCCGGCCATGGACGCCTGGTGCAGGTCGACGTCGAGCGACACGTCGAAAACGGTTTCGGGCGGTGCCGCGATCCGGGTCGTGAGCTCGAAACGGACCACCGCCGCTACTCCCTCGTCCCGCGCAGGCGCTCGCGCACCATCTCCACGACATCGGCGTACCGCGCCTCGGTCCCGTACCGCGTCGGCGTGTAGTACTGCCGGTCCTTGAGGGCGTCCGGGGCGTACTGCTGCGCGGCGATCGCGCCGGGGACGTCGTGCGGGTACACGTAGCCCTGCGCGTGGCCGAGCTTCTGGGCGCCCTTGTAGTGGCCGTCGCGCAGGTGTGGCGGGACGGGGCCCGCGAGGCCCTTGCGGACGTCTTCGAGCGCGGCGCCGATCGCGAGCGTCGCCGCGTTGGACTTCGGCGCGAGCGCGAGCGCGATGGTCGCGTGGCTCAGGGTGAGCGCGGCCTCGGGAAAGCCGATCATGGCGACGGCCTGCGCGGCGGCGACGGCGGTGGGAAGCGCGGTGGGGTCGGCGAGGCCGATGTCCTCGCTCGCGGAGATCATGAGGCGCCGCGCGATGAAGCGCGGGTCCTCGCCGGCCTCGATCATGCGCGCCAGGTAGTGCAGCGCCGCGTCCACGTCCGAGCCGCGGATCGACTTGATGAGGGCGCTCGCGACGTCGTAGTGCTGGTCGCCGTCGCGGTCGTACTTCAGCGCCGCCTTGTTGACCGTCTCCTCCAGGGTCTGGAGGGTGATCGCGGGCTCCTTCTTGGCGAGCGCGGCCCCCGCGCCCGCCTCCAGCGCGGTCAGCGCGCGGCGCGCGTCCCCTCCGGCGACCCGCAGCAGGTGCTCCTCGGCGTCGTCGGGGAGCGTGAGGGCCCCCTTGAGGCCCCGCTCGTCGGTGAGCGCGCGGTGCAGCAGGGCGCGGATGTCCTCGTCCGTGAGCGGTTCGAGGGTCAGGAGCAGGGAGCGGGACAGGAGCGGGGAGATCACGGAAAAGTACGGGTTCTCCGTCGTCGCCGCGATGAGGGTGACCCAGCGGTTCTCGACGGCGGGCAGCAGGGAGTCCTGCTGGGCCTTGCTGAAGCGGTGGATCTCGTCGAGGAAGAGGACCGTGTCCTTGCCGTAGCCGCCGCTCGCCCTGCGGGCGCCGTCGATGACGGTGCGGACCTCCTTGACCCCGGCGGTGATCGCGGACAGTTCGACGAAGCGGGCGTCGGTCGCCTTGCTCACGACGTACGCGAGCGTCGTCTTTCCCGTCCCCGGTGGTCCCCACAGGATCACCGAGGAGGCGCCGGCCGGGCCGCCGTTCGGCTCGCCCACGAGCCGCCGCAGCGGGGAGCCCGCCCCGAGCAGGTGCTGCTGGCCGACCACCTCGTCGAGGGTGCGCGGGCGCATCCGGACGGCGAGGGGGCTGTTGCTCGGGTCCTTCTCCTGGCGCTCTTCGGCGGCGGCGGTGAACAAGTCGGGTTCCACGCCGAAAGCCTAAAGGACGGCACCGACAACGCCTCGCGCGCTCTCGGTACCGCCCTCACCAGGCCGTACGGACGGGCTCAGCTGGTCCAGAAGTCCCACCAGCGCAGCAGGATGAGGAGGCCGATAATCCCGAGGTGCAGGACCGGCAGCACCCAGGGGAACTCGCCGAAGAAGCCGCGCGCCCAGCGGGGGGCCGGGAGGTAGCCGTTGCGGACGTTGTGCGCGGTGACGTACCAGAACATGATGATCGTCGCGACCCAGGCGAGGCAGCACCACAGGCACAGGGCGTTGATGTTGTACAGCGACTGGTACTGGAGCCAGGTGACGAAGCCGACGCCGAAGAGCGTGCCGAAGTTGAAGGTGAGCCAGTACCAGCGCGGCATCCGGGCCCCGGCGAGCAGGGTCATGCCGACGCAGATCACCACGGAGTACGTGGCGAGCCCGAGCATCGGGTTCGGGAAGCCGAAGGCCGCGGCCTGCTCGCTCTTCATGACGCTGCCGCAGGAGACGACCGGGTTGAGGCTGCACCCGGGGGTGAAGCTCGGGTCCTCCAGGAGCTTGAACTTGTCGAGCGTGATGACCCAGGCGGCGAGCAGGCCCGCCGCGCCCGTGAGCACCAGCATCACGGCGAAGGCACGCGAGGCGCCGAGCCGGGAGACCGGGCCCTCGGGGTGCCGGGGGTCGTGCTCGTGGCCGAGCTCGTCGCTGACTTCCATCGTGTCGCTCATCACGCCGTTTCCGTCGCTCGGTTGCTGGGGCCTCTGCATTGTGCCCCACCCACCTGAGAACGGGAGGGCCCAAAGGGGTACCGGAAACGCCACCGCCCCGCCGAAAAGCCCGAGTTCACCCCCGCCGCACGTGAGGCAATCCACTCCGGCGAGTGGTTTCAGAGGCGGACGGTTGACGGATGCGCGCGGTACGGGGCGGATACGCACCGAAGGTGCGCGGCCCCGTACCGTCGCCTCTCGCTCAGCCCAGCAGTCGCTGGATCTCCGCGACCGCCTGCGCGAGCGGCACCGCGTGCTGCTCCCCGGACTCCAGGTCCTTGAGCTGGACGCTGCCGTCGACGAGGTCGCGCTCCCCCGCGATGAGGGCGAGGCGGGCGCCCGAGCGGTTCGCGCTCTTCATCGCGCCCTTGAGACCGCGACCGCCGAAGGAGAGGTCCGTCGCGATGCCGGCCCGGCGCAGTTCGGTGACCTTCTCGAAGAGCGCGCGGCGGGCGGTCTCACCCAGCGGGATCGCGTACACACTCGTGACGGGCGGGAGGTCGAGCACGACGCCCTCGGCCTCCAGCGCGAGGACCGTGCGGTCGACGCCGAGCGCCCAGCCGACCGAGGGCAGCGCGGGCCCGCCGAGCATCTCCGAGAGCCCGTCGTAGCGTCCGCCGCCGCCGACCGCGGACTGCGAGCCGAGGCCGTCGTGGACGAACTCGAAGGTCGTGCGGGTGTAGTAGTCGAGGCCCCGCACGAGCTTCGGGTCGTCCTCGTAGGCGACGCCCGCGCCGTCCAGGAGCGCGCGGACCTCCTCGTGGTACGCCTTGCACGCCTCGCACAGGTGGTCGGCGAGGAGGGGGGCCCCGGTGAGCTGGTCCTGGACCTCGGCGCGCTTGTCGTCGAGGACGCGCAGCGGGTTGATCTCGACGCGGCGGCGGGTCTCCTCGTCGAGGTCGAGGGCGCGCAGGAAGTCCTGGAGCGCCGCGCGGTAGACGGGGCGGCAGGTGGTGTCGCCGAGCGAGTTGAGCAGGATGCGGTGCCGGGTGAGGCCCAGCGAGCGGTACGCCTGGTCGGCCAGGATGATCAGCTCGGCGTCCAGCAGCGGGTCCTCGGCGCCGATCGCCTCCGCGCCGACCTGCGAGAAGTGGCGGTAACGGCCCTTCTGCGGGCGCTCGTAGCGGTACTGCGAGCCCGAGTACCAGACCTTGACGGGCAGGTTCCCGCTCTTGTGGAGGTTCGACTCCAGGACCGCGCGCAGCACGGCCGCCGTGCCCTCGGGGCGCAGCGCGAGCTCGTCGCCGCCCTTGGTCGTGAAGACGTACATCTCCTTGCTCACGATGTCGGTGGACTCACCGACACCGCGCGCGAAGAGCCGTACGTCCTCGAAACCGGGCGTCTCGATGTAGCCGTAGCCCGCGTCCCGCAGCGGGGCCGCGATGGCCTCGCGGACGGCGAGGAAACGGCCCGAGTCGGGGGGCAGGAGGTCGTAGGTGCCCTTGGGTGCCTTGAAGGTGTTCACGGTTGTTCGCTGTCACATTCCTCGTCGGGGGAACGCCGTCGCGGCGTTCTCCTGGCCGGCCGCCACCTGCCGCAGATACGGGTTGGTGACGCGTTCGCGGCCGATGGTCGTCTGGGGACCGTGTCCGGACAGGACCACGGTCGAGTCGTCGAGCGGCAGGCACACCCGGGCCAGCGAGTCGAGGATCTCGTCCGGGTCGCCGCCGGGCAGGTCGGTGCGTCCGATGGAGCCGGCGAAGAGCAGGTCCCCGGAGAAGAGCACGGACGGCAGGTCCGCGCCCTCGGGGGTCCTGAACGTCACCGACCCCTTGGTATGCCCGGGCGCGTGCGCGACGGAGAAGTCGAGCCCGGCGAGGCTCAGGCGGGCCCCGTCGCTCAGCTCCTCGACGTCGGAGGGCTCGCCGACCGTCAGCTCCCCCAGGAGCGGCATCCCGATGGAGCGGCCGATACCGGCCTCGGGGTCGCTCATCATGAAGCGGTCCGCCGGGTGGACCCAGGCGGGGACGTCGTGCGCCCCGCAGACCGGGACGACCGAGGCGACGTGGTCGATGTGGCCGTGGGTGAGGACGACGGCGACGGGCCTGAGCCGATGCTTCGCGAGCGTCTCCTCGACCCCCGCGGTGGCCTGGTGGCCCGGGTCGATGATCACGCATTCCTCACCGGCGGCGGGGGCGACCACGTAGCAGTTGGTCCCCCAGGCCCCGGCGGCGAAACCGGCAATGAGCACGTTCGTCCTTTGTGTCCACGGGTGGGCGGGGTCGCGTCGGGCGCGCGGCCGGGTTCGAGACTACCGGCGGTGCCGATTCCACAGCCAACCCGTATACGGTACGGGGCACACACGGCCCCCCGTCCGAACAGGGTTGCGGACGAGTAGACGACGAGGAGACACCCGGTGGTCAGCAACGATCAGCGGCGGCGCCAGCTCGCCCGGGAGAAGTTCCTGCGCCAGCAGGAGCGGCGGCAGACGGCACGGCAGCGGGCGCGCCGGCGCAACGCGGTCATCGCCTCCGCCGTCGTGGTGGTGCTCGCGGCGGGCGGCGGCGCCTGGGCCGCCGGAGCCTTCGACAAGGACAAGCCGGACGACGGCAAGAAGGCCGAGGCCGCCGCGACGCCGAGCGCGAGCGCGAGCAAGGCGCCCGACCCCTGCGACAAGCCCGCGGCCGGTTCGGTCAAGAAGCTGTCGTACAAGAAGGAGCCGGCGCTCAGCATCGACAAGTCGGCCGACTACACGATGAAGCTCGCGACGACGTGCGGCGACATCGGGATCGCGCTGGACGCGAAGAACGCCCCGCACACCGTGAACTCCTTCGACTACCTCGCGGGCAAGGGGTACTTCGACCACACGAAGTGCCACCGGCTGACGACGGCGGGGATCTACGTCCTCCAGTGCGGCGACCCCTCGGGCAACGGCACCGGCGGGCCCGGCTACACGCTCCCGGACGAGAACCTGAAGGACAAGAAGCTCAAGGGCAACGTGTACCCGGCGGGCACGGTCGCGATGGCCAACCAGTACAACGCGCAGACGAAGGAGGGGCGGCACACCGGCGGCAGCCAGTTCTTCCTCGTCTACCAGGACAGCCAGCTCCCGCCCGACTACACGCCTTTCGGCACCATCTCGGCGGACGGCATGAAGGTGCTCAAGAAGATCGCGAACGCGGGCGAGAACACCGGGCAGGGCGACGGGGCGCCGAACGCGACCGTGGTGATCGACAAGGCCACCGTGCGCAAGTCCTGATCACCGGGGGTGGCTTTACCGCGCGGACGGGCAAGTCCGCCGCTCAAGAATGCGGACAGCCGCCCCACAGGTCGCCTATGTTGGCCGTGACGAAAATGTGGACGATGCCGAGGGCCCCCCACCAGGGGCCCGGCATCATGTGGATGGAGGCGCTGTGAGCAGCGACCCGTGGGGCCGAGTCGACGAGACCGGGACCGTGTACGTGCGGACCGCCGAGGGTGAGCGGGAGGTCGGTTCCTGGCAGGCCGGTTCGCCCGCCGAGGCCCTCGCGTACTTCGAGCGCAAGTACGAGGGACTCGTCGTCGAGATCGGGCTGTTGGAGCGCCGTGTGCGGACGACGGATCTCTCGGCGAAGGACGCCCAGGCCGCCGTGGAGCATCTGCGCGATCAGGTGCGCGGCGCGAACGCGGTGGGTGACCTCGAAGCGCTCGACAAGCGGCTCGAAAAGCTCCTGTCGACGGTCCAGGAGCGCCAGGAGGTGCGGAAGGCCGAGCGCGCCAAGCAGAGCGAGGAGAGCCGGAAGGCCAAGGAGGAGCTGGTCGCCGAGGCCGAGCAGCTCGCCGGGAGCGAGCAGTGGCGGGTCGCCGGGGAGCGCCTTCGGGCTCTCGTGGACATCTGGAAGGGGCTGCCGCGCCTGGACCGCAAGTCCGACGACGAGCTGTGGCACCGCTTCTCGCACGCCCGCTCGGCCTTCTCCAAGCGGCGCAAGGCGCACTTCGCGGCGCTCGACGCGCAGCGCGAGGACGCCCGCAAGGTGAAGGAGGGCCTGGTCGCCGAGGCGGAGTCGCTCTCGGGGTCGACCGAGTGGGGCCCGACGGCGGCGCGGTACCGGGACCTGATGACGCGCTGGAAGGCGGCCGGACGCGCGCAGCGCGAGGCGGAGGACGAGCTGTGGACCCGGTTCCGGGCCGCGCAGGACGTCTTCTTCTCGGCGCGCAACGAGCTCTTCGCCGAGCGTGACGTGGAGCAGGGCGAGAACCTCAAGCTCAAGGAGGCGCTCGCCGACGAGGCCGAGAAGCTGCTGCCGGTCAAGGACCTGAAGGCGGTCCGGGCCGCGTTCCGGGGCATCAACGAGCGTTGGGAGGCCATCGGCCACGTGCCGCGCGACGCGCGGCCGAAGGTCGAGGGCCGGCTGCACGCCGTGGAGCGGGCGATCCAGGAGGCCGAGGAGGCCGAGTGGCGTCGTACCAACCCCGAGGCCCGCGCCCGTGCCGCCGGTCTCACCGGTCAGCTCCAGGGCGCCGTCGACAAGCTGCGCGCGCAGATCGCGCAGGCTGAGTCGGCGGGCAACTCGGCGAAGGCCGCGAAGCTGGGCGCTGAGCTGGAGGGCCGCCAGGCTCTGCTCGACCAGGCGCTGAAGGGCCTGGAGGAGTTCGGGGGCTGAGCCGCTCCGTACGGTACGAGGAGGGGCCCACCGGGATGTTCCGGTGGGCCCCTCCTCGTACGCCCGCTACGGCCTGCGGGCCGAGGTCACGCGGTACACGTCGTAGACGCCCTCCACGCCCCGCACCGCCTTGAGCACGTGCCCGAGGTGCTTCGGGTCCCCCATCTCGAAGGTGAAGCGCGAGGTCGCGACGCGGTCCCGCGAGGTCTGCACCGCCGCCGACAGGATGTTGACGTGCTGGTCGGAGAGGACCCGGGTGACGTCCGAGAGCAGCCGCGAGCGGTCCAGGGCCTCGACCTGGATGGCGACGAGGAAGACGGAGGACTGCGTCGGCGCCCACTCGACGTCGAGCATCCGCTCCGGCTGCTTGGAGAGCGAGTCCACGTTGACGCAGTCCTTGCGGTGCACCGAGACGCCGTTGCCGCGCGTCACGAAGCCCACGATCGGGTCACCGGGGACGGGCGTGCAGCAGCGCGCGAGCTTCACCCACACGTCCTCGACGCCCTTGACGATGACGCCGGGGTCGGACTTGGCGCGCCGCTTGCGCCGGGCGCGCGAGGGCGGCTGGGACTCGGCGAGGTCGTCCTTGGTCTCCTCCTCGCCGCCGTAGGACTGGACGAGCTTCTGGAGCACGGTCTGCGCGGGCACGTGGCCCTCGCCGATCGCCGCGTAGAGCGAGGAGATGTCCGCGTACCGCATCTCGTGCGCGAGCGTGACGAGGCTGTCGCTCGTCAGGACGCGGTGGATCGGCAGGTTCTGCTTGCGCATCGCGCGGACGATGGCGTCCTTGCCCTGCTCGATCGCCTCCTCACGCCGCTCCTTGGAGAAGTGGCCGCGGATCTTGTTGCGCGCGCGGGGCGATTTGACGAAGCCGAGCCAGTCGCGCGAGGGGCCCGCGCCCGCCGCCTTGGAGGTGAAGACCTCGACGACGTCGCCGTTGTCGAGCGTCGACTCCAGGGGGACGAGGCGGCCGTTGACGCGGGCGCCGATCGTGCGGTTGCCGACCTCGGTGTGCACGGCGTACGCGAAGTCGACGGGCGTCGCCCCGGCGGGCAGCGCGATGACGTCGCCCTTGGGCGTGAAGACGAAGACCTCGTTGCGCGAGAGGTCGAAGCGCAGCGATTCCAGGAACTCGCCGGGGTCCTCGGTCTCCTTCTGCCAGTCGAGCAACTGGCGCAGCCACGCCATGTCGTTGATCGCGCCGTCGTCCTTGCCGGACTTCTTCGGCGCGTCGGTGCGCACCTTGGAGGCGCCTGCGACGGCCTCCTGCTTGTACTTCCAGTGTGCGGCGATGCCGTACTCGGCGCGGCGGTGCATGTCGAAGGTGCGGATCTGGAGCTCGACGGGCTTGCCGCCCGGTCCGATGACCGTCGTGTGCAGCGACTGGTACATGTTGAACTTGGGCATCGCGATGTAGTCCTTGAACCGGCCGGGGACCGGGTTCCATCGCGCGTGCACGGTGCCGAGTGCCGCGTAGCAGTCGCGGACGGTGTCCACGAGGACGCGGATGCCGACGAGGTCGTAGATCTCCGCGAAGTCGCGGCCTCGTACGATCATCTTCTGATAGACGCTGTAGTAGTGCTTCGGGCGGCCCGTGACGGTCGCCTTAATGCGGGCGGCGCGCAGGTCGGACTGCACCTCGTCGGTGACGACCGCGAGGTACTCGTCCCGCTTGGGGGCGCGCTCGGCGACGAGGCGGACGATCTCGTCGTACATCTTCGGGTAGAGGATCGCGAAGGCGAGGTCCTCCAGCTCCCACTTGATGGTGTTCATGCCCAGCCGGTGGGCGAGCGGGGCGTAGATCTCCAGGGTCTCGCGGGCCTTCTTCTCCTGCTTCTCGCGCTTGAGGTAACGCATCGTGCGCATGTTGTGCAGGCGGTCCGCGAGCTTGATGACGAGGACGCGGGGGTCCTTGGCCATCGCGACGACCATCTTGCGGACCGTCTCGGCCTGCGCGGCCTCGCCGAACTTGACCTTGTCGAGCTTGGTGACGCCGTCGACGAGGAGCGCGACGGTGTCACCGAAGTCCTCACGGAGCGTGTCGAGTCCGTACTCGGTGTCCTCGACGGTGTCGTGGAGCAGTCCGGCCATGAGCGTCGCGGGGTCCATGCCGAGTTCGGCGAGGATCGTGGTGACGGCGAGCGGGTGCGTGATGTACGGGTCGCCGCTCTTGCGCTTCTGTCCGCGGTGCCAGCGCTCGGCGACCTGGTAGGCGTGCTCGATCTGGCGCAGGGTCGCCGTCTCGATCTTCGGGTCGTTGCCGCGCACGGTACGCAGCAGCGGCTCCAGGACGGGGTTGTAGGGGTTGGAGCGCTGCACGCCGAGGCGCGCGAGGCGGGCGCGGACGCGGTTGGAGGAGCCGCCGCGGTGCGCCGCGGGCGGCGCGGGACGCGGCTGTGCGCCCGAGGGGCGCCCGGAGGCGCCCTGGGCGGCGCTGCCCGGCCCCGGCTTCTTGGCGGGCGGGGCGGGCTTCGGCGCGGCCTCGGGGTCCTGGGCGCCGGTGGTGAGTGACTGGGCCTCGTCTGGCAAGAGCGCTCCTCCTGTAGGCCCCTGGCGACCTGCCCGTGGGCGCGAGCGCGTGTGCGTGCGTCCCGGACGTGGTCCGGAGGCTGCCATCGTAGCGAGAGCCGGGCGCGCTGCCGCGCGTGCGGGCGGCTCAGCGGGCGGTACAGGGCCACTGCACCGCTTACGGGGGAAACATCCCCTTCAGGGGCTTTATTTCACTTTCGCCACAGCTCCATGGTCGATCGCCGGGAAGCCGTGGTCAAGCGGTGCGGCGAAGGGGCCGGTCCGCCGCGGCGGACCGGCCCCTTCGTGTGTCGCTGCGTCCCGCTCAGACCTGGAGCAGTGCCTCCAGGGGTGCCCCGTCGAGTACGGGGGCGAGCCGCGCGCGCCCGTCGAGGAAGCCGAGCTCCATGAGCACGGCGACCCCGGCGACCTGCGCGCCGGCCCGGCGAATGAGGCCGAGGGAGGCCTCGGCGGTGCCGCCGGTGGCGAGGACGTCGTCGATGACCATGACCCGGTCGCCGGGGCCGAGGTCCTCGGCGTGCACCTCGATCTCGGCGCTGCCGTACTCCAGCTCGTACCGCTGCGAGAGCGTGGCCCCCGGGAGCTTGCCGGCCTTGCGGACCGGCACGAAGCCGAGTCCGGCGCGGACGGCGGCGGGGGCACCGAGGATGAATCCCCGGGCCTCGAGGCCGACGACCTTCGTCGCGCCGTGCTTCCGGCACAGCTCGGCGAGGGTCTCGGCGAGGGCGGCGAAGGCGGCCGGATCGGCCAGGAGCGGGGTGATGTCCTTGAACACCACACCCGGCTCCGGGTAATCCGGGACGTCTCTGATACGGCTGAGCAACAGCTCGCTGATGTCGGTCATCGGCGCTTTCCGGTCGTACGTCCGCCCCGGCCGTCACGGCCTCGGGCGGGGGCGCTGCCCCGGGCGGGGGCGACGACCGGGCCGGCGGCCGCGGTGGCCCCCTGCGGTCCGTCCCCCTCGCGCGGGCCGTCGCCGGGGGCTTCGCCCCGCTCGGCGGCGGCGCGCTTGGCGAGCACCCGCTTGGCGAGGGCCTTCATCTGCGGCTCGTGGCTCTTGAGGTCGGAGACCAGCGGGGTCGCGATGAAGATCGAGGAGTAGGCGCCGGCCGCGAGGCCCACGAACAGCGACAGGGAGATGTCGTTGAGCATGCCGGCGCCGAGGAAGCCGCCCCCGATGAAGAGCAGCCCGGCGACCGGGAGGAGCGCGACGACCGTGGTGTTGATCGAGCGGACCAGGGTGCCGTTGATGCTCTGGTTGGCGACTTCCGCGTAGGTGTTCCTCGTCTGCTTCGTGATGCCCTTCGACTGTTCCTTGAGGCTGTCGAAGACCACCACGGTGTCGTAGAGCGAGTATCCGAGGATCGTGAGCAGACCGATCACGGTGCCCGGGGTGACCTCGAAGCCGACGAGGGCGTACACCCCGACCGTGATGGTGATGTCGTGGATCAGGGCGACGAGGGCCGCGACGGCCATGCGCCACTCGAAGGCGATCGCCAGGTAGATGACCACGAGCACCATGAAGATGCCGAGACCCGTCCACGCCTTGTTGGCGACCTGCTCGCCCCAGGAGGGGCCGACGAGGTCGGCGTTGATGTCCGCGGCCTTGACGTCGAGGTCCTTGGCGAGCTGGGTCCTGATCTCGTCGGACTTGCTCGTGTCGATGTCGCTGATCTGGACGCGCATCCCGCCGTTGCCCAGCTCCTGCACGATCGCGTCGTGTCCGGAGGAGTCCTCGGCGGACTGCTCGGCGACGCTCACCGAGGCGCTGGTCTTCGGCGTCGTGAAGACGGCGCCGCCCTCGAACTCGATGCCCAGATGCAGACCGCGCACGGAGAGCCCCACGATCGCGGTGATCGTGATGAGGATGGAGATGCCGTACCAGATCTTGCGCTTGCCGATGAAGTCGTACCCGATTTCACCGCGGACGAGCCGGGCGCCGAGAGTACCGAGTCGCGACATGTCACGCCTCCTTGGGGTGATCGGCGTGGACGCGAGGGGTGCGGGTGCGGCGCAGCGGCGGCTTGGCGCCGAGCCGCTTGGGGTCGAACCCGGACCAGGGATGGCCCTGGCTGAAGAACTTCCGGCGGGCCAGGAGCGTCAGGAGCGGCTTCGTGAAGAGGAAGACGACCACGACGTCGAGGACCGTGGTGAGCCCCAGCGTGAAGGCGAAGCCCTGGACCTTGCCGACCGTGACCACGAAGAGCACGGCCGAGGCGAGGAAGGAGACGAAGTCGGAGACGAGGATGGTGCGCCGGGCGCGCGGCCAGCCGCGCTCCACGGCGGGGCGCAGGCTGCGGCCCTCGCGCACCTCGTCCCGGACTCTCTCGAAGAAGACGATGAAGGAGTCCGCGGTGATACCGATCGCGACGATCGCTCCGCAGACGGCCGGGAGGTTGAGCGCGAAGCCGATGCCCGGGCCGAGCAGCGTCATGATCGTGTAGGCCAGGATGCCGGAGACCACGAGGGAGGCGACCGCGATGAGCGCGAGGCCCCGGTAGTAGACCACCAGGTAGATGATGACGAGCGCGAGGCCGACGGCGCCGGCGATGAGCCCGGCGTCCAGCTGCTCACCGCCGAGGGCGGCGGTCACCGTGGTGACGGTCTCCTCGTGGAAGGTGAGCGGGAGGGCGCCGTAGGAGAGGACGTTGGCGAGGTCCTTCGCCGATTCCTGGCTGAAGCTGCCGGAGATCTCGGCGCTGCCGCCGAGGCGCTCGCTGACGCTGGGCGCGGAGACGACGTCGCCGTCGAGGACGATGGCGAACTGGTTCATCGGGGACTGCTGCTGCGCGAGCTTGCCCGTGATCGAGGAGAACTTCTTCTTGCCCTCCCCGTTGAACTTCATCTGCACGATCCACTGGTTGCGCTGCGTGTCGAGCACGGCGTCGGCCTTGGACACGTTCTTGCCCTCGACCTCGGCCGGGCCGAGGAGGTACTTGGCCCACTGACCGCCCTCGTTGCCGCAGGCGACCATCGACGCGGTCGGCTTGACGCCCGTGGTGGCCTTGACGCGCTGGGCCTTGTTGGAGCAGTCCAGGGAGCCGAAGAGGGCGGTCGTCTTGTCGTCGGGCGCGGCGGAGGCGCTGGGCGAGGGGCTCGCCTTGGCGTCGTCCTTCGTGTCGCTCTTGGCGCTCGCGGAGGGCGTGGAGTCCGCCTTGAGCGCCTGCGGGACGGCGCGGCCCTGCGGGGAGGCGTCACCCGAACCGGCGGAGGCACTGGAACCCGCGCCCGGCGAGGCGGTGGAGCCGTCCGCGCCCGCGCTCGACTTCGGCGAGGGGCTGGTCTTGCCCGAGGGGCTCGACGAGGCGGAGGGGCTCGCGCTCGCCGAGGGGTCGGCGGCGGGGGTGCCCGCGGCGACCTGGAGGACCGGGCGGAAGTAGAGCTGGGCGGTCGTGCCGACCTGCTCCCTCGCCTGCTTCTCGTTGGTGCCGCGCGGGATGTTGACCACGATGTGGTCGTTGCCCTGGGTCTGGACCTCGGCCTCGGAGACACCGAGCCCGTTGACACGGCGGTTGATGATGTCGACCGCCGTGTCCATGTTGGTCTTGTTGACCGCGTTCTTCTGCCCCGGCTCGTTCTGGGCCTTGAGCGTGATGCTCGTGCCGCCCGCGAGGTCGATGCCGAGGCGGGGCGTCGTGTGCCCGGAGAGGAACATCCCGCCCGTGAGCGCCACGAGGGCGACCAGGATCAGAGCGAGTGCGCGGCCAGGCTTGGACTGGCTGCTGCTGCGCCCTCTGCTCTTGTTAGGTGCTGCCACCTTCTCGTTTCTCCCTGTCCAACCGCTCCGCACGGTGTGAACCACCGGCTGTGGCGGCCCTGAAGTGATGTGGGGAATCCGCGTCCGTCCGCCCCCGACCGGGCAAGGTTGTCATGGTCGTGGGCGTCCGGGTGCCACCGTCCGCGTAGGCCCGTGTGCCACGGCATGCCCCGGGGCCGCGCCGGGCCGCTCGCCTGGCGCGTGCCTCGGTCCGTGCCTACTTGCCCTCGGCCTCGCTGTCGGCCTTCTTGGGGGCGGTGTCCTCGGCCTTGTCGGCGAGCGCCTCGGCGGGGGCGGAGTCCTTGGACAGGTCGATGCGCGCGTCCTCGTCCTCGTGCTCGGCCGCCTCGCCCTCGGTGAGGGAGGACGCGTCGTCGGGGACGACGGCGTCGAGGTCCTCGCCGTCGTTCACGACGCGCTCCCACTCCTCGTCGCCGACGACCGCGCCGATGGCGTTCTTGGCGTAGCGGGCGTGGACGCCGGGGGCGACCTCCAGGAGCACGGTGTCCTCACCGACCTCCTTGACGAGCGCGTACATGCCGCCGATCGTGCGCACGCCGGAGCCGGGCTGCATCTCGCTGCGCATGTTCGTAGCGGCCTGCTGCTTCTTCTTCGCGGAGCGGGTCATCAGGAACATCGCCCCGATGATCAGGATGAAGGGGAGGAGGGAGACGAGAGACACGGTGGAGATTCCTTAGCACGACCGCGCGATGCTGCGGCCTGTCGGGATCGGAGGGCACGCCGGCCACAAGGGACGGCATCGGCGGAGTCTAGGCGAGTCTCCGCCGAGGGAACAACGTTCAGCATCGCACCGCAGTTCCTTGTGTGGCCACACTCGTGCGGCTCGGGCCGCTATCTCCTGCGGCCCGGGGCGCCCACTCGCGCGGCTCACGCCGGGAAGAGACCGGCTTGTCCTGGTGCGCCCTGGGGCGGAGCGAGCCCGAGGTGGGCCCACGCCGCCGGGGTGGCGACCCGGCCGCGCGGAGTGCGGGCGAGGAGGCCCTCGCGCACCAGGAAGGGCTCCGCCACTTCCTCCACCGTCTCACGTTCCTCGCCCACGGCGACAGAGAGAGTGGAAAGGCCCACAGGCCCGCCGGAGAAGAGCTTGAGCAGCGCTTCGAGCACGGCGCGGTCGAGGCGGTCGAGTCCGCGCGCGTCGACCTCGTACACGCCGAGAGCCGCCGAGGCGATGTCCTCGGTGATGTGCCCGTCCGCCTTGACCTGCGCGTAGTCGCGTACGCGGCGCAGGAGGCGGTTGGCGATACGGGGCGTGCCGCGCGAGCGGCCGGCGATCTCGGCGGCGCCCGCCGGGTCGATCGCGACGTCGAGGAGCCGCGCCGAGCGATGGATCACACGTTCCAGCTCGGTGGGCGCGTAGAACTCCATGTGCGCGGTGAAGCCGAAGCGGTCGCGCAGCGGCGGGGGCAGGAGCCCGGCCCTGGTCGTGGCGCCGACGAGGGTGAAGGGCGGGAGTTCCAGCGGGATGGCGGTGGCGCCCGGCCCCTTGCCGACGATGACGTCGACGCGGAAGTCCTCCATCGCCATGTAGAGCATCTCCTCGGCGGGCCGGGACATGCGGTGGATCTCGTCGAGGAAGAGGACCTCGCCCTCCTGGAGCGAGGAGAGGATCGCGGCGAGGTCGCCCGCGTGCTGGATCGCGGGGCCCGAGGTGATGCGGATGGGGGCGGCCATCTCGGCGGCGATGATCATGGAGAGAGTCGTCTTGCCGAGCCCGGGGGCACCGCTGAGCAGGACGTGGTCGGCGGTGGCACCGCGCGCGCGGGCGGCCTTGAGGACGAGGTCGAGCTGCTCGCGCACCTTCTCCTGGCCGATGAACTCGTCCAGGTCCTTGGGGCGCAGGGCCGCCTCGACGGCGTTGTCCTCGGTGTCGGCCCCGGCGTCGACGAGCCGGGGGTCGGCGCCGACGGCGCTGTCCGGTGTCTCGTCGTCCCAGTTCACGGTGGCCTCTGTTTCTCTCGTCGGTACGCGCGGGGTGCGCTTCGGTACGCGCGGGGTGCGCTTCGGTACGCGCGGGGTGCGCTTCGGTACGCGCGGGGTGCGCTTCGGTCGGGGCGTCACGCGCGTCGGCCGGCGCGTGGGCGCACGGCGTTTCCGCGTGCTTCAGCGGGGCGTCACTTGGTGCGGTTGAGCGTTTGCAGGGCCGCGCGCAGGAGCGGGCCGATCTCCGGGACGCCCTCCTGTGCCTCGGCCTGCGGGGTGACCGCTTCGACGGCCTCCTCGGCCTCGCGCGGCTGGTAGCCGAGGCCGACGAGCGCGGTGTGCAGCTGTTCGGTCCAGGGGGGCGGACCTGCCGCGGCGCGGCGCTGGGCGCCGAGGGTGCCGGTGCCGAGCGGCTGTCCGAGGCGGTCCTTCAGTTCGAGGATGAGTTTCTGGGCGCCCTTCTTGCCGATGCCCGGCACGGCGGTGAGGGCCTTCTCGTCGGCGGTGGAGACGGCGAGGCGCAGCGCGTCGGGCGAGAGCGTCGCGAGCATCGCCTGCGCGAGCCGGGGACCCACGCCGCTGGCGGTCTGGAGCAGCTCGAAGGTCTGCCGCTCGTCGTCGTCGGCGAAGCCGTAGAGCGTGAGGGAGTCCTCGCGCACGACGAGCGAGGTGGCGATCCGGGCCTGCTCGCCGATCCGCAGCGTCGAGAGCGTGTGCGGGGTGCACTGCACGGCCATCCCGATCCCGCCGACCTCGACGACGGCGCTGGTTGGGCCGAGGGCGGCGACGGGCCCGCTGACGAAGGCGATCACCGGTCGGCCTCGCCACGCGCGGCGCGCCACGCGCCGCTGGGAGCTGGGTTGTTCATCGCACGACCTTTCGTACGGGGGGCGCGGTGCGGGCGGCGGAGCGGGCCCGTTCGTGCGCCTCCTGGAGCCTGTTCTTGGTGGGGGCCCGCCAGATGTGGCAGATGGCGAGGGCGAGGGCATCGGCCGCGTCGGCGGGCTTCGGCGGCTCGGCGAGCCGCAGAAGGCGTGTCACCATCGCGCCGACCTGCGTCTTGTCCGCGCGCCCGTTGCCCGTGACGGCGGCCTTGACCTCGCTCGGCGTGTGCAGCGCGACGGGCAGCCCGCGCCGCGCGGCGCACAGCATCGCGACGGCGCTGGCCTGCGCGGTGCCCATCACGGTGCGCACGTTGTGCTGGCTGAAGACCCGCTCGATCGCCACGTACTCGGGCCGGTGCGCATCGAGCCACTCCTCGATCCCGGCCTCGACGGCGAGCAGCCGCCGCGCCAGCTCCGCGTCGGGGGGCGTGCGTACGACACCGACGCCGACCATCGTCAGCGCCCGTCCCGGCACCCCCTCGACGACGCCGACCCCGCAGCGGGTCAGCCCCGGGTCCACCCCCAGCACGCGCACCGCACCACCCCCTCGCTCACCGCTCCGCACGGCCCGTGTCACGTGCGGCGCACGCTACTGGCCGCCACCGACACTAGCCGCCCGCAACGACAAGACGCGGGCCCGGGGCGTGTCGCCCCCGGCCCGCGCCGTGCGCACCTCGTGCGCCGCTCAGGCGTCGACCTTCTCCATGACCTCGTCGGAGACGTCGAAGTTGGCGAAGACGTTCTGCACGTCGTCGCTGTCCTCCAGCGCGTCGATGAGCTTGAAGATCTTGCGGGCGCCGTCCTCGTCCAGCTCCACCTGCATGGTCGGGACGAAGTTGGCATCGGCGGAGTCGTAGTCGATGCCGGCCTCCTGGAGCGCGGTGCGCACCGCGACCAGGTCGGTGGCCTCGCTCAGCACCTCGAAGCTGTCGCCGAGGTCGTTGACCTCTTCGGCGCCCGCGTCGAGGACCGCGCCGAGCACGTCGTCCTCGCCCAGTTCGCCCTTGGGGACGATGACGACGCCCTTGCGGTTGAAGAGGTAGGAGACGGAGCCCGGGTCGGCCATCGAGCCGCCGTTGCGGGTCATCGCGACGCGCACGTCGGAGGCGGCGCGGTTGCGGTTGTCGGTGAGGCACTCGATGAGGACCGCGACACCGTTGGGGCCGTAGCCCTCGTACATGATCGTCTCGTAGTCGGCGCCACCGGCTTCGAGACCGGCGCCGCGCTTGAGCGCCGAGTCGATGTTCTTATTGGGGACCGACTGCTTCTTCGCCTTCTGCACGGCGTCGAAGAGCGTCGGGTTGCCCTCGATGTCGGCGCCGCCCATGCGCGCCGCGACCTCGATGTTCTTGATGAGCTTCGCGAAGAGCTTGCCGCGCTTGGCGTCGATCACGGCCTTCTTGTGCTTCGTCGTCGCCCATTTAGAGTGGCCGGACATCTGCCTGTCTCCTTCGCGTTACCCATCTACCTACGAACCCCAGAGATCCTACCGGGACCCGCCACCGCTCCTCGCCCGCACCATCGCGGTGAAAAGCGCGTGCACCCGGTGGTCCCCGGTCAGCTCGGGGTGGAACGCGGTGGCGAGGGCGCTGCCCTGGCGTACGGCGACGGGCCTTCCCTCGTAGGTGGCGAGCACCTCGACCCCCGCGCCCGTCGACTCGGCCCACGGCGCCCGGATGAAGACCCCCTCGACGGGCGGCCCTTGGACGCCGGCCACGGGCACGGGCGCCTCGAAGGACTCGTTCTGCCTGCCGAAGGCGTTGCGGCGCACGATCATGTCGATGCCGCCGATCGTCTCCTGGCCCGCGCGCGGGTCGAGGATCTTGTCGGCGAGCAGGATCATGCCGGCGCAGGTCCCGTAGACGGGCAGCCCGCCGGCGACGGCCGCGCGCAGCGGTTCCAGGACCCCGAAGAGGCGCGCGAGCTTGGAGATCGTCGTGGACTCGCCGCCGGGCAGGACGAGTCCGTCCACGGCGGCGAGTTCCTCCGGGGTGCGTACGGGGACGGGCCGCGCGCCCGCGGCGGTGAGCGCGGCCGTGTGCTCCCGTACGTCACCCTGGAGGGCGAGGACCCCGATCAACGGCCCGGCGGCCGCGGCCCCGCCGGTCAGCGCCTCACCAGCCACGGTTGGCGTACCGCTCGGTCTCGGGGAGCGTGTCGCAGTTGATGCCGACCATGGCCTCGCCGAGGTCGCGCGAGGCGTCCGCGATGACCTTGGGGTCGTCGTAGAACGTCGTGGCGCGGACGATCGCGGCGGCGCGCTTGGCGGGGTCGCCCGACTTGAAGATGCCGGAGCCGACGAAGACGCCCTCGGCGCCGAGCTGGCGCATGAGCGCGGCGTCGGCGGGGGTCGCGACGCCGCCCGCGGAGAAGAGCACGACGGGCAGCTTGCCGAGTTCCGCGACCTCCTTGACGAGTTCGTACGGGGCGCGCAGCTCCTTCGCCGCCGCGTACAGCTCGTTGTTGTCGCAGCCGCGCAGCTTCGCGATCTCGCCCTTGATCTGCCGCAGGTGGCGCACGGCCTCGACGACGTTCCCGGTGCCCGCCTCGCCCTTGGAGCGGATCATCGCGGCGCCCTCGGCGATGCGGCGCAGGGCCTCGCCGAGGTTGGTGGCACCGCACACGAAGGGGGTCGTGAAGGCGAACTTGTCGCTGTGGTTGACCTCGTCGGCCGGGGTGAGCACCTCGGACTCGTCGATGTAGTCGACGCCGAGCGCCTGGAGGACCTGCGCCTCGACGAAGTGGCCGATGCGGGACTTGGCCATGACGGGGATCGAGACCGCCTCGATGATGCCCTCGATCATGTCCGGGTCGGACATCCGGGCGACGCCGCCGTCCTTGCGGATGTCGGCGGGGACCCGCTCCAGCGCCATGACGGCGACGGCCCCGGCCTCCTCGGCGATCTTCGCCTGCTCAGGCGTGACGACGTCCATGATGACGCCGCCCTTGAGCTGTTCCGCCATCCCGCGCTTGACGCGCGCGGTACCGGTCACGGGGCTGGTCTCAGTAGTTTCGGGCACGACGAACCTCACAGGAAGAACCGCTGGTGGGAGACACCAGAAGCAAACTCCCGGCGACCGTCCGCCGACAAGAGCCAATCCCGAGGTCGTGGCCCTCCCGCGCCCGGCGCGAGCCCGCTACGCCGAGACGCGCTCCGCCAGCGGCCCCGGCGGCTCGTCGTCCATCTCGAAGGCCATCGGGAACGGGGCGTGCCCCGCGAGCCGGAACCACCGCACGGTCCGGTGCCGCCGCAGGGAGCGCGCGGCCCGTACGGCGTCGTTGTGGAAGCGTCGCGCCATCGGCACCCTGCGTACCGCCTCCGCGAGTTCGCGGAGCGCCGCCTCGCCCCCGGGCGCCTCGCGCACCGCGGCGATGTCCTCGGCGTCCCCGAGCACGGCCCGCAACGCCTGGCTCAACTCGCTCTCGGCGACCTCCCGTTGCTCCTCCTCGGCCTGACGCGCGGCGAAGGCGGCCTCGTAGAGCACGAGGGAGGCGGCGGGGTCGAGCAGCCCGGAGGTGGCGAGTTCCTGGGCGACGGAGACGCGCCGCAGCAACTGCGCGTCGAGCCCGGCCCGGGTCGCGTCGATGCGCGCGTGCAGCCGGTCGAGCCGCCCCGCGGTCCAGCTCAGGTAGACGGCGATGAGCAGCAGCGCGATACCGGCCCACACGAAACTTGTGATCACCGCACCAGCCTAAGGGGAGGCGGCCGGGGGCAGGGGCGCGTTCGGGGAGCGGCCTCCGGCCCGTACGGCACGCGCACGCGGGCACCGCTCCCCCGGCCCCGCTACTCCCGCGCCAGCCCGAACCGCCGCCGCAGGCCCCGCTGTTCCTCCGGCGCGACCGAGGCCGCGCCGTCCGTGACCGTCTCGTAGACCGCGAGGATGTCCGCGCCCACCGTGGACCAGTCGAAGCGCCGTACGTGCGCGGTCGCCGCCTCGCGCAGCGCCGCGCGCCGCTCCGGATCGCCGAGCAGGCGGATCGCCGCTTCGGCGAGCGCTTCGGCGTCCTCGTTCGCGAACAGCTCGCCCGCCGCGCCCTGGTCGAGGACCTGCGCGAAGGCGTCGATGTCGCTCGCGAGGACGGGGGCGCCCGCCGACATCGCCTCGACGAGGATGATCCCGAAGCTCTCGCCGCCGGTGTTGGGTGCCACGTACAGATCGACGCTGCTCAGGAAGCGCGCCTTGTCCTCGTCGCTCACCATGCCGAGGAACTCGACGCGGTCGCGGTACGCGCGCGGCAGGGGTTCGAGAGCTTCCTCGGCGTCCCCGCGCCCGGCGACGAGCAGCCGGGTGTCCGGGCGCGCTTCGACGATGCGGGGCAGGGCGCGCATGAGGACGGGCAGGCCCTTGCGGGGTTCGTCGATACGCCCTATGAACCCGATCGTGCCGCCCTGCCACTCGGGCTTCGGCTCCGCCTCGGCGAAGAAGGAGACGTCGACGCCGTTGGGGATGACGACCGCGTCGCCGCCGAGGTGTTCCACGAGGGTGCGCCGCGCGTACTCGCTCACGGCGATGCGCGCGCTGATCTTCTCCAGCGCGGCCTGGAGGATGCCGTACGCGGCCGTCATCGCGCGCGAGCGCGGGTTCGACGTGTGGAAGGTCGCGACCATGGGGCCGCGCGCGGCCCAGCAGGTGAGCAGCCCGAGCGAGGGCGAGGAGGGCTCGTGGATGTGGATGACGTCGAAGTGGCCGTTCTGAATCCAGCGGCGGACCCGCGCCGCCGAGAGGATGCCGAAGTTGAGCCGGGCGACCGAGCCGTTGTACGGGACGGGCACGGCGCGGCCCGCCGAGACGACGTAGGGCGGGAGCGGGGTCTCCTCGTCGGCGGGCGCGAGCACGGAGACCTCGTGGCCGAGTCCGATGAGGTGCTCGGCGAGGTCCCTGATGTGGAACTGGACGCCGCCGGGCACGTCCCAGGAGTACGGGCAGACGATGCCGATCCTCACGGCCCCACCTCGGCGGGCGGGCCTTCGTCGGCGGTACGGGGGGCCTCGGGCGCCGCGGCCCCCGTGCCCGCGCGGGCCGGGTCCTTCGCCGGGTCGAGGTCGGCGAGCCAGAACTTCTGGAGCATGTGCCAGTCCTGCGGATGCGCGGCGACGCCGCCCGCGAAGACGTCGGCGAGCGCCTGCGTCATGACCGCCGTCTTCTCGGCCCGCGAGCCGGCCTCGGGTGGCGTGATCTCGGGGTGCACGCGCCCGCGCATGACCGGCGATTCGTCGTACCAGAGGGTGACGGGCAGGAGCGCCGCCCCGGTGTGCTGAGCGAGCATCGCGGGCCCGGCGGGCATCCGGGTCGGCTCGCCGAGGAAGTCGACGGGGACCCCGGAGGCGGACAGGTCGCGGTCGGCGACGAGGCACACCATGCCCCCCGAGCGCAGCCGCCGCGCGAGGGTCCCGAAGGCCGCGCCGCCGGTGTGCGGCAGGACCTCCATGCCAAGGCCCTCGCGGTAGGCGACGAAGCGGTCGTAGAGGGACTCGGGCTTGAGCCGCTCGGCGACCGTGGTGAACGGGATGCCCAGCTCGGTGGTGACCCAGGCCCCCGCGAGGTCCCAGTTGGCGAGGTGCGGGAGGGCCAGTATCACGCCGCGTCCCTCGGCGAGGGGCACGTCGAGGTGGTCGAGGCCGTCGGGCGCGAACCCGAGCCTGACCCGTTCCTCGCTCCAGGCGGGCAGCCGGAAGGACTCCATCCAGTACCGCAGGTACGAGCGCATCCCGGCGCGCGAGAGCCGGGAGATCCGCTCGGGGCTCGCGTCCGGCACCACCCGGCGCAGGTTCGCCTCCAGCTGGCGCACGGCCTTGCCGTGCTTCTTCCAGGTCTGGTCCGCGATCGAGCGGCCGAGCGCGACGGCGGCGGGTTCGGGGAGGGTGCGTACCGTCGTCCAGCCCAGGCCGTAGAGCCGGTCGGCGACGTCGTCCTTGTCCGGCAGGCGGCGGGCGAGTCCGCTCGGCAGTCGGCTCACGAGGTGGCCTCACTCTCCTGGAGGTGCCGGGCGGCTTCGTCGGCCTCGGCCGACTCGCGGCGCACGGTGACGACCCGCTGGACGATGGTGACGAGGGACCCGGCGGCGACCACCCACAGCGCGATGGGCAGCAGGATGTCGATGTGCGGGACGCCGAAGGTGACGCGGAAGCCCGCGAGACCGGCGAGGACGAGGGTGATGACGAGGCGCTCGGCGCGCTCGACGAGCCCGTTGACGGCGACGGGGAGGCCGATCGCCTCGCCGCGCGCCTTCGTGTACGAGACGACCTGGCCGCTCGCGAGGCAGAAGATGGCGACCGCGGCGAGCATGTCGTTGTCGCCCTTGCCCGCGTACCAGAGCGCGAAGCCGCCGAAGATCGCGGCATCGGCGACGCGGTCGAGCGTCGAGTCGAGGAACGCGCCCCAGCGGCTGGAGATCTTCGCCTGACGGGCCATGTTGCCGTCCACGAGGTCCGAGAAGACGAACAGCGTGATGACGATGGTGCCCCAGAAGAACTCACCGCGCGGGAAGAACACGAGGGCCCCCGCGACGACGCCCGCCGTGCCGATGAGGGTCACGGTGTCCGGGCTCACCCCCCGCCGGAGCAGGAACGCGGCGAACGGCGTGAGGACACGCGTGAAGAACGCACGCGCGTACTTGTTCAGCATGGCCTTTCCAGAGGGTTCGGGTGCCCTGCGGCCACCACGGCCACCGGCTGCCCCATCGTAGTCACGCCCGTCCCGTGCCGTGGGCGCGGACCCGGCCGCCGTCCGCCACCTCTCCCTCCACCGTACGAAGAACCGACGGTCCTACCGGCGCGACCCGACAAGCCCCCGTGCGCCCCCCGGCGCCGCCTCCCGCTTCACGGAATCGGTGACGTCCCCCGTACGGCCGGATACGCTGATGAACTGATCAACAGGTGTGCGGGCGGCGGGAGTCGGGAAGGCCCCGACGAGACGGTCCGGCACGGCGCCGGAGTGATGGGGGCAGGATGAGCAGCTTCGACTTCAGTCCGGGGGCGCAGGTACCGCTCGCGGGCGGCGCGGGCCAGACCGCCCCGACCGGCGCGCTCGCCTCCGCCGCGTACCGCGACGGCCCGGTGGACGCGATACTCGCCGCCAACACCGAGTGGCACAAATGCGCCGTCTCCGCGCCGAGGGTCAAGCTGCTGCGGCCCGATCTCGGCGAGGCGTTCGCGCACGCGGTGCAGAACCGGCTGCTCGGCGGCGGGCGCAAACCGCTCATCCAGTCCTTCGGGATGGAGCCGCAGGTCGTCGTCGAGCACTGCCTCGCGGCGAACAGCATCCGGCGGGCCAGGGACACCCGGCTGACCGCGATCATGGTCCTGTTCGGGGTGCTGTTCCTGCCGGGTCTCCTTCTCTACCTGGGCGTCTTCGTGCTGCGCCGCAGCGTGGCCGACTCGGCGAACAAGCGCGCCGGACTCCTCGTTACCCCGCTGCTCATCGCGCTGGGCGTGCTCGGCGTGCTCTTCCTCCTCAAGATGCCCTTCGGCGGCTTCTGGGCCTGGTACCTGCGGGCCTGCGTCGTCGCGCCACCGGTCGGCTGGTGGTTCGCCAAGCGGGCCTGCGAGGCGACGGCGCGCGATCTGCGGGAGCGCTGGGAGGGACTGCTCTCGGGCGGCGGCATCGGCGCGAAGATCCCCGAGGCGGTGCCGCGCGACCCGAACCAGAAGGCCGCCGAGGTGCTGCGCCAGTCGCTCGCGAAGCTCTCCGCCGAGCAGCGCTCCAACTCGGTCTTCTACGCCGGTCCCAAGGGCATCCTGGGCCTCGGCACCCGCTGGGGCAGTTGGCAGCTCGCCGAGGAGCTCGTCCCGCGCGAGCCCGGCAGCGAGATCCACCCGTTCCGCAGTTACGACGTGGTCCGCGCGATCCACGACCAGCTCAAGCTCCTCGCGCGCGGCCCGCTGCACACCGGCGGCTTCCCCGAGCCGGACGTACGGCACTGGATCGTCACCCCGATCGGCGAGAACGCGGACTCCGTCGCGCGCCCGGAGGGCACCCACGTCGACGACTTCCAGATCCGCGACCACGAGGTGCAGCGGATCTGCAACGAGCAGCAGTTCGACGCCGGGGACCGGCACTACCTCGGCACGCAGTTCACGCTCTGGGACGGCCAGCTCGTCATCACCATGATGACCACCGTGACCGTGCTCCACGAGACGCTCCGCATCGAGGTCACCGGACACGCGCTCGGCCCCGTCCACTCGCTCTTCATGGGCAAGCCCTCGCCGAAGAAGATCACCAAGCCGAAGGCGGTGCGGTTCTGGGAGACGAAGGACCACATGCTCCCGCTCGTCGACGCGAGCGAGGTCGTCCGGCTCGCCGCCCGCGCCCCGCTCACGTGGTACCCGCCGGTGCTCGACTTCCTCGGCGGCAAGCTCTCGCTGCCCGAGCCCTTCGGGCTGCGGCACGCCTGGGCCGCGCAGCCCTGGCGGCACCGCTTCATGGCGGACGACGCGCTGCGCACAGCGACCCCGGTACTGCGCGTCGTGCACCAGGCGGCGCTGCGGGTGCTCGACGAGCACGGCGTGGACACGACGAAGTTCGGGGCCCGCTCCGGCGTCCTGAGCGGAGGCGTCCAGGAGGCGGCACCGCGCAAGGCGGACGTGTACGACGCCTGAGGAGGTACGGGGCAGGCGTACGGGTACGCGGTACGGGCGGTACGGGTGCGGGGCATCCCCGTACCCGTACCGCCCGCCCCCTACGGCCGGGTCCGCCCCGGCCACGCCTCCGCGAGCATCCGCCGGGTCTCGCCCAGGAGTTGCGGCAGCACCTTCGTCTGCCCCACGACGGGCATGAAGTTCGTGTCCCCGCCCCAGCGCGGCACGATGTGCTGGTGCAGGTGCGCCGCGATGCCCGCGCCCGCCACGGTGCCCTGGTTGATCCCGATGTTGAAGCCGTGCGCCCCGGAGGCGACCCGCAGTGTCTCCATCGCCTGCTTCGTGTGCACGGCGAGTTCGTCCGTCTCCGCCCGCGTCAGCGCCGTGTAGTCGGCGACGTGCCGGTAGGGGACGGCCATGACGTGCCCGCCGTTGTAGGGGTAGAGGTTGAGCACCGTGTAGACGTGCTCCCCGCGCGCGACGACGAGCCCGTCCTCGTCGGACTTGCCGGGGATCTCGCAGAAGGGGCAGCCGTCGCCGGCCGCCGGGCCGCTCGGTTTCCCCTCGCCCTGGATGTACGCCATCCGGTGCGGGGTCCACAGCCGCTGGAACGCGTCGGGCGTCCCCACTCCGATCTGCTGCTCCGGCTCACTCGTCATACGAAGCAGCATATTGCGTCACCCGCGCGGGGCGTGTCGGCCGTCCCCCGCACCCTCGCCCCCGCGCGAAGCTGTGCCGGTGCCCTCCCCGGACCCCGCCCCGCACCGCGAGGCACCTCTCAGCCTCGCCGCCCTCCTCTTCCTCGCGGCGTACGCGGTGCGCGTGCTCGTCGAGGACCTGCCCGCCTGGGGAAAGGACGTCTGCCACGGCGCGATGGCCCTCGCCTGGGCCGTCGCCCTGCTCGATCTCGCGGTGCGCTGGCGCCGCTCACGCCTCGGACGCGCCTTCCCGCGCCACCACCCGCTCGCGCTCGTGGTCGCGGTGCTCCCGCTGCTGCGCCCGCTGCAGTTCGTACCGGTCTACGAGGCGGTACGGCGCAGATGGCGCCGCCCCGCGCTCTCGGTACCGGCCCGCGTCATCACGTACACCGGGATCGCCGTGCTCATGACGGGCTTCTCGGCGGCTCTCACCGTGTACTGGCTGGAGCGGGACGCGCCCGGGGCCTCGATCCGCGACTTCGGGACGGCGGTGTGGTGGACGTGCTCGACACTGGCCACGGTCGGCTACGGGGACGCGGTGCCCGTCACGGTGTGGGGGCGGGTCGTGGCGGTGGCCCTCATGGCCTGCGGGATCGCGCTGCTGGGCGCGGTGACGGGCGCCTTCTCCACGTACCTCCTGCGCGTCTTCGACAGCGAGCCGCGGGAGGAGCGGGACGGGAACGGCTGAGCACGCGGAACGGCCGGCCCCCACCGGGGACCGGCCGTCTCACTCCGGACCTGCTCAGACCTGGACGCGCCGCTCGACGACGTCGAGGAGCTTGGCGATCGCCTCGTCCTTCGGGATGCCGTTCTCCTGCGAGCCGTCGCGGTGGCGGAAGGAGACCGTGCCCGCGTTCATGTCGTCGTCGCCGACGATGACCATGAACGGCGTCTTCTGCTTCTGGTGGTTGCGGATCTTCTTCTGCATCCGGTCCGAGGAGGCGTCCACGTCCACGCGCAGGCCCTTGCGGCGCGCCTCGGCGGCGAACTCCTTGAGGTACGGGACGTGCGCGTCGCCGACCGGGATGCCGACCGCCTGCACGGGGGCGAGCCAGGGCGGCATTGCGCCCGCGTAGTGCTCCAGGAGCACCGCGAAGAAGCGCTCGATGGAGCCGAAGAGCGCGCGGTGGATCATGACGGGCCGCTGGCGCGAGCCGTCGGCGGCGGTGTAGGAGAGGTCGAAGCGCTCGGGAAGGTTGAAGTCGAGCTGGACGGTCGACATCTGCCAGGTGCGGCCGATCGCGTCGCGCGCCTGCACGGAGATCTTCGGCCCGTAGAACGCGGCCCCGCCCGGGTCGGGCACGAGCGGCAGGCCCTGCTTCTCGGCGACCTGCTGGAGGGTCGCGGTCGCCTCCTCCCACGCCTCGTCGGAGCCGACGAACTTCTCCTCGTCCTTGGTGGACAGCTCCAGGTAGAAGTCGTCGAGGCCGTAGTCGCGGAGCAGGTTGAGGACGAAGGTGAGGGTCTTGTCCAGCTCCTCCGCCATCTGCTCCCTGGTGCAGTAGATGTGCGCGTCGTCCTGCGTGAAGCCGCGCGAGCGGGTCAGCCCGTGGACGACGCCGGACTTCTCGTACCGGTACACGGTCCCGAACTCGAAGAGGCGCAGCGGCAGTTCACGGTAGGAGCGTCCGCGCGCGTCGAAGATCAGGTTGTGCATCGGGCAGTTCATCGGCTTGAGGTAGTAGTCCACGCCCTCGTCGAGCTGCATGGGCGGGTACATGCCGTCCGCGTACCAGTCGAGGTGGCCGCTCTTCTGGAAGAGGGCGCCCTTGGTGGTGTGCGGGCTGTAGACGAACTCGTAGCCCTCTTCCTCGTGCCGGCGGCGCGAGTAGTCCTCCATCGCCCGGCGGATGATGCCGCCCTTGGGGTGGAAGACGGCGAGCCCGGGGCCGACCTCCTCGGGGAAGGAGAAGAGGTCCAGCTCGTTGCCGAGCTTGCGGTGGTCGCGCTTCTCGGCCTCGGCGAGGAAGTCGAGGTGCGCCTTCAGCTCGTCCTTGGAGGGCCAGGCGGTCCCGTAGATGCGCTGGAGCATCGGGTTCTTCTCGCTGCCGCGCCAGTACGCGGCGGCGTTGCGCATGAGCTTGAAGGCGGGGATGAGGCGGGTCGTGGGCAGGTGCGGGCCCCGGCAGAGGTCCTTCCAGCACAGCTCGCCGGTCTTCGCGTCGAGGTTGTCGTAGATCGTCAGCTCGTTGCCGCCGACCTCGACGGCGGAGCCGTCCTCGCTCGTCGAGCCGCCCTTGAGGCCGATCAGCTCCAGCTTGTACGGCTCGTCGGCGAGTTCCTCGCGGGCGTCGTCCTCGCTCACGACGCGGCGCGAGAAGCGCTGGCCGCGCTTCTGGATCTCCTGCATCTTCTTCTCGACGGCCTTGAGGTCCTCCGGCGTGAAGGGCTTCTCGACGTCGAAGTCGTAGTAGAAGCCGTCCTTGACCGGCGGGCCGATGCCGAGCTTGGCCTCGGGGAAGATCTCCTGCACGGCCTGCGCCATGACGTGGGCGGTCGAGTGCCGCAGGATGTTGAGACCGTCCTCGGAGGAGATCTCGACGGGCTCGACGGTCTCGCCCTCGCCCAGCACGTACGCGAGGTCCCTCAGCTCGCCGTCCACGCGGGCGGCGACGACGGTGCGCTCCCCGGGGAAGAGGTCGGCGGCCGTCGTCCCCGTCGTCACCACACGCTCGTCCCGCTCGGAATCGCGCTGGATGATCACACGGACGTCTGACACCGGTCTCTCCTGACTGGAAGTGGACAACGCGCCGAGACACGCGGCACGCGTGTCTCCCATGCTACCGGGCCCCCTGTTCCAGCCCCTCCGCCGCTTCATCCCCCGGGCCCCTCCGGCGCCTCGCCTTCCAGCCGCCCCGGCACCTCGCCTTCCAGCCCCTCCGGCGCTTCACCTTCCAGCCCCTCCGGCGATTGAGGAGCGGGGTGTGGGGCGGAGCCCCGCAAAGGGGCGCACACGCGCAAGGCCCACGCTCCCGCCCATCGCCCCACCCCGGACTGCCCCCCGGGAGGAAAGGGTATTCACCCCTCGGCACCAGGGGCGAACCACCCACCCCCCAGGAGAGGTTGACACGCATGAGCTGGTACGAGGGACCACTCGCCGCCTACACCGCGACCCCCACAGGCTCCCGCACCGCGAGGGACCGCATCCTCTCGGCGGCGGTCGTCGTGCAGGACCACGCGGACGCCCCGCCCCGGTTCGACCGCTGGCTCGTCTGCCCCGGCGTCCCGGTGCCGCGCTCCGCGCGGACGGCTCTCGGGCTGAGCGAGGACCACATCCGCCGCAACGGCCGTTGGCCGGCCCCCGTGATGGACGAGCTGGCCCGCTCCCTGCACGAGCACGCGCTCACGGGCCGTCCCCTCGTCGTCCTCGACGCCCCCGCCACGCTCGCCCTGCTCGACCGCGAACTGCGCCGCCACCGGGCCACCTCGCTGACGGACCGGCTCGGCCCCAAGCCGTTGCGGGTCCTGGACCCGGCGTTGCTCGACACGCAGCTGGATCGTTTCCGCAAGGGCGGTCGCGGGCTGGAGAGCCTGTGCTCGGTCTACCGGGTGCCGGGCGGCGATCCGCGCGACGCGGCGGCGCGCGCGCTGGCCGCACTGCGTGTCGTACGGGCCCTGGGGCGCCGGTTCGCGGCCCGCCTCGGCCGTCTCAACGCGGCCGAACTCCACGCCCTCCAGGCCACGTGGAGCACGCGCGGGCCCGCCGCGCCCTGGTTCGGTCTCCAGGCCACGCGCACCCCGGGGCCGGAGGAGGGCTGGCCGCTCGGCCCCGCGCTGACGGGCGCCGCGTAGCGGCCGGAAACGAAAGCAGCCGGTCCGTCAACTCGACGGACCGGCTGACCCGGTGGGCGATACTGGGTTCGAACCAGTGACCTCTTCGGTGTGAACGAAGCGCTCTTCCACTGAGCTAATCGCCCGGGACGCAAGGAACCATACAGGCCCCGGCGCCCTTCGTTCAAACCGCTTCCCCGGGCCCCCGGACACCGTCGTCCGCCCTGGTGAGCAGGGCACGCAGCGCGCGCTGCCCCGCGCGCATCATGAGCCGGTGGTTGAGCCGCAGCAGCGGCCGGCCCGGCAACGACAGGAGCCGCAGCAGCGGTGTCACGACCTCGACCCGCTGATCGAACTCGGCGAGCGTGCCCGCGCCCCAGGGGCTCAGCCGCCATCCCAGCTCGCCGCGGATGTCCCCGTCGACCGCCGCCCGCAGCACCCCCACGCCGTCCTCCCCCGGCGCCTCGGACGGGCCGGGCAGTTCACGGATCGTGACGCGCAGGTCGTACGGGAGCACGGAGCGGATGCGCGCCGAGCCGCCGCGACCGTCGGGGGCGGTGCGCGCGGCGCGGACCTGCGGCCACCAGCGCGGGTACTCCTCGGGCCGCGCGAGGACCGCGTACACGCGCCGCGGCTCGGCGGGGAGCAGCCAGCGGCTGTGGAAGCGGTAGCGGTACGGGCGCATGGCGTGAGTCTGCCCTCGCGAGCGCCGCGAAACGCCTCGGCGAGCCCGCCGCGTGTTCCGGGTGTTCCGCGCCCGCGGACGCGCGGGGCGCGGCCGGGGGACGGGAGCACGGCGCGGGCACGGCCTGGGCCCGGACACGACGACGGCCCGGAGGCTTGAGAGCCTCCGGGCCGGTCCCGGGGTGGGCGATACTGGGTTCGAACCAGTGACCTCTTCGGTGTGAACGAAGCGCTCTTCCACTGAGCTAATCGCCCGGACGCAGAGAGAACATTACCCCATGTCAGGGGGTGCTCAGCGCGTGCGCGTCACAGGGGGCCGCCGGGCGGTCACTCGTCTATGTTCCAGGGCAGTTCCAGGCCGAAGCGGACCACGTACACGAGGACGAGCGCCGCGATGATCACCAGGCCGACGCCGGTGAGGACGATGTTGCGGCGGCGGACCTTGGGGTCGAGGGCCTTGTGCGCGGCCTCGGTGACCTTCCGCTTGGTCCAGCGGAGCACGAGCTGGGCCCAGACGAACTCGGTGGCCCAGATCGCCATGCCGCCGAAGATCACCACCCAGCCGGGTCCGGGCAGGACGAGCATGAGGACACCGGCGACGACGACCGCGAGCCCGACGACGAAGACGCCGACCTGCCAGCTGAGGTGCAGCGTGCGGCGCTCCCGGACGAAGCGCGGGGCTCGTGAGCCGAGACCCTTCTCGGGCTTCTCCGGCGTCGAGCTCTCCGGCTCGGGCGTCTGCTCCTGCACGTCAGGCACGTTCCTCGTCTCGCTCATGAACCCCGTCCCCGCCCTTCGGGCCGCCCTCGCGGTGGCCCCGGACTCTACCCGAGTGGCGCGTCGACCGGAATGGAGGTAAGGCGACAAAAAGGACTCACCCGTACGAGTGACGCAAAGCACAAGAAACCGCCCAGAGGGGTTTACAACGGCACCGTAGGAGGCATGTCGATTTCGCCGACGTGCGAATCCCCGAGCGCACACTGAGCGAAAGGCCCTGGCGCTTATGAACACCACGGTGAGCTGCGAGCTGCACCTGCGCCTCGTTGTGTCGAGCGAGTCGTCCCTGCCGGTCCCGGCAGGGCTGCGGTATGACACGGCCGATCCCTACGCCGTGCACGCCACCTTCCACACCGGAGCCGAGGAGACCGTCGAGTGGGTCTTCGCCCGCGATCTCCTCGCCGAGGGCCTGCACCGGCCCACGGGTACCGGCGATGTCCGCGTCTGGCCGTCCCGCAGCCACGGTCAGGGCGTCGTCTGTATCGCTCTCAGCTCGCCGGAGGGCGAGGCGCTGCTGGAGGCCCCCGCGCGGGCCCTGGAGTCCTTCCTCAAGCGGACCGACGCCGCGGTGCCGCCCGGCACGGAACACCGCCACTTCGACCTGGACACGGAGCTCTCGCACATCCTGGCCGAGAGCTGAGCCGACCGGAGACGGCTGCCGCCGGAAGCCGGACGTCAGGAGGCACACTCGACGACCCGCACCGCCCGACTCGGGGCGGCGGTACGGGTCCCGCCCCGCCCATGGCCCGCCGTGGGAGGAGTACGGCACGGCCGCCGTTCCGGTACGACCGGGACGGCGGCCGTGTCGTGTCCGGACGCGGCCGGGGCTAGCATCGGCCGTCACCGGCGGGCAGGGGGCCCGCCTCGGGGGCAGGGGGTCCACGGTGCTGATCACCCACGACACGCGGTGCGCGCTGGAGGCGGTGGTCGACCTGGTCAACAGCGCCCCGGCCGAGGGGCGGGCCGAGACGCTCGCCTCGGTGGCCGAGCTGGAGGACTTCGTACGGACACACCACCTCAGCGACACCGGGGTGCTGGACACCTCCGACCTTCAGGCGCTGCACGGCGTGCGGGCCTGCTTCGCGGAGGTCTTCGCCGCGCCGGACAGCGCGACCGCGGTAAAGATCATCAACGAGCTGGTGGCGACCGCGGGGACCACACCCCGGCTCACCGACCACGACGGCTACGACTGGCACGTGCACTACTTCGCGCCGGGCGCCTCACTCGCCGACCACCTCGCCGCCGACTGCGGCATGGCGCTCGCCTTCTTCGTCGTCGCGGACGAACGCGAGCGGCTGCGCCGCTGCGAGGCCCCGGACTGCGGACGCGCCTTCGTCGACCTCTCCCGCAATCGCTCCCGCCGCTACTGCGACAGCCGCACCTGCGGCAACCGCCTCCACGTCGCCGCCTACCGCGCCCGACGCAGGGAAGCGACCGTGAACGAGGGCGCCCCGCACTGACCCCGATCGGGGAGGGGACCCGGCCGGGCGGGGCCGGCCGGACCGGGAGGGGACACGGCGGCGAGGGGACCCGGACGGCGTGCTCGCGCTCCGGCGCGCTCCACGCGCCCGTCCCCGCCGTGCTGTGCGGCCTCAGCTCAGGTAGAGGTCGTGCACCGCGCCCATCAGCAGGAGCAGGCCCACCACCGTCAGGAAGATCATCAGCGGGGGCTGGGAGAGGGCGAAGAGGCACCCCACCTCCTTGCCGGTGGGTGTCCGGTGCCCCTGTGTGACGGCCTCGGGCCGCTCTTCGGGGGCCGGGGCGCCTCCGGGCGCCGCAGGAGCCGGCCGGGCGGGAGCGGGTGTCCCGGTGGTGGCCGGTGGGCGGGGAGCGGGAACGGCGACGCCGGGGCACTCTGCGCGGTGCGACGGGACGGGCAGGGGCGGAACGGGGACCGCGGCCGCCTGCCCCTCGTCCAGGGAGGTCTCGGGCATGACGCAGCGATCATGGCCCACCCGCCCTCGCTCCGCGGCCCGAAATACCCCTCACGCCGCGGAATTCACCGGTTCACGCGTACGAGTTCTATTGACTCAGAGTGACAGAACACCCGGAGCTGCCGCGTTCCCCCGGCCATTCGAACGGCCGTGTCTCAACTCTCGGGACGGGCGCGCGGGTCCCGCGCCGGCTCAGATCCCGTGCTTCTTCAGGATCGCCTCGATGTCGCTGAAGTCCTCGTCCGGCTTGGCGCCGCGCGAGGAGCCCGTCGACTGCCCCGCGCCGCCGGAGGCTGGTCGGGCGGGAGCGCGCCCGGGGAGGGCGGGGCCCGAGGCTGCGGGGGCCGTGGCCTCGTGCTCGCGGGCCGCGCGGGCCGCGGCGCGGCGTTCCTTGCGGGTCCCGTACTTGCGCCGCTCCACCGAGCGCGTCGCGAGGAAGAGCAGCCAGGCAGCGCCGAGCACGACGAAACCGGCCCAGGCGGTGGGGCTGAACGCGGTGTGCGCGAGCCACTTCACGACACCGGTCATGACCAGGCCGATGGGCACGAGCGAGTACGCGGCGACGCGCGCCGCGCTCAGGAAGCGCTTGCGATAGGCGGTGACGGCGGCGATACCCAGGCCGGCCACCGATACGGCGGAACAAATCGTCTCGGCGAGCATCCGGGCCCCTCCAGGCATCTTTGTACGGCGTCCACCGGCTCCGCGCCCGCGCGCCTCACCGGTCCTCTCTCCCCTCCATCGTGCACCGTCGCGGAGGCCGACGACATGGGGACAGCCCCACCCCGGGCCGAATTGGGGGACTTCTCAGGGTCGCGGCGCGGAAAGGATCAGGGTTTTCTCAGGGTCGCGCCCGGGAACCGCGGCGTCAGGCCCGCGGCCCCGGGGGTGAGCGCACGCGGCTCGCGCCGGTGGGAAACTGGTCCGATGAACGAACCCACGCCGCCTCCCGCCGCCTCCTCCCCCGTCGTCCTCGACGTCTGGTGCGAGCTCCAGTGCCCCGACTGCCGCTCCGCGCTCGACGACCTGGACGCCCTGCGCGCGCGGTACGGCGACCGTCTGGAGATCCGGCTGCGCCACTTCCCGCTGGAGAAGCACAAGCACGCCTTCGCCGGGGCCCAGGCCGCCGAGGAGGCGTTCACGCAGGGGCAGGGCTGGTCGTACGTCGCCACCGTGCTGCGCCGTGTCGAGGACTTCGCCGCCGCGGGCGAACCGTTCCTCGTCGAGATCGCCGGTGAACTGGGCCTGGACGCCGAGGAGTTCGACACCGCGCTGATCGACGGGCGGCACATCCTGACCGTGGACGCCGACCAGGCCGAGGGCAAGGCCCTGGGCGTCAAGGGCACGCCCACGTACGAGATCGGCGGCACGCTGCTCGACGGCAGCGCCTCGCAGGAGGGGCTGCGGGAGCGGATCGAGGAGATCGCGGACGGACTGCTCGCGGCCTGAGCGCGCGAGACCGGTCTCCGCGCGGCGCCCCCGCCCGGCCCCCGCGCGGAAACCGGAGCCCCGCTCGGCTTCCGGCCCTCGGGTCCTCCTCGCCCCCCTCGGCCCACCCGTCCGCAGGCTCAGACCAGCGGCTTCACGAAGTGGTGCTGGAAGGGCCGGTAGCCGAGCGACTCGTAGAGCCGCAGGGCCGGGGTGTTGCTCGTGTGGACGTTGAGTTCGGCCGCGCGGTGGCCCTCCGCGAGCCCGTCGGCCTCGGTCCACCGCAGCAGCGAGCGCCCGTGCCCCCGGCCCCGGTGCTCCGCGGCCACCTCGACGCTCATCACGTAGACGTCCGTCTCACGGTCGGTGACCCACAGCGTGCCGACCGCGGCCCCGTCGTGCTCCAGGACCCACAGCCGTTGTCCGTGGCTGCGCGGGCCTTCGGGGAAGGCGAGGGCGAGGTCGTGCGCGGAGCGCGCCCCGGCCTGTTCCTCGCTCAGCCCGAGGTACTCGCGCAACACTCCGGCGTGCGAGCTCTCCTCGTGCTCCCGCCACGCGCCGAACTCCGCCTCGGTCATCCGCCGCGCGACGGAGCCGGCGGGCAGTCCCGGCGCCCGCCCCGCGAGGACCTTGCGCAGCACGCGCGCGTCCTCCGCGTACCCGAGCGAGGCAGCGAGCCGCAGCCCGGCCTCGGAACCGGCGGGCACCACGCCCTCGACGCGTCGGCAGCCCCAGTTCCGCAGGACCTCCTCGGCGGCGAGCACGGCGACGGCCGCGCGCCCCCTGCCCCGGTCGGGCTCGGCGACGCGCAGGCCGACTATGGACCCGAGCCCGAGCTCGGGGCGTGCGCTGAGAACGAGCCCGCCCACGGGACGGCTGTTGACACGGATCTCGTACGCACGGTGACGGGCCCCGCCGGGGTCGTGCTGGAGCGGCTCGGTCGGCCGCAGGGTCGTGGTCATCACGGCCTTTCTACCCCGGCGCCCGGCCGCCCCACCAGGGTGCTCAGGGGGCTGCTCAGGCGGGGTCCTGGTCGGCGGCCGCGCGCTCGGCGAAGACGCGCATCGCCTTGGCCGTGACGGGACCGGGGGCCTGCTCCAGCGTGCGGCCGTCGACGCGGTGCACGGCCTGGACGTCGCGTGTCGTGGAGGTGAGGAAGACCTCGTCGGCCCGTTCCAGGACGTCGAAGGGGAGGTCCCGCTCCTCCGCGCCCGTCCACTCGGCGACGAGGGCGCGCGTGATGCCCGCGAGGCAACCGGAGGCGAGGGGCGGGGTGCAGAGCGTCCCGTCGAGCACGACGAAGACGTTGGAGCCCGTGCCCTCGCAGAGCTGTCCGACCGTGTTGGCGAACAGCGCCTCGGAGGCGCCCTGTTCGTGCGCCCGCGCGAGGGCGAGGACGTTCTCGCCGTACGAGGTCGTCTTGAGCCCGCTCAGCGCGCCCCGCTCGTTGCGCACCCACGGCACCGTGACGGCGGCGGTGGTGTCGGGCCTGGGCGCGATGGCACCGACGGCGACGATGAGGGTCGGCCGCTCCGTGCCCCGGTCGGAGCTGAGCGGCGAGACACCGCCCGTGTACGTGATGCGCAGCCGCCCGAGCGCGACCGGCTCGGCGGCGAGCACGTCCGCGCAGGCCCGCCGCACCTCGTCGAGGTCGGGCTCGGGAAGGCCGAGCCCGGTGGCGGACCGGGCGAGCCGGTCCAGGTGGCGGCTGAGCGCGAACGGGGCTCCGTCGACGGCCTTGACGGTCTCGAAGACGCCGTCCCCCACGGTGATCCCGTGATCGAGCGCGGAGACGCGCGCGTCCTCGGCGTCACGCAGTCCACCGTTGATCCAGATGGTGCGCACAGTCATCGCAGGCTTCCTTCGCTTTCGGCGGGTTCCACGGGGCGGGTCCTGTCGGGTACGGGGCGGGCCGCGCCCGGCGCGGGCGGGCGCTCCGGTACGGGTGCGTCCTCGGAACCCGACGCTATCGCGAGCAGCCGGTCGGCCTTGAGCTCGGTCTCGCGCCACTCGCGCTCCGGGTCGGAGCCCCACGTGATCCCCGCCCCGGTGCCGAAGCGCACGACGGCCGCGCCCCGCTTCCCGCGCTCGATCCAGAAGGTACGGATGCCCACGGCGAGTTGCCCCGTACCGCGATCGGCGTCGACCCAGCCGATGCCGCCGCAGTAGGGGCCGCGGGGCGCGGTCTCCAGTGCGGCGATGAGACGCAGGGCGCTCGCCTTCGGCGCGCCCGTGACGGAGCCGGGCGGGAAGCTCGCCGCGAGCAGGCTGGGCCAGCCGACGCCGGGCGCGAGTTCGCCCCGTACCGTCGAGACGAGGTGCGCGAGTCCAGGATGGCGCTCCACGGCGCACAGTTCGGGGACGGTGACGCTGCCCGTCGCGCAGGCGCGGCCGAGGTCGTTGCGGACGAGGTCCACGATCATCACGTTCTCGGCGTGGTCCTTCTCCAGGAGATCGTCCGGGGTCCGGCCGGTGCCCTTGATGGGGCCGGACTCGACGGTGCGGCCCGCGCGGCGCAGGAAGAGTTCCGGTGACGCGCTCGCGATCTCGACGCCGTGCGCGGGCAGGCGGACGACGGAGGCGTACGGGGCGGGGTTGTCGCGGGCGAGGAGCGCGCCGAGCGCGTCGGGGTCGGCGGCGCCCGGATCGGGCAGCGGGGCGCTCAGGACGCGGCAGAGGTTCGCCTGGTAGACCTCGCCGCGCGCGATGCGGGCGCGTATCTCCCGTACCCCCGCCGTGTACGCGGCGTGGTCGAGCGAGGAGGTCCAGGCGTCCGCGCGCGGACCGTGCCAGGCGCCGGGGCGCACGGGCGGGGCGGGGGCGCGGCGTACGTCGTCGAAGCGGGCGCAGACGAGGGCGCCGTCGAAGTCGGCGGCGACGGCCCAGAAGCCGGAGCTGTCCAGCGCGGCCGGGTCGTCCGTGACGTCCCGCAGGCCGGTGGCGAGCAGGTCGCCGAAGCGGGCGAGGGGAGTCGGGGGGTGCACGCGGGGAGTGTAGGCAGCCGCCGGGGAGCGGGCTCCGTGCGGGGCGTGCGCCGTGGCCGTCCGCTCGCTCCCCGTGGCCGCGCACGCGCACGCTGCGCAAACGCGTTTTTGTACTGGCCCGGGAATCCGCTAGAGTTCCACTCGTCGCCGGGACGCGCCAAGCGCCCCGGACACCGACAAGCGGACGTAGCTCAGTTGGTAGAGCGCAACCTTGCCAAGGTTGAGGTCGCCAGTTCGAACCTGGTCGTCCGCTCGATGATGAAGGACTTTCCCGAGTTCTTCATTACGGGGTGGAGTGGCCGAGAGGCGAGGCAACGGCCTGCAAAGCCGTCTACACGGGTTCAAATCCCGTCTCCACCTCCAAGGACGATTAGCTCAGCGGGAGAGCGCTTCCCTGACACGGAAGAGGTCACTGGTTCAATCCCAGTATCGTCCACCGAGACCGGGCCCCCGGGCCGCGGATCTCATCCCGCGCGATTAGCTCAGCGGGAGAGCGCTTCCCTGACACGGAAGAGGTCACTGGTTCAATCCCAGTATCGCGCACGTGAGTTCACCACTTGCGGCCTTCGGGTCGTGGAGTGGTCCCGAGGACGATTAGCTCAGCGGGAGAGCGCTTCCCTGACACGGAAGAGGTCACTGGTTCAATCCCAGTATCGTCCACACCCCGAAGCCCCCGGCCCTTGTGGCCGGGGGCTTCTTCGTGCGCGAGGCACCGGCCGGTACGGGGGCGGCCCCTCGTACGAGGCCGTCCCCGCCCGCCGCTCAGGCCCGCGCCCGGCGCCGGCCCCGCGTCCGCTCAGGACGAGAAGAGCATCCGCCCGAAGCCGCGGTGACCGCCGTGGTGACCGTGGTGGCCGCCGTGGTGCTGGGCGCCCCAGGGCGCGGCGGGGGCCGAGGGGTACTGCTGGGGCGGCGGGGCCGGCTGCGACCACTGCGATTCCATGCGGGTCAGCGACTCCAGCTCGCCGTAGTCCAGGAATATCCCGCGGCAGCCGCTGCACTGCTCGATCTGGACTCCGCTGCGGTTGTACGTGTGCATGGGGGCACCGCACTTCGGACAATGCATCCTGGCTCCAACTCCTCGCCTGACGCGACGGCTTCCCGGGGTACCGGACCGTCCTCGTTCATCCTGTCAGGACGCGCGGGCGGGGTCAGGAGTTCCCCCCGGGTCAGGCGGGCGGCAGCCCGGCGATCCGGGCGCAGGCGTCCAGGACGGCGGTCTCCGCGTCGTCCAGCGGACGGCCCGCCTCGGTCGCTTTGGCGAGGGCGAGCGCGGCGGTCTGCACGGTGAGCGCCCGGGCCGGGACGTCGAGCCGGGTCCACGGGTCGCCCTCGCCCGGCACGGCGCTGCCGCCGGCGGCGCGGTAGGCGCCGAGGAAGGTGGACCAGTCGGCGGCCGAGAGCAGTCCGCAGCCGTGCCAGGCGGCGGGCCTGGCGAGGTCCCAGGCGGGGTCGCCGAGTCCCAGGTCGTCGATGTCGATGAGCCGCCACGGGCCGCGCGAGGCCGGGTGGCGCACGAGCTGTCCCAGGTGCAGGTCTCCGTGGCACAGCGCGAGGGCGGGGCCCGGCGCCTCGCCGCGCGCCCAGGCGGGCAGCGTCGCCCAGGCGCGCAGGACGAGGCCGCCGCCGCGCGGCGGGGCGGCCTCGCGCATCCGCGCGACGGCGCGGGCCGCCTTCACCGGGCCGCGCATGGGGGGCAGCGGTCCGGGCAGGGCGAGCGGGTCGACGGTGTGCAGGCGGGCGAGGAGGACGGCGGCCTCTTCCCAGGGGGCCAGTTCGGGGGCGTGCGGGTCCACGGGGGAGCCGTGCGGCCAGCAGCTGATCAGGCGCAGGCCGTGGGCGAGGGGGCCGAGCGGGGGCAGCAGGATTCCGGCGAGCGCGGGGTGGGCGGCGACCGCGACGCGCGCGGCGAGGTCGCCGGGCGGGGTGCCGGGGGCGTGCGCCTTCGCGACGACGTCCCCGTGCCGTACGACGGTGCCGTCGGGGCGGTCGGCGAGTACCGGCTCGGCGACGTCGGGGGAACGAGGGATGCCCGCGCCCGCGCTCCGGAGGCAGGAGCAGGGACGTTCCAGGCGGTGCGCGGCGGCGCGGGCGTGTCCGCGCAGCGCGGTGACGAGGTCCTCGGCGGTACGGGGCACGGGCGGCACCCCGGGTCCCGGAGGCGCGGGAAACGCGGTGTCCTCGTGCTGTCGCGCCGCGACGACCCCGGCGTGCTCGGTCCCGGGCGCGCCCGTTGCCACCGGCTCGCCCGCGTGACGCGCGGAGACGGGTGGGTCACCGTCGCCGGGCGAGCGGCCGGCTCCGGCGAACAGGCCGCCGGCACGGCGAGTGCCGTCCCGCGCCCCAGCGCCCTCCCCCGTACCCGCGGCGCCGTCTCCCGCGGCGGGGGCAGCGGGGGCCCGGGTCCCGGCCACGCGGGCCGGGGCGTCGGGCTGCCCGCCGGGTACGGGCCCGGGGCTCTCGCCACGCGGACCCACGCCGGGGCCGCCGCACGGCTCGCCCCCCTGCCGGGCCGCCGAGACACCGGACAGGCCACTCCCGCGCGGCCGCGCGGGACCGGACTCGGGCGGACCCCCGAGGGGACCGGGCTCGGGCGAGGCCGCGTCGGTTTCGGGCGGACCCGCCAGGAGACCGGGCTCGGGCGAGCCCGCGCCGGTGGGTGTCCGTCGCGCCGCCTCTTCCGCTCGCTGGACCGCCGTCCCCGCTTCCTCGCCGCCCTGGCTCGTCCCCGTACCGGAGTGCTCCCCGTCGGTGCCCGTACGCGACTCCCCCGGGCCGCCGTCTCGCGTGGGGTCCGGGCGGGGTGTCCTCGCCCCCTCGGCGACTCCCCCGGGCGCCCGCGCGCCGTCCGCCGTGCCGGTCTCGCCCGCCGGGCGGGTGCCGTTCGGCGGTCCGGGGACTTCCGCCTCCCCGCCGTCGGTCCTGCCGTGCGGGGCCGGCTGGGCGGGGGGCCGGGGGGCGGTCACGGGGACGGCCGGGTGGTGATCGGGTGCACGTTTGCGAGCCTAGGGAATGTCCGTCGATTCCGCGCGGGCGGGCAGCCGGGGGCCGCCCGGCCCGACCCGGGGCGGGCGGAGCGGGTCCGGCCCGGCCCGAAAAGAATGATGCCCGCGCGGCTCCCCAGCCGCGCGGGCATCTGTTGCCGTCCGCCGCACCCCCGTCCCCACGGGGTTTCACGGGCATTGATGTCCCCGCCCGGACCGCTCTTCCGGGCCCATGACGCTAACCGCGCGTCACGGCATCATGCCCACGGACGACGCCTGGAGGACCACTGCTTCCCAGCCGCCGAAGGCGACCACGAGCAGGGCTGCCAGGGGAAGGACGATGGCGGCGGCCACCAGGGGGTGGCGGCGCGCGGGGCGCGTACGTGCACGGGGTGCTTCAGGCACGGTCGTGGCCATCGGTCCTTCTCCTGCCGAAGGTGTCGGTCGAGGGAGCGACGGGGGCGTGACCTCGGGGGGTGAGTGGCGCTCCCGTCGCTGTGCCTCCATCCTCGCCCGCCCGGATAGAGGGGGTCGTCATGCCCTCGTACCGAATACCTGGCCTCCCCCAGGAGGACGGCGGAGCGGTCCCCTACTCCCCTGGGTGGAGATCCTCTGGGGGACTCCCCTGAGGACCGTGATGTGGGTCACGGACGGAAGGGGTGGTTCCGGCGGGGCGGGCGGGGCGGCGGGCGCTCGCGCAGGCCGGTGGGGCGGCGGTTTCACGGTGCCGGGCGGCCCGCTCCGTCAGCGGTGAAAAGGCCCGCAGCCTGCGGCAATTGGGCGAAAACGGGGACGCGGCCGAGCGGGTGAAGGGGCGTCATGGTGAGCGTCCTTCACCGTCCCGTCCCGCGAAGACAATCGTTCGGTCACGGAGGGCGCGGCCTCAGCGCGCACCGGCGCGTGGAAACGTAAGCTGTGGCGCGTCAGCAGTACCGGGCAGCGGGGATGGACATGACGATGATGCGGCTCCGGCGCGAGGACCCGCGTGTCGTCGGCTCGTTCAGGCTTCACCGGCGACTCGGCGCGGGCGGGATGGGCGTCGTCTACCTGGGCTCCGATCGCAAGGGCCAGCGCGTCGCGCTGAAGGTCATCCGCCCGGATCTGGCGGAGGACCAGGAGTTCCGCTCGCGTTTCGCCCGTGAGGTCTCGGCGGCCCGGCGTATTCGCGGAGGATGTACGGCACGGCTCGTGGCGGCGGACCTGGAGGCCGAGCGGCCCTGGTTCGCCACGCAGTACGTACCGGGCCCCTCCTTGCACGACAAGGTGGCCGAGGAGGGCCCGCTGACGGCCGCCGAGGTGGCGTCCGTGGGCGCCGCGCTCTCGGAGGGGCTCGTCGCGGTGCACGAGGCGGGCGTCGTGCACCGGGACCTCAAGCCGTCGAACATCCTGCTCTCCCCCAAGGGCCCGCGCATCATCGACTTCGGGATCGCCTGGGCGACCGGGGCGAGCACCCTCACGCACGTCGGCACGGCGGTGGGCTCGCCCGGTTTCCTGGCGCCCGAGCAGGTGCGCGGCGCGGCCGTCACGCCCGCGACGGACGTCTTCGCGCTCGGTGCGACGCTCTCGTACGCGGCGACCGGGGACTCCCCCTTCGGGCACGGCAGCTCGGAGGTCATGCTCTACCGCGTCGTGCACGAGGAGGCCCACCTGCGCGGCGTCCCCGACGCGCTCGCGCCCCTCGTGCGGGCCTGCCTCGCGAAGGACCCCGAGGAGCGGCCGAGCACGCTCCAGCTCTCGCTGCGGCTCAAGGAGATCGCCGCGCGCGAGACACAGCACCCGGGCAGCACGCGGGGCGCGGGGCAGCGCGAGGTGATCGAGCGGCCCACCGGTCGGCTCGCCGAGCAGTACGCCGAGCAGGCGACGCAGCAGCGCCCGGTGACCCCGGCGCCGCGTGGCCGTCGGCGGCCGGAGGCGGCGGCTGGCGCGCAGGCTCCCTCGCGCAGTGAGCGTCCCGCTCCCGTACGGGACGGGCGCGCGCAGACCGGGGGAACGGGGGCGGGGCGGGGCGCGCGGCGCCCGGTCCCGCAGGGCGAGGGGCCCGAGACGCGGCCTTCCTCCGCCGCCGAGCGCGGCCCCGTCGCGGGTCGTCCGCCGCGTGCCACGGGGGAACGGCAACGGCGGCCCGGCGGCGCCCGGACGGGGGGTACGGGCCGGCCCGGTGCCCGGACGGGGGCGGGGCGGCGTCCCGCCAATCCGCGGCTGCTCCGCCAGCGGCTCGTGGTCTTCTTCGTCGTCACGCTGATCGTGGCGCTCGGGATCATGCTCGTGCAGGGGCTGGTCTGAGGGTGCCCCCTCGGGGGTGATGCGCGGGGCGCCGCCCCGTACCCCGTTCCCCGAACTCCCCTGGCCTTCGGCCGGGAGGTACCCCCGGAGGGGCTGGGGTTCTGCCTGCCGGAGGGGCTTACGCGGGTGCTCGCGTCGCGTAGAAGACCACCGCTGTCGCGGCCGCGACGTTGAGGGAGTCGATGCCCGCCCCCATCGGGATGCGGACGTGCACGTCGGCAGCGGTGAGCGCCGCCGGGGTAAGGCCGGGGCCCTCGCTGCCGAAGAGGAGGGCGAGGCGGGGGTCCGCGCGGGCGACGAGCTCGTCGAGGGTCAGGGAGCGGTCCGAGAGGCAGAAGGCGGCGAGGGTGAAGCCCGCCCGCTTGATGGTGTCCGCGTCGGCGGGCCAGTTCTCCAGGCGCGCGTACGGGAGCGAGAAGACGGCGCCCATCGAGACCTTGACGGCACGGCGGTAGAGGGGGTCGGCGCAGCGCGGGGTGAGGAGCGCGGCGTCCACGCCGAGGGCCGCGGCGTTGCGGAAGGCGGCGCCGAGGTTCGCGTGGTCGACGAGGTCCTCGAAGACGGCGACGCGGCGCGCGCCCGCGAGGACGTCGGCGGGCGCGGGCAGCGGGGTGCGGTGCAGGGAGGCGAGGGCGCCGCGGTGGACGTGGTAGCCGGTGACCCGCTCGGCCGTCTCGGGGCTCACGACGTAGACGGGTGCCTCGCTCGCCTCGATCACGTCGGCCAGGGAGGGCAGCCACTTCTCCGTGAGCAGCATCGAGCGCATGCCGTGCCCGGCGTTCAGCGCGCGGCGCACGACCTTCTCGCCCTCCGCGATGAAGAGCCCTTCCTCCGGTTCACGGCGGCGGCGCAACTGGACGTCGGTGAGCGAGGTGTAGTCGCCGAGCCGGGGGTCCGCCGGGTCGTCGACGCGTTCGGGTACTGCCACGGGGTGCCGCCTTGGGTCGTACGTACGAGGGACGGTCAGGCGTCGAGGGCCGCGACGGCGCCGACGACGATGACGGCCGGGGGGCGCACGTCGTGCGCGCGGGCGGTGTCGGCCGCGGTCGCGAGGCGCGCGTCGACGCGTCGCTGAGCCGCCGTGGTGCCCTCCTGGATCAGTGCGACGGGCGTCTCGGGGTCGCGGCCGTGGCGGACGAGCGCCTCGGCTATCGCGCCGAGTTTGTCGACCCCCATGAGGATCACGAGCGTGCCGCGCAGCCGGGCGAGCGCCTGCCAGTCGACGAGGGAGCGCGGGTCGTCGGGCGCGACGTGACCGCTGACCACCGTGAACTCGTGGGCGACGCCGCGGTGCGTGACGGGGATGCCGGCGGCGGCGGGCACGCTGACCGAGCTGGAGATGCCGGGGACGACGGTGCAGGGGATACCGGCGGCGGCGAGGGCCTGGGCCTCCTCCATGCCGCGCCCGAAGACGAAGGGGTCGCCGCCCTTGAGCCGTACGACGGACTTCCCCGCCCTGGCGTGCGTGATGAGCGCCTCGTTGATCGCCTCCTGCGCCATCGCGCGCCCGTACGGGATCTTCGCGGCGTCGACGACCTCGACGTGCGGAGGGAGTTCGGCGAGGAGGTCGCGGGGGCCCAGCCGGTCGGCGATGACGACGTCGGCCTCGGCGAGGAGGCGGCGGCCTCGCACGGTGATGAGGTCGGGGTCCCCCGGGCCGCCGCCGACGAGGGCCACCTTCGGCGTCTCGCCGCTCGCCTGCCTCGGCACGGCGACGCGGCCCTCGTCGAGCGCGCGCAGGAGGGAGTCGCGCACGGCGGCGGTACGGCGCGGGTCGCGCTCGGCGGGCTCGGTGCTGAGGACGGCGACGGTGACACCGGCGCTGTGCCCGGTCGCCGGTGTCCAGGCGCTCGCGGCGTCGGCGTCGTCGCTGCGTACGCACCACACGCGGCGTTCCTCGGCCTCGGCGGAGGCGGCGGCGTTGGTCTCCGCGTCGTCGGTCGCGACGATCGCGTACCAGGCGCCTTCGAGGTCGCCCGCGCGGTAGGGGCGGCGCTCCCAGCGGATCTCCCCCGCCGTGGCCATCGCCTCGACGGACGCGGTCGCAGCGGGCGAGACGAGGAGGATGTCGGCGCCCGCGGTGAGGAGGGCGGGGAGCCTGCGCTGGGCCACCTGGCCGCCGCCGAGGACGACGACCTTGCGGCCCGCGAGGCGCAGTCCCGCGGGATAGGCGGGGTGGGTGGCGGCGGAGGGCATGGCGGAGCGGCTCCTTGGGGCGCGGGGAGGGGGGCGGTGCGACGTTGCTCCGCGGGGCCAGCTTACGGGGGCGCCGTGGAGCGTCCCGTGGGGGCGGTGGGAAGGGCGCCGCGGGGGCGGTGGGCGGTGGGCGGGGAGCCGCGCACCGCCCCCGGGGCGCTACTTCTCCGTGACTCCCGCCGAGTCGAAGGTGGCCACCTCGTGCATGGCGCGGGCGGCGCTCTGGACGAGGGGGAGGGCGAGGAGGGCCCCGGTGCCTTCGCCGAGGCGCAGGTCGAGGTCGACGAGGGGGCGCAGGCCGAGGCTGCCCAGGGCCGCGACGTGACCCGGCTCGGCGCTGCGGTGGCCCGCGATGCACGCGGCCAGGACCTCGGGGGCGATCGCGCGGGCGACGAGGGCCGCCGCTCCCGCGCTCACGCCGTCGAGGATGACCGGGGTGCGCAGCGAGGCGCCGCCGAGCAGGAGCCCCGCCATCGCCGCGTGTTCGAGCCCGCCGACCGCCGCGAGGACGCCGATGGGGTCGGCGGGGTCGGGGCGGTGCAGGTCGAGTGCGCGGCGGATGACGTCGACCTTGTGGGCGTGCATCTCGTCGTTGATGCCGGTGCCGCGCCCGGTGACCTCGGCCGGGTCGGTGTCGGTGAAGACGGAGATGAGCGCGGCCGACGCGGTCGTGTTGGCGATGCCCATCTCGCCGGTCAGGAGGGCCTTGTTGCCGGCCGCGACGAGGTCGCGCGCGGTCTCGATGCCGACCTCGATCGCGGCGGTGACGTCCTCGCGGCTGAGCGCGGGGCCCGCCGTCATGTCCGCCGTGCCCGCGCGTACCTTGCGCGGCAGCAGCCCCGGCGTGGGCGGCAGTTCGGCCGCGACGCCGACGTCCACGACGCACACCTCGGCGCCGACCTGCTTCGCGAAGGCGTTGCAGACCGCGCCGCCGCCGAGGAAGTTGGCGACCATCTGCGCGGTCACCTCCTGCGGCCACGCGGTGACGCCCTGGGCGTGCACGCCGTGGTCGCCCGCGAAGATCGCGACGGCGGCCGGTTCGGGGATGGGCGGCGGCGAGACCCGCGAGAGGCCGCTGAGCTGCGCGGAGATGATCTCCAGCATGCCGAGCGCCCCCGGCGGCTTCGTCATCCGCTTCTGCCGTTCCCACGCCTCGCCGAGCGCCTTCGCGTCCAGCGGGCGGATGCGCCGCACCGTCTCGGTGAGCAGGTCGGCCGGTTCGGCGCCCGGCAGCACGCGGCGGCCGTACGTCTCCTCGTGCACGACCCAGGAGAGGGGGCGCCGCTTGGACCACCCGGCCTGCATCAGCTCGGGCTCGTCGGGGAACTCGTCCACGTACCCGACGCACAGGTACGCCACGACCTCCAGGTGCTCGGGCAGGCCGAGCGCGCGCACCATCTCGCGCTCGTCGAAGAAGCTGACCCAGCCGACGCCGAGTCCCTCGGCGCGCGCGGCGAGCCACAGGTTCTCGACGGCGAGCGCGGAGGAGTACGGGGCCATCTGCGGCTGTGTGTGGCGGCCGAGGGTGTGCCTGCCGCCGCGCGTCGGGTCGGCGGTGACGACGATGTTGACCGGTGTGTCGAGGATCGCCTCGATCTTCAGCTCGCGGAACTGCTTCGCGCGGCCCTTGGGCAGCGAGGCGGCGTACGCGTCGCGCTGCTTCTCGGCCAGCTCGTGCATCGCGCGCCGGGTCTCCTCGGAGCGGATGACGACGAAGTCCCAGGGCTGCGAGTGCCCGACGCTCGGCGCGGTGTGCGCGGCCTCCAGGACGCGGAGGAGCACCTCGTGCGGGATCGGGTCGGAGCGGAAGCCGTTGCGGATGTCGCGCCGCTCGCGCATGACGCGCAGCACGGCCTCGCGCTCGGCCTCGTCGTACCCGGGCGCGGGGGGCCCGGCGGGGGCCTGCGGGGGTACGGGGGCGGGGGCGGCCGCGCTCGCGGCGGCCTCGGAGGGGGGCGGGGGGGCGGGGGCGGCACCGGTGGGTGCGGGCTCGGGCGTCGCGGGCTCGGGCGCGGTGGCCTCGGTGGGCGCGGGCTCCGGCGCGGTGGCCTCGCTCGTTCCGGCCTCGGGGGTCGTGGCCTCGGGGGTCGTGGCCTCGGGGGTCGTGGCCTCGGGGGTCGTGGCCTCGGGGGTCGTGGCCTCGGGGGTCGTGGTCGCTTCGGCCGGGCTCTGCTCGTCCTGGGCGACCTCGGGCACGTCCGCCGGGTCCTGCTCGCCGACGACTCCCGCGGGGCTGGGCCAGTGGGCGGCTCCGACGGGGGTGCCGGGGAGGTGGGGCAGCGGGGCGGGCGGGGTCATGACGTGGGCGGCGGGAGGCTCTGCCGAGGGAGGCTCGGGAAGCGCGGCGGGCTCCGCCGGAGCGGCGGGGGGCTCCTCGGCGAGGGGCGGCTCGACCGGGGCGGGCTGTTCGGCTGCGGGCTGTTCGACGGGGGCGGCCGCCTCGACGGGGGCGGCCGCCGCGGACGACGCGGGCGCCTCGGACGACTCGGCCGGAGTCGGGGACTCGGCCGGGGCGAGGGGCCCCGCCTGCTGGGCGGGGATCGCCACGACCGGCTCGGGCTCCGCGGGCACGGCGACGGTCTCGACGGCTTCGGCCTGCGAAGCGGTCTCCGGCGCGACGGGCTCGGCAGCGGGGGCCGCCTCGGTCGTCGGCTCGGCAGCGGGATCGGCCACAGCGGACGGCTCCGGCACCGCGACGGGCTCGGCCACACCGGCCTCCTGGGCCGCGACGGCGTCCCCGGCCACGGCGGCCGACCCGGCCACGGCGGCTGTCTTCGGCGCGGCGGCCGCTTCGGTCCCGTTCTCCCGCGCCGGTTCCGACTCAGCCTCCAGCGGCGCGGCGGCCTCCGGCCCGGCGACAGCCTCCTCCGGCTCCGCGACGTGCTCCGCCTCGGCCACGGGCGCCGCCTCCGGTGCGTCCGCGGACGCCGCCCGCGGCTCCACGGCGGGGGCGGCCCCTACGGCCTCGTCCGTCTCCGCGGCGGGCGCGGCCTCGGCGGCCGGCTGCCGTTCCGTCACGTCCTGTGCGACCGGCGCCGGGGCGGGGGGCTGCGCCGGGACGGTCGTCCATCCCGTACCGCTGTGCGTCGTCGCGTACTCCGGCCGCGGGGCGGCGGGGCCCCGGTCGGCCAGCGTGCGGACCGGGCTGTTGCGCGGGTCGGGCAGCGCGGGGCCCATGTGCAGCGGGCGCCGCTGCGGGGTCTGGGCGCGGGCGGGTGCCGCCGCGGTGGCGCGGACGGCCGAGAGGTCGACGGCGCCGCTGTCACGGCCGTCGGTCTCGTGCGGCTCCGGCACGTGCGGCTGCGCGGAGGCGTCGACGGCCGGGGTCTCCTGGCCCTCCGCCACCTGGGCTCCGTCGGCCGGGCCTTCGCCGGACCGGCTCTCGTCGGCGGCCTCGGCGGCCGGGGTCCCGGCGGCCTGCGGCCCGGCCGCGGGCGCGGCGGACGTCTCCGGCGCGGCGAAGGCCTCGGCGTACGCCTGTCCGTCCTGTTCCGGCGTCACCGCGACGGCTTCCTGATCCGGCTGCTCCAGCGGGGCGACGGGCGCGGCGACCGGTACGGGCGGCACCGGCGCGGGCTGCGGCAGCGGGGTCACGGGGACGGCCTGCGGTACGGGGGCCTCGGCGCCCGGCAGCCCGGCCCCGTAACTCCCCTGCGGGCTCTGCTCGGTGGCCGCGCCCTGGTAGGCCGCCTGCACCGGCTGGGCGAGCACGGGCTGCGCCTCGGTCCAGGCGCCCTGCGCGCCCGGCATGAAGAGGAGGTCGTCGTCCTCGGCCGGAGCTGCGGCGTACCCCTGGTACGGGTACGGGCCCGGCTGTGCCGCAGCCTGCGGCTGCCCCTCGGCCGGGCCCTTGCCGGTGTCCGTCATGCGTACCCCTCGCCCACGTGTCAGCTGTTTCGCTTGTATCCGGTCGTACCGGCTTCCCGTGCCCTCCGGGAGCTGCCGACTGCGGCCGGGTCCTTCCGTTGCCCACCGGCAGGCCGTTCGGCCTCCCACGGGGAGCAACGAGCGCACGCGCCCTGCGGCACGATGCGGGCAGAACCCTGCCGTCCCGGGGCATTCTCCCGGTCCCGGCGCACTTATGACGGCCACTTTCCGCCACAGTCGGCTGTGGACTGCGCCACGTCGGCGCGCGCCCGTCCCTCGGAACCCCGGATCACGGGGCGGACCTGGGGTTTACGGGCCGGTTCGCGGTGCCGGGGGCAGCTCGCAAAGCTGTACGACGATCGGCCAGCCTACCCCGCTAGCTGTGGCCACTGGTTCACGGGGCGCGATCAGGACGATGGGCGGAAAGGAGAAACACGACGGTACGTTCGGTTTCGGTCCACTCCCCCACATCGAGGGCGACGGACTGGAGCAGCGCGCACTCGACCGCGTAGCCGTGCTCGGCCAGGGTGCGGCCGAGGAGTTCGGCCTCGTCGCGGGTCCCCGCGTGGGTGACGATCGCGGCCGGACGGCGGTCCGCGACGGCCGAGACGACCGGCGCGCCGCCGCCCCCGACCCGTACGACATCGGGTTCGGGAAGGTCTTCGAGTATGTGCGGGGCGCTGCCGTGGACGACCTGCACCCGCACGCCGAAGCGGCGGGCCGAGGCGGTGGTGCGGGCGCAGGCGTCCGGGTCGGTGTCGACGGCGAGCACCGCGGCTCCGAAGCGGGCGGCCTCGGCGGCGAAGGCGCCGGTCCCCGAGCCGATGTCCCACACGAGGTCGCCGGTACGGGGACCGAGGCGGGCGAGCTGGGCGGCGCGCAGTTCGCGGGCCTCGCCCTCCAGGGGCGCCCCCGCCCCGTACTCGCGCGCCGGGAGCGCCCAGCCGCGTACGGGTCCGCCGGGGTCGCGCCCCGCGATCCAGCCGTTGTCGGTCCCGCCCGCCGTCGCGTTGCCGCCGATGACGATGACGACGTTGGGGTCGCGCCAGGCGTGGTCGGCGGCGCGGTCGGAGGTGACGACGGTGATGCGTTCGCGCGCGGTGCCGAGTTCCTCGCAGATCACGAAGGTGCGGTGCACGCCTTCGAGGAGCAGGCCGAGTTCGGCGGGTCCCGCACCCGGCGAGGTGAGGACCGCGACCTTGGGGTGGGCGCGGCAGACGTTGACGGCGCGGCGCAGGGTGCGCGGGTGGGCGACGACGATCTCGGCGTCCTCCCAGGGCATCCCGGCGCGCGCGAAGGCGGAGGCGACGGCGGAGACGGCGGGCACGACCTCCAGCTCCAGGCCGTGTTCACCGGCGCGCAGCGCGCGGACGACGCCGAAGAAACCGGGGTCGCCGTCGGCGAGTACGACGGCGCTGCCCCGGTGCAGGGCGATGCGGCGGGCCGCGAGGTGCACGCTGCCGAGCCGGATGCGCTCGGCGTCCCGCGGTACTTCGGGGAGCGCGAGGTGGTGGGCGGCCCCGGCCACGAGCGTCGCGGCGCCGAGCGCGGAGCGGGCCGCCTCGGTCAGCGGCGAACCGTCCCAGCCGATCACCGTGACCCGGTCGGCCATCTTCGTGAGTCTCCTGTGGTGTGCGCGGGGGCGGGGCCCGTGAGCGTGCGGGGCGTACGGGCAGGGGTGAGCGTACCGTTCGCACGCCTGTCCGGGCAGGGGCGGTTCCGGGTGCCCGGGCCGGGGCGGCGTGGACCCGTCGGCCCGTATCCCCCTCGCGCCGCCGTCAGTTCCAGTCGGCGTAGGCGCGGACCGGACCGTGCCCGGTGCGGGTCTCCTCGTGCACGGCGGGGGCCTCGACGTCGTCGTCGAGGTCCTCGGGGAGCAGGCTCCAGACGATGAGGTCCGTGCGGCTGCGGCGCAGGACGCCGCTCTGGTCGCGGTGCCTGGCTATCCAGGCGCCGCGCAGTACGCCCTCGCTGATGCAGCCGATGCGCTGCGCGACCTGCTGCGCGGCCGTGTTGTCGGCGGCGGTGCGCAGTTCGACGCGGGCGAAGCGCCGGTCCGTGAAGAGCCACTGCGCGACCGCGAGGGCGGCCTCGGCCGCGTACCCCTCGCCGCGCGCCCAGGAGGCGGTGACGCAGGAGAGTTCGGTGGCGCGCAGGTCCCAGTCGGTGCGGCTGAGCCGGATCGCGCCGACGAGGCGCTGGGTGAGGAACTCGGTGACGGCGAGGACGAGTCCCTCACCGCCCAGCCGTTCTCCGGGCGCCCGGTGGGCGATCCAGTCGCGGGCGTGGGCGCGCGTGAAGGGCTGTGGGTACGTAGTCCAGGCGGCGACGGGCTCGTCGTTCATCATGTCGGCCAGGGCGGCGGCGTCATCGGCTTCGAAGGGGCGCAGGACCAGCCGCTCGGTGCTGAGGGAGACATCGGGGAAGAGGGAAGTCATGCGCCGCTCCGTGATGGTCGGGCCTGGTCGGTGTCCTCGGCGGTCCTGGGGCCGCTGTGCCGGATGGTCCAGCATGCAGCATGGGACCCGGGGGGCGCACCACCGGGGCACGCGGAGGTCCCGGCGCGCCCGAGGCGTGCTCGGGCGGCCGGGGCCCCGCGCGGGGCGAGGGGTCGGTGGACTCGGAGGCCGGCTCAGAAGGCCGGGAGGACCGAGCCCTCGTACGTGTCCTCGATGAACTTCTTGACCTCGGGCGAGTGGAGGAGCTTGGCGAGCTTCTTCACGCGCGGGTCGCTCTCCTTGCCGTCCTTGACGACGAGGATGTTCGCGTACGGGTTGTCCTTGGCCTTCTCCAGCACGAGGGCGTCCTTCGCGGGCTTGAGGCCGGTCTCGACCGCGTAGTTGCCGTTGACGACGGCGGCGTCGACGTCGTCGAGGGAGCGTGGGACCTGCGCGGCCTCCAGCTCCTTGAAGGAGATGTCCTTCGGGTTCTTCGCGATGTCCGCGGGCGTCGCGTCGTCTCCGGCGCCGGACTTGAGCGTGATGAGCCCGTTGCTTTCGAGGAGCTTGAGGGCGCGGGCCTCGTTGGTCGCGTCGTTGGGGACCGCGACGGTCGCGCCCTTCTTCAGCTCGTCGAGGCTCTTGACCTTGTGCGAGTAGGCGCCGAGCGGCTCCAGGTGCACGGCGGTCACGGGGACGAGGTCGGTGCCGTTCTTCTTGTTGAAGTCGTCCAGGTACGGCTTGTGCTGGAAGAAGTTGGCGTCGACGGAGCCGTCCTGCGTCGCGGTGTTCGGGGTCACGTAGTCGGTGACCTCCTTGACCTTGAGCTTGAGCCCCTCCTTCGCGGCCAGGTGGTCCTGGACGTACTTGAGGATGTCCGCGTGCGGGGTGGGGCTCGCGGCGACGAGGAGCGCCTTGTCGCTGTCGCCCGAGCCGCCGCTGCCGGAGTCGTCGGAGCCGCAGGCGGCGAGCCCTAGACCGAGGGCCCCCGCGACGGCGACGGCGGTGGCGATACGGGTGATACGGCGGGCGGTGTGACGGGTGTGGTTACGCACGAAAAGTGCCTTTCTCGGTGGTGCTGCTCCCGGCGGGTGCGGGGAGGTGGTGCGGTGGTGGTCCGTGGGCCGGGGCGCTCGGGCGGCCCCGTGGGCCGAGGTGGGCTCAGGCGGCGTCGGCGGTGTCGCGTACCTCGGCCGCTTTCGCGGCGGTGCGGGGCCGCAGGAGGCGGAGCGCGGGGACGGGGCCGCCGCGACCGCCCCGGTCGTGGAGCGCGCGGGCCGCGTAGTCGCCGAGGAACTGGATGACGGAGATGACGACGGCGAGGATCGCGACGGTCACCCACATCAGCCCGGTCTCGAAACGCTGGAAGCCCTCGCGGATCGCGATGTCCCCGAGGCCGCCGGCGCCGACGGTGCCCGCCATCGCGGAGTAGCCGATGAGCGTGACGATCGTGGTGGTGGCGCTGGAGACGAGCGAGGGCAGCGACTCGGGGACGAGGACCTTGCGGACGACGGCCCAGGTCGTGCCGCCCATCGACTGCACGGCCTCGACGAGCCCGTGGTCGACCTCGCGCACCGCCGTCTCGACGAGGCGTGCGTAGAAGGGGATGGCGCCGAACGCGAGCGGCACGATCGCGGCCTCGCGGCCGATCGTGGTGCCGGTGAGCCAGCGTGTGAAGCCCATGAGGGCGACCATGAGGATGATGAACGGCATCGAGCGGGCGATGTTGACGAGCTGCCCGAGCACCTTCGAGAGCACGGCGTTCTGGAGCAGCCCACCGCGCGCGGTGAGCACGAGCAGGACGCCGATGGGCAGGCCGAGGGCGACGGCGATGAGCGTCGACCAGCCGACCATGTAGAGGGTGTCCCAGCTCGCCTGGCTGAGCAGCGGTCGCATCTCGGACCAGGTCATCGGCCCGCCTCCTGAGTCTCGGTGGTGGCGATCGTCGCGGTCGTGGCGGTCTTCGCGGTCGTGGCGTCGAAGGACGGGGCGTCCGGGCGCACGGGCTCGACCTGGAGCCCCTGTTCACGCAGGAAGCCGATGGGCACGACGTTCTCCTCGTACCGTCCGGGCAGTTCGATGCGCATCCGGCCGACCTGGCGGCCCGCGACGGTGTCCATCGCGGCGCCGAGGATCGAGATGTCGATGTTGTACGTACGGGAGAGCTGGGAGATCACCGGGCGGCTCGCCGAGTCGCCGTGGAAGGTGACGTCCACGACGGTGCGCGCGGGGCCGCTGGGCTCGCCGCTCACCGGGAAGAGCGCGGCGGCGAGCGCGGAGCGCGGCGTCGCGAGGAGTTCGTCGAGCGTCCCCGACTCGGTGATGCGGCCCTTCTCCATGAGCGCTGCCGAGTCGCACACGGTCTTGACGACGTCCATCTCGTGCGTGATGAGGAGAACGGTGAGGCCGAGTTCGCGATTGAGGGAGCGCAGGAGTTCCAGGACCGAGCGGGTCGTCTCGGGGTCGAGGGCGCTGGTGGCCTCGTCGGAGAGGAGGACCTTCGGGTCTCCGGCCAGGGCGCGGGCGATGCCGACGCGCTGCTTCTGGCCGCCGGAGAGCTGCGCGGGGTAGGCGCCCGCCTTGTCGCCGAGGCCGACGAGTTCGAGCAGTTCCCCCGCCTTCGTGGCCCGCGCGCGGCGGCTGTGTCCGAGGATTTCGAGCGGCAGCTCGACGTTGTCGCGCACCGTGCGCGAGGAGAGCAGGTTGAAGTGCTGGAAGACCATGCCGACGCGGCTGCGCGCGGCGCGCAGTTCGCGGCTCGCGCGGCTGCCGCGGCCCTGGAGCGCGGTGAGGTCCTGGCCGTCGACGAGGACGGTGCCCGACGTGGGGCGCTCCAGCATGTTGACGCAGCGGATGAGGGAGGACTTCCCGGCGCCGCTCTGGCCGATGACGCCGAAGACCTCCCCCTCGCGTACGTGCAGGTCGACGCCGTCGAGCGCGGTGAGGTCGCGGCCGCCCGACCGGTAGACCTTGGTGAGGTCCTGGGTGGTGATCACGGGGGTGTCCCTGGGATGTCGAGTGCGCGGCGGCGTTCACCGGCACGGGAAAGTGCCGTGCGCGGGGCACGGGCTGAGGGGGCGGGACCTGCCGCCGCTTCCGGGTCCGGGCAGGCCGGGGCCGTGGGGCGGCGGGGTGCAGGTCCGGGGCAGGCGCGGCGCGCACCCGGTCAGGGGGTGCGGCCTCGCGGCGCTGCCGGTCTCGCTTCGGGGCGCGAGGCGGGGACCCTCAGAAGGCACACATTCGACACATACGGCGAGCACCGGGCGTCAGGTTCGCCTCGGTCGCTGGGATGCGTGCGCTCGTCGTGGTCATGACGTCAGTTAACCAGACAAGCGGAGGGTGACCGTCCGCTCGTCCGCATCACGGACTCCCGCCGCTCGGCACCCGGACGGTGCCGCGCGGCTCAGTCCTCGGTCACGATCTCCAGGAAATCGCCGCTGACCTGCACGGACACCGCCGAGAGGTCGGGTACGAGGGCATCGGCGGTCAGCTCCGCGCGGGGGTACGTTGTGGTCAATGCCACGGTCCGCATCCCGGCCGCCTGCGCGGAGCGCAGACCCACGGGGGCGTCCTCGAAGACGACGCAGTCCCCGGGCGGGAAGCCGAGCTTCGCGGCGCCGAGCAGGTAGGGCTCGGGGTCCGGCTTGCCCCGTGTGATGTCGTCGGCGGCGACGAGGGTACGGGGGTGCAGGCCGAGGCCCGAGAGGCGGGCGCGCGCGAGCCTGCGGGTCGCCGAGGTGACGACAGCCCAGCGCTCGGCGGGGAGCCCGGCGAGCAGGGCGACGGTGCCGGGCAGTGCCTCGGTGCCCTCGGCGTCGGCCACCTCCAGGTCCTCGATCCGCCGGGCCGCCTCCGCCACCTTCTCCGGGGGCAGCAGGTCCGCGACGATCTCGGCGGAGGGGCGCCCGTGCAGCTCGATCCGCGCGAAGTCGGCCTCGGTGACCCCGTACTCGACGGCCCAGCGGGTCCAGCAGCGGCGCACGGAGCGGAGCGAGGACATGAGGGTGCCGTCGTTGTCGAAGAGGAGCGCGCGGGCCTGGAGCTTCATGGTGGCGAGCCTAATCGCGCGGGCGGGACGGCGCGGGACGGGGACGGGTCGGCGCGCGGGGCGGGAGTGGGTCGGCGCGCGGGGCGGGAGCGGGTGGGGACGCGGGGTGGGGGCGGGCCGCTTTTCGGGCGGAATGGGGACCGTAATAGGGTCTGCCGCATGTTTGATGCCCTGACGATCGCGACCGCCGTCGCCGCGCTCGCGCTCGCCGCCTGGTGCGGGTGCGCCTTCGCCAAGGACCAGTCGACGAAGGACTGGCACTTCATCGGGATGGCGGTCGTCTCGCTGCTCGCGCTCGCGCAGCTCGTCATCGGCATCGTCCAGCTCGCGCGCGGCGAGAGCCCGGACCAGGGCACGGTGATCTTCGTGGCCTATCTCGTGGGTGCCGCGCTGTGCGTCCCGCTGGCCGGGTTCATGTCGCTCACCGAGCGCAGCAAGTGGGGCTCGATGACGGTGCTGGCCGGCGGCGTCGTCCTCGCGGTTCTCGAAGTCCGGCTCTACGACATCTGGGGTGGCTGAGCGATGGAGCGCGAAACGACACGGGAGCCGGGGACGGCGGGGCGGACCAGGCTCATCAGCGGTCCGGGCATCCTGCTCCTGTGGGTCTACGGAGTCATGGTGGTCGGCGCGCTCTCCCGCTCCGTCTACCAGCTGAGCACCGAGTTCGACCGGGCGCCGCTCGCCTACGTGCTCTCCGCCGTCGCGGGGGTCGTGTACTGCTTCATCACGTGGAGTCTCGTACGCGGTGGCGAGGGCGCGCGCACGGCGGCGCGGATCTGCTGCGCGATCGAGCTGCTCGGCGTGCTCGTCGTGGGCACGTGGACGCTCCTCGACAGCGACTCGTTCCCGGACTCGACGGTGTGGTCGGACTACGGCATGGGCTACCTCTTCATCCCGGTGATCCTGCCCGTCAGCGCCCTCCTGTGGCTGCGGCGCTCGCGCGTGGAGGCGCTGGACGCCAGGACGACGGCGAAGGCGGCCTGAACGGGGGCGCGGGGGCGTCGGTTCGCGCTCCGAGCGGCCCGCCGGTTCGCTCTCCGGACCGGCCCTCCGGTTTATTCGCTGGCCCGGCGTGCGCACCGCCGCCTAGGCTCCGCGTGTTCCACCACTACGGCCAGGTACAAGGGTGAGTTGATGACGCCGCGGGAGAGCGCCGCCGCACGGCTGCGCACGGACGACCGGTCGCACGAGGCGACCCGTATCCCTGTCACGTCTCCCTTGAGGACCTTCACCCGTGGATTCCCTGGATCTCCCCCGTAGTTTCACCATCCGCGAGAGCGGACACCGCGTCCACAACCCGTTCACCGGGGACCAGCTCGCGCTGCTCGGCCGGGCGATCGGGCTGCGGCCCGGCATGCGGGTGCTCGATCTCGCCTGCGGTTCGGGCGAGATGCTCTGCACCTGGTCGCGCGCGCACGGCATCGGCGGCACGGGCGTGGACATCTCCACCGTCTTCCTCGCCGCCGCGCACGCCCGCGCGGCCGAACTCGGCGTCGCCGACGACGTGCGCTTCGTGCACGCCGACGCCTCCGGCTTCGTGGCCGAGGAGCCGGTCGACGTCGCGGCCTGTCTCGGCGCCACCTGGATCGGTGACGGCGTGCCCGGCACGCTCGACCTGCTCCGCCGCTCGCTCAGGCCGGGCGGTCTCCTTCTCGTCGGAGAGCCCTACTGGGCGGAGCTGCCGCCCGACGAGGAGACGGCTCGGGCCTGCGGCGCGCCCGCGCGGGACACGTACCTGCCGCTCGACGGCCTCCTGGAGTCCTTCGGGGCGCTCGGGTACGACGTCGTCGAGATGGTCCTCGCCGAGCGCGCGGGCTGGGACCGGTACGTCGGCGCGCAATGGCTCACGACGCGGCGCTGGCTCGACGCCCATCCGGAGGACCCGATGGCGCCCGAGATGCGCGCCGAACTGGACACGGCGCCGGTGCGGCACGCGCGGTACCAGCGCAGGTACCTGGGTTGGGGCGTGTTCGCGCTGATGGCGCGCTGATCGGCGCGGCGGGGTGATCACCCGGGGCGGGTCGCGACGCGCGGCCCGCCCCGTCCCTCACACTCCGGCCGGGTGCCGGCCCGCGACCGTCTCCTTGGTGAGCGTCACCATGCTGAGGCGCTCGCTGACCTGCTCGGTACCGATGGGCGCGTACCCGTACTTGCGGTACAGGCGCACGTTGCTGCGGTGCCCCGTGAAGAGCTGGAAGCGGCGGGCGCGGCCCTCGGCGCGCAGCGCGTTCTCCACGGCGACCAAAAGCCGGCCGCCGAGCCCGTGCCGCTGCATCCGGGGGTGCACGACGAGCTTGCCGATGTGGGCGATCCCGCCCTCGTCGACCGCGCCCCGTACCGAGCCCACGACCTCGTCGCCGAGGCGCGCGACGAGCACGTGCCCGGAGCGCAGTTCGTCCCGCAGGCTCTCCAGGCTCTGGGTCAGGGGCTCGATGCCCCAGTCCCCGTACCGCTCCGCCTCGCTCTGGAAGCAGAGGTACTGGAGCTTCAGGATCTGCTCGGCGTCCTCTTCGGTCGCCGCAGAGATGGTCACGCTCGCGCCCATGTGTGCACGCCTCCCGCTCACCTGTTCACCGCTGTGTCTCCCGCAGGATTCCCCATCCCGCCCCCCGTGCGAAACCTTGGGGACGGCTCCGAGGACCGGAACGGTCCTGTGCGCCGGCCGGTCCGAGCAGTCTTCCCAAGCAGTTCAGGCAGTGTGAGCGCCTCGGACCGAGGCTCCCCTGTGAGATTCCCAACTCCGCGGCGATCTCCCGGTAGGTGAGATCGCGGGGCGAGAGCAGCGCGCGGACGAGGCCGCGGCAGCGGCCCGGGAGGCGGCCCGCCGCCTCGCGCACGGAGTGGAGGAGTTCGGCCTCGATGTGCTGCTGCTCGGGCCCGGGGCGCGGGTCGGCGGGCTCGGGGGCGCGCGGGTGCTCCCGTACGGAGCCGGCCTCCTGCCGTACCGCTCGCGCCTCGGCCCGTACCGCCGTGCGCAGCCAGGCGGCCGGGTCGGCGGGCGGCGGCGCGCCGCGCAGCCGCTCCAGGAGCCGGACCCACAGGGACTGTTCGAGGTCGGCCGGGTCGAGCTGGTACGCGAGCGCCTCGGCGCGGGCGGCGGTGCGTACGAGGGGGTGCCAGTGGTCGTAGGAGAGCGGGGTGGTCGTCATGCCTGGCGGGACAGCGTGCGCGCGCGGAAGGTTCCGCGAGCGGCGGCGGCTCACCCGGAGGTATGCCGCCGCGCTCGCGTGCTGACGGCCCTCGGTCAGTGGCGGTTCTTCTTCGCCAGGTAGCTCTCGCGCGCGAGGAGCGCGGTGTCGCCGTTGTCCGAGAAGAGTCCGTCGATACCGGTCGCGAAGTACGTCTCGAAGAGCCGGAAGGCGTCCCCGTACGCGTTCGGGTCGCTGCCGACGCGGTAGTCCACCGGCAGGAAGGCGTTCTCGTTGCGGACGGTGTACGGGTGCAGCCGCAGGCCCTTCGCGTGGGCGTCGCGCACGAGGCTCGTGGGCGTGCCGAGGGTGCCGTCGGCCTTGCGCGGGATGACCAGACTCAGGTCGGGGCCGATGCCGTCGGCGAAGGACGCGATCCACTTCAGGCCCGCGGGGGTGACGAGGTCGTCGGTGGTGCGCGGGTCGCCCGTGGCCTCGAAGTCGTACGGCTTGGTGCCCGCCGTCGAGAGCAGCACGATGCCCGGCGTGCGCACGAGCTTCTTGAGGCGCTGGATGCTCGTCGGCTCGAAGGACTGGAGGATGAGCGCGGAGGAGTCGCGGCTGTCGCGCCCGTACCGGCGCAGCAGGCGCGCGAGGCGCTCTTCGAGGCCGAGCCCGATGCCGCGGAAGTAGGTGGGGTGCTTCGTCTCGACGTACAGCCAGATCTTCCGGCCGCGCGCCCGGCCCTCGCGCTCGGCCCACTCCAGGACCTCCTCGAAGGTCGGCACCTCCCAGCGGCCGTTGTAGAGGGTGTTGTGCTGGCGGTTGGCGGGGATGCGCTCGACGGCGCGGAGGGTCTTCAGCTCGGCGAGCGTGAAGTCCTCGGTGAACCAGCCGGTGAGCTTCGCGCCGTCGACGGTCTTCGTCGTCCTGCGCGCGGCGAACTCGGGGTGCTGGGCGACGTCGGTGGTCTGCGTGATGTCGTTCTCGTGCCGGCAGACGAGGTGGCCGTCCTTCGTGGGGACGAGGTCCTGCTCGATGATGTGGACGCCCATGTCGAGGGCGAGCTGGTAGGAGCCGAAGGTGTGCTCGGGGCGGTAGCCGGAGGTGCCGCGGTGGCCGATGACCGTCACCTCGGGCAGATCGCGCAGCGCACCGCCGCCGTGCCCCCTTCCCTCGCTCGCGGCCGCGGCGCCCGGCAGTCCCACGACGGCGGCGCCCGCGCCCAGGGCGGCGGCGCCGAGCAGGGCGCGGCGGGCGGTGCCCGTGCGGGGAGCGGGCTGCTTGGCTGCCTGGTCCGTCATGGGGGTCCTCCTGAGCTTGTGGCCGTGCGGGTACGGGTACGGGGGCCCGCCGTCACGAGGGGTCCGTCCCGTGACGGGCGGGGCGCCCGGTGAAGCGGTGCCGATGCTAGGCGCGGGGCCTCGCGCGAGGGGAGAACCCGTGCCGAACAGCGGGTGAAAACCGGCCTCCCGGGGCAGGCTTCGGCTCGCGGGCGGATCAACTCCGCGTATCGCTACGGTGAACCCCGGTGTGCGCCGCCTCGCGACGCGCGAGTATCGTCCTCACCTGCGGGCCCCGCAGGTCCGCTGTCGTCCCTGACTGCTCCGGAGGGTCAGTTGTCCCGCTTCGCGTTCCTGAAGGCCGTCCTGGGTCCTGTCATGCGCCTGTGGTTCCGGCCGCAGCTGGAAGGCGTGGAGCGCATCCCGGGCGAGGGTCCGGTGATCCTGGCCGGGAACCACCTGACCTTCATCGACTCGCTGATCCTTCCGGTCGTCTGCGACCGGCAGGTGATGTTCATCGGCAAGGACGAGTACGTCACGGGCAAGGGCATCAAGGGCCGGGCCATGGCCTGGTTCTTCACGGGCGTCGGGATGATCCCGGTGGACCGGGACGGGGCCAACGGCGGGGTCGCCGCGCTCATGACGGGGCGCCGCATCCTGGAGGAGGGCCGGATCTTCGGCATCTACCCGGAGGGCACCCGCTCCCCCGACGGCCGCCTGTACCGGGGCCGTACCGGCATCGCGCGGCTGACCCTCATGACGGGCGCGCCCGTCGTCCCCTTCGCGATGATCGGCACCGACAAGCTCCAGCCGGGCGGCAAGGGCCTGCCCCGCCCCGGCAAGGTGACGGTCCGCTTCGGCGAGCCCATGGAGTTCTCGCGGTACGAGGGCATGGACCGCGACCGCTACGTGCTCCGCGCGGTGACGGACTCGGTCATGACCGAGGTCATGCGGCTCTCGGGCCAGGAGTACGTGGACATGTACGCGACCAAGGCGAAGGCGGCCTGAGACAGGCCCGCACCGCGGAAGCGTCGTGGCGGCAGCGGCGTCAACGCCGCCTGCCGCGCGTCACCCCGTATACAGCGAGCGCGAGGAACAGCACTGCCAGGGGGATGAGACCCCAGGCCGGCGGGTGCGGTCCCGAGGCCCCGAGGGCGAGTCCGGCGGTCGGTCGCACGGGGCCTCCTTCGAAGTGCCGTTGGGGGAGCGGGTGCCCCGCGCCCGCCGCTTCAAGCGCGCGGCACCGCGTTCTCCGGCGGGTCGGCTCCCCGGTGTGCGGATCGGCTCCCCCGGTGTGCGGGTCGGCTCCCTAGCGTGCCGCGCCCGCCGACGCCGCGCCCTCCCGTATCTCCCCCTCGCCCTCCTCATCCGTCACGTCGAGCCGTTGGCCCTTGAGCAGGAACCAGGCCGCGACGGCCGTGCCGAGCAGGACGACCGCGCCGCCGACCGCCGCGTAGTGCAGTCCCGTCACGAAGGAGTCGCTCGCCGCGTCGAACATGCGCGCGGCGAGGGGCGCGGGGAGCCGGTGGGCCGCTTCGGCCGCTCCGCCGAGTGATTCGTGGGCCGCTTCGGAGACGCGCCCCGGGACGCCGGCTGGGGTGGCGAAGTCCCGGTAGACGCCGTTGACCACGGAGCCGAGCAGGGCGATGCCGAGGGCCGTGCCCAGTTCGTACGCGGTCTCCGAGACGGCCGAGGCGGAGCCGGCCTTCTCCTTGGGCACGGCCGAGAGGATGACGTCGGCCGTGACGGTGAAGGAGAAACCGGCGCCGAGGCCGACGACGAGGAGCACGCCGCCGAGCAGCGGATAGCCCGTGTGCTCACCGATGAACACCACGGCGGCGAGCGCGACACCGATCGCCGCGAGCCCGCCCGAGACGACGCCCCGCACCGAGAAGCGGCGCGCGACGAGCCCGGCGACGAGCCCGGCGCCCACCGCGCCGATCGCGGAGGGCAGTTCGGCGAGCCCGGCGGCCAACGGGGTCCGGCCCTGGACGAGTTGCAGGAACTGCGAGAGGAAGAAGACGAGCCCGGAGAGGCCGAGCACGGTGAGCAGGTCGGCGACGACGGCGGCGCTGAAGCCCCGGTTGCGGAACAGGCGCATGTTCAGGAGTGGCTTGGGCAGCGTGAGCTGACGCCGCACGAACCACACGAGCAGCAGCACCCCGCCCAGTCCCGCGCCGAGTGTGAGCCCGGTGACCTCGCCCGCCGCCAGTTCCTTCACCGCGTACACGAGACCGAACATCCCGGCCAGCGAGAGCGCCACGCTGGGCAGGTCCCAGGGGCCGGGGGCGGGGTCCTTCGACTCGGGCAGGAGCTTGGCGCCGACGAGCACGAGGAGCGCCATGACGGGCAGGTTGATGAGGAAGACGGAGCCCCACCAGAAGTGTTCGAGGAGGAAGCCGCCGACGATCGGGCCGAGCGCCATCCCGGCCGACGAGGCCGCGCCCCAGGCGCCGATCGCGAAGCTGCGCTCGCGCGGGTCGGGGAAGATGTTGCGGATCAGCGCGAGCGTGGACGGCATGAGGGTCGCCCCCGCGACGCCGAGCAGGGCGCGCGCGAGGATGAGGATCTCGGGCGAGCCCGCGTAGGCGTTGAGGACCGAGACGCCGCCGAAGGCGATCGCGCCGAGGAGCAGCAGGCGTTTGCGGCCGATGCGGTCGCCGAGCCCGCCCATCGAGACGAGCAGCCCGGCGATGACGAAGGAGTAGACGTCGCCGATCCACAGGAGTTGCGTGCCCGAGGGGCGCAGGTCCTCGCTGATGTACGGCGTGGCGAGGCCGAGCACGGTCGCGTCGACCGCGATGAGGAGCACCGCGAGGACGAGGACGCCGAGGGCGAGCCAGCGCGCGAGGGGGCGCTGCGCGGGGGCGGGGGACGTGGTCATGGTCACGGGGTCCTCCTCAGTACCCCGCCGAGCAGCAGCTCGGACACATTGCGCGGGAAGTCCTGGGCGGCGACGCGGCCGTCGACGACGCACCAGCCGCAGGACCCTATGAGCGCGTAGAGCGCCTCGGTGAGCCAGGTCGGGCTGAGGTCGATACGGAACTCGCCGGTGCGCTGGCCTCGTTCGAACAGCGCCGTGAACCGGCCGTCGAGCCGGGCCCAGCCCTCGTCGATCTCCTCGCCCTCGAAGAGCTGTGCCTCGGTGATGAGGAAGGAGAGCAGCGGGGCGGGCCCCTGGAGACCGGCGACGAGTCTGCGCAGCGCGTCCACGGCGGGTCCCTCGTCGGTCCGCGCGGCGGCCACGGCGGCCTCGCACTCGCGGATGCCCAGCTCCTCCAGGGCCCGTACGAGGGCTTCGCGCCCGGCGAAGAGCCGGTGGAGCGTGGCCCGGCTGACCCCGGCGGCGCGCGCCACCTCGTCCATCGTGGAGCCGGAGCGGCGCACGAGGAGCGTGGCGGCGGAGCGCAGCACCTGATCGCGGTCGACAGTCATGCGGTCGACCCTAGCAAAATGAGACATGAACGTCTCATAAGGATCGGATACGTCTCACCCGAACCGGTGACGTCTCGCGATGCGGACGATTATCCGGGATGCGGATGCGGGGGCGGTCGCCCGTTCCGGTCACAATGGACCCCACCGATCCCCGGGACGCCCGCATGAAACCGTTCCTCTTCCTCGACGTCGACGGCCCCCTCAACCCCTTCGCGGCGGGCCGCCGGCGCCTGCCCGGCTACCGCAGCCGCAAGGTCCGCCCGGCGGGCTGGGCCTGGACCGAGCCCCTGGAACTGCGCCTCAACCCTGCGCACGGGGAACGGCTGCGCGCCCTCGCCGGGCGGTACGAGCTGGTGTGGGCCTCGACGTGGGAGGCCGAGGCGAACACGTACGTCGCGCCGGAGCTGGGCCTGCCCGCGCTCCCGTACGTGCACTGGCCGGCGCGGACGGCGGGCCCGGACGGTACCTTCTGGAAGCTGCGCGAGGTACTGGCCCGTGCCGGGGGCCGCCCGTTCGCCTGGGTCGACGACGAACTCGGCCCCCGCGACCGCGCGTGGGTCGCCGCCCACTACCCGGCCCCGACCGCGCTCCTGCGCATCGACCCGGCGCGCGGACTCACCGCCGAGGACTTCCTCGCCCTGGAGGAGTGGGCACAGAGCCTGTGACCCGGCCCCCGCGCTCCCTGGTGGTCCCGTCCCGGCGATCCCCCCGGTGCGCCCTCACTCCCACGGCATCCCCGCCCGCGTCCGCCAGTACTCCTCCGCGTCCTGCCCCAGCGCGTCAAGGCGTTCGAGTCGCTCCTCGTCGAGCGGGAGCGAGAGCGCGCGCAGGTTGGTGTCGAGCTGACCGACGGTCGCCGCGCCGGAGAGCGCGACCTCGACCCAGGGGGCGCGCAGGACGAAGGCGAGGGCGACGGCGTCCGGGGTCGTGGACAGTTCCTCGGCGATACCGCGCACGGCGGGCGGGGCCGCCTCGCCCGCCAGCCGCCCGTTGGCGAGCGCCTCCTTGACCAGCACGGAACGCCCGGCACGGTGCGCGGCCTCCAGCGCCGGCCCGGCGCTGTGCTCGTAGACGTTGTAGGTGGCCTGGATCGTGCCGAAGAGGGGCTGCCCGGCGACCTCGACGGCGAGTGCCTCGTGAATCGCCGTGCTCTGCTCCGGACCGCTCACCGAGCAGCCGATCGTGACGCCTTCCGCGCCGAGGGCGGCGAGACGCTCGTGCAGGGCGCGGTCGGTGAGCGCGGGGCTCTCGGGGGTGAGGGAGTGGATCTGGTAGAGGTCGAGACGGTCGCCGAGCAGGTCCCTGGTCTCCGCGACCTGCCGCTCGTACGTCGCCGGCCCGTGGTCCTTGACCTCGTGCGAGGCGGCGCGGGCGCGCCAGCCCGCCGTGTACGTGTAGCCCCACTTGCTGCCGACGACGAGGTCGGTGGCCTGGGGATGCGCGGCGAGCCACCCCGCGAGGAACTCCTCGGCGCGCCCGTAGGAACGGGCGGTGTCCACGTACCGCACGCCCTGCTCGTACGCGGCGTCGAGCAGGTCGTGCGCGCGGGCGCGCAGGTCCTCGACGCTCCGGCCCGGCGGCAGGTCGCGGTCCCGGCCGAGGTTGAGATAGCCGGGCCGGCCGACAGCGGCGAGGCCGAGTCCGATCCGGGACACGGGGGTGGGTGCGGCGGCGAGGCGGGCGAACGGCATGGGGGGCTCCTTCGCGGGGGTACGGCGACGGGGCGCCGCTCCGGGCGGTGTGCCCGGGGGGGCGCCCCCGTCAACGTAACGCCGCGCGAGGGCCCGTCGCGCACCGACCCGGCCGGTCCGGTGCGTACGGGCGCGGTCGCCCCCCAGGGCCCGGCGGCCTCCGAGCACGGCTGCCCGGCCACAGAGCACGGCTATCCGGCCTCCGAGCACGGCCGCCCGGTCTCAGGGCATGGCCGCCCCGCCTCAGACCAGCGGCTGCTTGGCCTGTGCCCAGGCGTGCTGCGCGGCCAGGTCTTCCTTGACCTCGGCGAGCTGGATCGCGACAGCGGAGGGGGCCGTGCCGCCGCGTCCGTCGCGGGCCGCGAGGGCGCCGGGGACGTTGAGGACCTCGCGGACCTCGGGGGTCAGGTGCGGGGAGATCTTCGCGAACTGCTCGTCGCTGAGCTGGTCCAGCTCGATGCCGTGCGCCTCGCATTCCTTGACGCACGCGCCCGCGACCTCGTGCGCGACGCGGAAGGGCACCCCGCGCTTGACGAGCCACTCGGCGATGTCGGTCGCGAGCGAGAAACCGGCCGGGGCCAGCTCCTCCAGGCGCTCGCGGTGCACCGTGAGCGTCGCGATCATGCCGGTGAAGGCGGGGAGGAGGACCTCCAGCTGGTCGCAGGAGTCGAAGACCGGCTCCTTGTCCTCCTGGAGGTCGCGGTTGTACGCGAGCGGGAGGGCCTTGAGCGTGGCGAGGAGGCCCGTGAGGTTGCCGATGAGGCGCCCCGACTTGCCGCGCGCCAGCTCCGCGATGTCCGGGTTCTTCTTCTGCGGCATGATCGACGAGCCGGTCGAGAAGGCGTCGTGGAGGGTCACGAAGGAGAACTCCTTCGTGTTCCACAGGATGATCTCCTCGGCGACGCGCGACAGGTTGACGCCGATCATCGCGGTCACGAAGGCGAACTCGGCGACGAAGTCCCGGGAGGCGGTGCCGTCGATCGAGTTGGCGACCGAGCCGCGCTCGAAGCCCAGGTCGGCCGCGACGGCCTCCGGGTCGAGGCCCAGCGAGGAGCCCGCGAGCGCGCCGGAGCCGTACGGCGAGACGGCGGTGCGCTCGTCCCACTGCCGCAGCCGCTCCGCGTCCCGCGACAGGGGCTGGACGTGGGCGAGGACGTGGTGCGCGAAGAGGACAGGCTGCGCGTGCTGGAGGTGGGTACGGCCCGGCATGGCGACGTCCGGGTGCGCCTCGGCGAGGGCGACCAGGGCGTCCTGCAACTCGGCGATCAGGCCGCCGATGATCCGCGCGTGATCGCGCAGGTACATGCGGAAGAGCGTGGCGATCTGGTCGTTGCGCGAGCGTCCGGCGCGGAGCTTGCCCCCGAGGTCGGGGCCGACGCGCTCCAGCAGGCCGCGCTCGAGCGCGGTGTGCACGTCCTCGTCGGCGACCGTCCCGGTGAAGCTGCCGTCGGCCACGTCGGCGGCGAGCTTGTCCAGCCCCTCGTGCATACGGGTCAGCTCGTCCTCGGTGAGCAGACCGGCGGCGCGCAGCACCCGGGCGTGGGCGCGCGATCCCGCGATGTCGTAGGGGGCGAGGCGCCAGTCGAAGTGCACGGAGGCGGAGAGTTTCGCCAGGGCCTCGGCGGGGCCGTCGGCGAAGCGGCCGCCCCAGAGACGGACGTCACCGTTGTTGCTGCTCACTGCTGTGCTCCTCGCGCGGCATGATCGGACTTCGTCTGCATGAGTATGCAGACTCATGCATGATTCGTCAATCAGCCCGCGCTCCCGTGCCCGTCGGTCCGGAGTTCGCCCGCGAGTACGCGGGTGTGCGCGTGATCGAGGTCCTTCGTCGCGGTCAGGAGCGTCAGCGGGCCCTTCGCCGCGAGGGTACGCAGCCGGGCGAGGGCTTCCTCGCGGTCAGGCCCGGCGAGCTCGGCCCGGTAGCGGTCGGTGAACTCCTCGAACCTGGCGGGGTCGTGCCCGTACCACTTGCGCAGTTCGGCGCTCGGCGCGACGGACTTCAGCCACTCGTCGAAGTGCGCGCGCTCCTTGGAGAGCCCGCGCGGCCACAGCCGGTCCACGAGGACGCGGTGCCCGTCCGCCGCCTCCGGAGGGTCGTAGGCGCGCCGTACCCGCACCTCGGTCGCCGTCTTGCGCACCATGCCGCGCTCCCTTCGCTCCCGCACACCATGCTGGAGCACCTCCCGCCCTCCCGCGCGATGAAAACCCCTGCCGTCGGGCGGGCACGGGATGAAGAATCGGACCATGGGAAAGACCTACGAACGCATCGACGGCCGTCTGCGTACCTTCATCGAGGAACAGCCCGTCTTCTTCACGGCGACGGCACCTCTCTCCGAGCAGGGCACGATCAATCTCTCCCCCAAGGGTGTGCGCGGCTCGTTCGCCGTGCTCGACGCGCACACCGTCGCGTACCTCGACTTCGCGGGCAGCAACGCGGAGACGATCGCCCACCTGCGCGAGAACGGGCGCATCACCCTCATGTGGTGCGCCTTCCAGGGCCCGCCGAACATCGTCCGGGTGCACGGGCAGGGCGAGGCGGTCTTCCGCGACGACCCGCGCTTTTCCGGGCTCGTGGAGCGCTTCGACGCCGTGGACCCGAGCCGGCACGGCCTGCGCGCCGTGATCGTCGTGCGTGCCGAACTGATCAGGGACACGTGCGGCTACGCGGTGCCCTTCATGGCGTACGAGGAGGAACGCGACCTGCACGCCCGGCGCTTCGCCCGCGAGGACGACGCCTCGCTCGACGCGTATTTCTCGAAGAAGGACCACATCGCGAAGAGCATCGACGGACTGCCGGGCCTGCCGCTCCCGCTGCCGCCCGCACCCGCTCCCCCTCCCGCGCCGTGATACGGGAACGGGCCCGGCCCCCATGGAGAGGCCGGACCCGGTGCGCGTGCGCGTGTGCGCGTGGCTCAGTACTGGGGGACGCCCGCGGGGGCCTTGGGGTTGGGGCCGTACATGTTGCCCTGGCGGTCGCCCTCCAGGAGGGTCAGGACGAACAGCCAGATGCCGCCGATGAACGGCACGAAGCTGATGAAGAACCAGCCGCCGGAACGCCCGGTGTCGTGCAGCCGGCGCCACGTGAGCGCGAGCGACGGGACGATGAGAGCGAGCGCGTACAGGCCGTACAGAACGAAGAAGACCTTGGTGACGGCTACCGCGAGAACGAACAGGATCAGCATCGCGATGATGTTGAACAGCTGGAACATCCAGTACTCGGCACGGCGCGCACGCCCGCTGAACTGGGCGTACTTCTTGAAGGCGTCGAGGTAGTAGTGCATGGTGGTGAAACCCCCCGGGGTATGTGGGCCCCTTGTGCGAGCGCGTGGCTGACACACGCGCGGTGAATGGTGAGCGGGCGCGTCAGCGGTCGCCGGGTGCCACCGGGCCGGGGACGGGCCGGACGGCGGGCGATGACGGAGAAGCGTTGGACGCGGCGGAGTGGTTCGGCACGGCCACACGGTGGACACGCGCGACGGCACACGCCCGCGACGAGAAAAACGGAACCCCCGACACAGGTGCGGACGCGTGACGCGTGCCGCACTTGTGCTGATCACGTAAGGGGAGAGTAAGGGTGCCCACACGAACGCGTCAAACAAACTTACGAAGATTCATTCCAGGAATCGCGGCGCTCTGTTGACAGGGAAAGGTGCTGGTGCCGGGGACGGTACGGACCCGGAAGCGCGCCACCCTTACGGCCCCCACCACGCTGCCGCGGTCGCACACGCCACCTACGTTCGCGGCATGAGATCAACGCCCCGCCGCCGCACCGCACTCGCGCTCGCCCTGCTGTCCGTCTCGCTCCTCGGCCCATCGGCGGGTTCCGCCGCCGCCGCACCCCGTGCCACGGCACCCCCGCTCCCCGCCCTCCTCGCCGACACGGGCGGCGCGCGTCAACTCCTCATCGCGACCGCTCCCGGCACCCGGTCCACGCACGGCACGCTGACGTGGTGGGAGCGGCGAGCGGATGGTGAGTGGCGGGCGCGCGGCCGGGCGGCCGCCCGGTTCGGCGCGGGAGGGCTCGTCGAGGGCACGCGCCGCGAGCAGGGCACGAACACGACCCCGACCGGTCTCTTCGGCCTCCCCTTCGCCTTCGGCAACGACGCCGCCCCCAAGGGCACCCACCTGCCGTACCGTCCCGTGACGCCGCACTCGTGGTGGTGCGAGGACAACGCCTCGCACGCGTACAACCGCTGGAGCGAACCCCGCGCGGCCGACTGCCGCGCCGAGGAGTCCGAGCGCCTGGCCGACTACCCGGCCCAGTACGCGCACGCCCTCGTCACCGACTTCAACTACCGCCACCCCGTGCGCGGCCGAGGCGCCGGCATCTTCCTCCACGTCAACGGCAAGGGCGCGACAGCGGGTTGCGTCTCGGTCCCGGCGGCGACGATGCGCACGCTGCTGCGATGGGTACGGCCGGGGGCGAAGCTCGCGGTGGGGACGGAGGGCGGGGCGACGGCGGTGACGCGGTACTGAGTGAACACCGGGGGAACCCGAGTTTGTCGTGACCGCATCATGAGACGCGCTTGCGCGTCCGTGAGACGGAGCGGTTGCATTGGCAAATGCCGTCCCCCGCTCAGCCGTCCTCCGCGGAGCCCACGGAGCCCTCGCAGCCCGTGGAGCCTTCACAGCCCACGGAGCCCTCGCGGTCCTCGAAGACCCCGGTTCCCGCGCAGTCCCAGACACCCGGACGCCCCCCGGCCTCCTCCCCGGCCCCCTCCCCCGCCGCCGACCGCGCCGCCAAGCTCGCCGTCACCGTCTTCCCCGCGCTCGTCCTGCTCGCGGGCGCGGCCGGGCTGCTCGCGCCGGGCACCTTCGACGGGTGGTCGGCGAACGTGCCGTACCTGCTCGGCGTCGTCATGTTCTGCATGGGCCTGACGATGACGCCGCTCGACTTCAAGGGCGTCGCGCGGCGCCCCTGGGCGGTGCTCATCGGGCTCGTGGCGCACTACGTGATCATGCCGGGGCTCGGCTGGCTCGTGGCCCATCTCCTGGGCCTGTCGCCGCAGTTGGCGGCCGGAGTGATCCTCGTCGGCTGTGCGCCGAGCGGGACCGCCTCGAACGTGGTGACCTTCCTCGCGCGCGGCGACGTCGCGCTCTCCGTCTCGGTCGCGACCGTGTCGACCGTGCTCGCTCCGCTCATCACGCCGCCGCTGACGCTCCTCCTCGCCGGCACGTACCTGCCCGTGGACGCGGGGGCCATGGTGGGCGACATCCTGAAGACGGTGCTGCTCCCCGTACTCGGCGGGCTGCTCGTACGGTTCGTCGCCGGGCGGCTCGTGACGCGTGTCCTCGGCGTCATGCCGTGGCTCTCCTCGGTCGCGATCGCGGCGATCGTCGCGGCCGTCGTCGCGGCGAGCGCCGACAGCATCAAGTCCGCGGCGGCGGCCGTACTGCTCGCCGTCGTCCTCCACAACGGCCTTGGTCTCGCGCTCGGTTACGGAGCGGGCAAGCTCACCCGCCTCGGCCCGCCCGCGAGCCGCGCCATGGCCTTCGAGGTCGGCATGCAGAACTCCGGTCTCGCCGCCTCCCTCGCGACGGCCCACTTCAGCCCGCTCGCCGCCCTGCCCGCCGCCGTCTTCTCGGTGTGGCACAACATCTCGGGCGCGCTCGTCGCGGCCGTCATGGCCCACCGCTCGCGCCGCGCCGAGCGCCCGCGCACGGGAACGACCGCGCCGGAGCCGACTCCCTGAGTCCCCTCACCGCACCAGCAACAACCCGCAGCTGTACGCCCGTCCGTGGCCGATCCCCCTGGTCAGCGCGGCGACGAAGGCGACCGGGTCGGTGACGGTCAACCGGCCCTTGACCTCGGTCCTGCCCAGCTTCAGCCCCCGGTGCGCGGAGTTGCTCGTGGCCTTGGGCAGCAGCCGTACCGTGAGCCGCCCGGGTTCCGCGTCCGCGCCGATCCGTACCACCCCGTCGGGCGCGACGGCCGGTTCCCCGGCCGGCTGGAGCCTGCGGGCGAACCAGTCGCGGGCGTGTTCGGGAGTCGTGTGGGAGACGCGCCTGCCGCGCGCTGTCGGCGCGTCGGTGGACGACTTGCGGTTGCGTACGGCGTTGACGACCGTACGGAAGACGAGTTCGTCCCCCGCCCGGTAGCGCGCGTCGACCGTGTGGACCTCGGGCCGCTCGGCGAGCGCGGCACGCGGGATGCGGTCCCAGTCGGCGGGCACGCCGGACTGCACGACGAGGTGGAGTCGGGCCTCCTTGAGGTTGAGGCTCCAGGTGGAGAGGACGTTCATCTGGGCGCGCGCGTCCCGGCTGCCGTCGTCGACCCAGCCGGGGAAGCCGCCCATCACCGTGCGGTGCATGTCCTGCGCGTCGGCGAGCGACTTGGCGGTGAAGGGATGACGGGCATCGAGGGTGAGCAGGCTGTGCGTCGCCACGAACCGGGCGACGGGAGCGGATGTCGTCGTCACGGGATGAGGTCCTCCCATTCGCCGTGCAGGCGGTCGAGACGGATACGGTGCCGGACTTCCCAGCGCAGGCCGTGATCGGGACCGTCGGCACTGAAGTGCAGGGGCTGGTCGCGCAGGTGCGTGGCACCGGCGACGGGGACGCGCGACTCGGTCCAGGCGAGGCGGTACGGGGCGGGGCTCCCCCCGGCGGCGCCGGTGGGACGGGCAGGGGGACCAGGGAGGAGGGGGCTGCTCGCGAAGAGGTGTTCGAGGGTGCCCGCCACGACGCCCAGCGCCAATTGTCCGGAGGGAGGGCACGACTTGCGCCCCAGCCACAGGAGTCGCCGCGGGTGTTCGAGGGCATGGGCGATCCGGTCGAGCAGTGCCCTGTCCGGGCTCTCCAGACCCGCGAGGAACGTGGCGTCGGCGAGGTACCAGCGCTCGGTGAGCAGCGTGTGCCGCCGCTGTTCCTCCGAGATCAGGGTGCCGGAGACCGGGTCCGCGGCGATCTTCTTGGGCGCCCCGTACCAGTGGTCGACCTCGTGGTGCCCGAAGAGTCCCTCGGGCGCCGGCTCCAGGGAGGGCAGGGCCTCGGCGGCCTTCGCCCGGCGGTGATCGGTGACCAGGTCGCGGGGGCGCAGCGGGAATTTCCCGCCGCCGGCCGTGTGGTAGTCGCGCTTCGGCACCCCCGGGTGATCGGCACGCACCCCGAAGCGCACCCCGGCGAGCTCTCCCAGCGGCTCTTCGTGCGCGATGCCGAGCGCGGCGGCGCACAGTCCGAGCACCCCGGACTTGGTCGGCCGGGCGTGGGTGTCGCGCGTACCGAAGCGGCTGCCGGAGCCCCAGGACTGAAGCGGTGCCGCGAGCCGTACGAAGAGGACGTGGGTCACCGGACGGCGCTCTCGGCCGGTTTCGCGGGCCCCGGAAGGCTCGCGGAGACGGCTTCGTCCACGGTCTCGGGGGTCAGCTCCGGAATGGTCCGCGCCTCCGTCAGGCCCTCGACGGCGGTATTCCTGACCAGTTGGTCGATGAGTGGGTCGAAGGTGAGGACACGAGCGGCACGGAGGTCGGGGCGACGCTCGCTCACGAAAACGTGGTGCCGCAGCAGTCGCTCGACGGCGGCGGGGCCCGCCGGGCCGTCCCCGCCGGGTCCCTCGTCGATCGCGCTCTGGAAGGCGGCGGCGTAGTTGTACGGCCGTTCGCCCTCGAAGGCGAGGACGAGGGCGGGCAGAGAGCCCGTGGACGCGGTCGAATTCTTCTTGGCCTCGGGGAACGCCTCGACGAAGGCGTTGACGAATTCGAGTTCGGCCGCGCGCGCGGTCGATTCGACCTGGTCGGCGGGCATCCCGGCGCCGCGCAGATTACGGCGCAATTGGACGCGGTCGAGGACGGCGTGCCGGTAGAAGGTGCCGGAAATGAGTGACTGATAACCGGTCATCCCGGCTCCGGCGTCGTCGGCCGAGTCGAGGAAACTGACGGCGTTGCGCTTTCGGTCGAGTTTCGCGTCGTCCGCGGCGGCGTAGAAATCGTCTGTTTGTTCTGATTCATGGACGGTGAACGCGTGAGCGCTCTGCACCGCACCATCTACGTTCGGGGAATCCGCGATCTCGGCGAGGAAGCGCCCGTAGAGCGCGATGTCGACCGCGTCGCGGGGCGCTAGCGCGGCGAGAACAGCGTTCTTGGTGGCCGTGGGGAGCGCGGGGAGTTTTTCGGCGGCCGGGGTCTCGGCGTCCTCGGCGGGCTTCTTTCCGCGCGCGCTCTTCTTCTTCGCGGCGGCGGCCTGCGCGTCGGCGTAGGCCCTGCCCCATTCCCGAAGTGCCTCCGCGTTCTCCTCGATGTGCGCGGCGATCCGTTCGCCCGTGTCCGCGTGGGCGAAGACGAGCACCTTCGTCCGGTTGGCCACGGTCGGCTTGTCCGGGGTCCCGAACTTGAGCCCGACGGCTTCGAGTACGGAGCGCGTGAGCTGTACTGCTTCCTCACCGTCCCAGCCGTGCGCCTGCTCCAGCTGCCGCCCGGCGAGCAGCGCCCACTCCCGCGTCCGCACCCCGGTCGCCTGTCCGGCGAGGGCACCTTGGCCGTGATTGGCGCGGTTGCGGGCATGGATGCGTTCGGCCCGCCGCCTGGCCTGACTGGTGATCATGTGCCTTTCGACACCCCCGTACACCAGGGATTTCGGCATTCCGTTCTCGTCCCGGACGGGCAGAACGGCGACGAGGGTTTCCAGCAGGTGCAGCGAGAGGAATTGCTGCACGGACTTCCGTGAAGAAGAAGAGTCCACGTACGTGTCACTTTCCGCGTCGTTGATCGGGCGCGTAGAAATCAACGGACCAGTTGTAGGCGACCCGCGCACCGCGGTCCTCCCACTTCACCAGGTCCTCGATGAGCTCGTCCCACCGTGGCGGGGCCTTGTCGAGTGACCGCAGGCGCGTCACCACGTGCTGCAAGTGCCGCCAGGGCACTCGCCGGCTGGACACCACTCGCGATACGAGCCGTACGGCGCCGGGGTTGGCCGGGCCCCACTCCTTGCCGCCGCCGATCCGTCGCGCGGCTCCCCCGAGGCTGTCGAATCCGTAGGAGGGGACGGACCGGCCCTGGTGGTACACGGCGAAGAGGAACGCGACCCGCTCGAAGAGTTCGCGGTGCTTGTCGCCTCCGAACCACCCGGCCCGGATCTGCGCGTTGGAGGGCTCCCCGGCCCGCCGCAACTCGGCGAGGGTCCCGTTCTCGTGGCTCCGTACGAGTTGTGTGAGCCAGGCGAGGAGGGCGGGGCTGTCGTGGGGGAGTTCGGCGGGCCCGTAGCCGGCAGCTTCTTGTTCCCCGAGCGCTTCAGTACGCTCCGGCATCTCCACGCACCCCTTCTCCTCGAAGCTCTACCGGGGCATCTTCGTGGTTCATCCTTCGCAGGAACAGATCCAATGCCTTGATCTTCGCCTCCGTCACGAGGTCCCGTGCGGGAAGGGAATCGAATTTCCTGTCGAGCAATACATGGGCGGTCTGGCGCATTTCAGCGGCGTAACCGAGGAGAAGGCACTCAGGATTCGAGCCGTAGGCGGCGGTCTCCTGAAGCAGGTCGTTGAAAAGGTCCTCGGCGAATTGCCAGAGTTCCGTGCGCGCGTCGAAGCGGGCGAGGAGCCTGTCCTTGTCGTTCGGGTTCGGCCTGGGGTAGACGGTGTCGAAGGCCACCCAGGCGGCCAGTCCGAGCACGCGGGCGAGATATTCCGCGATGTCCGAGCCGCGCCGGGAGGCATCGTAGAGCTGCTGTTCCATCCCAGGCGCGTAGGGGTAGCAGCCGTCCGACCAGGCGAGAGGGAGCGACTTCTTCGCCACCATACCGACCGCCCACAACTGGTACGGGACCTCGAATCCAAGGCGCTCGTACGGGAGTTTGCCCAAGCGGTACCAGAAGCCGGATTGAGCGGTGCACACGGCGCCGTACAGGGCGTGCGCGTCGCGCCAGACGGCCCGGGCGGGTGAGGCGGCGAGCCACGTGAGCGCGCCGTTCGCCTTCACGTAGGGAACGGCGTCCTCGAAGTGGAGGTCCGGATCGAGGGTGAGCAGTTCACCGGACCCGATGATCACGCGGTCCACCACGATCTCGCCGTCCGGCCCCCATGCGGGGCGCAGCAGTACGCTGCGGCCGAGGTAACTGTGCACGTCGGCGGGCCCGTTCGGCGTACGCCCGCCGGGTCTCCGCGTGAACTCCCGCCGCCCGGTCTTCGGACCCCACGTGGTGTTGAGCCTGCCGCCGGAGCCGCGTACGGGGTAGAGGTTGAGCCGTAAGGTCTCGGCGACCGATTCGCCGAGCGCGACGACCCGCACGCGGCTTTGGAGACGGCCGCCGATGAGGTTGGTGAGCGCGGGACCGTGCTTGTTGTCAGAGATGCGGGCGCGTCCCGGTAGGCCGAACTGGTGCTGCGTCAGCAGGGCGCGGAACGCCTCGGCGGCGGGCAGCGGTTCCTCGTTCTCCAGATGACGGTGGTCCATCAACTGGGCGTAATCGCCAGCGTGTTCCATGACGAGCTGGGCCGGCCCCACTCCGCAGCGGTCCAGGTCCTTGCGCAAGAAATCCGCCTGGCCGAGAGGCTTTCGCGGGTCGAACAGGTTCCACTCCGCGTCGGGCCGCTTGCGCAACCACTTGGCGGCCGGGGAGAGATCCCGCTTCCCGCGCACCCACTCCCGCCACTCGGTGTCGTTCCGGGGGAACACCGCTGCGGCGAAGCAGATCGCGAGCAGGTACTCGATCACCGCGACGGTCTCACCGGGGGTGGCCCCTTCCAAGGCGCTCAGGTCCTCGGCATCTTCGAACAGAGCGCACAGGGAGCGGTGTTCGTGATCGCCCTCTGGAGTGACGACCTGCACGCACGGTTGCTCGCGCGGGTCCCAACGCGTGGGGCGAGCGGGCAGGGGCAACTCATCGGACAAAGACGGAACCCGTTCGCTGTGGGGGCAACAGCACTACCGCTCTCGCTACTTGGTGTGGCGGCAGGAACACTATAAGTCGATACGCCCAGCGATGAGCAAGCTGCGCTGCCGCACCAACGGCAGCGCGCGGCACTCTCGACTCCGCCCGGGCAAGGGCGGGTTGTCCCCGCTGAGGCGGGGATCATCCACTAGGCGCGACCGCCCCAGTCGACGGGCCATCCCCGCTCGGGCGGGGCTGGATTCCAGCCTGCCGACTACGTACAGATCGCGCCAATCACGGCGCCATGTAGTCAGCCCTCTGGATACCTTGGGCGTGCCGCACTGCGGCCCGGAGGGCTCAAGAAACACGTCGCCCCCCGCCCTGGTCAGAGGGCGGGGGACGACGCGGCCCACCAAGGGTTGTCCCTGGCCATTACGAATTGCCAGGGACAACTGCCGCCACGAGCGCGCGCAACGCTTCGATGGCCATGGATTCGACCATCATCACCGCGACGCGCACCGTTACCTCCTTCCTTGGCTTGGCGCCACGGATGGGACGGCCCCTGCCGAATTCGGCGAACTTGGCAGGGGCCGTCCCATCTGCTCCCCACTCGAAGCTAAGACCGCCCCCTCCGTCCCACCAGAACCGTCAGCGCCCGCAGCGCCGCCCGCCGGCAGCCCTCGTTCCGCGTGGTCGCCGCGATGACGGCGACGGCCGCAACCGTGCAGGGCAGGATGACGCGCGCGTAGGCACTGACCACCAGGGCGGTGGCGAGGGCGGGATTCGTAGCGACTTCCATGATTACGGGCAGAGCCGACATGGGGAGCCTCCTTGGGATCTTCCCGGCGACCGTCGCCGGATGGGGACGAGCCAAGCGGCTCGGAGGCGTGCCGCATGAGCTGCCGGAAACGGCTCGGAACCATTTCTTCGCAGGTCAGGGCGCCCCCAAAGAAATTCGAGAAATTTCGGCGCGCGCCTCTCGGGGCCGGAAGGAGACCGTGTTGCCGCAGCAGAACCGGGAGAAGCGCGAGCAGTTGGCGAGCACGCTGACGGCGCTGCGGACGGCCTCGGGACGCAGCACACGCCGCCTCGCGGCGGAGGCGGTCTCCCGTGCGGAACAGGATGGCGGCTCCGGCTCCCCCGACGACACCCGCCGCAAGGCGAAGTCACTCGCGTCCAGGCTCGACAGGTGGTTCGCCGGCACCTTCGTACCCGAGGACAACGCCGAAACCCGTCGTGTCCTCGCTGTTCTGCTGGAGTTGGCCGGAACCGGGATCACCACCGAGGAGGAACTGCGAACCACCCTGGTCGAGGCGCGCGAGGAGGCGGCCGCGGCCAAGGGCGGAAAGGGCACCGACCGGCCGCGCCTCCTTGATCACGCGCCCTCGACCGCCGACGTACCGGAGGCGCTGACCGACGCCCCCGGGCACCGGGCGCTGCGGAACCGGCTGCTCGCCCTGTTCAGTGGGCGGAACTCCGGATACGCGTACGTGCGGGGTGGTCTCGGCAGCGGGAAGACGAGCCTGCTCACCGCTCTCGTACGCGCCGTCCCGCGGGGGATGGACGTGGTGTGCTTCTTCCCGTCGTACGCGGGAAGTTCGCCGGACACGGGCAGCTTCGTCAACATCGTGGGGCGTCAGCTTCCCCTTGATGACACGCGCCTCCGTCCGACCGACGCCCCCAGCTTCCTTCCTGCGCTGCACGAAGCGGTCAAGGAGAGCAAGAAGCAGGGGCGGGCCCTCCTCCTCGTCATCGACGACCTCGACCTGAACTCCGCCTGGGCGCACTCCGCCGGCCGCCGCCCCAGCATCGCCGAGTTGCTGCCCCGGCGCCTCCCCGCCGGCCTGTACGTGGTGGTCGCCGGACTCCGTACCCCGCTCCCCGCGGGCGTACCGGCCACCCACCCGCTGCGCGACCCCGCGAGCTGGTGGACCATGCCGCCCCGCCCCGGCTACGAAGCCGAGTCCGCTCCCGCCCTGGCCGCGATGGCGCGCCTTCGCCCCGATTCGAGCGCCCGGCTGGTCTCCGACGTCCTCGCCATCGTCGACGTGCCCCTTTCCGCTCCCGAACTCGCCGCACTGACGGGCCTGCCCGGCGAGGAGATCGAGCGCGTCGTGAACGGTCCCGAGGGACACTTCCTCATGCTCGACGAGCACCGGCGCAACGGGTACGTGCTGGCGCACCCTCAGCTGCCGACACGCGTACGGGAGGCGGCGGGCGGGGCCGGCGCCGCCTTCGTGCGCAGGGCTCTCGCCTCCTCGGTGGACCGCTGGCGGAGGCAGCTCTGGCCGGCGGAAACGCCCGGCTTCCTCCTGGAGTCCGCCGCCCGGCTCACCGAAACCCCCGCCGAAGCCGTCCGGCTCACGCTCGACCCCTGGCGCCAGGCAGCACTCGTGGTACGCCGAGGCGCCGCCACCGCGCTCACCCATCTCGACGCCCTTCCGCCGCACGAGGCCGGGGCGAGCGTGGAGACCCTGGGGCTCGCCACCGCCTCGTACGCCCTCCTGCGCGGCCGCCTCGGTGACGGCGCCTCACCGGAGCTGCTGCGCGCGCTCGTGGCCGTCGGCGAGACAGAGCGCGCCACGCAGTGGGCGCGGGCGACCGGAGATCTCGTGGACGGAGCGGCGCTGTGCCTCGTCGTGGCCACGGAACTCGCCCGCCGCGGGAAGTCCGGCGGTGAGGACCTGGCTGCCGAGGCATGCGCACGCACCGCCCAGGCACTGAGCGACGGCTCCCTCGACGCGAGCGGTGACGAGCGGGCCGAGGCCCTGACCGCACGGGCACTGGAGTTCCTGGCCGCCTCCGCCCTGGAGGCCCCGTCGCCATCCGCCCGCCGGCTGCTCGCCCAGATCCTCTTCAGCGACGCGGTGGGCGCCAAAGCGCGGGAGCACGCCGCTGCCGACGCGTTCGGGGACGTGGGAGTGGACGCGGTCCATCAGCAAGCCGCCCGCTTGGCCTGTGGGAACCACGAGGAGCGGTGCACGGCAGTGGGCCTGTGGGCCGCGCTTGCACAGGCGGAGTCGAACGGAGGCAACATCGGGGCAAGACAACGGCGAGCGCCGGAGTTCCGCGGGCACATCATCGAGCTGTGCCGGGAGCAGCTGGACCTGCGCACAGCGGGGCTCGCCGACACCCTTCCCACGGTCGACCTGCTGAGCCTCGGGGCGCGGGTGCTCAGCGGTGGCCCCGGAATGAAGGCGGGGAAAGCGCGCGAATTCCTGGACACGGCAAATGAGTTGCTGATGAGCGCGCTACGCGACCCGGGCTCCTTGAACGACGCCGATCAGGGATACCTGCGCTTGGAGGTAGGAGAAACCATCGCGCGTCATTTCGAAGCGTTGGAAGCGGTCCATCCCGATCGCCCACTCGCGGACGCGGAGGAGATCCTTCGCCCCTTCCCCCTCGACGAGAGCGTCCTCGGGCCGGAGGCCATCAGTGCTCCGGAGGCGGTACGAACCGAAGCGGGAGCAGCGATCACGACGCGGCGGCTGGCCGCCGAGAAGCGCGACAGGAAGACCCGACGCGACTACGCCCCGGGGGTGACGCAAAAGCGCGTCCCGCTGCCGACGCCCCGTCCCCGCCCGCTCGGTGAACGCGAACCCGCCGAAGACGACGGTGTAGCAGGGGCGTTCAACGACGTCCACGAGGCCCTCTCCGCCGGGCTCGTCGAGCACGCGCGCGCCCTCCTGGAAAAGGCACTGCCCCCGGACGCGCTCCGCGCGGAGCGGTTGACCGCCGTGTACGAGCGAATGCCCGGGCTGGCCTCGGCACTCGTACGGGAAGGGCAAGGCGCATTGGCCGCTCGCCTGGCCGTACTCCCGGCCTCGGCCCTGTCACGTGTGCCGCTGCTCGCCGCCGCTTCGGTGGCGCACGCGCGGGCCGGGGACCGGGAGTCGGCCGCCGCACTGGCGCGGCAGGCAGCGGGGCGCGCCGCGGAAGCGGGCGGCGCGGCGGACGCCGCGACCACGCTCGACGTGGTGCGGGCCCTCGCCTGCGCGGGGCTCGACGAGGAAGCGCGAGCGGCCGAGAGCGCCGGCTGCGATCAGGCCGGGAAGCAGCCGTCCGAGCAGTACCTCATCCGGCAGCGCGGCGTTCTCCTGCGCGCCGAAGGACTCGCGCTCACGCGGCCCGAAGCCGCGGCCGAGTTCGTGGAAGACCACGTGGCGACCGTACTCAAGCAACTGCACCCGCTGCCGGATCTCGCCGAGTTGCTTCTCCTGCTGCCCAATCCCCGCTCCCCCGGTCCGGAGTTGCGGAAGGCCCTGCGGGCTAAGGGCGCGCTGCGGCCGGGGGTCGCTCGTGACCCGGGGAGCGCGACCGTACGGGCGCTGCTCGCGCGCCTGGACCGGGACCTCGTGCCGGGCGCGGGGCGCGCCCTCCCCGCTGCCGATCTCGGTGTCGGTCCGGTCTCGCGCGCTCTGCTCGCGGTGGCGGAGGGGAAGCCCGTCGCGGCCGTCGTCGCGGCCGTACTGGAGGAGCGGCGGGGACGCCGTACTCGGCCGGAGCGGAGTGCCGAAGCCCTCGCCGCCGCCGCTCGCGCGCTCGTCGGGGCCCCGATGCCGCTGCCGGTGCTGGTGACACCGCAGAGAGGCCACGCCGAGCAGAGGCCGGAGGAGACGGGGCGGTTGGTCGGCCTGGTGTGCGGGCTGGGGCATGTGGCCGATCCGGAGGGCGCGGTACAACTGCTGCGGGGGCTCCTGGAGGAAGGCCCCGCGGACACGGCACTCCGCCTGCTTCCCGACGTGCTGCCCGGGACCGCGCCCGCGCTCGCGGAACTCCACTTCGCCCTCCTCGCGCCTCCGCGGTGAGCGCCGCCTCGGCTCACCCCACCCGCGTCGGCCCCCACGGCGCCGGGGACTCGCCCGCTGTCCACGCCTTCAGTTCCGCCCCGTCGACCAGGCGGATGCCGCAGAAGTCGGCGTAGTCCTTCGCCGGGTCGGTGAAGGTGCTTGTCGTGACCAGCACCGCGAGTTGAGCGCCGTGGACCGTCCAGCAGGTGCCGCCGAAGCGTTGGAGGTCCTGGGAGCCGGTCTTGTGGGTGGGGGCGTAGCGCTTGCACTGGATGACGACGCGGCGGCCGTCGGGGGCCGTGGCCAGGACGTCGGCGCCGAGGTCGCCGGCGCCGCCCACCACCTCGACGTCCTGGCAGCCGTCGCGGCGGCACAGGTCCGCCACCGCCTCTTCGAAGGCGTACGGGTCGATGGGGAGGGTGAGGCCGTCCTGCGGGGCGGCGGTCGTGGGGAGGACCACCGTGGGCTCGGCCGCCGCCGACTCCGCGTCGGCCTCCGCCATGCCGGCGCGGGCCGCGCGGCGCAGTTCGCGGGCGCGGGGCATGCCTCGTACCAGTGCGTAGAGCAGGGGGAGGGAGAGGACGGTGAGGAGGACGGCGGGCAGGGGGTGCCCGCCGGCCCAGTGGGCGAGGCGGAGGAAGAGGAGGGCCACCGCACCGAGGAGGGCGGCGGCCAGGCCCAGGGTCAGGAGGGTCGCGCGGGTGCGTACCCGCGCCTGCTGTCCGCCGTATGCCATGAAACCCGCCCCTCGTCACGCGTCCGTTGTGACGATCGTGTGCCCACCGGGGCGGATTTCATGATCATGTGGCCGGAAATCCGGAAGCCGGAAACCGGGCGCCCGCTCACCCCACCCGTGCCGCCAGCCGCAGCAGGTGGTCGGCGAGTTGCTGGCCGCCCGCCGGGTCGCGGCTGATCAGGAGCAGTGTGTCGTCGCCCGCGATCGTGCCGAGGATGTCGTGGAGTTCGGCCTGGTCGATCGCGGAGGCGAGGAACTGGGCCGCGCCCGGCGGGGTGCGCAGGACGACGAGGTTGGCGCTGGCTTCGGCGGAGATGAGGAGCTCGGAGGAGAGCCTGCGCATCCGCTCCTCCTTGGCGGACTCGCCGAGCGGGGCGCGCGGGGTGCGGAATCCGCCCTCGCTCGGCACCGCGTAGATGAGGTCGCCGTCGTTGTTGCGGATCTTCACCGCGTTGAGTTCGTCCAGGTCCCTGGAGAGGGTGGCCTGGGTGACGGTGAGTCCGTCGTCGGCGAGCAGTTTCGCCAGCATGCTCTGGGAGCGCACCGGTTGCCGGTTGAGGATGTCCACGATCCTGCGGTGCCGCGCGGTGCGCGTCTGCGGCACCGCGGGCCCGGCCTGCTCGTTGTCCTGCGCCTGACTCGCCTGACTCATCGTCGTCGTCCCACTCTCATCGGCCCGCGTGCGTCCCTTCTCCCGCCGCCGCGTCCAGCACCCCAGGGAGCGCGGCCAGGAAGGCGTCCGCCTCGGCCTCGCCGAGGTTCAGCGGCGGCATGAGCCGTACGACGTCGGGGGCCGGGGCGTTGACAAGGAGTCCGGCGTCCTGGGCGGCCTGCTGCACCTGGGGGGCGCGCGGCTCGGTGAGCACGATACCCAGCAGCAGCCCGGCGCCGCGGACGTGGGCGACGAGGGGATGCCCGAGTTGCTCGATTCCCTCGCGCAGCCGCTCCCCGGTGCGCTTGGCGCGGTCGAGGAGGTGCTCGTTCTCGATGGTGTCGAGTACGGCGAGCCCGGCGGCGCAGGCCACGGGGTTGCCCGCGAAGGTCGAGCCGTGGCGGCCCGGCGTGAGGAGCTCGCCCGTCTCGCCGAAGGCGAGGACCGCGCCGAGCGGGAGGCCGCCGCCGAGTGCCTTGGCGAGGGTGACGACGTCGGGGTCGATGCCTTCCTCGGCCTGGTACGCGTACCAGTGGCCCGTACGCCCGATGCCGGTCTGCACCTCGTCGAGGACGAGGAGGGTGCCGGTGGCGCGGGTGATCTCGCGGGCGGCGCGCAGGTAGCCGGCGGGCGGGACGACGACGCCGTTCTCGCCCTGGAGGGGCTCGATGATGACGAGGGCGGTCTCCTCGGTGACGGCCGCGCGCAGGGCCTCGGCGTCTCCGTACGGGACGAAGGTGACGTCGCCGGGGAGCGGCGCGAAGCCGTCCTGCTTGCCGGGCTGGCCGGTGAGCGAGAGGGCGCCCATGGTGCGGCCGTGGAAGCCGCCCGTGGTGGAGACCATGTGGCGGCGCCCGGTGAGGCGGCCGATCTTGAAGGCGGCCTCGTTGGCCTCGGCGCCGGAGTTGCAGAACAGGACGCGTGCGGGGCGGCCCGCGTATCCCACGAGGCGCTCGGCGAGGGCGACGGTCGGCTCGGCCATGAAGAAGTTGGAGATGTGGCCGAGCGAGGCGATCTGCTTGCTGACGGCCTCGACGATCGCGGGGTGGGCGTGCCCGAGCGCGTTGACGGCGATGCCGCCGACGAGGTCGAGGTAGGCGCGGCCCTCGGTGTCGTACACGGTGGCGCCCTCGCCGCGCGCGAGTTCCAGGCGCGGGGTGCCGTAGTTGTTCATCAGGGTGTGCTGCCAGCGCCCGGTCAGGGGGTGCGGCTGCTCGGTGGCGGTCACGGGGTCTGCCTTTCCGTGGCGGGCTCGGCGGCGGCCGGGGCGGTGGCCCGCGGGTCGTCGTCCACGACCATCGTGCCGATGCCCTCGTCGGTGAAGATCTCCAGGAGGATGGAGTGCTGGACGCGCCCGTCGATGACCCGGGCGGTGCGGACGCCGTTGCGGACGGCGTGCAGGCAGCCCTCCATCTTCGGGACCATGCCGCTCGCCAGCTCGGGCAGCAGCTTCTCCAGCTGGTTCGCGGTGAGGCGGCTGATGACCTCGTCGCTGTGCGGCCAGTCCTCGTACAGGCCCTCGACGTCGGTGAGGACCATGAGGGTCTCGGCACCGAGCGCCGCGGCGAGCGCGGCGGCGGCGGTGTCGGCGTTGACGTTGTAGACGTGGTCGTCGTCGGCGCTGCGGGCGATCGAGGAGACGACGGGGATACGGCCGTCGTCGAGCAGCGTCTCGATGGCGCCCGTGTCGATCGCGGTGATCTCGCCGACGCGCCCGATGTCGACCAGCTCGCCCTCGATGCGCGGGAGGTGCTTGGTCGCGGTGATGGTGTGCGCGTCCTCGCCGGTGAGGCCGATGGCGAGCGGGCCGTGCTGGTTGAGCAGGCCGACCAGTTCGCGCTGGACCTGTCCGGCGAGCACCATCCGGACGACGTCCATCGCCTCGGGCGTCGTGACGCGCAGGCCCGCGCGGAACTCGCTGACCAGGCCCTCCTTGTCGAGCTGGGCGTTGATCTGCGGGCCGCCGCCGTGCACGACGACGGGGCGGAGCCCGGCGTGCCGCAGGAAGACGACGTCCTGCGCGAAGGCGGCCTTCAGCTCCTCGTCGACCATGGCGTTGCCGCCGAACTTGATGACGACGGTCTTGCCCTGGTGGCGGGTGATCCAGGGCAGGGCCTCGATGAGGATCTGGGCCTTGGGGAGGGCGGTGTGCTTGCGGGTCGCCCCGGCGGCCGCCTTGGTCTCGTCGCTCGTGACGGGCTTGGTCTCGTCGCTCGTGACGGGCTTGGTCTCGTCGCTGCTCATGAGGAGTACGCGCTGTTCTCGTGGACGTAGTCGGCGGTGAGGTCGTTGGTCCAGATCTCGGCCGAGGCGTCCCCGGCGGCGAGGTCGGCGGTGATGACGACCTCGCGGTAGCGCATGTCGACGAGGGTGCGGTCCTCGCCGACGGAGCCGTTCTTGCAGACCCACACGCCGTTGATGGCGACGTTGAGGCGGTCGGGCTCGAAGGCGGCGTCGGTGGTGCCGATCGCGGAGAGGACGCGGCCCCAGTTGGGGTCCTCGCCGTGGACGGCGCACTTGAGGAGGTTGTTGCGGGCGATGACGCGGCCCACCGTGACGGCCTCGTCCTCGTTCGCCGCGTTCACGACCTCGATGCGGATGTCCTTGCTCGCGCCCTCGGCGTCGCCGATGAGCTGGCGGGCGAGGTCGGCGCAGACCTCCCGTACCGCCGCGGTGAACTCGTCCTCGGCGGGCGTCGTGCCGCTCGCGCCGGAGGCGAGGAGGAGCACGGTGTCGTTGGTGGACATGCAGCCGTCGGAGTCGACGCGGTCGAAGGTGACGTGGGTCGCGGCGCGCAGGGCGCGGTCGAGCGCCGGGCTGTCGAGGTCGGCGTCGGTGGTGAGGACGACGAGCATCGTGGCGAGGCCGGGGGCGAGCATGCCCGCGCCCTTGGCCATGCCGCCGACGCTCCAGCCGTCCCGCTGGGCGACGGCCGTCTTGTGGACGGTGTCGGTGGTCTTGATGGCGAGGGCGGCCTTCTCGCCGCCGTGCTCGCTGAGCGCGGCGACGGCGGTGTCGACGCCGGGGAGCAGCTTGTCCATGGGCAGCAGTTCGCCGATGAGGCCGGTCGAGGCGATGGCGATCTCGCCGGCGTGGTGGCCGAGGGCCGCGGCTGCGCGCTCGGCTGTCGCGTGGGTGTCCTGGAAGCCACGCGGGCCGGTACAGGCGTTGGCGCCGCCGGAGTTGAGGACGACGGCGGAGACCTGGCCGCCCTTGAGGACCTGCTCGGACCACAGGACGGGGGCGGCCTTGACGCGGTTGGACGTGAAGACTCCGGCGGCGGCGAGGCGCGGCCCCTGGTTGACGACGAGGGCGAGGTCGGGCTGTCCCGACGACTTGATCCCGGCGGCGATGCCCGCCGCCGTGAATCCCTGGGGTGCGGTGACGCTCACGGTGTCTCAGGTCTCCTTGGGCTTGTTCCGCGCCGCGGTGCGGAGGGCGGCGCGCAGCCGGTTCGTCAGAAGGGTGATCAGGGGGGCGCCGGAGTCGTGCGGGTTCCGGTGCGCGGGGCGGGTCCGGCTCATGGCGCGATCCCGGCGGCGGGCAGGCCCGTGGTCTCGGGGAGGCCGAGGGCGAGGTTCATGCTCTGGATCGCGCCGCCCGCGGTGCCCTTGGCGAGGTTGTCGATTGCCGCGAGGACGAGGACGCGCCCGGCGGCGGGGTCGTGGGCGACCTGGAGCTGTACGTGGTTGGAGCCGAGTACGGCGCCGGTGTTCGGCCACTGGCCCTCGGGCAGCAGGTGCACGTACGGCTCGTCGGCGTACGCCTTCTCGTACGTCTCTCGCAGCCGCGCCGCGTCGACGCCCGGCTTCGCCTTGGCGCTGCACGTGGCGAGGATGCCGCGCGGCATGGGGGCGAGGGTGGGGGTGAAGGAGACGGTGACGCGGTGGCCCGCGGCGGCGCTGAGGTTCTGGATCATCTCGGGGGTGTGCCGGTGGCCGCCGCCGACGCCGTACGGGGACATCGCGCCCATGACCTCGCTGCCGAGCAGGTGCGGCTTGGCCGCCTTGCCCGCGCCGGAGGTGCCCGAGGCGGCGACGATCACGGCGTCGTCCTCGACGATCCCGGCCGCGTAGGCGGGGACGAGGGCGAGCGAGACGGCGGTCGGGTAGCAGCCGGGGACGGCGATGCGGCGCGTGCCCGCGAGCGCGGCGCGGGCGCCGGGCAGCTCGGGGAGGCCGTAGGGCCAGGTGCCGGCGTGGGGGGTGCCGTAGAAGGTCTCCCAGTCGGCGGCGTCCTTGAGCCGGAAGTCGGCGCCCATGTCGATGACGAGGACGTCGTCGCCGAGTTGCTCCGCGACGGCGGCGGACTGGCCGTGCGGGAGGCCGAGGAAGACGACGTCGTGCCCGGCGAGGCTCTCGGCGCTCGTCGCTTCGAGCACGCGGTCGGCGAGGGGCGCGAGGTGCGGCTGGAGCGCGCCGAGTCGCTGCCCCGCGTTGGAGTTCGCCGTGACCGCGCCGATCTCCACCCCGGGGTGGGCGAGAAGCAGCCGCAGCACCTCTCCGCCCGCGTATCCACTGGCTCCGGCGACTGCCGCGCGTACCGTCATGAGGACCTCCTACCTGAGAGCATGACTATACATTCGCCCGCAGAACTATGCAATAAAAGGACGCATGGGCGACGCAAGGGGACGCCACCCCGCCCCCCTCCGGCCGCACAAGCTTAGGTGAGCCTAACCTTCCTGACGCCGGACGAGCGGCCGCGAGCGCGCCCGGCTCCGTGCCCCGGCGAAAACCACCCGCCACTACGCCCGTCCCCGCGTTATCCTTGCCCCCATGAACGTCACCGGCCGATGCACCACCGCGACCGCGCGAGCGCCCCGCTCCCCGGTCGCCGCCGCCTGACGTACTCCCCCTCTTCTCCACCGGCGACCGGAACACGGTCCCCGGTGGTTCTTCGCGCTCGCGCGACACGCGTGTCTCCGGTGGTCCGCGGTTCCGGCACCCGTACCGCGAAGGACATCGCCATGACGAAGCTCACCACCGAAGAGATCAGCCGCCGCTTCACCGAGTTCTACGAGGAGCGCGGCCACGCCCGGATCACCGGCTCGACGCTGCTGCCACCGCCCGGTGACGACTCCGTGCTCTTCACCACCTCGGGGATGCACCCGCTCACCCCGCACCTCGAAGGCCGTCCGCACCCGCTCGGGCGGCGGCTCGTGAACGTGCAGCGGTGCCTGCGCACGACGGACCTGGAGGAAGTCGGGGACCCGACCCACCTCACCGTCTTCGAGATGCTCGGCACGTGGTCGCTCGGCGACTACGAGGGGCCGCGCAGCCTGGAGTGGGGGTACGAACTCCTCACGAACGGGCTCGGGATCGATCCGCGGCTCCTGCACACCACCGTCTTCGGCGGCGACGAGCGGGTGGGCCCCGACCTCGCCTCGCTGGAGGTGTGGGAGCGGCTCGGCGTGCCCGTCGAGCGGACCGGGGAGGACAACTGGTGGTCGAACGGGCCGACCGGCCCCTGCGGTCCGGACTCGGAGATCTTCCTGTGGACCGGGGACGGGCCGCCCCGGTCCACGCCGACGGGTGACGAGCGCTGGGTCGAGGTGTGGAACCACGTCATGATGCGCCACCGCCGCCTCCCCGACGGCTCCCTCGTCCCGCTCCCCCAGCGCAACGTCGACACCGGACTCGGGCTCGAACGGCTCGCCTCGCTGCTCCAGGGGGAACGCTCCGTCTTCCACGGTGACGTCTTCGAGCCGTGGCGGCGGCTGCTCCCGCCGCTGTGGGAGCTCGACGAGACCTCGCTGCGGCTCGTGAGCGACCACGTGCGCTCGGCCGTCGTCGTCATCGGCGACGGCGTACGGCCCGCCGCCACGGGACGCGGGTACGTACTGCGGCGCCTCGTGCGACGGGCCCTGACGACCCTGTGGCGGTCCGATCCCTCCTCCGGCTTCGAAGAGTTGCCCCGCGAGTTGGTGACGGGGACGCTCGGCCACTTCGGGCAGGGCGGCGAGGACCCCGAGACGGTACGGAGGGTGCTCGGGACCCTCGGCGACGAGGAGACCCGCTTCCGCTCGCTGCTCGACCGGGGCCGCCGTGTCCTCGCCGCCCCGCGCTTCCGGGGCCCGCTCTCCGAGGACGACCTGCACTACCTGCACGACACGCACGGCCTGCCGCGCGACCTCGTGGAGAGCCTGCGCGGGGAAGGGGCCTGAGCGCGCCCGTCAGCACTCGCGCGCGTACTCGACCTGGACCAGCGGCCGCCCGTCGCCGAAGTCGTGCGGCCGCTCGGCCCCGGTCGGGGCGTATCCGCTCTTCTCGTAGAAACGGCGCGAGCGCGGCGTCTCGCGCATCGTCCAGAGGTGGACGCGGGTGTGCCCGGCGGCGCGGAGGCGGTCGAGGGTACGGGTCATGAGCGCCCCGGCCACGCCGCTCCCCCAGCCGTCCGGATGCCCGTAGAAGCCGAACACCTCTGCCCAGCCCGGGCGTTCGGGCGAGGGGCCGGCCCAGGAGAGCGCAAGAGGACGGCCCTCGACGCGGGCGAGGAGGATCGCGCCCTCACCGTTGGTGATCCTGGCGTGCCAGCGGGTGCGGCGGTCGCGTACCCCGGCGGCGGCGAACTCCGGCGCGAAGAAGGGCGCGTAGGCGGCTTCCCAACCCGCCGCGTGCACCTCGCCGAGCGCGTCTCCGTCCACGGGCCGGGCGAGCTGGATCTCGATCATGGGGGCAGGGTAGCGGCGCGCGGCAGCCGGGGGGAACTGTTCGCCGCGCCACGCCCCGGGGACGGTAGGGTCCGCGCATGATCGTCTGGCTGGGTGGGACGTACGGGGCCGGGAAGACCACGACCGCACGGGAGTTGGCCGCGCTGCTGCCGGACGCGCGGGTCTTCGACACCGAGGAGGTCGGGGGGCTGCTGCGGGGGATTCTGCGGGACGAGTGGCCCGGGAACTTCCAGCACTGGCCCATGTGGCGGGCGCTCGTCGTCGAGACCGCGCGGCAGGTGCTCGGGTACGCGGGCGGGACGCTCGTCGTACCGCAGACGGTGCTGGACGAGGAGTACTGGGAGGAGATCGAGGCCGGCTTCCGGGCGGCCGGGATTCCCTTACGGCACTTCGTGCTGGACGCCGACGAGGCGACGCTGCGTACGCGGATCGCGGGCGACGAGGCGCCGGAGAGCGCGACGGCGGGGCCGTGGCGGCTCGCGCATCTCGACGCGTACGCGCGGGCGACGCAGTGGCTGCGCGCCCGCGCGACCGTGATCGACACGGCGCCCCTCACGCCCGCCGGGGTCGCGGCCCGTATCGCCGCCGCTGTCGCCGCCTGACCGCGCCCCCGCCGGCCTCAGGTGCCGGGGACCGGGTGCCCGCCGTCGCCCTCCACGACGCGCCGACGCTCCGCCGCGCCGTCCTCCTCCGCCACGGTGACGTCCACCGTGCCGTCGCCGGTGGTGTCGAACTGGTAGAGGTCGGCCTTGCCGTCGCCCGTGGTGTCCGTCATCCACACGTCGGGCTTGCCGTCGCCGTTGGTGTCCGCGCTGAGCAGGACGTGGTCCTGCGTGTTCTCGGTGTCCATGGGGTGCGGATACCCCGTGAGGGGTGCGGAACGCACGGCGAGTGGCCGCGCCTCGTACGGCTGGAGTAGGAAGGAGACATGCCCGACGCCCGGCCCCAGACGCCCGATCCCACCGCCACCGCGCCCGTCCCCACGGCCCCCGTACCCGATCTGCTCGTCTTCCTCGCGGGGCGCTGGCGCGTCACGCGCGCGGCCGAGGACCGGCACAGCGGGACGCGCGGGCACTTCACGGGCGCGGCGGACTTCACGGCGCTGCCCGGAGGCGGGCTGCGGCACCACGAGGAGGGCACCTTCACGTGGGACGGCGTCGCGCGCCCCGCCTACCGGACCCTGCGCTGGCTGCCGGGCCCGGGCGGCGCCGGCTCCGCGCGCGTCACCTTCGAGGACGGACGCTTCTTCCACGACCTCGACCTGCGCACGGGGCACGCGATCGCCGATCACCCCTGCGCCCTCGACCTCTACCAGGGCGAGTTCACCGTGAGCGGCCCGGACCTGTGGAGCGTGGTGTGGCGCGTCGCGGGTCCTGCGAAGGACCTGGTGCTGCGCACGGAGCACACCCGCGAGGCCCCGTCCACGGAGTGAAACCGGCTGGGCGGCGCTGCCCGGGCGTTGCGAGACTGCCCGCATGACCACGTACACGGACCTGCCCGCCGTCCCCCTCCCGCCCGGCCACTTCCTCTCGGACGCGCCGGAACTCGTCGACGTCGAACGCGTCCACCACTGGCTCTCCACCGACGCCTACTGGGCGCTCGGCCGCAGCGTGGAGAAGCAGCGCGCCGCCATCGCCGCCTCGCTGAACTTCGGCGTGTACGAGGAGATGCCGGACGCGGAGGGCACGGTGCGCCGCGAGCAGCGCGCCTACGCGCGGGTCGTCACCGACCGCGCCACCTTCGCCTGGCTCTGCGACGTCTACGTGCCGCGCGAGGCCAGGGGCCAGGGGCTCGCGAAGGCCCTCCTGGCCGCCGTGCGGGCGCGGATGGAGGAGTACGACGTGCGCCGCGTGCTGCTCGTCACGAGCAGTGCGCAGGAGCTGTACCGCTCGGTGGGGTACGACGAGGTGGAGCCGGGCAAGTGGATGATCCTGCCGCTGGAGTGAGCCCAGGAAGGCCGCGCGACCCGCGCGAAACGGAGCACCGCGAAACGCGACGCCTCACCACGTACGGCCACCCCACCTCCTGCGCCCGCCTCACCCCCGTACCGCCGCGAACGCCTCCGCCAGCCTCCGTACGCCCTCCTCCAGTTCGTTCCCGTCCGCCACTCCCCCGTAGCTGATCCTCAGGTGCGGGCGGTCCGGTTCGGCCGGGTGGTACGGGCGGCCCGGGGCGAGGGCGACGCCCCGGCGCAGCGCCTCGGCGGCGAGGGCGGACTCGTCGGTGCCCTCGGGGAGCGGAAGCCAGAGGTGGTAGCCCCCGGTGGGCACGCGTGCGGGTACCGCCTCGGGAAGCCGACGGGCGAGAGCCGTCGCGAGCGCCGCCCTCCGCGCGCCCAACTCGCTCGCCACGGTGCGCAGATGGCGCGGCCAGGAGGGGGAGCCCACGAGTTCGAGCGCGGCCTCCTGGAGCGGACGCGGTACGAAGAAGTGGTCCACGACCTGCACCGCGCGCAGCCGTTCCAGGACGGGGCCGCGCGCGAGGACGGCGGCGACGCGCAGGCTCGGCGCGGTGACCTTCGTGAGCGAGCGGATGTGCACGACGACGCCGTCCGGGTCCTCGGCGGCGAGCGGCGGGGGCGGCGGGCCCGCGTCGGCGTGGCCGAGGCGGCGCGCGAAGTCGTCCTCGACGACGAAGGCCCCGGCGGCGCGCGCGGCGGCGAGGAGTCCGGGGCGGCGCGCGGGGGCGAGGACGGTGCCTGTCGGGTTCTGGTGGAGCGGCTGGCAGACGAGGACGCGCGCGCCGCTCGCGCGGAACGCCTCGGGCAGCAGGTCGGTGCGGAGCCCGTCGGCGTCCACGGGGACGGGGACGGGGCGCTGTCCGGCGGCGCGGAGCACGGCGAGCAGGCCGGGGTAGGTCGGGGACTCCACGAGGACGGGGGCGCCCGGCGGGGCGAGGGCGCGCAGGACGCCGCTGAGCGCGGACTGCCCGCCGGGGCTGACGAGCGCGCCCCCCGGGCCCGGGCCGCCTCCGCCGTCCGTGGCGAGGTCCCGCGCGAACCAGGCGCGCAGTTCGGGCAGTCCTTCGGCGGGCGGCCGGCCCCAGGCCCCCGGCCGGCGCCCGGCGCGGGCGAGGGCGGCGGCGAGGGCGCGTTCGGGGCGCAGGTCCGGGTGGAGGTAGCCGCCGTTGAACTCGATGACCCCGGTGGGCGGTTCGGCGAGCGTGGCGAGGACGCCGCTCGCGTCCACGGCGCGCGGCAGGCCCTCGGGGGACTCGGCGCTGAGCGCGAGGTGCTGCCAGGAGGTGTCGCCTTCCGCGGGGAGCGCGGCCTTCCCCGCGCGGTAGGCGCCCGCGCCGGGCCGGGTCACGAGCAGCCCCTCGGCGGCGAGTCGCGCGAGGGCGCGCGAGACGGTGACGGGCCCGACGCGGTACCGGGCGACGAGTTCACGGCTCGATGGCAGCTTTCCACCGGCTGGATAGCGGTCGAACTCGACACGGAGGGAGTCCGCCAATTCCCCGACGCTGCTACGCTCTTGCATGAGACGTGACAATAGCGCTATCAGCGAATCCACGGTAGCGGCTGGGGCGCGCGACGCTCGCCGGGCCAGCCCGGGCCGCACCCACCGGAGCCGCCCCGGCCTGCTCCTCGCCGCGCTCGGCGTGCTGTGCTTCTCGCTCACCTTCCCCTCGACCGCGTGGGGCCTCGAAAGCTTCGGCCCGTGGTCGCTCGTGTGCCTGCGCTGCGTGCTCGCGACGGCCGTCGCGGGTGTCTTCCTGCGCGCGGTGCGTGCCGAGGTGCCGGTACGCGCGCACTGGGCCGGGATCGCGGTCGTGGCCGGGGGCGGGGTGCTCGGCTTCCCGCTCCTGACGACGCTCGCGCTCCGTACGTCCACGACGGCCCACTCGGCGGTCGTGGTGGGCCTGTTGCCGCTCACGACGGCGCTCGTGGCCGCCGCACGCTCGGGCGTGTGGCCGCCACGCGTCTTCTGGCCGGCGGCGGGGGCGGGCGCGGCGATCGTGCTGGCGTTCACGCTGGGACAGGGCGGGGGCGGGTTCACGCGCGGGGACGTGCTGCTCTTCGCGGCGCTCCTGGTGTGTGCGGCGAGTTACGCGGAGGGCGGGCGGCTCGCGGCGGTCATGCCGGGGTGGCAGGTCAGCGCGTGGGCGCTCGTGGCGTGCCTCCCGCTGACGGGCGTGGGCGCGGTGGTGGCGCTGTGCCTGGAGCACCCCGTGCGGTGGAGCGGGCACGGGGTCGCCGGTCTCGCGTGGGTCTCGGTGGGGTCCACCTTCGTCGGGCTCTTCGTGTGGTACCGGGGCATGGCCGAGACCGGCGTCGCCCGCGCCAGCCAACTCCAGCTCGCGCAGCCGCTGTTGACCCTGCTGTGGGCGGTGACGCTGCTGGGCGAGTCGCTCCCGGCCGCCGCTCCGCCCGCGGCGGTGGGGGTGGTGCTGTGCATCGCGGGGACGCAGTGGGCCACGCGGCCTTCCCGTACGGCGCGCTCGGCTCCGCACGAGAGGGCCGCGAACGATCCGCCGTACGAGAAGTCCGCCGACACCACTCCCTGACGCCGCGACGGGCGCCCGCGGCCCCCGCGACGCCGCCCCTCCTAACCCCGCAGCGGCGCCCGCTCCCGGTAGTGGTCCCGCACGAGGCGGCTCATCGCGCCGAGCGGGTCGGCCGCGACCTCCTTCGCCGCGAAGAAGGCGTGGCCGTGCACCTCGGGGAGGCGCGCGGTCAGGTCGAGGTGCTTCGACAGTTCGGCGGGGTCGGCCCAGGCGGCGGGCTGCGCGGGGTCGCCCACCTTGTAGAGGGCCTCACCGATGTAGAGGTCCACGCCGGTGCCGCGCACGGCCCCCGCCCACCAGCGGGCGAGGGTCGCGTAGTCGGCGGCGGGGAAGCCGATGTTCCAGTAGAGCTGCGGCACGATGTGGTCGATCCAGCCCTCGCGCACCCAGCGCAGGGTGTCCGCGTACAGGTCGTCGTAGCTCTGCACGCCGGCGGTGGTGTCGGAGCCGCGCGGGTCGGTGCTCGCGTTGCGCCACACACCGAAGGGGCTGATGCCGAAGCGGACGCGCGGCTTGAGGCGGCGGATGCGGGCGCTCGTCTCGCGCACGAGCTGGTCGGTGTTGTGACGGCGCCAGGCGGCCCGGTCGGGGAAGTCGCCGCCGTACAGGGCGAAGGCGCGGTCGTCGTCGAAGGGCTGCCCGGCCACCGGGTAGGGGTAGAAGTAGTCGTCCCAGTGCACGGCGTCGATGTCGTAGCGCGCGACCGCGTCGAGCATCGCGTCCTCGACGTACCGCCGCACCTCGGGCAGCCCGGGGTTGTAGTACATCTGCCCCTGATAGGTGACGACCCAGTCCGGATTGACCCTGGCCGGGTGGGTGGGCACGAGGCGGGTCGGGTCGTCGTGCACGGCGATGCGGTACGGATTGAACCAGGCGTGCAGCTCCAGCCCCCGCTTGTGGGCCTCCCGCACCGCGAAGCCGAGCGGGTCGTAGCCGGGGTCCTCGCCCTGCTCCCCCGAGAGGTACGCCGACCAGGGCTCGTAGGGCGAGGGCCACAGCGCGTCGGCCGAGGGGCGCACTTGAAGGATGACGGTGTCGAGGCGGCGCTCGACGGCCGTGTCGAGGTGGCCGAGCAGCTCGTCCTTCTGGACCGAGGCGGGCAGCCCCGGCGCCGAGGGCCAGTCGCGGTTGGTGATGCTCGCCACCCACTCCCCGCGCATCCGCCGCCCGCGCGGCGGGTGACCCCCGCCGTGCCCGGTTCCGCTCGGGAGGGCTGCGCCCGTGGTGCCGAGAGCCGCCACCACCCCGGCGGCGAGGGCGGTGAAGCCTCTGCGGCTGAGCGTTCCCCTGTTGTCCATCCGGTGCCTCCACGGGCTCGGTTGTCACACATGTCACACGCGCACCCCCCTCTCATGCCCTCCCCGGGGGAGCCGCCACACATTGACCGCGCGGTAACGTTCACGCCTGGGCGGCGGCGCCCGGTGCGTCACGCGTGATGCCGGAATGCGTCGTGCGCGGCGCCGAGACGCGTCGTGACGCGGCGCGGGATGGTGTCCCGACGCGACGCGGAGTGCGTCGTGGGCCGCCCGAGACTTCATCCCCGGACGGCGAGAGGCACGAGGTGACGGACTTCAAGGCCGATGTAGCACGCGTCGGAGTGGTCGGCTGCGGACAGATGGGCGCGGGAATCGCGGAGGTCTGCGCACGTGCCGGTCTCGACGTGAAGGTCGCCGAGACCACCGGCGACGCGCTGGAGTACGGCCGTACCCGGCTCAGCAACTCGCTCGCCAAGGCAGCCGAGCGCGGCAAGCTCACGGCCGACGAACTGGCCGCGACGCAGTCCAGGCTCAGCTTCACCACTGATCTCGGCGAGTTCGCCGACCGTGACCTCGTGATCGAGGCCGTCGTCGAGAACGAGCAGGTCAAGACGGAGATCTTCCAGGTCCTGGACCAGGTCGTGACCCGCAAGGACGCGATCCTCGCCTCGAACACCTCCTCGATCCCGATCGTGAAGCTCGCGGTGGCCACCTCGCGCCCCGACCACGTCATCGGCATCCACTTCTTCAACCCGGCCCCGGTGCAGAAGCTCGTCGAGCTGATCCCGGCCCTCACCACCTCCGAGGGCACCATCAGCCGCGCCCACGTGTGGGCCGAGAAGGTCCTCGGCAAGCACGCGATCCGCGCGCAGGACCGCTCGGGCTTCGTCGTGAACGCGCTCCTCGTGCCGTACCTGCTCTCGTCGATCCGCATGTTCGAGCAGGGCATCGCGAGCCGCGAGGACATCGACAGCGGCATGGAGCTGGGCTGCGCCCACCCGATGGGTCCGCTCAAGCTCGCGGACCTCATCGGCCTCGACACGATCGTCTCGATCTCCGAGGGCATGTACGAGGAGTACGCGGAGCCCCTGTACGCGGCCCCACCGCTGCTGCGCCGCATGGTCGAGGCGGGTCGCCTCGGCCGGAAGTCGGGCTCGGGCTTCTACGCGTACCAGTAGGCCGGCAGCGAGGCCGAGGGGGCGGGTCCGAGGCGGAGGGGGCGGGTCCGCTCCCCCGTTTTTTTCCTCCCCGCAAGCCCTTTCCGCCTTGCTAGCATCCGCCCACTGGGGGAGATACCCGCAGGTGACGAGGTGGGGAGCGGGACATGGGCGGTACGTGGACGGACAACGTCTTCCCCGAGACGGAGCTGGTCTCGGGGAATCTGCGGCTGCGGGCCTTCGGCGCGGGGGACGTCGAGGACGTCCGGCTGGCGTGCTCCGACGAGGAGATACTGCGCTGGTTGCCGCTGCCGCGCCCGTACGACCTGGAGGCGGCGCGGGGCTGGTGCACCGACTTCAGCCACCACCTGCGCACCTCGGGCGACGGCATCCACTGGGCGATCACGGACCGCGACAGCGGCCGTCTTCTCGGCACGATCGGCCTCAAGTCGACCGACTGGACCGCGCACGTCAGCGAGGTCGGCTACTGGGTCGCTCCCTGGAGCCGGCGGCAGGGCGTCGCTGTCGGGGCGACGCGGACCGTCGCGGGGTGGCTGCTCGGCGAATGCGGCTTCGAACGCCTCGAACTGCGCGCGGCCACGGGGAACCTCGCCTCGCAGGCCGTGGCCGAGCGGGCCGGTTTCGTACGGGAGGGCGTGCTGCGCAACGCGGGCCACGTGCACGAGGGCCGGGTGGACCTCGTGGCGTACTCGGTGATCCCCGCGGACGGGCTCGGTCTCCCGAAGGTGGAAGCCCGCACGATCACGGACTGAACGCGCGAGAGAGGCCCCCGGCGCCCCTGAGGGGGCCGCCGGGGGCCTCGGCCCGCGGTACGGGCGTCTCGGCCGTCGGGCGGGGCCTCGGCCGTGGTGGTGGAGGGGTCAGTACTCCTCGGGCGGGGCGTCCCGCTCGGTGCTGCGCCCGGGTCCCGCCGAGCCGTCGTCGTAGTCGACGCGCTCCTTGCGTACGGAGTCGCTGACCTCCTGTTCCTCGGTGACACGCTCCGCCTCCAGGCGGACCCGTTCGACGGGGACCGACTCCTTGCGGATGACCGGCCGTTCCGCGTGCAAGGTGACCTCGGCGTTCTCCTCGCCGATGGCGGCGTCCACCGCGTCGCCCTCGCGGATCGGTTCGCGTACGAGCCTGGCCTCTTCGTGACTGACCGGGATCGTCGTCGTGACGTTCTCCGTCACCACGACCTTGTGCAGCCGTGCCCGGCCGGATTCCTCCTCCTGCGTACCGACCCGCAGCCGCTCCTCGGAGCGGATCATCTCCTCGCCGGGTTCACCGTCCCAGGAGCTCCGGGCACCCGCGCCGGCGAGTTCCCGCTCGGTGCTCTCGCCCGTCGCCTCGTTCGGGTTGGCCGGGCCGAGACCGGAGCCGGCCCCGCTCATGCCCGCCTGGTCCGCGGAGGTGGTGCCCCGCTGGCCGGTACCGGCCAGCGACTCGTCCTCCGCGTCCATCCCGCCGGGTGCGGCGGCCCCCTGCTTGCCCTCGCCCCCGCCGGACATGCCGCCGCCGGTCGCCGTCACCCCGTAGTGGGCGTACAGCTCCTCCTCACCGGCCGCGTCCAGGTGCTGCCCGGCGTCGAGACGGGGGGCGTCCTTGATCGCGTTCTTGTCGTGTTCCAGGTGCAGACCCTCGGCGTCCGAGCGCGCACCTTCCAGCGGGACGAAGCTCTCCTTCATCCCGAACAGACCGGTCTTCACCGTCACCCACTCCGGGCGGCCGGTGCGGTCGTCGCGGTAGACCTGCTCGACGCTGCCGACCTTGGCCCCGTCCCGGTCGTACGCGGTCAGGCCCACGAGCTGGTCAACGCTGAGGAAGCCCTCGTCTGAAGTCATGAGTGCCCTCTTCCTGCGAGAGCGCGCGGCGAAGGGGCCGGGGTCCCCTCCACGAGAGACGCGCGCCACTCCTTCTATGCGGCGCGCATCGGCGCCTTCCGGCAACCGAGGGAGGGCATATCGGGGCGAAATACTTCATTGGACCCATATCGACCGGAAGAGGTTTACCTCACGGGACCCTTGCGGCGACTGGGGAACGGGGCGGGACGTAGCTCCATCAGCGTGACGGACCCGTCCAGCCGCACGTCCCTACGGCGCCACGGCTCGCGCCACCGCGTCGCGCAGGAACGCCTTGCGTCGCTCGTGCTCGCCCTCCGGCTCGTCCCCCGTCGCCGCCCAGACGTTGCTCACCGGCGACCAGGCGCAGGCCATCGCGATGACGAGGGCGAGGAGGTCGTACGGCTCGCCCGCCCGCAGCCGCCCCTCCTCCTGAGCGCGCGCGAGGGCGGCGAGCTTCGGGCCGTGCTCCGGGTCGTCCAGCAACAGGCCGCCGGAGCGCCGCTCCAGGCGGGTCCAGGCGATGAGCCGGACGAGATCGGGGCGCAGCAGGTTCTGCTCGTAGATGCCGACCGCCCAGCCGGGCAGGTCGTCGGCGTCGAACGGGATGCTCGCGGTGATGTCGCTCGTGCGGTCGGCGATCACGGCGGCGAAGAGCCCGTCCTTGTTGCCGAAGTACCCGTAGAGCTGCGCCTTGTTGGTGCGCGCGGCGGAGATGATCCGCTCGATCCGGGCCCCGGCGATGCCGCGCAGGGCGAATTCCTCGGTCGCCGCGTCGAGGATGCGGCGCCTGGTCGCGGCACCGCGCGGCGTACTGGGCAGCTCGGGCATGGGGTCACGTTAGCAAACAGAACAGTTGGTTTGCTTTTGTCGCCGGAGCGCCTACGCTGAAACAGACCGAACAGTCTGTCTTTGGAGTTGCCCCATGCGTTCCACCCCTGCCTGGCAGCACCCCGTCGGCGCCCCCGCCCTGGAGCGCGTCACGATCGAGCGGCGCGAGCCGCGGGCCGACGACCTCGCCGTGCGCGTCGATTACTGCGGGGTCTGCCACAGCGACCTGCACCAGGTCAACGACGTCGCCGGGCGGCGCACGGGCCCGCTCGTCCCCGGCCACGAGTTCGTCGGCACCGTCACGGAGACCGGCGCCGACGTGACCGGCTTCGCACCCGGCGACAAGGTCGCGATCGGCACGATCATCGACTCCTGCGGGACCTGTCCCATGTGTCTGGCCGGGCGCGAGAACTACTGCGCACAGTTCCCGACCGTCACGTACGGCGCGGTCGACCGCGTGGACGGGCTGCCGACGCACGGCGGGTACAGCCGCGAGTACGTGCTGCGCGAGAAGTTCGCCCATCACCTGCCGGCCGGGCTCGACCCGGCGGCGGCGGCGCCGCTGATGTGCGCGGGGATCACGGTGTGGGGGCCGCTGCGCGCGGCCGGCGTCGGCCCGGGGAGCAAGGTCGCCGTGGCCGGTCTCGGCGGTCTCGGGCACCTGGCCGTGAAGCTCGCCGTCGCGCTCGGCGCCGAGGTGACCGTCCTGAGCCGGACCCCGGAGAAGGCCGCCGACGCCACCGGGCTCGGCGCCCGCGCGCTGCTCGTGACGAGCGACGAGGCGGCGATGGCGGGCGCGCGCGGGCGCTTCGACCTCGTGCTCGACACGATCTCGGCCCCGCACGACCTCAACCGGATGCTCTCGACGGTCGCCGTGGACGGCACACTCAGCGTGCTCGGCTTCTTCGGCGAGGCCCCGGTCCAGCTCATGGGCCTCCTGCTCGGTGCCAAGAAGCTCAGCTCCTCGGCCACGGGCGGCCTCGCCGAGACGGCCAGGATGCTGGACTTCTGCGGCACGCACGGCATCACGGCGGACGTCGAGGTGCTGCCCTCCGCCCGGGTGAACGAGGCCCTGGAGCGATTGGAGCGGGGCGACGTGCGCTACCGCTTCGTCCTGGACGTCTCCGACCTGGACGAGGAGCCGGCGCGGGCCGTCTGAGAGTGCCCCGGGGGTGAACGGCCGGTACGGGCGGGGGGCACCGCCTGCCCGTACCGGCTCGCACCCCTGCCCCTACCTGCTCGCGCTCCCGCCCGTACCGGCTGGCGCTCCCGCCCCTCACTCCTCCCGCATCCGGTGCAGCAGGAGCAGCGCCGCCGCCATCGTGGCCGCGGGGACCTGGCCCCGGCTCACGAGATCGGGCACGAGCTTGAGCGGGACCCACTCGCGACGCGAGGACTCGAAGCCGTCGACGGGCTCGCCCGTCCACTCCGCGCTCTCGCCCCAGTAGACGTGGTGGACCGCGTCGCTGAGCCCGTTCGAGGGCTCGGCGCTCAGCAGGTGCTGGAGGGGACCCGGACGCCAGCCCGACTCCTCCTCCAGTTCGCGCGCGGCGGCCCGCTCCGGGTCCTCCCCCTCCTCGACCACGCCCGCGGGCAACTCCCAGCCCCACGTGTCGGTGATGAAGCGGTGCCGCCACAACAGGAGCACTTCCTCGGCCTCGTTGACGACGGTCGCCGCCGCGACCGGGCGCTGCCGGATCAGGAAGTGGTCGAGATGGCGCCCGTCCGGCAACTCCACATCGGCGAGGTGCACGCGAAACCAGCGATTTCCATACACAAATTGTTCGCTCTGTTTCGTCCAACGCACGTTTCTGCCACCTTTCATGAGGAGGTGGCACTATCGCAGTCCCCGCCGCACGCGGGGCAGGCGCCCGGGCCGCTCACCGGAGCACAGCGGGCCGCGCGGCCGGGGTCCGGCGCGCACCCACCCCGGCGCACCACCGCCGGTCGCCGGTCACCGAGGCTCACACCGGCACCCGCAGCGCCCGGTCGATCAGCTCGGCCGCCTGCCCCGTACCGCTGCCCCCGGTGCGCACCAGGTGCTCACGGACCGCGCGAAGGCGCTCCCGCAGCCGCCTGGACTCCATGCCCGTGGCCCGCTCGGCCATCTCGACCGCCGCCTCGACGGCCCCGTCCGTCTCGCCCTGCCGCAGCGCGATGTGGCTGAGCATCGCGAGGCGGTGGACGCGCCCCCTGTCGTGCGCCGGGCTGGCCACGGCCGCCCGCGCGTGCTCGCGCGCCCCGCGCAGGTCGCCGAGGCTCAACAGGGCCTCGGCGACCTGGACGTTGACGAGGCCCGGCTGCACGTACCCCGTCTCGTCGGGTTCATGGCCGCGGCGGATGCGCTCGGCGGCGGTCTCCGCGCGCCGGATGCAGTCGAGCGCGCCGCCCGCGTCGCCGAGGTGCGCGTACGCCTTCGCCTGCATCGCGTGCAGGTCCGAGGCGAGCGCGGGGGACACCGCGCGCCCGGCCGCGCGCAGCGCCGCCTCCGCGAAGGCGACGGCCTGCCGGTGGGCCGCGAGGTGGAGCGACTGGTTGACGAGGAGGGCGATGACGTACGCCCCGAAGGCCCGGTCCCCGCTCGCCTTGGCGAGCCGGAGCGCCTGGTGGAAGTAGCGCTGGGCGAGGCCGTGCGCGTCGGCGTCGTACGCGCAGATCCCGGCGACGGCGACGAGCGCGCCCGTCGCGCGGTGCAGGGCGCGTCCCGTGTCGTCGCCGTAGCTGCCGCGCAGGAGCGGCGCGGCCTCGGCGTTGAGGAAGGAGACGACGCGGGGACGGATGACGACGCCGCCCGCTTTGCGGTACAGCTGTTCGTAGTGGGCGCGGGCCGCGCGCAGCATCTCGATGTCGGCGCCGGAGACGCGGCGGGGGCCGCCGCGCGAGACGTCGGTGTCCTCCGGCGGGTTCTCCCACTCCCACACGGGGACGATCGCGGGGGTGCCCGTGACGGCGGGGGCGCCGAGGACGTGCGGGCGCTGCTGCTGGTCGGAGCGCCACAGCGCGGTGGCGCGCTCGACGAAGCCGGAGAGGGAGCCCGGACGCGCCGCGGCGGCCTCGCCCGGGATGCCGAGACCGATGTCGTCGAGGGTGACGGGGCGGGCGAGGCGGCGGGAGAGGACTTCGCAGATCAGGTCGGGGACCTGCCCGCGCGGGCGCTGGCCGCGCAGCCAGCGCGAGACGGCGGTGTGCTCGTAGCGCAGGGTCAGTCCGCGGGCAACGCCCGCCCGGTTGACGTGGGCGGCGAGCCCGGCGTGCGAGATCGCGGCCTCGTCGAGGATCGCGTCGAGGAGGGAGTTGGGCTCCATGCTGTCTCCGGGTGGGCTGGGGCGCTGTCATCGCTGCGGGTGAGCGAACAGACACCCGTTGTGGCACAGCGTAACGGAGCGGGATTCACACGGGGTGTGAAAGGAGCGCACGCACCGGAGCTCCGCGCGCGCTTTCGCGGGGCGCGCGGGGGCGCTTGACTGTGTCTCGCGGACGCCGGGCTCCCCCCTCGACAAGTACGGCGTCCCCACCGGCGCCGTCCCGCCTGCCGCAGCCGCTTCACCTCCGGCCCGGCGGGCGGCGCCCCAGCCGCCCGGCCCCTCCGGCCTCTCCCCCCCCCCGGCCGGAGGGGTTTCGGGTTTCCCCGCGGGCGGCGTTCCGGCCGGGTGATCACCGCGGCTCCGGGCCGCCCTCGCCCACGGGTGTGTGTTCGCGGGTTCACCGGAAAGCGCGTGCGAGGTTCACCGGAACGAGTGGCACTCCCCGTACCGCGTCCTCGTCACCCCCGTACGCCCCGCTCCGCACGCGGACCGGCAGCCGATCGGCGCGCGGATCGCCACGCGCATCGGCCGGGCCCCGTCGTCTCGACAGGACCCGGCCGATCACGCCGGTACGAGGAGCCGGGCTCCCCGACGAGAGGTCACACCCCGCGCAGCACCGCCCCCGTGTGCTCCGCCGCGAGGGCCACCGCCGCGTCGCGCGCGGTCGTGGCCTCCTCGACGGTCAGGGTGCGGTCGGCGGCGCGGAAGCGCAGCGCGTAGGCGAGGGACTTGTGGCCCTCGGCGAGCTGGTCGCCCGTGTAGACGTCGAACAGCCGCAGCGACTCCAGGAGTTCACCCGCGCCCTCGCGCAGCGCCGACTCGACCTCGGCGGCCGGGACGTCGGCGGGGACGACGAGCGCGACGTCCTGCGTGGCCACGGGGTAGTTCGAGATGCGCGGGGCCTGCACGGCTCCGGCTCCCGCCTTCTCCAGGGCGTCCAGGTCGAGTTCGGTCGCGCACGTACGGGCCGGGAGGCCGAGCGCCTTGATGACGCGCGGGTGCAGTTCGCCCGCGTGACCGATGACGCGCTCGGCGCCGTCCACGAAGGCGACCAGTTCGGCGCAGCGGCCCGGGTGCCAGGGCCCGTACGCGCCCTTGCGGACGACGAGGTCCGCGCCGGCCTCGGCGGCGGCCGTGCGCGCGGCCTCGATGGCGTCGGCCCAGTCGGCCGGGTGGCCCTTGCCCCACCAGCCGGACTGCTCGCGGGACCCGGCGAGGACCACGGCGAGGTGCCGGGGCTGCTCGGGCAGGGCCGTGTTCAGCTCGTCGAGCTGCGTCTCCTCGGGGCGGTGGGCCACGGGAAGCCGCTCGGGCACGACGGACTCGGCGCGCGGGTGGAAGACGAGCCCCGACTCGAAGAGCGCGAGGTCGTGGCTGCCCCGGCCCTCGTTGCGGCGCAGGGCCGCGAGCAGCCCGGGCAGCAGCGTGGTGCGCAGCGCGGGCTCCTCGTCCGAGAGCGGGTTGACGAGGCGCACGACGCGGCGGGCCGGGTCGTCGTCCGCGAGGCCGAGCGCGTCGAAGGCGTCGGTCCCGAGGAACGGGTAGCTGAGCGCCTCGACGTACCCGCGCCCCGCGAGCGCGCGGCCCACACGGCGGTGGAAGCGCTGGCGCTCGGTGAGGCCGCGCCCGGCCGGGGGCTTGGGCAGCGTGGAGGGCAGGTTCTCGTAGCCCTCCAGGCGGATGACCTCTTCGGCGAGGTCGTTGGGCGCGGTGAGGTCGGGCCGCCACGAGGGGATCGTGACGATCAGCTCGTCCTGGCCGTACACGTCGCAGCCCACCTCCTGGAGGCGGCGCACGACGGTCTCCCGGCCGTACTCGACACCCGCGACGCGGTCGGGGTGACCGGCCGGCATCGTGACGGTGCGCGGCGCGGAGGGCGCGATGACCTCGGTGACGCCCGCGTCGGCCGTGCCGCCCGCGAGGAGGACGAGCAGGTCGACGGTGCGCTGCGCGGCGGCCGAGGCGGCCTGCGGGTCGACGCCGCGCTCGAAGCGCCGGGACGCCTCGGAGGCGAGCTTGTGGCGGCGCGAGGCGCGGGCGATGGTGATCTGGTCGAAGTGCGCGGCCTCGACGACGACCTCGGTGGTGCCCAGTTCGGCGCCGTGGTCGGCGATCTCGGTCTCGGCGCCGCCCATGACCCCGGCGAGCCCGATGGGCCCGCGCTCGTCGGTGATGACGAGGTCCTCGGGGTCGAGCGTGCGCGTCTGCCCGTCGAGCGTCTTGAGCTTCTCGCCGGCCTGGGCGCGGCGCACGCCGATCGGGCCGCGCACCTGGGCGCGGTCGTAGGCGTGCAGCGGCTGGCCCAGCTCCAGCATCACGTAGTTGGTGATGTCGACGGTGAGCGAGACGGGCCGCATCCCGGCCTTCTGGATGCGGCGGGCCATCCAGATCGGGGTACGGGCCTCGGGGTCGAGCCCCGCGACGGTACGGGCCGTGAAGCGGTCGCAGCCGAAGGGGTCGGCGATCTCGACGGGGTAGCCGTGGGCGTTGGGCCCGGGTACGTCGATGAGCGCCGGGTCGCGCAGCGGGAGCCCGTAGGCGATGGCGGTCTCGCGGGCGATGCCGCGCATCGAGAGGCAGTAACCGCGGTCGGGCGTGACGGCGATGTCGAGGACCTCGTCGACGAGTTCGAGCAGCTCGATCGCGTCGGTGCCCACCTCGTACTGGGGCGGCAGCACGATGATCCCGTGCGTCCCGTCGCTCCCCATACCGAGCTCGTCGGCGGAGCAGATCATGCCGTGGGAGGTCTTGCCGTACGTCTTGCGCGCGGCGATCGCGAAGTCGCCGGGTAGGACGGCGCCGGGCAGGACCACGACGACCTTGTCGCCGACGGCGAAGTTGCGGGCGCCGCAGACGATCTCCTGCAGCTCGCCCGTCCCGTTGGCCTCCCCGACGTCGACGTGGCAGAAGCGGATGGGCTTCTTGAAGCCCTCCAGCTCCTCGATGGCGCGGACCTGGCCGACGACCAGGGGGCCCTTGAGCCCGGCGCCGAGCTGCTCGACGGTCTCGACCTCAAGACCTGCGGAGACCAGCTTGGCCTGCACGTCACGGCCGGTCTCGGTGGCGGGGAGGTCGACGTACTCCCGCAGCCAGGAAAGCGGGACCCGCATCAGATCTCCATCCCGAACGGCCGGGTGAACCGGACGTCACCCTCGACCATGTCTCGCATGTCCTCGACGTTGTGGCGGAACATCAGCATTCGCTCGATACCGAAGCCGAAGGCGAATCCGCTGTACTTCTCCGGGTCGACACCGCAGGCCGTGAGGACCTTCGGGTTGACCATGCCGCAGCCGCCCAGCTCGATCCAGCCCTCGCTGGAGCAGGTGCGGCAGGGGCGGTCCGGGTTCCCGACCGACTCGCCCTTGCACACGTAGCAGAGCATGTCCATCTCGGCGGACGGCTCGGTGAAGGGGAAGTAGTTGGGGCGAAGCCGCGTCGTCATGTCGGGGCCGAAGAGCGAGCGGACCATGTGGTCGAGCGTGCCCTTGAGGTCGGCCATCGTCAGGCCCTCGTCCACGGCGAGCAGCTCGATCTGGTGGAAGACCGGGGTGTGCGTCGCGTCCAGCTCGTCGGTCCGGTACACGCGGCCCGGGCAGACGACGTAGACGGGGGCGCCGCGCTCCAGGAGCGAGCGGGCCTGGACGGGCGAGGTGTGGGTGCGCAGCACGACCCCGGACTCGTCGCCCTCGGTGCCCTTCGGGCCCTGGACGAAGAAGGTGTCCTGCATCTGCCGGGCGGGGTGGTCCGGGGTGAAGTTGAGCGCGTCGAAGTTGAACCACTCGGCCTCGGCCTCGGGGCCCTCGGCGACCTCGTAGCCCATCGCGACGAAGACGTCCGCGACGCGCTCCATCATCGTGGTCAGCGGGTGGCGCGCTCCGGCGGGGACGCGGTCGTACGGGAGCGTGACGTCGACGGTCTCCTCGACGAGGACACGCGCGTCCCGCTCGGCCTCCAGCTCGGCCTGCCGCGCCGCGAGCGCCTTGTTCACGGCGCCGCGGGCCTGGCCGACCCGCTTGCCCGCCTCGGCCTTCGCCTGCGGGGGCAGGGCGCCGATCTCGCGGTTGGCGAGGGCGAGCGGCGAGGTGCCGCCGGTGTGGGCGGTCTTGGCGTGGGCGAGCTGGTCGAGGTCGGCGGCCGCGGCGAAGGCGGCGAACGCCTCGTCCCGCATCCGCGCGATCTCGTCCGGCTTCAGCGCCTCGACCTCTACTGGGTCGTACGACTTGTTGGGTGCCGACATTTCTTCCCGTGCTTCCGACGTGGGTGGCTGAGGGTCCCGTCTCGGTCTGCGGACGATTCGTCCACGAAAGGGGACGCGGACGTGCCAAAGACCGAGTCTACCGGGGGGCAGGTGGGGGGCGGCGCGGGTGGGCGGCCCCGGAGCCGTACGTCACAGGGGGTACGGGGCGGGGGGCCTGGCGGGGGAGGGCGCCCGTCGCGGCTACTGGAGGTGGGCCGGCAGCGCGACGGGCAGCATGAATCGGAAGCGGGCGCCGCCGCGCGGAGCCCGGCCGACCGTGATCCAGCCGCCGTGCACCTCGACGATGCCCTTCACGATGTAGAGGCCGAGACCGGTGCCCCCGCGCTTGGAGCCGCGCCAGAAGCGGGTGAAGACACGGTTCATCGACTCCTCGGGGATGCCCTGCCCCTCGTCGCTCACCGTGATCACGGTCCCTTCCGGTCCCTCGCCGCCCGCCGTGGGCGCGATGTCGATCGTGACAGTTCCGCCGCCGTGGCGCACCGCGTTTTCCAGGAGGTTGCTCAGGACCTGGTCGACTTTGTCGGGATCGGCCCACAGCGCGGGCAGCGGACGGCGCACGGTGACCAGGAAACGGTCGCAGGAGCGCCCCGCGGCGATGTGCGCCTGCACGTGCCGGGCCGCCGCCCCCGCGATGTCCACCGGCTGGCGCCGCAACTCCATGCGGCCCGCGTCGATACGGGAGATGTCGAGGAGTTCCGTGATGAGCCGCGTGACGCGGTGGGCGTCCGCGTCGACGGTCTCCAGCATGAGCCGCTTCTGGTCGTCGTTGAACCTCTCCCACTTGGCGAGGAGCGTCGCGGTGAAGCCCTTGACGGAGGTGAGCGGGGAGCGCAGTTCGTGCGCGACGGTCGCGATCAGCTCGGCGTGACTGCGCTCGGTACGGCGCCTGGCCCCGGTGTCGCGCAGCGAGACGACGAGCCGGTCCAGCGGCCCGCGCGGCCGCGCACGCACGTACTGGGCCGAGACGAGGACCTCGCGGCCTCCCGGGAGCAGCAGGTTCCTCTCCGGCTGCCGGGTCCTGATCGCGAGCCCCCCGTAGGGATCGGTGAGCCGCCACCACCGCCGCCCGTCGAGGTCCTCGAGCGGCAGCACGTCCTCCAGCGGGCTGCCGAGCACGGCCTCGGCCGGCCTCCCCGTGATCCGCGTCGCCGCGGCGTTGAAGCAGGTCACGAGCCCGCGCGCGTCCGCGACGACGAGCCCGTCCGGCAGGTCGTCGGGCCTGAGGGGGTCCGGGGTGCGGGGCGCGGGAACGCCGCTCGCCGCGGCCTCGTCCCCGGCCGCGGGACGCCGTACCCGCCCGCGCCACTCCCCCGCCACGACCTCGCGGGCCCCGCCCTCCGTACCACCGTCCGCCATCCCCGTACCCCACCTTCCCGACCGGTTCGCGGTCCCCGCAGGGGCTGGAAGGAGCCACCTTATCGGGGTGGGACGGGCCGCGTACGCGCGTCCGCTACGCCGTCCGGCCGCGCTGGGCGCGTGCCGAGGCGTAGAGGCAGACCGCGGCGGCCGTGGCGAGGTTGAGGGACTCGGCCTTGCCGTGCAGCGGGACGCGGACGACCGCGTCGGCGAGGGCGCGGGTCTCCTCGGGCAGGCCCCAGGCCTCGTTGCCGAAGACCCACGCGGTCGGGCCGCCCATCGTGCCGCGGTCGAGCTCGTCGTCCAGGTCGTCGGCGCCCGCCCCGTCCGCGGCCAGGACCCGTACCCCGATCCCGCGCAGCCCCGCGACGGCCTCCTCGACCGGCACGCCGGTGACGACGGGCAGGTGGAAGAGCGAACCGACCGAGGCGCGCACGCACTTGGGGTTGTAGACGTCCACCGAGGCGTCGGTCAGGACCACGGCGTCGGCGCCCGCCGCGTCCGCGCAGCGCAGCACCGTACCGGCGTTGCCGGGGTCGCGGACGTGCGCGAGGACGGCGACGAGGCGGGGGCGCGCGGCGAGGACCTCGGCGAAATCGGTGTCGAGGAAGCGGCACAGGCCGATGACGCCCTGCGGGGTCACGGTGTCGGCCATCGCGGCGAGGACCTCCTCGCTCGCGCTGATCACCGGGACGTCCCGGGCCCGGGCGTCGGCGAGGAGTTCGGGGTGGCGGCGCGCGGCGTCCTCGGTCGCGTACACCTCGACCAGGTGCCCGGCGGCCTCCCGCACGGCCTGCGGGCCCTCGGCGAGGAAGCGGCGCTCTTTGCCGCGGAAGCTCCGCTTCGCGAGCCGTCGCGCGGCGACGACGCGGGGGGAGCGCAGGGAGGTCAGCTCGGGGGCCGGCATGTGCTCACTCTCGGGGACGTACGGGGACGGACGTACGAGGACGGGCGACGGGGACGGGCGTACGGGGACGGGTCCGGCGCGGGCCGCGGGGCGCCGCCGGAACACACGGAACCCGCAGGCCGTCGCGGGCCTGCGGGTCCGGTGGAGCGGCGCGCCGACACGCGGCGCGCGGAGCCTGGCTGGGCGGTGGCCCTGATCAGGCGGCGGCCTTCGGGGCGTTGACGTCCTCGGGCAGCGCCTTCTGGGCGGCCTCGACGAGGGCCGCGAAGGCACCGGCGTCGTGCACGGCCAGCTCGGCGAGGATCTTGCGGTCCACCTCGATGTTGGCGGCCTTCAGACCCTGGATGAAGCGGTTGTAGGTGATGCCGTTGGCGCGGGCAGCGGCGTTGATGCGCTGGATCCACAGCTGACGGAAGTCGCCCTTGCGCTTCTTGCGGTCGTTGTAGTTGTAGACGAGGGAGTGGGTGACCTGCTCCTTCGCCTTGCGGTACAGGCGCGAGCGCTGCCCGCGGTAGCCGCTGGCCTGCTCCAGGATCGCCCGGCGCTTCTTGTGGGCGTTGACGGACCGCTTGACGCGTGCCACTTGATTACTCCTTGTAGCGGGGCCGTGGGGTGTTCACACGGCCCGGTTCGATTGGGTCCCGGTACGGGGCTGCGGGCCCCCGGCGAGGGAGCCGCGGCCTCACTTGCCGAGAAGCTTCTTGATCTTCTTGGCGTCGCCCGGGGCCATCTCGGCGTTGCCGGTGAGGCGGCGCGTCAGGCGGGACGACTTGTGCTCCAGCAGGTGGCGCTTGCCGGCCCGCTCGCGCAGCACCTTGCCGGAGCCCGTGACCTTGAAGCGCTTGCTGGCACCGCTGTGCGACTTGTTCTTCGGCATGGCGCCGTCTATCTCCTCGTCGGTGACGCCCCCAGCCGGACCCCGGGGGGACCGGACGCGCGGGGGCGTCAGTTGTATCCGTGTCACCGGGACGGCTGTCCCGGATCAGGCCTCGGCGTGCTCCTGCTCCTCGGCGGTCTCGTCCGCGCCGGAGAGGTCCTCGTCCTGGTCGTCGGCCGAGGCGCCACGCCCCTGCCGTTCGGCCTTACGGGCGGCCTGGGCCTCGCGGGCCTCGGCCATCGCCTCGGTCTTCTTCTTGTGCGGGCCGAGCACCATGATCATGTTGCGGCCGTCCTGCTTGGGGCTCGACTCGATGAAGCCGAGGTCCTGGACGTCGTCCGCGAGGCGCTGGAGCAGCCGGCGGCCGAGCTCCGGCCTGGACTGCTCGCGACCACGGAACATGATCGTGATCTTGACCTTGTCACCCTGCTTGAGGAACCGGACGACGTGACCCTTCTTGGTGTCGTAGTCGTGCGGGTCGATCTTCGGCCGGAGCTTCATCTCCTTGATGACCGTGTGCGCCTGGTTCTTGCGCGCCTCACGGGCCTTCATGGCCGACTCGTACTTGAACTTCCCGTAGTCCATGAGCTTGCACACGGGCGGACGGGCGTTCGCCGCGACCTCGACCAGGTCCAGGTCGTACTCCTGCGCCAGTTCCAGGGCCTTCGCGAGCGGGACGATGCCCACCTGCTCACCACTGGGGCCGACGAGTCGTACCTCGGGAACACGAATCCGGTCGTTGATACGGGGCTCGGCGATGCGGGGCTCGGCGCTGATGGATCCTCCTCGGTAGCACCGCACGGCCGCCTGGCAGACAGCCGCACAACTCTTGCTTCTTCTGAGACCAACCGCGCCGGAACATGAAAAATGCCCCGGACGATCACGAGCGGGGCTCCTGTACTGACCGGAGCACCGCCGCGTGGACGCGGGGCGCGACTTCGGACGCTCACCGCCTCGGGTGCGGTGCCGTCTGACCGGTGACCCGCCGCCCGTGAGGGCGATCAGGTGGGAGTGCGGAGCCTCCACTTGTGGCCGGAGTCTCGGGCTCCCTCGCGGGCACCACTGACACACTCCGGCCGGTCGTCCCTCCAGCATACCAGGGCGTACGGGGCCGGAGCCCCCGTGTGCGGTCGGTACCGGGGGCCGGGGCGTCCCGGGGGCGGCCACTAGGCTGACGGGGCTCGCGGGCGCCCGCCCGCGAACGGGATGCGGGCGCTGTGCCGCCCTGCCCACGGTACGCAAATGAAGGAAGCCCCCCGCGATGAGCGAAGCGACGCCCGCAGCCGACCACGACGACGCGACCCGGGACATCGCGGAGGTCCCCGCCGTCGAGGTGATCACCACCGTCGGGGTGCACCTGATGAGCGCGGCCGCGGTAAAGCTGGGGCTCGCCGAGGACGGCGAGGCGCACAAGGACCTCGACGAGGCCCGCAAGCTGATCCACGCGCTCGCGGGGCTCCTCGACGCGGGCGGCACCGAGATCAGCTCCTTCCACGCGGCCCCGCTCCGCGACGGCCTCAAGTCCCTCCAGCTCGCCTTCCGCGAGGCGAGCGTCTTCCCGGACGAGCCGGGGCAGGGGCCGGGCGAGAAGTACACGGGGGCGGTGTTCGGCTGACGTTCGCGACGCCACGCCTGTCTGGAAAGCGCATGTACAGAGCGCACCTGTGGACAACTCGGGCTGTCGCGCGACGGCTCTCACCCTTGAGGGTGAGCCGCGTGACGACTTCCTCGAAGTTGTCCACAGATTCGGGGGGTGCGGGGCGGATTGGTCGGGGGGGTGGGGCGGGGCTGGAAGAATTGTTCTCGGGGTCGCCCCCCTGGGAGGGCGGGGGTCTGCCTCCCCCCGGCCTCAGCAGATGAAGAGCGCCCCGCCCTCACCACATGAACAGCGCCCCCCTCACCGAATGAACAGCGGCTGCCCCGGCACCGTCGCCGTCGCGGGCAACAGCGCGAGTTCCAGCCCGCGTTCCAGGCGCTCGCGCAGGACCGGGTGGGCGGCGAGGGCCTCGGCGGCCGCGCGCGCGGCCGGTTCCGCCTCCGCTCCCTCGGCCAGGACGAGCGCGAGCGTGCCGTCCGCCGCGCGGGAGGGGAGCAGGTGGGCGCGGAGCACCGCCGGTACGGCGGCGAGCGTGTCGCGTACCGCCTCCGTGACGGCCGGGTCCGCGAGCGGCGCCGCGCTGTCCCTGCCCTCGGCGAGCGCGCGCAGGGCGCCGCCGCTGACCTCGAAGGGAACGGGCCCGGCGAGGTCGAGGACGAGCGTGTCGGCCCCCTCGTGCGCGACGGCTTGGAGCGCCTGGTGGAGCGGTACGGCGACCGGGCGGGCCGTCGGGTCCCACCGGGCGAGGCTCGCCGTGGACGTGAAGGCGGGCAGCGCCGTGCGGTCCCCGGCCTTGAGCGTCGGCACCGCCATCTCACTGTTCTTCTCGCGCTTGAGCCCGTCCGGCGCCTCCTCGGTCTCCCCGAGCACGGCCACGACGGGCACCAGGAGCCGCGCCCCGCGCAGCGCCGCGAGCACCGGCCCCGTCGCCGTGCGGTCCTCGGCCCAGGCGGCGAGCGCCGCGCCGAGCGCGGGATCGGCCGAGCCGTCGTCGTCGCCGAAGCCGGAATCAGGGATGTTCTTGTTCGCCACGCGTCGACCCTACCGAGGCGGCGGAGGGCGCTGACGCGCGGACCGATCGGCCCGGGCCTGCCGGCTGTTCCCGCCGGGCGGGCCCCGGCCCGCTACCGCGTCCCTCGCCCGCGCCGCCACAGCAGTGCCGCCGCGCCGAGGAAGACCGCGCCCAGGGTCGCCGCCGCCGGGACCGTCCAGGGAAGCGTCCCGCCGCCCCCGTGCGGGAGCGGGCTGGGCCCCTTGCCGAAGTAGCGGGCGCGTTCCGTCGTGGTGCGCGGGTGGTCCGGGTCCTCCTTCGCCGCCGCGGCGAGCGCCGCCCGCGCGTCCACCGTGCCGAAGCCGCGGGAGTCGTCGTGGCCGCCGGGCGGGCGGGCGCTCGCGGTCCGTTCGAGCAGGGACCGGACGCGGTCGGGAGGGAGGTCCGGGTGCGCGGCGCGCAGGAGGGCGACCGTGCCGGAGACGAAGGCGGCGGCGGCGCTCGTGCCCCAGCCCTCGTAGTAGCGCAGGTCCGGGTTGAGGGTGACGATGTCGTCGCCCGGCGCCGCGACGGTCGCGTACCAGCGGCGCGTCGAGAAGCGCGCGTGCTCGCCGTAGCGGTCGACGGCCGCGACCGCGATGACGCCGGGGTAGGCCGCGGGGTAGGAGACGTGATCGCCCTTCTCGCCGTCGTTGCCCGCCGAGGCGACCACGACGACGTTCTTGCCGAGCGCGTACCGCACGGCCGCGTCCTGCGCGGGCTGCGGGCGGGCCTCGGTGCTGTCGTCGCCGAGCGAGAGGTTGATGACGTCGGCGCCGTGGTCGGCGGCCCAGCGGATGCCCTCGGCGAGCGCCTCGCCCCGGGTGCGCCCGGCGCGGGGCCGCTGCGGGTCCTCGTCCTCCAGGATCACGCGCACGGGCAGGATCTCCGCCTCGGGCGCGATGCCCATGACGCCGTCGGCCGCGCCGGGCCCGTGGCCGTGCGCGGCGATGATCCCGGCCATCGCGCTGCCGTGCTCGGCCCAGTGCTTCTCGCCCGCGTGCGCGCCGAAGCCGACGAGGTCCTTGCCGGGAAGCACGTTCCCCGTGAGGTCCGGGTGGTCGGCGTCGACGCCCGTGTCGAGCACGGCGACGGTGACGCCCTTGCCCTTCGTCGTGGTCCAGGCGCTCTGCGCGTGCACGGCGCCGAGCCCCCACTGCTGCGCGCGGATGCCGTCCGCCGCGGCGCTGTGGGCGGGCAGCAGGACGAGGGCGAGGCTCGTTGCCCCGGCGAGGAGGGCGCGGCGGGCGGTCATCCGGTGAGCCTCCCCGTGGGAGCGGCGGCCTTCGTGAGGGCGCGGTCGGTACGGGCCGCGAGCGCGGCGGTGTCGTGGCCGAGCCCCGAGAGGGCGACGGTGCCCTCCTCGCCCCTACGTGTCGCGCGCGCGGCGGGGACCGGGGTGGTGAAGGAGCGTCCGTCGGCGAAGCCGGAGACGGCCCAGACCACGACGGGCAGGTCCGCGCGCACCGCGAGGCTCCAGCTCACGCGCTGCCGCGCGCCGAAGCCCTCGGCGGGCGTGCCCTTCGGGCCGTAGGGAAGGGGGAGCAGGTCGGTGCGGGCGTCGAGGTGTTCGGCGCGGAAGCGGGTGCGCAGCGCGGTCATCCCGGCGGGGTCGGCCCTGGTGAAGAGGAGCCCCACGGTGGTGAGGTGGCTGCGGGTCTCGTCGGTGTACGTGGCGCGCAGCAGCCGCAGGCAGCCCGCGGAGGCGAGTGCTTGGCGCAGGAGCGGGTCGAAGGCGTGCGCGCAGCCGCTGTCGGGGGCGACGGCGATCCGCGTCCAGGTCCGGTCGGCGCCCCCGGGCCCCGCGCCCTCGCCGTCCACGACGGGCGGGAAGAGCGTGTCCACGGGGACGCTGTGCCACAGCCCGGCGGCGGCCTCGTACCGCGTCGGCACGGCGGGCTCCGCCCCCTCGGCGAGCACGCCCCCCGCCACGGCCCCGCCGACGAGACCGAGCCCGAGGACGAGGCAGACGGCGGCGGAGACCCGCGAGCGGCGCGGCACCGCGAGGCTCCCGGGGAGGGTCCCGGGCGGTGCGAGGAGGTCGCCGGGGACGGGGAGCGGGGGTGGGGCCAGGGGCGGGAGCGGTGCCGGGGGCGGCGCGGGGCTGGGGAGTGGCCGCGCGACGCCCGGCGTACCGGTCATGTGCGGGCGGTGCCGCGGGTACGGGGGTATGCGGCTCGGCGCGTCGGCCTCGGCACCCTCCCGTACCCCCGCACCGCCCCTCTCCCGCACGCCTGCGCCACCCGGCTCCCGTACCCCCGCACCGCCCCGCTCCCACTCCCGCGCTTCGGCCCCGCCGCCCTCCCGCTCCCGCGCTTCGGCCCCGCCCCGCTCCCGGAGCCTCGTCCCGCCCGTTCGCGGAGCGTCCCGCTCGCGGGCCTCCGCACCAGCGGCCTCCGGCGCCTCCCCGCTCGCCCTCTCCGCGCCCGGCGGGCGCAGGCGGGGCAGCGGGACGCGGGGGGCGGGCGTGGGCGCCGACGCGGGGTGTTCCGGTGTGGGGCGCTCGGGTGTGGGGCGCTCCGGTGTGGGCGGGAGGGGCCGGGCGTCCGTGCTCATGCGCTGCCCGTGTCCTTCCGCTCGCCGACGGGCCCGGGCCCGCGCGGCGGGCGGGCGCGGCGGCTCGGGTGCCGGTCACTTTACGGGGTCCCGGAGTCCTCCGGGGCCGGTGTGCGCGGGCCGTCTCTTTGGCCCGGAACATCCCCTCGGGGGCGGTGGGTTCGCTTCCTCCCTCTACCCATCGGTAGGGGGGTCTGGCAGGCTGCGCGCATGACCGCCCGCGCAGCCGACCGGGCCCGCTACGACCGGGCCACCGCACACCTCGAAGCGCCGCTCGCCCTCGTGGACCTGGACGCCTTCGACGCGAACGCCGACGACCTCGTCCGCCGTGCCCAGGGCAAGCCGATCCGGGTCGCGAGCAAGTCGGTGCGCTGTCGCGCCCTGCTCGAACGGGTCCTCGCGCGGCCGGGGTTCGCGGGGCTCATGTCCTTCACGCTGGCGGAGTCGCTGTGGCTGGCCCGCGAGGGCTTCGACGACGTGCTGCTCGCCTATCCCTCCACCGACCGTCCCGCGTACGCCGAACTCGCCGCCGATCCCAAGCTCGCCGCCGCCGTGACGGTCATGGTCGACGACCCGGCGCAGCTCAGGCTCATCGACGCGGCCCGCGACGGCGGCAGGGAGGAGATCCGGGTCTGCCTCGAACTGGACACCTCGCTGCGGCTGCTGGGCGGACGGGTACGGGTGGGCGCGCGCCGCTCGCCGCTGCACTCACCGGCGCAGGTCGCCGACATGGCGCGCGCGGTGGACCGGACGCCGGGTTTCCGGCTCGTCGGGATCATGGCGTACGAGGGCCATGTGGCCGGCGTGGGCGACAAGCTGGCGGGGCGTCCGCTGCGGTCCCGGGCCGTACGGCTCATGCAGGCCGCCGCGCGCCGCGAACTGGCCGCCCGCCGGGCTGAGGTGGTGCGCGCGGTGCGCGCGGTCGCGCCCGGTCTGGAGTTCGTCAACGGCGGCGGGACCGGGAGCGTGCAGCACACGGCGGCCGAGGACGCGGTGACGGAGATCGCGGCGGGTTCGGGGCTGTACGTGCCGCGGCTCTTCGACAACTACACGTCGTTCACGGGCCGTCCCGCGGCGCTCTTCGCGATGCCCGTCGTACGCCGTCCGGGCGTCGGGGTGGTCACGGTGCTCGGCGGCGGCTACCCGGCGTCGGGGGTCGCCGGGCGGGACCGGCTGCCCGTCCCGTACCTGCCCGAGGGGCTCTCCTACGACCCGCAGGAGGGGCCCGGCGAGGTGCAGACGCCGCTGCTCGGCGCGGTCGCCGACGACCTGCTCATCGGCGACCGGGTGTGGTTCCGGCACGCCAAGGCCGGGGAGTTGTGCGAGCGCTTCGACCGGCTGCACCTCGTGCGGGGCGACGTGGTGACGGAGACGGTGCCGACGTACCGGGGCGAGGGCCGTACGTTCCTCTGAACGCCGCCCGGGCAAGGGTCAGTTCGCCGCCTCGATGCCCTCCGCCGTCTCGTCGAGCACCTCGGGTCCCGCCGGGTCGGCGTCCGCGTCGAGGCGGGCCCGTACGACGAGCAGCGTGCCCGGTGCGTGGGGGGCGGGGAAGACGAGGGACTGGACGTAGCCGCCCGCGCCCTCGCGTGGCTCGCACCGGCGGCGCACCAGCCAGCCCTTTTGGCCCGCGGCCTCGACGGGGCCCGCGGCGGCGAGGCGGTGGCTCGCGCCGGGGTAGGCGGCCTCGGCGGCCGCCGCGTTGTCGCGCTCGGCGCGGGCGCGCACGGCTTCCGGGGGGCCGGGGAGCGCGGTGACGGTGATGCGGCCGGGGGTGCAGCCGCCGGCGTCGTGGCAGGGCCGGGGGCGGCCCGTGACGAGCGCGGGGCCCTCGGCGCGCCAGCCCTCGGGTACGGGCACGACGACACCGTGGAGTGTCGCGCCCGCGCCGCCCGCCGGGCTTCCCGCGTCGCCGCCCGGCGCGCTCCCCCGCTCGCCGTCCGCCGAGTCGGTGACGCGGACGAGGGGGTCGTCGCGGGTGCTGAGCGCGGCGATGCCGACGACGAGACCCGTGAGGAGCGCGGCGCCGCCGAGCAGGAGGGCGAGGAGCATCGCGCGGCCCGGGGGCCTGCCGCGCCCCCCGGGGACGAACCAGGAGGAGCCGGGCGCCCGGACCTCGGGGGTCCATGTGGCGCCGTCCCACCAGCGTTCGCTGTGGGTGCCGTGGGGGTCGGGGTACCAGCCCGGCCGGGCGGGGGGCGTCTCCATGGCGGCAACTTTAGGGCGTTTCGCCCGTTCGGCCGGGTGAACTCACCCGGACGCCGCGCCCGTTCCCGCGGACAGGAGCGCGCGGCCGTGCCACGCGCCCCTCCGTCCCGCGCGGAACGTGCGCTCCCCGCTCGCGGCGGTCACTCCCCGTCAGGCCCCGCCGAAGGCGCTGTCCCGCTGGTCGGGGATGACCGAGCCGTCGTCGCGCCGCGCGGGCCCCTGGCTGCCGTCCTCCTCGGTGCGCGCGGTCGTCGCGCAGGGGTAGACGTCCTTCTTGCGGGGCAGTGGCTCGATGAACATCGGGTTGACGAGCCAGCGGCCGTCCTCGTTGTCGTAGGCGCGGCACATGATCTCGTTCTTGTTCCGGTTGAGCACGAGGTGCGCGCCCGTCGCGTCGCCGACGAAGGTGACGTCGGTGTCCGCGTCGCCGCCGCCGATCGCGATGCGGTGGGCGAAGTCCTGCCGCTGCCAGGCGCGCGGACCCTTCACGCCGAAGATCTCCTGGTTGATCCAGCAGCGCTTGCCGTCGATGTAGGGGATGTCGGCCCCCTGGGAGGCGGGTTCGCCGCCGCAGCCCTCGTTGACCGTCGTGATGCGGCCGCGCCGGTCGAGGAGGCTCCGGATGGCGATGGTGTGCTTCTTGTCGATGCCGATGCCCGCCGACCACACCTCGGTGACCGGTTCGGAGCCCGCCGAGACGATGTAGACGTCGAAGCCGGCGTGCTGGAGGGTGTCGACGAGGTCGCGCTGCTGCTCGTAGTAGCGCACGTAGCCGGGGATGGTGTGGGTGCCGACGCGCTGGGTGGCACCGACGGGTGCGGCGAGGGACTCGGCGCGGGCGCGGCGCGTGTAGTCGGTGAGTTCGGCGGGGGTGTGCCCGGCGAAGAGCTGGGGGACCCAGGCGTACTCGGGGACGGTGCGGCGGTGGTTCCAGGTGCCCGCGAAGGCTTCGGCGCCGCTCATGGTGCGGGCGGCGCTGCGGATCTCGAAGATCTCGTCGGCGCACGCGGTCCGCTTCGAGGTGGGCAGCGGGGCTCCGGCGGGGACGTCGGTGCCGCACGCCTCGGTGAGCGCGGCGGCGGCCTCGTCGGTGAGCCAGGCGCTCGTGTCCTTCCAGTCGCGCGGGCGCAGGATCTTGTCGTGCCGCAGGGACCAGGCGATCGTCGCGTCCGTGATGTCGTTCTTGGAGATCGTGTTGTCCCAGTCGAAGGCGGCGACCGGGCGCTGCCCTTCGTAGCGCTCGCTCGCGAGGGCCGGGTGGGAGCACGTACCGCGCTCGTCGACGACGCGCTGGAGGGCGGCCCTGTTGTGCCCGTACCAGGGGAGCTTCTTGCTGAGCTGGGGGCAGTGCGTGCGAGGTGCGGGGGAATGGGCCTCGGCGGGGACGGTGGTGGCGAGCAGCGCGGCGGCGGCGAGGCCGAGCGAGGCGAGCAGGGGGGTGGTGCGGCGCATGGGGGGTCCGATCTGTCCGACGGCAGGGCGGAGCGCGGGGCCGCCGCCGTCCCGCGGCCGCGGGACGCGGGACGCGGGAGGGGTGGCGACCCCGGATGTCATGCACCGTACATCCCTGGTTCACAGGGGAGTTACGTACGCGCCGGAGATTCCGCCGTCCACGAGGAAGTCGGCGGCGTTGACGAAGGAGGAGTCGTCGCTCGCGAGGAAGGCGACGGCGGCGGCGATCTCGGTGGCCTCGGCGAAACGGCCGACGGGGATGTGCACGAGGCGGCGCGCGGCGCGCTCGGGGTCCTTGGCGAACAGTTCGCGCAGCAGCGGGGTGTTCACGGGCCCGGGGCACAGGGCGTTGACGCGGATGCCCTCGCGGGCGAACTGCACGCCGAGTTCGCGCGACAGGGCGAGGACGCCGCCCTTGGAGGCGGTGTAGGAGATCTGGCTCGTCGCCGCGCCCATGCGGGCGACGAAGGAGGCGGTGTTGATGATGGAGCCGCGCCTCTGCTGGCGCATGTACGGCAGGACGGCCTGGCAGCACAGGTAGACGGAGGTGAGGTTGACCTCCTGGACGCGGCGCCAGGCGTCGAGCCCCGTGGTGAGGATGGAGTCGTCCTCGGGGGGCGAGATGCCCGCGTTGTGGAAGGAGACGTCGACGCTGCCGTAGGTGTCGAAGGCCGTCTTGAACAGGGCGGTGACGTCCTCGGGGACGGTGACGTCGGTACGGCGGAAGAGCCCGCCGACCTCTTCGGCGACCGCCTTGCCGGTCTCCTCGTCGAGGTCCGCGCACACGACGTGGGCGCCCTCGGAGGCGAGCCTGCGCGCGGTCGCGAGGCCGATGCCGCTGCCCGCGCCCGTGACGACGGCGGTGCGGCCGACGAGGCGGCGGCAGACGGGGGTGTCCGTGCCGGGGGGCGTGTCCCGCTGTTCGCTCATGGGTGGTCCTCAGCCTTCCGTGCTGATGAAGACGTTCTTGGTCTCGGTGAAGGCGGCGAGCGCGTCGGGGCCCAGTTCCCGCCCGAGCCCGGATTCGCCGTAGCCGCCGAAGGGGGTGTGGTAGCGGACGCTGCTGTGCGAGTTGACGGAGAGGTTGCCCGCCGCGATGCCGCGCGCGACGCGCAGCGCGCGGGCCCCGTCGCGGGTCCACACGGAGCCCGAGAGCCCGTACGGGGTCGCGTTCGCGAGCCGTACGCCCTCCTCCTCGCCGTCGAAGGGCAGCACGACGGCGACGGGCCCGAAGACCTCCTCGACCGCCACGGGGTCCTCGGGGCGCGCGCCGAGCACGAGCGTCGGCGGGTACCAGAAGCCCGGCCCGGTGGGCGCGTTGCCGCGTACGACGTCGAGGTCGGGACCGACGTACGACTCGACGCGCTCGCGCTGCCGCGCCGAGATGAGCGGGCCCATCCGCGTCGCGGGGTCGGCCGGGTCGCCGACGACGACGGCGCGCAGGGCCGGTTCGAGCAGGGCGAGGAAGTCCTCGTAGACGGGGCGTTCGACGAGGACGCGGGTACGGGCGCAGCAGTCCTGGCCCGCGTTGTCGAGGAAGGACATGGGGGCGGCGGAGGCAGCGGCTTCGAGGTCGGCGTCGGCGAAGACGAGGTTGGGGCTCTTGCCGCCGAGTTCGAGCGTCACCGGTTTGACCTGCTCCGCGCAGAGCGCCATGACGCGTTTGCCGGTGCGGGCCGAGCCGGTGAAGACGACCTTGCGCACGCCCGGGTGCCGCACGAGGTCCTCGCCCGCGCCCGGGCCGGTGCCCGGCAGGACCTGGAAGAGGTCGTCGGGCAGTCCGGCTTCCAGGGCGAGTTCCGCGAGGCGCAGGGCGGTGAGCGGGGTGGTCTCGGCGGGCTTGATGATCACGGCGTTCCCGGCGGCGAGCGCGGGGGCGCTGCCCCAGCCGGCGATGGGCAGCGGGAAGTTCCAGGGGGCGATGACGGCGACGACGCCGAGGGGTTCGAGAAAAGTGAGGTCGACGCCGCCCGCGACTGGGATCTGCCGTCCCGTCAGGCGTTCCACTCCCCCGGCGGCGTACTCCAGGAGGTCGCGCACGTTGCCCGCCTCCCAGCGCGCGTTGCCGAGGGTGTGCCCCGCCTCGGCGACCTCCAGGCGGGCCAACTCCTCGACGTGCGCGTCCACCGCTGCGGCGAAGCGGCGCAGGAGGCGGGCGCGGTCCGCGGGGGCGAGGGCGGCCCAGCGGCGCTGCGCGGCGGTGGCCCGGTGGACGGCGCGGTCGACCTCTTCGGGGGTGGCGGCGTGGACGGTGGCGAGGAGTTCCTCGGTGGCGGGGTTGAGGACGGGGAGCTCGGTGGGGGCTTCGGGCATGGCGGGGTCCTCGCGGGGGCTCGGGGAAGCGCGGGTGGTACGGGGGGGGGTGGACGGGACGAGGGCGGCGCGGGCGGGTGGCCAGGGCGTGGGCGGGGCGGGTGGCGAGGGCGGGGCCCGTACCGCCGCCGCTCCTTCGCACGGCTCGGCGCCGTCCCGCTCAGAGCCGTTCGAAGGAGCGGCGCAGTTCCCAGTCGGTGACGGCGGCGTCGAAGGCGTCGAGTTCGACGCGCGCCATGTTGGCGTAGTGGGCGACGACGTCCTCGCCGAAGACCTCGCGGGCGAGGGCGCTGTCCCGCCACAGCGCGGCGGCCTCGTGGAGCGTCGCGGGGACGTGCGGGAAGTCGGCCTCGTAGGCGTTGCCGGTGCAGGGCTCGGGGAGTTCGAGTTCCCGCTCGACGCCGTGCAGCCCCGCGCCGATCATCGCCGCGACGGCGAGGTACGGGTTGACGTCGCCGCCGGGGAGCCGGTTCTCGAAGCGCAGCCCCTGCCCGTGGCCGACGACGCGGAAGGCGCACGTGCGGTTGTCGGGGCCCCAGGCAACCGCGGTGGGCGCGAAGGAGCCGGGCCGGAAGCGCTTGTAGGCGTTGATGGTGGGCGCGTACAGCAGGGTGAACTCGCGCAGCGCGGCGAGCTGTCCCGCGAGGAAGTGCCGCATGAGGGGCGACATGCCGAGCGGCCCCTCGCCCGGCATCGCGGACGTGCCGTCGGTGCCCGCGAGGGAGAGGTGGATGTGGCAGGAGTTGCCCTCGCGCTCGTTGAACTTCGCCATGAAGGTGAGGGCGCGCCCTTCCTGCGCGGCGATCTCCTTGGCCCCGGTCTTGTAGAGCACGTGCTGGTCGCACGTCGTGAGCGCTTCGTCGTAGCGGAAGACGATCTCGTGCTGTCCCGGATTGCACTCGCCCTTCGCCGACTCGACGGTCAGTCCGGCGCCCGCCATCTCGTTGCGGATGCGGCGCAGGAGCGGCTCGACGCGACCCGTGCCGAGCACCGAGTAGTCGGTGTTGTACTGGTTCGCCGGGGTCAGTCCCCGGTAGCCCCGGTCCCACGCCTGTTCGTAGGTGTCGTTGAAGACGAGGAACTCCAGCTCGGTGCCCGCCCGCGCGGAGAGCCCGCGCTCGGCGAGGCGGTCGAGCTGACGGCGCAGGATCTGGCGCGGGGCGACGGTGACGGGGGCGCCGTCGGTCGTGGCGAGGTCGCCGAGGAGGAGCGCGGTGCCGGGGTGCCAGGGGAGGCGGCGCAGTGTCGCGAGGTCGGGGGTGAGCGCGAAATCGCCGTACCCGCGCTCCCACGACGAACTCGCGTAGCCGTCCACGGTGTTCATCTCGACATCGACGGCGAGGAGGTAGTCGCAGCCCTCGGTGCCGTGCGGCAGCACCTCATCGAGGAAGAAGGGGGCGGCGAAGCGTTTGCCCTGGAGGCGGCCCTGCATGTCGGGGAAGGCGAGCACGACCGTGTCCACCTCGCCCGTCCTCACCTGCGCGGTCAGCGCCTCGACGCCGAGGGGCGCGGTACGGGGGGAGGTGGTGCGGTCCGCCACGGAGGTCTCCTTCGGTGAGCCGGGAACCTTAAGGTAGGGCCGGGGACCTTTGGACGGAAGAGGGCGGGGCCGTGTCCGGCTGGATGGAAGACGAGGGCGGGGGCGCGACCGGTGGGGGCGGGGGTGCGACCGGTGGGGGCGACGACGGCCTCGGCCGCGTCCTGCGGCCCGTGCGGGGCGGCAACGGCTTCGAGGAGGCCCTGGAACAGGTGCTCCAGGTGCTGCGCCTCGGCCTCGTCGCTCCGGGTGAACGGCTGCCGCCCGAGCGGGAGTTGGCGGAACGGCTGGGGGTGAGCCGGGCGACGCTGCGGGAAGTCGTCTCCGTACTGCACACCGAGGGGCTGGCCGAGTCCCGGCGGGGGCGGTACGGGGGCACTTTCGTACGGGCGGGGGCGCGGGCGCCCCGGCGTGCGGGCGTGGACCTGGAGGACGTGCTCGCGCACCGCGAGGTCCTGGAGACGGGGGCCGCCGAGCTGTGCGCGCGGCGGGCCGTCGACCCGGTGCACGGGCCCGCGCTGCGGGCGTGGCTCTCGGCGCGCCTCACCGCGCTCGACGACGCCCCGCTGGACCCCGTCGCGGCCTACCGGCGCGCGGACACGCGGCTCCACCTGGGCCTCGCCGAGCGCACCGGCTCTCCCTCGCTCGCCGCCTCCTACGCCTCGGTGCGCGCGGCCGTCAACGACCTCCTCGACCGCATCCCGCTCCTCGTCAGGAGTCTGGAGCACTCCCAGGCGCAGCACTCCGCGCTCGCCCGGGCGATCCTCGCGGGCGACGCGGCCGGGGCGCGCGAGCGGATGCGGGAGCACTGCGCGGGCACGGCGGCGCTGCTGCGGGGCTTCCTGGCGTGAGGGCGGGCCCCTGTCGGGGGGAAACTCGCGCGACACAAAGGTATGGGACCGTACCTTTGAAGCGCGACGGGTGAGCGAAAGGTGGTCCGGGGTGTCCGAGGCGGCGTGGGGCGCGGAGCCGGTCATCGGGATCAGCACGTACTGGGAGGCGGAGGCCCGCTGGGGCGAGTGGACGCTCCCGGCCGCGCTGCTGCCCGCGCAGTACCCCGCGCTCGTACGGAAGGCGGGCGGCACCGCGGTGCTGCTCCCGCCGGACGCGCCCGCGCGTGCGGCGGGGCTTCTCGCGCGGCTCGACGGGCTCGTGATCGCGGGCGGCGCGGACGTGGACCCGGCGAGGTACGGGGCCGCCCGCGAGGCCGAGTGCGGTCCGCCCGCGCCGGAGCGGGACGCGTGGGAGCTGGCCCTCATCGCGGCCGCCCTGGCGAGCGGGACCCCGCTGCTCGGCATCTGCCGGGGCATGCAGCTGTTGAACGTGGCGCTCGGCGGCACCCTGCGCCAGCACATGAGCGGCCACGAGGGCGGCCGGGGCGTCTTCGGCACCCACCCCGTCCACCCCCGCCCCGGCACCCGCTACGCGCGCCTCGCCCCCGGGCCCGTCCAGGTCGCGACCCACCACCACCAGTGCGTGGACCGCCTCGGCACGGGCCTCGTGGTGGGCGCGGAGTCCCCGGACGGCACGGTCGAAGCCGTCGAACTCCCGGGCCCAGCCTGGACCCTGGGCGTCCAGTGGCACCCGGAGATGGACCACACGGACCTGCGGGTGACCGAGGCGTTCGTGCGGGCGGCGGCGACCCCGGTGAGCCTGACGGCCTGAGCCGCGTCCGTCCGGCGCATCCGAGGCCCCCGCGCTCCCTACGCGTTTCCCCTCGTGAGCGACAGCAAGTCTCTTGCCGCTCCTGAAGGGCGCTCGCCGCGGCGCCACACCGCGCGCAGCACCCGCCCGAGCCCCAGGCCCCGCACGGGAACGGGCACCAGCACACCCGCCTCCACCTCCTCCCCCACGACCAGCTCGCTCAGAACCGCCGGTCCCACGCCGCTCAGCGCCGCCGATTTCAGCGCGGTCGTCGAGGACAGTTCGAGCAGCGGCCGCTCGGGGCCCCCGTACGGCGTGAGCGCGGCGTCCAGGACCTCCCGCGTGCCCGAGCCCTCCTCGCGCAGGATGAGCGGCGTCCGCGCGAGCTCCGCCGGTTCGAGTCCGCCGCGTACGGCGGTCCACGGGTGCCCCGGGCGGACGAGCACGAGCAGCCGGTCGCGGGCGATGACGGCGCCGTCCGTACCGGCCGGGACGCCGAGCCCCTCGACGAAACCGAGGTCGGCCTCCCCGTCCAGCAGCCCCCGCACGACCGTGCGCGTACTGCCCGCCCGCAGCGACACCGCCGTGTCCGGGCGCACCGCGCGCAGTGCGACGAGCCAGCCGGGCAGCAGGTACTCGCCGATCGTCATGCTCGCCGCGACCCGCAGCCGTGAGTCGCGCCGCCCGCGCAGCGCCCGCGCCCCCGCGTCGAAGGCCTCCGCCGCCTCGGTCACGCGCCGCGCCCAGCCCGCCACGAGCACCCCGGTCGGGGTGAGCCGTGAGCCGCGCGGGGAGCGTGCGACGAGGCCGACCCCGAGGTGGCGCTCCAGGCTGCGCACCCGTCCCGAAGCGGCGGGCTGCGTGATGCCGAGTTCCTTCGCCGCGCGCCCGAGGCTCCCGAGCCGGTCCACCGCGAGGAGGACTTCGAGCAGCCCGAGGTCGGGGACGCGCCGGGCGAGCGAACCGCCTTCGGGGCAGCCGTCCGCGAGCGCGCCGCCCGTGATTCCGCTCACGCTCCGTGGCGGCTCCTCGGCCCGCTCGCCGCCCGAACCGCCGTCCGCCTTGCGCCCGTTCCGCCCGCTCATAAGCTCACCTTATGCCCTCATAGCCACATCGTCCCTGGTGAGGGCACTGACGCCCCGGACAAGATGGATGCATGAGCCTCCCATCCGTCGCCGTGGCCCCGTCCCCCGCCACCCACGCACCCGCTCCCGTCTCGCGTCTGCGCGGTTTCGGGCCGAACCACTACGCGGCGGTGATGGGCACGGCGATCCTCGCGACGGCGGGCAGCGGTCTGCCCCAGCACGTCGGGGGGCTGCGGGGATTGTGCACGGCGCTGTGGGTGCTCGCCGCGCTCGCCTTGTGCGCCGTGCTCGCGGCGCGCGGCGCGCACTGGGCACGCCACCGCGACCAGGCGCGGGACCACCTGCGCTCCCCCGCCGTCGCCCCGTTCTACGGCTGTCTCGCGATGGCATTCCTGGCGCTGTCGGCCGCGACGCAGCGGGTCGGTCCCGACGTGCTCGGGCACGGCGCGGCGATGGGTGTGGCCGAGGTGCTCTTCGCGATCGGCGCGGTGCTCGCCGTCCTCGTCGCCGCGGGGATTCCGGCGCTGATGATCGTGCACGCGCGGGCGCGCTTCGCCGACGTGTCGCCGGTGTGGCTGCTGCCGCTCGTCGCGCCGATGGTGGCCGCTTCCGTGGGTCCCGGGCTGGTCGCCGAGCTGCCCGCCGGGCAGGCGCGCGAGACGCTCGTGTACGCGTGCCTGGCCTTCTTCGGCACCTCGCTGCTCGCGGTCCTCGTCGTGCTGCCGCTCGTCGGGGCGCGACTGCTCACCGGCGGGGGCTGGCCGGTTCGGCTCGCACCCTCACTCTTCCTCGTCCTCGGGCCGCTCGGTCAGTCCACGACGGCGACGGGCGCGATCGCGGACGCGGCGCGCGGGGTGCTCCCGGACGGGACGGCGGAGGGGCTGCGGGTCTTCTCGCTCGTGTACGGGGTCCCCGTGATGGGCTTCGCGCTGCTGTGGCTGCTCATCGCCGGCGCGCTCGTGGCCCGCGCCCTCGCCCGGGGCCTGCGGCCCTCGGCGACGTGGTGGGCGTTCACCTTCCCGGTCGGCACGTGCGTCACGGGCGCGACCCAGCTCGCCGCCCACACGGGCCTGCCCGCGTACCGCTGGCTCGCCGCCGTGATCTACGTCTTCCTGCTGCTCGCGTGGTGCGCGGCGGCCTTCGGCACGGTACGGGAACTGGGCGCGCGCCCCGCGGCAACGGCCTGAGCGCCCCTACCGGGGTGGTGCCTCGCCCGCCTCGATGTGGTCTCCGACCGCGACGACGAGGAGCCGTGTGTCGGGCTCGGTGGCCCGCCACCTGTGCCGCACCCCGCCGCTGAGGTAGAGCGTGTCCCCGGCGCACAGCTGGTGGACGCGGCCCTCGGCCTCGGCGGTGACCGCGCCGTCGGCGACGTAGAGCAGCGAGTCGTTGCGGTACTGGAACTCGCGGCCCGAGTCGTGGTCGCCGCAGTACTCCATGGCCTGGAGCTGGTGCTGGCCCCGCACGAGGGAGCGCACGCCGGGGGCCGGGGCCATCAGGGCGGTGTCCTCGTCGTCCCCGCGGACGACGTCCACGGTGTGTGCGGGGTCGGCTGCGGCGAACAGCTCGTCGACGGTCGTCTCCAGGGCGTGCGCGACGGCGCGCAGGGAGCGGGTGGAGGGGCGGGCGCGTTCGTTCTCGATCTGGCTCAGGAAGGGCACCGAGAGACCCGAGCGGCGGGCCACGGTGGCGAGCGTGAGTTCGAGGGCACGCCGGCGACGGCGTACGGCGTTGCCGACCCTCGGGGCTTCCTTCTCGTCCATCGCTGCCGCTCCCTCCTGCGGGCCCCGTCCACCGGGGCATGTGAGCAGCCTACGCAGTCGGGGCGCGCGAGGGGAGCCGAGTACCGCGGTCGGCCCCGCGCGGGAACGCCCGTGAGGGCGGGACCCCGGGATGGGTCCCGCCCTCACGGGGTGGGGAAGCCGGCCGCCGTTCCACACTGGAGCGGCGGCCGGGTGGCGAAGCGGCGGCGGGACCCCTGCCGGGTGTCCGTGCGCGCACACGGCGGGTTCCCGCCGTACCGCTCCACGTGGGGGGAGTGGCAGAGCCCAGGTGACAGGCTCCGCCACCCGAGGCCCGCAGGGCCGAGCAGCGTCGGCAGAGCCGAAGGGAGCGCGACGGTGTCGAGACGCCCGTCGCGCGCAGGTCGCGAGGAACGAGTGACCGAGCACGTCGGGTGACTCGACACCGGCTTGGGCGCTCCCGGAGGCGAAGCCGACGCGATTACATCGGCGCCATCTTGTCGACGATGCCGGGGTTCTTCTTGACCCAGTTGTCGACGGCCTCGTCCTCGTGCCCCGTTCCCTGCTTGTGCAGCTCGTTCTCCAGCGAGGAGAGCTGGGTGTCGCTCATCTTGAAGTCCTTGAGCCACTTCGTGAGCTGCGGGTACTGCTCGGGGAACTGCTTGGAGGCCACGGTGGTGATGCGGTCGCCCTTGCCGAAGGAGCCCTTGGGGTCCTTGAGCTTGGTCAGGTCGTACTGGTTGTACGCCCAGTGCGGCGACCACAGCATGACCGCGATCGGGTCCTTCTTGGCGTAGGCCCGCTTCAGCTCGGAGAGCATCCCGGGCGTCGAGCCGTCGACGACCTTGTACTCCTTGTCGAGGCCGTACGAGGGCAGCACCTTGTTCTTCAGGATGTCCATCGTCGCGGTGCCCGGCTCGATGCCGATGACGCGCCCGTCGAACTTGTCGCCCTTGCCCTTGAGGTCGCCGAGGGACTTGACGTCCTTCACGTAGCTCGGCACGGCGATCTCCAGCGAGGTCGGCGAGTACCACTCGCCGATCTTCGTCAGCTTGCTCCCGTACTTGTCCCAGTAGTTCTTCTGGGTGTACGGCAGCCAGCCGTCGAACTGGACGTCGAGCTGGTTGCGGGACATGGCGGCGTACATCGGGCCGACCTCGAACTGCTTGAGGTTCATCTTGTAGCCGCGGTCTTCGAGGACGTGCTTCCACAGGTACGTGGCGGCGATGTCCTCCTCCCACGGGAACCAGGCGACGTTGATCGCGCGGTCGCGCTCGTCCTTGCCCGCGCCGTTCTTGAAGTCGACGGCGGAGGAGGCCGAGGACGAGGCGGCCCGGACCGGGGCGAGCTTGTCGACGATGCCCGGGTTGTCCTTGATCCAGCCCTGGACCGCCTGCTGCTGCTTGCCCTTGCCGGCGTCCTGGATGGCGCCTTCGAGGCTGCTGAGCTGCTTCTCGTCGAGCTTGAAGCCCTTCAGCCACTTGGCGACCTCGGGGAAGTCCTTCGAGAAGCCCTTGCGCGCGAGGGTGTGGACCTCGTCGCCCTTGCCCCAGCTGCCCTTCGGGTCGCTGAGCTTGGTCAGGTCGTACTTGTCGTACGCCCAGTGCGGCGACCACAGGGTCACCGCGATCGGCTCCTTCTTCTTGTACGCGCGATCCAGCTCGGCCAGCATGCCCGGCGTCGAACCGTCGATCACCTTGTACTTCGACAGGCCGTAGTCCTTCACGACCTTGTCCTTCAGAAGCCCCATCTCACCGGCACTCGGCTCGATACCGACGATCCGGTTCTTGAACTCCGACTCCTTGCCCTTCAGATCCGCCGTGGACTTCACGCCCTTGACGTAGGAGGGGACGGCGATCTCCAGGGACGTGGGCCCGTACCAGGCACCCATGTCCTCCAGTCTGTCGCCGTACTTGTCCCAGTACTGCTTGTGCGTGTTGGGCAGCCAGGAGTCGGTCTCGAAGTCGACCTGGCCGTTGGCCATGCCGGTGTAGAGCGCTCCGGCCTCGTACTGCTTGGCCGAGACCTTGAAGCCGCGACGCTCCAGGATCTCCTTCCAGAGGTACGAGGAGGCGATGCCCTCGTCCCACGGGATGAAGCCCATGTTGACGGTCTTGCCCTTGCCGACGTTGACGTCGGTCTGCTGGACGGGGGCGAGCTTGTCGACGATGCCGGGGTTCTTCTTGATCCAGGACTTGACGGCTTCCTGCTGCTTGCCCTTGCCGGCGTCCTGGATCTCGCTCTCCAGGCTGGCGAGCTGCTTCTCGTCGAGCTTGAAGTCCTTCAGCCACTTCGCGGCCTCGGGGAAGTCCTTCGAGAAGCCCTTGCGCGCGAGGGTGTGGACCTCGTCGCCCTTGCCCCAGCTGCCCTTCGGGTCGCTGAGCTTGGTCATGTCGTACTTGTCGTACGCCCAGTGCGGCGACCACAAAGTGACCGCGATCGGCTCCTTCTTCTTGTACGCCCGGTCCAGCTCGGCGAGCATCCCCGGCGTCGAACCGTCGATCACCTTGTACTTCGACAGGCCGTAGTCCTTCACGACCTTGTCCTTGAGCAGACCCATCTCACCGGCACTCGGCTCGATACCGACGATCCGGTTCTTGAACTCCGACTCCTTGCCCTTCAGATCCGCCGTGGACTTCACGCCCTTGACGTAGGAGGGGACGGCGATCTCCAGCGAGGTCGGGCCGTACCAGCTGCCCAGGTCCTCCAGCTTGTCGCCGTACTTCTTCCAGTACTGGGCGTGGGTCGTGGGCAGCCAGGAGTCGGTCTGGAAGTCGACCTGGCCGTTGGCCATGCCGGTGTAGAGCGAGCCCGCCTCGTACTGCTTGGCGTCGACCTTGAAGCCGCGCTGTTCGAGGATCTCCTTCCACAGGAAGGTGGAGGCGACGCCCTCGTCCCAGGGGATGTAGCCGACGCTGACGGTCTTGCCCTTGCCGACGTCGGTGGCGTCGACGGTCTTCGCGTCGTTCGAGCCGCCGAAGACGCCCATGCCGCCCGCGACGAGCCCGAGGATCACGACACCGATGACGGCGACGGTCGGGCGGGGCCGGTAGCTCCAGAGCTTCAGGCCCTGCATGGCGCGCACACGCGCGGCGGCGCGGCGGCCGAGCGGCGAGATCTGCTGGCCGAGGGCCGCGACCACGCGGTCGAGGAAGATCGCGAGGACGACGATGGAGACACCGGCCTCGGAGCCGAGACCGATGTCGACGTTGCCGATCGCCTGGTAGACGGAGCCGCCGAGGCCGCCCGCGCCGACCATGCCCGCGATGACGACCATCGACAGGTTGAGCATGATGACCTGGTTGACACCGGCCATGATCGTCGGCAGGGCCAGCGGCAGCTGGACGCCGAGGAGCGTCTTGCGCGGCGTCGTGCCGAAGGCGTCGGCCGCCTCGACGAGTTCCTCGTCGACCTGCCGGATGCCGAGTTCGGTCATGCGCACGGCGGGCGCGAAGCCGAAGATGATCGTGGCCACGATGCCGGCCGGGACGCCGAGCCCGAAGAAGAAGATCGCCGGGATCAGGTAGACCATGGCGGGCATCGTCTGCGTGAAGTCGAGCAGGGGGCGCACGATGGCGCTCGCCCGCTGCGATCTCGCGGTCCAGATGCCGAGCGGGACGCCGATGACCAGCGCGATCACGGTGGAGACGATGACCAGCGAGAAGCTGTTCATCGCCGGTTCCCACAGTTCGAGCGAGTCGATCAGCGCGAAGCCGACGAAGGAGAGCACCCCGGCGGTGAGCCCGCGCAGCCAGAACGCGATGATCGCGAGGATTCCGGCGAGCAGCAGCGGTTCGGGCGCGGTGAGCACGGCGTTGACGCCGTCGTACATGCCCTTCGCACACGTGGAGATGAAGTCGAAGAGCCAGGAGAGGTTGGTCTGGAGCCAGTCGACGATCGAGTCGACCCAGTCCCCGAGATGAAGCCTAGGCACGTGCACTCACCTTTCCGGTGGCGTCCTCGGGGCGCTGTTCCGGAGTCTTGGCGAGCGTGACGTCCTGATCCTGGGGAGTCATCGGCTCGCCGAGGACCGCGAGCAGGCGGTCGCGCGGCACGACGCCGACGAGCGAGCCGTCCGCGTCGGTCACGGCGACCGGCACGCTGCTGGTCGAACTCGGGCCGAAGAGCTGGAAGATCGGGGTGGTGTCGCGCACCGTGGCCGGCGCTGCGGCGAGGACGTCGGCGGGGGCGCGCAGATCGCTGCCGTACGCCGTCTCGGGCTCGGCCATGATGGCCCCGGCCGTGAGCACACGCGAACGGTCGACGTCCTGGGTGAAGGCGGCAACGTAGTCGTTGGCCGGGGTGACGAGGATGTCCTCGGCCGTCCCGGTCTGCACGATGCGGCCGTCGCGCATGACGGCGATCTTGTCGCCGAGCCGCATGGCCTCGTTGAGGTCGTGGGTGATGAAGACGATGGTCTTCTTCAGGCGCTTCTGGAGTTCGACGAGCTGGTCCTGCATGTCACGGCGGATCAGCGGGTCCAGCGCGCTGAACGACTCGTCCATGAGCAGCAGGTCGGCGTCGGTCGCGAGCGCGCGGGCCAGGCCCACGCGCTGCTGCATGCCGCCGGACAGCTCGTCGGGCCAGGACTTCTCCCAGCCCTTGAGCCCGGCGAGTTCCAGTGCCTCGGTGGCGCGGCGCTCGCGCTCCTCGCGCGGCACGCCCTGCACCTGGAGGCCGTAGGCGGCGTTCTCCAGGACGCTGCGGTGCGGGAAGAGCGCGAAGTGCTGGAAGACCATGCTGATCTTCTTCGCGCGCACCTCGCGCAGCCCGGCGGCGCTCAGCTCGGTGAGGTCCTGCCCGTCGAAACGGACGTGGCCCGCGGTGGGCTCCAGGAGCCCGTTGAGCATCCGCAGCAGCGTCGACTTCCCGGACCCGGAGAGGCCCATGACCACGAAGATCTGGCCCTCGTCCACGGAGAACGAGGCATCGATCACGGCGGCCGTGGTGCCCTCGGCGCGCAGGTCCTCGCGCGCGGCACCGTCCTTCAGTCGGCTGACGGCGGTCTCGGCTTGTCTGCCGAAGACCTTGAACAAGTTCTCGGCTTGTAGCTTTGCCACAAACACCTCTCGGATCGCACGGAAAGCGGCCCGCCACCCCCTGTCGCGGCGAGCCGTGAAGCTTGCGGATTCCGTCCGCTGACCCGAGTCGTTCCAATCGGCGCGTCGGGTTCGCTCCGGGGGCGCTGCTGCCCATGGCTATACCCATCAAACGATTATGTGATTCAGATCACTTCCCGATCGCCCCAAAGTGCTTGCGTTACCTCCCCGTTATGGTGTGAGGTGTGCGCCCACACCCGGAGAGGGGCGCGCACCGCAAAGGTTCGGCCACGGCGCCGCGGGTGCGGCAAGATGCCAGGCGTGACGCAGACTCCCCCGCTCATGCTCCTCGACACCGCCTCGCTCTACTTCCGCGCCTACTTCGGCGTCCCCGACTCGGTGCGTGCCCCCGACGGCACCCCGGTCAACGCGGTGCGCGGCCTCCTCGACTTCATCGCGCGGCTCGTCCAGGACCACCGCCCCGACGCCCTCGTGGCCTGTATGGACGCCGACTGGCGGCCCGAGTGGCGGGTCTCCCTCATCCCGAGCTACAAGGCGCACCGGGTGGCCGAGGAGACCGAGACGGGACCCGACGAGGAGGAGGTGCCCGACACCCTCTCGCCGCAGGTCCCGGTGATCGAGGCCGTTCTCGACGCGCTCGGCATCGCGCGGCTCGGCGTCCCGGGGTACGAGGCGGACGACGTCATCGGCACCCTCGCCACCCGCGCGCACGGCCCGGTGGACATCGTCACGGGCGACCGCGACCTCTTCCAGCTCGTCGACGACGCGCGCGCAATCCGCGTGCTGTACCCCCTCAAGGGCGTCGGCAGCCTCCAGGTCACGGACGAGGCGCTGCTGCGCGAGAAGTACGGGGTGGACGGGCCCGGGTACGCGGACCTCGCGACCCTGCGCGGTGACCCGAGCGACGGACTGCCCGGGGTTCCCGGGATCGGCGAGAAGACCGCCGCGAAGCTCCTCGCGGCCTACGGCGACCTCGACGGCATCCGCGCCGCCGCCGCCGACCCCGCCTCGAAGATCACCCCGGCCCAGCGCCGCCGCCTCGTCGAGTCGGCCCCGTACCTGGACGTGGCCCCCGCGGTGGTCCGGGTCGCGCGGGACATCCCCGTACCGGAGGACCTCGACGAGCGGCTGCCCGACGAACCGCGTGACGGAGAGGTCCTCGCGGCCCTCGGGGAGCGCTGGGGCCTCGGCAGCTCCCTCGATCGCGTGCTGCACACCCTCGCGGGGTGAAGTGCTAGCTTAGGCTTACCTAAGCAGATCGATCGGGGGGAACCCATGGCTGACACCGAACGGCCCGCGCGCAAGGGCGGCCGCACCCACTCCGGGCAGGTGCTGCGCACCGAGCAGCTCACCCCGCACATGGTCAGGGTCGTCTTCGGCGGCGAGGGACTCTCCGAGTTCGCCGCCGACGAGTTCACGGACCACTACATCAAGCTGATGTTCCCGCGCGAGGGCGTCACGTACCCCGAGCCCTTCGACATGGGGCGGGTACGGGCCGACTTCCCGCGCGAGCAGTGGCCCGTGACCCGTACGTACACCGTGCGGCGCTGGGACGGCGCGGCCCGCGAGCTGACCGTCGACTTCGTCGTGCACGGCGACGAGGGCCTCGCGGGCCCCTGGGCCGCGGCGGCGAAGCCGGGCGACGTCCTCTACTTCGGCGGTCCCGGCGGCGCCTACCGCCCCGAGCCCGGGGCGAGCCATCTGCTGGCCGGGGACGAGAGCGCGCTGCCCGCGATCGCGGCGGCCGTCGAGAACATGCCCGCCGACGCGAGGGGCGACGTCTTCATCGAGGTCGCGGACGCCGCCGAGGAGCAGAAGCTCGACGTTCCCGCCGGGGTGAACCTGAGCTGGCTGCACCGCGGCGAGCGCCCGGTGGGCGAGGCGCTCGTCGCCGCCGTCCGCACCGCCGAGTGCGACCCGGAGACGGTCCAGGTCTTCGTCCACGGCGAGGCCGGCTTCGTGAAGGACCTCCGCCGCCACCTCCGCCTCGACCGCGGCATCACCCGCGACCGCCTCTCCATCTCCGGCTACTGGCGGCTCGGCCACAACGAGGACGGCTGGCAGGCGAGCAAGAGGGACTGGAACGCCCGGATCGAAGCCGAACAGGAGGGCGGAGAGGCCGCCTGAGAAGCGCCGGGGTACGGGGGGGCGTACGGGGAGGGCCGACTCCGACGCCCCCGCCCCCGTACCCTTAGCCCGTGCCGCGTCGCCCCCGTCCCTCCTCCCCCCTGCCTCAGCGGGACGGCATCGACGCCATCCGGCTCCGTGTCCCCGACACCCACGAGGGCACCCTCCGCTCGTACCTCCGCTCCCGGCTTCCCGTGTCGCCGGCCGTCGTCGACGCGATGCTCGGCGCGGGCGAGTTCGTCGACGCGAGCGGGCGTCCGGCGCACGGCGAGGAGTGCGGCCCCGGCGCCACGTACTGGTTCCACCGCACCCGCGCCCCCGAGCCCGCCGTCCCCTTCCCGCTCCGCGTCGTGCACCGTGACGACCGCCTCCTCGTCGTCGACAAACCGCACTTCCTCGCCACGACCCCGCGCGGCAGCCACATCACCGAGACCGCCCTCGCCCGCCTGCGCCGCGACCTCGGCCTCCCCGCGCTGAGCCCCGCGCACCGCCTCGACCGCCTCACCGCGGGGCTCGTGCTCTTCGTCGTACGGCCCGGGGACCGCGGCGCGTACCAGTCGCTCTTCGCGCGCAAGGAGGTGCGCAAGGAGTACGAGGCGGTCGCCGCGTACGCGCCCGAGCTGCCCCTGCCGCGCACGGTCCGCAGCCACCTCGTCAAGGAGCGCGGCGAGATGGCGGCGCGCGAGGTGGCGGGCGCCGAGCCGAACAGCGAGACCCGCGTCGAACTCCTCGGCGTGCGCACCGCCCCCGCCCTCGCCGGCACTCCCCCGCTCCTCGCCCGCTACCGGCTGCTCCCCCGCACCGGGCGCACCCACCAGCTGCGGGCCCACATGAACGGCCTCGGCCTCCCCCTCCTCGGCGACCCGCTCTACCCGTGCGTCACGGACCCGGACCCCACCGACTACCGCCGCCCCCTCCAACTCCTCGCCAGATCCATCGAGTTCACGGACCCGCTGAGCGGCGAACGGCGCCGCTTCACGAGCGGGCGCACGCTCACCGCCTGGCACGACCCGCTTCGCTGGGCCCGCACCGCGCGCGACTGAGCGGCGGTCAGCGCCGCAGCCAGTCCCGCAGCGGGCGACGCGGCCCCGGAAGCAGCGCCTCGGCCTCCGCCCCCGCACACCCGGCGTCCACCGGCGCGGGACCGTCCTGCTCGGCCTGCTCGCGCCGCTTCTTCGCCGCCCGCCACTCCCCCGCCTCCCGCTCGGCTTCGAGAATCCCCTCCGGGACCTCGACGGGCATCAGGTCGTACTCCTCGTCGGGTGGCGGGAAGAGGCCCACGCCCTTGGGAAGCGGGAGCCCGAAGGTGCCGATGCTCTCCTCGTCGCGCTGGGAGCGCGGCTCGAAGCGGACCGGGAGTTCGACGAGGTGACGGCTGAGCAGCGAGCCCGACCAGCGCAGCTGCGAGGAGGGCACGGCGAGGCGCATGTCGGGGAGCCAGGCGAGCAGATCGTCCAGGGCGAGCTGGCACAGCTGACGGCCGAGGTACTGCCCCGGGCAGGCGTGCGGGCCGCGGCCGAAGGCGAGGTGGGAGCGGTTGTCCCGTACCGGCGCGTCGAGTTCGGGCCGCACGCGCGTGTCCACGTTCCCGGCCGCGTAGCCGAGCATGACGGCGTCGCCCTTCCTGATGCGCCGTCCGCCCAGCTCCACGTCCTGGAGCGCGTAGCGGCCGAGCATGGCACTGAAGGGCGGTTCGTCCCACAGTGCCTGCTCGATCGCCTCGTAGATGTTGAGCCGCCCGGCCCCGACCCGCCCGCGCACCTCCATCTGCACGAGCAGGATGCGCATCGCGTTGGCGAGGAGGTTCGCCGTGGTCTCGTAGGCGGCGATGAGGACGATCCGCAGGTGCTCGGAGACCTCGCGCGGGCTCATCCCGGCCGGGTGGGCGAGGAGTTGCGAGGCGAGGTCGTCGCCCGGTTCCTCGCGCGCCCGCTCGACCTCGGCGCGGAAGAGCTTCATGAGGTGCTCGTTGCTCGCGTTGGCGGTCTCGGTGCCCTTGATGAGGTCGCGGGCCGCTTCGAGGAAGCGGTCGTCGTAGAGGTGCGACATGCCGAAGAGACCGAGCAGCACGATCATCGGGAGGCGCTCGCAGTAGTCCTCGGTGAGGTCGCAGAAGCCCTCCTCGCACAGGTCGTTGAGGAGGGTGTAGGTGCCCGTCTGCACGAGACGGCGCAGCTCGCGCAGGTCGGTGACGCGGAGGTTCTCCTCCAGGGGCTCGCGCAGGCGCTCGTGCTCCTCGCCCTCGACGAAGGCGCAGACGGGCTGCCACATGAAGATGGGCGCCATGGGGTGGTCGGGGCCGACGGTGCCGTCCTGGAGCAGACGCCACTGGCGGCCATCCGTGGTGAACAGCTCCGGGTGCGCGCACACGAAGCGGTTCTCCTCGTGGCCGAGCACGAGCCAGGCGGGCACGTCACGCGGCAGCAGCACGGGGGCGACCTCGCCGTACTCCAGGCGCAGCGTGTCGTAGAGCCCCTGCTGGTCGCGCTCGGCGTCCGGGCCGTTGAGCCTGCGGGCCCGCCCGGGGCCGATGTTGGGGTTGTCCGCCTCCGTCGCCGGGTCGCGCCCCTCGGGAGCGGGCACGCCGGAGTAGTCGGGGCGCGGCCGGGCCCGCGCGGCGGGGATGCCGGAGGCGGGGGGTACGTGGGCGGGGCAGCCGGGCGGCGGGACGGCGCCCTCGGGCGGGACGGGTGTGGTCACGGGATCTCCGGGAGAAGGGTGCCGGGGGTGGGCGGGTGCGTGGGCACGGGGACGTGCGGTCGCCGGGCGGACAGGTGCGGCTCAGGCCCGCGGGCCCCGCCGGTCCGCGATGACACCCAGGTAGTGGACGAGGGCGAGCAGGACGTTCTTGCTGGAGGAGCGCTCGCGGGCGTCGCACTCCACGATCGGGACCTCGGCGGGCAGGTCGAGCGCGGCGCGCAGCGTCTGAGCCGGGTAACGGGGCGACTTCGGGAAGCGGTTGACGGCGACGACGTACGGCACGCCCTGCTCCTCCAGCCGCCCCATCACCTCGAAGCTCGTCTCCAGACGGCGGGTGTCGACGAGCACCACCCCGCCGAGCGCCCCTTCGAAGAGGCCGTTCCACAGGAACCAGAAGCGTTCCTGGCCGGGGGTGCCGAAGAGGTAGAGGACGAGTTCGTCGTTGATGCGGATACGGCCGAAGTCCATCGCGACCGTCGTCGCGGTCTTCGCGCGGGTGCGGAAGAGGCTGTCGACCCCGATGCTCGCCTTGGACATCGTCTCCTCGGTGGTGAGCGGCCTGATCTCGCTCACCGAGCCGACCATCGTCGTCTTGCCGACGCCGAAGCCGCCGACGACGACGAGCTTCACACCGGCCGTGACGGTGTCCGGGAGCAGGTCCTCGGTCCGCGGGCCGGGGAGGAGGTCAGAGTCGTTGAAGTCCATGCATCACCGCTTCGAGGAGGGAACGGTCGGCTGTGTCGTGCGACGGCCGTACCGGGCGCAGGATTCGTACGAGCCCTTCGGCGTGGAGACCGGCGAGGAGCGCGGCCATCACGCTGAAGGGCAGCCGCAGGTAGGCCGAGAGTTCCGCGGCCGAGAGCGAGGTGCGGCACAGGCGCAGGACCGCGGCGCCTTCGGGCTGGAGGCCGGAGGCGGGGACGGCGACGGTCTGGACCAGCGAGACGAGGTCGATCTCCTCGCCGCCGCCCCGGCCGCCGGTGAGCGCGTAGAAGCGCCCGGGTTGCACCGGCCCGCCGGCCTTCCGGGGGCCTTCCTCCGCCGTGTCGTGCGCCCGCGGACCGCCGTCCGTCGCGTCGTCCCGCTCCCCCGCCGTGCCGTCCGGGTGCGGGCTCCCCCGCGTGGCACCGCCCGGTGCCGGGCTCTCCTGCGTGCTGCGGCGCCTGCGCCGGGAAGGGATGGTCATCGGACGACGGTGCCCGTCCGGCGCGGCGGGCTCGTCAGGTGCGGGCCGAGGCGTCGGGCGAGTTCACGCATGCGGTGGCCGACGACTCCGGCCTCGGTGCGCGCGTCGGCCAGGACCGCGAGGTACGCCCCCGTACCGGCCGCCATGAGATAGAAGTAGCCCTCGTCCACCTCGATGACGACCATCTGCATCTGGCCCTTGGAGCCGGGGAGTTCCTGGCCCACGGCCGCGGCGAGGCTCTGGAGCCCGGCGCAGGCGGCGGCGACGCGGTCGGCGGCGTCCTGTTCCCCGCCGTACCGGGCGATCTGGAGCCCGTCGGCGGAGAGGACCACGATCTGGTGGATGCCGCTCACCGTCTCGTCCAGTTCCTTGAGCAGTTGATCGAACTGCGCCATCAGTACTCGTCCCCCTCTTCGTTGTCGTCGTACTCGCTGTCGGCGGGCTTCTTCTCGGCCTCGCCGTGTCCCTCGGGAAGGCCGCCGCCCTTGGCCGCCGCGAAGAAGGCGGCCATCGCGATACCGGGCTCGGGCTGCTCCCAGTCGTCGTCCTCGTGCGGTGCCTCGCGGCGGTCCGCTCCGTACGGCGCCTCGCGACCCGTGCCGTAGGGCGCTTCGCGCTCGCGCGCCGGGCCGTTCCACGACTCGGCCGCGGCCGCGCGCATGTTGATCTCCGTCTGCTCCGCGATGCTCGCCTGCTCGGCGAGGTACTCCTCCTCGGTGGCGTACTGGGCGAAGCCGACGCCCGGGTGGTACGGCATCGTGCGGCGGCGCTGCGGCAGGCCCTCCGGGGTGCGCTCGGTGTAGACCGGCGCGTCGGGCGGCGTCGTGGGCGGGATCGCCTCGCCGTCCTCGTTCCGCTCGGGCGGTCCCGCGTACTTGCTGTAGGGGATGTGCTCCCGGCGCGGGAGCGGCACGATCGGCTCGTCGTTCTCGTCGAAGCGGGGCACCGCCTCGGCGCCGATGCCGTGGGCGAGCAGGCGCTTGCGCTTGAGGGCGGGGTAGTCGATGTTGATGCCCTCGATGAGGTGCTCGGGCACGAACAGGATGGCGCGCAGGCCGCCGTAGGCGGAGGGGCGGACCTCCAGGTTCATCTCGTAGCTCAGGCACAGGCGCCCGAGGACGAAGTAGCCGATGCCCGTCTCGTAGCGGTACTGGCCGATGTCCCGGTTGGTCTTGGCGTAGCGGTAGATGTTCTTGAAGCGGCGCATGATCTTGTCGATCATGTCGGTGCTGCCGCCCTGGTCCTCCACCGAGATGGAGATGCCCTTCTCCACGCGCATCGCGCTGACGAAGACCTTGGAGCTGGGCGCCGAGTACTTGCAACCGTTGTCCATGAGTTCGGCGACGGCCTGCAGGACCCCCTCGCATTCGTTGCCCTTGAGGTCGATGTCCGGGATGTCCATGATGTGGATACGCGGGAACTCAAGGATGCGGCCCTGTGCGCCGCGCAGCGTGCTGAGCAGGGACACGGGCCCGGGCCAGCGGCGGCTGGGGCGACCGCCGCCGAGGGTGGCGAGGTCGTCCGCCCAGCGGATCATCATCGAGCAGGCGTGGTCGACGCGGAGCAGGTCGTCGAAGTACTCGGGGGCCCGCCCGTGGCGTTCCTCCATCTCGCGCAGTTCCTCGGACATGGAGTGCGCGACGGCCTGGAGCCTGCGGGTGATGTTGATGTAGTGCCACACCGTGGAGTGACGGATGTTCTCCATCTCGTGCAGGGAGCCGATGATGGAGCTGACGAGGTGCAGTTCCGGGTCCGTGAAGTCGTCGCGCCACTTCGGGTACTCGCGGATCAGCTCTTCCATGCGCCGGTCCATGATGCCGGCGCAGGCGAGTTCGTGGATGCGGGGCAGGACGACGTCGGTGAGGTAGTAGAGGCGCTCGTCGTTGGTGTCCACGAGGTTCTGGACCTCGGCGAGGTGGCTGCGGAAGGCGCGGTACTCGGCCGCCCGGGCCCGCTGGGCGCGGGTCACCTCGGCGGTGAGGGCGAGCCCGAGCGCGAGGGCGACCACTCCCCCCACGAGCGCCGTGATCCTGGCGGCCCCGGTCAGCAGGGAGCCCGCCACCGCGGTGGCCGCCAGGAGCGGGAGGCCGGTCAGCAGCATCCTCGGCAGAGGCGCCAGCCGGACGGCGGGAGGCGAAGCGGGGGGTGAAGCGACACTCACCATGTATGCCCTCAAGCGCGATTGACGGAAAGGACGGCGCGATCCGGTCCGGGGCGCGGACATGCGCGAAGGACACGACCGGGGGACCGGGGCGCTGCGTCGGTGAGCCTAATGCGCCTCGACGCGCCGGGTGTCATATTCCGCGAGCAAGCCCACCGCGCACCGCGCACGGCCTAGAATCGAGCCCATTTATACGCCAACGGGGGCGGGGAAAGCGGCTTGTTCCACCTCGACCGCCGGGAATCACCGCAGGTCAGAGGCCCCGCGTTCACTCTTTCGGCTCCACCGACGCACATATGCGCTAATACTTTTTCGCACAAAAGAAGGCGAGCTCCTTTCCCTCACGGGAGAAAGGAGCCCACCTTCTTTCTTTCGGGATCAATTCCGATCAGTAGCGACTGGATTTGATCGCCGGAAATCCTCAGCTCACCGAGGTGTACGCGACCACTCCGCGCAGGACCGCGTCGACCGCCCGCCGGGCGGCCTTCGGCACCGTGCTCCCCTGCCCCGGTGCCGCCGCGGCGATCTGGCCCAGGACGTCGATGATCTGCTTGGTCCAGCGCACGAAGTCCCCGGCCGGCATCTCCGCCTCGCGCAGCACCTCGTCGAGCCCCTTGCCCGAGGCCCACTCGTACGCGGCCCAGGCGAAGCCGAGGTCCGGCTCGCGCTGGCCGACGCCCTCGGTCCGGCTGATCCCGAAGTCCTCCTCGACCGCGTCGAGCCTGCCCCAGATCCGCACCATCTCGTTGAGCGCCGTCGTCACCTTGCCCGAGGGCACCTTGGGCGCGCCCGCGTCGTCCCCCGAGCGCGACTCGTAGACGAGCGCGGAGGCGCAGGCGGCCAGCTCGGCCGGGCCGAGCCCTTCCCAGACCCCGGCGCGCAGGCACTCGGAGGCGAGCAGGTCGAGTTCGCCGTAGAGCCGCGCGAGCCGCCTGCCGTGCTCGGTGACCTGTTCGCCACGCAGGTAGTCGAGTTCGGTCAGGAGCGCGACGATCCGGTCGAAGGTGCGCGCGATGGTGTTCGTCCGGCCCTCGATACGGCGTTCCAGCTGCTTGGTGTCGCGCAGCAGCCGGTGGTAGCGCTCCGCCCAGCGGGCGTGGTCCTCGCGCTCGGCGCAGCCGTGGCAGGGGTGTGCGCGCAGTGCGGCGCGCAGCCGGTTGATCTCGCGGTCGTCGGCGGCCTCGGCGCGGCCCTTGCGGTGCCGCTCGGGGACGAGGTGCCCGGCCTTGGTGCGCAGGGCGGAGGCGAGGTCGCGGCGGGACTGCGGGCTGCGCGCGTTGAAGGACTTCGGCACGCGCATCCGGTCCAGGGCCTCGACGGGCACGGGGAAGTCGATGCCGTTGAGCCGCTTGACCTGCCGCTCGGCGGTGAGCACGAGGGGGCGGGGCCCGTCGAAGGCGTCGACGTCGCGTCCGCGGCGGCCACCCACCGCGCGCCCGGCCGGGACGCCCGGGTCCAGGACGAGGGCGAGCCCGGCGAACTTGCCGGTGGGCACGTGGATGATGTCGCCGGGGCGAAGCTTCTCCAGCGCGGCGGCAGCGGCGGCACGCCGCTGGCTGACTCCCTCGCGGGCGAGTTCGTTCTCGCGGTCCTTGAGCTGCCTGCGCAGCCGCGAGTACTCCTCGAAGTCGCCGAGGTGGCAGGTCATCGACTCCTTGTAGCCCGCGAGGCCCGCCTCGTTGCGCTGGACGTCGCGGGAGATGCCGACGACGGAGCGGTCGGCCTGGAACTGCGCGAAGGAGGTCTCCAGGAGTTCGCGCGAGCGGTGCCGCCCGAACTGCTGGACCAGGTTGACGGCCATGTTGTACGAGGGCCGGAAGCTGGAGCGCAGCGGGTACGTACGGGTGCCCGCCAGGCCGGCGAGGTGCTCGGGGCTCATGGCGCGCTGCCACAGCACCACGGCGTGCCCCTCGACGTCGATGCCGCGTCGCCCGGCGCGCCCGGTGAGCTGGGTGTACTCGCCGGGCGTGATGTCGGCGTGCTGCTCGCCGTTCCACTTGACGAGCTTCTCCAGCACGACGGAGCGGGCCGGCATGTTGATGCCGAGCGCGAGGGTCTCGGTCGCGAAGACGGCCTTGACCAGGCCCCGTACGAACAGCTCCTCGACGACCTCCTTGAAGGTCGGCAGCATCCCGGCGTGGTGCGCGGCGATGCCCCGCTCCAGGCCCTCCAGGAACTCGAAGTAGCCGAGGACGTGCAGGTCCTCGGGCGGGATCGAGGCGGTGCGCTCCTCGACGATCTCGCGCACGGCGAGGCGTTCGGCCTCGTCGTTGAGGCGCAGCCCGGCGAAGAGGCACTGCTGCACGGCGGCCTCGCAGCCCGCGCGGCTGAAGATGAAGGTGATCGCGGGGAGCAGACCCTCGGAGTCGAGCCGGTCGATCACCTCGGGGCGGCCCGGGGTCCACGTCCGGCTGCGCTGGCGCCGCTCGCGCTCCCTGTCGGCCTCGCGCCCGCGCCGCCTGCCGCCGTAACCGGTGCGTCCGGCCTCCATGCGGGCCATGCGGAGCAGGTCGGGGTTGACCGCGCGCTTGCGGCCCCCGCCCTCCTCGAAGAGGTCGTACATCCGGCGCCCGGCCAGGACGTGCTGGAAGAGCGGGACGGGCCGGTGCTCGGAGACGACGACCTCGGTGTCACCGCGGACGGTGTCGAGCCAGTCTCCGAACTCCTCGGCGTTCGAGACGGTCGCGGAGAGCGAGACGAGCGTGACCGACTCAGGCAGGTGGATGATCACCTCTTCCCAGACGGCGCCGCGGATGCGGTCGGAGAGGTAGTGCACCTCGTCCATGACGACGTAGCCGAGCCCGGTGAGCGCCGGGCTGCCCGCGTAGAGCATGTTCCGCAGCACCTCGGTCGTCATGACGACGACAGGGGCGTCCGCGTTGACGCTGTTGTCCCCGGTGAGCAGCCCGACCTTGTCGGCGCCGTAGCGCTTGCTGAGGTCACCGAACTTCTGGTTGGAGAGCGCCTTGATGGGCGTGGTGTAGAAGCACTTCTTGCCCTCGCGCAGGGCGAGGTGGACGGCGAACTCGCCGACGATCGTCTTGCCGGAGCCGGTGGGCGCCGCGACGAGTACGCCCTTGCCGGCCTCCAGGGCCTGGCAGGACTCGATCTGGAAGGGGTCGAGCCCGAACTCGTACATCTCGCGGAAGGAACCGAGCGCGGTGGCGGCTTCGGCGGTGCGGGCGCGGCTGGCCGCGTACCGCTCGGCCGGGGTGAGGTCCTCTGTCATCGTGTGAGCGAGCCTACCGGCCTGGGCGGAGGGAGCACGATCCGTATACGTGCCCCTCCTGCCCGGAGCACCGTCCCCGCGGGGCTCCGCCCCGCACCCCGCTCCTCAAACGCCGGAGGGGCTGAAATTCGGCCGGCGTTTCTCCTTGACCGGCGGGGCGAGCAGCCGTACGGCCGCGGGGTGGGCCGTCGCCGTGAGCGGGAGGGGGCCGAGCGGCTCGCCGTCCGCGTATCCCGTGAGGCCCACCGCGTCGAGTTCGACGCGGCCCGCGCGGTAGCTCGTGACGACGCGGTGCGAGAGGTGGGTGCCCCGGTAGACGCGCGGGAAGACCTTGAGGAGCGTCCCGCGGCCGCACGGCCCGACGACCGTGACGTCGAGGAGCCCGTCGTCGAGGCGGGCGTCCGCGCAGATCCGCATGCCGCCGCCGTACGAGGTCGAGTTCCCCACGGCGATGAGCGTCGCCTCGATCTCGCGCACGGGCCCGTCGTCCAGGCGCAGCCGGTACGCGGTGGGCTTGAAGGCGGCGAGTTCCGCGAGGATCGCGAGGTCGTAGCGGAAGCGGCCGAGCGGGAGCCGCATCCGGTTGCCCCTGTCGTTGACGCGCGAGTCGAAGCCGGTGGCGAGGACGGTGCCGTACCAGCGGCCCGCGACCCGCCCGAGGTCGATGGGGCGGCGGGTGTCCTCGCGCAGCGCCCGCGCGATGACCGCGGCGGCCTCGGCGGGCGCCCGTACCGGCAGTCCCAGGGAGCGCCCGAAGTCGTTGCCGCTGCCGACCGCGATGACACCGAGGGGGGTACGGGTCCCCGCGACGGCTCCCAGCGCGAGCGAGAGCAGCCCGTCCCCGCCGACGGCGACGAGCGCGCCCGTTCCCGCGGAGACGGCCTCCTTCGCGCGACGGGCCGCGTCCTCGGCGTCCGCCCCGACGACCGTGCGCACGCGGAAGCCCGCCTCGCGCAGGACGCACGCGGCGGGCCGGGCGGCGGCGGCGCCTCGGCCGCGGCCTGCGGTGGGGTTGACGAAGAGGGTGATCTCGCTGGTCACGGCGCGACCCTACCGTCCGGTAGGGCTCGCGGGACAGGGGCGGTCAGGTCACGTCGTCGTAGCCGTTGACGCGGTCCCGGCCGGTCTGCTCGGGGAGGGCGCGGGGAGTGGTGACGCGTTCGACCTCGCCGATGTCCTCGGGGCTGAGGTCGAGGGGTGCCGCCTCGTCGTCGTCGAGGCCGGCGTACGGGTCGTTGCGCACGCGGCGCCGGTCGTTGAGGAGCGAGAAGACCGTGGCGCCGAAGTAGAGGACCCAGATGGGGCCCGCGAGGGCCAGCATGCTCACCGGGTCGGTGCTGGGGGTGGCCACGGCGGCGAAGACCGTGATGCCCATGATCATCCAGCGCCACCAGCTCAGCATCCGCTTGCCCGTCAGGACGTGCGTCAGGTTGAGCATGACGAGGAGCAGCGGCAGTTCGAACGAGGCGCCGAAGACGAGCACCATGCGCGTGATCAGGTTCAGCAGGTCGTCGAGAGGGAGCTGGTTCTCGGCGTTCTCGGGGGTGAAACCGAGGAGCACCTCCGCCATCGTCGGCAGGGTGCGGTACGCGATGAAGGCCCCGACGAGGAAGAGCGGGACGCCCACGCCGACGAAACCGACCGCGTACTTCTTCTCGTTGCGGTGCAGGCCGGGCGCGATGAAGCCCCACAGCTGGTAGAGCCAGATCGGCGAGGCGCCGATGACTCCGGCCATGAGCGAGACCTTGATCGCCAGGCTGAAGGGGCTGAGCAGCCCGTTCATCACGATCCTGGCGCACTCGCCCTTCTCGCGCCGCGCGAGGTCGGAGAACGCCTGCTCGCACCCCACCGAGTGCATGATGGGACGCGTGACGAAGTCGACGATGTCCTGGTAGAAGAACGCGGCCACGATCGTCACGACAACGATGCCGAGGACCCCCTTCGCCAGGCGGTTGCGCAGCTCACGGAGGTGATCCATGAGCGGCATGCGCCCCTCGGGGTCCTTCTCGGCTCGTGTGCGGGCAGACTTCAGCAACCCACGTCCTCATCTCGTGCGTACGGCGGCGCCGGCCTGCTCCGGCGCCGTGTGGGCGCTCAGCGCTGGGGGGTGTCCGTGGGCTCGGCGACCGGGCGGGAGCTGGTCACGTCACCGGGGGCGGCCTGGATGGTACGCGGGACCGCCTGGTCGGCGGGCGGGTCGGCCGGGGCGGCTTCGTCCTGCTTGCCCTCGGACTTCATCGCCTTGGCCTCGCTCTTGAGGATGCGCGCGGACTTGCCGAGCGAACGGGCCATGTCCGGAAGCTTCTTCGCGCCGAACAGCAGCACCACGACGACGAGGATGAGGATGATCTCGGGGGCGCCGATCTTTCCGAACAACATAGGCGTACTACCTTCTCACCGAGGCGGCTGGGATGGGGAGCTACGAGCGGGAGCTGGACACTCGTCCGGTTTCCGTACGCTCCGCGATCGTAGCGCTCACAGGTGAACACCGGGCTATCCCTGTGCGCATTCCCGGTTTCGCGACCCGCGCCTCGCTCCGGGCCGCGCCAGCAGCGTACCTGGCGGGTCAGGGATTATGACAGGTCGCTGCGCCGGTCGTTCACCTCCGCTGGGCCGGCAGGCTGCCCGAGGTGCGGGCGAGATCGCTGGCCGCGCGCTCCAGGTCCCCGGTCGCCTCGCTGATCCGCTGCGAGGTGCGGGCCACCTGGACGCCCAGCCGGCGGACCTCGATCCACACCCGCACCCCGAGAACCCCGAGGACAGCGAGCCCGGCGAAGCCGAGGGCGACGGCGATCATGGACCAGGAGAGAGCGGAGGGCGAGGGCATGCGGGCGAGCCTAGTTCCTTGGGTGAGGAGAGCCGGGGTCAGTGGGCGGAGTGCAGCCGCAGCGTGCGGACGCCGCCTTCTGTGAGGAGTTCCACAATCCGCTCCCCCGCCGGTTTGCGGACCGCCTCGCCGCACTCGGGGCACGTGAAGGAGTAGAAGGTGGTCTTGCGGCTGCCGCCGATGGCGAGCCGCAGCGCGGCGGCGGAGAGTTCGAAGCGGGCCCCGCACCCGGGGCAGGCGGCGCGGTAGAGCCGCCCGTGGGTGCCGCCCGTCGCTTCGAGGATTCCTTCGGCGGACGTCACGGGGCGGTCTCCCTCTCGCGGTCTCGGACGGGCCCGCCGTCCCGGACGGCCTCACCTCGGCGGGCGGGCTCGCGGTGTCGGACGGGCGTACGGGGCTTCACAGCTCCTCGCCGTACGCGGCGAGAGCCTGCCGCGCCGCCTCGCGGGCGCTCGTGGCCAGCTCCTCGGGGGCGACGATACGGCCGTCGGCGCCCAGCCGGAGCGCGAGGCGGCGCAGGGACGCCGGGTCGGGGGTGCGCAGCGTGATGCGCAGTCCGCCGTCGGGGAGTTCCTCGGCCTTGTCGTGCGGGTAGTACTCGGCGACCCAGCGCCCGGCGGGCGCGACCTCGACGGTGACCTCGGGGTCGTCGGCGGCGGGCTGCACGAGTCCGGCCGACAGGTCCCGCAGCTCCATCTCGGGGGGCGAGGAGGGCTCGTCGAGGATGCGGATCGCGGCGACGCGGTCGAGACGGAAGGTGCGCCGGTCCTCCGAGAGGCGGCACCACGCCTCCATGTAGGTGTGCCCCACGGCGAAGAGCCGGATGGGGTCCACCTCGCGCTCGGTCAGCTCGTCGCGCGCGGGCGAGTAGTAGCGCAGCCACAGCCGCCGCCGCTCCGCGATCGCACGGTCCACCTCTGCGAAGACGCCGCCCTCGGACTCGAAGGTCACCGAGAGCCTGCTGCTCGCCCCCGCGGTGTCCCCCGCGGCGGCCTCCAGCTTGGCGGTCGCGCGCAGGAGGGCCTGCCGGTCGCTCTCGCGCAGTCCGGGCAGCGTCGTGACGGCGCGGGCGGCGACGAGGAGCGCGGTGGCCTCGTCGGCGGCGAGCCGGAGCGGGGCCGCGACGTCGTCGGCGTTGTGCCACCAGATGCGCTCGCCGTCGGTGTCGATGTCGAGCAGGTCACCGCCGCGGAAGCTGGTGCCGCACAGCGGCAGCACGTCGAGGTCGGAGATGAGTTCGTCCTCGGTGATGCCGAAGGCCCGGGCCACGTCGGCGACATAGGCGCCCGGGCGCTCGCGCAGGTAGGTGACGAGCGAGAGCATCCGCCGGGTCTGGTCGATGGCGTTGGCCGCCATGTGCCTGCTCCTTCGCGTGGTCGGGGGGCGTGGTCGCGTCTGTGTGGATCGAGGGGGACGGGGCTCGGGCGGCCCGCCTGTGCGGGAAGCCCGTTCAGACCCCGGCCACGGCGCGCAGCCGGTCGCGTACGTCCGCGCGCAGCTCGGCCGGTTCCAGGACGACCACGTCGGGGCCGAACTCGACGAGCCAGGCGTCGAGCCCGTGCCCGTACGGGATCTCCAGCTCGTCCCACCCGCCGTCCACGGAGCGCACGTTGATGGCCTTGGCGCGCAGCGGGTAGCCGGAGCCCGCGCGCAGCCGGATGAAGGCGCTGCGGTCGGCGTTCTCGCCGGCCCAGGCGGCGACGGTCTCGCGGACGGTGACGACCGGGGGCACCTCGCTGCTGAAGGCGCCGCGGGTGGCGCGGACCCTGCCGGTGATGCGCGAGAGGCGGAAGACGCGTTCGGCGCCGCGCTCGCGGTCGTACCCGGCGAGGTACCAGTGGCCGCGCCAGCACTCCAGGGCCCAGGGTTCGACGTGCCGGGCCTCGGGGCGGGGCGCGGTGGACTTGCGGTAGTCGAAGACGACGGGGCGGCGGTCGCGGCAGGCGAGCATGAGGGGTTCGAAGGCGGCCTCGTGCACGGGGATGCGCGGTTCGAGCGCGGTGTGGGTGCCGTAGGGATCGACGTCCTCGGGGAGCCCGGCGGCGCGGAGCTTCTGGAGGGCGCCGCTCGCGGCTCCGGCGAGCCTGGCCTGCTGCCAGACCTTCGCCGCGAGCCCGAGGGCCGCGGCCTCCTCGGCGTCGAGCGTGATGGGCGGCAGGCGGTTGCTGTCGCGGCCCGCGCGGTAGCCGATCTCCCCGTCGAGGCCTTCGACCGTCTCGATGACGAGGCCGAGTTCGCGCAGATCGTCCTTGTCGCGCTCGAACATGCGGTTGAACGCCTCGTCCGAGGCGGCTTCGAGGTACGCCTCGATGGACTCGCGCAGCTCACGCTTGCTCAGCGGCCTGCGGGTCCCGAGCAGGCACAGCGCGAGGTTCATGAGCCGCTCGGCCTTGGCGATCGCCATCGACGCCCTCTCTGCTGGGGCCACCCCCGCCCGCGCGGGGATCATTGCCGCTGTTCGTCCGCGTCGACCGTACCGCTCCGCGGGGGCGCGGGAAAAGTTCGGGCGTGGCTGCGCACGCGCGCGGCCCCGGGCCCGTACCGCGGGGGTACGTGCCCGGGGCCGCGCGGGGTCCGCGTCCCGGCTCAGACGGAGACGAGGTCGCAGACGAAGATCAGCGTCTCGTTGGGCTTGATCAGGGGGCTCGGGGACTGGCTGCCGTAGGCGAGGTGCGGCGGGATGATCAGCTGGCGGCGACCGCCGACCTTCATGCCCTGCACACCCTGGTCCCAGCCCGCGATGACGCGGCCGGCGCCGAGCGGGAAGGCGAGCGGGGCGCCGCGGTTCCAGCTGGCGTCGAACTCCTCGCCGGTGGAGAAGGCCACACCCACGTAGTGGACGCGGACGTTGTCCCCGGCCTTGGCAACGGGCCCGTCGCCCTCCCAGATGTCCTTGATCTCCAGCTCCGCCGGGGGCTCGCCACCGGGGAAGTCGACCTCGGGCTTCTCGATGCTCACGTAAAGGCTCCAGTGTTGGCAGGAGGACCGCCCCGCCGCGGGCGGCGGGGCGGTCCGTTGTTCGTGGCCCAGTCTGTCACCGGGTGGCGCGGCGGTGTGCGTACGGGGGCCGTACGCCGCTGCCGCGCGGCCTCACTTCGCGACGCCGACGATGTCGACGGCGAAGACGAGCGTGGACTTGGCCGGCAGGGTGTCGCCCTGGGCCTGGTCGCCGTAGCCGTCGGCCGGCGGGATCACGAGGAGGACGCGGTCGCCGACGTGCTTGCCGACGAGGCCCTTGTCCCAGCCGGGGATGACGGCGCCGGTACCGATCGGCGTGACGAAGGGCTCGCCGCGGTTGGCGGAGGTGTCGAAGAGCGTCGCGGGCTTCTTGCCCTCGTTGATCTTCCAGGCGGCGCCGCTGTACTCCATGATCACGTTGTTGCCGGACTCGATCTTCTCGCCCTTGCCCTGGATGAGCACCTTGCTGGTGAGCTTCGTGGGCGGGTCGTTCTTCGGGATCGTGATGTCGGCCTTGTGGGTCTTGTCGTCGACCTTGATCTGCGGCAGGTCCGAGGGGATCGACGCCTGCGTTCCCTTGACCTCGGTGGTCGGGACGATCTTGTTGATGTCGACGACGAAGACGAGGGTGTCGTCGGCGGCCACCCCGGCCTGCTGGTTGCCCTGGGCGCCGAAGCCGGCCGAGGGCGGGGCGACGACGAGGACGCGCTCGCCCTCCTTGTGCCCGGCCATGGCCTGGGCGAAGGCGGGGATGATCCCCGCCGAGCCGGCCTGGATGACCTGCGGCTGGCCGCCCTTCTCGTACGTCGAGCCGAAGTCCTTGCCGCTCTTCCAGATCTTGCCCGTGAAGTCGAAGGAGACGAAGTCGCCCTTCTGCACGGTCTTGCCGTCGCCCGCGCTCTCGGAGTGGACGACGAACTTCTTGCTCGGGCTGCCCTTGGGGATCGTGATCTTGGGCTGCTTGTCCTTGGCGCCGGAGATCGTGGGCATCGGCGAGGCCGAGGAGACCGGCTTGGGCGCCGAGGACTCGGCGGGAGCGGACGCCGAGGGCGAGCTGGACGAATCGGCCTTGTCCTTGCTGTCGTCGTCACCACCGCAGGCGGTGGCGACGAGTGCCAGGGCGGGCACGATGATGAAGGCTGCGAGTCGGCGATGCACAAGATCCCCAGAGTGTTGCGGATACGGTTCCGTCACTCTAGGCCCTCCCACCACGGCGACAGGGAACGCGGCGGCGCTTTTCAGCGAGGTGCGTGTATCGGCCGCGCGCGCCCCCGGGCCGCTGCCGACCGAGGGGGCGAAAGAGGCCGGTCGCGGGCGGTGAAACCACCAGTTCACAGGCGTGGAAAGGCCGGGCACAGCGGGTGCCCGGCCTTTCCACAGGTTTCGGTGGCTCCGTGTGGGGAAAGGGAATTCGCTCCGCTTTCATAAACCGCCGGTCACATTCCGGCGATCAGCTTCTCCACCCGGTCGTCGACCGACCTGAAGGGGTCTTTGCACAGCACCGTGCGCTGCGCCTGGTCATTGAGCTTGAGGTGCACCCAGTCCACGGTGAAATCACGCCGCTGCTCCTGTGCCCGGCGGATGAAATCGCCGCGCAGCCGCGCCCGCGTGGTCTGCGGGGGAACGGATTTTCCCTCGAAGATGCGCAGGTCGTTGCAGATCCGCGCGGCCTGTCCCTTCTTCTCCAGGAGGTAGTACAGCCCCCGGCGACGGTGGATGTCGTGGTAGGCGAGGTCTATCTGCGCGACCCGCGGATTCGACATCGTCATGTTGTGCTTGGCGCGGTACCGCTCGATCAGCTTGTACTTCATGACCCAGTCGATCTCGGTACCGATCCGGTCGAGGTCCTCCGACTCGATCGCGTCGAGGGTGCGGCCCCACAGTTCGAGGACCTGGGCGACGGTGCCGGTGTTGATGCCGCGGCGCTCGCAGAAGTCGAGCGCCTTCTCGTAGTACTCGCGCTGGACTTCGAGCGCGGAGGCTTCCCTGCCGCTCGCGAGGCGCACCTTGCGACGGCCCGTGATGTCGTGGCTGACCTCGCGGATCGCCCGGATCGGGTTCTCCAGGGTGAGGTCGCGCATGACCGTGCCGGCCTCGATCATGCGCAGGACGAGGTCGGTGGCGCCGACCTTGAGGAGCATGGTGGTCTCGGACATGTTCGAGTCGCCGACGATGACGTGGAGCCTGCGGTAGCGCTCGGCGTCGGCGTGCGGCTCGTCGCGGGTGTTGATGATCGGCCGGGAACGGGTGGTCGCCGAGCTGACGCCCTCCCAGATGTGCTCGGCCCGCTGGCTGACGCAGAAGACCGCGCCCCTCGGGGTCTGGAGCACCTTTCCGGCCCCGCACAGCAACTGCCGGGTGACGAGGAAGGGAATGAGGATGTCGGCGAGCCGGGAGAACTCCCCGTGCCGGGCCACGAGGTAGTTCTCGTGACAGCCGTAGGAGTTGCCCGCTGAGTCGGTGTTGTTCTTGAAGAGATAGACGTCGCCCGCGATTCCCTCCTCGTGCAGGCGGCGTTCCGCGTCGGTGAGCAGGCCTTCGAGGATGCGCTCACCGGCCTTGTCGTGGGTCACCAGTTCGGTGATGTTGTCGCATTCGGGTGTGGCGTATTCCGGATGCGAGCCCACGTCCAGGTAGAGCCGGGCGCCGTTGCGCAGGAAGACATTGCTGCTGCGGCCCCATGACACGACACGGCGGAAGAGGTACCGCGCCACCTCGTCCGGAGACAGACGGCGCTGTCCCCGGAACGTGCACGTGACGCCGTACTCGTTCTCCAGCCCGAAAATGCGGCGGTCCATGCTTGAACATTACGCCTTAGACCACTTCCTGAAACCGGCTCGGGCGTGAGGGTTCGGATCATTTTCACCGCGCGGCCCCCCGCCGACCTGCCGCGTCGTTCAGGGCTCGGTCGTCTCGGGCGCGGCGGCCCGGCCCGTACGGCCCTCCAGGACCGGTGCCGTGACGAGGAGGACGAGCGCCGCGAGCGTGCCGCCGCAGGCCGCCACGGCGAAGCCGGCGCGGACGCCGCCCGCGTCGAGCGCGGGGCCGGCGAGCGCCGTGCCGAGCGCGTTGCCGACACCGAAGGTCGTCACGAGCCAGGAGAAGGCCTCGGTCACGGTGCCGCGCGGGGCGTGCCGGTCCACCGCGACGAAGGCACAGGCGAGCGAGGGGGCGAGGAAGACCCCGGAGAGGAGGGCGAGGCCCGTCATCGGGTACCGGCCCGGCGTCAGGAGCAGGGGGAGGTAGCCGAGCGCGAGCAGCGCGACGAGGAGGCGCAGGCGGGGCTCGGGGCGGCCGGTCCAGTCGCGGGCGCCGTAGGCGAGGCCGCCGATGAGGGCGCCGCCGCCGAGCGCGGCCATGATCGCCCCGTACGCCGTCTCGCCGCCCGCCCCGTCGGAGTAGGCGAGCGCGGAGACCGTGATGGAGCCGAGCGCGACGCCGACGAAGAGGAAGGCGCCGAGCAGCGCGAGGAGTCCGGGCGAGCGCAGCGCGCCGAGCCAGTGCGCCTCGCGCGCGGCGCCGCGCCAGGCGCGCGAGGGCCCCGCGAGGACGACGGAGAGGGCGCCGAGCACGCCGAGGACGTTGACGACGAGGAGCGCGGCCGTCGCCGAGCGGAGGGCGACCAGGAGCGTGACGAGGAGCGGGCCGACGGTGAACATCACCTCCTGCGCGACCGCTTCGAGGGCGTAGGCGGTGTGGACGTGGTCCGCGCGGCCGAGGACGCTCGGCCACAGCGCGCGCAGGGCTCCCTCCAGCGGCGGGGTGGTGAGTCCGGCGAGGCCGACGAGGAGGTACGCGAGGGGGCGCGGGGTGATCCCCGTGAGCGCGAAGGCGGCCATGGCCAGCGCGGAGAGGACCGAGGCGGGCAGCAGTACGGCGCGCTGCCCGCGCAGGTCCACGGCGCGGCCGAGGAGCGGCTGTCCGACGGCGGTGGCGAGCCCGTAGACGGCGGCGAGGGCACCGGCGAGGGCGTAGCCGCCGCCCTGTTCGCGGACGAAGACGACGAGCGCGATGTGCCCGACCGCGTTGGGCAGCCGCCCCAGGAGTGTCGAGGAGAGCAGCCGGCTCGCGTACGGAGCCCGCAGCACCCCCAGGTATCCGCCCGCCATGCCCACCCCTCGGTTGTACGTATAACGTCGCCGCTCATACGTACCATGACCTCGCCCACCGGTCCAGCCGCCAAGGAGTTCCGTGCCCGCCCCAGGCAGCCCCTCGCCCGACTCCGCCTCCCGCCCCACGAGTCGTGACGTCGCCCGTGCCGCCGGGGTCTCGCAGGCCGCCGTGTCGCTCGTGCTGAGCGGGAAGTGGCGGGGGCGGGTGGGGGCCGCCACGGCCGAGCGGGTGCGGGAGGCGGCGGACGGGCTCGGGTACCGGCCGAATCTGGCGGCGCGGAATCTGCGGCTCGGGCGGACGCGCACCGCGCTGCTCGTGGTGCCCGCGCTCACGAGCGAGTTCTTCGCCGGGGTGTACACGGGGGCCGCGCGGGTCGCCGCCGCGCACGGCACGGGGCTCGTGCTCTACCCCTCGCCGGAGGGCATCGGCCCCGCACGCGATCCCTTCGGCTCCGCGCGCGCGGCGCTCGACGGGGTCCTCGCCTCCTCGATGGCCGCCGAGGCGCTCGCCGCGATCCGCGGGGACACGCTGCCGCTCGTCATGCTCGACGCCCAACCGCGGCCGGGAGCCCGTACCGCCACGGTCAACCTCGCCCTCGCGGACGGGATGCGGCAGATCGCCGCGCACCTGCGCGGGCTCGGCCACCGGCGCTTCGCGCACCTCGCCGCCGACGTGGACTCGTGGACGTTCACGAGCCGCGCCACCGCCCTCGCCGGGGCCCTGCCGGGGGCGGACCTCGCCACCGTGCGGGCCCCGCTGTCCATCGCGGGCGCGCGCGAGGCGGCGCTGGGCCTGCTCGGCGCGCCGGGGCGGCCCACGGCCCTCGTGTGCGACGACGACCTGATGGCGGCGGGCGTGCTGAAGGCGGCGCGCGGCATCGGCCTGCGCGTGCCCGAGGACCTCTCGGTCACGGGCGTCGACGACCTCACGCTCGCCCGCGCCCTCGATCCGGAACTGACCACCGTGCGGCTGCCCGCCGAGGAGTTCGGCGCCCGCGGCATGAGGGCCCTGCTCGCGCTCCTGGACGGCACACAGCCGCGCACGGACCCGCTGCCCGTGGAGCTCGTCGTACGCGACTCGACGGGCCCGGCGCCCGCCTGACGGCCCGTCCACCGCGCGCGACGGCCCCGCACCCACCAGGGGCACGGGGCCGTGATCCCGCCGGACGGCCGGTGGCCGCCCGCCGGGGCTCAGCTGTCGTCCTCGTCCTCGTCCTTGGCCGGAGCGGCCGGGGCCCCGGTGTCCTCCGCCTCGTCCTGCTCCGCCTCGCCCGCGAGGAGGCGGGCCAGGTGGGTGCCCGTGATGCGGCGGAACTTGCGCTGCTGCGCCCTCGTCCGGTCGAGGACCGCGACCTCCAGGCGCTCCGCCGGGATCTCGCGCTCGCTGCCGTTGGCGTCGCGGGCGAGGGCCTGGACGGCGAGCTTGAGGGCCTCGGCGAGGGTCATCCCGTCGCGGTGGCGCTGGTCGAGCCAGCCGCTGATCTGCTCCGCGTTGCCGCCGACCGCGACCGAGCCGTGCTCGTCGACGATCGAGCCGTCGTGCGGGAGCCGGTAGATCTGGTCACCGTCGGGGGTGTCCCCGACCTCGGCGACGACGAGTTCGACCTCGTACGGCTTCTCGGCGTTGCTGGAGAAGATGGTGCCGAGCGTCTGCGCGTAGACGTTGGCGAGTCCGCGCGCGGTGACGTCGGTGCGGTCGTAGGTGTAGCCGCGCAGGTCGGCGTAGCGGACGCCGCCGATGCGCAGGTTCTCGTACTCGTTGTACTTGCCGGCCGCCGCGAAGGCGATGCGGTCGTAGATCTCGCTGAACTTGTGGAGGGCCCTGGAGGGGTTCTCGCCGACGAAGACAATGCCGTCGGCGTACTGGAGCACGACGAGGCTGCGGCCTCGGGCGATGCCCTTGCGGGCGTACTCCGCCCGGTCGGCCATCGCCTGCTGGGGTGAGACGTAGAACGGCGTGGACACCGGCTGACCGTCGCTTTCTGTCGGGGTCGGGGGAGGTCTTCGGAGTGTCGGGGTCAGAGGAGTTCGGCGCGCGGCCCGTCCGGCTGCGCGAGCCTGCGGCGCTGCACGTCCTCGGCGATACGGGCGGTCTCCTCCTCGGAGACGCGGCGGTAGCCCTCGTCCGTGATGACGCTGATGATCGGGAAGATGCGGCGGCCCAGGTCCGGGCCGCCGGTCGCCGAGTCGTCGTCGGCGGCGTCGTAGAGCGCCTGGATGGCGAGGACGCTCGCCTCGTCGGAGCTGAGGCCGGGACGGTAGAGCTTCTTGAGCGCGCCCCGGGCGAAGACCGAGCCCGAGCCCGTCGAGGCGTAGCCGTACTCCTCGGAGCGGCCGCCCGCGACGTCGTAGGAGAAGATGCGGCCCGTGCCGCGGTCGACGTCGTAGCCGGCGAAGAGCGGGACGACGGCGAGGCCCTGCATGGCCATGCCGAGGTTGCCGCGGATCATCGTGGCGAGGCGGTTCGCCTTGCCCTCCAGGGAGAGCTGGGCGCCCTCGACCTTCTCGAAGTGCTCCAGTTCCAGCTGGAAGAGCTTGACCATCTCGACGGCGAGCCCGGCGGTGCCCGCGATGCCGACGGCCGAGTACTCGTCGGCGGGGAAGACCTTCTCGACGTCCCGCTGGGCGATGACGTTCCCCATCGTGGCCCTGCGGTCACCGGCGAGGATGACGCCGCCCTCGAAGGCGAGGGCCAGGATCGTGGTCCCGTGCGGCAGTTCGATGGCTCCCTTGACGGGCAGTTGCCGGTTGCCGGGCAGCAGTTCGGGCTGATGCTCGGACAGGAAGTCCAGGAACGAGGAGGAACCGGGTGTCAGGAAGGCGGCGGGCAGACGCCCGGTGTGACGCGTGTGTGCTCCCATGTTTCCCTCCGGTCGGGCGGCGGTCCGGTCGCGGCGCCACGGGGGCGCTCATCCGCGCCGACGGGCCCGGTAGCGGTTGATGACGGTGCGTACGCCTCGGACCCTACCCGCCACGGCGGGCGGAACCACCCACAGTGGCAAACCCGTGCCCCACGGATGCGCGGGCCGCTGACCTGCGCCTTGACGGAGCGGCACGGGAGGGGCCGGGCGAAAAGCACGGCGCGGGACGCCCCGGGGTCTGCCGGGACGTCCCGCGTCCGTACGTGCGCTCGTGGGGTCGCGGCCCCACCGGGGTGCGCTACTCCCCGCCCTTCTGGACGAAGCTGCGCACGAAGTCCTCCGCGTTCTCCTCCAGGACGTCGTCGATCTCGTCCAGGACGGAGTCCACGTCGTCGCTCAGCTTCTCCTGGCGCTCCTTGAGATCCGAGGAGTCCTGTGCGTCCTGGGTCTGTTCCTCGGTCTCCTCGGTGGACCGCGTCGCCTTCTGCTGTCCGCCGCCGGTGTCCTTGGTCGCCATCTGCCTCACCCCGCTCGGTGTGCCCCGCTGGATGTGTCGTGGTGTGCCGGGACTTTCCCGGCCCCAAGATCGGTTCTCTCCGACCCTACAAGCAGGGCCGCGATCCGGCCCCGTGATTGCTCAACGCGCTGCCTGCCCTGATGTTTCCCTCGTGGGGACCTTTTCAGGCCCCCACGAGGTCACGGATTGGCTCCGCTCACGGACCGGTCAGGGCCCTGACCAGCTCTTCGGCCGTGCGGCAGCGGTCGAGAAGATCCTTGACGTGGGTACGTGTACCGCGCAAGGGCTCCAGCGTCGCGACGCGCTGCAAGGAGTCGCGGTCGGGCAGGTCGAAGATCACCGAGTCCCAGGAGGCGGCGGCGACCTCGTCCGCGTACTGTGCCAGGCAGCGCCCGCGGAAGTAGGCCCTGGTGTCCTCCGGCGGGTCGAAGACCGCCCGGGACACCTCCTCCTCGCTCAGCAGCCGTTTCATGCTGCCGCGGGCGACGAGCCGGTTGTAGAGCCCCTTGTCGGGCCGTACGTCGGCGTACTGGAGGTCGACGAGGTGGAGCCGCGCGGCGTCCCAGTCGAGTCCGTCGCGGCGCCGGTAGCCCTCCATCAGCTCGCGCTTGGCGACCCAGTCCAGTTCTCTGGAGAGGCTGCCGGGGTCCCGCTCCAGGCGGTCGAGGGTGTCCTCCCAGCGGCTGAGGATGTCGGTGGTCTCCTCGTCCGCGTCACTCCCGTACCGCTCGTCCACGTACTTGCGGGCGAGGGCGCAGTACTCCATCTGGAGCTGGACGGCGGTGAGGCTGCGGCCGTCGCGCAACTTCACGAGCTGCTGGAGCGAGGGGTCGTGCGAGACCTGGTGGAGGGTGCGGACCGGCTGGTCCACGGCGAGGTCGACGGCGATGAAGCCGTCCTCGATCATCGCGAGGACCAGCGAGGTGGTGCCGAGCTTGAGGTAGGTGGAGATCTCCGAGAGGTTCGCGTCACCGATGATGACGTGGAGCCTGCGGTACTTCTCGGCGTCCGAGTGCGGCTCGTCGCGGGTGTTGATGATCGGCCGCTTCAGCGTCGTCTCCAGGCCCACCTCGACCTCGAAGTAGTCGGCGCGCTGGCTGAGCTGGAAGCCGTGCTCGCGGCCGTCCTGCCCGATCCCGACGCGGCCGGCGCCCGTGATCACCTGTCGCGAGACGAAGAAGGGCGTGAGGTGCCGGACGATGTCGCCGAAGGGGGTCTCGCGGGACATCAGGTAGTTCTCGTGGGTGCCGTAGGAGGCGCCCTTGTTGTCGGTGTTGTTCTTGTACAGGTGGATGGGATGCGTGTTCGGCACGGCGGCCGCGCGCTCGGCGGCCTCGGCCATGATCCGCTCCCCCGCCTTGTCCCACAGCACCGCGTCCCGCGGGCCGGTGATCTCCGGGGAGCTGTACTCGGGGTGGGCGTGGTCCACGTAGAGCCGGGCGCCGTTGGTGAGGATGACGTTGGCGAGGCCGATGTCCTCGTCGGTGAGCTGGGTGGAGTCGGCGGACTCGCGGGCGAGGTCGAAGCCGCGCGCGTCGCGCAGCGGGTTCTCCTCCTCGAAGTCCCAGCGTGCCCGCCTGGCCCGGTGCATCGCCGCCGCGTAGGCGTTGACGATCTGGGACGAGGTGAGCATGGCATTGGCGTTCGGGTGACCGGGCACGGAGATCCCGTACTCCGTCTCGATGCCCATTACTCGCCGTACGGTCATGCGGCCCTCCTTGCCCGGCGCCGCTCCCCCGCGGGAGCCGCGCTCCAGTACCGTGCGCGCTCGGGCGCGCGCCCGGTCCCCGTCCCGCGTCGCGCCGCCCGGTGATATCGCTGAGCCTAGAACGCTTGTGCGTCGCTGGTGGGGCTTATTCCTTTACCGTCGCCAACGCGGGAGGCCGCGGGGCTCCGGGGAGCGACCGCGGCCTCCTGCGCGTGCGTGTCTCTGCGGGTACTGATCCCTACAGGTACTGCCCGGTGTTCGCCACCGTGTCGATCGAGCGACCGGTGTCGGCGCCCTGCTTCCCGGTGACGAGGGTGCGGATGTAGACGATCCGTTCCCCCTTCTTGCCGGAGATCCGGGCCCAGTCGTCCGGGTTGGTGGTGTTGGGCAGGTCCTCGTTCTCCTTGAACTCGTCCACGCAGGCCTGGAGGAGGTGGGAGACGCGAAGCCCCTTCTGGTTCTGTTCGAGGAAGGCCTTGATGGCCATCTTCTTGGCGCGGCCGACGATGTTCTCGATCATGGCGCCGGAGTTGAAGTCCTTGAAGTACAGGACTTCCTTGTCACCGTTGGCGTAGGTCACTTCGAGGAAGCGGTTCTCGTCCGATTCGGCGTACATCTGCTCGACCACGGACTGGATCATGCCGTGGACGGTCTCCGCCTTGTCGCCCGTGTGCTCGGCGAGGTCGTCGGTGTGCAGCGGGAGCCGGTCGGTGAGGTACTTCGCGAAGATGTCCTTCGCCGCCTCGGCGTCCGGACGCTCGATCTTGATCTTCACGTCGAGACGGCCGGGGCGCAGAATCGCGGGGTCGATCATGTCCTCGCGGTTCGACGCCCCGATGACGATGACGTTCTCCAGGCCCTCCACACCGTCGATCTCGGCGAGCAACTGGGGGACGATGGTGTTCTCCACGTCCGAGCTGACGCCGGAACCCCGGGTGCGGAAGAGGGATTCCATCTCGTCGAAGAAGACGATGACAGGGGTGCCCTCGCTCGCCTTCTCCCGGGCCCGCTGGAAGACCAGGCGGATGTGCCGCTCGGTCTCGCCGACGTACTTGTTGAGCAGCTCGGGGCCCTTGATGTTCAGGAAGTAGCTCTTGCCCGCCGCCTGTCCGGTGACCTCGGCCACCTTCTTGGCGAGCGAGTTGGCGACGGCCTTGGCGATGAGCGTCTTGCCGCAGCCGGGCGGGCCGTAGAGCAGCACACCCTTCGGCGGCCGCAACTCGTGCTCCTTGAAGAGGTCCGGGTAGAGGTACGGGAGCTCGACGGCGTCGCGGATCAGCTCGATCTGGTTGCCCAGACCGCCGATCTGCTCGTAGCCGATGTCCGGGACCTCTTCCAGGACCAGTTCCTCGACCTCGCTCTTGGGCACGATCTCGAAGACGTACCCGGAACGGGAGTCGAGGAGCAGGGCGTCGCCCGCCCTGATGGTGACGCCCATGAGGGGCTCGGCGAGGCGCACCACGCGCTCCTCGTCGGTGTGCCCCACCACGAGGGCGCGTTCGCCGTCCTCCAGGATCTCCTTGAGGGTGACGATGTCGCCCGCGCGCTCGAACTCCATGGCCTCGACCACGTTGAGCGCTTCGTTGAGCATGACCTCCTGGCCACGCTGCAAGGTGTCGGTCTCGATCTCGGGGCTGACGTTCACCCGGAGCTTGCGGCCCCCGGTGAAGATGTCGACGGTGCCGTCCTCGTTCGCCGCGAGGAAGACACCGAAGCCCGCGGGGGGCTGGGCGAGGCGATCCACTTCCTCCTTGAGGGCCACGATCTGGTCGCGGGCCTCGCGGAGGGTGTTCGCCAGTCGTTCGTTCTGCGCGGACACCCCGGCCAGGTTGGTCTGAAGCTCGACGATCCGGTCCTCAAGAATCCTTGTGTGACGCGGTGAGTCGGCGAGCTTGCGCCGCAGGACGGCGATCTCCTGCTCAAGCTGGGCGACCTGGGCGAGCGGGTCCTCGGACCCCCGGCCCGGGCGGATGCCGCGGTTCATGTCGTCGTCGTGGGCTGCCACGGTCCTCACCTCCTCCAAAGGGAGCTGGACGCTTCCAGACCCTACCTGGGCGGGTGCCGGTTGAAACCCCTAGATCAAAAAGACGGTGGGGCGTGTCCGATGTTCACCCTTGCGCTCTCCCTCTCCCGAGGGGAATACCCACCCATCTCCCGCTGAAGCGGCCCGGTTGTATCGTCGAGGTGTTCAACGCCCCTTGACGGTGGCGGGCTTCACGCAGAGGAAACGGCAGGAAACATGACCGCACAGCAGGAGTCCGGGCTCGCGGCGCGGGAGGACGAACCGCTGGAGGTCTGGATCGACCAGGACCTGTGCACGGGCGACGGCATCTGCGCGCAGTACGCGCCCGAGGTCTTCGAGCTGGACATCGACGGGCTCGCGTACGTCAAGAGCGGCGACGACGAACTCCTCCAGGCCCCAGGCGCGACCACCCGCGTCCCGCTCCCGCTGCTCCGGGACGTCGTGGACTCGGCGAAGGAGTGCCCCGGCGAGTGCATCCACGTGCGCCGGGTCACGGACCGCGTGGAGGTCTACGGGCCGGAGGCGGACGCGGGCTGAGCCCCCCGCCTCCGTATGGGAGGGGCCTCACCCCGGCTCCGGTTCCGCGGCGCCCTTCTCCGCGCCCTCGTACAGCTCCGAGTGCTCGAAGTGCGGGAGGGTCGCGGGGCGGCCGCGCTGGAAGCCGGTGCTGACGAAGTCGTCGCCGGTGGCCGCCTTGAGCGTCCAGTTGACGAGGACCCGGGCGCGCGCGGTCAGCGTCGGGAGCGCCGCGAGGTGGTAGCCGCGGGCCACCGCCTGGGCGGGCAGCCCGGTGAGGCCGATGCCGAGCGGCCGGGAGACGGCGTACTTGTCGCCTAGGTCCACGACGAGGCCGAGGTCGCGGTGGTAGTAGGGGCGCGGCTCGGTGCCGCGCAGCCGGGCCGCGATGTTGTACGCGACCGCCTTGCCCTGCCGCTGCGAGTGCTGGGCCGTGGGCGGGGTGATCGCGTCGCCGCCCTTGGCGAGGTCGGGCACGGCGGCGGCGTCCCCGACGGCGAAGACCCCCGGCGCGCCGGGCACGGCCATCTCGGCCGTCGTCACGAGCCGCCCGCGCGCCAGTTCCGTCTCGACGGTCGTCATGAGCGGGCTCGCCGCGACCCCGGCCGTCCACACGAGCGTGCGGGTGGGCAGGACCCGGCCGTCCGTCAGCTCGACGGAGCGCGGGGTGAGCCGGGCGACGCTCGTGCCGAGCGAGATCTCGATGCCGCGCGCGCGGAGGGCGCGCAGGGCGTCGTCCCCGAGGCGCTCGCCGATCTCGGGGAGCAGACGCGGGGCGATGTCGACGAGGTGCCAGCTCAGCTCGGCCGGGTCCAGGCGCGGGAAGCGGCGCACGGCGGCACGGGTGAGGAGTTGGAGCGAGGCGGCGGTCTCGGTGCCCGCGTAGCCGCCGCCGACCACGAGGAAGCGCAGGCGTTCGGCGCGCTCGGCGGGATCGGTGGCGACCGCGGCGGCGTCGAGCTGGCCGATGACGTGGTCGCGCAGATAGGCGGCCTGGGCGAGGGTCTTCATACCGAGGGCGTGTTCGCGCACGCCCGGGATGCCGAGGAGTCGCGTCGTGCTGCCCGCGGCGAGGAGCAGGATGTCGTAGCGCAGCGCCCGCTCGTGTCCCTCGGGGGTCCGTACGGTGACGTGGCGCCGTTCGTGGTCGACGCCGACGGCGATGCCCGGGGCGTACCGGGTGCGGCGCAGCCGGCGGCGCAGGGACACGGCGATGGACTGGGGCGTGAGCAGTCCGGCGGCGACGTGCGGGAGCAGGGGGAGGTACAGCTGGTAGTCCTCGGGCGAGACGAGGACGAGTTCCGCTTCCTCGGGGCGCAGCGTCCGCTCCAGGCGGTGCAGGCACTCGACTCCGGCGAAACCCGCGCCGATCACCAGAACGCGCGGAGGGGACATGGCGGGGCTCCTGACCGGGGCGACGGCGGACAGCGCCCATCGTCACCCGCGGTGGGGCGGGCCGCATGCCGGGATCGGCTGACGCGGATTCAGGCCAGGCCGTCGCCCGCGGGGGCGCCGGGGCTGGTGCGGGTGAAGCGGTTCCCGTGCCAGGCCCAGGCCGTGGACTGGTGGACGTCGGGGCAGCAGCGGGGGACGTCCAGGCTGGAGTAGCCGAGGACGCTCGCGCGCACCTCGCCGCGCTGGACCGTCAGTTCCTCGACCGTGCGCTGCTCGGTGGGGTCGAGGAGGGTCGCGATCACGCGGGGCTTCCGCTCGGCCGCCGTGCGGGTGAGGACGTACAGGCCCTCGGGCGGATTGCCGGAGCCGGCCGCGCAGTGGACCAGCGCGACGGTCTCCGGGCTGCCGTCCCCGTCGAGGTCGCCCGCGACGTGCTCGGCGAGCGTCGGCGGCTTCGCCTTCTCGCCGGGTGGAGTGGGGCAGGTGAGGGGGTACGTGGCGAGCGAGGCGTCCGGCGCGGGCACGGGGCGGGCCGGCGCGTGGACCGAGGGCTTGGCGCCGGGGGCGTGGTGTGTGCTGGCGTCGGCCTCGTCGGGCTGGAACACCGAGGAGAGGGAGATCACCGCGCAGAGCGCCGCGGCGACGGCGAGCCAGTGCAGGGGGGTGGTGCGGGTGTGGGCGAGTTCCGGTTCTACGGAGTGCTGCACGAGGGTGTGTCTCCCGCTGTGGGCGCGTGCCGGTGGGGTGGTCGGCATCGTGCCATACCTCACAGGGGTGGGGTAGGGCGGGGTGGCCCCGCCGGGCGCCGTTCACCGGCGGGGCCATCTGTGCCCGACCCGCCGGGCGGGTCGGACGGGCACAGCGGGGAAAGGCGGGACGGGGCGGACAGGCTGCGCGCGGCGGGGCCGGCGGTCAGTGGCTGTTGCCGCTGCCCGGGCCCTCGTAGTCGTCTCCGTATGCGCCCTTGGCCGGGCGGCGGCGGCGCATGGGGGGCTCGACGCCGTCGGCGAGGCGGCGGGCGGTGACGAGGAAGCCGGTGTGGCCGATCATGCGGTGGTCGGGGCGGACCGCGAGGCCCTCCACGTGCCAGTTGCGGATCATCGACTCCCACGGCTGCGGCTCGGCGAAGCAGCCGTGCTCGCGGATCGTCTCGACGGTGCGCGAGAGCTGCGTCGTCGTCGCCACGTAGCAGCACAGGATGCCGCCGGGCACGAGCGCCTTGGAGACGGCCTCCAGGCACTCCCAGGGCGCGAGCATGTCGAGGACGACGCGGTCGACCTCGGTGTCGCTCAGGTGGTCCTGGAGGTCCCCGACGGTGAGCTCCCAGGCGGGGTGCGGGCCGCCGAAGTAGCGCTCCACGTTGCCCTGCGCGATCTCCGCGAAGTCGGCACGCCGCTCGTAGCTGTGCAGCATCCCGTGGTCGCCGATGGCGCGCAGCAGGAAGGCGCTCAGCGAGCCGGAGCCGACGCCGGCCTCGACGACGCGCGCGCCGGGGAAGATGTCGGCGAAGGCGATGATCTGCCCGGCGTCCTTGGGATAGACGACGGCAGCGCCGCGGGGCATGGACAGGACGAAGTCGGGGAGCAGGGGGCGCAGCGCCAGATAGGCGACGTTCCCGGTGGTGCGGACCACGCTGCCTTCGGGGGAGCCGATCAGCTCGTCGTGCGGGAAGGAACCCTTGTGGGTGTGGAAGTTCTTCCCGGCTTCGAGCGTGAAGGTGTAGTGGCGGCCCTTGGGGTCGGTGAGCTGTACCTGATCCCCGACCTTGAAGGGCCCGCGTCGGCGGGCGGCACCGGTCGGTTCGGACATGTGCGCAAGCCTACCGGCCCGTCCGGGTGCTCCCGGACAGAGCCGTCACGGCCGGGCCATGGCCCGTACGAAGGCGCGGTCGACGTCGGCGGCGGAGAGGACGCCGTAGATCTCGCCGGTCTCCTCGATGACGAGGTACTCGCTGGCCGGGTGCGCGCGCAGCCGCTCCAGGAGTTCCTCGCCGCCGAGTTCGGCGGAGACGCGCAGGTCGTCGGTGAGGTCCTGGGCGAGGGTCGAGACGGCGACCCAGGGGCGGCGGTGCTCGGGCACGGCCACGATGGCGCTCTCGCGGACGAGGGCCTGCGGTGTCCCGTGCCCGTCGACGACGACGAGGGCGCGGGCGCCCGCCGCGTTGGCGCGACGCAGCGCCTCGGAGAGCGGGGTCGGGCCCTCGACGGGGATGGCGCGCCGGGTGAGGGTGCGCACGCGCAGCTCCGGGAGGTGTTCGCGCAGGCGGGCCATGCGCAGGCCGTTGCCCGCGCCGGTCCAGATGATGGCGGCGAGGATCGCGGCGAGCAGCGCGTCGAAGACGGTGTCGCTGGCGCTCACCGTCTCGGGGGCGTCGCCGAGCAGGTCCGACTGGGTGAGCAGCGGGAGCCCGATCAGGACGGCGACGGCGAGTGCGCGCCCGGCCCAGGCGGCGGCGACGCTGCCCTTCATGGCGCTGCCCGTGCACTTCCAGACGACGGCGCGCAGCATCCGGCCGCCGTCGAGCGGCAGCCCGGGGAGCAGGTTGAAGACGGCGACGATGAGGTTGGAGATCATCAGCCCGGCGACGAGCACGCCGGGCACGGTGCCCGGCTCGACCACGTACAGGAAGCCGTAGAAGACGGCGGCGAGGACGAGGGAGAGGAGCGGCCCGACGAAGGCGAGGACGAATTCGCGCCCGGGGCGTTCGCTCTCCTTCTCGATCTCCGAGACGCCGCCGAAGAACTGGAGCTGGATGCGGCGCACGGGCAGGCCGAAGCGGAGGGCCGCGACGGTGTGGGCGAGTTCGTGGACGAGGACGGAGGCGTAGAAGGCGAGGGCGAAGAAGAGCGAGACGAGGTAGCGGACGGCGCCGAGTTCGGGCAGGACGCGGTCGAGCTGTCCGCCGAAGACCCAGGTGATGAGCGCGGCGACGAGGAACCAGCTCGGTGCGACGTACACCGGTACGCCGAAGGGGCGTCCCACGAGGAAGCCGTTGCCCGGCTCACCCGGTGCGCGCGCGGGACGTTTGCGGGGCGGGCCGTGCGGGGCGGGCGGACGACCGCCGGGACCCCCGGTGGGCGCTTGCCCGTTCTCGCCGCGTTCGTCCACGGTGAAAGGTTCCCCTCGTCGGTGCCTTGACGCAGTCGATGGTATGCGGCGGGATGTCGGTACGGGGCCGTAGGGTCGGGGGTCATGGAGAGCAGTGCGGTGCAGGCGTCGGTGCCGGAGGCCCGTGGGACGGGCGACGCAGGGAGCGGGGTGGCGGGGGTGATCCCGGCGGACGGGGGCGTGTCCCCCGGAACGGCGACGCCCGGTTCCGTACCACCACCGGCCGTGCCGGTACCGGCGCCGAGGCCGCCGGCGCCTCCTTCCTCGCTCTCGCCCTCGCGCGCGAGCGACTTCATGCAGTGCCCGCTGCTCTACCGCTTCCGCGTCATCGACCGGCTGCCCGAGAAGCCGAGCGAGGCGGCGACGCGGGGCACGCTCGTGCACGCGGTCCTGGAGCGGCTCTTCGACGCGCCGGCCGCCGAGCGCACGGCGGAGCGGGCCACGGCCCTGCTCCCGGGGCAGTGGGAGAAGCTGCGCGCGGCGCGGCCCGAGCTGGACGCGCTGTTCGCCGAGGTCGAGGACGGGGGCGCGCCCGGATCGGCGGGCGAGCGGCTCGCCGCGTGGCTCGCCTCGGCCGAACGGCTGGTCGAGCGGTGGTTCACGCTGGAGGACCCCACCCGCCTGGAGCCCGCCGAGCGCGAGATGTTCGTGGAGACCTCGCTCGACTCGGGCCTGCGGCTGCGCGGCATCATCGACCGTGTCGACGTCGCGCCCGCGACCGGGGACGTCCGCATCGTCGACTACAAGACGGGCAAGGCGCCGCGCCCGCAGTACGCGGAGGGCGCGCTCTTCCAGATGAAGTTCTACGCGCTCGTGGTGTGGCGCCTGAAGGGCGTCGTGCCGCGCCGGCTCCAGCTCGTCTATCTCGGCAGCGGTGACGTGCTCACGTACGACCCGGTCCCCGGTGACCTGGAGCGCGTCGAGCGGAAGCTGCACGCGCTGTGGCGGGCGATCGAGGAGGCGACGGCGAGCGGCGACTGGCGGCCGCGCCCCTCGAAGCTGTGCGGCTGGTGCGACCACCGGGCGGTGTGCCCGGAGTTCGGCGGCACTCCCCCGCCGTACCCGCTCCCGGTCCGCCCTGCCGGGGACGCGCCCGCGGCGGGCGCCGGGGCCTGAACCCGTACCGCCCCTCTGCCGCTCCAGGGCGCAGGGCACAATGGCGCGGGGCTAACGAAGGAGACTTCCCGTGGCGATCCGTGTCCTCCTGGTGGACGACCAGCCGCTGCTGCGCACCGGCTTCCGGATGATCCTGGAGGCCGAGCCCGATGTGGCCGTGGTGGGCGAGGCCGGGGACGGGGCGCAGGCGCTCGACCAGGTGCGGGCGCTCCAGCCGGACGTGGTGCTCATGGACATCCGTATGCCCCGTATGGACGGCGTGGAGGCGACGCGGCAGATCACGGGGCCCGAGCGCGACGGTCCGGTCAAGGTGCTCGTGCTGACGACCTTCGACCTCGACGAGTACGTCGTGGAGGCGCTGCGGGCGGGGGCGAGCGGCTTCCTGCTCAAGGACGCGCCGGCGCACGAGCTGGTGCAGGCGATCCGGGTGGTGGCGAGCGGCGAGGCGATGCTCGCGCCGAGCGTGACGCGGCGGCTGCTCGACAAGTACGCGGGGCACCTGCCCTCCGGCGAGGAGCAGCCGCCGAGCACGCTCCAGACGCTCACGGAGCGGGAGGTGGAGGTGCTCAAGCTCGTGGCGCGGGGGCTGTCGAACGCGGAGATCGCGGCGGACCTGTTCGTGAGCGAGACCACCGTGAAGACGCACGTGGGGCACGTGCTCACCAAGCTGGGCCTGCGGGACCGGGTGCAGGCGGCGGTGTACGCGTACGAGAGCGGGCTGGTGCGGCCGGGCGGGCAGTGAGCCCGCGCTCGCCGCGCTTTCCCCGGACGTACGGCCCGCGCCCGAACGTACGGCGGCCCGCCCCGGTGCACGGGGCGGGCCGCGGTCGTGCGGGCGGTGGCTCAGCTTCCCACGCCGCGGTCGAGTTCCCAGAGCTGGAGGATCGAGGAGGCGCTGAGGGACCACTCGACGCCGGTGATGTCGTCGCGGGCGGCGACGTACTGCTTGCCCTGCCACAAGGGGAGGTAGGGGACGTCCTCGGCGACGAGGTCCTGGATCTTCTGGAGGCTGCCGTTGGCGGTGGAGAGGCGGTCGGCGGCGCGGCGCGATTCGGGGAGGAGTTCCTCGCGTATCCGCTTGTTGTCGTACGGGGAGTTGAGGAAGTTCGGCTTGTCGAGGAAGGGGGCGATGAAGTTGTCGGGATCGGGGAAGTCCGGGAACCAGCCCATCCCGTAGACCTCGTACTTGCCCTTCTGCTCCTCGGGCTTGTGGACGACCCAGGGGCGGCCCTTGATGTCCACGTCGAAGAGACCCGAGGCGTTGAGCTGCTTCTTGAGGACCTCGAACTCGCCCTTGGTGCGCGCCCCGTAGTGGTCCGTCGTGTAATGGAGTGTGAGCTTGACCGGGGTCTGGATCCCGGCGTCGGTGAGCACCCCGCGCGCCTTGGAGACACTGGGTTCGCCGTAGGCGTTGAAGAAGGAGTTGCTGTGCCCGGCGACGCCCTGGGGTACGAGTGAGTAGAGCGGTTCGGCGGCGGTCCCGTAGACCTCGGAGGCGATCTGGCCCCGGTCGATGACGTGTGCCATCGCCTGCCGGACGGGCTTGGTGACCAGCGGGTCGTCGGTGTCGAAGGCGAGGTAGCGGATCTCCAGCGCCGGCAGCTCGGTGACACCGACGTGCTCCGGCGGCTTCGCCAGCCACTTCTCGGACTCACTGGTCGTCAGTCCCTTGACCACCATGTCGACCTGGCCGTCCGCGACGGCGGCGCCGAGCCCCTCGCCGTCCTTGAAGGGACGCAGGTCGATGCGGTCGTTCTGGACCTTGATGCCGCCCTTGTACTTCGGATTGCGGGTGAAGGCGGCGTTGGTGAGGGTGCTGCCGTCGTTCTCCAGCTTGACGGTGTAGGGACCGGAGCCGTCGAGGGTGAAGCCGGGGCGGAGCTTGTCCTTCGGGTAGAGCGTGGGGTCGACGGCCCCCGCCGTCGGCGTGGAGAGCTTGTACGGGAAGGTGGCGTCCGGCGTCTTGAGCTGGAAGACGAGGTCGTGGTCGGTGGGCGTCTCGATGGTGTCGATGTTGGTGAGCAGCGCCTTGACGCCTGAATCGGCGCTGATGCGGACGACACGTTCGATCGAGTACTTGAAGGTCTTCGCGGTGATGGGGTGCCCGTTGGAGAACCGCAGGCCCGAGCGCAGCTTGCAGACGTAGCGCTGCTGCCCGGCATCGGTGAAGGAGCATTCCTGGGCGGCCTCGGGGGCCGGGGCGCCGCCACCGCGCGGGATGCGCATGAGGGGCTCGACCGTCTGCCGCAGCAGGTTCCAGGAGGAGATGTCGTAGGAGTACGCCGGGTCCAGGGGGGCGGGGATGTCCTTGCTGACGGAGAAGACGTCGGAGGTGCCCACGACGATGGGCTTGTCCTTGTCGTCCGAGCCCGTCAGCCCGCCGCAGCCGGCGAGCACGGGCGCGAGCAGTCCGATGACGGACGGCAGCACCCAAGTCTTGCGGTTCATGCTGGTCGTTCTCCAGAGCTGTCGGCCCCTGGTCTCCGGCGGACGTGCGCGACGTACGGGCATGAGGAAGCACCGGACATGCCGGGCGTGCGGGCGTGCGGGAGGTAGCGCCAGGAGCTGCGGAAGGGGTAACGCCGTGGTGCTCGCGACGACACTAGTGCGCGCTCGGCGGGGGCTCCGGGAAGTGGGTGCGGCCGGTGATCACGCAGCGCAGCCGGGGTCGCCGGGAGTGACCGGCGTGCCGGGGGAAGATTTTCGCGCACCTGTCGATGAACCGGGACACATGGGCGCCCTGGGGCATGCCGAACGGGCGGCGCCTGCACAGGCGCCGCCCGTTGTCGACAGCGGGGACGGTGACAAAGGTCACAGCGGAGTGGGGTGTGAAGTCCGCACAGTGGACGGGGAGTTACCCCCCGGTATGGTCATACGGCAGGCCCTGCGGGGGAGTTGGGCCGCCGGGCCCGCGCCCGCGGGAAACCCGGCTCACGCGGAAGCCGGTCAGCCGTCCGAGCCGGTCAGCCGTCCGAGCCGGTCAGTCGCCCACGCCGCGGGCCAGCTCCCAGAGCTGGAGGTCGGTGGAGGTGCTCAGCGACCACTCGACGCCGGTGATGTCGTCGCGGGCGCCGATGTACTGCTTTCCCTGCCACATCGGGACGACGGGCACGTCCTCGGCGACGATGTCCTGGATCTTCTCCAGGTCCGGGGCGGCCTCGCCGCGGTCCGAGCCGCGCCGCTCGGCGGGGATCAGGTTCTTGCGGATGTCCTTGCTGTTGTACGGCGAGTTGAGGAAGTTGTCCGCGTCGAGGAACGGGGCGATGTAGTTGTCCGCGTCGGGGAAGTCGGGCGCCCACGCCATCGTGTAGGCGGGGTACTTGCCGTCCATCCCGTCCTTGCGGTACTTCGTCCAGTCGGCGACGTCCTTGAGCGTCACGTCGAAGAGCCCGGTGCTGTTGAGCTGCTTCTGGATGAGCTTGTACTCCTTCTCCTTGGCGGGCCCGTAGTGCTCCTTGGAGTAGTACATGTCGAACTTGACCGGGGTGGTGATCCCGGCCTTCTCCAGGATGGACTTCGCCTTCGCCACGTTCGGGTTGCCGTAGCGGTTGAAGAAGGAGTTGGTGTGCCCCGCGATGGCGGCCGGGACGAGCGAGTAGAGCGGCTCGGCGGTGGGCGAGTACACCTTGCTGGCTATCTCGCCGCGGTCGACGAGCTGGGCCACCGCCTGCCGGACCGGCTTGGACGTGGCCGGGTTGTCGGTGTCGAAGATGATGTAGTGCGTCTCAAGGCCCGACATCTCCATGAACTGGATGTGCTCGGGCGGGTTGTCGAGCAGGGACTCGACCTGCGCGGGGTCGAACTTCCCGGTCATGACGTCGATCTTCCCGGCCTCCAGGGCGTCCCCGAGCGCGGAGGCGCCCGCGTACGAGACGAGGTCGACACGGTTGTTCTTCACCGTCAGCGAGCCCTTGTACTTCGGGTTCTTGGTGAACTTCACCTTCGTCATGGCCTTGCTGTTGGTCTCGGCCTCCAGCGTGTAGGGGCCCGAGCCGTCGAGGACGTACCCCTTGCGCAGCGACTTCGGCGGGTAGTACTTCTGCTGCACGATGCCGGCGACGGGCGTGGCGAGCTTGTACGGCAGCGTCGCGTCGGGGCTGCTCAGGTGGAAGGTGATGTGCTTCTCGTCCGGCGTGTCGATCGTCTTGATGCCGGAGAGCAGACCCACGGCGCCGTTGGGGTCCTTGATGTCGAGCACGCGCTGGATCGAGTACTTCACGTCCTTCGACGTGATCCCGGTGCCGTCGGGGAACTGGAGCCCGTCGCGCATCTCGCACGTGTAGACGGTGCCGCCGGAGCCGACCCACTTGCAGGACTTGGCAGCGTCGGGCTGCGGCTGGCCGCCGCCCTTGGGGACGCGGACGAGCGACTGGATCGTCTGGCGCAGCACGTTCCACAGGGAGCTGTCGTAGGCGTACGCCGGGTCGAGCGGCGCGGGCGCGTCGGCGCTCTTCTCGTACGCGTCGGTGGTGCCGACCACGATGGCCTTGCCACCGCCGTCGCCACTGCCCGAGCCGCCGCAGCCGGCGAGCACGGGGGCGAGCACGCCGATGGCGACGGGCAGCGCCCAAGTCTTGCGGTTCATGCGCGTATGTCTCCAGAGCTGTCGGTCCCGGGCCAGGCGCAGGGTTGTGCGCGGCCCCGCCGGGTTTGTGCGAGAAGTAACACCGTCGTGTCCCGCGTTGAGATTAATGCTCCCGGCACGGGCCTTTGACGGCCGGTCGGGCGGAGCGGGCGCGCGGGAGGAACACGCAGGGAAACAGGCTGTCAACGGTACGGAGCACCGGCCGGGTGAGGTTTCACCGAAGGATCACCAAATGCGGACACAAAGGCGCGGCCCCGCGCACCGGATACCGGACGCGGGCACAGCGCGTGGTCACTGTCGATGGGGCCCGGAGTGAGAAAGCTCACCACATGACGCGCGAATGGGGCAAGCGGCCCTCTTATGGCGACGGCTGCTTTCCGGCGTCCGGCAGTCACGTCCCGTATACGGTCCGCCTGTCCGGATATCGGTCCGGCCGTCTGCCATGTGGGCGTCGGTTCACCTCAGTCCGTACACAACCCGTGCAGGAAACCCAGGTCCACGGAGTCGAGTGAAGGCACCACCGTGCGGCGCGCCGCCGCCGGGATGGGGGCCACGGAGGGGACGGCGAGGACCAGGCAGCCGGCCGCCTCGGCGGAGGCGACGCCGGTCGCGGTGTCCTCGATCACGACGCACCTGGCCGGGTCCACCCCGAGCCTGCGCGCCGCGTGCAGGTACGGCTCGGGGTGGGGCTTCGTACGGGTCACCTCGTCGCCCGCGACGGTGTGCGCGAAGTGGTGCGCGCCGAGCGCGGGCAGGGCGCGGTCGATGATGCGGCGGTGCGAGGCGGAGACGAGGGCGGTGGGCACGCCGGCGCCGTGCAGCTCGGCGAGCAGCCGCGCCGCGCCCGGCATGAGCGGCAGGTCGCGGGCGATGCGCTCCTCGAAGGCGTCGTTGAGCAGACCGCTCAGCTCCTCCAACGCGATCGCGGCGCCCGTGGCCTCGATGAGGTATCCGGCGCTACGGGTCATGGGGCCGCCCACCACGACGCCGCGCCAGGACTCGTCGAGCCGGTGCCCGAGGCGCGCGAAGACGGCGACCTCCGCTTCCCACCACAGGCCCTCGGTGTCGAGCAGCGTGCCGTCCATGTCGAGCAGGACGGCCGACAGACGCTGCGCGCCGCCGGGGCGGAGGGGGGTGGTGGGGATGGTGCTCGTCATCCGGCGAACCTCCGTGGGGTGCCGAGAGCGGGGGGCCAGTCAGTTTAGCTCGCCTTCTTGCGACTGGCCCCTTTTCCGGGGCTCCGCCCCAGACCCCGCTCCTCACTCTCCCCCAGCCTCCGGCCGGGGGGACCCCCAGAGGGGCTGGTTCTTCGCTCAGCGGGCGTTGAAGTACTTCGCTTCCGGGTGGTGGATGACGAGGGCGTCGGTGGACTGCTCGGGGTGGAGCTGGAACTCCTCGCTGAGCTGGACACCGATGCGCTCGGGCTCCAGGAGCGCCGCGATCTTGGCGCGGTCCTCCAGGTCGGGGCAGGCGCCGTAGCCGAGTGAGAAGCGGGCGCCGCGGTACTTGAGCGCGAACATGTCCTCGACGTCGGCGGGGTCCTCGCCGCCGAAGCCGAGTTCCGCGCGGACCCGGGCGTGCCAGTACTCGGCGAGGGCTTCGGCGAGCTGGACGGAGAGGCCGTGCAGTTCGAGGTAGTCGCGGTAGGCGTCGGCGGCGAAGAGCTTGCCGGTGGCCTCGCCGATGCGGGAGCCGACGGTGACGACCTGGAGGCCGATGACGTCGGTTTCGCCGGACTCCTCGGGGCGGAAGAAGTCCGCGAGGCACAGGCGCCGTCCGCGCCGCTGGCGGGGGAAGGTGAAGCGGGTGCGCTCGGAGCCGTCCTCGCCGAGGAGGATCAGGTCGTCCCCCTTGGAGACGCAGGGGAAGTAGCCGTACACGACGGCGGCTTCGAGGAGGTTCTCCCGCTGGAGGTGGTCGAGCCAGCCGCGCAGCCGCGGGCGGCCCTCGGTCTCGGCGAGTTCCTCGTACGCCGGTCCCTCGCCCGTGCGGTTCTGCTTCAGGCCCCACTGGCCCTTGAAGAGCGCGCCCTCGTCGAGCCAGGAGGCGTAGTCCTTGAGCGGGATGCCCTTGACGACGCGGCTGCCCCAGAAGGGCGGCGTGGGCACCGGGTTGTCGGTCGCGACGTCGGAGCGGACCTGGCCCTCCTCCTCGCCCTCGGCGAGTTCCGTGACGACGGCGCTCGCGGTGGGCCTCACCCGCCGCTGCTTCAGCTCGGGCAGCGCCACCCCGGGCACGCCGCGCTTGACGCCGATGAGGGCGTCCATGAGGCGCAGGCCCTCGAAGGCGTCGCGGGCGTAGCGCACTTCGCCCTGGTAGATCTCGTGGAGGTCCTGCTCGACGTAGGCGCGGGTGAGGGCCGCGCCGCCGAGGATGACGGGGTAGTCCGCCGCCATGCCGCGCTGGTTCAGCTCCTCCAGGTTCTCCTTCATGATCACGGTGGACTTGACGAGGAGCCCGGACATGCCGATGACGTCGGCGCGGTGCTCCTCGGCGGCCTCCAGGATCGCGGAGACGGGCTGCTTGATGCCGAGGTTGACGACGTTGTAGCCGTTGTTGGACAGGATGATGTCCACGAGGTTCTTGCCGATGTCGTGGACGTCGCCGCGCACGGTGGCGAGCACGATGGTGCCCTTGCCCTCTGCGTCGGACTTCTCCATGTGCGGTTCCAGGTGCGCGACGGCGGTCTTCATGACCTCGGCGGACTGGAGCACGAAGGGCAGCTGCATCTGCCCGGAGCCGAACAGCTCGCCGACGACCTTCATGCCGTCCAGGAGCGTCGCGTTGACGATGTCCAGCGCGGGGCGCGTCTGGAGCGCCTCGTCGAGGTCGGCCTCCAGGCCGTTGCGCTCGCCGTCGATGATGCGGCGCTTGAGGCGCTCGTCGAGGGGCAGCGCGGCGAGTTCCTCGGCCTTGCCGGCCTTGAGGGACTTGGCCGTCGCGCCCTCGAAGAGCCGCATGAGCTTCTGGAGCGGGTCGTAGCCCTCGGCGCGGCGGTCGTACACGAGGTCGAGCGCGGTGGTGACCTCCTCCTCGCTGAACCGGGCGATCGGGAGGATCTTGCTCGCGTGCACGATCGCCGAGTCGAGTCCGGCCTTGACGCACTCGTCGAGGAAGACGGAGTTGAGGAGGATGCGCGCGGCCGGGTTGAGGCCGAAGGAGATGTTGGAGAGGCCGAGCGTCGTCTGCACGTCGGGGTGCCGGCGCTTCAGTTCGCGGATGGCCTCGATCGTCGCGATGCCGTCCTTGCGGGACTCCTCCTGCCCGGTGCAGATGGTGAAGGTGAGGCAGTCGATGAGGATGTCCGACTCGTGGACGCCCCAGTTGCCCGTCAGGTCCGCGATGAGGCGCTCGGCGACGGCGACCTTGGTCTCGACGGTACGGGCCTGGCCCTCCTCGTCGATGGTGAGCGCGATGAGCGCGGCGCCGTGCTCGCGGGCGAGCGCGGTGACCCGCGCGAAGCGGGACTCGGTGCCGTCGCCGTCCTCGTAGTTGACGGAGTTGATGACGGCCCGGCCGCCGAGCATTTCGAGCCCGGCCTCCAGGACGTTCACCTCCGTCGAGTCCAGGACGAGCGGGAGCGTGGACGCGGTCGCGAAGCGCCCGGCGAGTTCGCGCATGTCGGCGACGCCGTCGCGGCCGACGTAGTCGACGCACAGGTCGAGCATGTGCGCGCCCTCGCGGATCTGCTCGCGTGCCATCTCGACGCAGTCGTCCCAGCGGCCTTCGAGCATGGCCTCGCGGAACTTCTTGGAGCCGTTGGCGTTGGTGCGCTCGCCGATCGCGAGGTAGGAGGTGTCCTGCCGGAAGGGGACCGTCTGGTAGAGCGAGGCGGCGCCCGGCTCGGGGCGCGGCTCACGGGAGCCCGGCGCCATGCCGCGTACCCGCTCGACGACCTGCCGCAGGTGCTCGGGCGTGGAGCCGCAGCAGCCGCCGACGAGCGAGAGGTGGTAGTCGTTGACGAAGTTCTCCTGCCAGTCCGCCATCTCGGGGGCGGTGAGCGGGAAGTGCGCGCCGTCCTTCGTGAGGACGGGCAGGCCCGCGTTGGGCATGCAGGTGAGCGGGATGCGGGAGTGCTTGGCGAGGTAGCGCAGGTGCTCGCTCATCTCGGCGGGCCCCGTCGAGCAGTTCAGGCCGATGAGGTCGATGCCGAGGGGTTCGAGCGCGGTGAGCGCGGCGCCGATCTCGGAGCCGAGGAGCATCGTGCCCGTCGTCTCGAAGGCCAGCGAGACGATGAGCGGGACGTCCGCGCCGAGCGCGTCCAGCGCGCGGCGGGCGCCGAGGACCGAGGCCTTCGTCTGGAGGAGGTCCTGCGTCGTCTCGACGATGAGCGCGTCGGCGCCGCCCGCGAGCAGGCCCTCGGCGTTCTGCTGGAAACCGTCGCGCAGCACGCCGTACGGGAGATGGCCCAGCGTGGGCAGCTTGGTACCGGGGCCGATCGAGCCCAGCACCCAGCGGGTGCGGCCGTCGCGCGCGGTGTAGCCGTCGGCGGTCTCGCGGGCGAGGCGGGCGCCTGCCTCGGACAGCTCGTGGATGCGGTGCGGGATGTCGTACTCGCCGAAGGCGGAGTGGTTGGCGCCGAAGGTGTTCGTCTCCACGCAGTCGACGCCGACGTCGAAGTACGCCTCGTGCACCGAGCGGACGATGTCGGGGCGCGTGGCGTTGAGGACCTCGTTGCAGCCCTCCAGGTCCTGGAAGTCCTCCAGCGTGGGGTTCTGCGCCTGGAGCATCGTTCCCATCGCTCCGTCGGCGACGACCACGCGGGAGGCGAGGGCTTCGCGGAGGGCGGTGACGCGATCTGCGGCATGGAGGGACGGGTGGGCCATGGGTGTGCTCCCTGAGGTGCGACGGCTGTCGGCTTTGCGGCGCCTTCGCGGGCACCGCACGAAGGCAGCGTAACCGGGGCGGCGCCTCGCTCGTCGGCCCGGACCACGTGGCGGACGCTCGCGCCCCGTGGCGCGGGGTCCGGATCAGCTCCGGCCGGCGGGCGGGTCGGCGTAGACGCCGTGCAGCATTCCGGTGGCCTGACCGATCTCGATGAGGTAGCCGTCGGGGTCTCGCAGGTAGCAGCGGATCTCCGCCTTGCGGTCGATCGGGGGCGTGACGAACGTGGCGCCCTTCGCGCTCCACTCCTCGTAGACCGCCTGGATGTCGGCCACCCGGATGTTGAGGAAGCACGTCGCGGTGGAGGGGTCCTCGGGCGGGTGCAGGGTGATGCCCGGCTTGTCCGGGGTGGGCCCGCCGCCGGGGTTCATGATGAGCCAGCTGTTGGCCAGGCGGACGGTGCAGGGGTTCTCCGCGAGCACCAGCTCGCCGCCGAGGACCTCGGTGTAGAAGGCGCGCGAGCGGGGCACGTCGGCGACGGTGAGGAAGTAGCTGAGGAGCATCCCGGAATCCGGGGCGGGGAAGTGTTCCTGCGGCATGGTGGTGTCCCTGCTCTGGTGGACGGGCACGGGCGAACGAGGGGCTGGATACCGGCCGCCCGCGGGTCTTTCGTCACGCTATGGCCGCCGCGCGCCCGCCGACAGCGCGGTACGCCCATTCGCGGTCACCGGGCCGCGCGGCGCGCCCGGGTTGTTCGTGCATGCCCGTGACACGCCTTCGGCATAGGCGCATGATGTTCAGCATGGCCGACCATGAGGAGTGCGCGAGGTGCGGGATCATGGGTGCCGCACGTGGAGGGTCCGGGCGGCGCCGGCCCGCGGAGAGCTGAGGAGACACCGGGCTGATGGCGAAGAACATCCAGTCGCTGGAGAGGGCCGCGGCGATGCTGCGGCTGCTCGCCGGCGGCGAGCGGCGACTGGGCCTGTCGGACATCTCCGCGACCCTCGGCCTGGCCAAGGGCACCGCGCACGGCATCCTGCGCACCCTCCAGGCGGAGGGCTTCGTGGAGCAGGACCCGGCCTCGGGGCGGTACCAGCTGGGCGCGGAGCTGCTGCGGCTCGGGAACAGCTACCTCGACGTGCACGAGCTGCGGGCCAGGGCGCTCGTGTGGGCCGACGACCTGGCGCGCTCCAGCGGTGAGAGCGTGCACCTGGGCGTGCTGCACCTGGGCGGCGTCCTCGTGGTGCACCACGTCTTCCGGCCCGACGACAGCCGGCAGGTCCTGGAGGTGGGCGCGATGCAGCCGCTGCACTCCACGGGTCTCGGCAAGGTCCTGTGCGCCTTCGACCCGGTGGCCCGCAGCGAGGCCCTGGAGAACGAGCGCAAGCCGTTCACGGCGCGCACGGTGACGGGCACGGAGGAGTTCACGGCGGCGCTCGACGAGACCCGCAAGCGGGGCTGGGCCGCCGACCTGGAGGAGACCTGGGAGGGCGTGACCTCGGTGGCCGCCCCCATCCACGACCGCCGCGCCCTCCCGGTCGGCGCGGTCGCCGTCACGGGCGCGGTCGAGCGCCTGTGCCCGGACGGCACCCTGCGCCCGGAGCTGATCGCCGCGGTCCGCGAATGCGCCCGCGCCGTCTCCAGGGACCTGGGGGCGGCCCGGTTCTAGCGGGCTGACGGGAGGCGGGGCTCGGCACGCACCCCGGCCCCGCGTGGTCGCCCACCGGGGTCCCGGGGCCTTCAGGGCCTCGTCCCGCGCCCCCGCCCCGTCACCCGTTCGCCGCAGGCGCGGTTCCGGGGCGGGCACGGCCGCTTCCCGCGCGTACACGGGCAAAAGGCGCGCACCGCCGTACGGGAGCTCGCCGCCCGCTCGCCGGACGGTGTGTCGCACACCACACTGAGGAGGCGAGTGGCCCGCGATCCAGCGCGCAGGAGGGTTGACGGGGTGCCGCCTGAGGAGAAAACTGCCGGTCATTGGTCGGCATTGTCGAACAGTTGCCGAGAATCAGCGTTAGGGTGGCTAGACGCCACGGGTCGGCGGCGCCCCTCTCCATCGGAGGTGGCCCACCCCCCCGGGGAAGAGGGGTTCGCCACCCCTGGACGAAGGACAAAGGAGTCGCGGGTGTCCAGCTCCGACATTTTCTTCGGCGAGTTCATCGGAACCGCCGTACTGGTCCTGCTCGGTGGCGGTGTGTGCGCCGCCGTCACCTTCAAGCGGTCGAAGGCTTTCGAGGCGGGCTGGGTCGCCATCGCCTTCGGCTGGGGTTTCGCGGTCCTCACCGGTGCCTACATCGCGAGCGGGCCCTCCGGGGCCCACCTCAACCCGGCGGTCACGCTGGGCCTCGCCATCGAGGGCGGCACCAAGTGGAGCGACGTACCGCTCTACATGGGTTCGCAGCTGGCCGGCGCCATGGTCGGCGCCGTGCTCGTCTGGCTCGCGTACTACGGGCAGTTCCGGGCACACCTCTCGGACCCCGAGTTCGTGGGTCCCGGCCCCAAGGGCGAGGAAGGCCTCGTGGACATCGAGAAGCAGGCGTCCCCCAAGGCGGGCCCCGTCCTCGGCGTCTTCTCCACGGGCCCCGAGATCCGCAACCCCGTGCAGAACGTGATGACCGAGATCATCGCCACCTTCGTACTGGTCCTCGCGATCCTCACGCAGGGCCTCAACGACAGCGGCAAGGGTCTCGGCACCCTGGGCGTGCTCATCACCGCCCTCGTCGTGGTCGGTATCGGCCTCTCGCTCGGCGGCCCGACCGGGTACGCCATCAACCCGGTACGTGACCTCGGCCCGCGCATCATCCACGCCCTCCTCCCGCTCAAGAACAAGGGCGGCTCGGACTGGGGGTACGCGTGGATTCCGGTCATCGCGCCGCTCATCGGCGCCGCGGCGGCCGGCGGGGTCTACAAGCTCTGCTTCGCCTGAGCGAAGCCCCGTACCGCGGCCCGGGTCCCACGGCCCGCCCGCGCCCACGACGTACACCGACGTATGACGTAAACAGGAGCGCCACTCATGAGCACCCCCACCACAGGACACGGCACCGGCCCCTTCATCGCCGCGATCGATCAGGGCACGACGTCGAGTCGCTGCATCGTCTTCGACCGCGACGGCCGGATCGTCTCGGTCGACCAGAAGGAGCACGAGCAGTTCCTCCCGAAGCCCGGCTGGGTCGAGCACGACGCCTCGGAGATCTGGGACAACGTGCAGGAGGTCGTCGCCGGGGCGATCCGTAAGGCCGGGATCACCAAGGCCGACGTCAAGGCGATCGGCATCACCAACCAGCGCGAGACCACGATGCTGTGGGACCGGCACACCGGCGAGCCGGTGCACCACGCGATCGTCTGGCAGGACACCCGTACCGACGCGCTCTGCAAGGAGCTGGGCCGCAACGTCGGCGCGGACCGCTTCCGGCGCGAGACGGGCCTCCCGCTCTCCTCGTACTTCGCCGGCCCGAAGATCCGCTGGCTGCTCGACAACGTGGACGGGCTCCAGGAGCGCGCCGACCGGGGCGACCTGCTCTTCGGCACGATGGACTCCTGGGTCATCTGGAACCTGACCGGCGGCGTCAACGGCGGCGTGCACGTCACGGACGTCACCAACGCCTCGCGCACCCTCCTGATGAACCTGCGCACGCTGGAGTGGGACGACAAGATCTGCGCCTCGATCGGCGTGCCCACGTCGGTGCTCCCCGAGATCCGCTCCTCCGCCGAGGTCTACGGCGAGGTCAAGGGCGGCCTGCTCGGGGATGTGCTCGGCGGCATCCCGGTAGCCTCGGCGCTCGGTGACCAGCAGGCCGCGCTCTTCGGGCAGACCTGCTTCGCCGAGGGCGAGGCGAAGTCCACGTACGGCACCGGCACCTTCATGCTGATCAACACCGGCACGAAGGCGATCAACTCGTACAGCGGACTGCTCACCACGGTCGGCTACCGCATCGGCGACCAGGCTCCCGTGTACGCCCTGGAGGGCTCGATCGCGGTCACCGGCTCGCTCGTGCAGTGGATGCGGGACCAGATGGGCCTCATCAACTCGGCGGCCGAGATCGAGACGCTCGCCTCCTCCGTCGAGGACAACGGCGGCGCCTACTTCGTCCCGGCCTTCTCCGGGCTCTTCGCCCCCTACTGGCGCCCGGACGCGCGCGGCGTGATCGCCGGGCTCACCCGGTACGTGACCAAGGCGCACATCGCCCGCGCCGTCCTGGAGGCCACCGCGTGGCAGACCAGGGAGATCGCGGACGCGATGAAGAAGGACTCCGGGGTCGAGCTGACCGCCCTCAAGGTGGACGGCGGCATGACCTCGAACAACCTGCTGATGCAGACGCTCTCGGACGTGCTCGACGCGCCCGTGGTGCGGCCGATGGTGGCCGAGACCACGTGTCTGGGAGCGGCGTACGCGGCCGGCCTCGCGGTCGGTTTCTGGAACGACGTCGAGGAACTGCGGGCCAACTGGCGGCGGGCGGCCGAGTGGACGCCCAAGATGCCGGAGGAGACCCGCGAGGCCGAGTACAAGAAGTGGCGCAAGGCCGTCCAGCGCACCATGGGCTGGCTGGACGACGAAGAGAGCTGAACCCCCACCGGGCCGGGGCCCGGGGCGGGCGCACGTGACGAAGAGGTCGCGCCCCCCGCTCCGGACCCTGCCCCGGCCCCCCTCCGGGAACCGACCCGGATCACCGGAGGGCGTCGCGGTCGCCCCGCCCAGAAGGCGCGCCCCGCGACCACCTCCGGAACGCATGACGAGGAGCACGACATGACCACTGTCCAGCACCTGCCGAGCCTCGGGACCCACCCGGCCACGGGGACAGGCCCGAGCCGCGCCGAGACCCGCGAACAGCTCGCCCGCGCGAGCTACGACCTCCTGGTGATCGGCGGCGGCATCCTGGGCATCTCCACCGCCTGGCACGCCGCGCAGTCCGGGCTGCGCGTCGCCCTCGTCGAGAGCGGCGACTTCGCGGGGGCCACCTCCTCCGCCTCCTCGAAGCTGCTCCACGGCGGTCTGCGCTACCTCCAGACGGGGGCGGTCAAGCTCGTCGCGGAGAACCACTTCGAGCGGCGCGCGGTCTCCCGGCAGGTCGCCCCGCACCTCGCCAACCCGCTCACCTTCTACCTGCCCGTCTACAAGGGCGGCCCGCACGGGGCCGCGAAGCTCGGCGCGGGTGTCTTCGCCTACTCGGCGCTCTCCGCCTTCGGCGACGGCGTCGGGCACCTGCTCTCGCCCGCGCGCGCCCAGCGCGACGTGCCCGAGCTGCGCACCGAGAACCTGAAGGCGGTCGCGGTCTACGGCGACGACCAGATGAACGACGCGCGCATGGCCGTCATGACCGTCCGCGCGGCCGTCGAGGCCGGGGCCGTCGTCCTCAACCACGCGGCCGTCACCGGGCTGCGCTTCACCAACGGGCGCGTCACGGGCGCCGAGCTGAAGGACGGCACGGACGGCACCGAGTTCGGTGTCAACGCGCGGCTCGTCCTCAACGCGACCGGCCCGTGGGTGGACCACCTGCGCCGGATGGAGGACCCGAACGCGGCCCCGTCCGTCCGGCTCTCCAAGGGCGCGCACCTCGTCCTCAAGCGCACCTCGCCGTGGAACGCCGCGCTCGCGACGCCGATCGACAAGTACCGCATCACCTTCGCCCTCCCCTGGGAGGACATGCTCCTGCTCGGTACGACCGACGAGGAGTACGAGGGCGACCCGGCCGATGTCGCGGTCAACGACAAGGACATCACGCAGATCCTCGACGAGGCCGCCTTCTCGGTGCGCGACCAGCAGCTGGACCGCTCGCTCATCACGTACTCCTTCGCGGGCCTGCGCGTGCTCCCCGGCGGTCCGGGCGACACCTCGAAGGCGAAGCGCGAGACGGTCGTGACCGAGGGCAGGGGCGGGATGCTCTCCGTCGCGGGCGGCAAGTGGACCACGTTCCGGCACATCGGCCGCACGGTCATGAACAAGCTCGCCTCGCTCCCCGGGCACCCACTCGGCGACGACATGGAGCCCATCTCCGAGCTGCCCTCCAAGATGCCGCTGCCCGGCGTCGCCAACCCGCTCGCCGTCAAGCACCGGCTGCTCGTCGACCACCAGGGCGCGGGCACCGAGATGGCCGCCGACACCGCGCAGCACCTCGCGACGCACTACGGCTCCCTCGCCTTCGACATCGCGCGCCTCGCCAACGAGCACCCCGAGCTGGGCGAGCGCATCCACCCGGAGGCGCCGGAGATCTGGGCGCAGGTCGTATGGGCCCGCGACCACGAGTGGGCCGAGACCCCCGACGACGTGCTGCGGCGCCGCACGACGCTGACCATCCGCGGCCTCACGGACGACGCGCTGCGCGAGCGGGTCGCCAAGGTCCTGGCGGAGCGCCAGAGCTGAGAGGCCGCGGGGGGCCTGTACGGGCGTTTCGTACGGGCGTCTCATACGGGTGTTTCGTACGGGCGTCTCATACGGGTGTCTCATACGGGCGTCTGGCGTCTCACGGGCGCGGGCGGGGCGGGGCGGGGCGGTACGCGAACGAGCGGCCGCCCCGCCCCCGTACCCGCACCACTGCCCGCCCTTCCCGCTCCCGCACCACTCCCCCGCACGCCCCGCCTTCGCACCGCCGCCACAGTGCCGCAACACTCGCCGCGCACAGTGGTCGTCATGAAGTTTCAGGTGCTCAGCCTCATCCAGCACGCACCCCATCCCCTCACCTCCGCCTCGCGACCGGCGGCCGAGCGGTTCCGGGACGTTCTCGCGCTCGCCGAGGCGGCCGAGGCGCTCGGCTTCGACGCCTTCGCGGTCGGCGAGCGGCACGCCGGTCCCTTCCTCTCCTCCTCGCCCACCGTCGTGCTCGGCGCGATAGCCGCCCGTACGGAGCGGATCAAGCTGCTCACCGGGGTGACGGTGCTCGCGATCCTCGACCCGGTGCGGGTCGCCGAGGACTACGCGACGCTCGACCAGCTCGCCGCCGGCCGCCTCGAACTCGTCATCGGCAAGGGCGCGGAGGCCGGGCACTTCTCGCTCTACGGCCTCGACGAGGAACGGCAGTGGGACCTCCAGGCGGAGAAGTACGCGCTGCTGCGCCGGCTGTGGCGGGAGGAGGGCGTCGACTGGGAGGGCGAGTTCAGGCCGCCGCTCAAGGACGTCACGACGGTGCCGCGCCCGTACGCGGGCCCGCCCACCGTCTGGCACGGCTCGGCGACGAGCCTCCACTCCACCGAACTCGCCGCGCGCCACGGCGACCCCCTCTTCACCGCCAACGCCATCCAGCCGCGCGAGGCGTACGTACGTCTCGTCGCTCACTACCGCGAGCGGTTCGCCGCCCACGGGCACGACCCCGCGAAGGCCCGCGTCGCCGCCGGTTCCGGCGGTCTGCTCCTCGCGGACACGGCCGAGAAGGCGATCAGCCGCTACCGCGAGCTGTACGAGGCCTCCGTACGGCGCAACTTCAAACCCCACCTCGCGGGCAAGGCCGGCTACAACACCCCCTTCGCGACGATCGAGGAGGCGATCGCCGAAGGGCCGCAGCTCATCGGCTCGCCGCAGCAGGTCATCGACAAGCTCCTCGGCTTCCACGCCTCGTACCGCCACGACCTCCAGTCGATCAGCGTCGACGGTTTCGGGCTCGAACGCGGCGAGCAGCTGGAGCTGTTGCGGCGCTTCGCCGAGGAGGTGCTCCCTGTCGTGCGCCGCGAGGCGCCGACGACGCTGTGGGAGGAGGGCGGGGAGAGCGGGGAGGAGTAAGCCGGGGCGTGCGGGGCAGTGATCCGGCGTTCTCCCCGCAGGGGACCGCGGTGGTCTCCCGCCCACGCCGTAAGGTGGGGCGTATGTCTGGGAACACGTCCGAAGGAGGCGGTGGGTGATCGAGCTCGAAGGGGTCCCCGAGCTGATCGACCCCATCATGGTGGCCGCGTTCGAGGGCTGGAACGACGCCGGCGACGCCGCCTCCAGCGCGGTCGCGCACTTGGAGCAGGAGTGGAAGGGCGAGGTCTTCGCGGCGCTGGACGCCGAGGACTACTACGACTTCCAGGTCAACCGGCCCACCGTCTTCATGGAGGACGGCACGCGGAAGATCACCTGGCCCACCACCAGACTCTCCGTGGTCCGGATCACCGGTGAACGCCCGCGCGACCTCGTGCTCGTGCGCGGTATCGAGCCCTCGATGCGCTGGCGCTCGTTCTGCAACGAACTGCTCGGCTTCGCGCACGAGCTGGGCGTCGAGATGGTCGTGGTGCTCGGCGCCCTCCTGGGCGACACCCCGCACACCCGCCCGGTCCCGGTGAGCGGGGTCACCTCCGATCCCGATCTCGCGCGCACCATGGACCTGGAGGAGTCGAAGTACGAGGGCCCCACGGGCATCGTCGGCATCCTCCAGGAGGCGTGCACCCACGCCGGGGTCCCGGCGGTGAGCCTGTGGGCCGCCGTACCGCACTACGTCTCGCAGCCGCCGAATCCGAAGGCGACGCTCGCCCTCCTCAACCGCCTGGAGGACCTGCTCGACCTGCGCATCCCGCTCGGCGAGCTGGTCGAGGACGCGCGCGCCTGGCAGCTCGGGGTCGATCAGCTCGCGGCCGAGGACAGCGAGGTCGCCGAGTACGTGCAGTCGCTGGAGGAGGCGCGGGACACCGCGGAGCTTCCGGAGGCGAGCGGCGAGGCGATCGCCCGCGAGTTCGAGCGGTACCTGCGGCGCAGGGAACCGGGCGGAGGGCCGGGTGGAGCGCCGGGCGGATTCGGGCGCGAGACGGGCCCCGGCGGGGACCGAGCGCGGTCCACGCGGCCCACGCGGGCGGAGGAGCCGAAGGAGCCGAGGCCGACGGACGAGAAGCCGGAGGCGCCGGAGACGGACGCCCGGGAGGCGGACTCCCAGGAGGCGGACGCCCCCGAGGCGGAGGCGCCGGAGACGGACGCGCCGGAGTCCTCCGCCAAGGAGAAGAAGCGCCCGGACGAGGACGGGCCGGGCAAGGACTGAGCTCGGCGTCCTGGCGTCCTGGCCGGGGTTGCGCATACGGAGGAGGGGCGAGGTGCCGGTCGGCAGCTCGCCCCTCCTCCGTATCCGCGCCTAGGCCGCGCGGGGCGCCGTACGGGTCACAGCGCGACGCCGAGGAGGGCGTCGGCCGTGCGCGAGACGAGGCCCGGCGCGCCCGTGTCCTCGCCGCCGGTCTCCTGCTGGCGAGCGGCCCAGCGGTCGAAGGCGAGCAGGGCGCGGGGCGAGTCGAGGTCGTCGGCGAGCGCGTCCCGTACCTCTTCGACGAGCGCCTCCGCCGAGGGGCCGTCGGGCCGCGAGACGGCGGCGCGCCAGCGGGCGAGCCGGTCCACGGCCTCCTGGAGGCCCTCGGCGGTCCACTCCCAGTCCGCGCGGTAGTGGTGCGCGAGCAGGGCGAGGCGGATCGCCGCCGGGTCGACGCCGTCCTTGCGAAGCTGCGAGACGAAGACCAGGTTGCCCTTCGACTTCGACATCTTCTCGCCGTCGAGACCGACCATCCCCGCGTGCACGTAGGAGCGCGCGAAGGGGTGCTCGCCGGTGAGGACCTGGGCGTGCGAGGCGCCCATCTCGTGGTGCGGGAAGGCGAGGTCGGAGCCGCCGCCCTGCACGTCGAAGCCCATGCCGAGGTGGTCGAGCGCGATGGCGACGCACTCGATGTGCCAGCCGGGGCGGCCGTCGCCGAGGCTGCCGCCGTCCCAGCTCGGCTCGCCCTCTCGGGCGGCCATCCACAGCATCGGGTCGAGCGGGTTCTTCTTGCCGGGACGCTCCGGGTCGCCGCCGCGCTCGGCGGAGAGCAGCCGCATCGCCTCGGCGTCGAGGTTCGAGACCTCGCCGAAGTGGCGGTCGGAGGCGACCGAGAAGTAGATGTCGCCCTCCAGCTCGTAGGCGGCGCCCATCGCGCACAGCCGTTCGACGAGGGGGACGATCCCGGGGATCGCCTCGACGGCGCCGATGTAGTGACGCGGGGGGAGCATCCGCAGCGCGATCATGTCCTCGCGGAACAGGGCCGTCTCACGCTCGGCGAGCCCGGTCCAGTCCTCGCCGTCGCGCACGGCCCGCTCGAGGAGCGGGTCGTCGACGTCGGTGACGTTCTGCACGTAGTGCACCTGGCGCCCGGAGTCGAGCCAGACCCGCTGGACGAGGTCGAAGGCGTTGTAGGTGGCCGCGTGTCCCATGTGTGTCGCGTCGTACGGGGTGATCCCGCAGACGTAGATACGGGCCACCTCGCCGGGGGTGAGCGTCACGGGACCGTTGGTGGCGGTGTCGTGTATTCGGAGGTCGCGGCCCTTGCCGGGCAGAGCGGGGACCTCGGAAGCGGGCCAGGAATGCATAAGTCGAGGTTAACCGGCCTGGGGCGGGCCCGGTGGTCGGGTTCGCCCTGTGCGCGGGTTTCTCGCCTCCGGCGGGTCCTCAAACGCCGGACGGGCTGGGTATTGGTTCGCCGCCGGACGGGCTGAACTTTCTTACACCGGTGGCCACGGGATCGTCGGCCACTCGTCGCTCGGTTCCGGGTGGACTCCCGTTTCGCGCAGGGTCGCCACCCGGGTGCGCAGGGCGGTGATCTCCGGCTCCGTGAGGAGGGGGGTCAGGGTGGGTGTCAGGGGGCCGTCCAGGGCCTCCGACAGCAGCGCCAGGGCGTCGACGGCCTCGGTCGGCAGCGGGTCGCCCGCCCAGCCCCACAGCAGCGTGCGGAGCTTGTTGTCCGTGTGGAAGGTGACGCCGTGGTCGATGGCGTGGAGGCGGCCCTCGGGGGTGGGGAGCAGGTGGCCGCCCTTGCGGTCGGCGTTGTTGATGACGGCGTCCAGGACGGAGAGGAGACGCAGGCGGGGGTCGTCGCGGTGGACGAGCAGGGCGGTGCGGTCCTCCTCGACCTCGGCGAGCCCGATCGCCTTCCAGCCCTCCTCGGGCTCCTCGCCGTCCTGGAGGGCCAGGAGCCCGCCGCCGTCCGCCGACGTCTCGATCCACAGCTGGGTCATCGCCTCGCCCCAGGGCCCCTCGCGGAGCACGGTGAGCGGGACGAAGTCCCAGCCCATCGCCCGGCACACCTCGTGCGCGGCGACCTCCCGGCGGGCGAGGTTGCCGTCGGGGAAATCCCACAGGGGCCGCTCCCCCGCGACGGGCTTGTGCACGCAGGCGAGGCTCCGCCCGTCGAGTACGGCGTCGCAGAGCAGGACGGCGTTGGACGCCTGGGTGATCTGCCCGCGTACCGTCAGCTCGCCACGCGTGAGGATGTCACGGACGAGAGCCGGATCGAGGGCTTCGGTGGGCTCGCTCACGCCGACCTGCGGTATCCGTTCTGTCGCGGGCACACGTGTCCTTCGAGGTCGAGCGGGAGGTTGCACAGCGGGCACAGCGGCCGGCCCGCGTTGACGACGTCGAGCGCGCGCTTGGCGAAGGCACGGGCCTGGGAGCCGCTGAGCCTGACCCGCAGCATGGGCGGGCCGTTCTCGTCGTCCTGGAGGAGTTGCTCCTCGGCGGCGGCGAGTTCGTCCTCGGACTCGGCGTCGAGTTCGACGAGGGCCTGGGCCTCGACGATCATGCGCTCGGCGTCGCCGTCCCAGGCGAGCGCCATCGTGCCGACCCTGAACTCCTCCTCGACGGGGGTGTCGAGCGGCCCCGAGTCGGCGACCTCGGCGGGCGCGACGGCCGGGACCGCGGCGTTGCCGCCGCTGCGCCGCACCACTTCGTCCAGCAGCTCGTCCATGCGCTCGGCGAGCGCCGCCACCTGGGTCTTCTCCAGGGCGACGCTGGTGACCCGGCCACCGGCCGAAGCCTGGAGGAAGAAGGTACGGCGCCCGGGGAGCCCGACCGTACCGGCCACGAAGCGCTCCGGCGGGTCGTAGAGGAACACCTGACGGGACACGTCCTTGACTCTCCTTGGGATCAGAAGTCGGGGGGAGCGGGGCCCACGGGGCCACGGGTACCGGACAGCCTACTGCCGGTGACGATCAGGCCGCTCCCGCGCCGCCGCCGACCGTGGCCTGCCCCTGCTCGCCGCCCTCGGCACGGGGCCTGAGTCCCGCGAGGTCACCCGTGTCGCCGAGCCGGACGAGGAAGGGCCGCAACCGCGTGTAGTGGATGACGGTCACGGAGCAGGGATCGACGTGAATGCGCTGGAACTGGTCGAGGTGGAGGCCGAGGGCGTCGGCGACGAGGGACTTGATGATGTCGCCGTGCGAGCACATGACGTACATCGCCTGCTCGCCGTGCTCCTCGGTGAGGCGCTCGTTCCACTCCCGTACCGCCTCGGCGGAGCGGGCGGCCATCGCGCGCATGGACTCGCCGCCGGGGAAGGCGGCGGCGGAGGGGTGGTTCTGGACCACGTCCATGAGCGGTTCGCCGCTCAGCTCCTTGAGCTTGCGGCCCGTCCAGTCCCCGTAGTGGCACTCCCCGATCCGCTCCTCGCTGTGCAGCGGCAGCCCGGGCCGCGCGCTGAGCAGCGGCGCGAGCGTCTCCTCGCACCGCTGGAGCGGACTCGCCACGGCGGCCACGAGCGGCAGCCCCTCCAGCCGCCCCGGCAGCGCCGCGGCCTGCTCCCGCCCCCGCTCGTCCAGGGCCACCCCGGGCATCCACCCGGCCAGCACCCCTTCGGTATTGGCGGTCGACCGTCCGTGGCGCACGAGGATGAGGGTGGTCATGCGCTCCACCTTACGCGGAGCGAAAATCCGGCCCGCACCACATTCCAGCCCCTCCGGCGTTCCCCGGCCCGCACCACATTCCAGCCCCTCCGGCGTTCCCCGGCCCGCACCACATTCCAGCCCCTCCGGCGATTGAGGAGCGGGGTCCGGGGCGGAGCCCCGAGGCGGCCCGGCCCGGCAGAGCGGCGAACCTCCTCGCAAGCAGGCCCACCAGCCACGTATACCCCCCGGAGGGCAGGGCACTATGGGTTCCGTGATCGTGGACTGCGGCATCTACCGGAACGGCCATCGCACCGATGGCCCCAGCGACTTCTCCGACGCTCTCGACGCCGCCCGTGCCGCCGGCGACGCCTTCGTGTGGATCGGCCTGCACGAGCCGAGCGAGGAGGAGTTCACGCACGTCACGGACGAGTTCAAGCTGCACCCGCTCGCCGTCGAGGACGCGCTCAAGGCGCACCAGCGCCCGAAGCTGGAGGTCTACGACGACTCGCTCTTCGTCGTCCTCAAGCCCGTGCACTACGAGCCCGACAGCGACACGGTCTCCTCGGGAGAGCTGATGCTCTTCCTCGGCGACTCCTTCGTCGTCACCGTGCGGCACGGCGACGGGACGCCGATAGCGGAGCTGCGCAAGCGACTGGAGGAGAAGCCCGAGATGCTGCGGCACGGGCCGACCTCGGTCCTCTACTCGATCGCGGACGAGGTGGTGGACCACTACCTGGTGGTCGCCGACGAGCTCCAGAACGACCTGGAGGAGCTGGAGACCGCCGTCTTCTCGCCCGACGGCTCCACCTCCGGCACGGGGGCGAGCACCGCCTCGCGCATCTACAACTTCAAGCGCCAGATCCTGGAGTTCCGCCGCGCCACCGGCCCGCTCGCGATGCCGATGCTGCGGCTCGCGGGCAACGGCCCCTTCGCCGCGGCCGTGCCCTTCGTGGACGACGCGGTACGGCCCTTCTTCCGCGACGTGAGCGACCACCTCACCCGCGTCAACGAGTCCGTCGAGGGCCTGGACCGCCTCGTGTCCGACATCCTCTCGGCGCACCTCGCGCAGATGGGCGTGCGCCAGAACGACGACATGCGCAAGATCTCGGCATGGGCGGCGATGGCGGCCGTACCGACGATGATCGCGGGCATCTACGGGATGAACTTCGACCACATGCCGGAGCTCCACTGGGTGTGGTCGTACCCGGCGGTCATCGCCCTGATGATCGTCCTGGAAGTCCTGCTGTACCAGCAGTTCAAGCGGCGCGGCTGGCTCTGAACCGCGCGTGCCGCCCGCCAGCCCCGGGGGCCGGGCGGGCGGTGGCGGGTGCCTCAGGCGAACTCGGGCTCCGGGGTCGCCGGGCCGCCGAGGGCGTCGCGGCGGTGCGGCATCGTGAGGGTCACCATGCGGCGCCAGCCGACCGCGCGCTCCCAGGCGTAGGCGGCGTGGATGGCGGTGGCGAGGACGGCGGCCTTGGGGCGGGACCAGCCGAGGATGCGGCCGATGTGCTCCATGACGGCGAGGCTCACGTCGCGGTAGATGAGGTTCTCGGCGCGCGCGCACTCGTGCAGGACGCGCTGGATGACGCGGCCGTGGCCCTCGCCCGCGAGGCGCAGCAGCTCCTCGTGGCAGTAGGCGAGGTGGTTGTCCTCGTCGGCCGAGATGATCCGTACCGCGTTGCCGACCTCGGGGTGCGTGGCGAAGTAGCGGCGCAGCATGTCCATCTGGTCCGAGGCCCGCTGCTCGGTGACGCGGCTGTGCGCGAGGTACGTGATGACCTCCTCCTCGCTCAGCGGCTCGTCGGCGTCGAGCTTGGCGTGCGGGAGGCCGATGCCCGCGCGTTCGAGGAGCATCGTGTAGTCGGTCTCCGGCGGGACGTCGACGGGCTCGACCCCGCGGCGGCGCATGAGGCCGTGGAAGATGCGCCCGTGCTTGTCCTCGTCGGCGCCGTGCCGGGCGACCTTGGGAGCCAGACGCACCATGCTCGCGGGGAGCAGGGCGGCGATCCGCCCGTTCTCCCAGCCGCCCTGGGCCTCGCCACTGGCGGCCACCGAGCAGAAGAGCCTGTAGGTCTCGTCGTTGTCGATGATCTCCTGGAAGAGACTCCTGGCCGAAAGCATCTCCGTACCTCCACATCGGGGCGCGCACGTGCCCGCCCGACGAGTCAAGGCGCGGCCCCGGGGTCCGGCAAGCGGGCGCCGGAGAGGGGAGGACCGTTCGGGTGAGGTACGGCGAGGGCGCGCGCTCGCGGTGAACGCGCGCCCCCTCGCCGGGGTCCGGGCGGGCCGGCCCGGGTCCCGTACCGCCTCCGCTCAGGCCACCCCGGCCCGCTCCAGCGCCTCGGCGCCCGCGCGCAGCGCGGCGACGCGCTCCTCGCGCGTGAAGCCGGCGGGGGCGAGGGTGAGGGTCGTGACCCCGGCCGCCGCGTAGGCGCGCATGCCGTCGGCGATGCGGTCGACGGGGCCGAGCAGGGTCGTGGAGTCGATGAGGCTGTGCGGGACGGCGGCCGCGGCGCCGTCCTTGTCGCCCGCGAGGTACTTGTCCTGGATCTCGGCCGCCTCCTTCTCGTACCCCATGCGCTGGGCGAGGCGGTTGTAGAAGTTCTGCTTGCGGCTGCCCATGCCGCCGACGTAGAGCGCGGTGTACGGGCGGAAGGTGTCGGCCAGCGCCTCGATGTCGTCGCCGAGCGCGAGGGGCACGGTGGGCACGACGTCGAAGCCCTCCATCGTCTTGCCCGCCTTCTCGCGGCCGGCGCGGATCGGCTTGATCGCCGTCTCCTCCAGGTGCGCGGCGGCCGGGAAGATGAGGAGCGCGCCGTCGGCGATCTCGCCGGTCTGCTCCAGGTTCTTCGGGCCGATCGCGGCGATGTAGAGCGGGATGTGCGGGCGCTCGGGGTGCACGGTGAGCTTGAGCGGCTTGCCGGGGCCGCCGGGGAGCGGGAGGGTCCAGTGCTCGCCCTCGAAGCTGAGGCGCTCGCGGCTCATCGCGCGGCGCACGATCTCCACGTACTCGCGGGTGCGCGCGAGCGGCTTGTCGAACTTGACCCCGTACCAGCCCTCGGAGACCTGCGGGCCCGAGACGCCGAGGCCGAGCCGGAAGCGGCCGCCGGAGAGCGAGTCGAGGGTCGCCGCGGTCATCGCGGTCATCGCGGGCTGCCGGGCCGGGATCTGGAGGATCGCCGAGCCGATGTCGATGCGCTCGGTCTTGGCCGCGACGTAGGCGAGGACGGTGGGCGCGTCCGAGCCGTACGCCTCGGCGGCCCAGCAGACCGCGTATCCCAGCCGGTCGGCCTCCTGCGCGACGGCGAGATTGTCCGCGTCCATGCCCGCGCCCCAGTAGCCGAGGTTGATTCCGAGCCGCATGCGCCACACCCCTTACTGATCAGTAACGTTTACCGCGGGGGACTCTACTGCCCCCTGCCACGGGGCGACAGGGAGGCGGCACGGGCGAGCAGGTGAGCTTCGTCCCGCCGGTCCGCGCCACGGCGGAACGCGGGCACACGCACCACCCCACAAACGGATGTCCGACGCGTAATCTCAGCGTCCATGGAGCAGAGGCATCTCGGCCGGACCGGCCTGCGTGTGTCCCGGATAGGGCTCGGCACCCTCGGCTGGGGCCGGGACACCGACGAGCACGAGGCGGCCGCCTCGCTCAAGGTCTTCTGGGAGGCGGGCGGCACGCTCGTCGACACCGCGGATGTCTACGCGGACGGCGAGGCCGAGTACCTGCTCGGGCAGCTCGTCGAGTCCCTCGTCCCGCGCCGCGACCTCGTCATCGCGACGAAGGCGGGCAGCGTCCCCGACCCCGACCGGCGCTTCAACGCCTCGCGCGGCCACCTGCTCGCCGCGCTCGACGCCTCGCTCAGGCGCCTCGGGACGGACTACGTGGACCTGTGGCAGGTGCACGCCTTCGACCCCGTGACGCCGCTGGAGGAGACCCTCCAGGCGCTCGACCTCGCGGTGAGCACGGGCCGCGCCCGGTACGCGGGCGTCTCCAACTTCAGCGGCTGGCAGCTCGCCAAGGCCGCGACCTGGCAGCTCGCGGGCGGCGGCACGCGGACCAGGCTCGCGAGTACGCAGATGGAGTACTCGCTGCTCCAGCGCGGCGTGGAGCGCGAGGTGCTGCCCGCCGCGCGCGACCTGGGCGTGGGGCTGCTGCCCTCCTCACCGCTCGGGCGCGGGGTGCTCACCGGCAAGTACCGCGAGGGCGCGAGTCCGGCGGGCTCGCGCGGGGCGGGCGAGGCGATGGCCGGTTTCATCGCCCCGTACCTCGACGGGACGGCCTCGGCGGTCGTCGAGGCGGTCGCGACGGCCGCCGAGGGGCTCGCGGCGACGCCGCTGCACGTCGCGCTCGCCTGGGTGCGCGACCGCCCCGGAGTCGTCGCCCCGATCGTCGGCGCGCGCACCGCTCAGCAGCTGAGCGAGGCGCTGTCGGTGGAGGGCCTTAGTCTTCCTGACGAGATCTGCCGGGCCCTGGACGACGTGTCCGCGCCCGTGCACCGCTATCCCGATCAGGACTGGAGCACGCTGTGAGCACGGAGCCGGCAGCCGAGAACACCGGTACGGAGGAGGCGGCCGACGCGGTCGCGCCCCGTACCGAGGAGGAGGAGACCGGCACGGGCGAGGAGACCGGCACGGACGGGACCGGGAGCCCCGCCGCCGAGGACGGGACCGGGGCCTCCGCCGCCGAAGACGGGGACGCCGGCGAGAAGACCGGCGCGCAGCTCTCCGAGGCCGAGGCCGAACTCGCCGCCCAGCGGGTCGAGCGGGCGCGGATCGCGGCGCGCAAGGCCGCCCGCGAGGAGCCCGTCGACGCGGGGACGAAGCTCACGGGGAAGGCCGCCGAACTGCTCGCCGCCGTCCGCGCGGTCGAGCAGGGCGAGCGCCCGGCCGCGACCTTCGACGCCCCCGCCTCCCCCGTCGCCCCGCGCCGCACCGCTCCCCCGCCGCCCCGCCCGGCCGAACCCGCGCCCGTGCCGTCCACCGCGCCGGACCCCGCCGCGCTCTCCGCCGTCGCCGCGCTGCTCACGCGCGGGGGCGCGCCCGAGGCGCTTGCCCCGGCCGCCGTGCGCGCGCTCGGCGACGGCGCCGCGGGTGAGCTGGAGTCCGATCCGTGGCAGTTGCTGCGGCTGACGGGGGTCACGCCCGAGCACGCCGACGCCTTCGCGCGCGCCCTGCTCGGCGCCGGGGCGGGCCCCGGGGACGTACGCCGGGGACGGGCACTGACCGTACGGCTGCTCGAAGACGCGGCGCTGCGCGGGCACACCGTCCGCGAGCTGGCCGAACTCGCCGCCGCGCTCGGCAAGCACGGCGTCCCCGACGCCGAGGAGGCCGTGCAGGAGGCCGTCGCCGAGGGCGACGCGCTGCTCTTCCAGGACGGTGTCCCGCCCGCCGGGGGCGAGGAGGAGGAAGCGCCGCCGGTCCCCGTGCTCGTCGGCCTGGAGCGGTACGCGCTCGCGGAGGAGAGCCTCGCGGACGCGCTCGGCCGGATCGCCGCCGCCGAGGCGGGGACCGAGGACGGCTGGGGACCCGCGGCCGAGGCGGCGGGCCGCGGCAGCGCGGCCGAGCTGATCCGTGCCGCCGCCGCGCACACCCTCGTCCTGCACACGGGGGGCGAGGCGGCCCGTGCCGAGGCGGCCGCGCTCGTCTCCGCCGCGCGCGGCCTGGGCCTCGCCGCCTTCGCCGCGACGCACACGGCCGAGGGGCGTCGCGCGCTCGCCGCGCTGCTCGGCGCGAAGGAGCCCGCGCTCACCGTCGCAGGGCTGCTCTCGGGTACGCAGGGGCCCGCGCGCGACGAGGAGGGGCGCTTCGCCCTCGATCTGCTCGTCGTGCTCGACGCCCCCCAGCTCGGCGTCGAGGAGGCCGCCCTGCTCGCGGAGTCGGTCCCGGACGGGGCGCGGCTCGTGCTGAGCGGGGACCCCGGCGTGCTCGGTTCGGCGGGCGCGGGGCGGGTGTTCGGGGACCTGCTCGCCGCGCGCTTCGCACCGCACGTCGTCTCGCGCACGCCCGATCCCGGCCCGGTCGGCGAGTTCGTCTCGGGGCTCGGCGTCGGGGAGTTCGAGGTGCCGCGCACGGGCGGGCACGAGGTCGTGGTCGTCCCGGTCCGCGACCCGGGCGAGGCCGTGCACCGCACGGTGCAGCTCGTCACCGACTCCGTACCGCGCGCCCTCGGCGTCGCCCCCGAGGAGACGCAGGTCCTCGTCCCGGGGCACGGCGGCGCGGCCGGTACGCGGGTGCTCAACGCGGCGCTGAAGGAAAGGCTCAACCCGGGGCCGGGGCGATTCGGCGGCTTCGATCCGGGCGACCGGATCGTGTGGTCGCCCGCGCCCGGGCGCACCGCGCTCGGACGGGTGGTCGGCGCGGACCAGGAGGGGCTGCGCCTGGAGTGCGAGGGCGCCCCCGTACGCGTCGCGCCCGCCGACACGGGGCGCGCGGTGCGCCACGCCTGGGCGCTCACCGCGCACCAGGCGGTCGGGCACCGCTGGGCGGCCGTCGTGGTCGTGGTCCCCGGCGACGCCGTCCCTGTCCTGAGCCGCGCGTGGTTCTACACGGCGGCGGGACGTGCCGAACGGCACCTCTCCGTCGTCCAGGGCACCGGCGAGGCCCTCGCCCAGGCGGTGGCCGCGCGCCCCGCCACAGAGCGCCGCACCCGCCTCACGGCGCTGCTGAGCAGGCCTGCGGAGGGCTGAGGGGCGAGAGAGCGCTCCGCTCGCCCCCTCAGCGGCCTCTCAGAACTCCTCGCCCTCGTCCTCGTCGATCTCGTCCTCCGCCTCCCCGCCGTGGCCGCGCAGGCCCGGGCGGTGGGCGGGCCGTACGTCGTCCTCGGGGTCGTCGTCGAAGACCGCGCTGACGTCGAAGCGGCAGATGACCGACTGCGGGTCGGCGCCCTCGAAGGGCGCGTCGAGCCACTCACCGGGCTCGGGCGGGTCGTCGGTGGCGGCGACCCACAACGTGGAGTCGCCCTCCTCCAAGCCGAATTCCCGGTGTCGCGAGGCGATCTCGTCCGGCTCGTACTCGCCGAAGAGAACACCGAGCGCCGCGTGCAGCCCGGCGCCGGGTGACTCGGGGTGCAGGTCGGCGACGCGTTCGGCCTGGCCGAGCAGGAGGTCGGGGCGGGCGACGGTGTAGTCCCTGCGGATCAGCACACTCAGGGCGCTGGGGTCCTCGGGCCCGGTGTAGGGCGGCAAGGAGTCCTCGGCCCCAGGGATCTCGAAGGGGGTGACCTCGTCGTAGCGCTCGTAGAGCAGTTCGTCGTAGGTCTCCGCGGCGGTGGCCAGCTCGTTGAAAGCCTGGTAGACGGCGGGATCGTCCTCGCCCGAGCGGTTCTCGACCGCGGCCAGGTGACGGTCGAGCGCGGCCTTCACCGCCTCGGCGGCGGCACGTACCTCGGCAACCGGGGGCTGCTCAACATCAGACATAGTGCAGACGCTATCCGTACCGGGCCGGTGGACGCACAATAGATACGATGCCGGAATACGAATTTGTCGACGTGTACGTGCCCAGGGGCGTCAGCCGCAAGGACACGACCCGCCTGCTCACCGACCACGCGGAGTACGGGCACTGGGAGTTGGACCGCCTCAGGCTGCATCCCGACGGCAGCCGCCGGGTGCGGCTGCGGCGCAGGATCATCCGCCAGCCGCGGGCCACGTGGTGAGACCGGGGGGCGGCGGCCGCGGCCGCGCGTCCCGTTCCTCACCCGGACGGGCGACCAGCTCTCCTCGTGTTGTCGGGCCCCGCTCTCCCTGAGCGGGGCCCTTCGGCATGCCGTGCGCGGGGGCGTCGGCGCGCGCTCGCGCACGGCCGCGGCTCAGGCGTTCGCGCGGGCCTTGCGGTAGACCACGGCGCCCGCGAGGAGCATCCCGGCCGCGGCGGCACCGAGCGCGCCCGCGGGGACCTCACTGCCGGTCTCGGCGAGCTGCTGGGTGTGCGCCGGGGTCTTCACCGAGACCTGCGAGGTCGGGGGCGTGGTGCGCTCGACCGGGGGCTTCGGCGTCTCCGGGGTCTTCGGGGGCTCCGGCTTCTCGGGCGTGCCCGGGTTGCCGGGGTGCTCCGGGTGGCCCGGGTGCTCGGGGTGGCCCGGGTGCTGCGGCGTCGACTCGTTGGCGCAGTCGTTGCCGAAGACCGGGTTGAGGAGGCCGACGACCGAGATGCTGTTGCCGCACGCGTTGACCGGCACGTCCACCGGGACCTGCACCTGGTTGCCGGAGCCGACGCCCGGCGAGTCGGTGGCGTGACCACCCGCGTGGGCACCGCCGCCGGTGTGGCCGCCGCCGCTCTGGTGGCCGCCGGTGTGGTGGCCGCCGCTCTGGTGGCCGCCGCCGTCCTCGTCGCCGTAGCCGCCCGGACGGGACTGGCCCGAGCCGTTCTGGCAGTGGTTGCCGAAGGCCGGGTTGAGCAGACCGACGACGTCCACCGTGTTGCCGCACACGTTGACCGGCACGTCGACCGGTGCCTGCACGAGGTTGCCCGAGAGGACGCCGGGCGACCCCACGGCCGCGCCCTGGGCGCCGGAGTCGGCGACCGCGTAGCCACCGGTGACGGCGAGTACGCCGGAGGCGGCCGCCACAGTCATCAGGCCCTTGCGCGTGACCTGTCGCATAGCAATTCCCTGTCGTAGTCACAGCTTCGAAGCGCACGGCACCTCGCGCGTGCGCGGTGTGGTGAGAGCCGCGGCCCCGGAGCGCGAGCGCGCTCCGGGGCCGCGAGGACACCCCCGGCCGGGGGTGGCGTCCTGCCTGGATCAGGCGTTGACGCAGGTGTTGCCGAAGGCCGGGTTGAGCAGACCGATCACGGAGATCGTGTTGCCGCAGACGTTCACCGGGATGTGCACGGGAACCTGCACGACGTTGCCCGAGAGCACGCCGGGGGAACCGACGGCCGCACCCTGGGCGCCCGCGTCGGCCGAGGCCAGGCCCGCACCGGCGAGCACGAGGCCACCGGTCGCGGCGACCGTGGCGACGATCTTCTTGATCATTTTTCCTCCTAGGTGGACAGCGCGGTCCCAGCCACGGACCGCAACACCTGTAACGAGGAGGGAGTATTCGAGCTACGACCGGATGAGTGCATTCACCCGTACCAGTGGGACTGGTACAGACACTCGATTACCGGCCGGTCGCGGCGAGCAGGGCGTCGCACCGGGCCGGACCCGCGCGGCCGTCGCGACGAGCCCCGGAAAACGGCGCCGACCAGCGCGGACGCGCGCCGCCTCCGTACGCGACAGGGGGGGCGTACGGACACGGCGCGCGCGCCGCTCGCGAGAGTGGGCGCCCTCACTCGCCTCGTCTCAGGAGGCGTCGATGAAGCGGTCCAGGACGCGCACGCCGAACTGGAGCGCGTCGACGGGGACGCGCTCGTCGACGCCGTGGAACATCCCGGCGAAGTCGAGATCGGCGGGCAGCCGCAGGGGCGCGAAGCCGAAGCAGCGGATGCCGAGGTCGTCGAAGGACTTCGCGTCGGTGCCGGCCGAGAGCATGTACGGGACGGCCTTGGCGATGGGGTCCTCGGCGCCGAGCGCGGTCTGCATGGCGTCCACGAGCGCGCCGTCGAAGCCGGTCTCCAGTGCCTTGTCGGCGTGCACGTCCTCGCGGCGCACGCGGGGGCCGAGAATGCGGTCGAGGTCGGCGAGGAACTCCTCCTCGTACCCGGGCAGGAAGCGGCCGTCGACGTGCGCGGTGGCCTCGCCGGGGATGACGTTGACCTTGTAGCCGGCGCCGAGCTGGGTCGGGTTGGCGGTGTTCTTGAGCGAGGCGCCGATGAGCTTGGCCATGCCGCCGAGCTTGGCGAGGGTCTCGTCCATGTTCTCGGGGTCGAGTTCGGTGCCGAGCGCGTCGCCGAGTTCGTCGAGGAAGTGGCGGAGCGTCTTGGTGACGCGGATCGGGAACTCGTACCGTCCCAGGCGCCCGACGGCCTCGGACAGCTCCGTGATCGCGTTGTCGCGGTGGATCATCGAGCCGTGCCCGGCGGTCCCGGCCACGGTGAGCTTCATCCAGTGCATGCCCTTCTGGGCCGTCTCGACGAGGTAGAGCCGCAGCTTCTCGTTGACGGTGAAGGAGAAGCCGCCGACCTCGCCGATCGCCTCGGTGACGCCCTCGAAGAGGTCCGCGTGGTGGTCCACGAGGTGGCGGGCGCCCCACGTGCCACCGGCCTCCTCGTCGGCGAGGAAGGCGAGGACGACATCGCGCGGGGGCTTGCGGCCCGTACGGAGGCGGTCGCGGACGACCGCGAGGGTCATCGCGTCCATGTCCTTCATGTCGACGGCGCCGCGTCCCCACACGCAGCCGTCGGCGACCTCGCCGGAGAAGGGGTCGTGGGTCCAGTCGGCGGCGTTGGCGGGGACGACGTCGGTGTGGCCGTGGATGAGGAGACCGGGGCGCGAGCGGTCCTCGCCCTCGACGCGGGCCACGACGGAGGCGCGGCCCGGGTGGGACTCGAAGATCCGCGGTTCGAGGCCGACCTCGGCCAGCTTCTCGGCGACGTACTCGGCCGCCGCGCGCTCGCCGGGGCCCGAGTGGTCCCCGTAGTTGCTGGTGTCGATACGGATCAGGTCCCGGGTGAGGTCGACGACCTCGTCCTGGCCCGAAGCCGCCCTTCCGGTGCTCGGCTCGCTCACGCTGCTCTCCTTGGCGGTCGGTCGGCCGGCGCCCTGCTCGGCGCCGCGCTCCCCCCATCCTCGCGCGCCCCCCACCGCGCCCCCAAGACCGCCCTCCCCCGGGACACACACCGTTCACACGGGGCCGGGGGCGGACCGCGCACGGGCGCGGGGGTGGACCAGGGGGCGGGCCAGGGTGATCGAACACCCCCGGATGTTTGCTATTGTTTTCCACGTCGCCCCGGCCGAACCGCCGAGAGCGAACACCCTGTCCGGGTGGCGGAATGGCAGACGCGCTAGCTTGAGGTGCTAGTGCCCTTTATCGGGCGTGGGGGTTCAAGTCCCCCCTCGGACACAGAAGAGGGCCTCGCGAAAGCGGGGCCCTCAGTCGTATGCCCGTACGCACGCGCGCCCACCCCGCCCCACGCCGCTCCTCTCTGCGCGACGAAGAAGCCCACACGAGCACCTCGGGCTTCACATGGGCGACTACGCGAACCCCTCGGCGTGAAGAAACAGCAGGTCAGCACGGTTGCGGCCACATAGCGGGACCTGGGCTGTCTAGATGCATCGCGCATTGATATAAAGATTGTGTGACTGAGCAACGCGTTGTTTCGCGTGGGCCGGTCATCCGGACGCTTATGTGTGCGCGGCCCCTGCCCGGCCGCGCGAGCGCACCTCGGCTCCTGCCACGACTTACGGGCCCCACCCAGGCCCCGTGCCATGACAGCCGTCCGATCTGTTTCTCCAGGCGTTGCCGGATGTCGCCGTCCGCGCGTGTCCAAGAGTCGTCGTCGACCCAGACGGCACCCGTCCCCCGAACGGGCCATGCGCCGCTGTCTACGGCGACGTCGCACGCCTGTAGGGCCTCGCTTCCATAACGTAACCACTGCCGTCCCCGAGACGGCTCCATCACCGAGCCACGGATGCCCCGCGGCCCTGTTCGTGCTGCCCGGCCACCGGTCGTGTGTGCGGCCGGCGGGGAGGCGCGTGTGCGTGCGCGGTTCGGTGTGCCCGCCCATGGCCAGGGAGAAGCACGACCCCATGCACCTTCTTGTCAAAGGGATTCAGCACCAGCTCACCGGTGAAGTCCTCGTCCCCAACTCCAAGTACCACGCGCACCGCGCGCTGATCCTCGCCTCGCTGGCCGAGGGCGTCAGCCGCGTGCACGGGCTCTCCGACGCCCGGCACGTCCAGTACACCGTGCAGCTCCTGCGCGGCCTGGGGGTCAAGATCACCACCGAGGGCGACACCTTTGTGGTGCACGGTCTCGGCGGGCACTACCGCCCGCGCCGCGCCGCTGTTTCCGCCGGTTCCTCCGGCACCACCCTCTACTTCATGATCGGCCTGGCCTCGCTCTCGGACCGCGATGTGACGGTGACCGGGCAGAAGTACTTCCGCCGCCGTCCCGTGGGTCCCCTGCTCGCCGCGCTGCGGCAGATGGGCGCCGGGGTCGAGTCGGCCGACGACTGCCCGCCCGTGCGGGTCACCGCGCGGCGCCCGAGCGGCGGGCACGTCCGCATCGCCGGGACGCTGTCGCAGTGGATCTCCGGGCTCATCCTGCTCGCGCCCTTCGCGACCGGGCACACGACGATCGAGGTCGAGGGCGAGCTGAACGAGCGCTCGTACCTGGAGCTGACCGTCGCGATGATGCGGCAGTTCGGCCTGCGGGTCACGGTCTCCGAGGACTGGCGGCGCTTCGACGTCGAGCCGGGGCAATCGGCCGTCGCGACGGAGCTGACGCTGCCGCCCGACATCGGCTCCGCCGCCTTCGGGATCGCCGCCGCCGCGCTGCACCCCTCGGACGTCCTGCTCAAGGGCATGAACCGCCTGGAGGGCGGTCCCGCCGACCACCCCGAGTTCCATTTCCTCGACATCGCCCGGGCGATGGGGGTCCCGATGGAGCTGGACGAGGCGGCCGGCGGGGTGCGCATCCGGCAGGAGGCGCCGATGCTCAAGGGGGTCGAGGTGGACTGCCGGGACGTGCCCGACATGCTGCCGATCCTCTCCACGCTCGGTTCCTTCGCCTACGGCGAGTCCGTCTTCCACAACATCGCGCACACCCGGCTCAAGGAGTCCGACCGCGCCGCGGCGATGCTCCAGCTCAACGCGATGGGCGGGGATTTGGAGCTGGACGGGGACGCGCTGCGGGTGCGCGGCGTCGAGGGGCTCGTGGGCGCGAAGCTCTCCTCGTTCAACGACCACCGGGTGCTGATGTCGCTCGCCGTGGCGTCCTCGCGGGCGCGCGGCCACTCGACGCTGACGTACCCGAACGCGTACCGGATCTCGTACCCGACCTTCCTCGACGCGATGAACACGCTCGGCGTCCCGATGAGCGTCGAGGACGGGCCCGCTCCCTCGGGACGACCGCGGCAGCGCCGCCTGGAGAAGGAGGTCACGAAGCCGGAGCTCGCGGCGCGCGTGACGCTCCCGGAGTGGCTGCGGCGGCGGGCCGCGAGCCGTCCGCACGACGTCGCGGTGGTCGACGTACGGGCCGACACGGACGAGACCGTGACATGGCGTGAGCTGCACGAGCGGGTCGAGCGGGCGGCCTCGCTGCTGCTCGGACTCGGGGTGCGGGCCGGGGACAACGTGGCGTACCAGCTGCCGAACCGCGTCGAGTTCGTCGTGCTCTCGCTCGCCGCGCTGCGGATCGGCGCGGTCTGCTGCCCGGTCATCCCGTTCTTCCGGGAGCGGGAACTCGGCTTCGTGCTGCGCCGCTCCCGGGCGAAGGTGCTCGTCGTCGCCGACCGGTACCGCAACCGGAAGCCGGCCGAGGAGGTGCTCGGGCTCGACGGGGAGGAGCGCGGCGAGCTGTCACAGCTCCTCGTGCTCGCCGAGGACGGCGGGAGCGCGGCGCTGCCCGAGGCGGACGGCTCGGGCGTCGCGGTGCGCGACTGGGAGAAGGCGCTCGCGGGCACCGAGGTGGACCGGGCCGCGCTCGACGCGTACGTCCCCTCACCCGAGGCGACCGCGCAGCTCCTGTTCACCTCGGGCACCACCGGGGAGCCGAAGGGCGTCACGCAGCCCTCGCAGAACCTCGTGCGCGCGGTCTCGATGGAGATCAGGCACCTCGGGCTGCACGCCGGGGACGCGATCTGGGTGCCCTCGCCGCTCGCGCACCAGACGGGGTTCCTGTACGGGATGACGCTGGCGCTCGTCCTCGGTGTCCCGCAGATCACGCAGGCCGAGTGGGACGCGAAGCGCGCGCTCGCCTCGCTCAACACGCACGGCGCGAGCTTCGTGCAGGCCGCCACGCCCTTCCTGACCGACCTCGTGAAGGCGGTGGAGGACGGCGGGGACATGCCGCGCAAGCTGCGGATCTTCGTCGCGACCGGGGCGCAGGTGCCGCGCGGGCTCGCCGAGCGGGCCGGGCGAGTGCTCGGCGCGGACGTGTGCGGGGCCTTCGGGACGACCGAGACGTGCCTCGGCGCGCTCTCGGCGCCCGGGGACGAGCCGGCGCAGCGCTGGGGCTCGGACGGGCGGCCGCTGGACGGGATCGAGCTGCGGATCACGGACGACCAGGGGCACGTGCTCCCGGCCGGGGTCGAGGGCAACTTCGAGCTGCGCTCCCCCACCGTGTTCGACGGCTACCTGGACCGGCCCGACCTGACCGCCGAGGTGTTCACACAGGACGGCTGGTACCGCACGGGCGACCTCGCGACGCTCGACGCCTCCGGTTATCTGCGGATCACCGGGCGCGTCAAGGACGTCATCAACCGGGGCGGCGAGAAGATCCCTGTCGCCGAGATCGAGCAGCTGCTCTTCGCGCACCCGGCCGTCGAGGACGTCGCCGTCGTCGCGATGCCCGACGCGCGGCTCGGTGAACGCGCGTGCGCCTTCGTGGTGTTCAAGGAGGGCGAGCGGCTCGGCTTCGGCGGGATGCGCGCGTACCTGGACGAGCACCAGGTGGCGAAGCAGTACTGGCCCGAACGGCTCGAACCGCTCGACGTGCTGCCGCGCAACCCGATCGGCAAGGTGCAGAAGTTCGCACTGCGCGAGAGAGCGAGGGAACTGAGGCCGCAGGAGGACTGAGTCCCCGGGGCCGGAGGGCGGCGCGCCGCCCTCCGGCCCTTCCGGGCGTGAGGGCCCGGTACGGCGGGGAGGGCCGCGCGGTGCCCCCGTCGACGCAGAGCTGGACCGTACGAGATGAATGAAGAGGCAGCACATGAGTGACGAGCAGTCCTTCGAGCGGCTCCGCACCCAGGTCGAACAGTGGGTGGAGGGCCCCGGCGAGCGCTGGGCGGAGCGCATCGAGGAGACCGGGGAGGTCCCGGAGGCGCTGTGGGCCGAGCTGAACGAGCTGGGCTTCCTGCGGATGGCGGCGCCCGTCGCGTACGGGGGGCACGGGCTGCCGTTCTCGCGCTGGATGGAGCTGATGGAGGTCTTCTCCCGCTCGCACGGCTCGGTCCGCATGATCGTGCACGTCGTCAACGGCATCTGGCGGGCGATGGACGGGCACGCCACCGAGGAGCAGCGCAAGCGCTTCGTCATCCCCTCGATCACCGGCGAGATCAAGATCGCCTTCACGCTCACCGAGCCGGGCAACGGCACGGGCGCGGACATCACGACGTCCGTGGTGCGCGAGGGCGACACGTACTACCTCTCGGGGGAGAAGCACCTCATCACCTTCGGCGTGCGCTGCGACTACTACCTGCTCGCCGCGCGGGTCGAGGGCAGCACGGGCCACGAGGGCACCGTCGCGCTGCTCGTGCCGCGCGAGGCGCCGGGCGTGCGCGTCGAGGACACCTCGAACACGATGGGCGTCACCGGTACGGACCACGCCTCGCTCACCTTCGACCGCACGCCCGTCCCCGTCGACCACCGGCTCGGCGCGGAGGGCGAGGGGCTCGACGTCTTCCTCGGCGGTTTCCTGACGCCCTCGCGGATCTCGGTCGCGATGAGCTGCGTCGGTCTCGCGGAGCGGGCCCAGCAGCTCGCGGTCGAGTACGCCCGGGGCCGGGTCACCTTCGGCAAGGCGCTGACGCAGCGCCAGGCGATCCAGTTCATGCTCGCCGAGAACGCCGCCGACATCGAGGCGGCCAAGCAGCTCGTGCTGCACGCGGCGCGCCGCTTCGAGCAGGGCGCCGAGGACGCCTCCATGCAGTCGTCGATGGCGAAGATGCACGCCGTGACGATGCTGACGAACGTCACCGACAAGGCCCTCCAGATCCACGGCGGGCTCGGTTACTGGAAGAGCCAGAAGATCGAGCGCGTGTACCGGGACGCCCGCGCGCAGCGTTTCGAGGAGGGCACCAACGAGGTGCAGAAGGCCGTCGTCTTCCGCGAGGTGCTGCGCCGCACGCCGCCGGTGGCCGCCCCGGAGGCCGGGCGCTGAACGCCGCCCGGCCCGTACCCGTACCCGTCCGAACCACGAAGGAACACAGCTCCCATGAGCACTGAGCAGGACCGCACCGCACAGGGCCGCGTCTCGCTGATCACCGGCGCCTCGCGCGGGATCGGGCGCGCGCTCGCGCTGACGCTCGCGCGCGAGGGCGGCACCGTCGTCGTCAACTACAAGAAGAACCAGGACCTCGCCGAGAAGACCGTCGCCGACGTCGAGGAGGCGGGCGGTCAGGGCTTCGCCGTGCAGGCCGACGTCGAGACGACCGAGGGGGTCAAGGCGCTCTTCGACGAGGTGGCACGGCGCTGCGGGCGGCTCGACCACTTCGTGTCGAACGCCGCGGCGAGCGCGTTCAAGAACATCGTGGACCTCGGTCCGCACCACCTCGACCGCTCCTACGCGATGAACCTGCGGCCCTTCGTGCTCGGGGCGCAGGAGGCGGTGAAGCTCATGGACAAGGGCGGCCGCATCGTGGCGCTCTCGTCGTACGGGTCGATCCGCGCGTACCCGACGTACGCGACGCTCGGCGCGATGAAGGCCGCGATCGAGGCGTGGGTGCGGTTCATGGCGGTCGAGTTCGCGCCGTACGGGATCAACGTGAACGCCGTGAACGGCGGGCTCATCGACTCGGACTCGCTGGAGTACTTCTACAACGTCGAGGGCATGCCGGACATGCAGGGCGTCCTCGACCGCATCCCCGCCCACCGGCCGGGGACGGTGCAGGAGATGGCGGACACCATCCACTTCCTGCTCGGCGAGGGCTCGGGGTACATCACCGGGCAGACGCTCGTCGTGGACGGCGGGCTGAGCGTCGTCGCGCCGCCGTTCTTCGCGGACGCGGGGCCCGAGTTGCAGCTGCCGCCGCGGCCGACGCGCGAGAGCTGACGTTCCGCGCCCGGCGGGCGGGGCACCCCCGTTGGGCGGCGGCCCGGTGAAGCCCCTTTTCAGGACGGGCTTTCCGGGATCGATCGCCCCGCCCGCCGGGCATTCATCACCCAGACCCCGGGGAGCTGTGCCCCGGGGCCGGAAGCGAGGAGAGGGATCTTGTTCGACCACGTCTTCCGCCCCGGCACGCTCGGCCGTCTGCGTCTGCCGCACCGGGTCGTCATGGGCGCGATGCACCTGAACCTGGAGGCGCTCGGCGACGGGGGTGCCGCGCTCGCCGCGTTCTACGCCGAACGCGCGCGCGGCGGCGCGGGGCTGCTCGTCACGGGCGGCACCGCGGTGAGCCCCGAGGGCGCGGGCGGTCCGGGGTACGGGATCGCCGGGGAGCCCGCGCACGAGGAGGCGCTGCGCCGTACCGCCGAGGCGGTGCACGCGGCGGGCGGGCTCCTCGCGCTCCAGCTCTTCCACGCCGGGCGGTACGCGCTGCCCGGCGCCCCCGGCACGGACGGCGGGCCCGGCTGGGCGCCCTCGCCCGTCGCGAGCCGTTTCACCCGCACGACGCCGCGCGAGCTGAGTGAGGCGCGGGTGCGCGCGACCGTCGAGGACTTCGCGCGGGCCGCGCGGCGGGCCGTGGAGCTCGGCTTCGACGCGGTCGAGGTGATGGGTTCCGAGGGGTATCTGATCAACCAGTTCACGGCGCCGCTCACGAACACGCGCGAGGACGAGTGGGGCGGGGACGCGGAGCGCAGACGCCGCTTCCCCGTCGCGGTCGCCGCCGCGGTGCGCGAAGCGGTCGGGCCCGACTTCCCCGTGCTGTTCCGCATGTCGGGCGCCGATCTCGTCGAGGGCGGTACGCCGCGCGAGGACGTCGGCGCGCTCGCCGTCGCGCTCGCGGCGGCGGGGGTGGACGCGCTCGCGGTCGGGATCGGGTGGCACGAGTCGCCCGTACCGACGGTGCAGGCGCAGGTCCCGGCGGGGACGTGGGCGACGTACGCGAAGGACGTGAAGCGGGCGCTGCGCGCGGGCGGGCACGGCGCGCTGCCCGTCATCGCCTCGAACCGCTACTCACGGCTCGCGCAGGTCGACGAGGTGCTCGCCGCGGGGGACGTGGACTTCGTCGCGCTCGCGCGGCCCTTCCTCGCCGATCCGGAGATCGTCGCGAAGTCGCGCGCGGGGCGCCCGGACACGGTGGACGTGTGCCTCGCGTGCAACGAGGCGTGCATCGACAGGTCCTTCGGGACCGAGCGCGTGTCCTGCCTGGTCAATCCGCGCTCCGGGTACGAGGCCGACTTCCCGCTGACGGTACGGGAGCGGCGCGGCCGGTACGCGGTCGTCGGCGCGGGCCCGGCCGGTCTGGAGGCGGCGCGGACGCTCGCGCGGCTCGGGCAGGAGGTCGAGGTCCTGGAGGCGGAGAGCGAGCCGGGCGGGCAGTTCCGCTGGGCGGCGCGGGTCCCGGGCAAGGAGGACTTCGGCGAGACGGTCCGTCACCACGTGCGCGAGCTGGCCGAGCTGGGGGTGAGACTGCGGCTCGGCCACCGCGTGGGGCACCGCGATCTCGCGTACCTGCGCGGGCTCGACGGGGTCGTGCTCGCGACCGGGGTCCTCGCGCACCGCCCCGACCTGCCGGGGCTCGCGCTGCCGCACGTCCTCGACTACCAGCGGGCGTTCGCCGATCCCGAGGCCCTCGGGCCGCGGGTGGCGATCATCGGCGGCGGCGGGGTCGGCGTGGATCTCGCGCACCTGCTGACCGCGGACCCGCAGCTGAAGCGGACCCCGGAGGCGTTCCTCGCCCGGCACGCGCTGACGGCGACGGCTTCGGTACGGGAGGCGACGCTCGCTCCCCGTACCCCCTCCGTGGCCCCCCGGCAGGTCACCGTCGTGCGGCGCGGGCGGCGGATGGGGGCGGGCATCGGTCCCTCGACGCGGTGGGTCGTGCTCGACGAGCTGCGCGCGGCGGGGGTGCGGCTCCTGACGGAGCGGGGGGTCGGGGAGATCACCCGGGACGGTGTGGTGGTGCGGGACGCGGGGGGCGGTACGGAGCTGATCGCCGCCGACCACGTCGTGCTCGCCACGGGGCAGGAGCCCGAGCGGGACGTGGCGGTGACGCTGCGGCGCGCGGGGGTGCCCTTCGAGGTGGCGGGCGGTGCCGCGGGCACCGGCGCGCTCAACGCGGTGCGCGCGACGGCCGAGGGGCTGCGCGCCGCGCACCGGCTGCTCGACGGGCGGTAGGGGGAGCCACCGGCCGCGCGCGTGCGGGGCCGGGGCTTCGGTTTTTCGCTGGTCTTTTTCTAGGAGGAGTACGTGCACAGCAATCGACAAGTCGTGGTGACGGGCTTCGGGGCCCTCACCCCGGTCGGCAACGACCGGGAGAGCACGTGGCAGGCGCTCCTCGCGGGGAAGTCGGGCATCGCGCCCATCACCGCTTTCGACGCGGCCGGGCTGCCGACGACGATCGCGGGCGAGGTGAAGGGCTTCGCCCCCTCCGCGCTGCTCGACCGCAAGCGCGAGCGCCGCTCGGCGCGCTTCTCGCAGCTCGCGATCGCCGCCGCGCGCGAGGCCGTCGCCGACGCCTCGCTCACGGTGGGCGGTGAGGGCGTGGACGCGGGCCGCGTCGGCGTCGTGCTGAACAACGCGGTCGCCGGGATGGACGGCATCGAGCGCGCGGTGGACCAGATGCACGCCGATCCGCGCACGATCTCCCCGTACTTCGTCTCGTCCGTGATCCCGAACATGCCGGCCTGCGAGGTCGCGATCGACCTCGGGGTGCGCGGCCCTGTCACGGCGAGCGCGCTCGCCTGCGCGAGCGGCGTGTACGCGCTCCTGGAGGCGCGGCGGCTGATCCTGTCGGGCGAGGCCGACGTGGTGCTCGCGGGCGGGACGGACTCGGCGATCACGCGGGTCATGTTCCAGGGGCTGTCGAACATGGGCGCGCTCTCCAAGCGCAACGACGAGCCCGAGCGGGCCTCGCGGCCCTTCGACGCGGACCGGGACGGCTTCGTCTTCGGCGAGGGCGCCGTCGTGTGCGTCCTGGAGTCGGCCGAGCACGCCGCCGCGCGCGGCGCGCGCCCGTACGCGGAGGTCGCGGGCGGGGCGCTCACCTCGGACGCCTTCCACGTGAGCGCGCCGGACCCGTCCGGCGCGGGCGCCGTCTCCGCGATGCGGCAGGCGCTGGAGCGCACGGGTACGGCGGCGAACGACGTGGACTACATCTGCGCGCACGGCACGAGCACCCGCATCAACGACCTCACCGAGTCCAAGGCGATCCGCGAGGTGTACGGCAACAGCGCCTACGACCTCCTCGTCAGCTCCCCGAAGTCGATGGTGGGTCACCTCATCGGCGCGGCCGGGGCGCTCTCGGCGATGGTCGCCGCGCTCGCCATCCGGGACGGCGTCGTGCCGCCCACCATCAATCTCGACCAGCCGGGCGAGGAGTGCGACCTGGACTACGTCCCGCACACCGCCCGCAAGGCAGACGTCCGCGCCGCGGCCGTCAACGCCTTCGGCTTCGGCGGCCAGAACTGCGTCGCCGTGCTGAGAGCAGTCTGAGCACCGCCGTGCCCGCGCTCCTCAGCCCGCACACGGCCCTTTCCGCTATACGCGAGATACGCGAGACACAGATATGAACACCACCCCCGCCTACGACCCGGCCGGTTTCCGGGACGTCTTCGAGCAGCGCTTCACCTACTGGGCCGGTTTCGCGCGCAACACGCACCGCTACGCCCGTTCCACCGCGATGTCCGACCCCGCCACGGGGCGCGCCTGGACCTACGCGGAGCTGGGCGAGGAGGTCGAGCGGCTCGCCGCCGGCCTCGCCGCCCACGGGGTCGGGCCTGGGGACCTCGTCGCCTACCAGCTCTTCAACGGCCCCGAGTTCGCCCTGCTCTGGCTCGCCACGCAGCGCCTGGGAGCGGTGGGCTCGCCGGTCAACTTCCGGCTCGCCCCGGGCGAGACGGCGCACATCCTGGACACCGGGCGCCCGGCCGTCTTCGTCTACGACACCTCCGTCGCCGAGTCCGCCGGGCAGGCCCTGGAGCGGGCCGGGCACGCGCCGAAGCTCGTCGTGCACGTCCCCTCCGGGCAGGACGGGGACCACCCGCTGCCGGGCTCGGTGCCCTTCGTACAGCTCGCCGAGCGCGGGGCGGGGCAGCCCCTGCCGCCCGCCCCCGAGGCCGGGATCTACGCGGAGACGACGCGTCTGTACACCTCGGGCACGACGGGCCTGCCCAAGGGCGTGCCGCTCAACAACGCGGTCGAGGTGCTCTCCGCGCACGACGTGATCATGCACTTCCCGCTCTCGCCCGAGGACCGCACCCTCAACATGTCCCCGTGGTTCCACCGCGGCGGGCTCTACTCGGGCGGCCCCAACCCGGTCTTCTACGTGGGCGGCGAGGTCGTGCCGCTGCGGCACTTCGACGCGGACGTCGTCCTCGACCTCGTCGAGAAGCACGGCATCACGTTCCTCATCGGGGCGCCGACGAACCTGGAACGGCTCGCGGACGCGCAGGAGCGCCGCCCGCGCGACCTTTCCACGCTGCGCGGCATCGTGACGATGGGCGCGCCGCTCGACCGGGCCGCGTGCCTGCGGTACCAGGAGGTCCTGACACCGCGGATCTTCAACGGGTACGGGACGACGGAGGCCTTCTGGAACACCTTCCTGCGCCCCGCCGACCTGCCCGCTCACGCGGGCAGCGCGGGCCGCGCCTGCACGGACGACGACGTCGCCGTCGTGAAGGTCTACGAGGACCGGCGTGCCGAGCCCGACGACCTCGCGGCGAAGGACGGCGGCGAGGTCGGCGAGGTCATCGTGCGCTCCCCGAAGTCCGGCTACGGCTACATCGGGCGCCCCGAGGAGCAGGCCGAGAACTTCCGGGACGGCTGGCTCTACATCGGCGACCTCGCGACGTGGGACGAGGACGAGTACGTGACGATCGTGGGGCGTCGCGACGACATGATCCTCTCGGGCGGCGAGAACGTGCACCCGGTGCAGGTCGAGGAGGTGCTCAACGAGCACCCGGGCGTCGCGGACGCGGCGGTGGTCGGGGCGCCGGACCCGGAGTGGGGGCAGCTCGTGACCGCGTACGTCGTGCGCAGGGACCCGGCGGTGACGGTGGCGGACCTGGAGAAGCACTGTCGCGCGCACGCGATGCTGGCGGCGTACAAGAGGCCGCGGGCCTATCGGTTCGTCGACGCGCTGCCGGTGACGTCGACCGGGAAGAAGATTCACTACCAGTTGCGGGAGACCGTTGCCGCGGATCTCGCGGCGGGGCGGTTGGAGCGGGTGGGGCGGTAGCCGCGCGGGCTGCCGTTCCTGCGGAGGTTCCGGGGCGCTGCCCCGGGCCCCGCTCCTCAAGCGCCGGAGAGGCTGGTTCTTGGCGCGGCTGGCACATCAGGTCTTCGCGCGCGAGACCGCTCCCTGGGCCAGGGGGGAGCGGGCCAGTTCGGCCACTCCCACCGCGATCATCGCCGCTCCCGCCAGTTCCGGGACCAGCCACCAGCCGGTGCGGAGGTGTTCGCCGAAGAGGACGACGCCGTAGACGATGCTGATCAGGGCGTCTCCCAGGGTCAGCATCGGCTGCGAGGCGGCGAGGGAGCCCGCCTGGAGGGCGTTCTGGAGGAGGAAGAGGGCGCCGACGCCCGCGACGGCCGTTCCGTACAGCTGCCAGCTGGAGAAGAGCGCCGCGAGTCCGCCGCCGTCCTCCAGACGGGCCAGCGCGTCCTTCATGAGGGCCGCGGTGAGCGCGTATCCGCACGCGGCGGCGAGGCCGAGGAGGGCGGCGCGTGGGTTGCCCCTGGTGCTGAGCGCGAGGCCGAGGACGAGCACCTCGAACAGGCCCGTCACGACGAGGACCGGCAGCCAGGTCAGTCCGTGCGCCCGTTCCGTGCCGCCGCCCGGGGCCGCGCTCGCCATGCCGAGCGCCAGGCCGAGCGTCACGGCGACGACGCCGGTCCAGATGCGCGCGCCGAGCCGGACCTTGAAGAGGTGGCCGGCCAGGAGCAGCGTCGCGGGCAGTTCGATCACGAAGATCGGCTGTACGACCGCGATCGGCCCCGTGGCGAGCGCGACCGCCTGGCACGCCGCCGCCACGAGCACCATGGCGATCCCCGCGAGCCAGACCCGCTGCCGCAGGAGTTTCCCGATCAGCGACGCGTGCAGCACGTCGCTGTCGGGGACGGTCGCGGCGGCCCGCCGCTGGAGCACGGACGCGGTGCCGTTGCTGATGGCCGTCAGCACGGCGAACAGGACGCTGATCACACGGACCATCATGCGCCGTGCGGGCGAGGGGCGCCGGATGGAATGGGGCAGGCGGTGGCAGGGTTGGACGGTACGGACAAGGAGTGACCCCATGGGTGAAGTGATTCTGGTCAGGCACGGCGAGACCGCGTGGAGCCTGACCGGCAAGCACACGAGTTACACGGAGCTGCCGCTCACGGAGCGCGGCGAGGAGCAGGCGAGGTCCCTCGCGCCGCTGCTGGCCCGGCGCAGGATCGCGCTCACCGTCACGAGCCCGATGCAACGGGCCGTGCGGACGGCGCGGCTCGCCGGGCTCGGCGACACGTTCACGGACCCGGAGCTGCACGAGTGGGACTACGGGGCGTACGAGGGCGTGACGACCGCGCACATCCACCAGGAACGCCCGGACTGGGACCTGTGGCGCGACGGGGTCGACACGGGACCCGCCGAGCACCCGGGCGAGACGCCGAAGGAGGTGAGCGAGCGGGCCGACCGCGTCCTCGCGCGCGTCGACAAGGCCTTGCGCGACGCGGACCTGGACGGGGAGGGGGGCGATGTGGTGCTGGTCGCGCACGCGCACTTCCTGCGGGCGCTCACTGCGCGAAGGCTCGGCCTTGACGTGTCGGCCGGGGCGCTTTTCCGGCTGGACGTGGGGTCGCTGAGCCGGCTGGGGACGGAACACGGGCGGCCGGTGATCTCGGCGTGGAACGTGACTGCCGAGGACCGGGGTGAATGATCGCGGGTCGGCAGAGCTGAAAGCCAGCCCTTGCGGCGGCGGGGTCCCAGGAGAGGCGCCCCGCGGACGGGGGACTTAGCGTGGACAGGGCAAGCCGCTCCGCCCCCCACAGGAGGTCGCCGTTATGAAGGTCGGTGTCATCGGCGGTACGGGCCGCATCGGCTCGCGGCTCATCGCGCACCTGCGGGCCGGCGGGCACCAGGGCGTCGCCCTCGTACGGTCCGCCGGAGTGGATGTCGTGACCGGTGAGGGGCTGCGCGAGGGCCTTGAGGGTTGCGAGGTGTGTGTCGATGTGTCGACACCCCCCGCGTACGACGAGAGCGCCCGCGGCTTCCAGGAGCAGGCCATGGGCAACATGGTCGGGGCCGGGCGCGCGGCCGGCGTCGAGCACTTCGTGGTGCTCTCCATCGTCGGCTGCGACGAGGTGCCCCAGGTTCCCTATTACGCGGCGAAGGCGTACCAGGAGCAGGCCCTCGCCGACTCCGGGGTCCCGTGGTCGGTGCTGCGGGCCACGCAGTTCCACGAGTTCGTCCCGGACGTCATGGACTGGACGACCGAGCGCGGGGTCGTGCGGCTGCCGTCCACTCCGCTCCAGCCCGTCGCCGCGGCGGATGTCGTGAACCGGCTCGTGGAGGTCGTGCTCGGGCCGCCGACGCGGGACCGCGCGAACCTCGCGGGGCCCGAGTCCCTTGCCCTCGACGACCTCGCCCGGCACGTACTCGCCCTGCACCCCGACGGGCGGGCGGTCGTGACGGACGAGAACGCGGGGCTCTTCGCCGCCGTCCCGGGACGTGAGCTGACGGCGCCGCGTGACGCGACGATCGCGCCGACGACCTTCGACCAGTGGCTTCGGGAGTCCTGGCCGGCGTAGGCACGGGGCGGGCCCCCACGTTCCCACCGCGGGCACGGTGCCGGGCACACGCCCGGCACAATGGGCGGCATGGCCCGTCGTAAAGCATCCCGTACCGTCCCCGCGGCTCCCCGTACCGCCCCCGCCACCTGCCCCTGCGGCAGCCCGGCCCCGTACGCGGAGCACTGCGGCAAGCTGCACGCGGGCGGGGTCGCCGCGCGGGCCGAGGACCTCATGCGGGCCAGGTACAGCGCCTTCGTCGTGGGCGACGAGGCTTATCTGCGGCGCAGCTGGCACCCCGACACGCGTCCGGCCGTGATCGGGCTCGACGGCGGGACGCGCTGGGAGGGCCTGGAGATCGAGGCGAGCGAGCGGGGCAGCGCCTTCCACCAGGACGGGACCGTCACCTTCCGCGCCCGCTTCCGCGAGGGCGGCGCCCCCGGCGCGCTCCACGAGCGGAGCCGCTTCACGCGCGTGGGCGGGGAATGGGCGTACGTGGACGGGGACTTCCTGGACTGAGCGCGCCCCCGGGGCGGGGCGACGCTCAGGGGGCCAGGACGTCCAGTTCGTGGAGGGCGCCCACCGTGATCTCCCGCGTCAGCGCCTCCGCGCGGGCCGTGTCCCGCGCCCGTACCGCCTCGGCGACCCGCACGTGCAGCGTCACCGCGGCCGGGTCGGGGTCCTCGAACATGACCTGGTGGCGGGTGCGTCCGGTGAGGATCGCGGCGACGACGTCGCCGAGGCGCGCGAACATCTCGTTGCGCGAGGCGGTCAGCACGATGCGGTGGAACTCGACGTCGTGCACGAGGTACGCCTCCAGGCGCCGTCCGTGCGAGGTCTCGACCATGCCGAGGGCCGCCTCGGTGAGCGCCGCGCACTCCTCGGGGGTGCAGTTGCGGGCCGCGAGCCCGGCCGCGATCGGTTCGACGGCGGAGCGCAGGACGGTCAGGGAGCGGAGCTGGCGGGGCCGGTCGGCGCCCGCGAGGCGCCAGCCGATGACGCTCGGGTCGTAGACGTTCCACTCCTCGATGGGACGGACCGTCACCCCGACGCGGCGGCGTGAGCTGACGAGGCGCATCGCCTCCAGGACCCGGATCGCCTCGCGGATCACCGAGCGCGAGACCTCGAAGCGCTCGGCGAGTGCGTCGGTGCGCAGCACGCTGCCCGGCGGGTACTCGCCGCCCGTGATGGCTTTGCCCAGGTGGTCGAGTACGCGGCCGTGGAGGCCCCCGTCCTGCGAAGTCATGGGCTCAGGGTACGGTGCGTTGCGCACTCCGCAATACGTAGGACTTTTACGTCACATTCTCTTGAATACGTATGACGTATGGGCTTCAGTAGCTTGCGCAGACGATGTCGAAGAAGACAGCGAAGGACACCGAGCAGCAATGAGCACCCCCCCTGTCGTCGTGGTGATGGGCGTCGCCGGAACCGGCAAGACGACCATCGGGCCCCTCGTGGCCGAACAGCTCGGCGTCCCCTACGCCGAGGGCGACGACTTCCACCCCCCGGCCAATATCGCCAAGATGAGCGCCGGGACCCCGCTCGACGACGCGGACCGCGCCCCGTGGCTGGACGCCATCGGTCGCTGGGCGCACGGACGGGCGGGCCAGGGCGGAGTGGTCAGCTGCTCCGCGCTCAAGCGCTCCTACCGGGACCGGCTGCGTGCCGAGGCTCCCGGGCTCGTCTTCCTCCACCTCACCGGCGACCGCGCCCTCATCGAGGACCGCATGGGGCACCGTCAGGGTCACTTCATGCCGACCAGGCTCCTGGACTCGCAGTTCGCGACGCTCCAGCCGCTCGGCCCCGACGAGAGCGGCGTCGAGGTCGACGTGCGCGGCACCCCGGAGGAGATCGCGGCGCGCGCCGTCGCGGCCCTGCGGCCCTCGGCCTCCGCGCCCGCCCCCGAACCCGCGCCCTGACCGTGCGGGCCGTGCCCCGGGACGGCTTCCCCCCACGGGTTGACCCGCCCCTCCCCCACACCTCCCTCTCCCCATCCCCACTCCCCCCAAGGAAAAGACCGTGACCAGTCTCAGCGTCGAGATGCTGGCAGCGGACGCCGAGCCGATCACCTCGGCGGGCAACGCCCAGCTCGGGATAGCCGTCGTGCTCGGCATCGCCGTCATCGTCGTCCTCATCGCGAAGTTCAAGCTTCACGCCTTTCTGGCACTGACGATCGGCGCGCTCGTGCTCGGCGCCGTGGCCGGTGCCCCGCTCGACAAGGCGATCACCAGCTTCACCACGGGCCTCGGCTCGACCGTGGCCAGTACCGGCGTGCTCATCGCGCTCGGCTCGATCCTCGGCAAGCTCCTCGCCGACTCCGGGGGCGCCGACCGGATCGTGGACACGATCATCGCCAAGGCGAGCCCGAAGAAGATGCCGTGGGCCATGGTGCTCATCGCGGCCGTGATCGGTCTGCCGATCTTCTTCGAGGTCGGCATCGTGCTGCTGATCCCGGTCGTCCTGATGGTCGCCAAGCGCGGCAACTACTCCCTCATGCGGATCGGTATCCCGGCGCTCGCCGGTCTGTCGGTCATGCACGGTCTCGTCCCGCCGCACCCCGGCCCGCTCGTCGCCGTCGACGCGCTCCACGCCAACCTCGGCATCACGCTCGCGCTCGGCATCGTCGTCGCGATCCCCTCGGTGATCGTCGCCGGTCCGCTCTTCGCGCGGTACGCGGCCCGCTGGGTCGACGTGAAGGCCCCCGAGGAGATGACCCCGAAGCGCGCGAGCGACGACCTGGAGAAGACCCCCGGCTTCTTCGCCACCGTCGCGACGCTGCTCCTGCCCGTCGTCCTCATGCTGCTCAAGGCGATCGTCGACATCATCATCGACGACCCCACCGACCTGACGCAGCGCGTCTTCGACGTCATCGGCAACCCGATGTTCGCCCTCCTCGTGGCCTGCCTGCTCGGCCTCTTCACGCTGGGCCGCGCGGCCGGCTTCACGCGGGAGCGGCTCTCCGAGACCGTCGAGAAGTCGCTCATGCCGATCGCGGGCGTGCTCCTCATCGTCGCCGCCGGCGGGGGCTTCAAGCAGGTGCTCGTGGACGCGGGCGTGGGCCAGATGATCCTGGACATCTCCAAGGACTGGTCGATCCCGGCGCTCCTGCTCGCCTGGCTCATCGCGGTCATCATCCGCCTCGCCACCGGCTCCGCGACCGTCGCGACGGTCTCCGCCGCCGGGCTCGCCTCGGGCCTCGCCGACGGCATGTCCACGACCCACGTGGCACTCATGGTCCTCGCGATCGGCGCGGGCTCGCTCTTCTTCAGCCACGTCAACGACGCCGGCTTCTGGCTCGTGAAGGGCTACTTCGGCCTCGACGTGGGCCAGACCGTCAAGACGTGGTCGTTCATGGAGACGATCCTGTCGGTGATGGGCCTGGTGATGGTGCTGCTGCTGTCGCTGGTGTTGTAGCGGCGGAGGTACGAGCGTGAGGGGCGGGCCCGGAGGTACGGGCCCGCCCCTCACGCGTACGGCACGCCGGGCCGTACCGCCGTCCCGCTCAGGCCACCGCCTTCGCCGCCGCCCTGCCTGCCGTGCGGCCCGAGAAGAGGCAGCCGCCGAGGAAGGTGCCCTCCAAAGAGCGGTAGCCGTGGACGCCGCCGCCCCCGAAGCCCGCCGCCTCGCCCGCCGCGTACACGCCGGGGAGCGGGTCGCCCGCCTCGGTGAGGACGCGCGAGGAGAGGTCCGTCTCCAGGCCGCCGAGGGACTTGCGGGTCAGGATGTGGAGCTTGACGGCGACGAGCGGGCCCGCCGCCGGGTCGAGGACGCGGTGCGGCGCGGCGGCGCGGATGAGACGGTCGCCGAGGAACTTGCGGGCGCCGCGGATCGCCGTGACCTGGAGGTCCTTGGTGAAGGGGTTGGCGATCTCACGGTCGCGCTCGACGAGGACCCGGCGCAGGGCCTCCTCCTCGATGAGCGGCTTGTCCGTGAGCGCGTTCATGCCGCGTACCAGCGCGCCGAGATCCTTCTCGACGACGAAGTCCGCGCCGTGGTCCATGAACGCCTTGACCGGACCGGGGACCGCCGCGCGGGCGCGTTCGATGACGCCGCGCACGGACTTGCCGGTGAGGTCGGGGTTCTGCTCGGAGCCGGAGAGCGTGAACTCCTTGCCGATGATGCGCTGGTTGAGGACGAACCACGTGTAGCCGTGGCCCGTGCTCATGATGTGGTCGAGCGTGCCGAGCGTGTCGAAGCCGGGGAAGAGCGGGACGGGCAGGCGCCTGCCCTCGGCGTCGAGCCACAGCGAGGAGGGTCCCGGCAGGATGCGGATGCCGTGCTTCGCCCAGATCGGGTTCCAGTTCTGGATGCCCTCGGTGTAGTGCCACATGCGGTCCCCGTTGATGAGGTGCCCGCCCGCGTCCCCCGCGACCTTGAGCATGAGCCCGTCGACGTGCGCGGGCACCCCCGAGAGCAGCTTCTCGGGCGGGGTCCCGAGCCGGGCCGGCCACGCCGCGCGGACGAGGTCGTGGTTGCCGCCGATACCGCCCGTCGTGACGATCACCGCCTGGGCGCGCAGCTCGAAGGAGCCCGTCACGGTACGGCTGCTCGCGGTGCCGCGCGCGGCCCCCGAGCGCTCCAGGATCTCGCCGCTCACCGTGTCCACGCTGCCCGCGCTCCGCCCGAGCCCCGTGACGCGGTGCCGGAAGCGGAACTCGACGAGCCCCCGCGCCGCGGCGTCGCGCACGCGCCGTACGAAGGGCGCGAGCAGCCCGGGACCGGTGCCCCACGTGATGTGGAAGCGCGGGACGGAGTTGCCGTGGCCGCCCGCGTCGTAGCCGCCCCGCTCCGCCCAGCCGACGACGGGGAAGAGCCGCACCCCCATCCGGTGCAGCCACGCGCGCTTCTCACCGGCGGCGAAGTCGACGTACGCCTCGGCCCAGCGGCGCGGCCACAGGTCCTCCTCGCGGTCGAAGCCCGCCGTGCCCAGCCAGTCCTGGAGCGCCAGCTCGCGGCTGTCGCGGATGCGGAGCCTGCGCTGCTCGGGCGAGTCGACGAGGAACAGCCCGCCGAAGGACCAGTGCGCCTGGCCGCCGAGCGACTGCTCGGGTTCCTGGTCGAGGAGGATCACCTTGCGCCCGGCGTCGGCGAGTTCGGCGGTCGCCGCGAGGCCCGCGAGTCCCCCGCCGATCACGATGACGTCCGCGTCGTAGGCCATGCGGCTCTTCCTGTCCTGTGAGGCCCGTCGGCGCGGGGGCCCGTACGGGGCGGGGCCCCGCCTGCTCGGCGAGGGTTACCGGTGGGTCAGTTCCCGTCAGATCCTGGCCGGGCCAGGGGGGCGCGTCAACCGTCCGGCGGGCCTCGCGTCAACCGTCCGGAAGCGGGTACCCGTCGGGCGAAACGGGCGACGGGGCGATATCGTCGGCTCGGCAGCCACCCCCCACCCGGTGTTGAGGTGCGCGACGTGTCGGTACTGGTCCTGGTCCTGGCGGTGGCCGCCGCGTTCTGCCTGGGCACGGGCTTCGTCTTCCAGCAGAACGCCGCGCAGCACGCCCCGCCCGGCGACTTCCTCTCGCCGCGCCTCCTCCTCGTGCTCGTCCGCAAGCCGCGCTGGCTCGCGGGCATCGCGCTCATGGTCGCGGGCATGGTCCTGAGCGCGCTCGCGCTCGGCGACGGGGAGATCTCCCTCGTCGAGCCCTTCCTCGCCACCAACCTGCTCTTCGCGATGGGCCTTTCGCGCTGGCAGACGGGCCAGCCGCTGGGCCGGCAGGGGTGGAGCGGGCTCATCCTGCTCACGGGCGGCGTCGCCGCGTTCATCCTCGCGGGGCGCCCGCGCGGCGGCGACGCGATCACCGACCCGCTGCGGCGCTGGCTGATCATCGGGCTCATGCTCGGGATCGCGCTGCTCCTCGCCGCGTACGCGCGCCGCTCCCGCCTCACCGCCGCGCCCGCGCTCCTCGCCACGGGTGCCGGACTGCTGTACGGGGTGCAGGACGCCCTGACCCGGGTGAGCGGCGAGGTCTTCGGCGAGGGCGGCTTCGGGGCGCTCGTCCTGACGTGGGAGCCGTACGTCGTCGTGGCGCTCGGCATCAGCGGCCTCGTCCTCGTGCAGAGCGCCTTCGAGGCGGGCCCGCTGCGCACCTCGCTGCCCGCGCTCTCGGCGACCCAGCCGCTCGCGGGGATCGTGTGCGGGGTCGGTTTCCTGGGCGACCAGCTGCGCATGGACGCGGGGGCGCTCGCGGGCGAGGCCGCGGGGCTGGCGGCGATCGTGGTGGGGATCGTGCTCCTCGGGCGGCACCCCGCGATGCCCTCGGGGAAGGCGGAGCCGCCCCGACCGGAGAAGGACCTGCAACCGGGCTGAGCCGGAGTCCGCACGCGGCTCGCCCACCCGGCACTCCCTCTCCGCGCCGCCCGCGCGGGCGGTGGTTGGATGGCTCCATGGCTTCCGCGCATCAGACCCCCGCCGATCCCGCTGACGAGATCCTCGACGTCGTGGACCTGGACGACCGGGTGACCGGGCGGGCGCGGCGCGGGGACGTGTACGCGCGCGGGCTGCGGCACCGCTGCGTGTTCATCCGCGTCAGGGACGAGGCGGGGCGAATCTTCGTGCACCGCAGGACGCCGGGCAAACTCGTCTTCCCCTCGCACTACGACATGTTCGTCGGCGGTGTCGTGGGCGCCGGTGAGTCCTACGACGAGGCCGCGCTGCGCGAGGCGGAGGAGGAGCTGGGGGTGAGCGGGCTCGACCAACCCGTACCGCTCCTCCGCTTCCTGTACGAGGACGCCTCGGCCGGTTCCTGGTGGTCGGCCGTCTACGACGTGCGGTGCGCCCTGCCCGTCGCGCCGCAGGCCGAGGAGGTCGCCTGGCACGACTTCCTCACGGACGAGGAGCTGGCGGCCAGGCTCGGGGAATGGCCCTGGGTGCCCGACGGTCTCGCCGCCTACCACCGGCTGCGCGCGCACGATGCCCGCTGAGCGCCCCCGGGAGACCGTGCGCCGGCTCCTCTTCTCCCCCGCCCGCGTCGCGCGCGAGGGCACGACGCCCGACTACCGCTTCTCGCTCGCCAACGAGCGCACCTTCCTCGCCTGGCTGCGCACCTCCCTCGCCCTCGTCGGCGGCGGTTTCGCCGTCGACCAGTTCCTCCCCGACCTGCGCTGGGGCTGGCGCGTCGGGCTCGCGCTCGCGCTGCTCGGCTGCGGGGTGCTGTGCGCGCTGCGCGCGGTCGTGCACTGGCTGCGTTGCGAGCGCGCGATGCGGCGCGGCGAGGACCTGCCGGTGACGCGCTTCCCCGTCCTGCTCGGGCTCGTCATCGCGGCGGTCGCCGTCGTGATGGTCGTCGTCGTGCTCTTCGGGCTCGCGGGATGAGCGGAACGAGCGGGGCGGGCGGTACGGGCGGCGGGGACGGGGGCTTCGCGCGCGATCCCGGGCTCCAGCCCGAGCGGACCCGCCTCGCCTGGCGCCGTACCGCGCTCTCCGCGACCGTCGCCGGGGTCCTCGCGCTCAAGGCCGCGCTCGCGCACGGCGTGCCCCTGGTGTGGGCGGGCGGCGTCGTGCCCGTCCTGGCGCTGCTCGTCCTCGCGACGCGGCGCGCGCGGGACCTCGCGGCGCCGCGTCCGCTCGCCCTCTCGCCCCGGTGCGCACTTCTCGCCGCCTGCTGCGCCGGAACCCTGGCGCTCGCGGCCGTTCCTGTGATCCTCTGACAGTGTGACGGTACGGGTACGGCGCACGACGCCCCGGTGGCACACACATGAACTGCGGCTCGGCAGCGACGAGGTGACGAAGCGGTACCACGACACGCGGGCGGAACCCGCCGAGCGCGAGTGGCGGGCGCTCGTCCTGCTCCAGCGGCACGCGCCCGGCCTCGCCCCGCGCCCGCTGCGCCGGACGCGGGGGAGGCAACCGGACCTCGTGATGTCCCGGCTGCCCGGCGAGCCCCTGCGCGGCACCCCCGTGGTGGGCCCCCCGCTCGTGGCGCTCGCGGACTCCGTGGCCCGGCTGCTCGACGCCGTACCGCCCGCCGCCGCCGCGGCGCTGCCCGAGCGGCGCGCGGGGCGGGCCGAGGCGACCGCGCGGATACGGCAGTGGTACGCGCGCCGCACCCCCGCCGCACGGGAGCCCGCCGTGGCCGCCGTGCTCGCCGAGGGGATGCGCTGGCTGGAGCGTCCCTGGCCCGCGGTGGCCGAGGAGGCGGGGCTCGAACCCGTACTCGGGCAGGGTGACGGGAACCTCGCGAACTTCCTGTGGGACGGGGAGCGGGTGCGTGTCGTCGACTTCGAGGAGTCGGGCCGCAGCGACCGGGCCTTCGAACTCGCCGAGATCACCGAGCACGTCGGCTCGTGGATCGACCCCGGCACGGTCTTCGACGCCGAGGAGTTCCTCGGCCTGGTGCCGCTGGACGCGGGCGAGCGGATCAGGCTCCTGGAGTGCCGGCGGCTGATCGCCCTCGTCTGGCTGCTCATGCTCACGCGCGACGACCCGGCGCGCCCGCGCAACCCGCGCGGCACGGTGCGCTCGCAGGCGGCCCGGCTCGACGCGCTGCTCGGGCAGGAGGGCTGAGCGCCGCCCCGGGCGGACCCGTGGGACGGATCACGGTACCCCGTCTGGACGACATACCGACTAGTCGGCATGATGATCCGGAAGAGCCTTGGGAACAGTGGCAGTGCCCGCCGAACCGTGGCAGCGCCTTGGAGCCAGTGAAGGAGTCGAGCATGAGTGAGGACCCCCCGCCGGGCCTGGACCCCGGGCGGCTGCGCGCGTACCTGGACCGGGAACGGCCCGGGCTCGTGGCGGGCCCGCTGGGGGCGCGGCTCATCGAGGGTGGCCGGTCCAATCTGACGTACGCGGTGACCGACGGGGCCCGCCGCTGGGTCGTGCGGCGCCCGCCGCTCGGCCACGTGCTCGCGACGGCGCACGACATGCGCCGCGAGTACCGCGTGATGACGGCGCTCGCCGGGACACCCGTACCGGTGCCGCCGACCGTGCTGCTGTGCGAGGGCGAGAGCGCCGAGGCGGTGCTCGGGGCGCCGTTCTACGTCATGGACTTCGTCGAGGGCACCCCGTACCGCACCGCCGGCCAGCTCGCCGGGCTCGGCCCGGAGCGCACGCGCGCCACCGTGCTCTCGCTCGTGGACACGCTCGTGGACCTGCACGCGGTGGACCCGCAGGCGGTGGGGCTCGGAGACTTCGGGCACCCGGACGGCTTCCTGGAGCGGCAGTTGCGCCGCTGGGCGAAGCAGCTCGACGCCTCGCGCAGCCGCGAGCTGCCGGGGATCGACCAGCTACAGGAAGCCCTTGCCGCGCGGCTGCCGCGCTCCCCCGCGCCGACGGTCGTGCACGGCGACTACCGGCTCGACAACGTCCTCGTGGACGCGGAGGACCGCATCACGGCCGTACTGGACTGGGAGATGTCCACGCTCGGCGACCCGCTCACCGACCTCGGCCTCCTCGCGATGTACAGCACGCCGCTGGAGCTGCCGGGCTCCCCGATCTCGACGAGCGCCTCCGCGCCCGGGCACCCGCTGCCCGGCGAACTGATCGAGCGGTACGCGGCCCGCTCGGGCCGGGACGTCTCGGCGCTGTCCTGGTACACGGCCTTCGCCTGGTTCAAGCTCGCCGTGATCCTGGAGGGCATCCACTACCGCTTCACGCGCGGGCAGACCGTCGGCGCGGGCTTCGACCGCATCGGCGAACTCGTCCCCGTCTTCCTGCACCACGGCCTCACCACCCTCAAGGAGGGCTGATCCATGGACTTCGCTTTCGACGCGCGCACCGAGGAACTGCGGTCGAGGCTGCTCGCCTTCATGGACGCGCACGTCCACCCGGCCGAGAAGACGGACGCCGAACAGCGCGCCGCGCTCGACTCGCCGTGGCGCACGACGGACGTCGTCCGGGAGCTGAAGGCCGAGGCGCGGCGGCAGGGCCTGTGGAACCTGTTCCTCCCGGACAGCGCGTACGGGGCCGGGCTGACGAACCTCCAGTACGCGCCGCTCGCCGAGATCACCGGGCGCAGCCCGCACCTCGCGCCGCTCGCCACGAACTGCGCCGCGCCCGACACGGGGAACATGGAGGTGCTGCACCAGTTCGGCACCGAGGAGCAGAAGAAACGGTGGCTGGAGCCGCTGCTCGCGGGCGAGATCCGCTCGGCCTTCGCGATGACCGAGCCGGACGTGGCCTCCTCGGACGCGACGAACATCGAGACGCGTATCGAGCGCGACGGCGACGAATACGTCATCACGGGCCGCAAGTGGTACATCTCCGGGGCGATGAACCCCGATTGCGCGATCTTCATCGTGATGGGCAAGACGGACCCGGACGGGGCCGACATCCGCCGCCAGCAGTCGATGATCCTCGTCCCGCGCGACACTCCGGGCGTCGAGGTGCGGCGCGCGATGTCGGTGTACGGCTTCCAGGACCACGCGCACGGGGGGCACGCGGAGGTCGTCTTCGACCACGCGCGGGTCCCGGCCGCGAACCTCGTCGGCGAGGAGGGCGGCGGCTTCGCGATCGCGCAGGCGCGGCTCGGTCCGGGGCGCATCCACCACTGCATGCGGCTCATCGGGATGGCCGAGCGGGCGATCGACCTCATGTGCGGGCGCGCGGTCTCCCGTACGGCCTTCGGAAAGCCGCTCGCCGCGCAGGGCGTCGTGGGCGAGTGGATCGCGGACGCGCGGGTCGCGGTGGAGCAGTTGCGGCTGCTCGTGCTGAAGACGGCGTGGCTCATGGACACGGTGGGGAACAAGGGGGCGCACACCGAGATCCAGGCGATCAAGATCGCGACGCCGCGGACGGTGGTCGAGATCCTCGACAAGGCGGTGCAGTTGTACGGGGCGGGCGGGGTGAGCCAGGACTATCCGCTGGCGGAGTTGTGGGCCGCCGCGCGGACCTTGCGGTTGGCGGATGGGCCGGACGAGGTGCATCAGCGGTCGCTCGCGCGGCGGGAGCTGAAGCGCTTCGCTTGATGGCGGGTCGTGGGGTCCGCCCCTCGCGGGGCGGGCCCCCTTTCGCGCTGCGCGCGGTGTCCTCAAACTCCCCCAGCCTTCGGCCGGGAGGTACCCCCAGACGGGCTGGATTTGGTGCGGGGGATTTTCGCGGGGGCCGATTCGCGCTTCGCGCGGTGTCCTCAATCGCCCGACGGGCTGGTTTTTGGTGCCGGTCGCGAATTTGGTGCGGGATTGCTCAGCGCCCTCAGCAGCAGGTCCGCCAAGTGGTCCGCCACTTCCTGGGGGCCCATCGGGCCCCCAGGCTTGTACCAGGTGGCCAGGTGGTGGACTGAGCCGAAGTGGTAGTCGACGACCAGGTCGGCGGGGGTCGCAGTGGAGAAGACGCCCTCTTTCTGGCCCAGTTCGATGAGGGCGCGGAAGCGTTCGTGGTAGCGGCGGCGTTCGGCGCGTACTTCCTTGTTCTTCTCGGGGCTCAGGTGGTGCATCGAGCGGAAGAAGATCGCGGCGTCGTCGAGGTTCTCGATCGTGGTGACGACGACGTCGGCCGCCGCCGCGCGCAGGCGGTCGGCGACCGGCCCTTCCGCGTTCACGTACGTGTCCAGGCGCTGTTGCTGGAGGCGCAGGACGCGGGCGTAGACCTCCTGGAGGAGGTCCTCCTTCGAGCCGAAGTAGTGGTAGAGCGCGCCCTTGGTGACCCCGGCCGCCTCCACGATCTCCTGCACCGAGGTGCGGTCGTAGCCCTGCTCCGCGAAGAGCCGCGTCGCGGCGGCGAGCAGCCGCTGGGGCACGGGGGTGCCGTCCCCCTCCGTCGTCCTGGCCACCGCTGCCGCCGCCTCTCGCTCTCGTACCGGTCGTTCTAGCTGGAACGCAGTTCCCGCCGCAGAATCTTCCCACTCGTCGTCTTCGGCAGCTCCGGCAGGATCTCGACCTCGCGCGGGTACTTGTAGGCGGCGAGGCGCTCGCGGCAGTACGCGACGAGCGACGCGGCGTCCGCGGGGCTGTCGGGCCGCAGGCTCACGTACGCCTTGACGGACTCGCCGCGGTAGGAGTCGGGGACGCCCACCACGGCGGCCTCGCGCACGGCGGGGTGGCTGTAGAGGACGTCCTCGACCTCGCGCGGCCAGACCTTGAAGCCCGAGGCGTTGATCATGTCCTTCTTGCGGTCGACGACGTAGAGCCAGCCGTCCGCGTCCATGATGCCGATGTCCCCGGTGCGCAGTTCGCCGCCCGGGAAGGTCTCGGCGGTCGCCTCGGGGCGCTGCCAGTACCCGGGGACGACCTGCGGGCCGCTCACGACGATCTCGCCGCTCACGCCGAGGGGTACCTCTCGGCCCTCGTCGTCGAGGATGCGTACGACGGTCTCGGGTCCCGGCACGCCGACCGCGAGGGTGCCGGACTCCGCGTCGACGGGGGCGCGGCGGCCCGGGGGCACGGAGGCGCAGGGGGCCGTGCACTCGGTGAGGCCGTAGCCGTTGTGGATGTACGGGCCGAAGCGCTCGGCGAAGCCGTCGACGAGGGCGGGCGGCAGCGGGGCGCCGCCGGAGGCGATGTAGGTGAAGGAGGCGAAGTGGTCCCGCCTCGCCTCGGGGCGGGCCGCGAGGGCCATGAAGGCGGTCGCCGGGCCGACGGTGTAGGCGGGGCGGTGCTCGGCGAAGGCGTCGAGCACGACTCCGGGCTCGAAGCGGTACGTGAGGATCAGCGTCCCCGCGTTGAAGAGGCAGGCGGCGAGTTCGCAGACCATGCCGGTGATGTGGAAGAGCGGCGCGAGCGCGAAGTAGCCGGCGCCCTCGGGGATGCCCGACCCGGTGCGCTGGCGCTCGGCGTTGTAGGCGATGTTCGCGTGCGTGTTGGTGGCGCCCTTGGGCGTGCCGCTCGTGCCGGAGGTGTAGCTGATGAGGGCCGTGTCGGCACCGCCCGGGAGGACGAGGTCGGGGGCCGCGTGCCCGGCGCGGGCGACGGCTTCCAGGTCCTCGGTGTCGGCGGGGCGCGGCAGCGGCTCCCAGGTGAGGACGCGGGAATCCTCACGGGACTGGAAGCCGTGCTCGTCGGCGGTGAGCGCGAACCGTACGGGGCTGCCCTCGACGGCTTCGCGCAGGTACTTCTCCCAGGCGCGGCCGGAGCAGATGAGGGCGCTCACGCCCGCGTCCCCGAAGACGTGCCGCACCTCGCCCGTCGTGTACATCGGGTTGACGGGCACGACGACGGCGCCCGCGCGCCAGGCGCCGAGGAGCGCGAGGACGAAGTGCGGGGTGTTCTGGAGCATGAGCGCGACGCGGTCGCCGGGGCGGATGCCGCGCGCGGCGAGGTGCCCCGCGACGGAGGCGGACAGCGCCTCGGTCTCCGCGTAGCCGAGGCGGCCGTCGAAGTAGGCGAGCGCGGTGCGTTCCGGGTGCGCGGCGGCGACGGCGAGGAAGGCGTGGACGGCCGAGTGCGGAGGGGTCACCGGCTGCCGCTGGGCCTCGTTGAGCACGCCGAGCCAGGGCTTCGCCGCGTAGGGAGACGTGGTCACCGCGTGGCCTCCCACTTCTGCTGGAGGTGGTTCATGGAGGTGAGCCAGGCGTCCGGGTCCGTGGCGCGGGCGCGGTAGTAGGCAGCGGTGCCCGGGTGCGGGAGGACGAGGAAGCGGTCCTCCGCCATCGCGGCGAGGAGCGCGTCGGCGACGGCGGCGGGCTCGACGGCGGTGGGGCGCAGCACGAGGTCGCCCGCGCTCCCGGCCGCGTCGAGCATCTCGGTGCGGACGCCCTCCGGGCACACGGCGTGCACGCGCAGGCCGCGGTGGCGGTACGTGACGGAGAGCCACTCGGCGAAGGCGAGGGCGCCGTGCTTCGTGACGCTGTACGGGGCCGAGCCGATCATGGTGAGGAGCCCGGCCGCGGAGACGGTCGACACGAAGCGGCCGGTGCCGCGCTCCAGCCAGTCGGGGAGGAGGGTGTCGGCGGCGCGGACGTGGGCCATGACGTTGAGGTCCCAGGCGCGGGCCCACGCCTCGGCCGGGGCGGCCTCGGTGCCCGGGTCGCCGACGCCCGCGTTGGCGCAGTAGACGTCGACGCGCCCGCCGAGCGCCTCGCGGGCCCGCTCGGCCACCGTCGCGGCGTCGCCGGGGACCGCGAGTCCGCCGATCTCCTCGGCGACGGCCGCGGCGCGCTCGGGGTCGCGGTCGTTGACGGCGACCCGCGCGCCCTCGCCGGCGAACCGGCGGGCGAGCGCCGCGCCGATCCCGGCTCCCGCGCCGGTCACGACGACGGCGGCGTCCTTCAGGGATTCCACGAGCGGGTCTCCTTCGACTCGACGCTGAGACGCGGACCGGGAGCGCCCTGCCTGTCGCCCCGGCCCGTACCGGGCAGACTAACCAGTCGGTATGTCATGGGGGAAGGGGTGCGACAGGAGCGCGGCAGGCATGGTCACGGGAGGTGACAAGGGTTAGCGTGCGGGGCACACCAGTACCCGGCGATCTTGGAAGGCATGGCATGAACCTGTCCAGAAGAGGGCTATTGGCGGCGGGCGGGCTCGCGGGCGCGGGCGCGCTCACCCCGGCGTTCGCCTCCCCCGCCGCCGCCGCGCCGCGTGGCACCCGTACCGGATTCGAGGTCCTCGCGGAGGACGGCTACCGGCTGCTCGCGGGAAGAGCGGTCGGTCTCGTCACCAACCCGACGGGGGTGACGCGGGACCTGCGCCACCTCGTGGACGTCCTGCACGCCGAGCCGCGCGTGCGGCTCACGGCCGTCTTCGGGCCGGAGCACGGTTTCCGGGGCACGGCGCAGGCGGGCGGTTCGGAGGGGAAGAGCACGGACCCGGCGACCGGGCTGCCCGTCTACGACACGTACCTGAAGAGCGGTCAGGCGCTCGCGGACGTCTTCACCGCCTCGGGCGTGGACACGGTGGTGTTCGACATCCAGGACGCGGGGGCGCGCTTCTACACGTACATCTGGACCCTGTACGACTGCATGGAGGCGGCGGCGCTCGCGGGGAAGCGGTTCGTGGTGCTCGACCGGCCGAACCCGCTGGGCGGCCGGGAGGCGTACGGACCGGTGCTGCACAAGGAGTTCGCGAGCTTCGTGGGGCGCGAGCCGATCGCGCAGCAGCACGGGATGACGGTCGCGGAGCTGGCGGGGCTCTTCAACGGGGAGTTCCTGGCGAAGCCGGTGCGCCTGGAGACGGTGCTGATGCGGGGCTGGCGGCGTACGGACTTCTACGACGCGAGCGGGCTGCCGTGGGTGCCGCCGAGCCCGAACATGCCGACCCCGGACACGGCGCTCGTCTACCCGGGCACGTGCCTGTTCGAGGGCACGACGCTCTCCGAGGGGCGCGGCACGACACGGCCCTTCGAACTCCTCGGCGCCAAGGGGATCGACGCGCGCTGGGCGGCGGAGGCGAACGCGCTCGGGCTGCCCGGGGTGCGCTTCCGGGAGGCGTACTTCGCGCCCTCGTTCTCGAAGTTCACGGGCGAGACGATCGGCGGGGTGCAGGTGCACGTCACCGACCGCGAGCGCTTCGAGCCGGTACGGACCGGGATCGGGCTGCTCGTGACCGCGAAGAAGGTGTGGCCGGACTTCGCGTGGCGCGAGGACCTGGCGATCGACCGGCTGAGCGGGTCCACGACCGTGCGGAGGATGGTCGACGCGGGGGCGGGCACGGACGCGATCACGGCGGCGTGGGCGGCGGAGCTGGCGCGCTTCCGGCGGACGCGGCGGAAGTACCTGCTGTACAGGTGACGCGGCGGGGCGGGGCGAGGGGCGGCGCCCGCGCGGGTCGCCGCCCCTCCCCCGTACCTCAGCCGTGCCTCAGCGGTGGCGCGGGTACTCCACGACCTGCTGGTAGGTGGGCCGGTTCTGCCACTGGAAGGGCTGGTGCGTGATGCCGCCCAGCGCGCGGTGGATGATCGCGTCCGAGCACCACTGGTCGCCCGCCGCGCAGGAGTCGTCCCCGGGGTAGACCTGGTCGGCGGGGACGGCGGCGGCCTGCGCGAGCGTCGTGAGGAGCGTCGTCCGGCAGGCGCTCAGGTCGCCCGCGCCGCAGTACTTCGCGCCGAGCGGGCCCTCGACCTTGTCGCCGAGCACGGCGCGCAGGTCCTTGGAGACGTAGCCCCACCAGCCGTACTGGAACGCGGAACCCGCGTGCGCCCCGGTCGGGCCGTGCGCGGCGGAGGGGGACTCGTCGACGGTGAGGAGCGAGGTGAGCGAGGCGTAGAGCCCGTCGCCGAGCCCGGGCTTGAACTCGGCCTCGACCAGGCGCGGCCACCACGCGTCCATGATCCGCACGGCGTCGCTGTGCCCGTACGACTTCGAGCCCTTCGAGGTCTCCTTGCGCCGCGCCCCGTCGTCGAGCCAGGACTCCAGCTGCTGGACCGCCGCCGCCTGTTGGGGATCGGTGACGGGCTGGCTGCGGATCACCTTCAGGAGCGTCGGCAGGACGTCCTCGCCGCGCAGGTCGGTGACGGCGGCGTCGGCCATGGCACGCGTGAGCGAGGCGCGCGTGACGCCGCCCTTGTCCGCGAGTGCCTTGACCCGGTCGTCCAGGAGGTCGGCGCGGTGCACGGCGCCGAGGCTCAGGTTGGCGGCGGTGTAGCCCTTGGCCTGCTTGTTGTTCCAGGAGACGTAGTAGTCCTGGTTGACCGACTGCGGGTGCTGGTTTGGCGGGGTGAGCGCCGAGGTGTTGTCGGTGGGGTCGAAGTCCTTCCACTCGTAGGCGGGTTCTGCCTTCACCGGGAAGGTGCCGTCGACGTTCGCTGCGCGCACGGGGTTGGAGCCCGAGTTGTAGTAGGCGATGTCGCGCGAGTCGGCGTAGAACCAGTTGAAGGCGTAGGCGATGTGGCTCGCGGCGTCCTGGAAGCTCTTGGCGTCCTTGACGTAGCCGGGGTCGTTGAGCATCTGGAAGCCGACGATCGAATCGGCCTCGTGCCGGTACGTGGAGCGCAGCGAGGTGTACGCGACGGGCTTGCCGCCGACCGTGGCGCGGTGGGTCACGACGCCGTACTTGGTGCGGAAGACCCGCATGCGGTACGAGCCCTTCGCGGTGGAGTCCGCGAGGGTCGGGTTCCAGGAGTTGACCCGCTCCAGCTTCTCCATCGGCGTGCAGGTGCCGTGGTAGCGGTAGCCGGTGGAGTCCTTGGTGGCCGCCGAGCCGTCCGCGTTGCACAGCTCGACCGCGTACGTGTCGGTGATGTCCTGCCCCGCGCTGGTCGCGGACCACGAGTAGTCCTGGCCGCGCCCGAGCTGGATGTACATGCCGACGCCCGCGAAGGAGACGCCGCGCGCGCTGATGCCGGGGCCCTGGAGTTCCTGCTGCATGAGCAGTTGCGGGGCGAAGTAGCCGGTCTGCGGGCCGAAGACGGCGACCGGGTGCCCGCTCGCGGTCTTCCTGCCGGAGACGAGCAGGGCGTTGGACATGCCCTTCCTGCTCGCGTCCCCGGAGAAGAGGTCGCTCGGCAGGACGCCGTCGTCGAAGACGCCTTGCAAGGGCTTGAGGCTCTTCGGCGCCTTGACGGGGTCCTTGGCCGGGGTGGACTGCGCGGCACTGCCGGTGCGGTCGAAGAGGAGCGGCTCCTTGGTGACGGAGCCCGCGTCGGGCATCGCGAGCCCGGCGGCGTTCGCGGGCTTCTCCGCGTACGGGAAGGCCGTGCCGTCGTGGATCGTGGAGACGGTCTCGGGGTCGTCGCGCTGGCGGAAGGACTCCCAGACCTGGGTGCCCTTCTCGACGCCGTACTTCTGCTGCGCCGACAGGAGCGAGAGCGCCTGGTCGACCTCGCCGCCGCCGCCGTTGCCGAAGAGCCCGCCGACGACGGAGGCGAGCGCGATCATGTCGGTGACCTTGAACGGCTCGATGTCACCGGCGTTGGTGATCGGGTCGATCTTGCCCGTCAGGTCGTACTCGCCGGGGAAGTAGCGGCCCTTCTTCGACTTCTCGCGGTAGGCGTTGAGGCCGTCGATGTACGCCTGCGCGTCGTCCATGGCCTGCTCGCCGCGCGCGCCGTTGTGGTCGCGGATGTAGTCGACCTGCTTCTGGAGATCGTCCTCGGTGTACGGGGCCTGCGGCCAGAACTCCTGCTCCAGGCCCTGGTTGGCGAGCGCGCCGCCCGCGAAGGAGGTCAGCTCACCGCGGCCGATGTGCCGGAAGAGGTCGATGAGCCACATGCGGTCCTGGCCCGCCGCGTACCCGGCGCCGAACTCGGTGCCGTAGCGCGTCGTGCCCTTGATGTGCGGGATGCCGTACTTCTTGTCGCGCGTGATCGTGACGTCGTCGCGCGGCGAGGTCACGGACTCCGTGTCCGCCTTGCTCACTCCGAAGGAGGCGTCGTCGAAGAAATTTCCGAGCTGTGCGTCCGTGAGGGAGGGGTACCCGGACGACAGGGAGTCATAGGTGGCGAGCTGGTCCTCGGCGTGCTTGGGCTGGGTGCCGAAGACCTTGTGGGCGAGGATCTCCGCGAGCGTCGCGTTTCCATTGGTTCCCGGCGGCAGGATGTCCGCGCACTGCTGGTCGCAGTAGTCGTCCGGGTCACCGGCGGCGACGGCGGTCCCGGCCGCGAGCGGGCTCAACAGGCCCGCGGTGAGCGCGAACACGGCGGCGGCGACGAAGGTGGTGGTTCTTCGCGTGGTACGGGTGACGCGGGACGAGACGGCGGTACGGATCGAGGCGGTACGGGCTGAGGCGGTACGGGCGTGGTGCGCTGGGCCACGGCCGGCGAGTCGGCCGTGGTGGGGGGTGCGGCTCCGCATCCTGGCTCCAATCGCCCCCACGGAGGGGGAGGTTCCCGACAAGGGTGAGCGGGAGGTTACCGCCGGTACGCCCAGTGGGGGCATGGGTCGGTGGACCTGTTCGCAGGATCGGCGCAAAGCCGCCGCTTCCTCGGGGGAGCCGAACGAGGGGCTGCCTCGTCCGAACGACAGCACCCCGAGAGCGGTGCCGGTACGGATGACGGAGGTGCAGGGCTGATGGCCGGATTCCGGAGTCTCGCGAGACAGGCCCGCGACCCGCGGGCGGATTTGGCACTGCGGCGCTGGAGTCTGCGCAAGTGCCTGGAGATCTTCGCCCCTTACGGGCACCGGGCGACGTGGGACCACTTGTGCGCGCGCTGGGGCTTCGGTCCCGAGGACCGCGCCCCCGACCCCGCGAGGCTGCGGGGCGCGGTGGACGAACTGGAGCGGGCGCGCGAGGTGTGGCTCGCCTACGAACGGGCCTTCGCGGCCCGGCGGCGGGCCGAGAAGCGGGCGGGGCTGCGCCGCCCGGGCGCGGTGGACGACTGGCACCGGCGCACGTGGGGCGGTTTCGGGATCGCCTGGTGCGCGGCCCCGGGCACGCACCCGGACGCCCCGCTGCCCGAGGTGCTCGGGCGGCTCATCGCGGCCCTGGAGCGGGAACCGGGCGAGCGGTGCCCGGTGTGCGGGAGCGGGGCGCTGCGCTGGCGCGAGGACGTGGCACCGCTCTGCACGGGCTGCGGCATCACGGTCCCGCTCCCGGCGCTGAGCACGGCGGCGGTGCGGCGGGCGCGCGGCGAGGGGCGGGCCCTGGTGGGGGTGTGAGGCAGGGCCGCGTACGGCCGGTGGGATGGGGCGTACGCGACCGGTGGCGCGTGAGGTACGGCTACAGGAACACGCAGAACGGATGGCCGACCGGGTCGATGAGCACCCGTACGTCGTCCTGCGGCTGGTAGGCGGCGACGCGGGCGCCGCAGGAGACGGCGTGGGCCTCGGCGGCGGCCAGGTCGTCGACCTGGAAGTCGAGATGGACCTGCATCTGCTGGCCGCCGGGCTCGGCGGGCCACACGGGCGGGGTGTACGAGGGCTCGGCCTGGAAGGAGATCCCCGTACCGCCCCCGTCCGGCACGAGCTTCGCCCAGCCCTCCTCCTGCTGCGTCAACGGCCAGCCCAGCAGGCGCTGGTAGAACCCGGCGAGCGCCTGCGGGTCCGGCGCGTCGAGCACGACACCGCTGAGGAAGAGCGGGGGCCGGCCGGGGCGGGCGGGCGGAATGCCGGAGGTCATGAGGGGCTCCTGTGGCGAGGGGAGGCCCGCGCGAGGCGGGCCGGGCGGGGGGCGCGTCCACTCTGCCCCCGCCGCCCCGACTCCGCCAGACCACACGCCGCGGAACGCGGCCGCGAGGCGCGCGGCCGCGAGGCCCGGCCGCCGTGCCGAGGGGGTGTCAGGCGCGGTCGTGGAGGGTGATCCGGTAGCCGTCGGGGTCGGCGAAGGCGAAGGTACGGCCGAAGGGGCCGTCGACCGGCGCGGAGACGATGGTGTGGCCGTCCGCGGCGAGGGCGTCGTGGATGGCCTGGACGCCGGTGGCGTGGAGCCAGATCGCGGCGCCGACGCCGGGGTGGGGCGCGGAGGCGAGATCCGTGCCGGGGATGACGTCGCGGAGCGCGAACGCGATCGGCTTCGTGTCGAAGACGACGGCGTGCGGGGGCCCGGCCTGCGAGCGGACGAGGCCGAGGTACTGCTCGTAGAACGCCTGCGAGGCGTCGAGGTCGCGTACCTGGAGCGAGATGAAGTCGGGACCGGTGGCGGGCATGGCGGTACTCCTCGGTGTCGTGTCAGGTGTCTGACATGCGTCACCGTATGTCAGACTACTGACATGAGTCAAAAGGGTGCCGGCATCGACCTGGACAAGTCACTGGGCTACCTGCTGAAAGAGGCGTCGAGCGCGCTGCGCACCGCGATGGAGGCGGTGTTGCGGCCGCTCGGGATGACCGTGACGCACTACTCGTGCCTCGAACTGCTGGCACAGCGGCCGGGGCTGTCGAACTCCGAGCTGGCGCGCGGCGCGTTCGTGACGCGGCAGTCGATGAACGTGCTGCTCCAGAACCTGGAGCGGGACGGGTACGTGACCAGGCCCGCACAGGCTCCGCGCGGGAAGGTCCTCCCCGCGCGGCTCACGCCCCGCGGACGGCAGAGCCTGGAGAAGGCGACCGCGGCGGTACGTTCCGTCGAGGTCCGCATGCTCGCGGGCATGACGGAGGCCGAGCAGGCGGACGCGTTCCGGGCCCTGCGGAGCATGGTGCGCTCCCTGGGCGCGGCGGACGAGGGCGCGTGACCCGTGTCCGCCCGCGTTACCGCTTCTCCCGCCGCGCCTGGAGCAGCTGGGAGCCCGTGATGCGCTCGCCGTAGACGTCGTTCGGGTTGGAGAGGACGCAGGTCTCCAGGGACAGGCAGCCGCAGCCGATGCAGCCGCTGAGCTGGTCGCGCAGGAGCTGGAGGCGGCGGATGCGGTCGTCCAGTTCGGTGCGCCAGCGCTCCGAGAGACGGGCCCAGTCCTCCTCGGTCGGGGTGCGCTCCTCGGGCAGGCCGGCGAGCGCCTCGCGGATCGTGGCGAGGGGGATGCCGACGCGCTGCGCGGCGCGGACGAAGGCGACCCTGCGCAGGGTGTCGCGCGCGTAGCGGCGCTGGTTGCCGGAGGTGCGGCGGCTCGCGATGAGCCCCTTGGCCTCGTAGAAGTGGAGCGCGGAGACGGCGGCCCCGCTGCGCGCGGCGAGCTGTCCGACGGTGAGTTCCTGCACGGTTTCCGGGATCTGCGGCACCCGGCCCAGCGTACGGGAGGGCCTGCGCCTGCCGCCGTTGACAGCGGAGCCCGTACCCATAATGCTGAGCAAGCGCTTAGACATACTCGCGGAAGGTGGCAGTCATGGCGGAGCCGAGGGTTTTCTCCTCGCCAAAGGAGCTGAAGGGCGCGGTCGGGGACCGGCTCGGGTACACCGACTGGGTCGAGATCGACCAGCGGCGCATCGACCTGTTCGCCGAGGCGACCGGTGACCACCAGTGGATTCACGTGGACCCGGAGCGCGCGGCGAAGGAGTCCCCCTTCGGCACGACGATCGCGCACGGCTATCTCACGCTCTCGCTGCTCCCGCTCTTCGCGCCCCAGCTCATGGGCCTCACCGGGGTCAGGATGGGCGTGAACTACGGCACCAACAAAGTCCGTTTCCCCGCCCCGGTCCCGGTCGGCTCGCGGCTGCGGGCGACGGGCACGGTGACAGACGTGAGCGAGGTGACGGGCGGCCTGCAGGTCACGATCGCCTTCACCGTGGAGCGCGAGGGCGGCGAGAAGCCGGTGTGCGTCGCGGAGTCGGTGAGCCGCTTCTACCTCTGAGCCCCGGCTCTCAGCTCTCGGCGCTCCCCGTCGGCGCCGCCCCCACCATCCGCAGTACGAGGTCCGCGTACAGGTCCCCGATCTGCTCCGGGGTGCGGCGCCCGGCCGCGTTGAACCAGCGGGCGACGTCGATGCACAGCGAGAGCACGGCGAGCGTGGTCCCCGGGACGTCCGGCACGTCGAAGGCCCCGGTGCGCACGCCGTCCTCGATGACGCCCCGTACGACCGCCTCGGTGCGGCGGCGCAGGGCGACGATCTCGGTGCGGTGCCCGGGGTCGAGCGCGTCGAGTTCGTACTGGACGATGCGGGCCGTCGTGTGGTGCGCCGCGTGCCAGCGGACGAAGGCGCGGACGGCCTCGGCGAGGTGCCGCGCCGCGCCGCCTGGGCCCTCGGCCGCCTCGCTGAGTACGGCGAGGGACTTGTCGTGCCCCACCCGGCTGATCCGGTGGAGCAGTTCTTCCTTGGTGCGGTAGTGGATGTAGAGCGCGGCGGGGCTCATGCCCGCGCGCCCGGCGATGTCGCGGGTCGTGGTGGCGTGGAAGCCGCGCTCGGCGAAGGCCTCCACGGCGGCGACGAGCAGGCGCCGTGCCGCGTCCGGCGTCACGTCGGACCAGGGGGCGTCCTCCGCATCGTCGACCGGGGACTCGTCCTCGGGCCGCCGCGCCGCGCTCATCGCCCACCTCTTCCCGTACGGAACCGCTTCACGGAGACACACCCTAACCCCAAAACTGAGCGGGCGCTTAGCGGACGGTCCTCCGGTCGGGCCCTCAGTTGAAGGGGTCGTTCGCCGCGAGGAGCTTGTCGACGCGTGCCTGGTCGACGCGGTTGATGAGCTGGCCCACCTCCTGCCGGTCGCGGATGACCTTGGCGAGGGTGAAGGCGGAGGTGACGAGGAAGAGGACGGCGACGGCGAGGAAACCCCGCACCCACGCGTCCGCTTCGAGCCGGAGGATACCGAGCGCCGTGGCGAGGAGCGCGACGGCGAAGGAGGCGATGGCCTGGCCGAAATAGGCCCCGGTGGGCCCGGCCTTGGCGGATGTGTCGGTCATGGCACGAGCGTGCCGCGCGGAGTCCCGGCGGACATCCGCTCGGCTACTCATCCGGGGGTGAGCACGACGTCACCGCCAGGCGCCCCAGCCCTCAGAAGGCGGAGACCCCCGTCAGCTCCCGTCCGATGAGGAGCTTCTGGATCTGGCTCGTGCCCTCGTAGAGGGTCATGACGCGGGCGTCGCGCAGGAGCTTGCCCGCCGGGTACTCGTCGATGTAGCCGTACCCTCCGTGCACCTGCAGCGCGTTGTTCGCGGCGCGCACCGCGGCCTCGGAGGCGAAGAGCTTGGCGCGGGACGCGGCGCCCGTGAAGGGCTCGCCCCGGTCGACGAGGTCGGCGACGCGCCAGGTCAGCAGCCGGGCCGCGTCGACGTCGAGGGCGATGTCGGCGAGGAGTTCCTGCACGAGCTGGTGGCCCGCGATGGGCTTGCCGAACTGCTCGCGCTCCTTGGCGTAGCCGAGCGCGGCGTCCAGCGCGGCCTGCGCGATGCCGACGCAGCCCGCGGCGACCGACATGCGGCCCTTGGCGAGCGCGGACATCGCGACCGAGAAGCCCTTGCCCTCCGGGCCGAGCAGCGCGGAGCCCGGCACCCGCACCCCGTCGAGGGTGAGTTCCGCGGTCGCCTGGCCGCGCAGGCCGAGCTTCCCGTGCAGGGTGCGGCGCGCGAATCCGGGGGTGTCGGTGGGGACGAGGAAGGCGGAGACGCCCTTGTGCCCGGGCGCGTCGCCCGAGCGGGCGAAGACGAGGGCGAGGTCGGCCCACGTGCCGTTCGTGATGAACATCTTGCCGCCGGTGAGCACCCAGTCGTCCCCGTCGCGCACGGCGCGCGTCGTGAGCGCGCCCGCGTCGGACCCGGTGCCCGGCTCGGTGAGCGCGAAGCAGCCCACGGACCGGCCGGACGTCAGCCCCGGCAGCCAGCGCCGCTTCTGCGCCTCGTCGCCCCACGCGGCGAGGGTCTTCGCGACGAGCCCGAGCGAGACCGAGACGATGCCGCGCACCGAGGAATCGGCGCGGCCCAGTTCCTCCGTCACGAGGCAGTACGTGAAGTGGTCGCCGCCGCTGCCCCCGTACTCCTCGTCGATCGTCAGGCCCAGGAAGCCGACCTCGCCGAGCTTCGCGACGATGCCGCGGTCGACGCTCTCGGCGCGGTCCCACTCGCGCGCGTACGGGACCACCTCGCGCGCCACGAAGTCCCGCGCCAGGCCGCGGGCCGCCTCCTGTTCCTCGCTCAGCCGCAGGTCCACGCCGTGCCTCCACCGTTCCACGAGCACTTTAATTAGCACCGCTAGTTTTAGCGTCCGGCCCTACTATGTGCCGCATGGCCCGACCGCGCAAGCCCCTCCTGAGTACGGGGCGCATCGTCGAAGCCGCTCGCGCGCTCGTCGACGCGGAGGGGCTCGCGGCGCTGTCCACGCGCAGGCTCGCGGCGGAACTCGGCGTGAGCGGGCCCTCCCTCTACAACCACTTCGGCACGAAGGACGAGTTGCTCGACGCGGTCGCCGACTCGGTGAGCGCGCGGGTCGATCTGTCGATGTTCGAGGACGGCCGCCCCTGGCGCACCGCGCTCGACGACTGGGCCCGCTCCTACCGCGCCGCGCTCGCCCGCCACCCCCACCTCGCCCCCGTCCTCGCGCGCGGCCCCGGGCGCCGCCCCGCGGCCCTGCGGCTCGCGGACGCGGTCTTCGGCGCGCTCACGGAGGCGGGCTGGCCGCCCGCGCAGGCGACGTCGATCGGCGCGGTGCTGCGCTGGTACGTGGTGGGGTCGGCCCTCGGCTCCTTCGCCGGCGGCTTCGTCCCCGACGAGAACGCCTACGACCCGGCCGACTACCCCCACCTCGGCCAGGCCCACCTCCTCGCCGAACGCGGCGGCACGGTCGACGAACGCGCCTTCGCGACGGGCCTGCGCGCGCTGCTCGACGGCTTCGAGCGGCAGTACGCGGAACTGCCGCCGCGCACCGCGTGAACGCCGCGCGTGCCCGGCGTGTGCAGCCCGCCGAAGCCTGAACCCCGCGTGTGCTGCCGCCCGGAGCCCCGCACGCCCGCCAGACTTCCCCGCATGACCGCACCCCGGCCCGCCCCCGTCCCGCCGCCCCGCCGCCTCCGCTTCGACGGCTGGATCGCCGGGCTCGGCACCGCCTCGGGGACCCGGCTCGTGCTCGGGCACTGGCCGCGCTCCCCGTTCGGCGCCTTCAGCGACGTGATGGTCGCGCGCCCGGACGGACGGCGGGTACTGCTCGCGCCGCGCGCGGACGTCGCGGAGTTCGTCGCGGCCACGTACCGCTTCGAGGAGGTGTGCGTCGTACCGGTCGAGGTCCTACGGGAGGGCCCCGCGTGGAGCGTGACGGCGGGTCCGCTGCGGCTGCGCCTGCGCACCGGGCGCCGCACCCCGCTCGGCGCGGTCCTGCGCGCCGTACCGCCGCGGCTCGCCACGCACCCCGCCTGGGCGCGCCTGACCGACCTGCCCGCGCGGCTGCTGCCCGGCGTGCGCACCTACGGCACGGCGGGGAACGGGCGGCGCGAGTGGTACGGGGCGCGCGACATGTGGGGGCTCGCGGCGGCGGGCGGGCGCTGGGACGGCGTGGACCTCGGCGCGCCCGGACCGCTCGCACCGCCGCCCCGCTTCGGTTTCGCGCAGACGCCCCGCAGGCCCTGTCTCGTACGGGTCGTGTCGACGGTGGAACTGCCGGGGTGAGGGCGGGCGGCCCCGCCGTCCCTCAGAACACCACGAGTGCCCGCGCGCCCTTCCCCTCCCGCATCGCCGCGAAGGCATCGGGGATGGCGTCGAGCGGCACGCGCTCCGTGACGAGGGCGCTCAGGTCGAGGCGGCCCGCGCGGACGTGCTCGCCGAGGACGGGCACGTCCGCCGCCGGGTCGCTGTTGCCGTAGACGCAGCCGGAGAGCGTGCGGCCCCAGTGGAAGAGTTCGAGCGCGTTGAAGCGGACCTCCTCGGTGACCGGGCCGATGCCGACGACGGTGGTGCGCCCGCCGCGCCGGGTCGACTCCCAGGCGGTACGGATCGTCACGGCCCTGCCCACGCACTCGATCGCGACGTCCGCGCCCCCGCCCGTGCGGCGCCGCACCTCCTTGGCCGTCGTCTCCGAGGCGAGCACGAAGTCCGTGGCCCCGGCCCGGCGGGCGAGGTCCTCCTTGGCGGGCGAGGCGTCGACCGCGAGGATGCTCCCCGCCCCCGCGATGCGCGCCGCCTGGAGCGCCGCGAGCCCGACGCCACCCGCGCCGAACACGACCACGGACTCCCCCTCGCGCACGCGCGCCGCGTGGTGCACGGCCCCGTAGCCGGTGAGGACCGCGCAGCCGAGGAGCGCGGCCTCGTCGAGCGCGACTCCCTCCGGCGCGGGCAGCAGGCAGGCCTCGGAGACGACGGTCTCCTCGGCGAAGGCCGCCACGTTGAGCCCCGGGTGCAGCGTCGTGCCGTCCTCGGTGCGGGCGTAGTCGGCGGCCGCTCCCACGAGGGCGTTCTCGCACAGCCACACCTCGCCCCGCCCGCAGGCCGCGCACGTCCCACAGGACGGGGCCCAGTTGAGGACGACCGGGTCGCCGGGACGGACGGAGCGGACGCCCTCGCCGATCGACACGACGGTCCCCGAGCCCTCGTGGCCGAGCACGGCGGGCAGCGGCACGCGCAGGGTGCCGTTGGAGAGCGAGAGGTCCGAGTGGCAGACCCCGGCCGCCGCGAGCCGGACCCTCACCCGACCGGGACCGGGCTCCGGCAGGTCGATCCGGGTGATCTCAAGGGGCGCTCCCACGGCGGACTGGACGGCTGCACGCACCACGGTCTGTCTCCGTTCCTCGGTGTCGCCGGCGTTGCTGGGCGTCGCCGGCATCGTTCGGCGTCGCTCGGTTTCGCTCGTTCTCCTGGGCCCGGGGCCACCGGGCGACCCCAGCCAAACTAGCGGCGTTAGTTTTGACTGGCCAGAGGCCGGACGCCTCCGCCGCCGGAGGCCTGGCGCCTCGGGCCGGTCGCCCCCTCCGCTCATCCGTCCGCCCGCGCGCGGACGGCTGCCTACGATGGGCCGTGTGAGGGACCGTGCGAGGCATACCGTGCGAGGGATTGTGTGAGCGACGACGACCGGCTGCCCCTGAACGCCGTCCTTCCGTGGTCGGTGCCCGCGCCCCGCGCCGGGCGCGACTGGCCGCTCGCCGCGGACCCGGACACCGCGCGCGCCCGCTGGACCGCGCTCCTCGCCGCGCGCGAGGAGGAGGCGCGCGCGGCGCTGCTGGTGCCGAGCCGGGCCAGGACGCTGCACACGGCGGTCGCGCAACTGCCCGGCCAGTCCACGGGGACGGGGCGGCTCGCGCGCGAGTCGGGCCCGGCTCCCGAGCCCGTACGGGTCGCCTTCGGCCCGTACGAGGAGCGCTTCCTGCTCCCCGACCACCGCCTCCTGGACGCCCCGCGTCCCGAGTTGTGGCGCGTCGCCGACGCCTCGCAGCTCTTCCTCGTGGACGACCCTCGCGCCCCAGGGCTCACCGTCACCGCGCTCCTCCCCTTCGGCACGGGCCCGGGCAGCCGCGTCCACCCGCTCTTCCGCCGCCCCGGCGGCCACGAGCCCAACCTCGCCCCCGGCCTCCTCGCCCACCTCGCGTCCCGCTACGGGCGGCCCGTGGCCCCGCTCGACGTGCTCGACTGGCTGCTCGCCACGGCGCGCGCGGCGCACCCCGGCCGCGAGGTGCGGCTGCCGGGGACGTACGAGGAGTGGGCGGCCGGGGCCGCGCTCGGGCGCGGGGTGCGGGAGGTGGCACTGCGGGGCCAGGGGGCGCACGCGGGCGCGCGGCCCCGGCTGCCGGGGGGCCGCCGTCCGTGGGTGCGCGAGGCGCTGGAGCTCTCGCCGCGCGGCGCGCTCCCGTCCCTCTCGTACGAGCCGGGGGACCAGGCCCTGCGCGTCGGCGAGGCGGGCGTGCTCGCCCCGGTCGCGCCCGCCGCCTGGGAGGCGCACAGCGCGGGGGAACGCGTCCTCACCCGGTGGTTCCGCGCCCGCGTGGGCGACCCCGGGGAGCGGGGCCTCGCGGCGATCGTGCCGCGCGCGTGGCCCCGCGCGTGGACCTCGGATCTCCTCGCACTGCTCACGGACCTGACGCTGCACGCCGAACGGGCGGCCCGGTGCGTGGAGTTCGCGGCGGCCGCAGCGGAGGGCGGCCGGATCGGGGCCGCGGAACTGCGCGCGGCCGGGGTGCTCCCCGTCCCTCGCTCCGCGCGGCGGCCCGCGACCGTCCTGGAGACGCGGGAGGAGGGCCCGGAGGGGCAGTTCGCCCTGCTGTGAGATCTTCCCCGGCGCGGTTCAGCGCGCCGGGGCGATCCGGATCTCGGCCACCGTGCCCTCACCGCGCAGCGAGAGGCGCGGGGTCGCGCGGGCGCAGTCGAGGCGGCCGAGCGGGGTCGCGGTGCCCCGTGCGTCGAGGACGACGCCCTCGGTGACGGCCAGGATGAGCACGATCTCCTCCGCGGTGCCCGTCAGCTCCGTGCCTCCTTCGCTGACACGCACCATCCGTACGTGTGCCGACGCGTGGCCCCTGCGGGTCATGACGTTCATGTCGCGCACGGCTCCGGCCTCCAGCCGGCAGTCGGTGCGCGCGTCGCCCGGGAAGGCGAAGGGGGTCAGGGGCTCGACGAGGCGGGGCGTGCCGGAGTCCACTGTCAGCACCATGCCGGAGCCCTCGACGAGGGTGATCACGCGGTCGATGCCGGGGAAGGCCGAGAAGGGCCCGCCCGCGTCCACGTCCGCGATACTGACCCGCCAGTCGAAGGCGTCCGGGCCGGACGCCGCCGCCCCGGGTCCCTCCTGGCCGGACGCCGCGCCCGGCATCGTGCCCGAGGCGACCTCCCGCGTCGTGCCGCCGCCGTTGCGCCACGGCATCGCGCGGTAGTCGCTCCAGCGCAGAATCCCGGTCTCACCCATACGCCCTCGCCCTTTCCTCGCGCCCGCCCGGACGGGCCTCGTGCCCGCCGGGACCGCCCTCCGCACCCTATCGGGACAGGTCACGGCGGCACGGAGGGTGTCGGGAGGGGGGCGACTGGACGCGGGCGCACGGTGGTCGCCGCCGGTCCGTCGACGGAGAGCGGCCCCGCGCGCGGCGGAAGGCCGCGCGCGGACAGCCCTGGACCGGGGTGGGTGCGGGGGCGGCGCTCGGTGTTGAGGTGGCTCGGTGTTGAGGTGGCGCGGTGTTGAGCTCGGTTCAGGCGCGGGGAGGGGCGTGGGTGTGGGCCGGCCGGCGCCCGGGTGGGGCGGCGGCCGGTCCTGGGGGGCGGCTCGGGTGGTGGGCCGGGGCGGGAGCCCCGGTCAGCGCCCGCCGAACAGGGTGCGGCGCAGCTTCTTGAGCGGGGCGAGGAGTGAGACCTTGCTCATCCGCGTCCTGCTGTCGGGCTGTGCCGCGAGTCCGGTCGCCGCCTTGCGCGAGGTGAGCTCGCGCATCAGGGAAGTGGCCTCCGCCGCCTCGCGCTGCGGGACGGCGGGACCGCCGAGCACCGCGAGGTGCCGGTCGAGCCGCGAGCTGCTCGCCCCGCTCCCGTACGTGATGGCAGGCACACGCGGCCTGCTGCGGACCGTTATCTGTTCCATGTCACTCCCCACCCGTCGTCAGGCACCCGGCCCCGGGCAGGGTAACCCTATCGCCCCCGGCTGACACCTTGTATCCCGGTCAAGTGATTCACCTACCCCGTAAGGGGGTTGACGCACCCTCACGCTCTCCGGAGCAATTCGGGGCGAGCCGCTCCAGAAGGTGGAAATAGGGATGGTCCGCCCGAATCCCGCGTATCGCCGAGTAGTTCGGGTCCCATGCGGGAACGGTGGTCACAGGTCGTCACGGTGGACGGCGCGACGAGAGGCGGGGCGATGGACGGACGCGAAGCGAGAGGTCCCGGGGCGGAGGGTGCCGCGGGGCGGCTGCTGGTGGGCCGGTACCGGCTCGGTGCCGTGCTCGGGGCGGGCGGTACGGGGACGGTGTGGCAGGCGCGGGACGAGGACCTCGCGCGGGAGGTCGCGGTCAAGGAGGTACGCGTCCCGGTGGGCGTGGACGCGGCGGAGCGCGAGCGCCAGTACGCGCGGGTGGAGCGCGAGGCACTCGCGGCGGCGCGCTCGGGGCACCCGGGTGTCGTCACGGTGTACGACGTCGTCGTGGCGGACGGGCGGCCGTGGATCGTGATGGAGCTGGTACGCGGCCTGAGCCTCGCGGACGCGCTCACGGCGGACGGGCCGCTGCCGCCCGCGCGGGCGGCGCGCGTCGGGCTCGCCGTGCTCGACGCGCTCGGCGCGGCGCACGCGGTCGGCGTCGTGCATCGCGACGTGACCCCGGCGAACATCCTGCTCGGCAACGACGGCCGCGTGGTCCTCACCGACTTCGGGACCGCCGCGCTGCGCGGGGCGCGCGGGCTGACCCTCGCGGGCGAGGTCGTGGGCTCCCCCGCGAGCCTCGCCCCGGAGCGCGCGGAGGGTGCCGAGCCGGGGCCGGAGGGGGATCTGTGGTCACTCGGCGTCGTGCTGTGGACGGCGGTCGAGGGCGATCCGCCGTTCCGCGGGGCGACGCCGCTCGCGACCGTACGGGCCGCTGTCGAGGACCCGCTGCCGCACCCGGCGCAGGCGGGCCCGCTCACGCCCGTCCTCGAAGGGCTGCTGCGCAAGAACCCGGCGCTGCGGATCTCGCCGGAGCTGGCCGGGCGGCAGTTGGGCGAGGTCGCCGAGGGCAGGGAACCGGCCCAGGAGCGGGACGCGGCACCCGGGTGGGGTCGCGGGGCGGAGGGAGCGACGGGTCAGGGAGCGGTGACCCCCTCGGGGGCGACGCCCGCCCCGATCACGCCGGAGGCGCCCGCACGGGGCACCGGCCGCGCCGCCTCGTACACCGCGCTGCTCGGCGCCGGGATCGCGGTGCTCGTGGTGGCGGCGGTACTGGTGTGGGTGGTGGTGGGGCGGGAGTGACCCGGACCGGACGGCGGGGCGGGACCGGTACGGGCCGGGCGCCGGCAGGCACCCGTGAGGTCCCGGGGCGGGTCGTCCACGCGCGTAGCGTCCGCGCGTGGACGACCCGGTCCGTACGGACCCGCCCGTCAGGGGGCGTACTTCGTCAGGGCCGGGAGGTAACCGCCGGACTGGCCCGCCGGCTTGGGGTGGTAGGACTCGCCGATGTTGAGCCAGTCGACGCTGTGCAGCCAGGCGTCGCCCGAGCAGATCTCGTGGCCCGCGAAGGTGCTGCGGACGTCGCCGAAGGAGAAGCCGTGGCTCGCGGCGCGGGCCGAGATGGTGTTGTCGAGGAGGTCGGCCGCACCGTTGATGGCGGAGCGCTCGGCCTCGGCGAGGCCCGCGATGCAGGAGCCGTTGAGCTGGTAGAAGCGCGGGTAGCCGAGGACGACGACCTTCGCCGCCGGGGCCTTGGCGCGGATCTGGTTGTACACGTTGTCGAGGGCCGCGGGGAGCGTGTTCTGCACGTACGCGCGGGCGGTGTTGACCTTGGCGACGCAGGTGTCGGTGGACTGGAGGACGCACGTCGTCATGACGTCGGCGAAACCGGCGTCGTTGCCGCCGATGGAGATCGTCACGAGGCCCGTGGAGGAGCTGAGGTGGCCGAGCTGGTTGGCGAGAACTTCACTCGTACGAGCGCCGGAGCACGCGTCGAAGTTGAAGCTGGAGGGTGAGTGCGCGTTCTTCCACAGGACGGGGTACGCCTTGGAGCTGCGCTTGCAGTCGCCGCTCGCGCTGTCGTAGGAGCCGGAGCCGACCCCGGAGGAGTAGGAGTCGCCGAGGGCCACGTAGCCCGTGGGGGCGGCGGCGTGGGAGGTCGCGGCCGAGGCGAGGGTGGCGCCGGCGGCGAGGAGGAGCGAGGACACGATCGCGGTGACGCGGGGGAATCTCATGGGACCTCCGTGTAGCAGGATTTCTGCGCTCCTGTTCGTACCACCCGCGGCCGCCTCGCGGGAGTGTGCATGCCAAGAAGTTACCGGGCGGAAAGTTTCACCTGGGATGGGTTTCAACTCGCCTTCTCCTTGGGCCACATGAGCACCCCAGGCCCGGCTTCTCCTTGCCGCGGGGGGACTTCCGGTGCACGCCGCCGTTCGCGGTGGTCGTGGTGATCGTGGTGGCGACGTGCGTGCGGCTTCGTGACGCCGGCGTGAGGAGCACCTGTCGGTGGCGTCAGGGCGCGGGACGCTCAGTCGCCGGGGCGGCGCGGTGGGGCAGAATCGGGGCGTGAGCCTGAAGATCGCGGTCGACGCCGCCTCCGCCCTCGCCCCGTACGAGCAACTGCGGGCGCAGATCGCCGAACAGGCCCGCTCGGGCGCGCTCCCGGCGGGCTACAGACTGCCGACCGTGCGCGGTCTCGCGCAGGAACTGGGCCTGGCCGTCAACACGGTCGCGAAGGCGTACCGGGCGCTTGAGGCGGACGGCGTCGTGGAGACGCGGGGCAGGCACGGCACGGTGGTGGCCGCCGCCGGGGACTCCGCGCACCGCGAGGCGGCGGCGACGGCGCTCGCGTACGCGGAGCGGGCGCGGCGTCTCGGGCTCGACGCGAGCGAGGCGCGGGCGCTGATCGAGGACGCGCTGCGGACGGCGTACGGGGACTGACGGGGCCTTTCCCGCCGATCCCGGCGGAAGCGGAAGCTGTCGCACTGCCGCGTGGCCCCCTGTCGCGGGAGTGACGGGGCGTCACCAGGCGGAGGCGGGGGGCGGCGGGGGCGACTCACCGTCCTTCTCGACGTGGGCGCGGGCCCACCGGTGGGCCCGCGCTCGGCCGGGGCTTCACCCACCCCCGCTACCGCTCCGTCGAGGTCGCGCCCGGCGCGCGGGAGGCGGTCCGCGTCCTCGTGGACGCGCACCGCCTCCTCGTGGTCGTCGCACGTGCCACGCCGGTACGGGCCGGGGTGGACGGGCGGCGGCTCGCGCTCCCCCCGCGAGGTGCGGTGGAGCCGACGCCCGCCGGGTCTACCAGGGGAGGGGACCCGCGGCCGACACGAAGGTGCCGGTCTCTCCCTCGTTGCCCGCGAGCGCCTCGCGCACCGAGGCCGCGGCGCCCTCCTCGACGGTCTGCGTGCCCGCGTGGTGGTTGAGGTCCGTCTTCGTGAAGCCGGGGTCGACGGCCGTGACGCGGATGCCGGGGAGCGCGGCGGCGAGCTTGATGGTGAGCATGTTGAGGGCCGCCTTCGAGACGGGGTACTCGACGCTCGGGTAGCCGTAGGGCGAACCGCCGCCGCCCGCGAGCGAGCCGAGGCCGCTGCTCAGGTTGAGGACGGCGGCCGAGTCCGAGCGGCGCAGCAGCGGCAGGAACGCCTGCGTGACGCGCAGCGGTCCGAGGACGTTCGTCTCGAAGACGGTACGGAGCCGGTCCGCGCCGGCGTCGAGCGCGGGCAGCGGTCCGCCGTCCTCGCCGCGCGGCTCGATCCCCGCGTTGTTGACGAGGACGTCGAGCCCGGTGCCCGCCTCCTCGACGGTACGGACGGCGGCGGCGACCGAGGCGTCGTCGGTGACGTCGATGACGAGCGCCCTGGCGCCGAGCTTCTCCGCCGCCGCGCGGCCCCGCTCGGGGTCGCGGCTCCCGAGCCACACGGTGTGCCCCGCGGCGATCAGCTGGCGGGCCGTCTCGAAGCCGATGCCCTTGTTCGCTCCGGTGATCAGTGAAGTGGTCATGCCTCCACGGTGCGGCCGCGCGGGCACCCCGGCCAGTGGTCCCGTTTTCCTGGGAACAGCGGTACCAGGCACGAGACCCCCGCACGCGTGCACACTGCCCCTATGGCGACGGGTGAATTCGGACAGGCGGTACGGCGCTGGCGCGACCGGCTGGCCCCGCGGGCGGCCGGGCTCCCCGCGGGCGGCAGGAGGCGCGCCCCGGGACTGCGCCGCGAGGAACTGGCCCAGCTCGCCGGGATCTCCGCCGACTACATCACCCGCCTGGAGCAGGGCCGCGCCACGCACCCCTCGGCGCAGGTCGTCGAGGCGCTGGCCCGCGCGCTGCGGCTCTCGCCCGAGGAGCGCGCGCACCTCTACCGCGCCGCCGGGCTCGCCCCGCCGGGCCCGGGGACCGTGCCCGGCTGGGTCCCGCCGAGCGTGCAGCGCCTCCTGGACCGTCTCGCCGGGGTCCCGGTCGCCGTCTTCGACGCGATGTGGACGCTCCTGGTCGCCAATCCCCCGTACGAGGCGCTCATGGGCGACTCCTCGGCGCTCGGCAGTCGCGAGCGCAACGCGGCCTGGCGCAATTTCCTCGGCTCGGGCTCGCGCGCCGTCATGACCCCGGGTGAACGCGCCGCCTTCGAGGCGGGCATGGCCGCCGAGCTGCGCGCGGTGGCCCAGCGCTACCCGGAGGACCCGCGCCCGGCCGCGCTCGTCGCCGAACTGCGCGCCGGGAGCCCGCGCTTCGCCGCGCTGTGGGAGCGGGGGGTGGTCGGCTCGCCCGCCGGCTCGCGCAAGATCATCGCGCACCCGCACGTCGGCGAGATCCACCTGGACTGCGACGTCCTCACCGTGCACGACAGCGACCTGCGGATCATGGTCTACACAGCGGAACCGGACACGACGGACGCGGAGCGACTGGCGCTCGCGGGGGTGCTCGGGAACCAGGACCTGAGGGTGGGCTGAGCGGCGGCCCGGCGCGCCGCGCCCGTGCGGGTGCGGTGGCCCGGTCCCCGCGCCGCGCTCGTGCGGGTGCGGTGGCCCGGTCCCCGCGCAAATTCGGGTGCGGCGCCCCGCCGCCCGCGCCTACCGTTCGCGCCGATGACCATTCACGTGCGTGACCTCGATCCCGATTCCCCCGCCGACCTCGACGGCGTCACCGCCGTCCTGCGGGCCGCGATACCGCCGATGCTGGTGACCCCGGAGCTGTTGCGGTGGCAGTCCGTTGCGGCGCCCGCCGCGCAGCGCCACCGGCTGCTGCTCGCCGAGGACGAGGAGGGGCGGGTCGTCGGGCGGGGCAGCACGGGGCTCGCGCACGAGAGCCCCGAACCGGGCCTCGCGTTCTGCAACGTGTACGTCCATCCGGAGCACGAGGGCCGGGGCGTGGGCACGGCGCTCGTGACGGCTGCCGAGGAGTACCTGACGTCGATCGGCGCGCGTACCGCCTTCTGCTGGGTGCTCGACGGGGAGCGCAACCTCGGTTTCGCGCGCCGGGCGGGCTGGGTCCCCGCCCGCTCCGCGCGTTTCCTGCGCCTGGACCTGACGGCCCCGCTGCCCCCGCTCGCGCCGCCCCCGCCGGGTGTCGAGCTGCGGCCCGCCGCCGCCTTCGCGGACGATCCGCGCCCGCTCTTCCGCCTGGACGCCGAGGGGGCGGGCGACGAGCCGAGCGATGTCGGCGCGGAGCTGGACGACTACGAGGACTGGCTCGCGCACACCTGGGCACACCCGCTGTTCGACCGGGACCTGACGACGGTGGCGCTCGTGGACGGCGTGCCGGCCGCCTTCAGCCTCGCGCACACGGACGGCGCGAGCCGGTACTTCACGGGGATGACGGCCACCACGCGCGCCCACCGGGGCCGGGGTCTCGCGAAGCTCGCCAAGCACGACTCGCTGAGCCGGGCCCGCGCGGCCGGGTTCACGGACGCGTTCACGAACAACGACGCGGGCAACGAGCCGATGCTCGCGATCAACAAGTGGTTCGGGTACGTACCGGCGGCGGCGGAGGTGCGGCATGCCAAGTCCCTCGGCTGACGCCCTGACCGTCGTGCTCACCAAGGCGGGTCGCGTCAAGAAGAGCTACCCGGCCCGGCGGCTCGCCGACGACGGCACGCACCTCGTCGTGGAGGCCCCGTGGGCCTCGCCGGAGGCGCGCGACTTCGGCTTCGTGCGCTTCGCGCCCGGCGACGTGTTCACCGAGCACTACTGGACGACGACGTGGTACGCGGTCAAGGAGGTGCGGGCGGCGGACGGCCGGCTCAAGGGCTGGTACTGCGACGTGACCCGCCCCGCGGTGCGCGAGGAGGGGTCGGTACGGGTCGACGACCTCGAACTCGACCTGTGGGTGCCCCCGCCGGGTGGGGGCCAGGCCCTCCGCCTCGACGAGGACGAGTTCCTGGCGAGCGGCCTGCCCACGAGCGACCCGCACGCGGCGGAACGGGCACGGGCGGCCCTGGCCGACCTCGAAGCCCTGGCGCGGCGGGACGGGGACCGCACGGCCTTCCGCGCGCTCCTCGCATACTGACCCCGGGCCGCGCCCGGGGCCGTCCGGCCCCCCCGGGCGCGGCCACCCCTCAGCCGGTCACCGGTCCCCCGCTCTCGCGCAGCACCACCGCCCGCCCCGGCACTCCCGCGACCCGTGCCACCGGGTCGTCCGGGGCGTGGCGGTGGAGGACGAAGCGGTCGCCCGCGCGGTAGGCGTCGAGCCCGGCGGCGCAGTAGGCGACGAGCCCGTCCGGGAGGGCGTCGAGCGGGAACCACTCCAGGGCGTCGCACTTGTGCGGCTCGGCGTTGAACGGCTCGCCGCCCGCCGGGTGCACGGCCTCGAAGAACCAGCCGATACGGCTCCCGCCCGAGGGGGCCGCGTGCTGCATGACGAGGGCGACGCTCACGTCCTCGGGGGTCAGCCGCAGGCCCGTCTCCTCGTACGCCTCGCGCAGCACCGCCGCCCGTACGTCCTCGCCCGCCTCGACGTGCCCGGACGGCGCGTGCCACAGGCCGTCCGCGTAGCCGGTGTTCGCGCGGCGCGCGAGGAGGACCTCGCCGCCGCGCCGCAGGAAGAGGTGGACGTCGACGATCTCGCTGTGCCTGCGGGCCGGCGCGGGGCTCGCGACGACCGCGTACCGCTCGTCGTCGACCGGGCCGCCCCACAGGCGCGGGTCCCCGCTCAGCGACTCGGTGTGGAGGCGCTCGGTGAGCGGGGCGAGGAGCGCGGTGACCTCGGCGAGCGGCAGGCCCGCCTCCTTCCAGCGGCCCTCGACGAGGACGAGCCGCCCGCCGGGGCGCAGCAGCGCGCACCAGCGGCGCAGCACGGCCGCCGGGTCCGCGAAGAGCCACAGCAGGTGGCGGACGAGGACGACGTCGAAGGAGCGGGGTGCGAAGGGCGGCCGCGCGGCGTCGGCGCGCAGGAGGCGGGCGCCGGTCCCCGCGAGCTTGGCACGGGCCTCGGCGAGCATCGCGGCGGAGCGGTCGCAGGCGGTGACGCGGTGTCCGGCGCGGGCCGCGAGCAGGGCGAGGCTGCCGGTGCCGCAGCCGAGGTCGAGCACCTCGGCGGGGGCGGCGGGCAGCCAGGCCGTCAGGCGGCTCGCCCAGGCGTCCCGTACGACGGGGTCGCGCAGCCCGTGATCGGCCTCGGTGTCGAAGCCGGGCGCGACCGCGTCCCAGTCCGTCCCCGCCCCCCAGCCGGTGTCCGCGTCCGTCATGCGCCCCGCCTTCCGCCCGTACGTCCCCCGGCCCCGCGCCGCGCGTGACCCGTGCGCCGCCGATCCTGTCACCACCCCCTGACAACGCCCTCTGACCAGCGCTGATACTCCGGCCGGGGCACGGCCCTCACCCGAGCGGCCCCGGCGGCGAGGTGACGAGACGCCAGGCACACAAGGCTGGGGACCGGGTACCCGATCCCCGTCCCGGGCCCCCGCCCGACCCCTTACGAGAGGCGCTTCCCGCATGGCTTCCGACTCCCCGGCCGACGGCCGTCCGCTGCTCCTGGTCCTCTTCGGCTCCACCGGCGACCTGGCCCGGCGCAAGCTGTACCCGGCGCTCTTCCAGCTGCACGCGCGCGGCCTCACGTCGAAGGACTACGCCGTGATCGGCTCCGGCCGCCACTCCCCCGGCACGGACGACGACTTCCGGGGGATCGTCGCCGACGCGGTGAAGGGGGCACACGGCGGCGAGGCCCCGGCCGGGCTCGACGACTTCACCGCGCGCTTCCGTTTCCAGTCCTCGTCGGCCGAGGACGGCGAGGATCTGGCCCGCGTCGTGCGCGAGACCCGCGAAGGGCTCGGCGCGGACACCCGTACCCTCCTGTACCTCTCGGTGCCGCCCGCGAGCATGTCGGGGATGCTCGGCATGATCGGCTCGACCGGGCTCAGCGAGGACGCGGTGCTCGTGATGGAGAAGCCGTTCGGCGAGGACGTCGCGAGCGCGTGCGCGCTCAACAAGCGGCTGCACGAGATCGTCCCCGAGGAACGCGTCTTCCGCGTCGACCACTTCCTCGGCAAGGAGGCGGTGCGCAACCTCCTCGCGCTGCGCCTCGCGAACGGCTGGCTGGAGTCGGTGTGGAACCGCGAGCACCTCGCGTACGTGCAGATCGACGTGCCCGAGGAGATCGATATCGAGGGCCGGGCCTCCTTCATGGAGTCCACCGGGACCTTCCGCGACATGATCCCCACGCACCTCGGGCAGGTGCTCGGCATCGTCGCGCTGGACCTGCCGGAGCGGTACGGCGCCGACGAGCTGCGCGAGGCGCGGACCGCGCTCTTCCGGAAGCTGCGGCCCTTCTCGCCCGACGAGACGGTGTTCGGGCAGTACGAGGGCTACCGCGAGGAGGAGGGCGTGGCGCCCGACTCGACCGCCGAGACCTTCGTGGCGCTGCGCGCCTGGGTCGACGACCCGCGCTGGGAGGGCGTGCCGTTCCTGCTGCGCACGGGCAAGGCGATGGGGGTCTCGCGGCAGCAGGTGACGATCGGGCTGCGCGAGGCGGCGCGGGTCCCCGGCGCCGACTACGCGGCCTGCGACCGGCCCTCGGAGTGGGTCTTCGACCTCACCGACCCGCCCCGCTTCGGTGTCGAGGCGTACGGGAAGCGGCCAGGGACCGGTTTCCGGTTCGTCCGGGCGCCGCTCATGCTCGACGAGGGCACGGCCTTCCCCGACGATCCGCCGCTGACGGCCTACGCGCGGGTCTTCCTCGACGCGCTCGCGGGCGACCCGACGTGGTTCACGGGCGCGGAGGAGATCGAGCGTCTGTGGGAGGTGTGCGCGGACGTGCAGGGCGCGGGGGGTGTGCCGCTGCCGTACGCGCGGGGCTCGTTCGGGCCCACGGCGGCGCTGGAGCTGGCGGGGAAGCGGGGCTGGCGGGTGCCGGAGAAGTGAGCGGGTAAGGGCCCGCCCGGCGGTTCGCCCCTGACGGGGGTTTGCTAGCCTGCACGGGCCTCTCGTGGGGGAAGCCGGTGGGAATCCGGCGCTGACCCGCAACGGTGTGCGTGGCCCCAGGGTGACCTGAGGCCACGCGAGCCCGATCGCCCACGGCAGGAGTACCGACCCCGTCGACCGCTCGCCGTGGACTGCGAGCAGGGACCGCGCGTTGCCCCTCCGGGCCCCACCGGCACCCTGCGCGTATCCGCCGGTGGCCGCCCACCCGGAGGATGCGCGCCCGTCATGTCCCGTACCACCGCGTCCCGCGCCGAAGGGCCCCGCCGCGTCCCCGCGCCCCGCGCCGAAGGGTCCCGTCGGATACCCGTGCCCCCGCTGCTGACCGGGCTCGCGCTCGCGCTGCTCGCCTCGCTCGTCTGCGGGGTCGCGCTCGGTGCGACGGGGATCGGCTGGGGGCAGGTGGCGCGGCTGATGTGGGCCGGGCTGAGCGGGGGGAGCGTCGGCGCGGACGACGCCGGGGCTTACACGATCGTGTGGGAGATCCGCTTCCCGCGCGTCGTGCTCGCGGCCGTGGTCGGCGCGGGGCTCGCGGCCGTGGGGGTCGCGGTGCAGGCGCTCGTACGCAACGCGCTCGCCGATCCCTTCGTGCTCGGCATCTCCTCGGGCGCCGCCGTGGGCGCCAACGCGGTCATCCTCTTCGGCGCGCTCGCGGGCTTCGGCGTGTGGGCGCTCTCCTTCTCGGCCTTCGTCTCCGCGCTCGCGGCGACCGCCCTCGTCTACGCGGTGGCCCGTTCGCCGCTCGGGCTGAGCCCGTTGCGGCTCGTCCTGGCGGGAACCGCGCTCGCGTACGGCTTCCAGGCGGTCACGACGGTCATGGTCTTCGGCGCGGAGCGGGGCGAGGCGGCACGCTCGGCGATGATGTGGCTGCTCGGGAGCCTCGGCGGGGCGACGTGGCCGAAGGTGCCGCTCGTCGCCGTGACGGTGCTCGCGGGGCTGCTGTGGCTCGGGGTGCGGGCGGGGGCGCTCGACGCGCTCGCGATGGGCGACGAGACGGCCGCCGCGCTCGGCGTGCCGCCCGACCGGCTGCGGCGCGAACTCTTCGTCGTGACGGCGGCCGTGACGGGGACCGTCGTCGCGGTGAGCGGGGCGATCGGTTTCGTCGGGCTCATGGTGCCGCACCTCGTACGGATGCTCGTCGGGGCCTCGCACGCGCGGGTCCTCGCGGTCGCGCCGCTCGCCGGGGCCGTGCTCCTCGTCTGGGCCGACCTGCTCTCGCGCCTGCTCCTCGCCCCGACCGAACTGCCCGTCGGGGTCGTCACGGCGGCGCTCGGGGTGCCCGCCTTCCTGCTGCTCATGCGGCGCGGCGGGCACGCGCTCGCGGGGCGTTGAGGGCGGACGGCCCGTGAGGCCGCCCCGCACCCGTGTCCCCGCATCCCGTATCCGTATCAAGGACCCCTCCGGAGGAAGTGACATGCGGCTCGACGTCGAAGGCGTCTCGGTCGAGGTGGCGGGCGCGCGGCTCGTCGACGAGGTCGTGCTCGACGCGCCGGCCGGGGCCTTCGTGGGGCTCGTCGGGCCGAACGGGAGCGGCAAGTCGACGCTGCTGCGGTGCGTGTACCGGGCGCGGCGCCCGGACGCGGGCGTCGTACGGGTGGGGGACGAGGACGTGCACCGTCTCCCCCCGCGTGCCGCCGCGCGGCTGCTCGCCGCGCTGCCGCAGGAGACGGCCGCCGACTTCGACTTCACCGCCGCCGAGGTCGTCGCGATGGGCAGGCTCCCGCACCGCGAGCGCTCCGCCGCGCGTGACCGGGCGATCTGCGCGCGGGCGCTCGCGGACGCGGGCGTCGGGCACCTCGCCGCGCGTGGCTTCCAGTCGCTGTCGGGCGGCGAGAAGCAACGGGTGCTCATCGCCCGCGCGCTCGCCCAGGAGCCGCGCGTCCTCGTCCTCGACGAGCCCACGAACCACCTCGACATCGCCCACCAGCTCGACGTCCTGCGCCGGGTCCGCGCGAGCGGCCCGACCGTGCTCGCCGCGCTGCACGACCTCAACCTCGCCGCCGCGCACTGCGACCTCCTGCACGTCCTGCACGGCGGGCGCGTCGTGGCGTCGGGCCCGCCCGACGAGGTGCTCTCCGCCGCGCTGCTCGCGGAGGTCTTCGGTGTGCGGGCGCACCGCGTACGCCACCCGGAGACGGGCGCGACCCAGTTCCTGTTCGATCCCCTCGGCTTTTGACACACCCCTTCCGGAAGGTCCCCGTGCGCAAGCTCATCCCCCTCACCTCGCTCGGCCTCGCCGCCGCCCTCCTGACCGGCTGCGGCGCGAAGGTCGAGCACGACGACGGCAAGGCCGCGAAGGCGGTGACCGTCACCAACTGCGGCGAGAAGGTCACGTACGACAAGACGCCCGAGCGCGTCGTGACCAATGACGTCGGCATCACCGAGCTGATGTTCGCGCTCGGCCTGGAGGACCGCATGGCCGGGTACGTCATGCCCGCCGACAAGGGCTCGCTGAAGGACGTGCCGTACAAGGACGCGTACGACAAGGTGAAGTGGATATCGAAGGACCGCGTCACGAAGGAGGACGCGCTCGCGGCGCGCGCCGATCTCGTCTTCGCCGGCTGGAACTACGGCTTCAACGACAACGCGCTGACCCCCGAGGAGCTGCACAAGGCCGGCATCGGCACGTACCTGCTCACGGAGTCCTGCCGCAACGCCCGCACCGGCACCTCGCGCGGCATCATGCCGCCGCTCGACGCGCTCTACACCGATCTGGACAACCTCGGGAAGATCTTCGGCGTCGAGAAGCGGGCCGCGAAGCTGGTCGCGGAGTACAAGGCGACGGTCGCGGACGTCCGCGCGAAGGCCCCGGAGAAACGGCCCTCCGTCTTCCTCTACGACAGCGGCCAGGACCAGCCCTTCACCTCGGGCAGGTACGCGGCCCCCGAGCAGATCATCAGCGAGGCCGGGGGCGTCAACATCCTGCACGACCTCAAGGACTCGTGGACGACGGTCGGCTGGGAGACGGTCGTGAAGCGGAACCCCGACGTCATCGTCATCAACGACTACGGGGCGACGAGCGCGAGGAAGAAGCGGGACTTCCTCCTGTCGTACCCGCCGCTGCGGAACGTGTCCGCGATCAAGAACAAGCGCGTGTACGTGCTGGACTACGCGGACCTGGTGGAGAGCCCGCGCAACCCCTCGGCGATCGAGCGGCTCGGCGGGTACCTGCGGGAGGTCGCCGGGGCGGAGTGAGGCGAGGGGGTGCGGGGACGAGGGTGCGGGGGGCGAGGCGGGGCGGTCCGGCGCCGGGAGCCCGCCTGGCCGGGTGCCCTGCCCGCGCCCCTCCCCGGGCCTCACGGCGTCAGGACGATCTTGCCGCTCACCGTGCCCGACTCCGCGAGGCGCATCGCTTCGGCGGTCCTCGCGAGCGGGAACGTCGCGGCGACGCGGGCGGTGATCTCGCCGCGTCCGAGTGCGGCGAGGACCGCCGTGAGGTCGGTGCGCAGGTGGGCGCGGAAGCGGGCCTTGTTCCGGGAGCCGGCCCAGATGTTGTAGAAACCGGCACGGCGGCCGTTGGGCAGGACGTGCCACAGCCCGAGGCGCGCGAAGAGCTTGATGACCGGCCAGTGCCGCGAGCCGGTGTCGTCGCGGGTCGACGCGGTCCCGTACGCGACGAGTGCGCCGCCGCGCGCGAGCATCCGCCAGGAGTCGACGATCCCCGGGCCCCCGACGTGGTCGAAGACGGCCGCGACCCCGCCGGGCGCCAACTCCCGCACGCGCGCGGGCACATCACCGTCGTGGTAGTCGATCGGCGTGACCCCGAGTCCCCGCAGCGCCTCGTGGTGGCGGGCCGACGCGGTGCCGATGACCTCGACGCCCGCGGCCCGGGCGAGCTGGACGAGGACGGAGCCGACGCCGCCGCTCGCTCCGTGCACGAGGACGGTCTGCCCGGCGCGCACCTCGGCCCTGCGGTGGAGCATCTGCCAGGCCGTGATGCCGTTGACGACGACGGTCTCGGCCTCCTCGGCGCTCACGCTCTCGGGCACCGGTACGAGGTCGGCGGCGGCGACCCGGACGCGGCTCGCCCAGCCGCCCACCTTGAGTAGCGCGGCCACCCTCCGCCCCACGAGAGCCGGATCGACGCCCGGGCCCGCCTCGTGGACGCGGCCCACGACGTCGTAGCCCGGCACGAAGGGGAACGGCGGCTGGTCGAAGTACCGGCCGCGCCGCATCTGCTGCTCGGCGAAGGAGACGCCGCTCGCCTCCATCGCGAGCACCACCTCGCCCTCCCCCGGGACAGGCGCCTCCGCCTCCCGCACCTGAAGGCCCTCCGGCTCCACGACGCCCGGCAGGACGACCTCGACAAGACGTGCGCTGTCACTCATGACGTTCCCCGCTCCGTAGCAGCTCGTTCGACGTTCGCTTGAAGCTCTCGCTTTCGTAAGAAGTTGTAACTCACTCTGCCATGAGAGTCAATAGCGACAGTGATAGCCTCTAACCATCAGGGTCCGGAGCCGAGGAGAGTGCGTGTGAGCGAGCCGAAGACGTCCCGCGAGCGGTACCGCGCCCAGGTGCGCGAGGACATCAAGCGCCACGCCTGGGAGCAGATAGCGACGGCGGGGGCGAGCGCCCTGTCCCTCAACGCGATCGCGAAGCGGATCGGCATGAGCGGCCCGGCGCTCTACCGGTACTTCACCAGCCGTGACGACCTGATCACCGATCTCGTCAGGGACGCCTACCGCAGCCTCGCCGACGCCTTCCTGGCCCGCGCGGCCGAGGGCACCGACCTTCCGGACCTCGCGCGGACCCTGCGCGCCTGGGCGCTCGCCGACCCGCAGCGGTACTTCCTCGTCTACGGCACCCCGCTGCCCGGCTACCACGCACCCGAGGACACGGCCCGCACGGCGGCGGAGATCATGGCGGTGCTCCTCGACGTGTGCGCGGCGCGGGACGAGCGGGACGCCCGCCCCGCGGGTGTCGTACCCCCGGCGGAGGGATATTTCGCCGAGCACGGCGACTGGGCCAGGGGCCATCCAGCGAGCCCGGCCGCCCGCCTGCGCGCCCTCACCCTCTGGACCCGCCTGCACGGAGTCCTCTCGCTGGAACTCGCGGGCGGCTTCAACGGCATGGGCTTCGACCCGGCGGTGCTGTACGCGGCGGAGGTGGAGTCGCTGACGAGGTGAACGGCCCCCGCCCCCCGGGCCCGCGCCGGGTCCGCCCGGGCCGCCGGTCTCATGCCGCCAGCGTCCCCGGCACCACCGCCCCGGCGCCGAAGCGCCGCCGCGCGCGGTCGGCCGCCGCCTCCAGGCGGTGCGCCTTGTCGTCCCCGGGGTCCAGGCTGAGCTGGTGGGCCGCCCCGGCGGCGGGCCGCAGGCCCTCGGCGCGCAGCACGAGCCCCCGCACCCGGGCGCGTTGCAGGCCGAGCGCCTCGTGCAGGCCGTACGCGGCGGCGGTGAGCGCCCGGGTGTGGGCGGTGGGCTCGGGCAGGGCGCGGGAGCGCACGGTGGTGGAGCGGTCGGCGTAGCGGACGGTGAGCTGGAGGCTCGCGCACACCTGTTCCTCGGCCCGCAGCCGGGTGCCGAGTTCCTCGGTGAGCGAGAGCAGGGCGCGGCGTTGGCGGTCGTGGTCGAGTTCGTCGCGGTCGAAGGCACGGTGCGCGGAGAGGGCGCGGGAGAGCGCGTCGGGGGTGACGGGGGTGGGGTCGACGCCGTGCGCGCGGGCGCGCAGTTCGCGTCCGGCGCGGGCGCCGAGGATGCGCTGGAGGGTGCCGAGCGGGGCGGCGGCGACGCGTCCGGCGGAGTCGAGTCCGTAGGAGCAGAGCGTACGGGCGGTGGCGGGGCCCACACCCGGCAGCGCGATGACGGGCTTGCGGTCGAGGTAGTCGGCGAGCCCGTCCTCGGTGACGGTGACGGTCGTGCCGAAGCGGGCCTCGCGCGCGGCCATGCGGGCGATGAGCGGAGTCGGGCCCACGCCGATCGCGCAGACGACACCGTGCAGGGCGAGGGTCCGCACCCGTACGAGCGCGGCGAGTTCGGCGACGTCGCGCCCGAAGTAGCGGCGCGCGCCGCGCACGTCGGCGAGCGCGGTGTCGGGCGGGAGCGCCTGGACGAGCGGGGTGAGCCCTTCGGCGGTGGCGAGCAGCGCGGGCAGCAGGTCGGGCGCGTCAGGCTCGCGCGAGAGCCGGAAGCGGACGCAGAGGACACCGGCCCCGGGCCCCTCCCCCGTCCCCCCGGCCACGCCTTCCGCGCCACCGGCCGCGTCGTCCCCGTACGAGCCCGCGCTTCCGGCCGCGTCGTCCCCGTACAGGCCCGCACCTCCGGTCGCGCCCTCCCTGTACAGGCCCGCGCCCTCCCCGTACCGCACCGGGCCGCTCATCCCGCGCTCCCCTGGCTCTGGTGCCACAGCTTCGCCCGCGCGATGCCGCGGCCCGTCGCCGCCGTGTCCGCGCCCGCCGGTTTGAGGTCGGCCCAGGGGTTGAGCTCGAAGCCGGTGGGGAGGGTGATGCGGCGCGCTGCCGAGGCGGGTTCGTCCGGCTGCTCCTCCAGCGGTTCGGCGAGCTTCGCCGAGACCGCTTCGAGGCCGCCCTCGGCGCGCAGGTCGAGGAGTTCGGCGAGGTTCCAGGCGACGGTGCCGACGACGCTGAGGCTGCGCGGCCCGCGCCGTTGCACGGTGCCGCGCACGAGGAGCAGCCAGGAGTGGAAGACGGTGTGGGCGCAGCGCTCGTGCGAGTCGTCGAAGAAGGCGAGGTCGACGAGGCCGGTGCCGTCGTCCAGGGTCGTGAAGACGACGCGTTTGCCGGAGCGGATGGGCGGGGTCTGGGTCGCGGCCTTGGCGCCGGCGACGAGGACGGTCGCGCCGTGCGGGGCCTCGCGCAGGCGGCGCGCGGAGACGACGCCGAGTTCGCGCAGGAACTCCTGGTGGTCGCCCATGAGATGGCGGGACGCGTCCATGCCGAGGACGCCGAGTTCGGCGCTGAGCCGTTCGGTCTCGTCGAGGTCGGGGAGCCCGGCGGGCGCGGTGCGGCGGCCGCCGGAGAGCGGGAGCTGGGTGCCGTGCGAGGCGGCGCCCCTGCCCATGCGGTGGAGTTCGGCGAGGTGCAGGAGGAGGTCGCGGCGGTTGGCGCCGAAGGCGTCGAGCGCGCCGACCTGCGCGAGGCGCTCGGCGACGGGACGCGAGGGCCGCGCGCGCTGCCAGAAGTCGAGGAGCGAGGTGTACGGCTGCGCGGCGGCGATCCGCTCACCCTCGGCCTCGCTCATGCCGTGCACGTCGGCGAGCCCGAGGCGGACGCCCCAGCGGGCCGCCGGAGGCCCATCCTCGGACACCAGTTCGATCCGATGGGCCGGGGCGGAGTGGTTCACGTCCACGGGCAGGATCGGCACGCCCCTGCGCCGCGCGTCCGCGAGGAGCAGCCGCTTGGGGTACATGCCGGGGTCGTGGGTGAGCAGCCCCGCGTAGAAGGCGGCCGGGTGGTGGGCCTTGAGCCAGGCGGACTGGTAGGTGGGCACGGCGAAGGCGACGGCGTGCGCCTTGCAGAAGCCGTACGAGCCGAAGGCCTCGACGATCTCCCACGTGCGCGTGACGGTCTCGGCGTCGTAGCCGCGTTCGGCGGCGCGCTGCGCGAACCAGAAGCGGATGCGGCCCTGCGACTCGGGGTCGGAGAGCCCGCGCCGCACCCGGTCGGCCTCGTCGCGCCCGCAGCCGGTCATGGTGTGCACGAGGTCGATGACCTGCTCGTGGAAGACGACCACGCCGTAGGTGTCCTCCAGGGCGGGGGCGAGGTCGGGGTGCGGGTAGCGCACGGGCGCGCGGCCGTGCCTGGCCTCGATGAAGGGCCGCACCATGTCGGCGGCGACGGGCCCGGGGCGGAAGAGCGAGATGTCCACGACGAGGTCGTGGAAGGTGGACGGCTGGAGCCGCCCCACGAGGTCGCGCTGTCCGGGCGACTCGATCTGGAAGCAGCCGAGGGTCTCGGTGGAGCGGATGAGCTGGTACGTCCTCTCGTCGCCGGGCTCGATCGCGTCGATGTCGGGGGCCTCGCCGGTGGCCCGGTCCAGCTCGGAGAGCGCGTGCGCCATCGCGGACTGCATCCGTACCCCGAGCACGTCGAGTTTGAGCAGTCCGAGGTCCTCGACGTCCTCCTTGTCGAACTGCGCCATCGGCAGCGACTCGCCGCTCGTGGGCACGACGGGGGTGCGCGAGAGCAGCGAGGCGTCCGAGAGGAGCACCCCGCACGGGTGCATCGCGACACCGCGCGGGAGCGCGTCGAGCCCTTCGACCAGTTCCCAGAAGGTGCCGTACTTCTCGCGCTCGGCGGCGACGGAGGCGAGTTCGGGCAGCTCGTCCATCGCGGTGCGGGCGTCGCGGGCGCGGATGTGCGGGAAGGCGGTGGCGATGCGGTCGATGTCGGCGGGGTCGAGCGAGAGCGCGGCGCCGACGTCGCGGATCGCGTGCCGCACGCGGTAGGTCTCGGGCATCGCGACGGTCGCGACGCGCTCGGGCCCGAAGCGGCCGAGGATCGCGCGGTAGACCTCGATGCGGCGCGCGGACTCGACGTCGATGTCGATGTCGGGCAGCACGGAGCGCCGCTTGGACAGGAAGCGCTCCATGAGCAGCCCGTGCTCCAGCGGGTCGGCGTGCGCGATGCCGAGGAGGTGGTTGACGAGGGAGCCCGCGCCCGAGCCACGCGCGGCGACACGGATACCGAGGTCGCGCACGTCGTCGACGACGCGGGCGACGGTGAGGAAGTACGAGGCGAAGTCGTGGTGCCCGATGATGTCCAGCTCGTGGTGCATCCGCTCCCAGTACGCGCGCGCCTTCGGCCCCCGGTCGTAGCCCTCGCGGATCATCCCGGCGGCGGCCCGCGAGGCGAGGGCCCGCTGCGCGGTGCGCAGACCGGCGCCGACGAGGCGGGGCTCGGGGAAGCGCACGGAGCCGAGGCCGAGGTCGTCCTCGGGGTCGACGAGGCACTCGGCGGCGGTACGGGCCGTGTGGGCGAGGAGCGCGGCGGCGGCGTCCGGGCCGAAACCGGCGGCGGTCGTGATCCGCTCGGCCTCCCGGGCCATCAGCCCGGCGTCCTTGAGCCAGCGCTCGCCGCCATCGAGGCCCTTGGCGGGGTCGATGGGGACGAGGCGGCGGGCGGCGTCGAGTACGTCGGCGATGCGGCCCTGGCCGGGGTCGGCGTAGCGCACGGCGTTGGTGAGCACGGGGCGTACGCCCTGCTCGGCGGCGAAGCCCACGGTGCGGGCGGCGAGGCGCAGGGAGCCCGGGCCCGTACCGCCGCGTCCGTGGTGGACGGCTTCGAGGCGGAGCGCGTCGCCGTAGCGCTCGCGCCAGGGGGCGAGGAGGCGGGCCGCGCGGTCGGGGCGTCCGGCGGCGAGGGCGCGGCCGATGTCGGACTCGGGGCCGAGCAGGACGGTGAGCCCTTCGCCGTGGTTGGCGTCCCAGGGCAGCAGCGGCGGGCGCTCGCCGCCCGCGTGCGCGGCGGTCACGAGCGCGCACAGGGCGGCCCAGCCGCGCGCCCCCTCACGGGCGAGAAAGGTCACACGCGGCGCGGACTCGTCGATGAAGGCCCCGCCCCGTACGGGAGCGCGCCGCCGCCCGCCGCCGCGCACGTCCCTCGCGGCGGGTACGTCCACGGCGAGATCGACCCCGAACAGGGGCCGTACGCCCTCCTCGGCGCACGCCTTGGCGAAGCGCACGGCCCCGGCGACGGTGTCGCGGTCGGTGAGCGCGACGGCGTCCATGCCCCGCTCCGCGGCCCGCGCGGCGAGCGCCTCGGGGTGCGAGGCGCCGTACCGCGCCGAGTTGCCCGAGACGGTGCGCAGGTGCGTGAAGCCGAGGCCCGAAAGGGCCGGAGACCTGCTCATTCGGCACCTCCTCGGACCGTCGTGCTCACCCCCTGGGCACCACGATAAACCACTGCTCGAACGTTCGTACGATTAGCGCGGCGGTCGTACGAACAGACGGGTGAACGGGCACGGGGAGTGATGGGCGACGAGGTACGCGGGGCGGGAGCGGGGGGAGGCACGCCCAGGGCCCCGGCCCCCGCGCGTGGCGGGGACCGGGGCCCTGGAGGGTGGTGCGGGTGTCAGCCGATCTCGGCGCCGAAGGCGTTCAGCGCCTCCGTGACCGGCTGGAAGAAGGTCTCGCCGCCGGAGGCGCAGTCGCCGCTGCCGCCCGAGGTGAGGCCGATCGCGTCGCTGCCCGCGAAGAGCGAGCCGCCGGAGTCGCCGGGCTCGGCGCAGACCGTGGTCTGGATGAGCCCGTCGACGATGCCGTCCGCGCCGTAGTTGACGCTCACGTCGAGGCCGGTCACCTCGCCGCTGTGGACGCCGCTGGTGGACCCGGAGCGGGTGACGCTCTGGCCGACCGTCGCGTCGGCGGCCCCGGTGATGGACTGGCTGCTGCCGTTGTAGAGGTCCACCTCGCTCGGGTGGGCGGTGTTCCCGCTGTACTTCACGAGTCCGTAGTCGTTGCCCGGGAACTCGGAGCCGGCGTTGCTGCCGAGCGGGTTGCCGTCCGCGTCGCTCCAGCTGCTGATCGCCTCGGTGCAGTGCCCGGCGGTGAGGAAGGCGGGCTCGCCGCCCACCGTCACGTTGAAGCCGAGCGAGCAGCGCCCGCCGGAGCCCTGGATCGCGTCGCCGCCCGCGATGAGGGGCTTGAAGGTGCCCTTGGACTGCTTGAGCGTCGCCGCGGTGCCGAGCTTCTCGACGGCGGTGGTCAGCTTCTTGAGCTGAGCGCCCTCGACGGTGCGGTCGGCGGTCACGACGACCTTGTTGGAGACCGGGTCCACGCCCCAGGAGGTGCCGGGTATCGCGGTGGTCTCCTTGGCGACGGCGGAGCGCGCCGACTTCAGCTCGGCGAGCGTGTGCGCGACGACTCTCGCCTTCGCGCCCGCCGCCTCGGCCGTCTTCGCGGCCGACTGGTCCGTCACGTTGACGACGAGGTGCTTGGCCTGCGCGTCGTAGTAGGTTCCCGCCGCGTGCGCACCCAGGTCCTGGGCGAGTCGCGAGGCGAGCTTTTCGGCCTTCGGCGCCGAGAGGGTGTGCGGGGCGGTGGGGGTCGCCTCCGCGGCGTTCGCGGTCTGGAAGGTGAATCCGGCCGCGAGCAGCGCGGCCACTCCGGTGCCCGCGATCGCGGCACGCCGCGCGGTGGTCCGTCGTTCGGTCACTTCACGTCCTCCTGTGGGGGGTTGGTCCCGGCGGTGTGGGGGTGCCGGGACCGGAAGGCGTTCGCGCACGGTGCCGCCGGACGGGAAGAAACCGCGTCCTCGCCACCGTGCGCCGACCACTATTCCGACGGCCCGCAGTCGCACACAAGGTCGATATCCGGCCGCGCGCCCGAAGGGGACGAGCACCTCCGCACCGACCTCGCACGGCTGTCAAGTACGCCTATGCAGCTCGGAGTTCGCAGGCGTAAAGCCCCGGTGGAGGCGGTACGGCACCGAAAGCGCGCATCCCTCGACCCCCTGGCCGGTTCTCGCCCCTGACCCCTCACGGACCCCCGCGACCGGGCGAAGGCCCGGTGAAGGAGTCGCGGACGGGTCCGGGACCTCGCGTGAGGGGGCGGTCACACGCCCGCGCCCCGTACCGGAAAAGCGGTGGCCCCTTCCCCCCGCGCCCCGCTACCTTGCGGGACATGCAGCCCGCCGCGCACCACCGATGGACGACGACGCCGGAGTACGTCCCGGCGCGCTGAGAGCTGTACCGAAGCGAAGCCCCGGGGCGGGTGCCCCGGGGCTTTTCCGCGCCGCCACCCGCTCCCCCACCCACAGGAGCGACCATGAACGCCCCCGCCCCCGCCCGGGAACACGACCACCACCGCCTCGGCCGCGCGCTCGGCCTCTACGGCACCGACCCGCTGCTCGGCGCGGGCCTCCCCTACCTGCTCCCCGACGGCGCGAGCGTGCGGCACGCGCTGGAGGAATACGTACGCGGCCTGGAGGTCGCCGACGGCTACCAGCACGTGCACTCGCCGGTGCTCGGGAAACAGGAGCTGTACGTCCGCTCGGGGCACTGGGCGCACTACCGCGCGGACATGTTCCCGCCGATGGAGGTCGGCGGCGAACACTTCGTGCTGCGCCCGAGCCTGTGCCCGCACCACGCGCTGATCTACCGCGCCCAGGCCCGCAGCTACCGCGAACTTCCGCTTCGTATCGCGGAGTTGGGCGGCATGTTCCGCGCGGAGCCCTCGGGGACCCTCGGCGGGCTGACCCGGGTGCGGGCGATCCAGCTCAACGACGCGCACCTGTTCTGCGCCCCGGAGTCGCTCGCCGGGGAGGTCGCCGGGGCGCTCGCCCTGATCCGTACCGCCTACCGGGCCCTCGGCCTGTCCCCGAGCCGCTACCGGCTCTCGCTCCCGGGCGAGGGCGTCAAGTACGCGCTCGACGAGGGCATGTGGGAGCGGTCGGCCGCCGCGCTCACCGAGGCGCTCGCGGGTTCGGGGCTCGACTGGGAGGAGGGGCCCGGCGAGGCGGCGTTCTACGGGCCGAAGATCGACGTGCAGGCGCGGGACACCGCGGGCCGCGAGTTCACCCTCTCGACCGTGCAGGCCGATTTCCACCAGCCGGCCGCCTTCGGCCTGGACTACCGCGCGGCCGACGGCTCCCGGCCGCGCCCGGTGATGGTGCACCGCAGCGTGCTCGGCAGTCTGGAGCGCGTCCTCGCGCTGCTGATCGAGGTGCACGGCGGCGCGTTCCCCGCCTGGCTCGCGCCCGTGCAGGTGGGCGTGGTGCCGGTGGGCGAGGAGCAGGAGGAGGCCGCGGAGGCCTTCGTGCGGCGCTGTCGCGCGGCGGGGCTGCGGGCGCGGCGGTACCCGGCGCACGCGGGGACCCTCGCGGCGCGTGTCCGGCAGGCGCGCCTCGTGCCGCACCTCGCGGTGCTCGGCGCCCGCGAGGTGGCGGCGGACGAGGTCGCGCTGCGCCGCGGGGACGGGGACCGGCTCCCGGCCCGGCCGCTCGCGGAGGCCGTGGCGCTGCTCGTGGCGGAGAGCGGGGTGCCGGAGTAGGCGAAGCGGCCGGGGCGTGCGGTACGGGGTGGGCGCGGGGGTACGGGGGTGGGTGAGCCCGCGCCCCGGGCCCGCCCACCCCCGTACCGTCCGTACCGCCTGTACTGCCTGTACTGCCTGTACTGCCTGTACTGCTGTGCCGCCTGGGTCAGTAGATGCTGACCCCGTAGGCGCTGAGCGCCTCGGTCACCGGCTGGAAGAAGGTCGTACCGCCCGAGGAGCAGTCGCCGCTGCCGCCGGAGGTGAGACCGATCGCCTTGTTGCCGGAGTAGAGCGGGCCGCCGGAGTCGCCGGGCTCGGCGCACACGTTGGTGCGGATGAGCCCGCTGACGATGCCGTCCGCGCCGTAGTTGACGGTGGCGTTGAGGGCGGAGACCGTGCCGCTGTGGATGCCGGTGGTCGAACCGCGCCGGGTCACGTTCATGCCGACCGTGGCGTTGGCGGCGCTCGTGATGTCCACGCTGCCCACGGTGCCGTCCTTGGCGACCGAGGAGTTGGTGTACTTCACGAGGCCGTAGTCGTTGCCGGGGAAGCTCGACCCGGCGGTGGTGCCGAGGGTGGTGGAGTGCGAGGAGTTCGACCACCACGTGCCCGCGCCGTCGGTGCAGTGCCCGGCGGTGAGGAAGTAGTAGGTGCTGCCGCTCCTGACGTTGAAGCCGAGGGAGCAGCGCCAGGACGAGGCGTAGATGGCGTCGCCGCCGGAGATGAGCTTGCTGAAGGTGCCGGGGGTGCGCTCGATCTCCAGGGCGCCCGAGTTGCTCCCGGCCGCGTCCTTGAGCTTCTGGATCTCGGCCTGCGAGACGGTGCTGTCCACGGTGACCTGGACCTTGCCGTTGCTCGGGTCGATGTTCCAGGCCGTGCCGGCGACATCGGCGTCGAGCACGGCATCGCTCGCCGCGGTGAGCTGGTTGGTGGAGTACGCCTTCGCCTCGCCGGCCTGCGCGGCGGGGACCGCGAAGGCGGCGGTGGCGAGGAGGCCGGAGGCCACGGCGATCAGCCGGGTCCGTCTCGTGGTGCCGGTGCGGGGGGTGGTGCGCTTGGTCCTCACGTGGTTCCTCCAGTGGGGAATCGGGGGGCCTGCCGTGGGGGTCGGGCCCGTGAGGCGCGGTGCGATGCACGTGCCCCGGATCACGGGACACGGACACCGAACCGGCGCTGCTGGGGAGTTTCTGTGACCGCGCCGTGACCGCACAAGGGCGACTTCCAGCCTCGTCCATCACCCCGAAAGCTCCCTCAACTCCCTTTACTCACCGTCCACTTGAGAATTCCTTCACTACCTTCCCGGCTACTCGCCGCCCGTCCGCACCAGTCGCCGCTCGCCCGCGGCGACGGCGAGAGCGAGGGTGTTCCCGGGTGGCGGGAACGGGCACAGGAAGTGCGGGCTCAACGCGCAGGGCGGCAGCACCGCCCGGTTGAAGTCCACAGGGACCGCGCCGTCGGGGGCGGGTGCGGGGGTGGGCAGGAAGCGGAAACGGTGGCTGCCCACGCCGCTCGTGGCATCCGCGAAGACCGCCAGCAGACCGCCGTCCGGCTGCACACCGGCATGCAGTGCGTACGCCAACCCGTCGACGTAGAAGCGCAGTTCACCCCCGAGAACGAGCCCGCGCGCACGCCCGTCCGCGTTCGGCACCCGCACGGTCCGCTCCGACTCGTACGGGGCGAAGCGGCCCTCGACCGCCCAGCGCGCCGCCCACGGGCTCACCTCGAGCCCGGGGAAGGCGCGGCGCGCGGGCGCGTCGGGGTCGTGCACCCGTACCGCCCACGCCCCCTCGCGCTCCAGGACGGCGAGCCTGCGGCGGCGGTGGGCGACCTGGGCGCGCCCGGCGGGACCCGTGTCGGCGGCGAGCGGCGTCTCGCCCGCGTAGGGCCGTCCCCGTACGAGCAGCCCCGCGCCGCGCGTGAGCGAGACGTGTTCCCCGGCCGCGCGCCAGCGCCCGGGAATGTCCGGAAGCAGTCCGTCCGGGTAGTCGTCGAGCCAGTACGTACCGGTGACGGAGAGCGGACCCCAGGGGGCGGTGAGCGCCTCGGCGCGCGCGGCGCGCCACTGCCGCCAGTCGGCGGGGGCGGTGTCGGCCGGTGCGGTGTCGGTCTTCGTGGTGTCGTGCTGGACGGGGCTCATGCGGCGGCGCCCTTCGGGGCCTTGCGGGTGGCGGGGTGGCTCAGGCCGAGGTGGTCGCGCAGGGTCGGGCCCGTGTACGCCGTACGGAAGGCGCCGCGTTCCTGGAGGAGGGGCACGACCTGGTCGACGAACTCGTCGAGGCCGCCGGGGGTGAGGTGCGGGACGAGGATGAAGCCGTCCGCGGCGCGGGAGTCGACGAAGTGACTCATCGCCTCGGCGATCGTCGCCGCCGAGCCGACGAAGGACTGGCGTCCACTCGCCTCGATCGCCGTCTCGCGCAGCGAGAGGTTCTCGGTACGGGCGAGGGCGCGCCATTTCTCGGCGAGCGCGCGCGGATCGCCCTGCCGTACCCGTCCCTGGACGACGTCCGAGTCGACGACGGGGTCGAAGGCGGGCAGCGGCCCGTCCGGGTCGAAGCCGGAGAGGTCGGTGCCCCAGACCTGTTCGGCGGCGAGCAGGGCGTTCTGCGGGGAGACCTGGAGGCGGCGGATCTCCGCGGCCTTCTCCCGCGCCTCGGCGTCGGTGTCGCCGACGACGACCGTGGCGCCCGGCATGATCTTCAGATCGTCGGCCGTGCGCCCGTACCCGGGCAGGCGGCCCTTCACGTCGGCGTAGAACTCCTGCCCGGCCGTGAGCGTGCCGTGCCGCGTGAAGATGACGTCGGCGGTGCTCGCGGCGAAGTCGCGGCCCTCGGCCGAGTCCCCTGCCTGGATGACGACCGGGTGCCCCTGCGGGGAGCGCGGAAGGGTGAACTCGCCCTCGATCGAGAAGTGCCGGCCGTGGTGGGCGAAGGGGCGCGGCGTGCCGTCCGGGCTCCAGCTGTCCCACAACTCCCGTGCGGTCGCGACGAATTCGGCGGCGCGTGTGTAACGCTCGGCACGGTCGAGATAGCCGCCCCGGCGGAAGTTCTCGCCGGTGAAGGCGTCGGAGGAGGTGACGACGTTCCAGGCGGCGCGGCCGTCGCTGAGGTGATCGAGGCTCGCGAGGCGGCGGGCGAGCTCGTAGGGCTCGTTGAAGGTGCTGTTGACGGTGGCCGCGAGGCCGAGGCGCTCGGTCACGGCGGCGACGGCGCCGAGGACGGCGAGCGACTCGGGACGGCCCACGACGTCGAGGTCGTGGATGCGGCCCTTGTGCTCGCGCAGCCGTAGTCCCTCGGCGAGGAAGAGGAAGTCGAAGAGGCCGCGTTCCGCGGTGCGGGCGAGGTGGACGAAGGAGTCGAAGGCGATCTGCGAGCCGGAGCGCGGATCGGACCAGACGGTGGTGCTGTTGACGCCGGGGAAGTGGGCGGCGAGGTGGAGGGGGCGGTGGGTGCCGGGCGGCGGGAGGGGACGGGGCCCCGGGGAGCGGTGGGGCGGGGTGGGGCGGGGCTCATGGGAATGGGCGGGAGGGGTGGGGTGGGGCTGTTGGGGCGGGCGCTGGTGGCTCATGCGGTGGCTCCGGTGGGTCGAGCGGCGAGGTGGAGGTTGGCGGGACGGGCGAGGCCGAGGTGTTCGCGCAGGGTGCTGCCGGGGTGGAAGGCGCGGAAGACGCCGCGGTGCTGGAGCAGCGCGGCGGTGCCGTTGACGAGGCGTTCGAGGTCGCGGCCCGGTGCGGCGGGGCGCAGGTGGAAGCCGTCGACGGCGCCGGCGGCGTACCAGTCGCCGATCAGCTCGGCGAGGTCGACGGGCCCGCCCTTGTAGTGCGGTCCGTGCGCGGTGGGCCGGGGCCCGCCCCCGCCGTGCCCGGGTTCGGCGGCCTGCTCGCCGCCGCTCAGGTCAACGGTGAGCGAGGCGAGGACACGTACGTCGGCGGGCTCCCGTCCGGCGCGCGCCGCCTCGGCACGTACCTCGGCGGAGAGCGCGGCGGCCTGCTCGCGGCTGCTCGCCGCGACGAGGAGTACGTCGGCGTGGCGGACCGCGAAGGCGCGCCGTACGGGATCGTCCGCGTCGGCCACGATCACGGGGTGGCCCTGCGGCGGCCTCGGCACGATGGAGGGGCCGCGCACGGAGAAGGTGGTGCCGGAGTAGTCGGCGTAGTGGAGCTTGTCGCGGTCCACGAAGCGGCCGCTGGGGATGTCCCGTATCTCCGCGTCGTCCTCCCAGCTGTCCCACAACAGCCGTGCCGCTTCGACGACTTCACCCGCTTCCCGCCACGCCTCGCGCGCGGTCACGGCGGCCCGCCGTCCGAAGAGCCGCGCCTCGCCCTCGCTCGTGGAGACGTCCGGCCGCCACCCGGCCCGCCCCCGGCTGACCCAATCGAGCGTGGCGAGTTGGGCCTGGACGTGGAAGGGCTCGGTGTGCGTCGTGGTCACGGTCGGCACGAGCCCCACGCGCCGGGTTCCGGGCGCGAGCCGCGCGAGGACGGAGAGCGCGTCGAGCCCGGGCGCGGCGAAGGAGTCGCCGAGCGTGACGAAGTCGAGCAGCCCCTCGTCGGCGAAGCGGGCGAGAGCGAGGAAGTCAGCGGCGCGGGTGGCCCCGGGGACGTCGATGGCGGCGGCGAGGTGGAGTCGGCGGGGGGTGGGGGGCACGGGCGAGGTGGCGGGCACGGGCGAGGTGGCGGGCACGGGCGAGGTGGCGGGCACGGGCGGGGTGGCGGGCACGCGCGGGGTGGCGGGCACGGGCGAGGTGGCGGGCACGGGCGGGGTGGGGGCGGAATCGGGCATGGCTTCTTTCTCTTTCGGGTGGTTTCCGGTGCGGCGGGTGGACGCGAAAGGCGCGTTCGGGCCGGAACCTGTGGACAACTCGGGGTGTCGCGCGATTCCCACCACTCGTACGGGTGAGCGGCGTGGTGACTTCCGCGGAGTTGTCCACAGATTCGGTGGGCGGGGGCGGAATCGGGCGGGAGGGGCGGGGAGGGGCTGGAAGAATTGGTCTCGGGGTCGCCCCCTGGGAGGGCGGGGGCTGCCCCCGTCCGGCGCGCAGCCGGGGCCGCAGCGAGCGGGCGTCCCCCTCCCGCCCCTCCCGCCCCCTCACAACACCTTCGACAGAAACCCCTTCGTCCGCTCCTCCCGCGGCCTCACCAGCACCTCCCCCGGCGTCCCCTGCTCCACGATCCGCCCCTCGTCCATGAAGACCACCGTGTCGGCGACCTCCCGGGCGAAGCCGATCTCGTGCGTGACGACGATCATCGTGGCGCCCTGGCTCGCGACGTCCCGGATGACGTCGAGCACTTCACCCACCAGCTCGGGGTCGAGCGCCGAGGTCGGCTCGTCGAAGAGGAGCAGGCGCGGCTCGATGGCGAGCGCGCGGGCGATGGCGACGCGTTGCCGCTGCCCGCCGGAGAGTGTGCGCGGGTACGCGTCGGCCTTCTCGCCGAGCCCGACCCGCTCCAGGAGCCGCCGCGCCCGCTCCCGTGCCTCGCGCACCGGGACACCGAGCGCGGCGACCGGCGCCTCGACGATGTTCTCCTCGACGGTCAGGTGCGGGAAGAGATGGAAGTTCTGGAACACGAAGCCGATCGCGGTCCGCTGCCGCAGCACCTCGCGCTCGCGCAACTCGTGCAACGTGTCCCCGCGCCGCCGGTAGCCGATCAGCTCGCCGTCGACGTGCACGGCCCCCCGGTCGACCTTCTCCAAGTGGTTGATCGTGCGCAGCAGCGTCGACTTCCCCGACCCCGAAGGACCGAGCACGACCGTCACCTCGCCCGCGCGCACGGTGAGATCGATCCCCCGCAGCACCTCCTGCTTCCCGAAACTCTTGTGCACCCCACTGATCTCCACCATGGGCCGCGCGGGCGCGACGCCGGTACGCGGGGAACCTGCGGCACTCGACACACCTGCGGTACTCAACGGACGGACTCCTTCACAGCGGAGGTACGGGGCGATACGGAGGCGGGGCGGGGACGCGGGTCCGGCTCGGCCCCAGGCGCGGCGGACGGCTCAGCCCCCGGCCCGGCGGACGGCCCGGCAGGCGGCCCGGCGGACGGCCCGGCAGGCGGCCCGGCGGACGGCCCGGCAGGCGGCCCGGCTGACGGCCCGGCGGGCACGTCCCGCGCCACATCCCGCACCCCGGCCCCCGCCCCCACCCCGGCCGCGTCCGTGGCCCCCGGCGCCCCCCGCTCGCCCGTCACCACCGCCAACAGTGCCCGCGCCGTCGCGTCGTTCTGCCGGAACGCCGGGCTGTTGGTACGCGGCCGCGTGAACGCCCCCGCCCCGCGTGCGTCCGTGTGCGGCCCGAGCGCGAACAGGCGCGGGTGCGTGCTCCCGTCGTTCCACCGCACCCGCCCGTCCGCGGGCGCCACCGCGAGCAGCCCGTCCGCCGTCGCGCGCGCCCCGGCCGCGAACAGCCCTCGCAGCAGCGGATCGCGCACGCGCCCCGCCTCCGGCTGCGGCAGCCGCGCCTCGACGAGCGCCCTGGCCCGTACCGGGTGCCCCGGCAGGCTCGCCGAGCGCGCCTCGAAGGCCCCGTCCACGGCCCGTACGGTCATGTCGGCGCCGAGGAAGCGCACGAGTCCCGCCTCTGCGAGTCCGCGCAGCGCGCGCAGGCGCGGTCCGGGCGGTCCGGAGGCGAGGAAGCTGAAGAAGCCGTGCCACCAGGCCCCGAGGTCGCCGAGCCGCATGAGCTGTCCGTAGACGGAGAGCAGCGCCATGAAGACCGACAGGTCCTCGCTGTGCGCGGGGTCGTGACGCCGGTCGAGGTCCGCGTCGATGTGCGCGAGGAGCCGTGCCTGCACCTCCTCCTGGCTGCGCGCGGTCCACCCGGCGAGCGGCCGGTCGAGCGCGTCGAGGTCGAGCCGCTCGGCCGCTTCGGGCACCGCCCTACGGACGAAGGCGTCGAGGCTTCCGTCGTACGGGTCGGCTGCCGCGTACCCGGATTCGAAGGCGGCCCGGTCGACGGCGAAGACGTGCGGGCGGGTGGTCAGGAGCCGGTGGTAGTGGGCCCAGCCGAGTTCCTTGGCGACGAGCGGCCACACGTCGGTGCGGAAGTCCAGGGGCCCTGGTCGCGCGAGGAGTCGGGCGGTCTGCTCGGGGCCGAAGAAGCGGGGCAGCTCGGGAAGTTCGCCCTCCAGGCGGTAGCCGAGCTTGACGTGGTACGGGACGCCGCGCCGCGAACCCACGTACAGCACCGGCTCCTTGCCCGAGGGCACGTACCGGCCCTCGGGTGTCCAGCGCCCGCCGCGGCCCTCGGTGAGCAGCACCATGAGGTCGACGAAGGCGAGGCCGAGGCCGCGTACGAGGACGGGTTCCCCGGCGCGCAGCCCGCGCAGGTCGGTGTCCGCGGTGTAGTCGGGCGGCAGGTACGTGAGGCCCTCGCGTGCGGCGTGCGCGGTGAACTCCCGCTCTTCCACAGCGAGTTCTGCCTCCTGGTGGCCCAGTGCGAGGACGACGAGGTCGGCGGTGAGCGGTGGCTCGCGGTCCGCGAGCCACACCGATTGCCGTCCCTCGCGCGGTCCTTCGACGCGCACGGCGCGGGTGCGGTGCTCGTGCACGACGATGCCGGGCGGCAGCGCGGCGCGGGCCCGCTCGTACGCCCAGCGCAGGTAGGCGCCCTGGGTGCGGCGGTCGGGGAAGGCGCGGCCCTCGATCCCGGCCCACTCGTGCAGCGCGGGCCCCGGCACGACGGGCCCCTCGATCTCGACGGTCTCGTCGGTGAAGAGCGTCGTGTCCTCGGCCATGGAGTTCATCCACAGCAGCGGCGACTGCTCGCGCCGCCATATCCGCCCGGGTCCCGGCGGGTACGGGTCGACGAGGTGCAGGACGAAGGCGGGGTCCGAACCTCCGTACCCGGCAGTGGTGTTGGCGGCGATACGTTCCAGGAGCCCGGTCGCCCGGGGCCCGGCCCCGACCACCACGACGACGGGCGCGTCCTCGCGCACGGGGCTCATGAGCGCTCGGCTCCCCGCGCGTAGTGCCTCTCCACGTAGTGCTGGCCGACACTGAGCACGCTCGTCACGAGCGCGTACCAGATCGTGGCGACGAGCAGCAGCGGGATGACCTGGTAGGTGCGGTGGTAGACGAGTTGCACGGAGTAGAGCAGGTCCTGTACGGCGATGACGCTGACGATCGAGGTGCCCTTGAGCGCGCCGATGAGCATGTTCCCCGCCGGGGGCACGATGGCGCGCATCGCCTGCGGGAGCACGATGCGGCGCAGTCGGCGCCAGGGGCTCAGGCCGAGCGACTGCGCGGCCTCGATCTGCCCCCTGTCCACCGAGAGCAGTCCGCCGCGCACCACTTCGGCGGCGTACGCGGCCTCGTGGAGGGTCAGGCCGAGCACGGCGACGGTGACGGGGCCGAGGAGGTTGACGGTCTTGACCGTGACGAACTCGGGGCCGAAGGGGATGCCGAGCCCGAGGTGCGGGTAGAGGGCGCCGATGTTGAACCAGAAGAGGAGCTGGACGAGGATCGGCGTCGAGCGGAAGAACCAGATGTACCCCGAGGAGACCCAGCTCAGCACCGGGTTCGACGACATCCGGCCGAGCGCGAGCAGCGTGCCGAGCACGAAGCCGAGCACCATGACGAGCGCGGTGAGCCACACGGTCAGGCCGAGTCCGCGCAGCACGGCGGAGGTCGTGAAGTAGTCGGCGACGACATCCCACTGGAACGCCTTGTTGCGCGCGAGCGAGTTGACCGCCATCGCGAGCAGGAGCAGCACGAGGAGCGCGGCGATCCACTGGCCGGTACGGCGCACGGGCACGATACGGAGCGTGCCGGCGGTCTCTTCGCCCGGCTCGGGGGGCGGGCCCGGGTCGGGCGGCGGCCCCTGCGGGTGGTCCGCGAGGGCGCGGGCCTCGGAGGCGGCGCGCTCAGCGGAAGCGGCGCGCTCAGCGGAAGCGGCGCGCTCAGCGGAAGCGGCGCGCTCAGCGGAAGCGGATGCGGAAGCGGGAGCGTCGGGGGCGGCGCGCTCACCGGCGGCGGGAGCGTCGGAGGCTGGTGCGTCGAAAGGCATGCGGAACTCCGTGGCGAAGTCGCCGCACGGTGTTCCGTCTTCACGTGGCCCGCGCCCCTCAGCACGGACCTTCAGCGAGAGTACGGGAGCCGCTCGCGCATCTGTCAAGCCCCTGCCCCCGGGCCCCGTCCCACATCCTGAACAGCCCGTCCCCATTCGTTGACGGCGGCCCGGGCGCCTGTTCCACTGGTCCGCATGAATCTGTCGCAGCGGCGTCTGGTGACGCGGTCTCACATCGACTTCGGTCGGGTGTGGTCGGCGTCCTGTCGTACGTGCTGCGGTGGCGCGCCTCGCAGCTGACGGCCTTCAGGCCGGGCTCGCGCCCCCTCTTCCTGTTCTTCGCCGTCCCCGGTGTCCTGCCGCCGTGCCGTTTCGCGTTCCCGTGAGGCGGTACGTGCCGTGACGCCGTGACGCGCCTGTGCGGGCCACGCCGTCGTGCCCGCTTCCCGCTTCCGCCCCGCGGCCCCGCCTTCACGCGCACACCCCTCCCCTCGCGCCACCCTGCCCCGCGTCGTTCACGCCTGCCGTCCTGGAGTCCTGCCATGAGTGCCCCACCCCCTCGTTCCGCGCGCCGTTACGCCGTGCTCGCCCTGCTCACCGCCTCCGCGCTCGCCTCACTCACCGCCTGCGGTTCCGGTGATCCCTCGGGCTCGGGCGGCGGCGGGGGAACGGGCGGCGGGGCGGCGGCCGCCGCCGGGTCCGCCGGCGAGAAGGCCGGCGGGCTCCCCACCAGGGACGTCGTCTCCGGAGTGAAGAAGAACGCCGCCGCTGCCGGGCTGCTGCCGGAGCGCGTCAGGAAGAGGGGCAAGCTCACGCTCGGCGGCGCGATCGGCGCCCCGCCCACCGCGACGTACCTGGAGGACGGCAAGACCGCCGCGGGTGTGGACGTGGAGATCACCGAGGCCGTCGCCAAGGTCCTCGGCATCGGGATCGACCGGCAGGAGGCGAGTTTCGAGGCGATCCTGCCGGCCCTCGGCAGCGGCAAGTACGACGTCGGCACCGGCAACTTCGGGGTCACCGACGAGCGCCGCAAGACGATCGACTTCGTCACGTACATCAACGACGGCCAGGGCTTCGCGACCCGCGCCGACGAGAAGCTCCCGAAGATCACCGACCTCACCCAGTTGTGCGGCAAGAACATCGGCACCGGCGCGGGCACGACCTTCGAGGTGACGCTGGAGCAGAACAAATCGCTGTGCGAGAAGGCCGGAAAGAAGCCGTACAGCGTCAAGACCTACTCCGAGCAGGGCGCCATCTGGGGCTCGCTCCAGCAGGGCCGCACCGATGTCGTCATGTCGACGATCAACGGGCTGCGCTACGCGGTCGACCAGCAGCAGGGCCTGAAGTTCCTCAACGAGTACCACCGTCTCGACGTCGGCTTCGCCTTCAAGAAGGGCAGCGACCTCACCCCCGCCTTCCAGAAGGCCGTCAACGTCCTCATCGCCGACGGCACCTACGCCGAGATCCTCGAGAAGTGGGGCGTCTCGGACTCCGCCCTGCCCACCTCACGGATCTCCCCGCCCGAGATCCGCTGAGGCACCGGCGCCGCGCGTTCAGCAGTCGCAGCAACAACCGTCGCACCCGCAGCCGTCGCAACCGCAGCAATCGCAGTCGCACGCATCGCAGCAGTCCGCGTAGTGGCAGCAGCCGTGCCGGGTCTTGCCCGACCACGGGCCCTCGTACTCCTCCGCGCAGCACATCCGGCACGTGCATCCCAGCGCGAGGAACACGCCGCAGCCCGCCCAGAAGCCGCGCCCCGAGTGTGTGGGCGGGGGTTCGGGGGCGTCCCCGCCGGGCGGGTCCTGCGTGTACGGGTTCCCGGGAACGGGGGCGCCCGGTTGCTGGTGCGCGCAGGAAGGGGCCGTACCGAAGGCGCGGTCGACCGAGCGCGGCAGTTCGTGGACGAGGAGGCGGTGGGCGAGCGCGGGGTCGGCGAAGTCGGTGTCCGCGAGGGCGAGGCGGATGCCGTGCAGGGCGTCGTCGGCGAGACGGCGGGCCTCGGGGCGCGGGGTCGCGGTCGCGGTGAGCGGGTTCCAGGCCCCGCGCGCGGCGTCCTCGGCCTGGTCCTCGACCGCGTCGAGGAGGTGTGCGAGGCGGCCGAAGAGGCGGCCGGCCTCGGCGAGCGGCGCCGCGTTGTGCGGGCGGTCCGCGAGGAGCGCGGTGTGCGCGAAGGCGGCGGCGGTCGCGGTCTCGGTCGGCTCCGTGACGGTCAGGAGCGAGGTGCCCGGTCCCGCGAGCGCCTCGATACCGGGCTGGCGTTCGGCGGCGGCGAGCAGGACCCCCGTGTCGAAGCCGAGCCCGGCGGCCGAGCGGTGCGCCGCCTCGGCCCAGCCGCTCGCCACGCGTCCGGCGGCCGCGGCGACAGGGCGGCGGGCCAGCATCCCGTCCCCGTCGGCGACATGGTCCCGTACCTTCACCGCGGCGAGCGCGAGCGAGACCGCGCCCGCGAGGCGCGCCCCCTCGCCTTCACTGACCCGTGCCGTGCGCATCCCGCGCAGCGCGCAGGGTCCGGCGCGGCGTCGGCCCTGCCGCTCGCGCGGTGTCTGAGCCTCCGTCAACACGGATATGACGATGCCGTCGTAATTCGTGGCTATGCGGGCGAACTGCCCGTGATTCCCCCTCAGCGCGAGGCAGAGCCCGCACAGATGGGCCATCCAGCGGTTCTTGAGCTTCTCGCCGAGGCTGTGGGCGCACGGCCGCACCATCCCGAACATCGTGAAATGACCCCCCATTGTCCCGCGCGTACCGCTACGATCGCCGCATCGTACCGGCGGTTACCGTCGGCCTCGTCGTCACCCGTACGCCCCCCGGCATCACCCAGAGGTACTCAAAGGGTGTGAAGAATCGTTTTTCACCCCTCGTCAGGTGCCTCGCCCCGGTGTTCTCCGCCCAGGACACGGGGCACTGTGCACCAGTACCGTCACGAAAACACCGAGAAGCCCCCCTCCCCTTGGCGCCCGCTTCGCCTGATGGACGACGATGGGGGCAGGAAACACAGGGAACCCAGGGAACAAGGACCGCTGTGATGTGAGAGGAGGCGTCCATGGGATCGGTGCGCAAGGCAAGTGCCTGGCTCGGGCTCGTCGACGACGACACCGGGGCCGAGCGCTACTACGACGGTTACGCGGACGAGCCCGAGGCGGGCCCCGAGCCCGGCGAGAGCTGGGTCACCGACCCCCGCGTGCGGGTCGCGGCGCAGGCCGCCGAGGAACGGGACCACAGAATCGGCACCGTCACCCCGGGCAGCTTCCGGGACGCCCGGCACATCGGTGAGCTGTTCCGCGACGGCGTCCCCGTCATCATGAACCTGACCGCGATGGAGCCCGCCGACGCCAAGCGCGTCGTCGACTTCGCGGCCGGGCTCATCTTCGGGCTGCGCGGCTCGATCGAGAAGGTGGCGACCCGCGTCTTCCTCCTCACCCCCTCCGGCACGGAGATCGTCGCGGGCGAAGCGGCGGGCGCCCGCCCCCGCGACGGCTTCTTCAACCAGAGCTAGCCGCCCGGGGCGACCGAGGGCGGTACGGCACCCCCGTACGCCGTACCCCGCCCTCCGTCCCGGACGGCTCGCGCCGGTCCCCGCCCCGCGCCTGCCTGCGCACGGGCGTCCCCTGGTGCGCCCACGCCGGTACGTCCCGGCTCTCCCCGTGCCGTGCCATGCCCGCCCGCAGCCGCCGCTCCCCCTCCGCCCGCGCCCGCGCCCGCGCCCGCGCCCAGGAGCCTCGTGCCGGCCGGGGTGCCGCGTGCGGGCCGCGCCAAAGGTGGTGAACGGAAAACGGATGGCGGGGAAAAGCGGGGAATCCTCCGGGGAATGCGCGGGCGGGTCCCGCCGCGGTCTCTCTCACTCCTTGGGACGCCTTTAGGGAAAGCCTTCGGATAAAGCGCCGCGGGCGGGCCGCGGCACATCACATGCCCATCACGAAACGGTTGTTTCGTTCGGCTTTGACACTCACCCGCTGTAACGTCGATCGGGTGCGTACCCAACCGACCCCCGGCCGCCTCGCGCGGCTCTTCGCCCGGCTCGATCGCGAGCCGGAGCGGCCGGCCAACCCGCACGTCCCCGTGATGAGCCGGCACCGGCTCGTCCTCCTGCTCGCGACGCTCGCCTTCTACCTCGCGATCGTCGTCGCCGTCGCCGCCACGACCTGGCTCGTGCGCCTCGACTGGCAGCTCATGTTCTTCCGGCCCTACCAGCAGTGGCCCGAGGTGCACGCCTTCCTCGACTACCTGGTGGTACTCGGGCAGCGCGGCCCCACGGCGGTGATGGTGCTCGCCTGGCTGGGCTGGCGCTCCTGGCGGCAGCACACGCTGCGCCCGCTGCTCGTCCTCGGGGCCTCGCTGCTCCTGCTCAACATCACGGTCGGCGCGGCGAAGATCGGCATGGGACGGCTCGGCCCGCACTACGCGACCGTCATCGGCTCGAACGAGATGGGGCTCGGCGGGGACATATTTCCCTCGGGGCACACCGCGAACGCGGTCGTGACCTGGGGGATTCTCGCGTATCTGGCCTCGACCCCCCGGGCCAGAAGGTATCTGTCGGCGGGTTCGGCGATCGTCTCGCTGAGCGTCGGCCTCACCACGGTCTACCTGGGCACGCACTGGCTCAGCGACGTCGTGCTCGGCTGGGCGGCCGGGCTGCTCGTACTCCTCGCGCTGCCGTGGTGCGAGCCGCTCGTGGCGCGCGCCGAGGTGCTCATCCTGCGGGCGCGGGACGGCTACCTCCGCCGCCGTGCCGCGCGCCGCGAGCCGGTGCCGGGGGCGACCCCGCGACCGCTGACGCCGGTGAGCCCGCGCGCCACGCCCGCCACCGGGGCCACCGCGGCGGTCCGCAAGGACCCCGCCCACGGCCCGCGTGCGTCGGTGCGCCCCGAGCACAGCCGCCCCGCGTCCCCCACGGGCGGCACACGGCGCCCGCAGGCCCACGACCGCACGCAGCCCCGCGGCGAATCGGCCCGCCCGCTGGCGGGCGGCTGAGCAGCACGAGCAGACCGGCCGAGGCCTGCCCCGTCACAGGTCCGGGCCCGTCACGCGTCCGGGCGCGTCCGCCGGGGAGGGATCAGCCCTTCCAGCAGCGGCTGACCCGGCCCTCGTCGACCTCGAAGTTGAGCCTGCCGGCCTGGTACTCCATCGTGATCACCGTGCCCGGGGCGAGCGCGCGCACCGTGCGCCAGCCCCGGGCACGCGCGCGTCGCTCGGCCTCCTCGGCCTCGACGCCGACGTACGCGGCGGGCTCGTCGCGGGGCTCCTGGGGCGGGGGGAAAGCTGCCATGGGACCACGCTAGGGGCTCTCGGCGTGCGGGGGAAGCGGCAGCGCGCCGGGACGCGCCCGGGTGCGGGGGGTCACGCTTCGGTTACGGCGCGCCGGGGGACGTTTCGGGCGGTGTTCGTCACACGTTCGGACTCCCTTTTCTTATACGGCCGTTATATCGGACTGAATACCCGGACACTCTTCCCGTCTTTTCCCTCCGCGCCTTATCCCGCGTCCCGGCCCTTCCCCGCACCCCCGATAAACCGCTCCCGGCACGAAAGCGCGCCCCGCCCGAAGGGTGCGGGCGGGCCTCCGCGAAATCCTCACGTAATGCGCGGGTCGCGGCGGTCCCCGGCGAATGCGGGGCCCGTCGCCGCCCTCAGTCGGCCGGGCCGGCCGGGTCGGTCTCGGGGGCTGTGGCGGGGGCGACGGCGGTGACGCGGAAGGCGAGGTTGTTGCCGCCGGAGTAGTACGGGCGGGCGCGCAGGCCCTCCTGGACGGTGGCCGGATAGGTGAAGACCGCGTGCCGGTCGACGAGGTCGTCGAGCAGCCGGGCGACCCGGACCTCGGGCCCTTGCCCGCCCTCGGGACGGAGCCACACCTGCCAGTGGCACGGTCCGTGCGCGAGGAGCGGCGCGTGCGCGATACGCAGCCGGAAGTCGCGGTCCTCGCCGGTCACCTCCGCGCGCACCGGCTCGCCCTCGCCCTCCACGGGCCGCAGTTCGGCGTACGCGGCGGGCGTGGGCTCGACGCCGTAGCAGCGCCCGCGCACCGTCGTCTCACCGGGCGCGACGTGGACGGCGCCCGCCTCGGCGTGCGGGGCGCGCAGCCAGGTGCGGAGCGCGAGATTGCCGTACTTGCTGGCGTACGGGAGGTGGACGGCGACGGCGTCGGCGTCCCCCGGGTCGCGGTCGAGGAGCGCGCGCAGGTCGTCGAGCCCGGGGCGCAGGCGTACCGGCTCGCTGCCCGGGGGTTCCGCGTGCACCTCCCAGTAGCCCTCGGCGAGGGGGGTGTCGCTCGGCAGGACGGCGCGCAGCGGGCCGGGGCCCGCGGCCGTGAACGGCAGGCGCCTCTCCTCGCCGTCGCCGCGCCGCCGCAGCAGCAGCCGGCCGCCCGTGAGCCCCTCGGGCTCGGTGACGACGAAGGCGAGGGCGCCCGTGGCGTCGGCGACGCAGTGAGCGTTCCACGGCACCCGGGTGTCCCGGCGGCCGGCGGGGGCGGTGTCGTCGGGACGGCGCTGGGCGGGTGGGGTGGTTGCCGTGGTCTTCATTCGGGGCGGCCCTTCTTCGCGGCGGCGCGGGGGGCCAGGACCGAGCCCAGGAGCCGGGCACGCCCGCGGTGGACGGCTCCGCGCAGCAGTCCCGACGGGCGCGGGCCCCGGGCGGCGCGGAGGGAGGTGAACAGGGACTCGTACCGTTCGGCGATCGCCGCCGGGTCGTAACGGGCCGAGGAGCGCAGCGCCGCGGCGGACATCCTGGCCCGCAGTTCGTCGTCGTTGATGAGCTGGAGCAGCCCGGCGGCGAAGGTCTCGGGACCGGCGTCGACCGGGACGAGGCGGCCGTTGACGCCGTCGTCGATGATCTCGCCGGGGCCGTGCGGGGCGTCGCTGGAGACGACGGGCAGTCCGCAGCGCATCGCCTCGACGATCGTCATGCCGAAGGATTCGAGCGAGGAGGTGACGGCGGCGATGGAGCCCTTGACCCACTCGGCCTCGATGGGGTGCGCGGGGCCCATGAGGAAGACGTGGTTGTAGAGGCCCAGCTCGTGGACGAGTCTGCGCAGTTTGTTCTCCTGCTTGCCGGTGCCGTAGATGCGCAGGCGCCAGTCGGGGCGTTCGGCGCGGACGCGGGCGAAGGCGCGGATGAGCAGGTCGTAGCGCTTGACCCCGGTGAGCCGTCCCGCGGCGACGACCCATTTGCTGTCGCCCGTGACGGGGGGCAGCGTGGGCGCCGGCACCGGGTTGGCCATGCTCCACACGGGGACGCCCGGCAGGTTCATCCCGGCGCGGTAGGCGCGGGCGTCGGCCTCGGTCGTCGTCGTGAAGCCGTCGAGCAGCGGGTAGGCGGCCTCCAGCTCCTCGCGCAGCTCCGGGCCGTGCGCGCCGAGGGTGAGGTGCTCCTGCCCGATGCGGACCGGCCCTGGGCGGGTGCGGCGGGCGAGGTGCACGTTGAGTCCGGGGCGGGTGCCGATGACGACGTCGGAGGCGAGGCCGGCGAGGTAGGCGTTGATCCGCTCGTCCGTGAGGGCGCTGTACCTGGCGTAGCGGACCTCCGCGCGCGGGAAGTCCGCGGCGGGGCGCTTGAGCAGGGGGTGGTCGCGGTCGGAGCCGCGGCTGTCGGCGCGCAGGTCCACGAGGTGCCGGACGCGGATGCGCGGGTCCGGGGTGAGGGAGGGGGTGTTCCGGTGGCGGAAGACCGAGACGACCTCCACGTCGTGGTGCTCGGCGAGCTGGGCCGCCAGGTTGTACGTCGTTCGGACGGTGCCGCCGATGGCGTACCCGTTGTGGATGAGGAAGGAGATCTGCATGCGTGTGTGTCCCGCCGTCGCGCACGGCCCTTCCAGGGCCGCCTGTCACTACCTGAGACCTCTGAGGAGGCCTGGTGGTTGGGTCGTCTTCACGTCCTTGTTGCCGGTGCGTGGCAGGGCAACCCTGCCGCAGTCGGCAACCGGGTGGTTCCCGCGCAGGTCACGGGGCGGTGGCGGGCGCTGAGCCAGGAGGGGGAGAAGTCCAGCCGGATGGCTGCGTTTCCGAGGCTCGTTCGACTGTTTTCAGCCACACCTGACGGGTCGTTTGCTCCCTCTTTACCCCTTTTGCCCTATCGGGGTCCGCGGGATCGCGCTCCGCCGTCGCGGCGCGCATCCGTACGAAGCCCAGTTGGCGCGGGGCACGGCGGGGACGTGGGCCCGGGACGCGGGCGAGGAACGGACGCGGCCATTCCGCGCCGGGTGCGGCGTGACCCGGGCCGCGGTCGCCCGTTGACCGGACGTGTGCCGGGACCCGCCCGGTACGTGCGTGCGCCGGACGCCCCGGGCACGCGGGTATACGAGACCGAGGAGCCCCCGTGCCGCGCATTCTCGACGTCGCCGACGACGTACGCGCCGAGATCGGTGACGAAGAAGCCGATCGGTTGCTCGCCGGGGAAAGTGCTCCCGGCGCCTACGACTGCACCTCCTGCCGTACTCCGGGGGACTCGGAGCACGAGCACACCAGCACCGTGCTCTTCGTCGGCGAGGAGACCGCCGTGCTCGCCTTCGCGCACGCGGGCTGTCTGCCCTCGCAGGTCGTACGGGTCACCGAGGAGCAGTTGCAGGGCGCCGTCGCCTCGATCACCGCGAGCGAGGCGAGTGAGGAAGCGGGGCCGCAGCAGGCGGTGCTCGGCGTCACGAGCGGCCTCGTACTGCTCGACGGCGAACTCCACCCCGCGCTCGTCGTGGAGCCGACGGGGCCGATCGCCCGCCCCGGCACCACGGGCCCGGACGACGCCTTCCTGCCGCTGCTCCAGGAGCAGGGCTTCGCCCCGGTCCACGAGGTGAGCGCGGTGCCGCAGGTCCTGCACGGCTGGTCGGTGCTGCTCGCGGTGGGGCAGTTGCACGCCGTGCTCCAGCCCGGCCCCGACGGCGGCGCCCCCGTCGCCTGGTGGCAGGCCCACCAGCCGCTCCAGGTCACCGAGGGCTGGCGCACCGCGGCGAACAAGCGGCAGACCGTCCTCGTGTACGCGGCCCCGGTCGGCGGCATCGGCCGCCAGCCCCGCGAGGACCTGCTCCGCGAGGCGCTCGACAAGGCGGCGGCGCGCGGCCTGCTCGTCGCCGCCGCGATGCCGCTCGCCGGTACCTGACCGGACCACCCGGCCGCCCGCGTCCCCCGAGCCCGCGGGCGGCTTTCGACCGGGGGTACGCGCCCGAGCGACGCGCGCACCCCCTCCTCCCGTGCGTCCCCAGGGGCGGACGGGAGCGCGGGCGGGCGCGGGGAGCGGCTCCGCGCCCGCCCGGCTGAGCCGGTGGGGTATTCGCCCGCATCCCCGCGCGGGCCCCGTCGTTGGCAGGACGTGCACCCCTACGAGTCCCCCCGCGAGTCCCCCCGACACCGCGCCATCCCCGCGATGCGCCCCGCGCAGGAGCACCGTCCCGGCTTCTCCGCGACCCCCATCTACGACGCGCTCTTCGCCGAGTACCGCCGCCTGTTCCGCACCGTGCCCGGCGAGTGGGGCGGCGAGGACGAACTGGGCCTGCCCCTGTTCCACCACCAGTCCCCGCGCACGCCCCCCTCGGCTTCGGTCCACACCGGCTACGGCTGGGCCGCCCCGGCCCCCCAGCCACCCGCCGACTGGCAGCGCCCCGCCACGCATCCCCGGGCGGCCCTGCCCCCGGCCCCGAGGCGCACGGAGTCCTGACTGCGCCCGCGGGCCCGCCGGTCCGGCACCGCACCCGGCCCCCGCGCGAGAACGCCGAACGGGGCGGACCCGTGAACCCGGACCCGCCCCGCGCCCCCGCGGGGGTTCACCTCACTTCTTGCGTCCGCGCTTCTCCCGCACCCGCACCGAGATCTGCACCGGTGTCCCCTCGAACCCGAACTCCTCGCGCAGCCGCCGCTCGATGAAGCGCCGGTACCCCGCCTCGATGAACCCCGAGGCGAAGAGCACGAACCGGGGCGGCTTCGTCCCCGCCTGCGTGCCGAAGAGGATGCGCGGCTGCTTGCCGCCCCGCACCGGGTGCGGGTGCGCGGCGACCAGTTCACCGAGGAACGCGTTGAGGCGACCGGTCGGCACCCGCGTCTCCCAGCCCGCGAGCGCCGTCTCCAGCGCCGGTACGAGCTTCTCCATGTGCCGCCCGGTCCGCGCCGAGATGTTCACGCGCGGCGCCCAGGCGACCTGACCGAGTTCGCGCTCGATCTCGCGCTCCAGGTAGTAGCGGCGCTCCTCGTCGAGCGTGTCCCACTTGTTGTACGCGAGGACGAGGGCGCGGCCCGCGTCGACGGCCATCGTGAGGATGCGCTGGTCCTGCACCGAGATGGAGTCGGCCCCGTCGATGAGGACGACGGCGACCTCGGCCTTCTCGACGGCGGCGGCGGTGCGCAGCGAGGCGTAGTAGTCGGCGCCCTGCTGGAGGTGGACGCGCTTGCGGATGCCCGCGGTGTCGACGAACTTCCAGGTCACGCCGCCCAGCTCGATCAGCTCGTCCACCGGGTCGCGCGTCGTGCCCGCCTGCTCGTTGACGACGACGCGGTCCTCGCCCGCGAGCTTGTTGAGCAGTGAGGACTTGCCGACGTTCGGGCGCCCGATGAGGGCGACGCGGCGCGGGCCGCCGATCCCCGCGGAGCCGAAGGTCTCCTTCGGCGCGTCGGGCAGCGCTTCGAGCACGGCGTCGAGCATGTCGCCCGTACCGCGCCCGTGCAGGGCGGAGACGGGGTGCGGCTCGCCGAGGCCGAGGGACCACAGCATCGCCGCGTCCGCCTCGCCCGAGGGGCCGTCGACCTTGTTGGCGCACAGCACGACGGGCTTGCCCGCCTTGCGCAGCAGCCGCACGACGGCCTCGTCCGTGTCGGTCGCGCCGACGGTCGCGTCCACGACGAAGACGACCGCGTCGGACGCCTCGATCGCGTACTCGGCCTGCGCCGCGACGGAGGCGTCGATGCCGAGGACGTCCTGCTCCCAGCCGCCGGTGTCGACGAGCTTGAAGCGGCGTCCGGCCCACTCGGCCTCGTAGGTCACGCGGTCGCGCGTGACGCCGGGCCGGTCCTCCACGACGGCCTCGCGGCGGCCGATGATGCGGTTCACGAGAGTCGATTTGCCGACATTGGGGCGGCCGACGACGGCGAGCCGGGGCAGCGGTCCGTGCCCGGCCTCGCCGATGGCGTCCTCGACGTCCTCGACGTCGAAGCCCTCCTCGGCCGCAAGCTCCATGAACCGCTCGTACTCGGCGTCCCCGAGCGCGCCGTGCTCTTCGCCCTCGAAGGAATGGTGGTCGTTCATGAAGTGCGTACCTCTGTCGTCTGTCGTCGGGGACCGTTCTCGGTCCCCGGTCAAGTGTCGCTCAGCGCGGGAGCGGATGCGGACCACCCGCTCGAGCCGCCCGCCCGGCCCGCTCAGCGGGCGCCCGCTCCCCCGGTGTCAGCGCCCCGTGAGCCGCCTGGCCTGCGCCAGGTGCGCGCTCAGCCGCTCCTGGATGCCGGTCGTCGCCGCGTCGAGCGCGGCCCGGGTCCGGCGTCCGCCGCCGTCCCCGGCCGTGAACGGCTCGCCGAAGACGAGGTCCACGCGGCTGCGCAGCGCGGGCAGCTTCCCGACGATCCTGCTCGCCCGGTCCGTGGAGCCGAGCACGGCGACGGGCACGACCGGGGCGCCGCTGCGGACCGCGAAGTACGCGAGCCCCGCGCGCAGCGCCGCGAAGTCGCCCTCGCCGCGTGTGCCCTCGGGGAAGATCCCGAGGACGTGCCCGGCGGCGAGGACGTCGAGTGCGCCGGTGATCGCCGTGCGGTCGGTACCGGAGCGGTCCACGGCGAGCTGTCCGATACCCCGCAGGAAGGGGTCGAGCGGCCCGACGAAGGCTTCCTTCTTGATGAGGAAGTGCACCGGCCGGGGCGCGGTGCCCATGAGCATCGGGCCGTCGATCATGTGCGTGTGGTTGACCGCGAGGATCACCGGGCCGCTCGCCGGTACGCGCCAGGCGCCGAGCACCCGGGGCCGCCAGAGCGCGTTCATGAGCCCGACGCCGATGCCCCGGCCCACCGCCGCACCGCGGTCGGAGGCCGCCGCGGCGCCCGTCGCCGCCCCCCGTGCGGAGGTCACCGCCCCGCTCGCTTCTCCTCGACGAGGGTGACGACGCACTCGATGACCTGTTCCAGGCTCAGGTCGGTGGTGTCCACCTCGACGGCGTCGTCCGCCTTGGCGAGCGGGGAGGTCTTGCGACCCGAGTCGGCGGCGTCGCGCGCGACGAGCGCCTGCCGGGTCGCGGCGAGGTCGCTCGCCTCCTTGCCCTTCAGCTCACCGCTGCGGCGCGCGGCGCGCGCCTCGGGCGAAGCGGTCAGGAAGACCTTGAGGCCGGCGTCGGGCAGCACCGTCGTACCGATGTCGCGGCCCTCGACGACGATGCCCTCGCGCGCGGCGCGGGCGATCGAGCGCTGCAACTCGGTGATCGCGCGGCGCACCTCGGGGACGGCGCTGACCGCGCTGACCTTCGAGGTGACCTCCTGGGTGCGGATCGGGGCGGCGACGTCCGTGCCGTCCACGGTGATCGTGGGTGCGGCGGGGTCGGTGCCCGAGACGATCTCGGGCTTGCCGGCCGCGGCGGCGATCGCGGCCGGGTCCGCGACGTCCACGCCGTTGCGCAGCATCCACCACGTGATCGCCCGGTACTGGGCGCCGGTGTCGAGGTAGCTCAGCCCCAGCTTGGCGGCGACCGCCTTCGATGTGCTGGACTTCCCCGTCCCGGAGGGGCCGTCGATGGCAACGATCACGGATTCCACGGTGGACCTTTCGCGGGGCCGGCGGTTGGGCTGAATGGCGGAAACCTAGGTTACCGGGGCGGTACGGGTCGTCGGGTACGCGGCCCGGTGGGGGCCCCGCGCCGCCCCGCCCCCGCCTCCCTCAGGCGCGCAGCGACCAGCCGCGCTCCCGCAGCGCCGCCGCGAGCCCCGGCGCGGCCTCCGGGGCCACGGAGAGCTGCACGAGGCCCGCCTGCTGTCCGGTGGCGTGTTCGATGCGCACGTCCTCGATGTTGACCCCGGCGCGCCCCGCGTCCGCGAAGATGCGGGCCAGCTCGCCGGGCCGGTCGCTGATGAGGACGGCGATGACCTCATAGGCGGCCGGGGTGCTGCCGTGCTTGCCGGGGACGCGGGCGCGGCCCGCGTTGCCGCGCCGCAGCAGCCGCTCGACGCCCTGGGCGCCCTCGGTGCGCTTGGCGGGATCGGCGGACTCCAGGAGGCGCAGGACCCGTACCGCCTCGCCGAGGTCCTCGCCGATCGCGTCGAGCAGGTCGGCGACGGGGCCGGGGTTGGCCGAGAGGATGTCGATCCACATCGCGGGATCGGAGCCCGCGACGCGGGTCACGTCCCTGATGCCCTGCCCGCACAGCCGGACCGCCGTGTCGTCGGCGTGCTCCAGGCGCGCGGCGACGAGCGTGGACATGAGCTGCGGCATGTGCGAGACGAGCGCCACGGCGCTGTCGTGCGCGCCGCCGTCCATGACGACGGGCACCGCGCGGCAGTGCGCGACGAGTTCGAGTGCCTGGTTGAGGACCTCGGTGTCGGTGTCGCGGGCGGGGGTGAGGACCCAGGGGCTGCCCTCGAAGAGCTCGGCGGTCGCGGCGAGCGGCCCGGAGCGCTCCCGGCCCGCCATGGGGTGGGTGCCGAGGTAGCGGCGCAGCCGCCCGGGGTCGGTGCCGAGGGCCTCCAGCTCGCGGCGCGGGCCACCCTTGACGCTCGCGACGTCGAGGTAACCGTGCGCGGCGTCCGCGCCCAGGAGTTCCGCGAGGGTCCCGGCGACGTACGCGGGCGGCACGGCGACGATCGCGAGGTCGACGGTTCCCGCGGGCGGCTCGGTCGTCCCCGCGCCGAGCGAGGCGGCGGTGCGGGCCGCGTCGGTGTCCTGGTCGACGAGGTGCACGGTCACGCCCCGCCGGGTCAGGGCGAGGGCGAGCGAGGTACCGATGAGTCCGGTGCCGACGACGAGTGCGGTTCTCACAGGGTGGTTCCTTGCGCGGTCACGGGCGGGGGGCGGGGTGGCGTACGGGGCCGGAACGCGGCCCCTGATCAGGGTAGTCACCCGGCAGGGCGCCCCGCGCCCTAAATTGGCGGGCGGCCACCGTCCCCGCGTCCTACGCTCCCGGGATGAGTCCCGCAGAACCCGTCCGCGCTCCCACCGCCCCCGCCGTGCCCGTCCCCGACGGCGCGCGCTACGTCCGCGACCACACCGTCTACGCCTGCGTCACGGGCTCGCGCGCCCAGGGCCTCGCGACCCCGGCGAGCGACACCGACCTGCGCGGGATCTTCCTCGCGCCCACGCCCGACTTCTGGCGCTTCGAGAAACCGCCCACCCACGTCCCCGGCCCCGCGCGCGAGCAACTGAGCTGGGAGCTGGAGCGTGCCTGCGCGCTCGCGCTGCGCGGCGACCCGAACGTCATCGAGGCGCTGCACTCCCCGCTCGTCCTCGGCGTCGAGCCGGTCGGCGCCGAGTTGCTCGCGCTGCGGGACGCCTTCCTCTCGCGCACGGTCGTCGACGCGCTGACGCGCTACGCGCACAGTCAGGGCCGCAAGCTCGCCGCCGACCTGCGCGGCCAGGGCGCGCCGCGCTGGAAGCACGCGATGCACCTGCTGCGCCTGCTGCTCACGGCACGCGAGCTGCTGCGCACGGGCAGGTACGTGGTCGACATGACCCCGTACCGCGAGGAACTGCTCGCCGTCCGGCACGGCGAGACGACGTGGGAGTCCTGGTCGGGCCGCACCGAGCGGCTCCTCGCCGAGACGGAGGCGAAGGCGGCCCGCACCAGGCTCCCGGCCGGGCCCGACCACGCCCGGGTGGAGGACTTCCTCGTACGGGTCAGGCGTGCCTCAGCGCTGCGCTGACCCGTCCCACCGCCACCCGATCGCCCGCAGCTCGTCGCGGTGCTCCACCCGCTCCACCCACTCCCCCGGCCACGCCGCCTCGCCCGCGTGCGCGCCCGCGAAGGCCCCGGCGACGCAGGCGAGCGAGTCCGAGTCGCCGCGCGTGCACGCCGCCCGTCGGAGCACGAGCAGCGGGTCCCCGGGGAAGAGCAGGAAGCACAGGAGCGCGGTCGCGAAGGCCTCCTCGGCGATCCAGCCGTCGCCGGTCAGTTCGCAGGGGTCGCGCTCGGGATCGCGGGGCGCGGCCTCGACGCGGTCGAGGATCGCGAGGCACTCGTCCCAGCCGCGCGCGGCGTACACGCCGGGCGAGGGGTCGCCCGCCCGCCGCCACAGGTCCCCGAGCCACGCCTCGTGGTACGTCGTGCGGTGCTCCTCGGCGTAGGCGCGCAAGCGCGGCAGCAGCGCGGCGGGCTCCGTGCCGTCGGCGAGGAGCCGGATGGTGTGCGCGGTGAGGTCGCTCGCGGCGAGCGCGGTGGGATGGCCGTGGGTGAGGGCGGCCTGCCACTGGGCGAGCGCGGAACGGGTCTCGCGGCCGAGCCCCGGGAGCAGCGCGGCGGGCGCGACGCGCATGTTGGCGCCGCAGCCCTTGGAGTGGACCTGGCTCGCGTCCTGCCAGGGCTTGGCGGGGTCCTTGAGGACGAGGCAGGCGCGCAGACAGGTGTTGCCGGGGGCCCGGTTGTTGTCCGGGGACTGGTACCAGTTCACGAACTCCTCGCGCACGGGGCGCTCGCAGCGCAGGGGGGCGAGCGTGCCGCGCGAGGCGGCGGTCTCCAGGCCGCGCGCGAAGGCCAAGGTCATCTGGGTGTCGTCGGAGATCCAGGCGGTCGGCCGCGGGAGGTCCATCTCACGCCAGGGCCCGCACTTCGCGAGGATGCCCGGCACGTCGTCGAACTCGGTCGGGAAGCCGAGCGCGTCGCCCAGCGCGAGGCCCAGGAGGGCGCCGGTGGCGGGGCGGTCGTCGCGGGCGGGGGCGGTCGTCGTCTCGTACGTCATCTCGCGCGTTACCTCTTCATTCATCGTCAGAATGACGATAAGGGGGCGCGGGGCCCCGCACAAGCCCTTCGCACCACGCCCCGCGCACGAGCCCGCCGCACCCCGGACACCCCGGAAACGCCGCAGGGGCGGCGGGCCGCACCGGCCCACCGCCCCTGCGTAGCGCGCGTCCTACAGATCGACCTCGCGCATGAGCATCCCGACCTCGGTGTTGCTCAGCCGCCGCAGCCAGCCCGACTTCTGGTCCCCGAGCGTGATCGGCCCGAAGGCGGTCCGCACGAGCTTGTCGACGGGGAAGCCCGCCTCGGCGAGCATGCGGCGCACGATGTGCTTGCGGCCCTCGTGGAGGGTCACCTCGACGAGGTAGTTCTTGCCGGTCTGCTCGACGACCCGGAAGTGGTCGGCGCGCGCCCAGCCGTCCTCCAGCTCGATCCCGTCCTTGAGTCGCTTGCCCAGGTCGCGCGGGATCGGCCCGACGATGTGCGCGAGGTACGTCTTGCGCACGCCGTAGCGGGGGTGGGTCAGGCGGTGGGCCAGCTCACCGTGGTTGGTGAGGAGGATGACGCCCTCGGTCTCGGTGTCGAGCCGGCCGACGTGGAAGAGCCGGGTCTCGCGGTTGTTGACGTAGTCGCCCAGGTTCTGGCGGCCCTCGGGGTCCTCCATCGTGGCGACGACACCGGCGGGCTTGTTGAGCGAGAAGAACTGGTACGACTGCGTGGCGACCGTGAGCCCGTCGACCTTGATCTCGTCGCTCGGCTTCACACGCAGGCCCTGCTCCAGGACGATCTCGCCGTTGACCTCGACGCGCGCCTGCTCGATGAGCTCCTCGCAGGCCCGCCGCGAGCCGTAACCGGCGCGCGCGAGCACCTTCTGGAGGCGCTCACCCTCCTGCTCGGCCCCGGGGAACGTCTTCGGGGGCCTCGGCCGGGAGTCCTTCTCGGCGTACCGCTCGCGGTTGCGCTCCTCCAGCTTCGCGTCCAGCTCACGCGGCCGCGCGGCGGCGGTACGGGGGCGGCGCGAGCCCGGGCCGTCCTTCGTGCCGCGCTTCGGGCCGCCCTTGGCCCCGCCGCGCGCGGAGTCCCCGCGGGCGCCGGAGCGGGCGCCGGAGCCGGAGCCGTACGAGTCCGAGCCGGAGCCGTAGGAGCCGGAGCCCGAACCGTACGAGCCCGAGCCGCCCCGCGTACCGGAGCCCGAGCCGCCCCGCGAGCCGGAGCCGGAGCCCTTGCCGGAGCCGCCCGGCCTGCCCGCGCCGCCCCCGGGCCTGCCGCCCGTGCGCTTGTCCTCGCTGCCGCCGTGCGCTCCCGGCACGTCGTAGCGGCGTTCCTCGGGACGGGGGCGTCCCGCCCTCTTCTGCTTGTCGTCGCGCTGGTTACCGGCTCCCCGGTGATTCCCGCGCCCGCTGTCCCTGCCGCTGCTTCGCATCAGTGTTCCGTCGGATCGAGGTGGTCGAGATGGTCGTCTTCGACGGCCCCGGTGTATCCGTGACCGTGCGCGGCGCCGTCGTCTTCGGCGTCCGGATCGAACGACGGCACACCTTCCAGTGTCTCAGCCTCGATGGCCTCCGCTTCCGGCAGGAAGGGGGCCAGCTCCGGAAGCTCGTCCAGGCCGCGCAGGCCCATCCGCTCCAGGAAGTAGTGCGTCGTCCGGTACAGGATCGCACCACTCTCGCGTTCCGTGCCCGCCTCCTCCACCAGCCCGCGCTGGAGGAGGGTGCGCATGACGCCGTCGCAGTTGACCCCGCGCACCGCCGAGACCCGCGCGCGGCTGACCGGCTGCCGGTACGCGACGACCGCCAGCGTCTCCAGCGCCGCCTGCGTGAGCCGGGCCTGCTGCCCGTCGAGCACGAAGCTCTCGACGGCCGCCGCGTACGTCGCCCGCGAGTAGAACCGCCAGCCGCCGGCCACGAGCCGCAGCTCGAAACCGCGCCCCTGCGCCGTGTACTCGTCGGCGAGCGCCCGCAGCGCCCCCGCGACCTGCCGTACGGGCCGCTGGAGCACCTTGGCGAGGTGCTCCTCGGTCGCGGGCTCGTCGACGACCATGAGCACGGCTTCGAGCGCGGGCCGCAGATCGAGAGCGGCCAGCTCCGGGACGAGTTCCTCCTCCCGCGCGAAGCTCGTGTCGATGTCCTGGCTCATGGGGTGTGCTCCTGGTCGAACTCGTCGGTGACGGCGGAGGCCGCCGCGTCCTCCTCGCCGCCGGTCCAGCGGACGGTGAGCGTACCGAGCGCCTCCTCCTGCTCCAGCGCCACCGCCTTCTCGCGGTACAGCTCCAGGAGCGCGAGGAAGCGGGCGACGACGGTGAGGGTGTCGTCGGTGTCCGCGACGAGGACCCCGAAATCGGCTTCGCCCACCTCGCGAAGACGTGCCACGAGCAACCCCGCCTGTTCCCGTACGGAGACGAGCGGGGCGTGGATGTGGTCCACGTACACGGCGGGTTCCGGCTTCGGCCGCATCGCCTTGACGGCGAGCCGCGCGAAGCCCTCGGGCCCGATCCTGATCACGACGTCGGGCAGCAGCTCGGCGAAGCGGGGCTCCATCGCGACGGTACGGGGAAAGCGCCGCGCCTCACGCGCGAGGCGCCCCGCGAAGATGTCCGCGACCTGCTTGTACGCCCGGTACTGCAACAACCGCGCGAACAACAGGTCCCGCGCCTCAAGGAGGGCGAGATCCGCCTCGTCCTCGACCTCGGCGACGGGCAGCAGCCGGGCGGCCTTCAGGTCGAGCAGGGTCGCGGCGACGACGAGGAACTCGGTCGTCTGGTCGAGGTCCCACTCGCTCCCCATCCCCCGGATGTGCGCCATGAACTCGTCGGTCACGCGCGAGAGCGCGACCTCGGTGACGTCGAGCTTGTGTCGCGAGATGAGCTGGAGCAGCAGGTCGAAGGGCCCCTCGAAGTTGTCGAGCCGCAGCGTGAAGGCGCCCTTGGCGGGGGCGTCGGGGGCGGGGGGCCCGGTGTCGGCGGAGCCGGCCGGGGTGCCGGGAGCGGCGGCCTCGGCCGCTGTCGGGCCGCCCGGGGGCGGGAGGTCCGGCGGGGACGTGCGTACGTGGTCGGTGGGCCTCGCGCGGGAGGGCCGCGCCGCCGCGGGTGCGACCGGTCCGTTGTCCGGCTCCCCCGCGCCCGCCGGGGACGTCTCCGCGTCCCGTACGCCTGCGGGCGAGGGATTCGCCTCTCGTACGTCGTGCGGCGCCGCCTCGCTCCCCGCGGCTTCCGCCTTCGGGCGCCGGGCGCCCTCCCCCAGGCGCGGACGCCTCGTGGCGCCGCCGCGGCCGAGGGGGCGGCGGCCTCGGTGGGGCGGCTCGGATGCGGGGGTGGGCGGCATGGCGGGCAGGTCCTGGAGGGTTCGGGGGCCGGGGAGTTCGCCTCGCACGCTACCTCCGGGCGTGGCCCCGGCGGGCGGGGCGCACCGGCTCACCGGCCGCACACCAGCGGAGCGCCCCGCGCACCCGCGCCCCGTAACCGCCGCGCCTCAGCGTCCCCGCAGCCGCCGGACGAGGATGCTCGCGTCGCCGCGCGACTCCAGGTCGGCGAGGACGACGGCGACCGCCTCGCGGACGATGCGGCCCCGGTCCACGGCGAGTCCGTGCTCGCCGCGCAGGACGAGGCGGGCGTGTTCGAGGTCCATGAGTTCCTCGGCCGAGACGTACACCGTGATCTTCTCGTCGTGCCGCTCGCGGCCGCTCGGCCTGCGGCCCGCGCCACGACCCCTGCGGCGGGGCTGGCCCTGCGGCGGCTGGGGGGCCGGGGCGCCGCCCGCGCCGGGGCCCGGCTGCCTGGCCTGCGGCACGGAGGGCACCGGGGCCTGCTGCCCCGCCTCGGCGCCGGGACGGCGCGCGGGGCGCACTCCGGGCACCGGCGGGGGAACCGCGGGCCCGCCGTCCACGGGAGCGGGCGCGGAGTCCCGCCCCTGGTGTTCGCCCGCGTCCTCCTCGGTCGCGGCCTCCCCGGTCCCGCTCCGCGCGCCCGTCGGCTGCGGGCGCGGACCCGAGGAGGGCTGGAGGGCCATGCCCCCGGTCGTACGGAAGAGTTCTTCGGCTCCGGGCAGACTCACTCGGCGTGACACCGGGCGAGCACCTCCCTGGCGAGCTGGCGGTAGGCGGCGGCGCCGACGGAGTTGGAGGCGTAGGTGGTGATGGGCTCCCCGGCCACGGTGGTCTCGGGGAAGCGCACCGTACGGCCGATGACGGTGTGGTACACGTGATCGTCGAAGGCTTCGACGACGCGCGCGAGCACCTCGCGGCTGTGCACCGTGCGGGAGTCGTACATCGTGGCGAGGATGCCGTCGAGCTCCAGCTCGGGGTTGAGCCGCTCCTGCACCTTCTCGATCGTCTCGGTGAGCAGCGCGACGCCGCGCAGCGCGAAGAACTCGCACTCCAGCGGGACGATCACCTTGTGCGCCGCGGTGAGCGCGTTGACGGTGAGCAGGCCGAGCGAGGGCTGGCAGTCGATCACGATGTAGTCGTAGTCGGCCATGAGCGGCTTGAGCGCCCGCTGGAGGGTGGACTCGCGGGCCACCTCGGAGACGAGCTGGACCTCGGCGGCCGAGAGGTCGATGTTGCTCGGCAGCAGGTCCATATTGGGCACGGCCGTCTTGAGCAGCACCTCGTCGGGCGACATCCCGCGTTCGAGAAGGAGGTTGTAGACCGTCAGGTCCAGCTCCATCGGGTTGACCCCGAGGCCGACCGAGAGGGCGCCCTGCGGGTCGAAGTCGACGAGGAGGACGCGGCGTCCGTACTCGGCGAGCGCGGCGCCGAGGTTGATGGTCGAGGTCGTCTTGCCGACCCCGCCCTTCTGGTTGCACATCGCGATGATCTTCGCCGGGCCGTGGTCGGTGAGGGGCCCGGGGATCGGGAAGTAGGGAAGCGGGCGCCCGGTGGGGCCGATCCGCTCGCGGCGCTGCCGCGCGGCGTCGGGGGCCAGCGTGGCCGCGTACTCGGGGTCCGGCTCGTACTCGGCGTCCGGGTCGTAGAAGTGCCCCTCGGGCAGCTCCTCGTAGTCGGCGAAGGTGTCGCCGCTCGGGTCGCCGGCCATGGCGTTCACGATATGGCCATCCATGCTGTGGTGTGCGGTCTGCGTCGGCGGGAGACTCTGGCGGGCCGCGAAGGTGCGGACGGCGACGGAACCAGCGGGAGCGACCGTCGACGGACTCGCGAGACCACCGCTCCGCGCGGCCAGCTCCGGTTGGCCACCCCCGGGAGAAAATGTCGACTCATTCACAAGTCGTCTTACCTCCTTGGCGACCAGGAAACTTCTGGATAGGTCAGCGTGGCACCATGCCGACGGTTGGCGACTCTATGGCGTGTCACCACTCCGCAGCAACACAATCCGCCGGACCCGGCCCGATGTGTCGGTGTGCGCGAGGGCGGATGTCAAGGGTGCACGGTCGCGCATCACCCCCTCGGCACACGCGAGTTCGGCACGTCAAACGCCCTCGAAGCGTGACGCGGCCGCCCAGTTGGAAGACTTTCGCGCAAAAGCTGTCACATCGCCGCACGCCAACGGCCGGACCTGCTCGCGAAGGTCCGGCCGTTGGCGTGAGAAACGCGACACCTGTTGACGCGCCCCCCTGCCTCGCGGACGCCGGGGAAGAGGGGCGCGCGCGTCAGTCCAGGAGCGTGTGGGTCTCGGCGTACGCCAGCCCGTGCGCCTCGGCGACCTCGCGGTAATACACCTTGCCGTCATGGACGTTGAGACCCTTGGCGAGGGAGGCGTCGCGGCGCAGCGCGTCGATCCAGCCGCGCCCGGCGAGTTCGAGCACGTACGGGAGCGTGGCGTTGGTGAGGGCGTGGGTGGAGGTGTGCGGGACGGCGCCCGGCATGTTGGCGACGCAGTAGAAGACCGAGTCGTGCACGGGAAAGGTCGGCTCGGCGTGCGTGGTGGGGCGCGAGTCCTCGAAGCAGCCACCCTGGTCGATCGCGATGTCGACAAGGACACTTCCCGGCTTCATGCGCGAGACGAGGTCGTTGGAGACGAGCTTGGGGGCCTTGGCCCCGGGCACGAGGACGGCGCCGACGACGAGGTCCGCCTCGAGGCAGGCGATCTCCAGTTCGTACGCGGTCGAGACGACGGTCTGGACGCGGGTGCCGAAGACCTTGTCGGCCTCCTTGAGCTTGGTGACGTCCTTGTCGAGGAGCTTGACGTGGAAGCCCATGCCGATCGCGATCTGCGCCGCGTTCCACCCCGAGACGCCACCGCCGATGACGACGGCCTTGCCCGCGACGACCCCGGGCACTCCCCCGGGGAGCACGCCGCGCCCGCCGGCGGGCCGCATGAGGTGGTAGGCGCCGACCTGCGGGGCGAGCCGCCCGGCGACCTCCGACATCGGGGCGAGCAGCGGGAGCCTGCGGTCGGCCGTCTCGACGGTCTCCAGGGCGATCGCGGTGGTCCCGGACGCGAGGAGCGCGTCGGTGCACGCGCGCGAGGCGGCGAGGTGCAGGTACGTGAAGAGCACCTGGTCCTTGCGCATCCGGTGGTACTCCTCGGCGATCGGCTCCTTCACCTTGAGGAGGAGATCCGCGCGGGCCCACACCTCGTCGGCCGTGGGGAGGATGACCGCTCCCGCCACCGCGAACTCCTCGTCGGTGATCGAGGAGCCCGCGCCCGCCCTCGCCTCGACGAACACCTCGTGCCCCTGGCGGCGCAGCTCGTGGACCCCGGCCGGGGTGATGGCCACCCGGAACTCGTTGTTCTTGACCTCGCGGGGGATGCCGACCTTCATCGTCGATCACGATCCTTGACTAGAGAGGGCCCGGGACAAAAGGGGCACGGAACTACATACCCGTATCCACGAGGGCGCACCAGGGGAAGAGCCGCTGATCTGCGGCTTCGCCAGTCTAATGAAGGGATTCCCGCTGTCCAGCCTTTCAAAGCATCATTCTTTCCGGGAAGTGCTACGGATTTCGTAGGTGAACCAGAGGCGCGACCCCCTACGCGACCCCCTACGCGACCCCCTACACGCCCCCTGCGCGAGCCCTACGCGCCGCCCGGGAACCCGCTACATCCCCGTCCGCAGCACCGCCGCCTCGCCGGGGCCGAGCAGCCGCGCCGCGAGTCCCCTGTGGTGGCGGGCCGACGCCGGGTCGCCGAGCCGGTCGAGGGTGTCGGCGAGGCGTACGTGCAGCGCCGCCCGCAGCCGTTCGTCCTCCGCGCGCTCGGCGAGGGCCACCGCCTCGCGGCAGGTGCGCAGCGCCTCCTCGGGCCGCCCCGCGTACTCCTGGACCCTGGCCAGCTCGGCGAGCGCCCGCGCCTGGCCCGCCACGTCACCGCGCCGCTTGTGCACGGCGATCGCCGAGCCCCAGTTGCGCCGCGCGTCCCCGTACCGCCCCGCGTACGCGTGCACGGCGGCCAACTTGCCGTACAGGCGCGCCGCCTCGCCGTCCTCGGCGCGCACGAGGCGGTGGGCGAGGGCCCTGCCGTACCAATCGGCGGCCCGCGCCCAGTCGCCCAGTTCCTGGTGGGCGCCCGCGAGGGACTCCATCGCGCGCCCCGCCGCGTGCGGGTCACGCCCGGTGCGGGCCGCGTCGAGCGCCGCGCGGTAGCGGGCGAGCGCCTCTCGGGTACGGCCCGTGCGGGCGTCGAGGTCGGCGAGGTTGAGGAGCGCCGCCGCCTCCTCGCGGTGCAGGCCCCTGCGCCGCGCGACATCGAGGACGAGGCGGTGCAGGCCGTACAGTTCGGGCGCCGCGGCCTCGGTGCCCCGGTGCGCGACGAGCGCGCGGACGAGGGCCGCCACGTAGCGGCGCGCGAGGGTGTCGAACGCGCCCTCGGCGACGGCGAGCCGGGCCGCGGCCAGGAGCGCGGGCAGCCGCTCGGCGAGCCACTCGGCGGCGGGCCCTGGGCCGGCGAAGCGCAGGCTGGAGGGGAGCCCGGCGAGGCGCTGGCGGGCCGGGGAGCCGAGCGGCTCGCTCGTGGCACGGCAGGAGTGCAGGAGGCGCACGGTGCGCTCCAGCATGCGGGCGCGGGCGAGCTGGAGTTCGGCCGGGCGGTCGGTCTCGCGGGCGAGGGCGCGCAGCCCCGGGACGAGGCAGCCCGGCACCTCGTAGGCCGGGCGGGGGCCCGGGAGCGGGCGCAGCAGCCCGTGCCGGACGAAGTGCTCCAGGCGCGCGGCGGCGTGCTGGACGGAGCAGCCCGCGAGCGCGGACGCGGTGTGCGCGTCGGCGAGCCCTTCGGGCGCGAGGTGGAGCAGCCGCAGCAGGCGCTGGTCGAAGGCGGGGAGCTGGTCGTGGCTGAAGCGCAGGAGCCGGTCCACGGGCAGCTCGGCGGCGGTCTTCCCGCGGGGCGGGGCCGCGCCGTCGGCGCCTTCCTCGCCCATCGCGGGCTGCGGCAGGGCGCGGGGCACGGCGGCGCGGTGCGTCTCCAGGCGGGCGAGGAGGCCGGCGACGGAGGACTCGGGGCGCGTGGCGAGCCAGCCCGCGGCGAGGACGAGCGCGGCCGGCTGCCCCCGGCATTCCTCGGCCAGCCGCTCGGCGGCGTGCGGGTCGGCCGCGGCCCGCCCGGGCCCCGCGTACCGCTCGACGAGGCGTACGGCGGCCTGCCGCTCCAGGCCGCCGAGGGTGCAGGGGCGGACGTCGCTGAGCCCGGTGAGCGGGCCGGTGGCGACGGCGAGGAGGAGGCAGGCGGGGTTGTCGGGGAGGAGTTCGTCCACCTGCCCCGCGTCGTGGGCGTCGTCGAGGAGCAGCAGGACGCTCCGCTCGGCGAGCGCGGTGCGCAGCTGTTCGGTGAGGACGTCCTCAGCGGCCCCGGCCGGGGTCTGTTCGCCGAGGTCGGCGAGGAGGGACCGCGCGGCGTCCCCGGCGGGGACCGGGGCGCCCGCGGGGTCGGTGAGCCGGACCCGCAGGAGCCCGTCGGGATAACGCTCGGTGAGCGCCGCGGCGAAGGTCTCCGCGAGGGCGGTACGGCCCGAACCGGGTCGTCCCGCGACCAGCAGGACACGGGCGCGGGGCGGGGTCTGCCCGGCGAGGGTGTCGAGCCCGGTACGGCCGATGTCCTCGTGGAGCGAGGCGAGTTCGCGTTCCCTGCCGAGGAGGGCGTCCGCGCCGGTCACGCGCCCGTGACGGGTCCGCGCCGGGGCGACACCGCTCACCCCGGCGCCGTTCGCCCCGCCGGTGTCCACCACCTGGTCCGTCACGGGCCACGCTCCCGTTCAGCCGCACGCTCACCGAGCCGCGCGCCCCGCCCAGGGCAGGACGGACGCGCGACTCAGAGCGTACGTCACCGTGCGTGGCGAACCGGCGACGACCTGGCGTGACCATCCCTCTATCGGATGAGTATTTCTTCCGATGACCGCTGCTGACCGCTGCTGACCACGCTTCGGAAGAGGAGAGCGCGTGAGGAGGGTCTTCCGGGCCGCGTGCCGGGACGGACGGGGCCTCTGCGGGACCGGGCTCAGAAGGGCCGGGCGGGCCAGGGCGCGTCGGCCGGGCGCAGTCCGCTCAGTACGGCCTCGGTGTCCTCCGAGCCGTCGAGGAGGGCGCCGAGCGCGAGGGCGCCGATGACGAGGGAGCTGTTGTGCAGTTCCCCGCCGAGGCAGCCGCGGACGAGGTCCTGGTACGGCACGCGCGCCGTGCGCATATCGGCCTCCTCACCGTCCGGGGTGTACCGCTCCTGGCCCGCGTCGCGCAGCCCGGTCGCGAGGAAGACCCGTACCGCCTCGTCGGAGCCGCCGGGCGAGGAGTAGTGGTCGACGAGCACATGCCACTCGGCGGCCTCCAGGTGCGCCTCCTCGAAGAGTTCGCGCTCGGCGGCGTGCAGCGGGTTCTCGCCGGGGACGTCGAGCAGCCCGGCGGGCAGCTCCCACAGCCGTTCGCGCACGGGGTGCCGGTACTGGTTGACGACGACGACGCGCCGCTCCTCGTCGAGCGCGAGGATCACGACGGACCCGGGGTGCACCTGGTAGTCGCGGGTCGCGACCTCGCCGTCCGGCATCACGACCTTCTCGCTGCGCACGCTCGTCTTGGCGCCCTGCCACGGCGTCTCGCTCGCCGTGGTCCGCCACTGCTCGGAGTTGTCCTTGATCGTCATGCCCTCATCCTCCCGCAGCCCGCCTGCCCCCGCGCGGGAACCACCACACCCGAAAGGTCGCCCGGGGACAGGCGTACGCATCCGGGGACGCGGACAGGGGCGCCCCCGGCACGCGTACGTGCGGGGCGCCCCTGGCGCTCGGAGCGACGGTGCCGCTCAGGCCTTCCGCTGCCGCTCCACGGCCGCCTTCACCAGGCCCGCGAAGAGCGGGTGGGGGCGGGTCGGGCGGGAGCGCAGCTCGGGGTGGGCCTGGGTCGCGATGAGGTAGGGGTGCGTCTCGCGCGGGTACTCGACGTACTCGACGAGCTTGCCGTCCGGCGAGGTGCCCGAGAAGACGATGCCGGCCTTCTTCTCCAGCTCCGTGCGGTAGGCGTTGTTGACCTCGTAGCGGTGGCGGTGGCGCTCCTCGACGTACTCGCGGCCGTCGTAGACCTCGCGGGCGATGGAGCCCTCGGCGAGCTTCGCCGGGTACATGCCGAGCCGCATCGTGCCGCCCATGTCGCCCTCACCGGCGACGATGTCGAGCTGCTCGGCCATCGTGGAGATGACCGGGTGCCCGGTCGCCGGGTCGAACTCGGTGGAGTTGGCGTCCTCGATGCCCGCGAGGTTGCGGGCGGCCTCGATGACGATGCACTGGAGACCGAGGCAGAGCCCGAGGAGCGGGACCTTGTGCTCGCGTGCGTACGTGATCGCGCCGACCTTGCCGACGACGCCGCGGTCGCCGAAGCCGCCGGGGATGCAGATCGCGTCGCAGTCGCCGAGCTGTGCCGCCGCTCCGGCGGGGGTCTTGCAGTCGTCGGAGGTGACCCACTTGACCTTGACGCGGGCACGGTTGGCGAAGCCGCCCGCGCGCAGCGCCTCGGTGACCGAGAGATAGGCGTCGGGCAGGTCGATGTACTTGCCGACGAGCGCGACCGTGACCTCGTGGTCCGGGTTGTGGACGCGGTCGAGGAGGTCCTCCCACGTCGTCCAGTCGACGTCGCGGAAGGGCAGGTCGAGCTTGCGGACGACGTAGGCGTCGAGGCCCTCGCCGTGCAGGACCTTCGGGATGTCGTAGATCGACTTGGCGTCGGGGCAGGCGACGACGGCGGTCTCGTCGACGTCGCACATGAGCGAGACCTTGCGCTTGATCGACAGCGGCACCTCGCGGTCGGCGCGCAGCACGATCGCGTCGGGCTGGACGCCGATGTTGCGCAGCGCGGCCACCGAGTGCTGGGTCGGCTTGGTCTTCAGCTCGCCGGAAGGGCCGATGTAGGGCAGCAGCGAGATGTGCACGACGAAGACGTTGTCGCGGCCGACCTCGTGCCGCACCTGGCGGACGGTCTCCAGGAAGGGCAGCGACTCGATGTCGCCGACGGTGCCGCCGACCTCGGTGATGACGACGTCGACGTCGTCGCTCGCGAGGCGCCGGATGCGGCCCTTGATCTCGTTGGTGATGTGCGGGATGACCTGCACGGTGTCACCGAGGTACTCGCCGCGCCGCTCCTTGGCGATGACCTGCGAGTAGACCTGGCCCGTGGTGACGTTCGCGGAGCCGTCGAGGTCGACATCGAGGAATCGCTCGTAGTGGCCGATGTCGAGGTCCGTCTCGGCGCCGTCGTTGGTGACGAAGACCTCACCGTGCTGGAAGGGGTTCATCGTCCCCGGGTCCACGTTGAGGTAGGGGTCGAGCTTCTGCATCGTCACCCGCAGACCGCGCGCCTTCAGGAGCGCCCCCAGGCTGGAGGCGGTGAGGCCCTTGCCGAGTGAGGAGGCGACACCCCCGGTGACGAAGATGTGCTTGGTCGTCGTGGACGAGGTGCGGTTCGGCATGGCCAAGAGGGGGCTCCCGTGGTCGCGGTCTGGAGTGCGGACCGGAATTCCGAGCCGGCTCGATGAGCCGGTGGGAAGGTCCGTCGCTGCGGGCGGGGGTCTCACGGTCCGTAAAGGGCCCACCGGTCCACGGGCTACCAGGGTATCAGCGTCGGCGGAGCCTTCCGGCGGCGCGGGTTTCGCCGGGCCCGTACGAGGGCAGACCCTCCACGCTGCGTGTATGCGCGAGTACCGGGCACGTCCAACGCGCCCGGCTTTTACCGCGCCACAACACAAGCCTCACCCATTCGGCCCTACCGCCGTGTCCCGACGGTCGCACGGATCACCACGGGGCGTCGTATCCTGCTCGGACATCCGCCGCCGGGCTCGAAGAAACTGGACCGCGCAAGCGCTTCCCACAGGGGGTGGAGGTGGGCGACGGGGGGAGGCCAGAAGAATCCCCCCGCCCACCCTGGAACAGCGGCCCGGCGGCTCACCCTATGACCGCAGCGCATGGTGCCCCGCGAAGGGGCGTGCCGTGGCCGTTCGACTGGAGATGCACGTGGCCGGGCGCATCGAGGATTACGCACTCATCGGAGACTTGCAGACCGCCGCACTGGTCTGCCGGGACGGCACGGTCGACTGGCTGTGCCTGCCCCGCTTCGATTCGCAGGCGATCTTCGCGGGGCTCCTCGGGACCGAGGAGCACGGATTCTGGCGGCTGGGACCGGCGTTCGCCCCGGGTACCCCGCCGCCCGACGCCGACCGCAGAACGTACCGGGGGGATTCCCTGATCCTGGAGTCCGAGTGGGACACCCCGCGCGGCAGTGTGCGCGTGACCGATTTCATGGGCCCGCGCGAGGAGGCCCCCCAGCTCATCCGCATCGTGGAGGGGCTCAGCGGCCGGGTGCCGATGCGCTCCAGCCTGCGCATGCGGTTCAGCTACGGGCGGATCACGCCATGGGTGCACCGGGTCGACGAGCGCACGGTCGCCGTCTCCGGCCCTGACTCGGTGTGGCTCGACACCGACGCGGAGACATACGGCAAGGACCTCACGACGTACTCCGACTTCACCGTCGGCCCCGGCGACAAGGTGTACTTCGTCATCTCCTGGCAGGCGAGCCACCTGGCCCCGCCCGCGCTGCCGAGGCCGTACGAGGCCTTGGCCGCGACCGAGGAGTTCTGGCAGGAGTGGGTCGAGCAGTGCACGTACCACGGCCCCTACCGCGAGGCCGTGATCCGCTCGCTCATCACGCTGAAGGCGCTCACGTACGCGCCGACCGGCGGGATCGTCGCCGCGCCGACGACGTCGTTGCCCGAGGAGATCGGCGGGGTCCGCAACTGGGACTACCGCTTCACGTGGCTGCGTGACGCGGCGATCACGCTCTCCTCGCTGCTGCGCACCGGGTACCGCGACGAGGCCCGCGCCTGGCGCGAGTGGCTGCTGCGCGCGGTCGGCGGCGACCCGGAGAACCTCCAGATCATGTACGGGATCGCGGGCGAGCGGGAACTCGGCGAGAGCGAGCTGGACTGGCTGCCCGGCTACGAGGGCTCGACGCCCGTACGGGTCGGCAACGGCGCCGCCGGGCAGCTCCAGCTCGACGTCTACGGCGAGGTCACCGAGGCCCTGCACCTCGCGCACATGACGGGCCTGGCCCGCAACGACTACGCCTCGCTGCTCCAGCTCAAGCTCATCCAGTACCTGGAGCACCACTGGTCGGAGCCGGACGAGGGCATCTGGGAGGTGCGCGGCCCGCGCCGCCACTTCGTGCACTCCAAGGTCATGGCGTGGGTCGCGGTGGACCGCACGATCAAGCTCATCGAGTCCGGGGACGCGGACGGCCCGCTGGAGCGGTGGAAGGAGCTGCGGGACGACATCCACCGGGACGTGTGCGAGAAGGGCTACGACCCCGAGCGGAACACGTTCACGCAGTCGTACGGCTCCCGGGAGCTGGACGCCTCGCTGCTGCTCATCCCGCAGATGGGCTTCCTGCCGCCCGACGACAAGCGCGTCATCGGCACGATCGAGGCGATCCAGCGCGAGCTGTCCACGAAGGACGGCTTCATCATGCGCTACCCGACCTCGGGCGACGACGAGGGCGTGGACGGGCTCGCGGGCGACGAGGGCGCGTTCCTCGCCTGCTCGTTCTGGATGGCGGACGACCTCGCGATGATCGGCCGCGTCGACGAGGCCCGCAAGCTCTTCGAGCGCCTGCTGTCCCTGCGCAACGACCTCGGCCTCCTCGCGGAGGAGTGGGACCCGGTCCGCGGCCGGCAGGTCGGCAACTTCCCGCAGGCATTCAGCCACGTCCCCCTCATCGACACGGCCCTGCGGCTGACGGCGAGCGGGGCGTACGGGGGCTGAGCGGCGCGCCCGCCGCGGGCGAGGGGCCCCGGACCGTTCGGTCCGGGGCCCCTCGTGTGCCGTGACCTCGGTCGACGGGCGGGTGACGGGTCCGCGTTCGGCGCGGTAGCGTCCGCGCGTGGAGAGTCAGGGCGGGATCACGGTACGGCGGGCACTGGAGCTGCCGGGGCTGCGCGGCGGGCTGCCGGAGGTGCTGGCCTGCGCGGAGCGGCTCGACCGCACGGTGCGGTGGGTGCACGCGGGCGAGGTCCCGAACATCGCCTCGCTGCTCAAGGGCGGCGAACTGCTGCTCACCACGGGGCTCGGGCTCGGCGACCGTCCCGCCGAGCAGCGCGCCTTCGTCCGGCGGCTCGCCGAGCGCGGTATCGCGGCGCTCGTCGTCGAACTCGGCCCGCGCTTCGCGCGCCTGCCCGCGGCCCTCGTCGAGACCGCTCGCGCGGCCGGTCTCCCGCTCGTCCAGCTGCACCGCGAGGTCGCTTTCGTCGCGGTGACCGAGGAGATCCACACCGAGATCGTCAACGGGCACTACGCCCTCCTGCGCCAGGCCGAGGAGGTGCACAGGCGCTGCACCGAGGCGGTGCTCGGTGGCGGGGGCGTGCCCCAGGTCCTCGCCACGCTCGCGGAGTTCGGCGGCAACCCGATCTTCCTGGAGACGGCGGGCGGCAGCCTGCTGTACGGGGCGTGGGGCGGCCCGGGCGAGAGCGAGGCGCTGCCGGTGTGGGAGCGGCTGCGGGGCAGCAGGGCGGCCCGCGCGGAGGGCCCGCCCGCGGGTTCGGTGCTCGTGGACGTGGCGGGCGCGGCGCCCGGAGCGCCGGAGGCGGTACGGGCCCGGCTGGTCCTGCTCCCGGTGGCGGGCCCGGTGCGGCCCGCGCACCGGCTCGCGGTGGAACGGGTCGCCGGCATCCTCGCCGTGGTGCTCATGCAGGCGCGGCAGGAGGACGAGCTGGCGGCGCTCGGCAGGGGCGACTTCCTCACGGACCTCGCCCAGGCACGTACCACCCCCGAGGACGCGCCCGCGCGTGCGGCCGTGCTCGGCTTCAGACCGGCCACCGGGCTGCTCCTTCCGCTCGTGATGAAGCTCCCCGAGACGACGGGCGCGCTCGCGCCGGGCGGTGGCTGGGGGCAGCTCGTACGGGCCGTGCACGAGGAGTTGAGCGGGCTCGGCGTGCCCGTGCTGCTCGGCGTGCGGCCGGTGGAGGGGCGGGTGCCGCTGCTGCTCGGGCTGCGCGAGGAGGCGGAGCGCCCGGGGCTCGCGGACCGTGCCGCCGCCGCTTTGCGGGCGGGTACGGAGCGGGCCGGGCTGCTGCGGCCGGGGGCGCCGGAGCCGGTGGTCGTGGTGGGCCCGGCGGGGGGCTGGGCGGCGGCGGCAGCGGGGCTGGGCCACGCGGCGCGCGCGGCGGACGCGGCCCCCGGCCTGGACCCGCGCCCGTGGTGGGACGCGCGGCGTCTCGACATCGACCTGCTGCTGTGGCGGCTGCGCGGCCATCCGGACCTCGCGGCCTTCGTCGAGCGGGCACTCGGCCCGCTCCTGCGCCACGACCGCACGGCCCGGCCCCCGCTCCTGCCGACCCTGGAGACGTTCCTCGACCACGCGGGCCGCAAGGCGGAGACGGCGCGCGCCCTGCACCTCAACCGCCAGACCCTCTACAACCGCCTCGCGCGGATCGGTGAGCTCCTCGGCACCGACCTCGACGACCCGCACACGGTGCTCTCGCTGAGCCTGGCGCTGCGGGCCAGGCGGCACGCGTGACCGGGGGCCGCGGGCTCAGAACAGCGGCTCGGGGTGTGTCAGTTCGTCGTACACGCTGAGGACCTGCGCGACCGTCGCGTCCTCGGTCGGCCAGCCGGCCGCCTGCCGCCGCCCCGCGCGGCCCAGCTCCGCGCGCCGGACGGGATCGGCGAGGAGGGCCGCGACGCGCGCGGCGAGGGCGGGCACGTCGCCGTACGGCACGAGTTCGGCGGCGTCGCCGACGAGTTCGGGGATGCCGCCGACCGCCGAGGCCACGAGCGGCACGCCGAGGCTCAGCGCCTCCTGCGCGAAGAGGGCGCGCGCCTCCCAGCGGCTCGGCAGCACCGCGACATCGGTCGCCGCGAGCAGCGCGGGCAGGTCGTCGCGGCCGCCGAGCAGCCGCACGGGGAGGTCCTCCGCCTCGATCCTCGCCTGGAGTTCGCCGCGCAGCGGTCCCTCGCCCGCGACGGCGAGCAGCGGTACGGGGTCGAGCGCCCGCCACGCGCGCGCCGCGTCGAGCAGCGCCCCGTACCCCCGGTGCCGTACGAGGGAACCCGCCGCGAGGACGAGGGGCCGCTCGACCGCGCCGATGTCGGCGCGCGTCTTCTGCGCGGCGGGGGCGTGCGCGGGCGGCGGGGGCGGCAGGGCGACGGGGGCGAGGCGGGCGTCGCGCGCGCCGCGGGCGCGGGCCCGGTCGACGAGGTCGCAGGAGGTGGCGAGGAGGACGGTCGCCGCGCGGGCGACGCGGCGCTCCAGGAGGCGCCGGGCGTGCGCGCGGGTGCCTTCGGCGTGGCCGCGGGTGTGCCAGGTGACGACGAGCGGGACGCGGCGTCCGGCGAGGGCGAGCGCGGTGCGCAGCCCGGCGTGCAGGCCGTGCGCGTGGACGAGGTCGGCGTCGGCGCAGACGGTGCGGAGCGCGGCGAGCGAGACGGGGTCGCCGCTGCGCGGGATGTGGATGTGGCGGGCGCCGACGGAGGTGAAGTCGTAGGCGGTCTCCAGCGGGTGGGGCGCGCAGACGGTGACCCGTACCCCGCGCGCGGCGAGCCCGGCGGCGAGCGAGCGCACGTGCGCACCGCTGCCCGCGCTGCCCCCGCCGAGTACCTGCACCGTGCGCAGCGGAGGGTGCCCTGCTCGGCTCGACGCGCTCGACGGACTGCTCACGGTGGCTGGCGCTCCTGCTCGGCTGCTCGGCGAATGGGTCCCCGGACGTTGCTGCCTGACAGGATGCCAGCTGTGCCGGGACCGGTGTGCCCTCCACGGACCGGTATCGGCCACGAGAGGCCCGCTCCCGCGCGGCGGTCACCCCTGGGTGTCACCGTCCCGGTCCCCGCGCGCCGTGGCGAGCAGCTCCTCCGCGTGCGCCCTGGCCGTCTCCGAGTCCTCCTGCCCGGCGAGCATCCGCGACAGCTCCCGCACGCGCGCCTCGCCCTCGAGGACCTTGACGCCGGAGCTGGTGACGCTGCCGTCGTGCGTCTTCTCGACGAGAAGCTGCCGGTCGGCGAAGGCGGCGACCTGCGGCAGGTGGGTGACGACGACGACCTGCGCACCGCGCGCGAGTCGCGCGAGCCGCCGCCCGATCTCGACGGCCGCCTTGCCGCCGACCCCGGCGTCGACCTCGTCGAAGAGGTAGGTGGGCACGGGGTCGGTCCCGGCGAAGACGACCTCGACGGCGAGCATGACGCGGGAGAGTTCACCGCCCGAGGCGCCCTTGGCGATGGGCCGGGGGGCGGCGCCGGGGTGCGGGGCGAGGAGCAGTTCGACCTCGTCGACCCCGTACGGGCCGTAGGCGAGGCGCCGCCCGTCGAGGACGAGGCCCTCGCTCTCCTCGTCGACCTCGGTCGCGGAGACGGCGAAGCTGACGCGGGCGTGCGGCATGGCGAGCGAGGCGAGTTCCGCGGTGACGGCCTCGGCGAAGCGCTCGGCGGCCTCGGTACGGGCGCGGGTCAGCTCGGCGGCGAGAGCGGCGAGTGCGGCGGCGAGCCGTTCGCGTTCGGCGGCGAGTTCGGTGATGCGTTCGTCGTCGCCTTCGAGTTCGCCGAGCCGTTCGGCGGAGGTGCGGGCCCACTCCAGGACGGCGTCGCTGTCGGGCCCGTACTTGCGGGTGAGCTGTGCGAGCGCGGCACGGCGGTCCTCGACGGCGGCGAGCCTGAGCGGGTCGGCGTCCAGGTCGTCGGCGTACCCGGCGAGTTCGCCGGCGACGTCGGTGAGGAGGATGCCGATCTCACCGAGGCGTCCGGCGAGCTTGGCGAGGGCCGGGTCGTGGGCGCCCGCGCTGTCGAGGGCGCGCTGCGCCCCGGCGACGAGCGAGGTGGCCTCGATGGACTCGGGGTCCTCGGGGTTGCCGACGAGCGAGGTGTGCGCCCCGGCGGCCGCGGCGCGCAGGGTTTCGGCGTTGCCGAGCCGCTCGGCCTCGGCGGCGAGTTCTGCGTCCTCGCCGGGGAGCGGCTCGACGGCGGCGATCTCGTCGAGACCGAAGCGCAGCAGGTCGGCCTCCTGGGCGCGTTCCCTGGCGCGCGTGGTCAGCTCGGCGAGCTCGCCCGCGACGGTGCGCAGACCGCGGTAGGCGGTGCGGTACGCGGCGAGCGGGGCGGCGACGGCCTCGCCCGCGTACCGGTCGAGCGCGGCGCGCTGCCGGGCGGGCTTGAGCAGTCCCTGCTGGTCGGTCTGGCCGTGCACGGCGACGAGTTCGTCGGCGAGTTCGGCGAGCATGCCGTTGGGCACGGAGCGGCCCCCGAGGTGGGCGCGCGAGCGGCCCTCGGCGGAGACGGTACGGCTGATGAGCAGCGCGTCCTCGTCGAGTTCGGCGCCGGCCTCCTCGATCCGCCGCGCCACGGCGGAGCCGGGTGGCAGCGTGAGTCTGCCCTCGACGACGGCCGACTTCGCCCCGATCCGTACGAGCGCCGCGTCGGCACGCCCCCCGAGCAGCAGCCCGAGGCTCGTGACCACCATCGTCTTGCCCGCGCCGGTCTCACCTGTCACGGCCGTGAAGCCGGGTGACAGCTCCACCACCGCGTCGTCGATGACGCCGAGCGACCGTATCCGCATCTCCTCCAACACGCACATGACCATACGAGGTTTTCTTCCTCCCGGGCGACGTCACCCCGGCCGGTTGACACGAGTGAGGGTGTGCGCACGGCCGCCGCGGCGCGGTGGCGCGGGGTCGGGTGTCCCCCGTACGAGCGTACGAGCGACACGCGGCCGTGCGACGAACCGGCGGCCCGGCCGCGCTTCCCCGGCCCCTGGCCCCCCGGTGACCTCCCCGCTCTTCGCGGCTCAGGCGGGCGCGCCGCGCCAGCCGGAGACGGGCAGGGCGAACTTGGCGACGAGCCGGTCGGTGAAGGAGGCGTGGTGGAGCCGGGCGAGGCGGACCGGGACGGCGCCGCGCCGCACCTCGACGCGCGCCCCCGGGGGCAGCGACACGGTGCGCCGTCCGTCGCACCACAGGACCCCGCTCGGCGAACCGCCCTCCTGCACCTCGACGGCCAGTATCGAGGAGGGCGAGGTGACGAGGGGTTTGGCGAAGAGGGCGTGGGCGCTGATGGGCACCATGAGCAGCGCCTCGACCTCGGGCCAGACGACGGGGCCTCCGGCGGAGAAGGCGTAGGCGGTGGACCCGGTGGGGGTCGCGCAGACGATGCCGTCGCAGCCGAAGCCCGTGACGGGGCGGCCGTCGATCTCCAGGACGACTTCGAGCATGCGCTCGGGGGAGATCTTCTGCACGGCGGCCTCGTTGAGCGCCCAGTCGGTGTGCACGAGCCTGCCGCCGCTGTGCACGAGGACGTCGAGGGTCATGCGCTCCTCGACGTCGTAGGCGCGGGTGACGACGCGGTCGACGACGCGGTCGAGGTCGTCGCGCTCGGCTTCCGCGAGGAAGCCGACGCGGCCGAGGTTGACGCCGAGCATGGGGACGCCGGAGGCGCGGGCGAGTTCGGCGCCGCGCAGCAGGGTGCCGTCGCCGCCGAGGACGACGAGGAGTTCGCAGCCGTCGAGCGCCTCGGGCGTGGCCTCCTGGATCAGCTCGACCTGCGGGGTCTCGGGCAGTGGCAGGTCGGACGCCTCCTCCTCCAGGACCCGGACGCCGAGGCCGCAGCGCAGGAGGCCCTGGACGACGAGTTCGGCACTGCGGATCGCGGCGGGGCGCCCGGTGTGGGCGAGGAGGAAGACGCTGCGGGGGCCCTCACCGGGCTGGACGGTGTGGGCGGGCTTGGCGGTCTCGGTCATCGGGGTCCTTCCGCAACCGCTCGGTCGACGTCGGCCGGGTCGAGCGGGGGAGCCCCGGCACGCAGCCAAAGAAAGTACTCGACGTTCCCCGAGGGTCCTGGCAGGGGGCTCGCGGTGACACCGACCACGCCGAGCCCCTGCCCGTCCGCCTGCGCGGCGACGTGCCGGACGGCCTCGGCGCGCAGCTCGGGGCTGCGTACGACACCTCCGCTGCCGAGCCGCTCCCTGCCCACCTCGAACTGCGGCTTGACCATGAGCACGAGATCGGCGTCGGGGGCGCAGCAGCGGACGAGAGCGGGCAGCACGAGGCCGAGCGGGATGAAGGAGAGATCCCCGACGACGAGGCCGACGGGTTCGCCGTCGATGAGGTCGAGGCTCAGCTCGCGCACGTTGGTGCGGTCCTTGACGACGACGCGGGGATCGCTCTGGAGGGACCAGGCGAGCTGCCCGTACCCGACATCGACGGCGACGACCTGAGCGACGCCCGCGCGCAACAGCACATCGGTGAAGCCCCCGGTGGACGCGCCCGCGTCGAGCGCGCGCCGTCCTTCGACCCGCAAGCCGCGCGGCACGAACGCCTCAAGGGCCCCGGCGAGCTTGTGCCCGCCCCGCGAGACGTAGTCGGGATCGTCCTCGTCGGGGGTGACGACGACGGGGGCGCTCGTCTCGACCTGCGTGGCCGGTTTCAGCGCGAGCGCGCCGCCGACGCTGACCCGCCCGGCTGCGATGAGCTGGCTGGCGTGCTCCCGCGAGCGGGCGAGTTTGCGACGGACGAGTTCGGCGTCGAGGCGGCGGCGGGCCACTCCTGCCACGTTCGGTTCAGCTCCTTGCTGGTCATCATCGGCACGGGATGCCGGGGCACGCGTGGCGATGCAGGTCACGCGCCTTGAGGGCATGCTACGGCGCGGGTCCGACAAGAGCCCCCGCCACGGTCAGCGCACGGACGGAGGGGGCGGCCCCTGCGCCACGTCGAGTGCGGTGAGAACGGCCCGCAGCCCCTCGTGGGTCTCCTCGTACACACCCTGGTGCTCGGCCACGGGCAACTCGTCCAGATCCGCGAGCCGCCCGAGCAGACCGTCCACCCGGCCGTCCCCGCTCTCGACCCGTACGACTCCGAGCGGCCGGGGCGCGTCGTCCACCTGCCCATGGGCCGGGGCCGACTCACCGGCAGACGGGACGGGGGCCTGCGGGGCATCGGGAGACGGGAGGCCCGCAGGGAGCGCGCTGGGAGACGGGACGGCGGCCCGGGGGTCACTGGGGGACGGGACGGCGGCCCGGGGGTCACTGGGGGACGGGACGCCCACGTCATCCCTGGCGGGCGCGGGCCCGCCGGGCCCACCGGCGAGGCCGGACGCGGGGACTTCCTCGCCCATGGACCGGCGTACGGGCTCATCCGGCGCTCCCGCCCGCTCGGGCTGATCGACCGGTGCGGGAGGTACGGGGCCGGGCTGGTCGGGCTGGTCGGGCTGGCCGGGCTGGTTGGGCTGGTCGGGCTGATCCGGCGAAGCGTCGGGGGCGGGCCCGGGCTGGCCCGGCTGGCCCGGCGAAGCATGGGGGGCGGGCCTGTGCCGTCCCGGCTGGTCCGCCGGTGCGGGATCGCCCGAGACCACCGCACGTGCGAAAGCCTCCACGGCAGCGGCGAAGCTCCCGCCACCGGAAGCCCCGGCCTCTGCCGAGGCGCTGCCCTCGCTCCCGGGAGTGGCTCCCCCCACCGCCGGTTTCTCGTCGCTCATGCCGCCGACGCTACCCCGCCGAAGGGGCCCGAACCGCCGTCAGGGCCGCGACCGGTGCCGGCCGGGCGCCCCTCCTGCGACCGCGACCACTGCCGGGCAAGGACCAGCATCGAGCGGGACAGCCGCCGGGCGGGGACCGACGTCGGACCCGAACTGCTGAGGAGCGCAGCTGGTAAGCGGAAGCAGCCACGGAGCGCCAACCAGCACGCGGGGGGCAGCCCCTCCCCGCAGACGGCCCCACCCCCAGGCCGCCCCGTGGACACACCCCCACCTGCCCAGTGGACGCACCCCCACCCACCCGGGGGGCAGCCCCAACACCAGTCTTTCGCACCCCCACCCCGCCCCACCCCCCGCTCAACAAATCTGTGGATAACTCCGCCCAACTCAAAAATCCGCTCACTCTTCAGAGTGAAAGGAATTCACGCAACCCCAGCCGCATCCACAACCCCCTCCCACACAACCCCCGTCACCCCCCGCGATCTCCCCCACGCCTCCCACTCTCAGCCCCCCACCCAGCAGCGCCCCTCACGCCCCTCCCCCACCCAAAAGCGCCCCCGCACCCCTTCCTCCCCCCCCAAGCGCCCCCCTTCGGCCTCAAGCGCCCCCTACGCCTCCAGCGCCTTCACCGCCCCCGCGATCTCCCCCTCGAAGCCGCGCTCTCCCCCCGCGGTCCACGCCGCCGCGCACAACACCCGCAGCCCGTCGAGCATCGCGCCGTCCCCCGCGCTCGCCCCCTGGCCCGAACCCGCCCTGTCCTTCTCCAGCACCAGCCGCCCGTCCCTGACGCGCGCCCGCGCCCCGCCGCACACCCACGCGCCGTCGCCCTCCGCGCGCGGCGCCCCGTGTCCCACCAGCAACTCCCGCAGGTCACGTCCCACATACGTCGGCCGTTGCTCCGGCACCGCCCGCAGCAACGCCGCCGCGTCCGTCACTCCGGTCAGTACGAGCAGCGAGTCCACGCCTCCCGCGTGCGCGCCCTCGATGTCCGTGTCCAGTCGGTCCCCCACGACGAGCGGTCGCTTCGCCCCGGTCCGCAGAATCGTTTCCCGGTGCATCGGGGGGAGCGGCTTGCCGGCGACCTTGGGCTCCCCGCCCGAGGCGATCCGCACCACCTCGACGGCCGCCCCGTTGCCCGGCGCGATCCCGCGTCCGCTCGGAATCGTGAGGTCGGTGTTCGAGGCGTACCACGGCACCCCCGCCCGCACCGCGTACCCCGCCTCCGCGAACCGCGACCAGGGGAAGTCGGGCCCTCCGTACCCCTGCGCGACCGCCGCGGGCTCGTCGTCCGCCGAGTCGACGGGCACGAGGCCGCGTTCGACGAGCGCCTGCCGCAGCCCCTCGCCCCCGATGAGCAGCACACGCGAGCCCTCCGGCTGCTCGTCCGCGATGAGCCGCGCGACGGCCTGCGCGGACGTGATGACGTCCGAGGCGTCCGCCGGAACGCCCAGCTCACTGAGGTGCGCCGCCACCGCCGACGGCGGGCGCAGCGCGTTGTTGGTGACGTACGCGAGGTGCATCCCGCCCTCGCGCGCGGTGGCGAGCGAGTCGACGGCGTGCGCCACGGCCTCGCCGCCGGTGTAGACGACCCCGTCCAGGTCGAGCAGCGCCGTGTCGTACACCGCGTCGAGCCGTTCCTTACTCGCTCCGGTCGCGGTTCGGACATCCTCGGTCATGTTGCGGCACTCCTCGCTCGGCGTCGTCTGCGCGATTGCACGATCATCCGTCTTCCCGATCATCCCCGATGTGCTCACCCCGCACCGCACGCACCGCCCGGCGTCCGCCGCCGCTTCGCGCATACGATGCACGGATGACTTCTCCGGGGCCCGAGCAGAACGGACTGCACCTGTCGCCCTTCCGCGGCGTGCGCTACGTCGCCGAGCGGGTGCGCTCGCTCGCGGCCGTGACCTCTCCGCCGTACGACGTCGTCGTGCGCCCCGACGGCCTGCTGCACCTGGAGAACGCTGATCCGCACAACATCGTCCGGCTCATCCTCCCGCAGGGGGATTCCCCGGCCGTACGCGACGAGCAGGCCGCCCGCACGCTGCGCGCCTGGCTCGCCGACGGCATCCTCGCCGTCGACGCGCGACCGGCGCTCTACGTGTACGAGCAACACGGCGACGGCGTCCTCCAGCGCGGCGTCATCGGCGCGCTGCGTCTCTCGGAGCCGTCCGAGGGCGTCGTCCTGCCGCATGAGGACGTCATCCCCGAGGTGGTGGCCGAACGGGCCGACCTCCTCCGCGCGACGGCCGCGAACCTGGAACCGCTCCTTCTCACGTACCACGGCCCCGAGGAGGAGGGGCCCGGCGCGGCACGGGTCGTCGAGGAGACCGTACGGACCGCCCCGCTGCTCGCCACGACCACGGAGGACGGCTTCGCCCACCGGCTGTGGGCCGTGACGGACCCGGCCGAGATCGCCGAGGTCCGCGCCGACCTCGCGGAGCGCCAGGCGCTGATCGCCGACGGACACCACCGCTGGGCCACGTACCTGCGGCTGAGGCGGCAGCACCCCTCCCCCGGTCCCTGGGACGAGGGTCTCGTCCTCCTGGTGGACACGGCGCGCTTCCCGCTACGGGTACGCGCGATCCACCGCCTGCTGCCCGCGCTCCCCCTGAAGGAGGCCCTCGCGGCCCTGGACGGTACTTTCCGCGTACGCCAGGTGGACGGCCCGCTGCCGCACGCCCGCCAGGCCCTCGCGGACGCCGCCGAGGACGGCAATGCCTTCCTCCTCACCGACGGCGTCACCTTCCACCTCGCCGACCGCCCCGAACCCACCCTCCTCGAACGCACCGTCCCGGCCGGCCCGCCGCCCGCGTGGCGTGCCCTGGACGCGACCGTCCTGCACACGACGCTTCTCGACCACTTGTGGCACGTACCGGACGCCCCCGGCTCGATCAGCTATCTGCACGACGCCGCGGCCGTCACCGAACAGGCCGCGCGCACGGGCGGTACGGCGGTCCTCCTCCACCCTGTCTCCGAGGCGGTCGTACGGGAACTGGCCGGGCAGGGCGTGCGGATGCCCCGCAAATCGACCTCGTTCGGCCCGAAACCGGCGACGGGTCTCGTCCTCCGCGATCTGACGGTCTGAGCGATCCGGTGTTCCGGCCGGCACCGGACAGACGAAAGCGGGCGGTGCTCCCTCGTCGAGGGCGCACCGCCCGCTTTCGTGCCGGTGGCTCAATGACCGCGTCGGTCAGTCGTCCTGCCGCGCCTCGCGCCCGTCGTCCACGCCACGCGCGCCCTCGGGCCGTACGTCCTTCGGCTCCGCGTCCTCGGCAGTGAGGTGCTCGGCGGCGCCGGGCTCCTCGCCGGCCTCCGCTTCCTCCTCCTCGTAGGCGTCCGTGAACTCGACACCGTCCAGCTCCGCGAGCCGGTCGGAGGCGTCGGTGGTGCCGTCCTTGTCGGACTCGACGGCCTTCGCGAACCATTCGCGGGCCTCTTCGGTACGATCCGCGGCGAGCAGCGCATCGGCGTAGGCGTAACGCAGCCGCGCGGTCCAGGGGTGGACGCCGTTCGAGGCGAGCTCGGGGCTCTGAAGGGTCACGATCGCGGCGTCGAGCTGCCCGAGGTCGCGACGGGCCCCGGCGGCGACGAGCCGCATCTCGACCTGCCCGGCCTTGTCCAGCTTCTGCACCTCCGGCGCCCCGGCCATCTCAAGGGCCTTCTCGGGCCGTCCGAGCCCACGCTCGCAGTCCGCGATGACAGGCCACAGCTCCACGCTGCCCGACATGCGCCGCGCGGTGCGGAACTCCTTGAGCGCCTCGTCGTAGCGCTGGGTCGCGTACGAGGCGAAGCCGGCCGCCTCGCGGACGGCGCCGACGCGCGAGGCGAGCCGCAGGGCGACCTTCGCGTAGCCGTACGCCTTCTCGGGGTCCTCGTCGATGAGCTGCGCGACCATGACGAGGTTGCGCGCCACGTCGTCGGCGAGTGTCTTCGGCAGGCTCATCAGCTCCTGGCGCACCGCGCCGTCGATCTCGAAGCCGGTGACCTCCTCGGGGATCGGCAGCCGCTTGACGGGCTCCCGGTCCCGGTCCCCGCGGTAACCACCGCGGTCGTCACGACGGTCCCGGTCCCGACCCCCGCGGTCGTCGCGTCCCCGGAACCCGCCACCACGCCGGTCGTCGCGCCGGTCGTCCCGCCGAGGCCCGCCGGAGGGCCGCCCGTCACGTCCGCCACGGAACCCGCCCCGGTCATCACGCCGAGGCCGATCGTCGCGACGGAAACCGCCACGGTCGTCACGTCGGTCGTCGCGACGGGGGGCGTCACGGTCGTCACGGCGGAAGGAGGGCCGGTCGCCACGGTCGTCGCGCCGGAACCCACCGCGGTCGTCACGGCGGTCGTCACGACGCGGGGCGTCGCGGTCGTCACGGCGGAACGAAGGCCGGTCGTCACGGCGGAAGGCGGGGCGGTCGCCTCGGTCGTCACGTCGGAACCCAGCGCGGTCGTCACGGCGGTCGTCACGACGGGGAGCGTCGCGGTCGTCACGGCGGAAGGAGGGCCGGTCGTCACGGCGGTCGTCGCGACGGAACGGGGGGCGTCCGCTCTGGTCGTCGCGGCGGAAGGCCGGCCGGTCACCCCGGTCGTCACGACGGAAACCACCACGGTCGTCACGCCGGTCACCACGGTCATCGCGACGGAAACCGGGGCGGTCGTCACGGCGGTCGTCACGACGGAAACCGGGGCGGTCGCCACGGTCGTCACGACGGAACGGAGGCCGGTCGTCACGGCGGTCGTCGCGACGGAACGGAGGCCGGTCGTCACGGCGGTCGTCGCGACGGAACGGAGGCCGGTCGTCACGGCGGTCGTCGCGACGGAACGGGGGGCGTCCGCCCTGGTCGTCACGGCGGAAGGCCGGCCGGTCACCCCGGTCGTCACGACGGAAACCACCACGGTCGTCACGCCGCTCGCCCCGATCGTCGCGGCGGAAACCGCCACGGTCGTCACGACGGTCGCCACGGTCGTCACGGCGGAAACCGCCGCCACGCTGACCGTCGCGCTGGCCGTCACGGCGGAAGCCGCCGCGCTGTCCGCCCCGCTCACCGCCGTCCCGGTCGCGGCCTCGGCGCTCGGGACGCTCGTCGGAAGGGTTGGGGGACATGCGGAACTCCTCGGGACTGGCTGCCACCGCGTACCTGACGAGCGGTGGTCCTACAGAAAAAGTGTACGAAAAACAGAAAGGACCCCTGGTCCCAGCGTGTACGCCGGGACCGGGGGTCCTCCAAAGATTGTTCGGCGGCGTCCTACTCTCCCACAAGGTCCCCCTTGCAGTACCATCGGCGCTTTGAGGCTTAGCTTCCGGGTTCGGAATGGGACCGGGCGTTTCCCTCACGCTATGACCACCGAAACCCTTTCAGACTCTCCGCACGAGGTGCGGAGCTGAACAGGGTCAGCGAACAAGCACACTTTTCAATTAAGTGGTGTTCAAACCGACAACGCTGTTCGTTGTCTGGGAACAACACAGTGGACGCGAGCAACTGAGGACAAGCCCTCGGCCTATTAGTACCGGTCAACTCCACCCCTTACAGGGCTTCCATATCCGGCCTATCAA